>NZ_JBNDMM010000007.1:0-541941 GCF_050436585.1 Paraburkholderia sp. GAS199 | reverse complement strand
ATTTTCGGCTCCAACAACGGAGTGAATATCCTTGCCGGGGCCAGTGTAGGCCTTCATGGCGGAGGCGAGACAGTCAACTCGGCTGCGGGAGCGCTAGCTTATCTGACTGGCACGAATGGCGTCTTTGATGCGGTTTATGCGAACGGTGATCAGTATGGCGCCAAGGCCGCAGACGGGGAAGCGACAGGCATTCTGGTGGATACCAACTCACAGGCCTATGTTTTTGGCTCCAACAACGGTGTGAATGTCGCCGCCGGCGCTAGTGCGGGCATTCATGGCGGAGGCAATACTGTTAACGTCGCGGCGGGTGCGCTCGCTTACCTGACCGATACTAATGGCATCGCCGATACGGTGTACGCGAATGGCGTGCTCTTCGGTGGCACCGCCGCAGACGGTGAAAAAACAGGCATTCAGCTAGATAACAATACGCAGGCAAACTTTCAGGGCAATAACAATGATGTCTCGCTTGGCAACGCGTCAGTAGCGAACGTATTCGGCACCGGAAACGTCGTTGATCTTGCTAATAATAGCGGCTCTATTGTGAGATTTACCGAAGCGGGTGCCGCAAACATCGTAAATGGCTCTGGCAACTATGTCGGCGTGTTCGCTACAGGCGAAACAATTACGTCGTCAGGTAACACCTTCCAATTTTCTGCGGCTGGCTTTAACACCGCAGTTGACGGTGACGGCAACCACATTGAGGCCGGCGCAGGTTCATACACATTCGTCAACGGCATTGGTGATTTTGTCGATCTAATTGCGAATACAAACTCAACTGCTGACATAGAGCAGAGTGGTATTACGGCGACAATAAATAGTACTGGCGGTAACGTAATTGTAGGCGGCTCCAACGAGGTCGTGTACGTCAACGGGACCGGAAACACGATCAAGGTTACCGGGGTCAACGTGACGCTTTACGCGAACTCCGATCATGTTTTCTTCGAGGGCGCAGCTTCCAATAACAATAGTGATGTTTTGTACGGAAAGAGCAACAATGCGCCAGGCGGCAACGGCGGCTGGTCGCAGAACTCTGAAAATGTGGCGCGCGGCGTTACTGCAGTTCCTTCTGTGCCAAATTATCTAACAGTGCAACAACCCTACGTCGCACCGGCCAATTCTGAACCGGCTCCCGGCGGATCCCCGCCGCCCTCGGGCGCTACGGTCACGCTGGGCCCGATTGAGCAGGAACCAGGAGATACGCCAATAGTTGTAACGGTCATTCCTCCTTCAGGTAGCAATGACGGCGACCCTATCCTCCTTAATCTGGGAGGCGCTGAGGTTCAAACCCAAGATCTACAAGGGTCCACTGTGTTTTTCGACATGCAAAACAGCGGCCAGAAAGTTCAAACGGCGTGGGGTACGGCAGGTGAAGGCTATCTGGTCTATGACCCCAATGACGCCGGCAACACCGCGACTGTGATTCAGGACAGCCAACTCGTAGCAGGTTTCGACGCATTACAGGGATTGGCACAGCGGGTCGATGGCTCGGCCAGCGCATCGCTTACGGCGAATGACGCATTGTGGAATAGTTTAAAAGTCTGGGTCGATACAACCGGCACGGGCCAGTTCCAAGATGGCCAGTTGTACAGCCTAAACCAGCTGGGCATCGCGTCATTGAATCTCGACGGCAAGCAGATGAATCAGGACAGCAACGGCAACGAGATTCTGGTCGACAGCGCGTTCACACGAGCCGATGGCAGTACAGGCGACATGGCCAGCGTCAACCTTCTATATAACGCCAGCAATACTGCCAATGCATCTTCAGCGCAACCCGGCGCGAATCTCACGGATCTGCAGGTCAGCAACCTAATCGCCGGTATGGCGGCCTACGGCGCACAGCCTCCGGCCACTTCTACTTTAATTCCGTCTACACAGCAGACTGCACAAACGATCCTCTCCGCAAGCGTGCACTGACGCGAAGTTTGCGTCTCTGAAACGTGTGTCCGCAGCTTCGGCTGCGGACACCGTCGAGGCATTCAAGAAATCTTGACATGATCTTACTCGGCTGGCGTCCAAGTGTTGCAGCCGACACAACAAACCGAATGAACGCGCCGGACAATATCAAAACCGCGAGCCCAGCGCCTGCGAACGACCCAGGTCTTACATGCCTTATTGTAATCGCCCGCTTCCATGGATTGGCCGCAGATGCCGTCCAGTTACGGCACACAGCGGCAATCGATAATGAGCCATTCAGCGCTGACGCGATAGTACTCAGTGCCCGGTCGCTAGGTATGAAGGCACGCATTGTTCCAATGCGGCCGCAACGTCTGAATCACCTTCCGATGCCCGCACTTGTGCTTGATCGGGATGGCAAGCACTTTGTGATTGCCGCGTGTGATGGAAAGACTGCGTTCATACTTGAATCAGAATCTTCAGCGCCCGTTGTCGTACCAATCGATACTGTCACTAGTCGTTCAACAGGTCACGCGATCGCTTTTGCATCACGCGCGTCTCTTGCAGGCGAACTGGCCCGCTTCGACTTTTCCTGGTTCATTCCAGCAATTATCAAATACCGGCGCCTTCTCCTCGAAGTGCTAAGTATCTCGGTTATTCTGCAGATCTTCGGGCTTGTCTCGCCGTTGATGTTCCAAGTCGTGATGGATAAGGTGCTGGTCAATCGCACCTACAGCACGCTGAATGTCGTTTGTATCGCCTTGTTTGTCAGTTCGACCTTTGAGGTCCTGCTCACAGGCGTGCGCAACTACATTTTTTCGCACACGACGAATCGCATCGATGTCGAGCTGGGCGCGCGCCTATTCCGCCATCTTGTCGCGCTGCCCCTGAACTATTTTGCCGCGCGCCGTGTGGGCGACACGGTTGCACGCGTGCGCGAGCTGGAAAGCATCCGTAATTTCCTCACCGGTCAGGCGTTAACCGCAGTCATCGATCTCGCGTTTTCGATTGTGTTTCTCGCCGTGATGTGCATTTACAGCGTGTGGCTTACCCTGATTGTTGTCGCGTCACTGCCTGTCTACGCGGTGGTTTCGGGTGCACTTGTACCAGCGTTGCGTCAGCGGCTAAATGAAAAGTTTGCACGCGGCGCGGACAGTCAGTCGTTTTTGGTCGAAGCTGTCTCGGGTGTTGAGACGGTTAAATCAATGGCAATTGAGCCGCAATTCATCCGGAAATGGGAAACGCAACTCGCGGCGTACGTGGCGTCAAGCTTCCGCGTCACTCAACTCGGCAACATCGGTCAGCAGATCATCCAGTACGTTGGGAAATTGGTCACACTGGCGACTCTTTTTCTTGGAGCCCGGCTCGTCATTGATGGCCATCTAACGGTTGGTGGTCTGGTAGCCTTCAATATGATGTCGCAACACGTGGCTGCGCCTGTGCTGCGTCTCGCACAGTTGTGGCAGGACTTCCAGCAGATCGGCATCTCGATGAGCCGCTTAGGCGACATTCTAAATACCCGTACGGAACTGCCCTCCAGCACCCAAGCACTCCCGGCTATTCGAGGCGATATCTCTTTTGAAAACGTCCGTTTCCGCTATCGGTCGGACGGTCCACCTGTGTTAGAAGCAATCTCACTAGATATCCGCGCAGGACAGGTCATCGGCGTCGTCGGGCGCTCAGGATCAGGCAAAAGCACCGTCACTAAGCTGCTGCAGCGTCTTTACGTACCAGAACAAGGCACTGTACGCATCGATGGCATCGATCTGGCGCTCGCTGATCCCGCTTGGCTGCGCCGGCAGATTGGTGTAGTCCTCCAAGAGAATTTCCTGTTCAACCGTACGATTCGCGAGAACATTGCATTAACTGATCCAGGTGCGCCGCTTGAAGCCGTAATGCGCGCAGCACAACTGGCGGGGGCCCACGAATTTATCTGCGAACTACCGCAAGCCTACGATACGCGAGTAGAGGAGCACGGCGCAAATCTTTCGGGTGGCCAGCGCCAGCGCATAGCAATTGCACGTGCGCTGCTGACGAACCCGCGCATCTTGATCTTCGATGAGGCCACCAGCGCGCTTGACTTCGAAACCGAACGCGTGATCCAAAAAAACATGCGTGCAATCTGTGCGGGCCGCACGGTCATTATCGTCGCACACCGTTTGACCGCTGTGCGCTATGCGGATCAGATTTTTGCAATGGACAGGGGCAAAATCATTGAGTACGGCGTACACGGCGCGCTAATTGAGCGCAACGGCTATTACGCCCATCTTGTCTCTCTGCAGAACGGAGAGTGACTGTGTCGAATAACATTGAGGCACTTGAAGCTTTGTGGCGCCGTTATGTCACCGTGTGGCGAGCCACATGGTCAATGCGCAAGCAACTGGATACGCCGGCTAAGCTTGAATACGAGCTGGCTTTCCAACCGTCGCATCTTGAATTGGTCGAAACACCTCCTCACCCAGCGCCACGTTTTACAGCACGTGTGATAACGGCACTCGTTGTCATCGTGCTTACGATCGCGGTCTTTGGCAGGCTCGATATTGTGGTAGCCGGAAAGGGCAAGCTCGTGCCCAACGCTCAAGTCAAAATGATGCAGCCAGCAGTGACAGGCGTGGTGCGTGAAATTGCCGTGCACGACGGCGAGCGCGTTGCCATTGGCAAGGTGCTGTTGAGGCTTGATACCGCACAAGCCGCGGCCGACGAAAACAAAGCACAAGCGTCCCTGCTGGATGCAGCGCTCGCGATCGCCCGTTCAAAGGCGCTGATTGCCGCGCAGCAGCTTGGCACTCAGCCCCAGGTCGCTGGCGTCGACGGTGCCACTGCTCAACGACAGCAAGAGGCGCAACGGCTTGCCGAGGGGACCTGGCTTGAATATCAGGACAAACTCTCCTCCGCGAAAGCGGAACTTTTGAAGCGCACGGCCGCGCTGGACAGCACACGCCAAGAAATCGCAAAGCTCGCTGCAACTGCGCCACTCGCCCGCAAACAAGCGAACGAGTACAAAACACTCTCGACCGACAAGTACGTGGCGCAGAACGATTACCTCGATAAAGAACGGAGCGCACTCGAACAGGAACATGAGCTTGACGCGCAGCGTAGTCATGCGCGCGAACTTGCGGCCGGAATTGCGGAGCAACAGGCCGACATAAGCGCGGCTGCATCACAGTTTCGCCACGAGCAACTCGACCAATTCGAAAAAGCTAGCGAGCAGCTCGCGCAAAATCGAAATGACGAAAAGAAAGCCAATACACGTACCGGACTGATGAGTTTGAGCTCGCCCGTCACTGGCACCGTTCAACAATTGGCCGTCCACACACTAGGCGGCGTTGTGACAACAGCCCAAGTGGTCATGGAAATTGTGCCAGACGACGCGCTGGAAATTCAGGCGATCATCGAGAACAAGGACATCGGGTTTGTGAAAATCGGCCAGCGTGTCGCAGTCAAGCTGGAAGCTTTTCCGTACACCCGTTACGGGATGATGGAGGGGACGGTCCTGTCGATCGCAAACGACGCGGTTCAGGACAAAAAGCTCGGGTTAGCGTTTGTCGTCCGCGTACATCTAACATCAAACAGAATGCAGATTGGCAACCGGTGGGTCGATCTGACTCCTGGCATGGCCGCGACCGTCGAGATAAAAACTGGCAGACAGCGCGTAGCGCAGTACTTCCTTGGACCGCTTGTCGACGCTGCGCAGGAGAGTCTGCATGAAAGGTAGATGGGTAATAAAGCTAGGCATAGTCGCCTCAATCCAGACGATTACAAGTCACGCATCTGCGTTCGACCCACTGCTCGTACAGCACACAGTCCCTACGAATTCGAATGGCGGCACGATCTTTGGCGAGCAGCCGTGCGAGTTCGGCGCACTAGGCCGGCCGCTGGCGCTACGTGAAGCAGTTGAACGTAGCTTGTGCCATAACCCGAAGACTCGTGAAGCATGGACGAGTGTGAAGGCCCAGGCGGCCGCAGTAGGTGTTGCACGTGCGGCATTTTTGCCGACAGTGTCAGGCAACTGGCAGGGGGTGCGCGATGACTCCGCAACTGACGTGAACGGTCATCCTCAACTCAGTTCGAATACCGCCGCTACTGTACGCTCGGAAAGTGTGACACTTAACTGGGTCTTATTCGACTTCGGAGGTCGTTCTGCCGCGTTGCACAACGCGTCAGCACTGCTCGCGGCCGCCCGGGCAACACAAGACGCAACGCTGCAAGACGCGTTCGCAATGGTCGCGAAGGACTATTACACGGCACAAGCAATGCAGGCGGCACAGGAGGCAGCAACGACTGTCGAGGGAATGACGCGGGATAGCCTAATTGCCGCGCAGGCGAAAGTTGATCGGGGCGTTGCTCCTGTTACGGACATGTTATTGGCCCAGACTCAACACGAAGAGGCCGTGTTCAGTCTTACGAAAGCCGAAGGCGATGCGCAGACAGCGTTTGGCACGCTCGCCTCCGACATGGGACTTGACCCGGACGAAGCACTGATGGTACCAGCAGTGACAGCCTCTTCGATGCCGGACCAAACTTACAGTGAATCAGTTGCACAGTTGATTGAGGATGTCAAAAGAACGCACCCGTCGGTGCTAGCCGCGCAGGCGCAGTTTGAGGCAGCGCAGGCGAAGGTTGCGCAAACACGCGCGGAAGGGCTACCTAATATTAGCCTCGTCGCGAAATACAGCCGCAACAATCAACCGGCCAGCCTTGGGCTCGGAATCCCAACGTTTCCCGCCAACGGTCGCGACGCGTATGTCGGTGTGCAGGTGAGTATCCCGTTTTTTGAAGGCTTTAGCAGACATTATCAGAGCCAGCAGGCTGTAGCCGATGCAGAGCGCCAACGCGAGGCATTAGACGGAACTCGACAACAAGTCGCACTTGATGTTTGGATAGACTATCAGGCACTGCGCACAGCCACGCTGAACGCGACGCACAGCGAGACACTGCTTGCAATTGCTGGGCGTGCTTTCGATGCTGCCGAACATCGTTATCAGTCGGGGGTTGGCAACATTCTTGAGCTGCTGAATACGCAGACAGCGCTTGCAACGGCGCAGCAGCGGCGCGTACAAGCGCTAACCGACTGGAGCAGCGCAAAGCTACAACTTGCTTCCAAACTCGGAAGACTAAATATGAGTGACCTTGCAAAAGGCGCGCCATCGGAATTGAAATGATGCATTCGAATTCTATTTATTCATCAACTTCCAGTTTCAACGTGGCCGCCTCTGAAGGGAATCTTTGCCAAGCGAAAGTACCCTGCTTGCAGGTCTACTTCGACGCACCACATCAATGACAAGTGCTTCAATAAAACTGCGAGCGTGACACGTTGAATTTGATCGCTTGATCGCTTGATCGCTTGATCGCTCAGCCTAAAGTGACCACCTACCCAACCTATTCTTGAAAATGATCCCAGCATACGGCTTTTAAGCAGTTGATTTTCGCGAAAGCGGGATTGACTGAACGTTTGGGATGGTCTTTTACGGCACCGCAACGACGCCGCCAGCCAGCGTGTTCGACGTGCTGTCGGCTCTTGTGCCGCTCGGAATCGGCCGTGAGCCATCACCGCCTCTGCCAACGGCAAGTACTACGTCGACCAGCAAAGAGACGAAAAGATAGAGAAAAGCTTTGATGGTGTTCGGATGTGCGGAACGCCAACACGGCTGCCGAGCAATGCCTCTGGCCGATCCTCGACTGATGCAATTTGACGTGGAGGTGTTTCTCGCTACTCGAAAAAACATGCCCATGCAGTAAGTATGTCTCAAGAGCATGCGTTATGCCTTATGAAAATACACCTAATACGATCTCCGGCTATCATTGCTTATACGGAGTGGTCGATTGCGCAGCGCGAGCAGGCAATCGTATGGCTCGCAAGCTAATCGACACGGAAAAATATGCGATTTGAATCCAATATGGGCCGTGGACGTGCGGGAGGACGACATTGACTGATAAGTCACAATAGGAAGACTCACAAGCGGCAACCAGAACAGCAAGGATCCAAAGCACATGGTTCGCAGGCGTCGGAAAACCTGAGACCTAGAGGATCACTACTGCGGGCTTCTATCGACTTGCATACTAAGTCTAACGCTGTAGATTCATCGACGGTCATTCAATTCTATTGCGAGTGTAAGGCCTAGGCTACACATATGAATTTTCCAAACAACGTAGAAGAGTTCGAAGAATTCGTAGCTGATGAGAACAGGAGGACCGCCTCCAGCAGCCATCAGAATTTCGAGCTTAACATTGCGACGCTCGCCCGACGCAGCAAGTATCCAATCGAGGATATCGCGCGAGTACAGGCTCTAAATAGCTGGTTTCGGACCGTGCCTTCTGAGCGGGTGACGACAGTGCTTCAGCAGCCGTCGCTTTCGCAGGGTGCCACCGAAGCTCTCGCGAATAGCATGCTCGGTTTATCACTGATAATTCTGGGAAGATCCGACTTTAGGCAAAATGATCGGACATCACTTCGGCACATCCGTAACGAATATTTTTCACGCCTTCATTCATGGCCTGATTTGGCTCGCCTTGACGCGTCGTATTTAATTTGCGACGACAGCTACAGCAAGGGCTTACCAAACCCCTTAGACAGCGGCGATGGCACTCTCAAGACCGCTGCTCAATTCTCCAAGGTGGTACCGAAGCTAGTCGGCAGCGTTATGCAACCCGAAGACCTAAAGGGAAAAATTGAGGAGCAGTACCCGCTTCTTACAACGCTGCTATTTGAGCTGGTCAAGAACACACAAGATCATGCAATGTTCGATGCTGACGGGAGCGCAATCTCGCAATCGCTCCGGGTGTTTTTTTCGCGGTTCTATCCTGTGAGTTCTCTTGACGTTTTCGTTGATAAGAAGTCGGAAAACCCGTTGCCTCCACATCTGGCGTACGTAAAGTCACTGCATCCTGAAGATCATTCCAGCATGCGTTCGCAGACGAAGAAGAGGTTTAAGGGCGTTCTTGAGTTCTCCGTTTTGGATAGCGGACCAGGTTTCGTTGGGAGTTGGCTCCGCAGAAAGGTCGATCCAGCGGAAAGCATCGACCTTGAATATCAAGCCGTGCTAGCCTGCCTTCGAGAAGGGCATAGCACCGCACGCAACCCCAATCGGGGATTGGGATTAACGGATGTCATGCGTGTTCTGCGCTTGTTAAATGGCTTTATCCGAATTCGTACAAATCGGATCAGCTTGTACAGAGATTTCAACCTCCTGCCAGCGCAAGCGGCGACTGAGTCCGCCGGTCTAATGGATTGGAAACGTGGGCTCTCAACCAAGCCGAGTGCGTTCGGACCAGTGACAGGAGCAACTGTCTCGGTGCTCATCCCGGTGGAGGCCTGATGACTTTCGCCCTGTACGAGCATTCTCACGGAGCGTCCGCCACAGGATCGTCGCGCCAGATCAGCATCGTCTTACATTCTGATGAGCAGAATCAAGAGGATCTAGCGAGAGCCTTGGCGGCGCATCTTCGCGATAAGCCCGCTGCTTCCCGGGTGATAGTCTTCGGATTTGAGTCGAATTCTGAATTTATCATTGAGTTAATGGACACCTCATCTGCTTTTATGAGCAGGTTGGAAAACGCCTGGGGCGGCGGAGCAGTCCAAAAATGTCAAGGTGTTGTTTTGCTGCGGGACGGTCGAAACTACGCTATCGTTTCCGGAAGCAAAAACAAACAGATCGACAATGCAAAACTCGAAGCGGAAACGGCGGCAGAGAAAGTAGCTCAAGAGATCTTCATTAGTGGGCAGTGTATTCAGCATGCGCCACACGGCGTTCACTTTGAGAAAACCTCCGGCGCTCACAGTCAGGCATTTATCCGCGCATCCAACGCGCTGGTGCGGTCAGCCGATACGTTAACTCTCGCGTTTTGGTTACAACCATTTTTCTCACAGCCTGCGAGCCGAATCCTAGTCGACACCTCTGCCATTGCATCGTTGGCATATGCCGCCGGTGCAATGTCGGTCGCAATTGGAGTCCGTGAGCGCCTTCCGGTAATTGAATCGTTCCAATCCTACGATGGATTGTCGGCCGAGGACTTAACTGCTGTAGACAACACTCTATTTCTGATTTCCGCAAGCACGTCGGGCAATCTTGCGCGCGAGGCCTTTAGCAAACGTGTCGCGCGCGACCGGCTTATGACGCTGTTTCTTCTAGCTCGGGAACAACTGGACCAAGACGCTCTATGTAGACTTGGAAAGAGTGCCAACAACCCCCAAGGGTTACCGTTCATCGACAGCTGGAAGGCAGATGAGTGTCAACTGTGCACCGGCGGTTCTGCTGCTATCCGGATTGGTGGAGATCTCTTTCTGACCAGTTTGCCGAGCACGACCGAGATCGGGCTCGTGAAAACGCACGTACCAGACGGGCAGCGCGCCCTGATCACGAAATTTTCCGGATTGGGCGTCTTCCGAGTTAACAGGCGAATCGGTGATGTCGTGAGTGAGTTTTCCGTCGACATCACACCGATCTTAACCGTTGGCGACGGCGCAAAGACAGTGGAAATATTGAATTTTCACGAGACATGGCAGCAAATGCTGAGGCGTCACGTACCGGCGAACTTGTCACACGTAGTTGCGCCAACTTATCCCGCTTCCGAAAACCTGCAAAGTTCAGTGGAAAACTTTGCGTATCGATTTTTGGATAGAGAAACGGTCGTCGCAGCGCGCGCGGCCGATCTTGCAGAGACACGTGAGCATCGAAACGGCGCAGCAATTGTGGTGACACCGTGCATTGATGATGCGGTCCAGATGATGGGGATCAGCCGTGATCTTCGCAGCGTGGTTCCTGGGGGCAATGTGACTTATTTTGCGCCGTTCATAAGGGCGAAGAAGGAAGGCGATGCAAAGGCAATACGGACGAATTTGACTTATGGTGACCGGGGCCCTGGGACGCACTCCCTGTACAGCCTGTTCGATCTTTACTTGCCAGACGATCGGATAAGAAATCCGTGGACGCTTGAAGGAGCGTATCTAAGGCAACTGTCCGAATGGCTTGAGGAACAGGGCTCCGATATTCCGCCGTGCCTGCTGACTAGAACGACCACTTTGCTCCGGGCGACTGCGGACGGGATGATAGACAACCTGTTTTGGCCCGACGCTGCTGGGCAGCCGCTGCAGATACGATCCAATTTCGTACTCTTGCCGACAAACGATGGCACAAAACCACTGACGCAAGCCGACGTATATACCGTCGTTGCCTGTGCGCTCAACGAACTTCGACAACAAACGCAAGGTGACAGCTTGCGTTGTAGTGAATACGCGCGGCGCGTCATCTCCCCCCAAAATTTTGTCAGATTCAACGATGGAGTGATTCAGGCTTCAATTCTTAGGGCATGTAGCGGTGACGAATTGAATTTTGTCGCTACCGACAATGACGCGTTCAGCGGTCATATGCGGAACATCATTATTTCAATGATTAACGAAACGGGAGAGGCGCTGACCGAGGTCATGTTAGCGATGGCTATCGGACACCTTCGTCTAATCAAAGCAGATGAGTCGCAAGTTCTGAACTGCGTTATTGATAAGAAGGCGTCTATGCCGGCCATGGTTGTTCTAATAGCAGAAGCGATGAAGGCCGGAGTTGTTGGCAATCTGCCCAAAACCTAAGCGGCTGACGCTTAACGATGGACCACGCCCCACAGTACCAACGCAGTACTGCGGGGCGACTGCTAGGCCGCGCAAGCCTTATCAATGGGCCGCGTCACGAGATAAAAATGGTCCGATATCAAGCCGGATGCTATGGGACTTAACCTAAAAATCGTAACGGCAGCGGCGTAACCGTCACTAGTAAAAACGACGCAGGAAAAATATTTGTATCCTCGTATGGAACACGAAGACCCATTCACTCGCGTCAATAGCTTCCATTCGAAGCTGCGACCGCGCTAACGGAGGCAAGGTGTTAATCCGCTGTCAACAATGGCGATGCTTCAGTGTCCTCGAAGAATGAGAGGGCACGTTGGCGTGAGTGTCGATCCCCCAGCATTGCCCAGCGTGTCATCCGTTTAAGCGAATTCCCGAAGTCAACCGCGGGACGAGTCGCCCTACTCTTCGATCATCGTATCGAATACATCCCAATGCGCAAAGTGTGCGCCGGCGTCGAAATCGCGATCAGCAGCCGCATGCGCCGCCGCCGTAACGCTCCGATACGTAAGAGTTACATCGACGATGCGTACGGGCACGCTGGCCTCTGCGCGCCGTTGCGCTTCAACCAGCAATGATGGATGAACTATCCCGCGCTCCGACAGCATCGCATCAATGCGGCGCATACCGGCCGCCAAACGCTCGCGTTTCTGTTTCGCGTTCATGTCGTTTCTCCGTCGACTACTACTGCATTCGAGCCGTAGATTGCCTTCACGCCGCTGCCGATGGACTTGCCGGGCTGCATGTGCACGACGATCCTGCAGGGACGTGGGCCTGCAGGCTTGCCGGCGAACTCACCAAGCGACAACCGCACGCGTTCAAGCTCTGTAATCATTTCCCCCTCCTGCAGTTTGAGAAGCGCAGCCACGATACGCTGCGCCGCCAGTGCACCGCCCGCACCATCCCTTTCCTCGAGCCGTTTGATCGCCGCATATACCTTGCCGCGAGTCGCCTGCAATTCTTTCAGGTGTCGTGCGTTAATCGCCTTCTGGCGGCCCACGATTTCGGCCTTGACGAACTCCTCTCGCTCATCTGCATCGAGACCCTCAGGGATATAAATTTCGTCGGCATAGGCGCTCGGGGAAGGAGTTTTATCCGATGCTCCCTCCTCCGCCGCAGCCGGCTGCGCGAACACGTCGGTTCCCCCCTTCAAAGCCTGAATAGACGAGTCTAGACGGCGGCCCACATAGCCTGATCTACCGCGCTCCTGTAAATTTTCGACGCGGCCGCCCGCAGTGTTAGTGCTCGGGTGCAGGTCCACGCCGATAGCCTTCTGCCAATTCTCGGCAGCCGCGCGCTGGCCCACAAGTGCCTTAGAAATTAAAAACTTAGCAGCGACAGTCGCATAGCTCGTCAGTGGACTGCTTTCCCACTCGCGGCGTGCTTCAGTCCACTGCTCGGGCGTCAATTTGGCCTTTGCCATAGCAATCCTCCATGGCGTCAGGATGGCATCACGAACGCTCGTCTAGACGCTCGTCTAGGTCCGTCTAGATTCGGTCGAATACAGCAATCCGAACCAGAGTGGTGCGCGAGGAAAGTGTCAGGCCAGCAAACGGCCATCTCGGTCAGAGTGCAGCGACGAATCAGGCGGCCATCAACAAAATCGCTACGACTGCTCTCACGACAGATCACCGAAGGGTCGACTAACCAGCAAGAGTCGAAACTCACGAGATACTCAACGTGACTATGTCCGTCATCTCGGTCGTCTGTCGTTCAGTACCCCAATGTCCGCTGAGCGCAAGTCTATTCGGTATGCCCACAAAGCAATATTCGAAATTTTTGCTTTCAGTTGCATCGCGCTGACAATGACGCTCTAAAAACTAAACTCTCTTCGCTATCATGTCTTGACATTGTCGCCGCCGAGACGCCCATATGATTGTCGAGAAAACTAAGTTTCAAACGTTTGAAGAGTTTGCGACCTACGCAATGAGTGACGCTGCGCCGCGTTATGCGCTGCTCTCTTGGCCTATGAATCACGAGCCGTCTTCCTGCTGGGGCCTGACGTTCCAGGAAGCTTTGTTCTCCGATGACATCGACAAGCTCAAGCGCGCAGCCATAAGGTGGGACCAACACAGGCTGAAAGTTAAGTACAGCCGTGGTTCAGACTACGTTGACGAGTACGGTGAGGATGCCAGTGACTGCTGGTCACTAAAAGGCGGTCCTGAATGGTGGGAGTTGTGGAGCGCGCCAGCGGAACTGTCGAAGGCTGAGGCGGAACAGTTTCTAATCGACGAAAACTTTTTTTGCGATATGCAGGGATGGTCGCTCTATGACAAGACAGCGCCAACGACTTACGGGAAACGATACAGCATCGATGGCGTGCAACAAATCATGGAGCTTCTTGCTGATCGGCGTGAACATCCAGAAAGCGGTTTTTGACCCGGTAACATGGATAGCGAGACGCCTACCGGTGAAACTCAGCGGTCGGGCGACGTGGGGATCAACGCACGCGATAGGCGAAGGTAAATCCACATGAAAACTCCTCGCACGACACGAGAAAATTAAATAGCTGTCGCGGCAGATCAGCGCTTACGCGCCCAAGTCGTCAAGGACCGACATCGCGAGGGTGACTCCGAGTTGCGCCTGCTTGGCAACGTCAACGTCGGCAAGCTCGACAATCGCCAAGAGCAAATTTTTTGCGATGCGGTGTCCGCTCACAACACGCGATAAACAGTCGAATGCCCCAATGTCGTCGTACTCGTCAGCGAGCGCGTGGCAAGCGGCAACTGCTTCAGCCGCAGCCCGGTAGCCGAATCGCACAAGCTCAGCGACTTCGTCGTCCGCGAGCCGTTCAATTCTAGAAAACAGAAAAGCCTGTACTTCCAAGGCTTCTATGCCGATGAGCAGCGTGCTCGCCGGCGTTCCCAGCAAGACGTGCCGGACGATCGAATTTTTATTGACGGCTGAGACTGCGTGCATTGCTAGCTCCGGGTTTCGTGTTGTGTGCTGCGATGGAATGGATCATAGACTTACGTAGCTACGAAATGCAAGTCATTTTCAAAATATTTGTAGCTACGTAACTTCATGTATGATCGCAGCATGACTACGAAACCCAAACACCTAGAGGACGCGGACCGGAAGATGGGGCGGCCGACGCTCAATCCGGATGGCGAGGCCATGACGCCGCGCCAAGTGCGCATGGATGATGCCCGCTGGGAGAAGTGCCGCAGACTCGGCGGCGCAGGATGGATTCGCGACCGCATTGACGAGGCGAATGATCCAGCTGATCTGCCCAAGCGCCGCAAGTAACCGCGCCACCAAAACGAAAAAGCCACCGATGCACTGGTGGCTTTTTCTTTTGGTGCGCTGGGCGTCAGTGAATTCCTAAGGGCGCCTTGAACACGTGGCCGCCGTTGATAGCGATGCGCCTGGCGATCCGCGATTCAGACTCGGCCTGCTGCGCCCGCTGCTGGCGCTCATTCTCCGCATGCATAGTGGCACCCGATAGGGCTGCATACAACAGGAACAACGCACCGCACTGCGCGCGTCCGCGACGGCCTTTCGGCGACTCAAGTCCGGCCGCGATCAGATCGAGAAACCTCGCTTGACCGGGCAGCGGCTCGCCACGGCGATTGGCACCAATAAGCGCGGCGCGCTGCTGCACCGTCATTGTCGAGTCGATGAGATCACCGACACGCACCAGCGCAATTCCCGCCTCGATCAACGCAGCGCCAATCTCCGCTATCTGGTTGCCGAGGATTGCTTTATAGGAACCCAGAGCGACCTGGCTCGCGTGCGGCAGAAGACGCCACTTGCGCATCTTGCGCTGCACGCTGGCAAGGTCAGCGGTTAACCGCATGGAACGCCTGCGCAGCGCAATTAGGGCGCGGGGGATGGATATCGCTTGCATGAGAATTTCCTTGAGGCGCCCCGGCGAACCGGGGCATGTGGCGTTACGCGGGCTTGCCTGCCATCAGCTTTGCGTGACCCATGCAGGCAGTCGCCATGCGGGCGCGGGCCAGCTTCAACTGGCGCTTCGCATCCAGGTAAGCACCGTGACCACGCCACGAAAAATCCACCAGCCTTTCGTCTGCGAAATCGCAGCGGACGATATCCCAGCGGGCTTTATAGAGGCGCACCAGGTACATCGCACGCTCGCGCATTGCAATAACGCGCTGCTCCCATTCGAACACGACCATCGCGCGGTCTGCTACCTCGTCGCGGTCGAAAACGCGGCGGCTGCCAGTGCGTGCGTGCGATACCTTCAGGTCCGCATTGAACACGTGGCCCGACTTGATCTTCGCATTCTCGCGCTCGGCTGCGGTGTACAACTTGCATATTGCGGCGCGGTCCTCGCCGAACTCGTCGCACACCTCGTCGCGATCACCGAATTCGTGCGTGAAGTCTGGTTGATTCTCCCACTCACACCGGACCATGTTCTTCACCAGGAACTCGCGCATGCATTCGATATCCGACTGCGGCACGCGCACGCCCTTGCGCATATGGATGTTATTCGCGATGTACAAAGCACCTTCGAGCGTCAGCGCCACGCCAAGCTCATCCCAGCCGTTGCCGTTCGCAATGAGCAAGTGTTCTTCGTTGCCGTTCGAACAGTAGCCATCGCTATTCGGCACCAGCGCGCGAGCAATGTCGATTGACACCGGGCGCAGCATGTGCTCGTGTTTAACAAAGCGGATCACCTTGCCGCTCGGCGGGTAGATCACGCTTACCGGCGTCTTGCGGCGTCCCATATGCGCGCCACCACCTTCGATTTCGTTGCGGCCAAAGCGAAGCATCCTTTCGATCACTGCTGCAGAATTTTTCTTTACCATGATAGATCACCCTTAGTACTACTTGAGTTATAGGAACCACTTCGACCGGGGAGTCCGTTCCTGCAACCGTACTGCTACTGCTTAGCCGCCATTCTTTTCGAGCATCGCTTCGATAGCGCGGCGGACAAACTCGGCGATGGACATCTCAAGACGCTTTGCGGCCACCTTTACGCGGGCGTCGAGAGCATCTGGAAGGTGGATATGTTTGCGCTGCATCTTGTCTGCTCCATTGGGTTGTTGACGGCACACCCGAATTTAGCCAGAAAACGAAACCACTGAAAACTTCCCAGAAAACAGAATAAGTACGTTTTCGTGCAGCATATGCGCGGTGCGCAGAATAGATCTGCGGGAACCAGTGCCAGAGGCATAATCGAGCTACGTCAATAGATTTGAACTATATTTTTCGGCCCGTTCGAAAACGTCTACTTCGTAATTTCGCACAGCGGCCCGTACTTGCACCGCCGCGTCGATGGCGCTAGCGAAGGGCGTTATCCCGCTCTGCCTGCTCGCGCAAGTCCAGGCGCATGCGCTTCGGCGTGGCCGCCAGTTGCTTGCCAATTGTGCGGGCTTCGAGCTTTGGCTGATCAGCATGGGCGATTGCAGGCAGTTCGCCATTCTTGTCGATCCACTTCTGTTTGAACTTGATCAGCATTTTGATGCGGTCCTCGCGCGACTTGCCGCGGGCATACAGCATCGCGCTATAGCCCTCGGCTTCAGCCAGGAAGTCGAGAACCTTCATCGGCAGCGCGTCACGGTCGATTGAAACGAACTCGCCACACACTACGAAATTCACGAGCAGGCACTCGTTGATGTAGTGGTGCGCCTTCGTTTCTTTGCCGTCGGCATCGCGCACACGCTCCACCATCGCGCGCAGGTATTTGTTCGATGCGGCAGTAGCGTGGCGCAGGAGAACGTGTTCGAAGTGCGGATGATTGCCGGTCAGCAGCAGGCGAATCTGACGATTGCACCAGATCGCGAAACGAACATCGAGCCAGCGGGCAAGCTCCACGGCCAGTTCCGGGTGCAACCACGTGCCGCCATTCTTGCCGCGCATCGTGCGAAACCAAATACCAGATTTTCCGGTATTCAAATCGGCGTCCAATCCGGCGATGTATTCCTTCGTTGACGGCAGATCGAGCCAGTCGTTCGGGCGCTTGTTGAAGCGCTTTGCGGCAGCCGTTGCGTCGATCCACGCAGCGGGTGTGAACTGCACCTCTTGACCGTCGTAGTCGGCGCGCACCAAGTTGGTTTTCTTAGCCATGGCGAGCACCTTGCGGACGGGTCTTGGATACCCACGCATCGAGATCGGCGACGGCGAAGCGGAAATGCCCGGTCTCCTGATCGCCGTGACGGTGCGGCTTCGGAAATTTGCCGTCCTGCGCGTGAAGACGGCGAACGGTAGAAACGGACAGGCCGACGTGTTTGGCGGCGGCGGGAAGTGACAGGAATTCCATGAGTGTTCCTTTCGTTAGAAGACACTCACACATTCGCGTCACGACCGAACACTCCAAACTTGGTCACGGCTATCTGGCGGGGCTTTCCGGGCGATTCGCGTGATTCCGCTCAGCCACTTTTCCTTGTTGAATATTGGGAATTGGTGGACGAAAAATTTCTTCATCATGGCTTTGTGCGGATGCAAAAAAGCCCGCTCACTGGCGGGCTCAATGCGATGGGTCGTAGCCGATCCGACAGATCTAGAACACTTCCTGACGGCCTGCCGCCTCCTCGCGTTGGCGCTGAGCCGCCTCGAATGCGGCGCGGTATTCGGCACCCTTCGCTGCATCGCGCACCGCCGGCTTGATTTCGCCCTCTCGCGCCATCGCGTCAATCGTCGGGGCAAAATATTCGAGCAGGTCGTCAAAGCGGGTTTCGACGTATTGCACCACCGACTCAGGGGCGCGGTCATTCTCGATCTCAACCGCGAAGCCATCGCCGGCCTGCCCCAGCTTCCGATGGGGCCTCACCTTGCTCGGGTCCTTGCCGCTCGCGCGGAACGCCTTGGCTAGCAACACCGGCTGCATGCAAAACGCGATTCAAGTCCGCTGGCTTCGTCTCGATCCCGCGAGTCTTCAGGCAGTGAGTTAATGCGTACGTCGGTTCGTTGTGTGCTGTGTTCGTCATAGTGTGCTCTTCCAAAAGCAGAATTGTTCAGAGGTCTTTGTAGCCGCTTTCGCTCGCCACCCTCACCCGAGCCCTTCGGCGTATGCCGCGAGCCGCGCTGCGGGGCCGCTCGCGGGCTCGGTGATTGACGTTCGGTTTAGCGCGCCGCTACCTTTTCACGCAGACGTTGTTCGTCTTCGAACTCAAAAGTAGCCAAGCCATGAATCGCGCGGCGACTGTGGACCTGCTCAATCGCGGCGAGCGCGAACTCGATCTGGTGCTGCGTCAACTTCTCGCGGTTGCGGTATCGGTCGATCAGCCTCTTGGCAAAGTAGAATCCAGTGCGCCCGCTCATACGACGCCTCCCGCAAGCGATGCCTCGCGCGCAGCAATGGCGGCCTCGCGCTCGTCCAGTTCGCGGCGGCGCGCCTGGTCGGCGAGAAGCGCATCCACGCGGCGCTGCTGCTCCGCCTTCAGACGCTCAGCCTCGGAGATTTCCGGGGCCTTGTCGCGCGGCGTGTCGGCCTTCGGCTTGCCCAGCATGGCGAGCAAGCCCGCGATCTTTTCGCGCCCCTTGGCTGCGGTCTCCTCGTCAATCGTGTCGTCATCGCCAGGGCCCGCTAGCAGCGGAAACACGGCGCGGCCATCGGCCAACGCAATGCGCCCCTCGTTCACCGCCTTCTGCGTGATTTGCTCGCGCTGCTCCTTGTCGAACCCAGCCGAGATGTACCAGTGCGGAACCGCCAGCGTTTTGCGACTCACCGACGAGATGCGCTCGTACGCCTCACGGAAGCCGTTCGACGCGCCGTAGCGATCACCCTCGTCGAGGAGGTGGCGAACTACATCCAAAGCTTCCTGGATTTCCTTGCACGTGACGACCGTGTTCCGCTGGTCATGTGCCAGCTTCGCGACCGCCCATGCTTCGTGCGACCCGAGCCACGCGTCAATGCGCTGATCGACACGACCAATCACGTCGGCCGGCACCGGCGCGTACCGGCTTTCGCTCATGTGCTGGATCAGTGCCGCCTTCACATCTTCGATGCTATACGCCCCCAGCAGCTTGAACCAAAACTTAAGCTCATCCTTCGCCGGCAGAGGCTGGCGCAGCGTCGAGCAGCACAGATTCAAGGATGCGGTGAACTCCTTCGCGTCTTCGACACGCATGATCAGTGCTCCATCTCAACCGTGAAAGGGTCATTCGAATGATGCATGCCCATGTCTGCAAGGAACGCGCGCTCGTTCTCCGCACTGATGGCGCGGTTGCGCTCCTGCGGCGTCATGAAGCCGTCGCGCTGCGCAGCACCGGAATTCCCCTTGATCCATTCGGCTTTGAGCCCTTGGGAGCCACGCACGCACCACTCGCGCAAAAAGTCGTTCAGTGTCATCGCGGCCTTGTGGGCTTCTTCCTTCGCGCCATCGATGGTCGTCGGCGTCACATCAGCGCGCTTCCTCTTCCGAAGCGCAAGCCAGTCGATAGCGACCTGCTCATCAACACCAGCGGCGAGCAGAATCGACTTCACATCGAATGCTTCGGATTTCGTCTTCTTCGCGGTCGGTGCTGCCGTCTTCTTTTCCGGAGCGGTGGGCTGCGCGTCTCCGAACAGGTCGAGCGAGCCCGCAGGGCCGCCATTGCTACTCTCAATACTAGCTACGATAAATCCTTGCTTAGAATCAGTACTTACTTGTGTCGGTTTTACCGTATGCGGTTCGTCCGTATCCGGTTGAACCGCATACGGTTGAGCCGGAAGCGGTGAATCTGGAAGCGGCGCCGCTTCCGTGTTTTCCGTAAGCGGATCTACCGGGAACTCAGAGACCAGGTAGTCAACTCCGCCGAACGTGCCGCCGTTGCCCTTTGATTGAGAGCGCGTGATATAGCCGACCGCCTGCAACTCACCCAGGACGCGATACACGGCGTCACGCTTGCTCGGCATGGCGGCTTCCGCAGTCTCATTCACGAGCGCCTGCACACTCACGCGCCAGTGATCAGGCTTGCCAAGCAGGAAAATCAGCATCCCGCGCGAAGCCCATGAGAGGCGCGAGTCTTCACTGATTTTCTTGTCGAGCAGGTAGAAGTTGGATTGCGGGCGCGGTGCGCGAATGATGCTCATGCCGGCACCCCGCTTTCAGCGTAATAGGCCGCCTTGATCGCAAGCACGGCCGCGTCGATCGACAGGAACGAGCCGAGGCGGACAGGCTTACCGTGCGGCGCATACGACGCACGGAACGAAGCGGAAGGGATATCGAAGCGAATGCCGGGGACGCCGGTCTTGGTCATGCGGAATGCAGCAGATTGGCGGGCGAATTCGGAGGGGGAAAGCGCGGGAGGGTCTGAGTCGGGGTCGCCGCCGTCGTCATCGCCGTCGTCGGACGACGATGAAGCTGACGCGGGCGCACTCTCGCCGACTGTCGCATCGGCAGCGCAACCGCCGCCAACATCGGCGGATAGGTTGGCCTGGTGGATGGATGCATAGCGGCGCTCGACGACGCGGCAGACGACGAGCGAAAAGCGCTCGGAGCGGCGCGAACGGGTGCTCGGGCAAATAATCTCCTTCCAGTTCTGAATGTAGTCGGAGACAATTCCAATTGATACTTGATGCAAGATGCTCGCCTTTTTTAAAAGACGGCACCAGCGATGCTTGAAACAACTACTGCGAGAGGCTAATATCTCACTTGATCGTTGTACATCGCCGATGCCGCTGATTACGGTTCGGTACAGAAGCCCCCTCTGGTTCGCGAGACCTTGGGGGCTTCGTCCTTTCTGGCGTCTATTCCGCGACGCCATGCCGCATTATTACGCGCCTCCGAATCAGCGTCTAGCACAGTATGTCCTGCAAATCCCCACCAGATAAGGCTCAGCGTCTGCGCGCGGCGCAGATATAACGGCACAAATCCCTTGTCGAATATATGTTCTGCTTTCGACGCAGAAATTCTTTTATTCGAAAATAGGCAGAAATTGCATTACCTAATTACCATTGAATATGCCAATATCTGCTCGGCGCACATAATCTATCGGGTGGATAAAGCAGATTGAAAAAATCAAGCGTTCGAAAATAGGTCCCGTCGCATTTAGTGCAGCCACATTAATCGGAGGTTGCAGCAGAATGGCGGCTCTCAATCACAACGAGCGCAGCATGACCCTCTTCTTCGACATGGACGCCCTCATGGGCCGCAGCACAGCCCGCCAGCGCAGCAGAAGCCGCAAGCCCAGCCTTTCGGAAACTTCACGCGGACTGTTCGCCTACCGCTCTGAATTGATGGCCTCGTCCTCGGGCGGCGGCGCCAGCGAAAGCCACGCTAACCTTCGCAGCACGCCCACACCACGCACGCCGCGCTCGCAACGCCGCACTTCGGCACGCAAACCGACGAGCGGGGATGGTGACTCAGAAGGCGAGCCCGCGCCCCGCTCACACATCAGGCCAATTTTCTACGGGCTTGAGGATGTCGCTGCAGTACTGTCCTTATCGCCTCGCGGTGTACAGAGGCTCGTTCAAGAAGGCGGCTTCCCGAAGCCTCGCGCCGTAAGCACGCGCCGGGTCGCGTGGCTTGTACGTGAAGTGGAGCAATGGGCAGAGTCGCGCGAGGTCGCTGACATGCTCCCGCCACACAACGCGGGCCAGCGCCGCGCTGCATAGCTCGCAATTACAGGAATTCCTGTATTTGAATCAATACAAGTGGTTAGCAAGACAGGCGGAATCCCGCCTATCGGCCTGCTCGCGCTACTCAGGTTTCGCAACCAAGGTCTTGACGTGCTCAGCGGTCAATTCCTCAAGGCGCGCGGATAGCTTCCCGAGCCATTCGCGTTTCTCCTGGTCATAGGTGTGCCGGTTGTACACACCCACAATCCCGGGCGGGACGTGGCCCAAGATCGCCTCTGCCACCTCCGACGGGCAGCCCATCGCGGCAAGGATGGTCCGCACCGATCTTCTGAGGTCGTGCGGCGACCATTTTTCTACCGGCAGCCGCGGGCGCTCCCAGTTCGGCCGCGTCTTCGAGTGGGGCATGTGAAACCAAACGGCCGTCTGTATTACTTTCTGCTCGACGTGGCCGCCCTTCTCGCTTGGGAACAGGAAGCCATTACCATGCACGCCCATCCTGCGCCGAATGATGGTCTCGGCACGACCCACGAGCGGCGTCCGCATGTCGGTTGCGTGGGCTCGCTTCGCGTTCTTCGTCTTGGCCTTCGGGATGGTCAACCAGAGCCCGTCTGACTCCTCTGAGACCTCTTTGCCTTCGATGGCGCATATCTCACTGCCCCGCAAACCGCTCCACAGGTAACAGGTCAAAATGTCATCGCAGAGCCGCGACAGGTTCGGCAGCCACGGTATCAGCGTGCTGAGTTCGGTCGCGCTCAGGACTCGCTTCGTGGTCACCTTCTCACCAGCCACGATCTTGCCAGCGGATCGCAGCTTGCCGCGGAGAATGTCTCGCCAGTGGTTCGGCGTATCGTCAGGGAGCCTGCCCGAATCCAGCGCGTAGGTCCAAGCCGCGCCAATCTCCGCCTTCAGCTTCGCGGCCTGCACCGGTATCCCTTCGTGCGACTTAATCAGGTCGAAAGCATCACGGCGCGTCAGCGAAGCCGCATCCTTCGCGGCCAGCTTCTCAGGAACCATCTTCGCGAACATGCGGCGCACTTCAGCCGCGCCCTTCTCTTTGCGATGCACATTGACGTGTCCATGCACGTAGTCGCGCAGCACGTCGGCAACCTTCGGTGAGCCACCGGCCTTAGTCGCATCCTCGGAGCCCGCTGTGCGAGCCGTACGTCGTTCGGCGGCCGGGTCTGCGCCACTATCCCGAGCCGCGCGCAACTTCTCCCATGCGGCGATCGCAGCGGCCACGCTCATGCTCGGCCACTCGCCAATCTTGGTCTGGCCGAGTCGTCCTTCGGGGGTGCGGTAGCGGTATGTCCAAGTCTTGCGGCTGGCGCTTCCGATAAGCCGCAGACCAGGCGCTCCATCAATTAGAATGTGCTGCCCAGCGGGCAACAATTTTGCTGCTCTAGGGTCGAAGTTCTTCATTTTCTCGGTATAGGTTTCCCGATTCAGTCCCACGCTGACTCGGTATAGGTTCAACGATACCACGAGAATAAACCTATACGGGAGAACGGAATGTACTGGCGTGTTATGGCGCTTTCTGGCGTCTAAGTAAGTATGGGCAAACTGCCCGAGGAGCAGGATGGACAAGGCTTTACAGGTCGCAGAGGCCCACCAGACTGGGGGCAGCGAGAAGTTACATACGCCGATGATGCAGCAGTATCTGCGCATCAAGGCTGACCATCCGGGCACGCTCGTGTTCTACCGGATGGGCGACTTCTACGAACTCTTTTTCGAAGACGCAGAGAAAGCCGCGCGTCTGCTCGATCTGACACTCACGCAGCGTGGCGCATCGGCGGGCAATCCGATCAAGATGGCGGGCGTGCCGCATCACGCGGTCGAGCAATATCTCGCCAAGCTCGTGAAGCTCGGCGAATCCGTGGCGATCTGCGAGCAGATCGGCGATCCGGCCACGTCGAAAGGTCCGGTCGAGCGCAAGGTGGTGCGCGTCGTCACACCCGGCACGCTGACCGACGCCGCCCTGCTCTCGGACAAAAACGACGTCTACCTGATGGCGATGTGCGTGGCGCACAATCGTCGCGGTGTCGCGACCAGCGTGGGACTCGCCTGGCTGAATCTGGCGAGCGGCGCATTGCGTCTCGCCGAAGTCGCACCGGACCAGGTCGCGGCCGCGCTGGAACGGATTCGTCCGGCGGAGATTCTGGTGGCGGACTCCCCCGCCGACGCCGCGAGCTGGACACCGCCCGTCAACGCCGGCGCGCTCACCCGCGTACCGGTCTGGCATTTCGACATCACGTCCGGCACGCAGCGTTTGTGCGATCAGCTGGAAGTGGCGGGACTCGACGGTTTCGGTGCGCATTCGCTGACTTGCGCCTGCGGCGCGGCCGGCGCATTACTGCTGTACGCGGCGGCCACGCAAGGTCAGCAGTTGCGCCATGTGCGCAGCCTGAAAGTGGAATACGAGTCCGAATATATCGGCCTCGACCCGGCCACGCGCCGCAATCTCGAACTCACGGAAACGCTGCGCGGCACCGAATCGCCCACGCTGTGTTCGCTGCTCGACACCTGCTGCACGACCATGGGCAGCCGGCTGCTGCGTCACTGGCTGCATCATCCGCCGCGCGAATCGGCCGTGGCGCAGGCGCGTCAGCAGGCAATCGGCGCGCTGCTCGATGCGCCGGCCGGCACGAGCGTGGATTCGCTGCGCGCAGCGTTGCGGCAAATTTCCGACATCGAACGCATCACAGGACGCCTCGCGCTGCTGTCGGCGCGACCACGCGATCTGTCGAGCCTGCGCGACACGTTCATCGCGCTGCCCGAACTGCGCGCGCAACTCGCCGCCGTTTCGTCGAACGCGGATTCGCTCGCACGTATCGACGCGTCGCTGGAGCCGCCCTTGGCGTGCGTGGAGTTGCTCCAGCGCGCGGTTGCGCAGGAGCCGTCGGCGATGGTGCGCGACGGCGGCGTGATTGCGCGTGGTTACGACGCAGACCTCGACGAGCTACGCGATATCTCCGAGAACTGCGGGCAGTTCCTGATCGACCTCGAAACGCGTGAACGGGCGCGCACTGGCATCGGCAATCTGCGTGTCGAGTACAACAAGGTGCACGGCTTCTACATCGAAGTGACGCGCGGTCAAACGGACAAAGTGCCGGACGACTACCGCCGCCGTCAAACGCTGAAGAACGCCGAGCGCTACATCACGCCCGAACTCAAGACGTTCGAAGACAAGGCGCTGTCGGCGCAGGAACGCGCGCTGGCCCGCGAACGCGCGCTGTACGACGCGCTGTTGCAGGCGCTGCTGCCGTTCATTCCCGATTGCCAGCGTGTCGCCTCCGCGCTCGCCGAACTCGACTTGCTGGCGGCCTTCGCGGAACGCGCCCGCGCACTCGACTGGGTCGCGCCCACGTTCTCGGCAGACGCCGGCATCGAGATCGAACAAGGACGTCACCCTGTCGTGGAAGCGCAGGTCGAGCAGTTCATCGCCAACGACTGCACGCTCACCGTCGATCGCAAACTGTTGCTGATTACCGGCCCGAACATGGGCGGTAAGTCGACCTTCATGCGGCAGACCGCGCTGATCGCGCTGCTGGCGTATGTCGGCAGCTATGTGCCGGCGCGGCGCGCGGCTTTCGGTCCGATCGACCGCATCTTCACGCGCATCGGCGCGGCCGACGATCTGGCCGGCGGACGTTCGACCTTCATGGTCGAGATGACCGAAGCCGCCGCGATTCTCAACGACGCCACGCCACAGAGTCTCGTGCTGATGGACGAGATCGGCCGCGGCACGTCCACCTTTGACGGCCTCGCGCTCGCGTGGGCCATCGCGCGTCACCTGCTGTCGCACAACGGCTGTCACACGCTGTTCGCCACGCACTACTTCGAGCTGACGCAACTGCCCGCCGAGTTTCCGCACGCGGCCAACGTGCACCTGTCCGCCGTCGAACACGGACACGGCATCGTGTTCCTGCACGCCGTGAACGAAGGACCGGCGAACCAGAGCTACGGTCTGCAGGTGGCGCAATTGGCTGGTGTGCCGAACGCGGTCATTCGCGCAGCGCGCAAGCACCTCGCGCACCTCGAACAACAATCGGCCGCGCAGCCCGCGCCTCAACTCGACCTGTTCGCCGCACCGTTGCCGATGCTGCTCGAAGACGCCGACGACGAGCACGACGGCAAGCCACAGGCGGCGCTCACGCCCGAACTGGAAACGCTCGTCGAGCGTCTGCGCGCGCTCGATCCGAACGACCTCCGGCCGCGTGAAGCGCTCGATCTGCTGTACGAACTGCATGACCTGGCCGCCGCGCCGGATGCGGACCGCTGAAACACACAGGCCCTCGCAGCGTCCGCGCCACTCACGAGGCGCGGCGCTGAATCTCGCCGCGCGACTGGCGCGCGCCTCGCTCGCTTCCGCCATATCGCTCGGTGTGTTCGCGTCCGCAACGACGGCGGCTCATGCCGCATCCACGCAATACGCGTTCGCCGTCATCGCGAACACGATGCAAAGCTCCGCGGACGAACCGTCCGCGCAACGTCTGATCGAGGCGATCAACCGCGATCGCGACGTGTCGTTCATCGTCTACGACGGCAATCTCAAAGGCGCGAAGGAAGCGTGCCGTGACACGCTTTACGAACGACGCCAGGCGCTGCTCGAAACCGCGCGCACCGCCCTCTTCTTCATTCCGGGCCAGCACGACTGGGCCGATTGCGGCACCACCGAAGCCGGTGGCTTCGATCCGGTCGAACGGCTCGATCTGCTGCGCCAGATGTTTTTCACCGACGCTTCGTCGATGGGACAAAACCCGTTGCCGTTGACGCGCGAGAGCGAAGTGTCGCGCTTTCATCCCTATCGGGAGAACGTGCGTTGGCAGGTTGGCGATACGGTGTTTGTCGGTCTGAACGCGCCGAGCCCGAATAATCATTATCTGACCGCGGGCGGTCGTAACGGCGAGTTCGAAGATCGCGTGATCGCCAATGCTTTCTGGCTCGAACACGCTGCGGAATATGCGAAACGACGCGATGCGCGCGCGATCGTCGTGTTCATTCAAGGCGACTTCGATCCTGAGCGATACGAACGGCCCGACCGTTTTGCGTGGCTGCGTTTTGCACGCAACACGCGACGCGACGGCTTCCTGGAATTCAAGCGCAGCCTCGTCAAACTCGCGCAGATTTTCCGCGGACCGGTGCTGGTGATTCATTGCGACGACGAACGCGCGAGCGCCGGCTTCACGATCGATCAGCCGCTACGCAATGACAAAGGGGTGCTGGTGACGAATCTCACGCGTGTCGCGCTTGCGCCGCATGATCGTCTGAACCAATGGATTGAGATTGAAGCGGACCTCGGCAGGAAACCGCCGTTCCGCGTGAGCATTCGCGACGTGCCGAAGCAGATGCCAATGCCGGGCGCACCGTCTTCGATCACGCCTATGCAGCGAGAAGAGCCGGCCGCCTCGATGCCGGCGGTGCCGACGTTCGGTCCAGCTTCCGAATTGCCGCCGCTCTTGCCGACGCCGGGTCAGCCGTCCGACCAGCAGCAGCCCGAGATGCAGCAGCCATCGCAGCACGGGTCACCGAATGGCGGCGGTGGCAGCGGCAGTATGAGCGGCGGTGACGGCAATGGCCAGTACGGGCCGGCGATGTCTGCACCGCCGCCCCCGGTCATCGCGCCGCGTGCGCCGGGCGCTTCTTCAAGCGCCTACGGCGTGCCGGCAAGCTCAGTGCAGCGTGGGCCCTGACTTGTCGCCTTCGTCTTCCTCGTCGTCTTCATCGAGAACTTCGAGGCCGTCGGCGCCATGCGCGTGCTCGTGCTGGATTTCGTCTTCCGTTGCCGGACGCACGTCTTTCACGGTGAGCGCGAAACGCAACGCCATGCCTGCGAGCGGATGGTTGCCGTCGAGCACGACCTTGTCTTCGGCGACGTCGGTCACGACGTAGACGAGCGAATCGAGGTCTTCATCGCCTTCTTCCGGCGTGCCTTCGAATTGCATGCCGACTTCGAGCGGTTCCGGGAAGCGATCGCGCGGCTCGATCTTCACGAGATCGGGATCGTATTCGCCGAACGCATCTTGCGGCTCGAGCTGGATCTGGGTCTCGAAGCCGGCCTCGTGGCCGTCGAGCTCTTCCTCGATCTTGGGGAACGTGCCATCATAGCCGCCGTGCAGATAGACCATCGGCTCGTCGCTCTCTTCGATCAGATTGCCCTGCGCATCCGACAGCTTGTAAGCGACCGACACGACGGTGTTCTTTGCGATTTTCATTCGATTCTCCAGAATACAACTCACATTATACGATGCCCAAGCGGCCCACTGACCACCCGGCCGAAGCAGTATCGGCACGTAATTCGTCGTCGGCTTCAAAGCAGGCGCAGCCTGTTCTGCCGCCCTCGCCCGACACGCCCACGCCTTTGCTCGGCAATCTGACGCCGTCGCAATTCATGCGCCGGTACTGGCAGAAAAAGCCGCTGCTGATCCGGCAAGCCATTCCGGATATCGAGGCGCCGCTTTCCCGCGACGAGTTCTTCGAGCTGGCCGATCGCGACGAAGTCGAAGCGCGTCTGATCACGCACTTTCGAAACAGATGGCAACTGGAGCATGGTCCGTTCGCGGCCGACGAATTGCCATCGCTCAGGCAGCGCGCGTGGACTCTGCTCGTTCAGGGCGTCGATCTTTACGACGACCGCGCGCGCGCATTGCTCGACCGTTTCCGCTTCGTACCCGATGCGCGTCTCGACGACCTGATGATCTCCTACGCAACAGACGGCGGAGGCGTCGGCCCGCACTTCGACTCCTACGACGTGTTCCTGTTGCAGGTCAAAGGCAAACGCCGCTGGCGCATCGGCGCGCAGAAAGATCTGACGCTCCAACCCGGCCTTCCTTTGAAAGTTTTACAGCATTTCGAGCCGGAAGAAGAGTGGTTGCTGGAGCCCGGCGACATGCTTTATCTGCCGCCGCATATCGCGCACGACGGTATTGCGGAAGGCGAATGCATGACCTGTTCGATCGGTTTTCGCGCGCCTTCCGCGAGCGAACTGACCTCGCAGTTCCTCTACCATCTGGCCGAGCGCGGCGAGTCGGTCACCTCGGCGGGCGGTCACTATCGCGATCCGAAACAGCCTGCGGTCGAGCGTCCGGCGGAGTTGCCCGCGGCGTTGATCGAAAGGGTTGGCGCGATCCTTGCTCAAGTGAAGTGGAATGAGCAGGATATTGCGTCGTTCCTTGGCACGTATCTCAGCGAACCCAAGCCGAGTGTCGTCTTCGATCCGCCGCAAAAGCCGCTCAACGAAGCCCGTTTTATCGCTCTTGCAACGAAGTCAGGTATTCGACTCGACCGCAAGACTAATCTGTTGTACAACCGCCGTTTTTTCTTCGTAAATGGAGAGGAAACGTCACTCGATGGCGCAAAAAAGTGGTTGTTTGAACTCGCTGATAACCGCTGTATGAGTGCGAAACGCTTTGTAACACTCTCACACGATTCGTCGGTGACAGCACTGCTGCACGAGTGGTATTGTGCGGGCTGGATACAAGTAGGCGAGCTTGCGTAACTCCGCCTACCTGCTATACCCCGTACTGTGAAAATTTGTATGAGAAAGACAACGTATTGACCCCGGATTTATGGATTGTCAGTACGAAAGTGCATATAATTTCCGCCCAAGCCGTAGGGAAGATTCTAGCTCGTCAAAAGAGCGTCTCCACCAACGGCCCAGGTCGATGTTGGAGCACATTACCGGTATTATTTTGCGCTGTTGCTTACCTTTAACCATAAAAGGACGTGATCATGAAGAAATCCCTCCTCGTAGCATCCCTGTTGGCAGCTGTGGCACTGGCTGCATGCAACAAGAGCAACGACCAAGCCGCTGCACCGGCTGCTAGCGACGCTGCTGCTGCTTCGGCACCGGCTGCTGCAGCTTCGGATTCGGCTGCTGCTGCTTCGGGTGCTGCTGCTGCTGCGAGCGACGCTGCTGCTTCGGCTACGACCGCTGCTTCGGACGCAGGCGCTGCTGCTTCGGCTGCTGCTCCGGCTTCGGGCGCAAGCCAGTAAGCTGTCGCATAGGGTTCGCCTCTGGGCGAAAACTGTTTCGGGAAATCCTTTCGATTTCCCGGGCAGTAAAGCAAAACGCCACGGATTCACATCCGTGGCGTTTTGTCATTTAAGCGCCGTTTTTCAACGGCATTGGCTGAATAGATTTATTGCTTCGGCATTTCGTTCTTCTCTTCGAAGAACTCGCGCACGACTTCAATCTCGCGTGTACGTTTGAATGGCGGCAGGCTTTGCCATATACGACGCCCATAAGGTTTGTCGACAAGACGCGTATCGCAGATCATCAGCACGCCGCGATCGGTCTCGGCGCGAATCAAACGCCCTGCGCCCTGCTTCAACGTAATGACCGCCTGCGGCAATTGATGCACGGCGAACGGACTCAAGCCCTTCTTGGTCAACGCATCGAGACGCGCCGACAACACCGGATCGTCCGGCGGTGCGAATGGCAGCTTGTCGATCACCACCAGCGACAACGCATCGCCACGCACGTCCACGCCTTCCCAGAAGCTCTGGCTGCCCACCAGAATGGCATTGCCGTACGAGCGAAAACGATCCAGCAATTCCGTGCGACTCGCGTCGCCTTGCACGAGCAACGGATAGTCCCAACCACGCGAATCGATCACGTCGCGCAGCTTGGCCGAAATGCGATCGACCGCGCGCAGCGTCGTGCACAACATGAATACGCCGCCGCCCGATGCCTCGATGGCCGGCAGGGCCGCGTCGAACACGGCGTCGGTGAACGTCGGCGAAGACGGCTGCGGCAGATTGCGCGGCACGTACAGCAAGCCTTGCGTCGGATAGTCGAACGGGCTCGGCAAGGTCATCGAACGCTTCGCGTTCAACCCCATCTGCGCGGCATAGTGCGTGAAGTCGCCACGCACCGACAAGGTCGCGGACGTGAAAATCCAGGCGCGTGGCACACCGGCGCGTTGCTTGGCGAAAATCGGCGCCACCGATAACGGCGTTTCGTGCAACTGGACCGTGTGCGAGAACACTTCGATCCAGCGCACTTTCTCATTCGGATCGGCACGCTCGGCCTTGCCGTCGGATGAAGCGGTCTCCGCGGCTTCGCGTTCGGTTTGCGTAGGCGGCGTGGTCCAGCCGGACAACACCGCTTGCAACTCGCGCGCGCGCCGCAGACATGCACCGATCGACTCGGCACGCTCAGCCTGACCGGCCAACGCGGAAGCCAGCGCGTCGAGTTCCGTTTCCAGCGTTTCGAGCGCCGGAAACAGCGGATGATCGTCCGGCAGTTGACCGATCGACAGACGCACCGAGTCTTCCCGGAAAGCGAGCCGCACGTCGCGCGCCGCGCGCTCGAGCGTGGCACCGAGCTTGACCCAATCGACCGCCTCACGCGCATGACCCAGCCCCTCGGCCACGCAATCGCGCGCGAGTTCCAGGAACTGCGTGGTGGACAGCGTCTCGCCGAAGAACAGCGTGGCGGTTTCCGGCAGTTGATGCGCTTCGTCGAAGATGACGGTGTTCGCGGTGGGCAGCAACTCCGCCATGCCGGTATCGCGCAACATGATGTCGGCGAAAAACAGGTGGTGATTCACCACGACGATATCGGCCTGCTGCGCCTCGCGCCGCGCCTGCATCACGAAGCACTCCTTGTAATGCGGACACTCCTGCCCAAGACAGTTTTCGCGCGTGGACGTCACCATCGACCACACCGCCGCCGTCTCCGGCACGCTCGCGAGTTCGGCCTTGTCGCCGGTACGCGTGATCTTGGCGAAGCGGATGATGTCCTGCAGATACGAGGTTTCCTGACGCGAAGGCAGGCGGCCGTTATCCGCGGTGCGCTGCAGATAGTAGTGACACAGATAGTTCGCGCGTCCCTTGAGCATTGCGACCGAAACCGGCACGGCGAGTGCGTCGCGCACAGTGGGAATGTCGCGCTGGAAAAGTTGGTCCTGCAAGTGCTTGGTGCCGGTCGACACGATGACCTTGCCGCCCCACAGCATGGCCGGCACGAGATAGGCGTAGGTCTTGCCCGTACCGGTTCCGGCTTCCACGATCAGCGTGTTTTCGCTGCCGTCCAGCGCGGACGATTCGTCGGCTTCGGCGGCCTCTGCGGATGCGTCCGCGCCAGCGCCCTGCAGACGCCGTGCCGGCCGCTTCTGCGCCTCGAACATGGCGGGCTCGGGCATGGCGCGACCGGAGGCTTCCATGGCCGCGGCGACGGCGCGCGACATCTCGATCTGAGACGCACGCGAACGGTAGCCGTCGATCTGGCGAGCCAGCAAACCGTTGTCGGCGAAGATCTCGTCGAGCTCGGCAATGCGGCGCGGATTCAATGCCGCGGAAAGCGGCGACGCCGGCGCTCGCACCGCGACCGTGCCGGTGGCGGGCGCGTCGCCGTCGGGCGCGGCGCGGGATGAGGTTTCAAGCGGAGAATTCAAGGCAAGCGTTTCCTGCAAAGTCCGGTGCGCGCGGGGCGACCCGGCGCCTGCCAGGCCGCGAACTCAGGCGCGTGCGTCCGGTTCGAGCTGCAATTGCAGCAAGATGATGGTGTCCTTGACTTTGAGTTTGCGCTTTTTCAGGCGCTGCAACTCGAAGTCGTCGATGCCGGGCTCGTTCGAGATCCGATCGATCAACCGATCGAGCCCGCTGTGCTCCGATTCCAGCTGCAGAATGCGATCGCGAAGTGTATCCGCGGTGATGACGTGATGTTGATCGCGCATGCTCGCCTCCTCTCGTGAGCGGCTTCGCGCTGCATGGCACAGCCCGAAGCCGGAGGTTGCTGTCCGGCCTGAAACGCGCTACGGCCATTTACGGCCATTACGTTTCACACTGCTGCCGCAACCCATCCAGCGAGCGCGCGAACCCGAGGTTCCGACGACGGCGGAACTACTGGTCCTGTTGCTGCTTCTGCTGCTGTTCGAGTTGCTGCTGCTGTTTCAACTGATCCTGACGCTTCTGTTCGGCTTTCTCGGCGGCCTGCTTCTGACGCGCTTCGACATCGGCCTTGTGCTGCGCGGCGTCGGCCTGCTTCTTCTCGAAACTCTGCTGCTTCTGCACGCGCTCCTCGGCTTTCTGCGCGCCCTGCTGCTGCGCCTGCTGGAGTTTGCGCTGGAAATCGCCCTGCTTCTGATCGTACGCCTGCTGGTTGGCGGCGGCTTGCGACGGACTCACGCCACGTTGCGCCTGATCGAGCGCATGCTGACGCTGCTTGTCCTGATAGGCCTGCGCGTTCGCGCTGCGCTGCGGCGCCTCGGCTGCGCGTTGAGCCTGATCGAGCTGATGCTGACGTTGCTTGTCTTCGTAAGCCTGAGCGTTGCGCGCGTCGTCGGCGGCACGTTGCGGTGCGGCAGCGTCTTCCTGCGCGCGCTTGAGCGCGGCCTGTTCGTCGCGCTGACGGGCACGTTGTGCACGCTGCTCGCCGTCGAGCGCGAGTTGTTCCTTGCGGATATCCGCCTGCACGACACGCATCGCATCGCGCGCCTTGCCGAGGCAGTGGTTCACGAAGAACGTGCTGTAGCAATTGTGCGCGGCCACGCCGTAGCGGTAGTTGTTTTCTTCGGTGCGCTGGTCGAGCGCCTTTTGCCGTGCGTCGAACGCGTTGTTCGACGCGGCTTCGTTTGCGTCTGCCGCGTCAGTGGCGTTGCCGGCATCGGTGGCGTTAGCCGTGGTGCCGGACGCATCCGCCGCGCCCACGGCTTTCGTTGACATTGCATCCGAAGCGCCGAGCGCTTGCGCGCTTGCGGACACAGGCAGCGCAAGCGCGGCCATCGCGACGACGGCCGCCGCAACAGCCTGACTCAGCCGCGTGGCACACGATACAAGCGATGTCTCTCTGGTTGCGAGCACCGGCACGGGCGCGGACTCGACCACGACCCGCCGCGACGAGATGAGCGAAACCAGCGGCAGGCGCACTGAAAAGCGCAATGAAAACAGCGGCGGTTGTGACAAGCGAGAGACCAAGCGGGAGCCCAGGCGGTTGAGAGACAAGGAGATCGGCAACGTCGTAGTGGGTCAACGGAACATGCCCGAAATTCTATCACCCTGCGGTTGAGCCCTTTGGCATTTATGGCAAAATGCCCCGCTCCAGCAACCTGGTCGCGGCACGCCCGTCCGGCGCGGCTCGTGCGGCGCATGCCGGGCGCGCGGCAGGCGCGGATTCACCGCGTGGCTTCAGGCGGTGCGCCCAGTGCGCCGTCGGCGCGCGACCTCTGATTGAGCAGCAGGAACACCAAGACCTTATGACGGAAACCGTAGCACTCAAGATCGTACAGCGCATCGCCGCCGAACTGTCCGTCCAGCCGCGCCAGGTCGCGGCCGCGGTGCAACTTCTCGACGAAGGAGCGACTGTTCCGTTCATCGCCCGCTACCGGAAGGAAGTGACCGACAATCTCGACGACACGCAGCTGCGCAATCTCGAGGAACGTCTGCTGTATCTGCGCGAACTGGAAGACCGCCGCGCCACGATCATCGCCAGCATCGACGAGCAGGGCAAGCTCACCGACGAACTGCGCGCCGCGATCGAAGGTGCCGACAGCAAGCAGGTGCTGGAAGACCTGTATCTGCCGTACAAACCCAAGCGCCGCACGCGCGCGCAGATCGCCCGCGAAGCCGGCTTGCAGCCGCTCGCCGACGCGTTGCTGGCCAATCCCCTGCTCGATCCGCAAACCGAAGCTGCAGCCTATGTCGATGCAGAGAAAGGCGTCGCCGACGTGAAGGCCGCTCTCGACGGCGCGCGCGACATCCTCTCGGAACAGTTCGGCGAAACCGCGGAACTGCTCGGCAAGCTGCGCGATTACCTGTTCAACCAGGGCGTGGTGTCGTCGAAAGTGGTGGAAGGCAAGGAAAATGCGGAAGAAGAAAAATTCCGCGACTACTACGACTACGCCGAAACCATCCGTACCGTGCCGTCGCATCGCGCGCTGGCGCTGTTCCGCGGCCGCAACGCGGGCGTGCTGATGGTCAAGCTCGGGCTTGGCGAAGAACTCGACGCGCAGGTGCCGCATCCGGGCGAAGCGCTGATCGCACGTCACTTCGGCATTGCCAACCAGAATCGCCCCGCCGACAAGTGGCTGGCCGACGCGTGCCGCTGGTGCTGGCGCGTCAAGGTGCAACCGCACATCGAAAACGAGTTGCTGACCAACCTGCGCGACGAAGCCGAGCACGAAGCGATTCGCGTGTTCGCGCGCAACCTGAAGGACCTGCTGCTCGCCGCGCCCGCCGGCCCGAAGGCCGTGATCGGGCTCGACCCCGGCATGCGCACGGGCGTGAAGGTCGCCGTGGTCGACCGCACCGGCAAGGTGCTGGCAACCGACGTCATTTATCCGCACGAACCGCGCCGCGACTGGGACGGCTCGATCGCCAAGCTCGCGCGCCTGTGCGCGCAAACGCAGGCCGAGTTGATCAGCATCGGCAACGGCACGGCCTCGCGTGAGACGGACAAACTCGCCAGCGAACTGATCGCGCGTCATCCGGAATTCAAGCTGCAGAAGATCGTGGTCTCGGAAGCCGGCGCATCGGTGTATTCGGCGTCCGAACTCGCGGCGAAGGAATTCCCCGACATGGACGTGTCGCTGCGCGGCGCGGTGTCGATTGCGCGCCGCCTGCAGGACCCGCTCGCGGAACTGGTGAAGATCGAGCCGAAAGCGATCGGCGTCGGCCAGTACCAGCACGACGTCAATCAGCGCGAACTGGCCCGCTCGCTCGACGCCGTGGTGGAAGACTGCGTGAACGCCGTCGGCGTGGATGCGAATACGGCGTCGGTGGCGTTGCTCGCCCGCGTGTCGGGTTTGAACGCGACGCTCGCGCGCAACATCGTCGATTATCGCGACGCCAACGGTCCGTTCCCGTCGCGCGAGCATCTGCGCAAGGTGCCGCGTCTCGGCGATAAAACCTTCGAACAGGCCGCCGGCTTCCTGCGCATCAACAATGGCGAGAATCCGCTCGACCGTTCGTCGGTTCACCCTGAAGCGTATCCGGTCGTCGAGCGCATGCTGGCGAAAATCAGCAAGCACGTCGGCGAAGTGCTCGGCAATCGTGAGGCGCTGCGCGGCCTGTCGCCGGCGGAATTCGTCGACGAACGTTTCGGTCTGCCGACCGTGCGCGACATTCTGCTCGAACTCGAAAAGCCGGGTCGCGATCCGCGTCCCGAGTTCAAGACCGCGACATTCCGCGAAGGCGTCGAGAAGGTCAGCGACCTGACGCCGGGCATGGTGCTGGAAGGCGTCGTGACGAACGTGGCGGCGTTCGGCGCGTTCATCGACATCGGCGTTCATCAGGACGGTCTGGTGCACGTGTCCGCCATGTCGACGAAGTTCATCAAGGACCCGCACGAAGTGGTCAAGGCCGGCCAGATCGTCAAGGTGAAGGTGCTCGAGGTCGACGTGAAGCGTCAGCGTATCGCGCTCACCATGCGCCTGGACGACGAGTTCGGCGCGGCAGCAGTTCGCAGCGGCGGCTCGCAGCAGGATCGCGGCAACGCGGGTCGTTCGGGCGGCGGTCGCGGCGCCCAGCCGCAACGTTCGCGCGAACCGGAAGCCGGCGGCGCCATGGCTGCAGCTTTCGCCAAACTGAAGCAGAAGTAAGCGGTACGCGCGTCGCGTCGACGCATGGCTGAGGTCATGTGCCGATGTCGAACGCGAATCGCGAAATGAAAAAAGCCCACGCATTGCGTGGGCTTTTTTTGCGCCTCGATACGGCATGAGGCGTTGGCGGTTCGTGGCGTGAATGCCGCGTAACTCAGATCTCGATCTTCGTACCCAACTCCACCACACGATTCGCCGGAATGCTGAAAAAGTCGGTCGGCTTCGCGGCGTTCTGATGCATCCACGCAAACACGCGTTCGCGCCACACCGACATCCCTGGCAATTGCGTCGGCACCACCGTTTCGCGCGCAAGGAAGAACGACGTGTCCATCAGTTCGAAGGTCATGTCGTGCGTGCGACCCACTTCGAGCAGCACGGCCTTCACGTCGGGCGTTTCGTTGAAGCCGTACGAAGCCCGCACGAGATACAGGCCGCCGTCGATCACCTTGACGGTCACGCGCTCGGTATCTTCCACGTAAGGAATGTCACGCGTGACGAAGGTCAGGAAGATGGTGCGCTCGTGCAGCACCTTGTTGTGCTTGAGGTTGTGCAGCAGGCTCACCGGCACGAGCGAGTCGCTCCCGGTCAGATAGATGGCCGTACCCGACACGCGATGCGGCGGATGCGCAAGCAGCCCTTGCAGGAACGGCATGAGCGGAATACCGTCGGCCGCCGTGCGCTCCTTGACGATCATTCTGCCCTTGAACCACGTCATGAGCAGGAAGAACAGCAGCGCGCCGATACCGAGCGGCAGCCAGCCGCCCTCTTCGACCTTGAGCAGATTGGCGCCGAAAAAGCCGAGGTCGATCACCATGAACGCGCCGATGATCATCGCCACCAGCAGCTTGTTCCAGTTCCACACGTTCACCATCACCACGCACGCCAGGATGGTGGTGATCACCATGGTGGCGGTCACCGCGATGCCGTATGCGGCGGCAAGGTTATCCGAACTCTTGAACGCGATGACGATGCACAAAATGATGAATAGCAGCATCCAGTTCACCACCGGCACGTAGATCTGGCCGATCGCCAGTTCCGACGTGTGAAGGATCTTCATACGCGGCACGTAGCCGAGCTGGATCGCCTGGCTCGTGAGCGAATAGGCGCCCGAAATCACGGCCTGCGACGCGATCACGGTCGCGACCGTCGACAGAATCACGAGCGGCAGCAATGCCCAATCGGGCGCGAGCAGGAAGAAGGGATTTTCGATCGCTTTCGGGTCGTGCATCAGCAGCGCGCCCTGGCCAAAATAGTTCAGCACCAGCGAAGGCATCACGAGGAAATACCAGGCCATGCGAATCGGCTTGGCGCCGAAGTGACCCATGTCGGCATAGAGCGCTTCGGCGCCAGTCAGCACCAGCACGACCGAACCGAGCACCACGTAGGCCTGCAAAACGTGCGCGGCCATGAAGCTATACGCGTAGTAAGGGTTGAGCGCGCGGATCACGTTCGGCGACTGCAGGATGTGCCACAGGCCGAGCGCCGCGAGCACCAGAAACCACACCACCATGATCGGTCCGAACAGGCGGCCAACCATGGCCGTGCCGTGCCGCTGGATCCAGAACAGCAACACGAGGATCACCATGGTCAACGGCAGAACGAGATGCGAAAGTTTGGGCGCGGCGATCTCCAGACCTTCGACCGCCGAGATCACGGAGATGGCGGGTGTAATAACCGCGTCGCCGTAGAACATGCAGGCGCCAAAGATGCCGAGCATGACCAGCAGGCCGGCCATTTTCGATTTGTGATCCAGAGAGCGCAATGCCAGCGCCATGAGTGCGAGCACGCCGCCTTCGCCGTTGTTGTCGGCGCGCATGACGAACAGAACGTACTTGATACCGACCACGATCACGATCGCCCAGAACAGCAACGAAATGACCCCGAGAATCGATTGATCGGTCAGCGGAATACCGTGCGACGGGCTGAATGCCTCTTTCAGCGAATACAACGGGCTCGTGCCGATATCGCCGAACACCACTCCGATCGCAGCCAGCGCGAGGGACGGTAAGGGCTGTTTGTGCACGTGATTGTTATCTGTCATAAACGCGAGGAAATCCGTTCCCTGGGCGGAAAAAAACGATCGCTATTCTAAACTGCCCGTCTAGCGCCGCCCGGCTTGTTGTGGATACACCACGTGGATGGTCCGCGCAGTGTAGCACTGCGATTTGACGCCGTCTGCTGCGTTTGGCCGTCCACGCCGATGCGGCTGGCGGTACGCCGTGTCCCGTCGCGCGGCCGCGTCGCTCAACGTGTGCGCGGTGCATAAAAAAAGGAGCCCGATGGGGCTCCTTCATTGACATGCCTGGCCGGATCAACCATTTGCGAGCGGTCATTGCCGGCCTGCGTCCTGGCAAAAGTGTTCGGCAAAATTACTTTGCCGACGATTCCTGATCTTGCGCCATGCCACGCTTGATCCACGCGCCGAGGTTGTGCGGACGCACCGTGTCCCACTCTTCGAACGGCTGATGAATCCAGGGATTCGTGGGCAAATACTGCACGTGGTAATCGGGCTTCACTTTCGAGCAACCCTTGTACCAGAGCACCGCGGAACGCACCGCCGTGATGGCCGGATAACGCTCCTTCAGATGCTGCTGAACGCGAGCGAGCGTGACGCCGGAATCGACCAGATCGTCGACGAGCAACACGTTGCCCTGCAATTCACCACGCGTCATGGTGATGTATTGCGCGATGTCGAGATCACCCTGCTCCGTGCCGGCCGCCTCGCGGTACGAACTGGTGGCGAGAATCGCCAGCGGCAGATCGTAAATTCGCGAAAGCTGATCGCCCACGCGCAAACCGCCGCGCGCGAGACACAGAATCTTGTCGAACTTCCAGCCCGACTCGTGCACCTGCAACGCCAGCAGTTCGATCAGCCGGTGATATTCGTCCCAGCCGACCCACAGGTTCTTGTCGTCGTTGCGCGGGTCTTTCATCGCAATCATGGGTACACCTTGAACCATGGCTTAAACCTTGAACGGATGACGAAGCAGAATGGTTTCGTCGCGATCCGGACCGGTCGAGACCATGTCGATCGGAATACCCGCGACATCCTGCACGCGCGACAGATACGCACGCGCGGCTTCCGGCAGCTTGTCCCATTCCTTGATGCCAACCGTGCTTTCCTTCCAGCCCGCGAAGGTTTCGTACACGGGTTCGCAGCGCGCGACTTCCGTTGCGCCACGCGGCAGCAGATCGACCGCCTTGCCGTCGACCGTGTAGCCGACGCACAGTTTCACTTCGTCGAGACCGTCGAGCACGTCGAGCTTGGTCATGCACAGACCCGACACGCCGTTGATCTGGATCGAGCGGCGCAGCGCGGCGACGTCGAGCCAGCCGGTGCGGCGCGGACGGCCGGTGACCGAACCGAATTCCTTGCCGACCTTGGCCAGTTCCAGACCGATTGCTTCCTGACGCGCGGCGTTGTCGGCGTCGTACAGTTCGCTCGGGAACGGGCCCGAACCGACGCGCGTGCAATACGCCTTGGTGATGCCGAGAATGTAGTTCAGCTTTTGCGGACCGACACCCGCGCCTGCCGCGGCCGCACCGGCCACGCAGTTGCTCGACGTGACGAACGGATACGTGCCGTGGTCGATGTCGAGCAAGGTGCCTTGCGCGCCTTCGAACAGCAGGTTGTTACCCGCGGCGTTCTCGTCGTACAGACGGCGCGACACGTCGGTCACCATCGGCTTCAGACGGTCGGCGTAGCTCAGCATGGTGTCGAGCGTTTGCTGGAAGTCCACTGCCGCGACGCCGAGGTACTGCGTGAGCACGAAGTTGTGGTAATCGAGGTTTTCGCGCAGACGTTCCGCGAACGTGACCGGATCGAACAGATCCTGCACGCGCAGACCGCGACGCGCTACTTTGTCTTCGTAAGCCGGGCCGATGCCGCGACCGGTCGTGCCGATCTTGCTCGCGCCACGGCGCGCTTCGCGGCCCTGGTCGATGGCAATGTGGTACGGCAGGATCAGGGTGGTGGCTTCGGAAATGAAGAGGCGATTCTGAACGTCGACACCAGCGGCTTCGAGCTCGCCGATTTCCTTGAACAGCGCTTCCGGCGACAACACGACGCCATTGCCGATGTAGCACGCCACGCCGGGATGCATGATGCCCGAGGGAATCAGACGCAAGATGGTTTTCTTGCCGCCGATGATAAGCGTGTGACCGGCATTGTGACCGCCCTGGAAGCGAACGACGCCTTGAGCGTGGTCCGTCAGCCAATCGACGATCTTGCCCTTGCCCTCATCACCCCACTGGGTCCCCACGACGACGACGTTACGCCCGGGGTTCACATTCACTGCGCTGGCAGACATGTTGTTTCGTAAGCTGGTTAAAAACGTATTCTACCTATGTTCGCGGAACCTTCCGAATTTTTCCGTTTCCGCTCAACGGTATGCACGTTATGTTGGGTATATCGAAATAGCGCGGCAGGCTGCCGCGCCGGGTTCGGGCGACGCCCGCGTTGTCTTGCAAAAGGGAACGTGCCGCGCCGAGAAGTCGCACGCGAACGCGCCGTAAAACACCTTCAGGAAAGCGACTCGACGACCCATGCGCCGTTGCGCTCGACCAACACGCGGTCGCAGGCGAATTCGTCGAGATGATGTTCGTGACCCGGCAACGCCTGGATCACGACTTCACCGGCGTCACGCAATGCGGCGACGCTGACGCGCAATGCGTCGTCGTGTTGCCATGGCGCGAGGATCGCACTGCTGCGTGCCTCGACGGGCGAAATGCGCGCCACTTCACGCAGATCGAGCGAGAAACCGGTTGCCGCACGCGCCCGGCCGTAGGCCTGGCCCACGTGGTCGTAACGGCCGCCGCGCGCCACCGCGTTCGGCACGCCGTCGACGTAGGCCGAGAACATCACGCCGCTGTGATACGCGTAGCCGCGCAGATCGGCGAGATCGATCATCACTTCGGCGCCTTCCACCTGATTCGCGAGGAACGCGAGGTCGTCCAGCGCACGCGAAATGGCCGGCACGTCCGGCAAACGCGTGCGCGCTTCCTGCAGCACCGAGGCGTCGCCGTAGAGCGTCGGCAGCGCGCGCAAAGCGTCGCGTGTGGCCGGCGTGAGGCTGGCGGTCAATTCGACGAGACGGGGGACGTCCTTGCCGGCAAGCGCGTCGTAAAGCGACTGGCCCAACTCGGCGGCGGCCGGTTCCGCGTCGATCAGCGCGGCGAGCACGCCCGCATGGCACAGATCCAGACGCACTTTGCCGAGGCCGGCCAGACGCAGCGCGTCGAGCAGCAGCTGCTGGATTTCGAGATCCGCTTCGAGGCCGGCATGACCGTAGATTTCCGCGCCGATCTGGATCTGCTCACGCGTAGCATGCAGGCCGCGCGGACGCGTGTGCGCCACGTTGCCTGCGTAACACAGACGCGTCACGCCCTGACGGTTCAGCAAATGCGCGTCGATACGCGCGACTTGCGGCGTAATGTCGGCGCGCAAACCGAGCGTGCGCCCGGACAGTTGATCGACGAGCTTGAAAGTGCGCAGGTTCAGATCGTGACCGCCGCCGGTGAGCAGCGACTCGATATATTCGAGCAACGGCGGCATCACCATTTCGTAGCCGTACGAACGGAAACGGTCCAGCAGGTGACGACGCAACTCTTCGATCTTGCGGGCTTCCGACGGCAGCACGTCGGCGATATTCTCGGGAAGTAACCAGGTCGACATCGATACAGTCCTACGACGGTGAACACGGCGGCTGATGCGCCGGTAAGTGATAAGTGAATGGCGGCTAGCGGCTCGATTTTGGCGACTGAGGCAGAGACCGCACGGATCGCGCGCGGGTGTCTGTCTATATTTCACGCGCCTTGAGTTGTCGCGCTTTTTCGCGTTCGTTTGCGGTCATTCGCGGTGATCGCGCCACGCACTTCGGGTCGGGCGCAATGCGCGTAATCCACCCTGCTCGCGCGCACGTGCACGCAAGAGGACCGTCACGCCGAACCGCTCAGGTGACGATAAACAGCAGAATCAGGCCGAGCGCCATCACGATCAGTCCGCCGATGCGGATCTGATGCGCCGGGCGTTCCGCTATTTTACGGAACGTATCGCGCCAGGCGCTCGGAAAAACGAAGGGGAACATCCCTTCGATGATCAGCATCAGGGCGATCGCGAGCAGTAACGAACCGGCTATGTCCATGCGAATCAATACGCCGCGATACGAGTGCCGCGGCGTTCCGGGTATCAGTGTTTGCGCGTGGCCGCGGGAGCGTCCGGGGCAACGCCACCGGTCGGGCTACGCATGAAGCGGAAGAAGTCGCTGTTCGAGTCGACGACGATGACGTCGCCCGGCTTGAAGGTCTTCTTGTACGCCTGCATGCTTTCGTAAAACTGGTAGAACTGCGGGTCGGCGGCATAGGCCTCGGCGGAGATTTCCGCTGCCTTGGCGTCGCCCTCGCCCTTGATCGTCTGCGCCTGGCGGTAGCCGTCGGCCAGAATCGCCTGCTGCTGACCCACTGCGTCGGCCTTGATCTGATCGGCCTCGGCTGCGCCCTTGGCACGTTCGTCGGCGGCAGCCTGTGCCCGTGCCGCGATCATGCGCTTGAACACCGAATCGGTCATCGACGCCGGGAAATCGACGCGCGTGAGCTGGATATCGACTACCTGCACGCCGAGCGACGCAGCGGCTTTGTCCATCGCGCCGCGCGCTTCGTCGGCGACGGCTTGCTGTTTGGCCAGCAGATCCGCCAGACTTACCTTGCCGAATGCGTCGCCGAGCGCACTACGCGACAGCAGTGCGAGACGGTCGGGCAGGCTCTGCGTGTCGCCGCGCGTTTGCTCGAGCAGCTTGAGCGGATCCGTAACGCGGTATTTGATGACCGGATTAGCCAGCAGATCGGCTTTGTCGGCGGTGGCGTAACGGTCTTCGTCCGGCGCGTCGAGCGACTGGATGCGGTTATCGACAAGCGTGAGCGTTTGCAGCGGCGGCGGAAGCTTCACGTGCAGGCCGGGGCCGAGCAGCGTAGGTGCCGTGTCGCCGCGCGACGAGAGCACGCCCATATGCCGTTGATCGACGACGAATACCATCGACGAAGCCGCAAACAGCACGATGACGATAGCCACGACGAGCGCAATGATTTTGTTCATGTTGTGCGCTCCTTATTGAACGTCGTCTTCGCGCATACGGCTGCGGAAGGTGTCGCGCGAACGCAAGGCGTCGCTGCTGGCGGCGGCTTGGCTTGCCGGTGTGGCCGAAGCAGCGGCTGCCGGCGCAGCGCTCTGGCTTGCTGCCTGGCTCGTGGCCTGACTCGCGCCCTGCGTGACGCCCTGAGCCGCAGCGCCCGCACCACTCGCGCTTTGCTGCGTGCCCGCCGCAACGCCCGATGCACCGGCGGCCGCATCCGCCACACGCTGGCGAGTCTGATCGACCAGCTTGTCCAGCGGCAGATACACCACGTTGCTGCCGTTCTTGCTGTCCACGAAAACCTTGGTCGAATTCGAATAGATCTGCTGCATGGTTTCCGTGTACATGCGCTCGCGGATTACGGCGGGCGCCTTCGAGTACTGCGCATAGACCTGCTTGAAGCGATCGGCATCGCCTTGCGCCTGAGCGACGGTCTTGTCGCTGTACGTCTTCGCTTCGTCCACCTGACGCGCCACGTCCGCTTGCGCGCGCGGCAGAAGATCGGCTGCGTACGCTTGCGCCTCGCGCTTCGCGCGCTCGTTATCCTGACGAACCTTGGCGGCGTCTTCGAACGCGGCTTGCACCTGATCGGGCACCTGCACGCCCTGAATCGTGACGCCCGTGACCGCGAGGCCGGATTGATATTCGTCCAGGGATTGCTGGATCGACGCAGTCAGCTGCTGACGAATTGTTTCGCGATCCTGATAAAGGACGTCGCTGGTGCTGCGCGAACCGACGATGCTGCGCACCGCCGCCTGCGCGGCCTGCATCACGCTCTGATCGGGATCGACGCTACGGAACAGGTAGTCGGTCGGCTTGCGGATCTGGTATTGCACGGCAAAGCGCACGTCGACGATGTCGGCGTCATGCGTGAGCATGGACGCGTCTTTCACGTTTGCCTGACGCACCACGTTATTGCGGCCGATTTCCACCTGGCGGATCTGGCCGACATTGACGAGTTCATGTGCTTCGAAAGGATACGGCAGACGCCAATGCACACCCTGACCCGCGGTGTAGCGATATTTGCCGAATTGCATGACGACGGCGGTCTGGCCGTCCTGCACCACGAACACACCGCTGCCAAGGTAGATTGCGATCAGCACGCCGATCACGATGCCCACGCCGATGCGCGCACCGCGGCCGTTATCGGGACGACTACCGCCCGCACCGCCGCCCTTGCGCCCGAAAACACGGCTCAGGCGGCGATTGAAATCGCGCCACATCTCGTCGAGATCGGGCGGACCTTCGCCGTCTTTGCCCGCTGGACGCCTGGGTTCGTTGGGCCGTTGCCGGTCGCCATTGCCATTACCGTCGCCCCGCCCCCAGCGCGGATCGTTCAGTGACAGAATGGCGCGCATACGCGACCAGATACTCCGCTCGTTGTAATCGTTCACCTGTGTTCGTTCACCAGAGTAGACAGCGGGTCAGTGCAATTGGAGCGGGTCAGTGCCCGAGTTCTGTGACCTTGTGGTCGTCGCGCGGCGCTGCCGACCGGTCTTCTTCCGGCTGATCGATCAGCATGTCGGGAAGAGGTTCGGCAGAAGCGATTTCAGCGATAGCTGCGCGCAATGTGTCCAGCCCTTGCCCCGTGCGCGCGCTCAAAAAGACGCGCGAAATATTACCATACTCATCCCGCTCAACCGCGTCGCCACGGGCCGCCAGCTCAGGCACCGCGTCGATCTTGTTGAACACCAGCACCTGACGGATGGTGTCCGCGCCGATGGCGTGCAAAACCTCGTTCACCTGATCGATCTGATCGAGTCGCACGGCACTCGACGCATCGACCACGTGCAGCAGCAGATCGGCATGAATGGTTTCTTCGAGCGTGGCGCGAAACGCCGCCACGAGCTGGTGAGGCAATTCACGAATGAAGCCGACCGTGTCCGAGACCACGACCTGGCCAGCTTCGTCACCGAGATAAACGCGGCGTGACGTGGTGTCGAGCGTTGCGAACAGCTGGTCGGCCGCATACGCCTGAGCTTTGGTCAGCGCGTTGAAGAGCGTGGATTTGCCCGCGTTCGTATAGCCGACGAGCGAGACCGACATGGTCTGATTGCGCGAACGCTGACGGCGCTGCGTGCCGTGCTGCCGGCGCAGTTTTTCGAGTCTCGTCTTGAGCGCCTTGATGCGCTCGCCGATCAAACGACGGTCGGTTTCCAGCTGCGTTTCACCGGGGCCGCGCAGGCCGATACCGCCCTTCTGACGTTCGAGGTGGGTCCACGCGCGGATCAGCCGGGTCGACAGATACTGCAACTGCGCGAGCTCCACCTGCAGCTTGCCTTCATGGCTGCGGGCGCGTTGCGCAAAGATGTCGAGGATGAGACTGGTGCGATCGACCACGCGGCGATTAAGCGCCTGCTCCAGATTGCGCTGCTGCGCGGGAGCCAAAGCGTGATTGAAAATGACGAGTTCGATGTCGTTGGCCTCGCACGCGAGGCGCAGCTCTTCGGCCTTGCCGCTGCCGACGAACATCTTCGCGTCGGGGCTGGACCGGCGCCCTGTGAGGGTGACTATCGGATTCGCGCCCGCGCTTTGCGCGAGCAGGCTGAGTTCTTCGAGGCTGGCTTCGAAATCGATCTTACCGAAGTCGATGCCGACAAGCGCTGCATTGATCAAATTGGAGGGTATCAAAATGAGGCGGCCGGGAGTAATCGCCAACGGGCGACGCTACGCCGGCCGCGACGGGGGTTAGGACTGTTCGGAATCCGGGTGGAAATTCACCGGGCGGGCTGGCACGACCGTCGAGATTGCGTGCTTGTAGACCATCTGGGTGACCGTATTCCGGAGCAACACGACGTACTGGTCGAACGATTCGATGTTCCCTTGAAGCTTGATGCCGTTGACCAAGTAGATCGACACCGGCACGTGCTCTTTACGCAGTGCGTTCAAAAACGGGTCTTGTAACAATTGCCCTTTGTTGCTCATAGCAAACTCCGTATTTTTTTGCAGGTTGACTGAATTGACGACGAAGAAAAAGAGATCCGCCGTCAACCGCTACACTATAGCCGATTTTCGTTTTTGCGCGAGGGCATGGCCCGAGCGGCCAAACCCAGCACACACGCGGGTTTCAGCCTTTGTCCGCGTAAGGGTTCGTCGATGATCTGAACTCTATGCGCAATGGAGTCCCGGTCAGCTTGAAAGTTTCCCTGAAGCGATTTTCGAGGTAGCGTTTATACGTTTCTGTGATGGCGTCGAGCGCGTTACCGTGAATCACGATGATTGGCGGATTCTGTCCGCCCTGGTGCGCGTACCGCAATTTCGGACGCACCGGACCACGCCGTCGCGGCTGCTGGAATTCCACCGCGTCGATCAGTGCGCGCGTCAGCTTCGGCGTCGGCAACTTGGCCATGGCCGCGGCGTAGGCGTCGTCCACCGAACGCATGAGCGGGCCAATTCCGGTTTTTTCCGCAGCGGAAATGAAGTGGAACTTGGCGAAGTCCAGAAATTTTAGTTTGCGCTCGAGGTCGGCTTTGGTGCGGTCGCGCACATGCGGATCGAGACCGTCCCATTTGTTCACGCCAACAACTAGCGCGCGGCCCTGCTCCACCACGAAGCCGGCGATGTGCGCGTCCTGCTCCGAGATGTCCTGACGTGCGTCGAGCAGCAGGATCACGACGTTCGCGTCCGAGATCGACTGCAGCGTCTTGACCACCGAGAATTTTTCGATCGCTTCGAACACCTTGCCGCGACGACGCAGGCCCGCGGTGTCGATCAGCGTGTACGGCTTGCCGCCGCGCTCGAAGTCCACGTAGATCGAATCGCGCGTGGTACCCGGCATGTCGAACGCGATCACGCGCTCTTCACCCACCAGCGCGTTGATCAAGGTCGATTTGCCGACGTTCGGCCGCCCGACGATGGCGATCTTCACGCCACGCGCGGCTTTTTCCTCGTCACCCTCTTCCGGCTGGCCGGCATACGCGACGCCCAGCGCCTCGTTGATCATTTCGGTGACGCCATCGCCGTGTGCCGCGGAAATCGCGCGCGGGTCGCCGAGACCGAGTTCGTAGAAATCGGCGGCGACCGTGGTGTACTTCATGCCCTCGGCCTTGTTGACGACGAGGAAAATCGGCCGGCCGGTCTTGCGCAGATAGTCGGCAATCGATTTGTCCTGCGGCGCGAGACCGTTACGACCGTCGACGATAAACACGACGATGTCCGATTCCTCGACCGCCTGGCGCGTCTGGCGCGCCATTTCGTGCAGGATGCCGTCTTTGGCGACCGGTTCGAAACCGCCCGTGTCGACGACCAGATACGGCCGCTCGCCGGTCCGGCCTTCGCCATAGTGGCGATCGCGCGTGAGACCGGGGAGGTCGGCAACCAGCGCATCGCGCGAGCGCGTGAGACGGTTGAATAGCGTGGATTTCCCCACATTGGGGCGCCCAACGAGGGCAATAACGGGTTTCATCAGATGTTGTTCACGGTGAAACGCGGGATCGAAATCGACCGGCCGCGTAGCGACGCCATGCGGCCGCCACACGGCAGCGTTTGACGAAAATTATCACGAATTCGGCCGGCCCCGGATGTGCTGTCAATATGCACGCCCGGGCGGACGGGGGGTTTGGCTGTATGGGCAGCGCCAGCGGGCTGCCAAATTCAGTCTTTCCTGCTCGACGGCTCGCACGCCGGTGGAGGCGTTTCTTTTTTCAGCGACCGCCGAAGATGGCGCCGCAAGCAGCCATCGATGCTCACATGAGCCGTTCCTGATCCGACTTGCCGGACCAGCCAGTCCGGCGAATATATTTCTCTTTGCCTGCTTCTGTTTTACTGCGCTCTACTATGCAATCGACAAAAACGCGCGCGGCCGGCAACGCCGGCCTGCACGCTTCACGGCGCCCGACTGCGCGGCGCCGCGATATTAACGCGGACGGTAACCGTACAGGTCGCCGTCGTGCGTCTGGACGACGAGCGTTTCGCCAGCCAGCACCGGTGCTGAGGTGATCGGGCTGCCGTCCGTCTTGGCGCGTGCGACGAGCGTGCCGTCGTCACGCGACAGGAAGTGCACGTAACCCTGGTAATCGCCCAGCACTGCTGCGTGACCCAGAATGAACGGAACGCCCAGATCGCGATTCTTCAGCTTGTCGTTCTTCCACAGCGGCGCGCCACTGCTGACATCGAACGCCGACACCACCGACCAGTCGTCGGCCGCGACCACGGCGCGCTCGTCCTGCGCCAGACCGCTCGTGCTCGAGAACGCTTTTTCCCACACTGCGCGACCCGAGTTCGCGTCGAAGCAGCCAATCTGGCCTTGGAACGTCACCGCGCAAGTTTCCGAACCCACCAGCGTAGGCGGACCCGTTACGTCGTTGATGCGCTCCACTTCGGTCACGCCTTTCGGATACGAGACCGGCGTCTGCCAGTAGTTGTCACCCGTTTGCAGATTGATCGCCGCGAATGCGCCGCCTGGGAAACCCGCCAGCACGGCTGCGTCGCCGGCGAAAGTCATGCCCGACGAAACGCGCAAATTGAGCGGCACTGCGCGGTTGCGATAGTTCCACTTCTGCTCGCCGGTCTGTGCGTTGAACGCGACGATCTGACCGTCGACGGTTCGCACGACCACGAGGCCGTTGCCGACCAGCGGCGGCGAAATGATTTCGCCCGGCGCTTTGGCCGTCCACAGTTGCTTGCCGTCTGCGCCCAGCACGTAGACATCGCCCTTCAGGCCGCCCACGGCCGTCAACGTACCGTCGCTACCTACGCCGGCCGACAGGTCGTCGTGCAGCTTGACGCGCCAGATGTCCTTGCCGGTTTGTGCGTCGATCTTCGCCACCGAACCATTCGCGCCCGCTGCGTAAACCGCGTCGCCCACGGCGACCGGCGAGAACAGGTAGCGTCCGGACTTGCCCACACTCGTCTTCCACGCCTGCTGCACGTCGAGCACGGGTTTGAACTCGGTGAGCGGCGTCGGCACGCGGCGATCGTCTTTCGTGGATGAGCAAGCCGCCATGGTGAGGACAGTCATCGCACAGGCAACGGGCACAGCGTAACGTTTCAGCAGATTCATCGGTGGACGAAGCATTCAGGAAATTGATTTAAAGGAAAGCGATTGATCGTGGCGTGCGATGCACTGCGTGCAGCGATCAGCCGCCCAGCGCATCCAGCTTGAACTGAATCAACTGGCGAGCCGAGCTATCGTTTTTCGACAGCGAGTCGAGCGCGAGCTTGTAGGCCGTGCGCGCGTCGTCGCGCTTGCCCTGAGCGGCAAGCAGGTCGCCGCGGCCGTTTGCCACGAGGCCTTTGAACGCGTCGGATTGCGGCTCAGCGAGAAGCGCGAGACCCTGGTCGTACGCTTTGTCGTCGAGCAACAGCGAAGCGAGACGCAGCTTGGCGATCTGCTTGAACTCGTCGTCTTTGGCGTGATCGATGGTCCACTGCAACTGCGCTTTGGCGGCGGCTTCATCGCCCGCCGCGTAAAGCGCCTTCGCGGCGCCGAGCGCGGTCATTTGCGCATACGCAGTGCTGCTGAACTTGTCTTCCATGTCGGCAGCGACGCGCGAAATCTTCGCCTTGTCGCCCGATGTCACGGCTTGCTGAACCTGGTCATACAGCACAGCGGCTTCCGCAGCCTGACGGCGTTGCCAGAAATTCCAGCCGTTCCAGCCGGCTGCGGCAACCAGCACCACCAGCACGATCCAGGTGGTTGCATTGCCCCATTGCGTCCACCATGCCTTCAGACTTTCAATCGATTCTTGTTCGTCGTGGTAACTCATTGCCCGGCGATTTCCTCTTTCTTGATACGTGTGCGTGTCGAGCCACAAGGCTCGACGACATCGCGATCAGTCGTCGCCGTCTTCGGCGGTTGCAACCATCGCATTGATTAGAAATTCGGTCAAGTCTTCGGCGGGCACGTTTTGTTGCTCGTTTTTACCACCGTTAGAACTTGTGTCACGCAGCGGTTTGACGCCGACCGTGCCGTTCGCAATCTCGTCTTCGCCGAGCACCACCGCGAACGCTGCGCCGCTGGCATCGGCACGCTTCATCTGTGATTTGAAGCTGGCTGTCTGACCATCTGCGCTGCAATGCAGAATCACATCGAGACCCGTGTCCCGCAGACGTTCGGCGATGATGAAGGCCTGCTCGCGCGCCGCTTCGCCCTGATGGACCACGTACACGTCGCAGCCTTCGTCTTCCGGAACGAGCTGGTCTTCTTTCAACAGCTCGAGAATTCGCTCGACGCCCATTGCCCAGCCACACGCGCCCGTCGGTTTGCCGCCGAGCTGTTCGATCAACGGATCGTAACGACCGCCCGCCGCCACCGTACCTTGCGCGCCGAGCTTGTCCGTCACCCATTCGAACACGGTCAGATTGTAATAATCGAGACCGCGCACGAGACGCGGATTGATCGTGAACGGAATGTTGTTCGCCTTCAGAATGCGCTGCAAGCCTTCGAAATGCGCGCGCGATTCTTCGCCGAGGAAATCGATCAGCTTCGGCGCGTTCTGGGCCACTTCCTGCATTGCCGGATTCTTCGTATCCAGCACACGCAACGGATTCGTGTAGAGACGACGTTTCGCTTCTTCGTCGAGCACGTCCATGTGCTTTTCGAGGTAGGCGATCAATTCGACGCGATGGGCGGCGCGTTCGTGCGCGAGACCCAGCGAGTTGAGTTCGAGCTTGATGCCCATCAAGCCGAGATCGTCCCACAAACGCTGACACATCATGATGATTTCAGCGTCTGCATCCGGACCGGCGAAACCCAGCGCCTCGACGCCGACCTGATGAAACTGACGATAACGACCACGCTGCGGACGCTCGTGACGGAACATCGGACCGATGTACCACAGCCGCTTCGGACCGTCGTACAACATGTTGTGCTCGATCGCCGCGCGCACCACTGCTGCCGTATTTTCCGGGCGCATGGTCAGATTTTCACCGTTCAGCGCGTCGGTAAAGCTGTACATCTCTTTCTCGACGATATCCGTCACCTCGCCGATACCGCGCTTGAACAGCTGCGTGTGCTCGACGATCGGCGTACGAATATTCTGGTATCCGTACGAACGCAGCATCGATTTGACGGTCGTTTCGAAAAATTCCCACAGCCCGGCTTCCTGCGGAAGGATGTCGTTCATGCCCTTCACGCCGGACAACTTCTCGAGCTTTTTCTTCTGTTCAGTCATCTGTCTTCGATTGGCGGTGTTTAGTTGAGTGCTTCCGCGCGGCCCGCGTCGCTGCTTTCGGACTTGCCGCGGCCATAGCTGCGCTCGACGTAGTCACTCACGATTTGCTGGAATTCCTGCGCGATATTTTCGCCGCGCAACGTCTTGACCTTCTCGCCGTCGATGAAAACAGGTGCGGCCGGATTCTCGCCCGAGCCCGGCAAGCTGATGCCGATATTGGCCTGCTTCGATTCGCCCGGACCGTTCACGATGCAGCCCATGACCGCGACGTGCATTTTCTCGACGCCAGGATACTGGTCACGCCACACCGGCATCTGCGTGCGCAGATAAGTCTGGATCTGCGAAGCGAGTTCCTGGAACAGCGTGCTGGTGGTGCGGCCGCACCCCGGGCAGGCAATCACCATCGGCGTGAACGAACGCAGGCCCATGGTCTGGAGGATTTCCTGGCCGACGATCACTTCACCGGTACGCGACGCACCCGGTTCCGGTGTCAGCGAAATGCGGATCGTGTCGCCGATACCCTGCTGCAGCAATACCGACAACGCAGCCGTGGACGCAACGATGCCCTTCGAGCCCATGCCGGCTTCGGTCAGGCCGAGGTGCAGCGCAAATTCGCAACGGCGGGCAAGCTCGCGGTACACCGCGATCAGGTCCTGCACGCCGCTCACCTTGCACGACAAAATGATCTTGTTACGCGCGAGGCCAAGTTCGACCGCGCGCTCCGCCGAGCCGATCGCCGACTGAATCAGCGCTTCGTACATGACGCTCTGCGCTTCCCACGGCGTGGATCGCGCCGCGTTCTCGTCCATCATTTTGGCGAGCAGATCCTGATCGAGACTGCCCCAGTTGACGCCGATTCGCACCGGCTTGTCGTACTTCGCCGCGGCTTCGATCATCTGCGCGAATTGCGTGTCGCGCTTCGCGCCGTGCCCGACGTTGCCCGGGTTGATGCGGTACTTCGACAACGATTCGGCACACGCCGGATAGTCGCGCAGCAGCAGGTGACCGTTGTAGTGAAAGTCGCCGACGAGCGGCACCGACACGCCCATGCGGTCGAGCTGTTCACGCACGGCGGGGACGGCCGCGGCCGCTTCCGGCGTGTTGACCGTGATACGCACCAGTTCCGAGCCGGCCTGAGCCAGTTCCTTGATCTGGATGGCCGTGCCGATCGCGTCGGCCGTATCCGTGTTAGTCATGGACTGAACGCGAACGGGCGCGTCGCCACCGACAGTGACGAGCTGGCCGCCCCAACGGATATCGACGGCATGCGACCTGCGCCGCGCTGCCTGCCCGCCGAACACCGGCTCGTTCGAAACGATCTTGCTACCTGATTGGGATTGAGCTTCGGATTGCATCGAAAAACCCATTTACGCCACGAGCGCTACGCAAAGACGTAGCGCCTGAATTGAAAAAGCGCCGCGGCCGTTCCGGTCGCGACGCACACCATGTCAAGGCAGCGCGAAGCGCGCCACATTACCTTTGGCTGCCGAATATTTCGACGGGTCGACCGGCTGTCCGTCGAGCGTAAGCGACTCGAGACCAGCCTTGTTGCCGACGGTGACCTTGAACGGCGCCGCCCCCGTCACTTCCTTCGTATCGCCTGCATGAACGAGGCCGGAGAACACTTCCTTGCCGTCTTTGCCACGCACGCTGAACCAACTGTCCTGTGTTACCCGCAACGCAACGATCGCCTCACCGGCAGCAGGCGCCGCGGCCGGCGCCGATGCAGGCGTGGTACCGGCCACGACCACTGGCGCAACCGTCGCGGCTTGCGAGGCAGCCTTCGGCGCCGCAGTCATTGCCGTGACGGCCGGCGCGGAACTCGGAGCCGTACCGGTTGCAAGCGGCGCCGGCATCGGCGTTGCCGACGCTGCATTATCTGCTGCAGCCTGCGTGACCGGCGCCGACGCCGCGTCTTCCGAGGCCACATCCGAACCGGCCGACGGAGCCTGCGCCACCGCGCCCGATGCTCCGGTCGAACCACCCGTCGCGCCGCCCGCGCTGGCCTTCAGCCGCGCCAGCCATGCCGACGAATCGCCGCCGTTCGTGTGCCACATACCCAAGGCGATGACCGCGACGATAACCGCCGCGACGCCCCACAGCCACGAGCGGCTCTTCTGACCCGTACCGCCAAGCGACAACGACACCTTGCCGCGCGGCAAGTCCCTGCCGGAAGACGCAGGCATGGAGAGATCCGGTGCCGCAACGCCCTTTTCGCGGCGCAACGCTTCCGTGAAGGGCGCGGGATCGGCGCCGAGCATCTTCGCGTAGCTGCGCACCACGCCCAAAGCGAACGTCGTGTCCGGCAAATGACTGATGTCACCGGATTCGAGCGCACGCAGCTTGGTGGCGGACACTTTCAGACGCGCCGAGACGTCGTCGATCGTCCAGTTTTTCGATTCACGCAATTGGGTCAAGCGCGCGCCCACCGCTGCCAGGGAATCGAAACCCGCCTGACCGGACTGCACGACAGGCTGCACCACCGCCCGCGCGACCGGCGCCGGATGGCCTTCGTTTGTATCTGTTTCGTGCGGCTGCGGGTGCTGCGGCTCACTCATCCCAAATCCTTTCGCGTCGATTCTTTTTCACTTGTGCGACCCGGCCGGGCCAAAGCCGCTCACCCGAATCGCAGACCGTTTATAACAAAATGTGCGGCCTCATGTGCCGCTTCCGATCGCTTCTGCAAACTTTCTTTTCAACCGCATGCGGCCGGAGCGGCTTCGGCGCGGCGATACGAACCGCGTCGAGCATCGAACCTCCGCGGCTTCACGCGATTACACGGCGCGAACCTCAATGACTTTCGCCGCCTTCCCGGTGCGCTCAGCCAGACGGGTGCGGTCTTTCACCGCGCCGGCCAGTTGACCGCAGGCAGCGTCGATATCATCGCCGCGTGTCTTGCGCACCGTGGTGACGACGCCTGCGTCCATCAACACCTGCGCGAACCGCTTGATCTGTTCCGGTTTGGAGCGGAAAAGCCCCGACTCGGGAAACGGATTGAACGGAATAAGGTTGAACTTGCACGGCACGTCGCGCGTGACGGCCAGCAACTCGCGCGCTTGCGCCTCGCTGTCGTTCACGCCGTCGAGCATGCAATATTCGAAGGTAATGAAATCGCGCGGCGCGACCTTCAGATAGCGCTGACAGGCGGCCATCAATTCGCGCAGCGGGTACTTCTTGTTCAACGGCACCAGCATGTCGCGCAGCGGGTCGGTCGGAGCGTGCAGCGAGACTGCGAGTGCCACGGGCAGATCCGCGCCGAGCCGGTCCATCATCGGCACCACGCCCGAGGTGGACAAGGTGACGCGACGGCGCGACAGGCCGTAAGCATTGTCGTCGAGCATCAGACGCATGGCCGGAACCACTGCGTCGTAATTGAGCAGAGGCTCGCCCATGCCCATCATCACGACGTTCGTGACGACGCGCTCGCCTTTGCCGTCACCGCCGGTCGCGCGGCCGCCATCGACGCCGCGCGTCGCGCGCAGCGCAAATTCGGCCATGCGCAGTTGGCCGATGATTTCGCCGGTAGTGAGATTGCGGGAGAAACCCTGCTTGCCGGTCGAACAGAAACGGCAGTTCACCGCGCACCCGGCCTGCGATGACACGCACAGCGTGCCACGCGTTTCTTCGGGAATATAAACGGTCTCGACTGCGTTGCTGTTGCCGACGTCGATCAGCCACTTGCGTGTGCCGTCGGTGGAAATATGGTCGCTGACGATGCCGGGCATGGCGATCGTGGCGCGCCCTTTGAGCTTTTCGCGCAAGGACTTCGCGAGATCGGTCATGCCGTCGAAGTCGGCAGCGTTGTACTGGTGAATCCAGCGCTGCAATTGCTTGGCGCGAAACGGCTTCTCGCCCAGGCTGTCGCAATAGGCGACGAGCCCCTGGGCGTCGAGGTCGAGAAGGTTGACGGTGGAACTGCTCGTCATATCGAATCCTGCCATTTCAGTGCGAGACTACATTCATGCAACAAGCTGCATGAACGCAATGCCGTTCGCGCCCATTCCTGCTGCTTTACCTTACTACTTTGCCGGGCTGTCCGGGCGGATTCGTGCGATCAATCCAACGGCTGCGCACGAATCGCCCGACTGGCGCAAACTGCTTAACGCGAGTAAACGTTGACTTGCGGGAAGAAGAACGCAATTTCAACAGCTGCCGTTTCCGGCGCGTCGGAACCGTGCACCGCGTTAGCGTCGATGCTGTCGGCGAAATCGGCGCGGATCGTGCCCTTTTCTGCCTTCTTCGGGTCCGTTGCACCCATCAGGTCACGGTGCTTCAGGATTGCGTTTTCGCCTTCCAGCGCCTGAACGACCACCGGGCCCGAGATCATGAAGTCGACCAGGTCCTTGAAGAACGGACGTGCAGCGTGAACGGCGTAGAACTTTTCAGCGTCGGCGCGGGACAGGTGGACCATGCGCGAAGCAACGATCTTCAGACCAGCGTTTTCGAAGCGGGTGTAGATCTGACCGATCACGTTCTTCGCCACTGCGTCCGGCTTGATAATCGACAGGGTGCGTTCGATCGCCATAAAAACTCCAAAAAATTAAGAGGTTACAGATTTAAATGAATCCGCTATTGTAGCATGTTCCCGTGTATGATTGCGATTGAACCCTTACAGCATTGAAAGACTCCAAGCAGGAGTTCCTGATTGCTGGTAGCGTAGGTCATGCGGACGTTTCCGAGCATTGAAACTCCCGGCCGCCGCGCCAATCTTAAGGACAGCAGCAACGCGACTGGCGGCGACAATCTCCGGCCGGCGCTGCACAACCACGACGCAACACGCTTCTGACGCAAGGAGAGACCATGAACGATCATCCGTATAGCTTTGGCCGCAATGGCGCGGTCAGCACGGTCGAAACGCGTAACCGCGTGCTACGGAACACCTACTGGCTGCTCGCGCTGTCGATGATCCCGACGGTACTGGGCGCCTGGGTGGGCCTGGCCACGGGGTTCTCGCTGTTTGCCGCCACCAGTCCGGCCATGAGCATGCTGGCGTTCTTCGCGATCGCCTTCGGCTTCATGTTCGCCATCCAGAAAACAAAAGACAGCGCGGCCGGGGTGTTCGTCCTGCTCGGCTTCACGTTCTTCATGGGCCTGATGCTGTCGCGCATCCTGAGCTTCGTGCTCGGTTTTTCGAACGGTCCGTCGCTCATCATGCTCGCCTTCGGTGGCACTGGCGTGATCTTCGCGTCGATGGCAACGATCGCCACCGTCAGCAAGCGCGATTTCTCCGGTCTCGGCAAATGGCTGTTCATGGGCGTGATCGTGCTGCTGCTGGCTTCGGTGGCCAACGTGTTCCTGCACCTGCCGGCGCTCATGCTGACGGTGTCGGTGCTCGCCATCGTAATCTTCTCGGCGTACATGCTGTTCGACGTTCAGCGCGTCGTGAACGGCGGTGAGACGAATTACATCACCGCCACGCTCGCGATTTATCTGGACCTGTACAACGTGTTCGTCAACCTGCTCGCGCTGCTCGGCATCTTCGGCGGCAACCGCAATTAAGCGTTGTCAAAGGCGCGGCAATAAAATTGCTCGCCTGAAAGAAAAAAGCCCGTCACGAAATTCGTGACGGGCTTTTTTTGTGTCGTTCAGAACGCGAACCGCGCCGGCGTCATCGACTTACAAACTCAGCCACGCGAAACCCTCTTCCTGCGACGCCACCACCACCTCGGTCGCGGCCGCGCCCAGCACGCCGGCCATGGCAGCCTGCGCGAGCTCCGGCAAGTTGTTCTGCTGACTCAGGTGCGCTGCCACCAGATGACGCAAACGCGAGCGATCGAGCGAAGCCAGAATCTCCGCCGCCGCGTCGTTGTTCAGATGCCCGTGATTGCCGCCGATACGCGCTTTCAGCGATTGCGGATAGCGGCTGCCCGCGAGCATGCGCACGTCGTGATTGCACTCCAGCACCAGCGCGTCGCAGCCGCTCAGCACAGCGCTGATGTGCGGCGTCGATGTGCCGACGTCGGTCAACACACCCAGGCGGCTCGCGCCGTTGGAGAGCACGTACTGCAACGGCTCGCGTGCGTCGTGGGGAACGGTATAGGGAAGAATGCTGAGGTCGCCGATCGCCACCGCTTCGTCGCCCCACAACACTTGCAGGTCGACGTCGGCTTCGTCGGCGCCGACCGCGCGGGCCGTGCCCCAGCTCATGTACAGCGGAATCGACCATTTGCGCGCCAGGGTCAGCGCGCTGCCGATGTGATCGCTGTGTTCATGCGTAATCAGAATTGCGTCGAGACTGTCGACGCTGGCGCCGAGCCGCGTCAGACGCCGCTCGACTTCCTTCGCGGAAAAACCGCAGTCGAGCAAAACGCGTGTGCTGGTGGTGCCGCTATGCGCCTCCACCAGCAAAGCGTTGCCTTCACTGCCACTACCGAGACTGGCGAAACGCACAGTCAGCTTAGTTGAGTTGCGCGTGCAGCAGCGTCACGATGCGCTGCGCGTCGGACGAGTTGTCCACCTGCCCATTCGAATCCAGCACCGCAACCTGCGTTACCGCGTCGCCCTTCGAGCGGACGTTGACGAGGAATTCCTGCCCCGGCTTCTTCGCGGAGTTGCCGCTGTAGAACAGCTTGCCGAAGAGACCTTCCTTCTTCAGTTCCTGCATCGAATCGGCGTAACGCACGTAGTAGATTCCCTTCGAGCGATCGCGGTTGTCGACGGTGAAGTTGGTACGGTCGAGTGCGAGGCCCACGCGCAACCAGGCGCGGTCGAACGACTCCTGCAGGTCGAGGGTGGACGCACCCGCGCTCTGGTCGAGCTTGGCCGGCGCGGTAGCCGAGCGCGCGTCGGTCAGCAACTGCTTGGACTGCGCTTCGGTCAGGCCGAACTTCTGCATCAGCTTGGTAAGGAACAGCGCTTCCAGTGCCGGATCGCGCGGACGTTCTTCCCAGCGCGACGAGGTCTTGTCCTGACCGGTCAGCACTTCTTCCATCGCGCTATGCGAGATGGAAATGTCGGTTGTGTCCGACGGACCACGCGAAACGAGCGTGCGGAAGCTGTCACGCGTACCCGAGGAATAGGCGAAGTCGATGACCTTGCCCACGGTGCGGCGGAACCAGTCGTCCGGAATGTTGGCGCGGTTTTCCGCCCAGTCGGTCGTCATGATGCCGGTGGCCGGCGCGTCGGTTTTCAGCGCGAAGCCGTTTTCCTGCCAGAACTCCTGCAACTGCGGCCAGAGTTGTTCCGGCGTGCGGCCGTCGACCACCAGCCAGCGGCGATCGCCGTCACGTTCGATATGCATGCCGAGCGGATCTTGCGCGTTCGGCTGGCCTTCGGTGGAATTGCCTGCCGCCGTGACTGCGCGCTGTTGCGCGCCGCCCAGTGCCAGCGTGGCCGGCGGGGCGACGTAGCGCTGGTCGGTCGGCGTGGTGCTCAGGTCGCCCGGAACGGCGAGCGGCGGCGCGCTGCCGGCGCCCTTGTAGTTGACGCGGTCGGAAGCAAACCAGTCGTTCAGCGTGTCACAGCCGGCGAGCGTCGTGAGGGCAAGCGCCAGCGCCGCCATGCGGGTTGCGTGGAGGGAAAGTGCGGAACGTTTCATGAGGTCCTTCGTGATACTGGAACGCGGTGCCTGGTTCTGTGTGCCGGGAACGTGGGCTGGATCGACGTCGGTTAAGGGGATGCCGGTGGCTGGCTTGCTCGAATGACGCTGACGGGCGCGGCGAAACCGCTTAGCCCAGCAGGCCCGCTTCGCGCAGCGCGGCACGCACCACTTCGTGGTATTGCGCGTCGAGCGGCGTAAGCGGCAGGCGGATACCGCCCTGCACACGACCGAGTTGCTGCAATGCCCATTTCGCCGGAATCGGGTTCGATTCGATGAACAGGTTCTTATGCAGCGCCAGAAGCTTCAGATGAATCTCACGGGCGGTCTTCGCGTCGGCGGCGAGCGCCGCTTTGCACAGATCGCTCATCGCACGCGGTGCGACGTTCGCGGTGACCGAAATGTTGCCGTGGCCGCCGAGCAGCATCAGCGCGATCGCGGTGGGATCGTCGCCGCTGTAGATGCCGAAATGCGCGGGCGCGGCCTTGATCAGATGCGCGGCGCGATCGATATTGCCGGTCGCTTCTTTCACGCCGATGATGCCCGGCACCTGCGCGCAACGCAGGATGGTTTCGTTGCTCATGTCGGCAACGGTGCGGCCCGGCACGTTGTACAGGATCACCGGCAGATCGACGGTCTCCGCGATCTTCGCGAAGTGGCGATAAATGCCTTCCTGCGTCGGCTTGTTGTAGTAAGGCACGACCTGCAGCGTGGCGTCCGCGCCGACTTCCTTCGCCTGCCGTGTGAGCTCGATGGCCTCGGTGGTGGAATTGCCGCCCGAGCCCGCGATCACCGGAATCCGGCCCGCCGTGTGCTCGACAGCCGTCTTGACCATCAACACGTGTTCCTCGACCGACAACGTGGCCGATTCGCCGCTCGTGCCGACCACGACGAGGCCGTTCGTGCCCTCGGCGATGTGCCAGTCGATCAGTTTGCGAAACGCCGGCAGATCGAGGCTACCGTCTTCGAGCATCGGGGTAATGATGGCAGGAATGCTGCCGCGGATCTGAACGCCGTCAGTGCTGTGATTGCCGTTAGTCATGAAACGCCATGAATTTGATCAGGTAAACCGCGATTGTAGCGGATTAGCCAGCCAGCTCGTAAGAAGGCGGGAGCGCGTCCCGCGCGGTGCCGGCCGGGCCATCCGCCTCGAAAATCGCGCAGATCCGCTGAACATAAGCCGGACGCGGCTGCGCGAGAAAACCATCCTGGAAAGCGACTACGCGAAGACGCCCGCGCACCACCTCCAGCAACTCGCCGGGAGCGAGCAGAAACGCAGGATTGGACGGCTTGCCGACACTTTCGTTGCCTTTCGCGAAGGTCTCGTAAACCAGTACACCGCCCGGCGCGAGCGAATCCAGAAGACGCGGAAAAAGCGGCCGGTGCAGATAATTCGTGACCACGATCGCGGCAAACGTGGACGACTCCGGCAACGGCCACGGCGCACCTTCGATATCGGCCGTGAACGTGGTGATCCGTGGCTCGTCGGCGAGCGTTGCCAGCGCGGCGGCGTCGCGGTCCAGTGCCATGACCGGATGCCCCAGCGACGCAAAAAACCGCGCGTGGCGCCCTGCTCCCGATGCGACGTCGAGCACCGCGCCGCCCGGCGCGACCAGATGCGCCCAGTGACGCACCCAGCGCGACGGCTCGCCGCTGCCGTGCGGCTGATCGCGGCTGGCGTCGGGCGACGCGGCGACGGGAATGCTCATTGGACCGTCGCGCTCGCTCAGTTGTACGACAGACCCATGGCCTCGCGCACGTCACGCATCGTTTCCGTCGCGTATTTGCGGGCCTTGTCGCAGCCGTCGGCGACGATCGCGCGCAACAGCGACGGATCGTCCATGTACTTCTGCGCGCGCTCGAGCATCGGCTGCTGTTCGCGCAGAATGCCTTCGATCACCGGCTGCTTGCAATCGAGACAACCGATACCCGCCGAGCGGCAACCCTTCTGCACCCATTCGTGCGTGGCTTCGTCGGTGTACACCTGATGCAGCTGCCACACCGGGCACTTGTCCGGATCGCCCGGATCGGTGCGGCGCACGCGGGCCGGATCGGTCGGCATGGTGCGCACTTTCTTCGTGATGGTTTCCGCGTCTTCGCGCAGGCCGATCGTGTTGCCGTACGACTTCGACATCTTCTGGCCGTCCAGCCCCGGCATGCGCGACGCTTCGGTCAGCATGGCCTGCGGCTCGACCAGAATGATCTTGCGCGAACCTTCCAGATAACCGAACAGACGCTCGCGGTCGCTCATCGACAGACTCTGCGATTCCTGCAACATCGCGCGCGCCTGCTCCAGCGCTTCGTCGTTGCCTTCCTGCTGATAGGCGTTGCGCAGCTCGTGATACAGCTTGGAGCGCTTGCCGCCGAGTTTCTTCGCGGCTTCGTTCGCCTTCTCTTCGAAGCCCGGCTCACGGCCGTACAGGTAGTTGAAACGGCGCGCGATTTCACGCGTCATTTCGACGTGCGGCACCTGATCTTCGCCCACCGGCACGAGCGAGCCGCGATACAGCAGAATGTCTGCCGCCATCAGCACCGGATAGCCGAGGAAGCCATACGTGGAGAGGTCTTTGTCCTTCAGCTTCTCCTGCTGCTCCTTGTAGGTCGGCACGCGTTCGAGCCAGCCGAGCGGCGTGCTCATGCCGAGCAGCAGCGCGAGTTCGGCATGTTCGGGCACCTTGCTCTGGATGAAGAGCGTGGCCTGCGCCGGATCGATGCCGGACGCCAGCCAGTCGATCAGCACGTCCCAGACGTTCTTTTCGATCACTTCGGGCGTTTCGTAGTGCGTCGTCAGCGCGTGCCAGTCGACTACACAGAAGAAGCACGGGTATTCGGACTGCAGCCGCACCCAGTTTTTCAGCACGCCGTGATAGTGGCCGAGGTGCAGCGACCCGGTGGGCCGCATGCCGGAGAAGATACGGTCTGGGAACATGATTATTTAGAAAAGCGAAACAAGTGGAGTCAGAATTGCAGTGATTGCGCCATAGCCGAGCGTCACGAGCGGATTGAGCCAGTACCGAGTGAGCGTGCCCGTCATGACCAGCGCCATCACGATGAAAAAACCGTACGGCTCGAGGCGCGACAGCGCGATGGATTGCCGCGGCGGCAACAGCGCCATCAGCACCCGGCCGCCGTCGAGCGGCGGCAGCGGAAACAGGTTCAGCACGCCCAGCACGAGATTGACGCCGACACCGGCGCCCGCCATGCGCGTGAAGAACGGCTCGTCGACGCCGGCCACGGCCAGCGCGACACCGAACACGCCCCAGATCACCGCCTGGATGAAATTGCAGGCCGGCCCCGCTGCCGCTACCCAGAGACTACCCCAGCGCGGATTGCGCAGGTTGCCGAAGGCGACCGGCACGGGCTTGGCGTAGCCGAACATAAAGGCGCCGCTGGTGGCGAAATACAGCAGTAAGGGAATGGCGATGGTGCCGAGCGGATCGATGTGCCGCATCGGATTGACCGACACGCGGCCGAGCACATAGGCGGTGTTGTCGCCGAGCCAGCGCGCGACGTAACCGTGGGCCGCCTCGTGCAGCGTGATCGCGAAAATCACCGGCAGCGCGTAAACCGCGATGGTCTGTATCAGGGAAGAATCCATATCTCGCTATTGTAACAACGCGGTTGCGTGCGTCTGTCCGCTTTCGCTCATGCCGTTCTTCATGCGGTTTCTTCGAGCCCGAAAGGCGCGAGCGAGCCGCGCCCGGGCCGCACCAGCACCGGTTCGGAGCCGGTCAGATCGATCACCGTCGAGGGTTCGCACACGCACGGTCCGCCGTCGATCACCAGATCGAGCTGTTTTTCCAGACGCGCGCGGATTTCTTCAGGATCGTTCAGCGGCTGCGTCTCGTCGGGCATGATCAGCGTGGAGCCGAGAAGCGGCTGCCCCAGTTCTTCGAGAATCGCGAGCGTGATCGCGTGATCCGGCACCCGCAGACCGATCGTCTTGCGCGACGGATGCGACAGCCGCCGCGGCACTTCCTTGGTGGCCTGCAGCACGAAAACATACGGGCCCGGCGTGACGGATTTGATCAGCCGGTATTGCCGGTTGTCGACCATCGCGAAGTTGGCCAGTTCGGACAGATCGCGCACCAGCAGCGACAGCAACTGCTTCTCGTCGAGACCGCGAATCCGCCGCAGCCGCTCCACCGCGTCCTTGTCGTCCAGATGGCAGGCGAGCGCGTAGCTGGAGTCGGTCGGCAGGGCAACCACGCCGCCATCGTTGATGATCTGCACCGCCTGCTTGACGAGGCGAGGCTGCGGATTATCCGGATGAAGCCGAAAGTATTGGGACATGATGACGATCGGTAACTATCGGTGGCTGGGGGTGGTGACTGCGAGTGACCATGAGTGCCTGCCGGGCTTGCCGGCGGCACGCCGCGGCGCGCGCGTCGGACGAGCCCCCGGAAGCGGGCGCGACGCCGTTCGCGCAGGTCGTGCCGCGACGGCACGGCGCGCGCTCACAGCCAGCGTTCCCAGACGGGCTTGAGATCGGAAGGCAGAGGTGGCAGCGTGCCGAGATCGACGCGGCCTTCGCCGGGCGCATGAAAGTCGGAACCGCGCGAGGCTTCGAAGCCGAAGCGGCGCGCGACGTCCGCGTATTCACGATACTGATCCGGCGTGTGACTGCCCGTGACGACTTCGATGGCCTTGCCGCCGAGGTCGATGAACTCGGCGAAGAACGCGTCGAATTCGAGCGGCGTGTAGTCGTAGCGGCCCGGATGCGCGACGATCGCCTCGCCGCCGGCCGCCTGGATCCAGCTGAGCGCGTCCGCGAGCTTGGCCCAGCGATGCGGCACGTAGCCGGCCTTGCCGTCGCCCAGGTAGCGCGTGAAGACGTCTTGCGTCGAACTGGCGTAGCCGCTCTCGACCATGAAGCGCGCGAAGTGCGTGCGCGAAATCATGTCGGGATTGGAAACGTACTTCAGCGCGCCCTCGTAGGCATTGGGTACGCCGAGCGTAGCCAGTTGCTCGCCGATCGCCTCGGCGCGCGCGGCGCGGCCGTTGCGGGTACGCGCGAGGCCGTCGATCAGCACCGACGAAGTCGGATCGATGCCGAGCCCGACGATGTGCACCGTGCGCGATGCCCAGGTGACCGAAATCTCGACGCCGCTCAGATAGCCCATGCCGAGCGCTTCGGCAGCGGCGCGGGCCTCGTGCTGGCCGCCGAGCTCGTCGTGGTCGGTCAGCGCCCACAACGTCACGCCGCCCGCATGCGCGCGGCGCGCGACTTCGCCCGGCGCGAACTGGCCGTCGGAAACGGTGGAATGACAGTGTAGGTCGGCGTTCATCGTTGTCTTAAAAAGGTCCTGCAAGCATTTTACTGCAACGCAGTAAGTGGACGCAGACCTATCTCGCGTGGTCCGGCGCGAGTGGGCGCCAGACTTCGTACGATTTCCGCCGGTTTTTGCCGTTTTGGCCGCGTCAGGCGCAGAACGCCTCGATCAACGCGGCGACCTGCTCGGGCTGATCGTGGTGAACCATATGCCCGGCTTCGTCGATGATCTTCTCGCGCCAGTTCGGAAACGCCTGAAAGCGCGCCTTGAACTCGTCGAGCGGAATCTCGCCGGCGATCTGCGCGAGCGTCGGCGAATTGACGGCTTCGACGTGCAGCACTTTGGCGCTGACTTTGCGCCACACCGCCATGACTTCGTCGAGTCGGTACAGGTTCGGCCCGCGCAGTTTATGCGCCGGATCGGCGAGCAGCATGAAGCGCCCTTCTCCGTCCGGTTTCGACCAATGCTGCGCGAGAAACTGCGCGCGTTGCGGAGCGAGGCGCGGGTTGGTCTTGATCAGACGCCCCGCCACCTCGTCCAGAGACGCGTAGCGCTTGAGTTGCGGCGGGTCGCGCAGTTCGTCCAGCCAGTTGCGGATACGGCTGGGCGCCTGCGCCGAGTGCGACGGCGCAAGGCCGAAGCCTTCCAGATCGACCACCCGCCGCACCCGCTCCGGCCGCACGCCGGCGTAGATGCAGACGATGTTCGCGCCCATGCTGTGGCCGACCAGATTGACCTCGCCGCTCGGCGCATAGTGATCGAGCAGCGCGTCGAGGTCGGCGAGATAGTCCGGAATCCAGTAATTGCCGCCGCCGCGCTCCGCTACCGGCCAGTCCGACAGCCCGAAGCCGCGCATGTCGAGCGCGATCACCTGCCAGTCGCCGCTGAGCGCGTCGACCACGAACTGAAACGACGCCGCCACGTCCATCCAGCCGTGCAGCATGAAGAGCTTCGGCGCGGACGGATGGCCCCAGCGCCTGACGTGCAAACGCACGCCGCGCACGGTGACGAACTCGGACTGGGATGTATTCATGAACGCACGCCCGCAAAAAAAAGAATGGTCGTTCGATTATAACGAGATAGTGCGGCGAAGCGTGGTTCGAACGGTGGAAGAAGCTTTCAGCCGGCCGGCTCCGAGCCGGCGGCCGGGCCCGACGGTTCGACCTCCAGACCGGCCAGTTCGACCAGCGCCGCCAGCTCGGCTTCGTCGAAGCCCGCGTCGCGGCGTGCTTCGAAATTGAACGGACCGCGTAATTTCGGTGCTTGATACTGGCCGGCGAGACGCAGATAGGTGACGTGCGGATCGAGGCTCGCGGCGTCGCACAGGTGACGGAACCAGCGATTGCCGATCAGCACGTGGCCGATTTCGTCGCGCAAGATCACGTCGAGAATGGCCGCCGACGCGTGGTCGCCCGCCTGCTGCAAGCGCGCGCGGATCGGCGGGGAGGCGTCGAGGCCGCGCGCTTCGAGCGTGCGCGGCACCAGCGCCATGCGCGCGAGCACGTCGGGCGCCGTGCGTTCGCACATGTCCCAGAGGCCGTCGTGAGCGGGAAAGTCGCCGTAGACGTGGCCATACTCGGCAAGGCGCGCGGCGAGCAGGGAAAAATGGTAGGCCTCTTCGGCCGCGACCTTGAGCCAGTCGGTGTAAAAGGCTGCCGGCATGCCGGAAAAGCGCCAGACGGCGTCAAGCGCGAGGTTGATCGCGTTGAATTCGATGTGCGCGAGTGCATGCAGCAGCACCGCCCGCCCTTGCGCCGCCTGCATGCTGCGGCGCTTCAACCGGCGCGGATCGACCAGTTCGGGACGCTCGGGCCGGCCGGGCAAACCACCGGGCGCGCTCAGCGTGAGCGCGCTGTCGCACAGCATGCTGCCGTCGAGCACCGCCGCGTGGAGCGCGCGGGCGGCGGTGGCCTTCGTCGCCGGATCCGTTTCGCGCAACGCGGCCAGCGCGGCGCTTCGCGCGCAATTCGCGCGTTCGAAAGCGGACGCACCCGCGGACGCACCCGCGGACGCACCCGCGGACGCACCCGCGGACGCAGTCTGATCAGGCGCTACAGGAGGAACAGCAGAGGCGGCAAAACTCATGGCGATCGGGGCGGCAAAGCAAATGAAGGCAAAACGGGTAGGCAGAATTTCGACGCGCACGAATCCGGAATCGCAAAATCGCCGGATCGCGGCCAGCCGCGCGGCCTAACCACACAACCGTTTACAATACTCGATTCGACCATGACGCGCGCCCGCGGCGCGGGCCCGGCGCCCCGCCCTTACCTGTTTCGTAGCGACAGCCTCGGCCGGTCCGTTCGCGCGGCGACCGATTATCAGGAGACATTGTGACCATCTACAAGCTTGGCGAAGCGGCCCCGACCATCCATGAAAGCGTGTTCGTCGCAGATTCGGCGACCATCATCGGCAACGTAACGCTCGAGGAGAACGCGAGCGTCTGGTTTGGCGCCACCATTCGCGGCGACAACGAGCCGATCACGGTCGGCGCGGGCAGCAACGTGCAGGAAAACGCCGTATTGCACGCCGACCCCGGCTTTCCTCTGACCATCGAGGCAAACGTGACGGTCGGCCATCAGGTGATGCTTCACGGCTGCACGATCAAGGAAGGTTCGCTGATCGGAATTCAGGCGGTGGTCTTGAATGGAGCGGTAATCGGCCGCAACTGTCTGGTCGGAGCGGGCGCCATCGTCACGGAAGGCAAGGTTTTTCCCGATAATTCGCTGATTCTCGGCGCGCCCGCCAAAGTGGTGCGCGAACTGACCGAGACGGATATCGCCAATATGCAGCGCGGCACGGCAACCTACGCCGAGCGCCGCGAGTATTTCAAGGCGCAGCTCGTGCGCATCGGCTGACCAGCCGGGCGCGCGGCGCGCAAGGCGCGGCATCAGGCCGCGCCATTAGACCGAGGAAATGTTGTGAGCGACCAGTTGCAAAAATTCATGTTCAGCGCGGCGCCGGTGCGCGGCGAAATCGTTTCGCTGCGCAATACCTGGCAGGAAGTGCTGACGCGCCGGGATTATCCCGCGCCCGTGCGCACGATTCTCGGCGAAATGATGGCCGCGTGCGCGTTGCTGTCGGCGAATCTCAAGTTCGACGGCACGCTCGTCATGCAGATTTTCGGCGACGGCCCGGCCAAGATGCTGGTCGTGCAGTGCAGTTCCGATCTGTCGATGCGCGCCACTGCCAAGCTCTCGGGTGAAGACGGCAGCACGATCGGCGACGACACCTCCATGATCGAACTGGTCAACGCGAGCGGCCACGGCCGTTGCGTGATTACGCTCGACCCGCGCGACAAACAGCCCGGCCAGCAGCCGTATCAAAGTATCGTGCCGCTCTCGGGCGAAGACGGTCCGCTGAAGTCGATGGCGGAAGTGCTCGAACACTACATGCACCACTCCGAGCAGCTCGACACGCGTCTGTGGCTCGCGGCGAATACCGAACGCGCGGTCGGCATGCTGCTGCAGAAGCTCCCCGGCGACGGCGGCATCGTTCCGCATCCGGGTGATCTGGACGCTGATACGTGGGAACGCGTCTGCACGCTGGGCGCCACGATGTCGCAAGACGAGTTGCTGAAGGAAGAGCCGGAAACCATTTTCCGCCGTCTGTTCTGGCAGGAAAACGTGCAGCATTTCGAGCCGGCCACGGCGCGCTTCGAATGCACCTGCTCGCGCGAAAAAGTCGGCGCCATGCTGAAGATGCTGGGCCGCGAGGAAGTGGATAGCGTGATCGAGGAACGCGGCCACGTCGAGATTCATTGCGAGTTCTGCAACCAGCGCTACGAGTTCGATCCCGTCGACGTGGCGCAACTTTTCGTCGCCAATGCGCTCTCACAAGGAGTGACGCCGGCAGCCGACCAGCGTCATTGAGTCGTTGCGAACATCGGGTTGAATCGTTGGCGGCGCATGCCAGACCTATGTCGATGGCGGCAGGCAGCCGGTGGGAGAGTTGAAATGAACCGTCCTGTTTTGTCGATGCTTGAGTCGAGTCGCGCGTTGAAGCATCGCGCGCGTCTGCTGACCGCGCTGGCGCTGGTCGCGAGTGGTGCAGCGCTCAGCGGTTGCGTGATGGACCCGCCGGGCCCGTCGCCGATATACAGCCGCCTGCCGGCCGACCAGTCGGGCACCGCGGTGCCGCCGCTCTCGCCGGAAGAACGTGCGCGCTACGACGCAATCGACCGGCAGACGCTGGCCGAGCAGAATCAGGCGATCGCCGCCGACAATGCCGCGCAGGCCTATTCGCGCTATTACACACCGGCGGTGCCGGTCAGCGTGTACGGCAGCTACTACGGCGGCGGCTGGGGGCACGGCTGGGGCACGGGCATCGGCGTCGGCTACAGCCCGTATTGGGGATGGTAAGGAAGACGGCGGCCGGGTTGACGAACATCGCCCGCGCATAGCCGAGGCAGGATTGTCGATGCAGCAGCATCACGCATGATCCAAACAAAAAGGCGCGGTTTCCACCGCGCCTTTTTTGTTCCGCCACTACCTACTAGCCACTGTCCCGAAGGTTCAGTGCGCCGGCTTCTTGTCTTTGGCTGCTGCTTTACCGCCGCCATGCTTGCGATCCGGCTTCGCACGCGACTCCGGATTCGGCACCACATGCAGCGGCGCCGCCGACATCTCGCCACGCGTCGACGTGTTGGTGGACGGCGTGTTGGCGCTCGGCAACGGCGCATTGGGCGAGACGAACTGCACGAAGACCTCGCCGTCTTTCACCATGCCCATTTCGTAGCGGGCGCGCTCTTCGACAGCGGCCGTACCGTTCTGCAAATCCTGCACTTCGCCCTGAATGCGTTCATTGCGCAGCTTCGAATCGGCGTTCTTTTGCAGTTGCTGCGCCAGCTGCTGCTGCAACTCGTGCACGCGCAGCCAGCCGCCATGCCCCCACCAGAGCGGGTACTGGATCAATGCCAGCAGTACGATCAGGACAGCAGTGACAAGCCGCATGAAGTAAGCACAATAAATACACGCCGCCCTGCGCTATACGCAGGGCGGCGGGGTCAATCAGAAACGATGGATAACCGGCTCATCGGTCGGCATTCGTATCCAGGCGATCAGCGCAGATTGTAAAACGCCGACTTGCCCGGGTAGCTGGCGATATCACCGAGGTCTTCTTCGATGCGCAGCAACTGGTTGTACTTCGAGATGCGATCCGAACGCGACAGCGAACCCGTCTTGATCTGACCGGCGTTCAGGCCGACCGCGATATCCGCGATGGTCGAATCTTCGGTTTCGCCCGAACGGTGCGAGATCACGGCCGTGTAGCCGGCGCGCTTCGCCATTTCGATTGCCGCGAAGGTTTCCGTCAGCGTGCCGATCTGGTTGATCTTGATGAGGATCGAGTTGGCGATGCCCTTCTCGATGCCTTCCTTCAGGATGCGCGTGTTGGTGACGAACAGGTCGTCGCCCACCAGCTGAACCTTCTTGCCGAGCTTGTCGGTCAGCGTCTTCCAGCCGGCCCAGTCGCTTTCGTGCATGCCGTCTTCGATCGACACGATCGGGAACTTGTCGGCCAGGTTCGCCAGGTAGTCGGCGAATTCGGTCGACGACAGTTGCAGGCCTTCGCCCGCCAGCTGGTACTTGCCGTCGTGGTAGAACTCGCTGGCTGCGCAGTCGAGCGCGAGCAGCACGTCTTCACCGGCGCGGTAGCCTGCTTTCTCGATAGCTTGCAGGATGGTGGACAGGCATTCGTCGTTGCTGCCGAAGTTCGGCGCGAAGCCGCCTTCGTCGCCCACCGCCGTGCTCATGCCGCGATCCGAGAGGATCTTCTTCAGCGCGTGGAACACTTCGGCGCCGCAGCGCAGTGCTTCGCGGAAAGTCGGCTGGCTGACCGGCACGATCATGAATTCCTGGATGTCCAGGCTGTTGTTCGCGTGTGCGCCGCCGTTGACGATGTTCATCATCGGCACCGGCAGTTGCATCGCGCCCGAGCCGCCGAAGTAGCGGTACAGCGGCAGGCCGGCTTCTTCAGCGGCAGCCTTCGCGACGGCCATGGAAACGGCCAGCATCGCGTTCGCGCCGAGGCGCGACTTGTTGTCCGTGCCGTCGAGTTCCAGCAGGGTCTTGTCGAGGAAAGCCTGCTCGGAAGCGTCGAGGCCCATGATCGCTTCGGAGATTTCGGTGTTGATGTGTTCGACGGCCTTCAGCACGCCCTTGCCGCCGTAACGGCCGGCTTCACCGTCGCGCAGTTCGATCGCTTCGCGCGAACCCGTGGACGCACCCGACGGCACCGCTGCGCGGCCCATCGTGCCCGACTCGAGCAGCACGTCGCATTCGACGGTGGGGTTGCCTCGCGAATCGAGAATCTCTCGACCGATGATATCTACGATAGCACTCATGGTTTCCTCAAGAAATGACGTTGAATTCTTTACTGTGACACTGCATCGGCTGTGTCGAACCGAAGAGAACGCTTTAGCGCCTGTTCGACTCCATGCGGAACACCGGTCTCCCCGGCAAACCGCATTGCACACCCATGCGTTCGACGACCATTACGACCGTTCACCGCATGCGTGCGATCGGCTCATTATGCAAACCAATCGTGACACGCGGTGAACGCCTGAATCAGTTGAAATCGCTTTCGAGGAACGGCGCGCGCTTGACCGCCTGATCGAGCGTGACGAGCGTTTCGAGCAGATCCGCCATGCGGTGCAGCGGCACCGCGTTCGGACCGTCCGACTTCGCCTCGGCCGGATTCGGATGGGTTTCCATGAAGAGTCCGGAGACGCCCACGGCAACCGCAGCCCGCGCCAGCACCGGCACGAATTCGCGCTGACCGCCCGAGCTCGTGCCCTGCCCGCCCGGCAACTGCACCGAGTGGGTGGCGTCGAACACGATCGGCGCATTCGTCTCGCGCATGATCGCGAGCGAGCGCATGTCCGAGACGAGATTGTTATAGCCGAACGACACGCCACGTTCGCACGCCATGAAGCGGTCTTCGGACAGCCCCGCCTCACGCGCCGCGTCACGCGCTTTGTCGATCACGTTCTTCATGTCGTGCGGTGCGAGAAACTGGCCTTTCTTGATATTGACCGGTTTGCCCGAACGCGCGCACGCATGAATGAAATCGGTTTGACGGCACAGGAAAGCCGGCGTTTGCAGGACGTCGACCACCGACGCGACCTGTTCGATCTCGTGCTCCGCGTGAACGTCGGTCAGCACCGGCAAGCCGAGCTGGCGCTTCACTTCCGACAGGATGCGCAGACCTTCGTCCATGCCCAGACCGCGGAACGACTTGCCGCTGCTGCGATTGGCTTTGTCGTACGACGATTTGTAGATGAACGGAATGTTCAGCTTCGCGCAGATTTCCTTCAGGCGGCCGGCTGTGTCGATCGTCATCTGTTCGGATTCGACGACACAGGTGCCTGCGATCAGGAAAAACGGCTTGTCGAGCCCGATTTCGAAATCGCCCAGTTTCATGCTTTCTCCCCGACTTCGCTCGCCGTGCGCGCCTGTTGATGCGCGAGCGACGCTTCGACGAACGACTTGAACAGCGGATGGCCGTCGCGCGGCGTGGACGTGAATTCCGGGTGGAACTGCACGCCGACGAACCACGGGTGCATGCTGCGCGGCAATTCCATCATTTCCGGCAGATCTTCACTCGGGGTACGGGCGCTGATGATAAGCCCGCCTGCTTCGAGCTGGGGCACGAAGCGGTTATTGACTTCATAACGGTGGCGATGACGTTCGTTCACGTCTTTGCCGTAGATTTCTTCGGCCAGCGTGCCGGGCTTGATCGGGCAACGTTGCGAACCGAGGCGCATCGTGCCGCCGAGGTCCGACTCTTCGGTGCGCTTTTCGACGCGGCCTTCGCGGTCGTACCACTCGGTGATCAGCGCGACCACGCGGTTCGGCGTTTCCTGATCGAACTCGGTGCTGTTCGCGTCTTTCAGACCGACCACGTCGCGTGCGAATTCGATGACGGCGAGCTGCATGCCGAGGCAGATGCCGAGGTACGGCACGTTCGCTTCACGCGCATAACGGATCGCGGCAATCTTGCCTTCGGTGCCACGACGGCCGAAGCCGCCCGGCACGAGCACGGCGTCCAGATGCTTGAGGCTTTCGACGCCTTGCGTCTCGACTTCTTCCGAATCGATGTATTCGATGTTGACCTTGGTCGACGTGTGCATCGACGCATGGCGCAGCGCTTCGATCAGCGACTTGTACGACTCGGTCAGGTCGACGTATTTGCCGACCATGCCGATCGTGACTTCGTTCTTCGGATGTTCGAGCTTCTCGACCAGATCCGACCACATGGACAGATCGGCCGGCTTCGGCGTGAGCTTGAGTTCTTCGCAGATGATCGCGTCGAGACCCTGGTCGTGCAGCATCTGCGGAATCTTGTAGATGCTGTCGGCGTCCCACACGGAAATCACCGCGTCTTCGGGGACGTTCGAGAACATCGAGATCTTGGCGCGCTCGTCGTCGGGAATACGGCGATCGGCACGGCACAGCAGCACGTGCGGCGAAATACCGATTTCGCGCAGCTTCTGCACGCTGTGCTGGGTAGGCTTGGTCTTGAGTTCGCCGGCAGTGGCGACCCAGGGCACCAGCGTGAGGTGCACGAAACACGCGCTGTTGCGGCCCATGCGCAGGCTCATCTGACGCGCGGCCTCGAGGAACGGCAGCGATTCGATATCGCCCACCGTGCCGCCCACTTCGACGATCGCGACGTCCGGCTCGCCGCAGGTGGCCGAAGCCGCGCCGCGTTCGATGAATGCCTGGATTTCGTTCGTGATGTGCGGGATGACCTGCACCGTCTTGCCGAGATAATCACCACGGCGTTCCTTGCGGATAACCGATTCGTAAATCTGGCCCGTGGTGAAGTTATTGGCCTTGCGCATCTTCGTGCTGATGAAGCGCTCGTAATGGCCGAGGTCGAGGTCGGTCTCCGCTCCGTCTTCCGTCACGAACACTTCGCCGTGTTGGAACGGACTCATCGTGCCGGGGTCGACATTGATGTAGGGATCGAGCTTGAGGAGGGTGACTTTAAGACCGCGCGATTCGAGGATCGCGGCGAGGGAAGCGGCGGCAATACCCTTGCCGAGGGAAGATACTACGCCGCCGGTGACGAAAACATATTTGGTCATCGCTGGATGCTCGCGGGAAAAACGGATTATACCGTAAAGCAGGGCCTCAACCCAGCAAAATCCGAGCGACATCCAGACGCGCCGATGCTACGGCAGCGGCAATCGCCGCTCACCGATGTTACGCGGTTTTTCGCGCCGGCCGCCGGCGCCGCGGCCGCCCTACTGTCGCCGACGCACCACTCCGGCGCTCAGCCGCGCTGCTCCAGTTCATGCAACATCCGTTGCACCGCGCGCGCGGTTTCGAGCGGCTTTTCCATCGGATACAGATGACTGCCTTCTATCCATTCCACATGACCGCCGGTTGCCCGGCGGGTGGCGTCGAGCCCGGCCTGACGCACCTCTTTCGAGCGCGTTCCGGCGATGAAGCCGACCGGCACCGGCGCGCCGCGCGCGAGGCGCGGGCCGAGCGTATGCGGCAAGGTCTTATAGATCTGATATTCGGTGCGCCGGTCGAACGCCAGCGAGCGGCTGCCGTCGGGTGACGTTTGCGGAATGCCGAAGTCGATGTAATCGGACAGCATGCGTTCGTCCCAGCGCGCGAACGCCGGCTTCGAATGGAAATGCCGCCAGGCTTCGTCGCGGCTCGCCCAATGCGTGCGGCGCGTGCGCGTGGCCGCCGCCGGCGAAAGCCGCTCGTCGAGACCGGTCCATTGCGATACGCGCAGCATGCTGCTGCGCCAGCCCGCGATGACCGGCGAATCGAGCATGACCACGCCCCTCACCCACTGCGGCTTCTTGAGCGCGGTCATCAAGGACAGATAGCCGCCCAGCGAATGTCCCACCAGCCACACCGGTTGCTCGTACGACCGGCCGATGTCGTCGATCAGCTGCTCGACCAGATGCGGCCAGTCCTGCGTCACTGGATAACGCGTGTCGTGACCGATACGCTCGATGGAACGCAGCTCGTAGTCGTCCGACAGTTCGGCGAAGATCGTCCGGTAAGTGGAGGCCGGGAATCCGTTCGCGTGCGAGAAATGGATGATGTTTTTCAACTGCGGCTATCTCCATGCTGTTTTGTGCGCGGGCCGCAGCGAATGGCGGCCGTGCTTTTTTATATCCGTGCCGACGCCGCTGCCGTTTGCCGGGCGGCTAGCGGTCCATCCAGTAGCGGCGCTGCGTATCGCGATACCGTTCAAGCGTGAGCACGGCGCCCGATCCATTTCGCGCGCCGGGTTCCATATCGACACGCACCGCGCCGTCGGTGTCGCTGCGCGCAAGCTCGATCTGCCGTGCCTTGTAGCGCTCGAACACGCCCGCATTCGGATGATGAAACCGGTTGCGATAGCCTACCTGAAATAGCGCGATCAGCGGCTCGATAGAATCGAGGAACGGCTCGGTCGACGAGGTCTTGCTGCCGTGATGCGGCACGACCAGCACCTGCGCGCGCAAGGCCTCGCGGTCGCGCGCGATCAGGACACGTTCGACCGGCGCTTCGATGTCCGCCGCCAGCAGCGCGGCGGTGCGCGACGCGGGTGAGCCGCGCGTTTGATCGGGCGCGGCGGACGCCGGCGCCTCCATCACACTCACCCGCAGGACGCAGCAATGCGCGTTGGGTTTGCCTTGCAACGGCCCGGCGTCCGGCCAGAGCATCGCGAACTCGACGCCGTCCCATTGCCAGCGCTGACCGGCCGCACACGGCAGCGTTTCCGCCTTGCGCCGGCGCGCCTCGTCCCACAAGGCGTTCGACGGCGCCAGCGCCGCCAGCAGTTGACGCACGTCGATCGACTCCAGCACGGCCGGCGCACCGCCCGAGTGATCGGAATCCGCGTGACTGATGACAAGCGTATCCAGCGCCGTGACGCCGTGCGCCTGCAAAAACGGCACGACGATCCGCTCGCCGGCGTGGGTCGACTCCGGGCCGGGCCCGGCGTCGAACAGCAAGCTGTGGTGGGCGGTCTCGACCAGCACCGAACTGCCCTGCCCGATGTCGAGCGCCGTCAGCCGCACGCTGCCGTGTTGCGGTCCCGGCGACGCCGGCAGCAGCAAGGGCAGCCACGTGAAAGGCGCCGCCCAGCGCAGCGGCCAGCCACGCGGCGCAAGCATCCAGCCCACGCCGAGCGCCGCGGCGGCCAAGGTCCAGCCGCCGGGTTGCGGCAGACGCCAGACGGCCCATGCAGGACCGGCGAGCGTCTGCAGACCCATGCACAGAGAATCCAGCAATCTGTGCGCAAGATGGAAGGCGTATGCATCGACTGGCGCGGGCAGCGCGACACCGGCCAGCACGGCCGGCGTCACGAGCACGCTCACCCAGGGAATCGCGAAAGCGTTGGCAAGCGGCCCGATCAGCGGCACTTGCGCAAACCAGTAGACGGTGAGCGGCGCTAGCGCGATGGTCACCGCAAACTGAACCTGTGCGGCGCCGCGCAGACGCTCCTTCGTGACGAGCAGGCCGTGAAGCAATGCAGTCTTCATGCGGGCAAACCGGCCGTGCGGATTGTCGCCGTGGCGTTGTTCGCCGCGCTGCGCATGATCCTGCACGCGCGGTTGTCCCGACATCGCGAAGAGAATCGCGGCAACCGCGCAGAACGACAGCCAGAATCCCGCCGACAGCACGGCCCACGGATCGAGCAGCAGCACGAGTCCCAGCGCCCACGCCAGCACCACCGAGCGCGGCAGATTCCGCCCGCTGACGAACGCCAGCGCCAGCACGCCGGCCATCCATAAAGCGCGTTGCGCCGGCACGTTGAAGCCGGCGAGCGCGGCGTGCAATGCGGCGAAAAGCGCACCCGCCGATACCGAGACGATCGGCGCCGGCAACAGCAACGGCCAGTTGCGCCCGACAAACCCGGAGCGTCGCCACAACGCGCCCGCCAGCCAGCCCGCGAGTCCGGCCGCGAAGCCGATATGCAACCCCGAAATCGCCACCAGATGACTCGTGCCGGTGGCGCGCATCAACAGCCAGTCGGCTGCGCTGACCTCGTCCTGCGCGCCGACGGCGAGCGCCACCACGATGCCGCGATGCGGCGCGTCCGCGAGCACGCTGTCGATGCGTTCGCGCAGCGCGTCGCGCCAGCCGTTCACCATCACGCCCAAGCCGCCCGCGTAGCCGCGCAAGCGCGTGGCGTGCGCCGGCGCGCTCACGTAGCCGGTGGCGCGCACGTTGCGCGCGAGCAGACTGACCTCTGAGTCGCGCACGCCGAAGTTCGCATTGCCGTGCGGACGTTTCAGCCGTACGCTCAACTTCCAGCGAGCGCCTGGTTCGAGTCGCGGCGGCGGCCGGTCCGCGTCGATCCACGCAAGTTGAATAACGCGCGGAAACGCGACGCCCCGCCGATCGGCCGGGTCGATCGAATCGACGGAATCTACTTCGAAGAGAAAATGCGCGCCTTCGTCGTCGCGAGAAGGCAGGCTTTTGATGCTGCCGCTCACGTCGAGATCGCGGCCTTCCCACGCAACCGGCAGACTCGTCGCGAGTCGCACTTGCGCGCGCCACGCCGCGTAGCCGAAACCGGCGCACGCAGCCGCGAAACACAATGCAGTCCAGCCGACCACCAGGCGCACCCGCGCAGTTGAAAGCCGGCCGAATAAGGCCAACCAGAACCGCTTGCCGCGCTGCGCCGCCGGCGCAACCCCAGCCGCCGAAACGGGTGGCGAACCGCACACCAACGACCATGCCGACACCGCCAACGCAATGAAAAGCCCGAGCGTCAACGCACTCCATCCGGCCCAGCCAGGCAGCACGGCCTGCCTTTGCAACACGATCACACCCAACGCAAATCCGCACCACCACACCCGCATGCCACCTCCGCTGCATACGCACCGGAACTGACCCGACCGACGCGGCAGACAGCCGCAGCCGCGCCGGGCGTGAGTCGCGTTCGGCGCGAAACTGCTCAAACCATCGGGTTCAATTATGCAGAGGAAAGGGCGAGTCGCGGCAGCGCGGCGATCGCGTTAGCCGTTGTGCCTAGGGCAGCCTCGTCGGCGCTCAAGCCGCGCAGTTGCGCGAGCCCCGCGCCGATGGCCGGAATCTGCTCGGGCGAGTTGCGCTGTTTGTACATCCAGGAAGGCGCGATATCGGGCGCATCGGTCTCGACGACCAGCGCGTCGAACGGCAACTGCTCGGCGAGGCGGCGAATCTGACGGGCGCGCTCGAACGTCAGATTGCCGCCGAAGCCGAGGTGCATGCCCTGGTCGATATAGGCTTGCGCCTGCTGGAAACTGCCGTTGAAGGCATGCGCGATACCGCGATGAATCTGGTGACGCCGCAGTCCCTTGATGACCTGATCCTGCGACTTGCGCACGTGGCAGATCACGGGCAGATCGAATTCGCGGGCGAGTTGCAACTGGCCGTTGTAGAAGAATTGCTGACGCGCGTCGTCGAGTCCTTCGACGAAATAATCGAGACCGATTTCGCCCAGGCCGACGAAGCGCGGATCGTCGAGACTCGCCTCGATTTCCATGCGCAGCAGGTCGAGATCGCTCTCCTGCGCGCCGGGTGTGAAGAGTGGATGAATGCCGAGCGCGTAGGCGCCGCCTTCGACACGATGCGCCAGCTCGCGCACCGTCGAAAAATTGTCGCGGCCGATCGCGGGAATCACGATCCGCCCCACTCCGGCCGCTCGCGCCGACGCCGCGATCGCGTCGCGGTCGGCGTCGAATTCGCTAGCGTCGAGATGGCAGTGCGTGTCGATCCACATGGTCGCCTCGTCAGCGGTACGGCTTCGGTCGCGGCCCGGAAGCGCGACTCTGGAAGAAGCGCGCGGCGCCGTTCATCACGCTGCCAACGGCTGCCTTATTCCGGCGCTTATTCCGGCGCTTATTCCCGCGCTTGTTCCGGTGTTTAAACCTTCACTGCCGGTTCTTCGTGCAGCACGCCGTCGCGCAGCCGCATGATCCGGTCGCAACGTCCGGCCAGTTCCGGATCGTGCGTGACGATCACGAAGCTGGTTTCGAGCGTGCGCGACAGTTCGAGCATCAGGTTGAACACCGTGTCGGCCGTGCCGCCGTCGAGATTGCCGGTCGGCTCGTCGGCCAGCACGCAGGCGGGCTTCGTGACCAGCGCGCGGGCAATCGCCACGCGCTGACGCTCGCCGCCCGACAACTCGCCCGGACGGTGCTTCGCGCGATGGCCCATGCCGACGCGCTCCAGCACCGCGAGCGCTTCGCGGCGCGCGGCTTCGGTGGTCATACGACGAATCCGCAACGGCATCGCGACGTTGTCGAGCGCGCTGAATTCCGGCAGCAGATGGTGGAACTGATACACGAAGCCGAGTGCCCGGTTGCGCAGATCGTTGCGCTCACGCTCGGAGAGTTTCGTGAACGGCTTGCCCATCACCGACACGTGACCGGCGCTCGGGTCGTCGAGACCGCCGAGCACGTGCAGCAGCGTGCTCTTGCCGGAACCGGAGGCGCCGACGATGGCCAGCTTCTCACCGCGCCGCACGCTCAGTTGCGTGTTGTCGAGCACCTGAACATTCAGACCGCCCTGCACGAACGACTTGGAAATGCCGGTTGCTTCGAGCACGTAGGGATGCGGCGCGGAGTCCTGAGAGGTCATGGAAAGATTCACGGTACGGTCATTCATAGCGCAGCGCCTCCGCCGGGCGGACCTTGGCGCCGCGCCAGCTCGGGTACAGCGTGGCCAGCGCCGACATCAGGAAGGCGATGATGCCGATTCGCGCCACGTCGGCCGGGATCAGTTCGGACGGTAGTTCACTGATGAAGTACACCGACGGCGGCAGGAATTGCACGCCGAGCAGATGCTCGATCATCGGCACGAGCCATGGAATGCTCCACGCGATCAGGCAGCCGAGCGCGACGCCGGTCGCCGTGCCGATGAAGCCGATCGTCACGCCTTGCACCACGAAAATCTTCATGATGGAGCCGGGCTGCGCGCCGAGCGTGCGCAGAATGGCGATGTCGGCCTGCTTGTTGGTCACGGTCATGACCAGCGACGACACCAGGTTGAACGCGGCGACGGCGATGATCAGCGTGAGAATGATGAACATCATGCGCTTTTCGATCTGCACGGCCGAGAACCAGGTCTTGTTCTGCTGGGTCCAGTCGCGGATATACAGGTCGCCCGAGAGACTTCGCGCCAGTTGATGCGCGACCTCCGGCGCCCGCTGCATGTCGGTCAGACGCAGACGCACGCCGGTTGGTGCGGGCAGCCGGAACAGCGCCTGGGCGTCCTTGATGTTGATGAGCGCGAGCGTGCTGTCGTACTCGTAATGTCCCGATTCGAAGATGCCGACTACGGTGAACTGCTTCAGCCTGGGCAGCATGCCGGCAGGCGTGATAGTGCCTTCGGGCGCTACCAGCGTGATCTTGTCGTTTACGGTCACGCCGAGATTGGTGGCGAGATCCGCGCCGAGCACGATGCCGAAGTCGCCCGGCACGAGGTCGGTGAGCTTGCCGCCTTTCATTTCCTTGCCGATGTCGGACACCTCGGGCTCGAGCGTCGGCTCGACGCCGCGCAGCGCCACGCCGCTCACGGCGTCCTGGCGCGTGAGCAAGGCCTGCGCTTCGACGTACGGTGCCGCGCCGATCACTTCCTTGTTCAGGCGCGCTTCCTTGGCCGTCAGTTGCCAGTTCGGCATGGAACCGGTTGGCGAGAAGATTTCGACGTGCGCGAGCACCGACAGCATGCGGTCGCGAACCTCTTTCTGGAAACCGTTCATCACGGACAACACGACGATCAGCGCCGCGACGCCGAGCGCGATGCCCGACATCGAGACCAGCGCGATGAACGAAATGAAGCCGTTACCGGTCGTGCGTTTGCCGGCGCGGGTGTAGCGCCAGCCAATCTGCCATTCGTAGGGAAATTTCAAGCGAATCCTTTTCTGCGTTCTTCGGCTGCTCTGCGCCATTGTGCTACGGTCGGCCGGTTTTATTCGCGCGCCTTGCGCCGATTTTGCCGTCCATGCCGACCGCGCCGGTCTTGCAGCGTGAGCGTCGTGATCATTGGTCCCGCCGCCGGACGGTTGGTTCCGGCAAGGCGCCGTGGCGCGGTAGCAATCCCCAAGCCAGCCGGCGCGCCGGGACCGACGCGAAGCGTGGTCCGGCGAGACGGCAGGCCTCGCTACCGGCCGCAATCAAGCGCGAAGTTTGCCATACAATGCCGCCCGCTCGCGCAAAGCGCCGTCCGGAAGAACCTTGCAGCAGAAAAGTGACCGCCGGCGCTCAGGCCGAGTCCACCGCGGCCGCACCGACGCGGCGGCGCAGTGTCCTCGCGGGTTTCAGGCGCAGCGCCGGCTGCTCGACCAGACGCCAGCTCAGCCAGCCGAGCCCCGTGCAAAGAATCAGCGTGACGACGAACATCGCCCACGGCGTGACGCCCGGCCAGTACCAGCTGAGCAGCTTCTGCACCGGCCAGCCGTACAGATACATGCCGTACGACAGGTCGACATGGCCGCTGCCGCGCACGCGCTTTCGCGCCGGCAGCGAGGCGACGGCGAACACCAGATAACCGCCGGCCAGCAGCACGCCGGGGCGCAGCGCCGCGGGATCGAACAGCGACGCGACCAGCAGCACCGAGGCGAGGACGCAGCCCACGCGCGTGAAGCGGATGCGCTCGCGGAACAGGAAGAAGCAGCTGCCGCACAGAAACAGCGTGGCGAACCACGCCATCGAATCGGACACGCGCAGCGCCGTCAGCCCGAACAGCAGATGCTGCGAGTCGGTCGGACCGATCGGCGGCACGGTGTAGCTGATCGCGGCGCCGGCCAGCAGCACGATCACGAGAAACACTCGCGGGCGCGCAAAAAGCCCCAGGCAGCCCACCAGCGCGGCGAGCAGATAACAGCGGAATTCGAACGCAATGGTCCACATCGAGCCGTTGACGCTTTCGACGGCGGTTCCGGCGAACACACGCGGCGTCTGCGGGTCGTGCAACAGCAGCAGATTGCGCAGTACGACGCGCAGATCGAGATCGTGGAAATAGGCGGCAGCGTCGGCACCGAGCGGACCGACGATAAACACCGAGATCAGCGAGGCAACGATAAAGCCCGGATAGAGACGCAGAACGCGGCGGGCGAGGAAGCGGCCGATCGACGGGTCGTGAACCCAGCTGCGCGTAATCAGATAACCGCTGATGAGGAAAAAACCGTCGACAGCGAGGCTGCCGGGGTTAGTCGTGTGGACGACTGCTTCGATGGGGTCGGCGAAACCCAGCAACGCGAAGCTGTGCGCAAAGAGAACGGAGACGGCAAATAGCAGTCGCAAGACATCGAAATTCCCCGCCTGCCCCGACATTGCGTGCTCTGAAACGCGCAGCTCTTTCATTAGTCCGGTTCTGTTTCTGATCATTTCGCGCCAAACCGCGCGGCGGTCGAATCTTAAATTAATTCGCCATTCCTTACAAAACATTCCCTTGGTGCCGGGCCAGGTAATATTTCCGTGCCCTTGCCCGCGTGTTTCCCCGTCGTGTTTCTGGTTTCGCAAAACGGGCAGTACGTGCTCGACGCCAGCCCGCGCCGCCGCGCGACGCGTTCATTGGCCGGGTTCGTCCGCGCTTTGCCCTACAATGCGCAGCATCATGAACGCCGACCGCCTCCACCTTCTCCTGCCCTTCGCGTTGCCCGCCGCAGCGGACGCCGCCACCGCCCTGCACGACATCCGCAGCCCGGCGCTCGACCGTCTGATCGCCCGCGCGACGCTGGTCGAACGGGTGGTCGGCGAAGACTTTCAGCGCACCCTGCCACACGAGCGCTGGGTGGCGCGCCAGTTCGGCGCACTGCCGGCCGGCGCGGCGGCCGCCGACGAAGCGCCGCTCGCGCCTTACATGCTGCGCGCCGACGGCGGCGATCCGGGCAGCACGACGTGGGCGTGCGTGCAACCGGTGCACGTGCGTATCGCGCATGACCACCTCGTGCTGATCGATCCGGCGTCGCTCGAACTCTCGGACGAAGAAGCCGGCGCGCTGCTCGCGACCGCGCGTCCGCTGATCGAGGAACTGGGTGTGCGCATGGAAGCGCCCAAGGCGCAGCGCTGGTATCTGGCGGGCGACGGTTTCGGCACGCTGGCGGGCGCTTCGCCGTTGCGGGCGAGCGGTCGCAACATCGAAATCTGGCTGCCGCACGAAGCGCATTCCGGCGAGCGTTCGCGCGCCTGGATGAAGCTGCAGAACGAAGTGCAGATGGCGTGGTTCGAGCATCCAGTGAACGAAGCGCGCGAGGCGCGCGGCCTGCCGGCCGTCAATTCCATCTGGTTTCACGCGCAAGGCGCGGCGCAGGCTGTCACGAGCCCGTTCGTGCGCGTGTTTTCCGACGCCGCCGCGACGCGCGGTCTCGCCATGACGGCCAACGTGCCGAACGGCGCGCCGCCGGAGTCGTTCGCCGCATGGCAGAACCCATCCGCCGGCAACGGCCAGCAGAACGGCGCCACGCTGATCGAACTCGATCCGTTTTCCGCGCCGTATATCGAGCAGGACTGGGCGCGCTGGAACGCGGCGTTCGCGGCCTTGCAGGCCGACTGGTTCGAACCCGCGCTGGCGGCGCTGCAAGCGGGTCAACTGAACGAACTCGGTCTGACCTTGTGCGGCGACACTGGCTCGGTGACGCTTAACGTCACGCGTGGCGACCTGCGCAAATTCTGGCGACGGCGCGTGCTCGCCTCGCTCTTCATCGAATGATTGATCACCGCTTCAACGGCCTTTCCGAATGACTCGAATCGTTACGCGCGCCTGCTCTCCCGTCGACGCCGAAGTGCTCACCCGCCACGGCCTGCATCCGGTGCTGGCGCGTCTTTACGCCGCGCGCGGCGTCTGCCTGCCCGATGAAATCGAAACCGGCCTTGCGCGCCTCGTGCCGCCGGCCGGCCTGAAGGGTTGCGAAGACGCCGCCGCGCTGCTCGCCGACGCGATTCAGGGCAAACGCCGCATGCTGGTGGTCGCGGATTACGACTGCGACGGCGCCACCGCCTGCGCCGTCGCGGTGCGCGGCCTGCGCATGTTCGGCGGCCACATCGACTACCTGGTGCCGAACCGCTTCGAATACGGTTATGGCCTGACGCCGGAGATCGTCGCGCTCGCCGCGCGCAACGCGTCGGGCAAACCGGATCTGCTGATTACCGTGGACAACGGCATCGCCAGCGTCGACGGCGTGGCGGCGGCCAACGCGCTCGGCATCGACGTGCTCGTCACCGATCACCATCTGCCGGGCGACGAATTGCCCGCGGCCCGCGCGATCGTCAATCCCAATCAGCCGGGCTGCAGCTTTCCGAGCAAGTGCATGGCCGGCGTCGGCGTGATGTTCTACGTGCTGCTCGCGTTGCGTGCCGAACTGCGCCGCCGCGGCGCCTTCAACGACGCCTTGCCCGAGCCGCGTCTGGACGGCCTGCTCGATCTGGTCGCGCTCGGCACGGTGGCCGACGTGGTCAAGCTCGACGGCAACAATCGCGTGCTGGTCGCTCAAGGCTTGCAGCGCATCCGCAAAGGCAAGATGCAGCCGGGCATCGCCGCCCTCTTCCGCGCCGCCGCGCGCGACGCGCGCAACGCCTCGGGCTTCGATCTCGGCTTTGCGCTCGGACCGCGCCTGAACGCGGCGGGACGTCTGTCGGACATGTCGCTCGGCATCGAATGCCTGACCACCGACGACATCGGCCGCGCCTGGGATCTCGCACAGCAACTCGACACCATGAACCGCGAGCGTCGCGAGATCGAAGCCGGCATGCAGCAGCAGGCGCTCGACGACCTCTCGACCATCGATCCCGCCGATTCGACCACGATCACGCTGTTCAATCCGGGCTGGCATCAGGGCGTGATCGGCATCGTGGCCGGCCGGCTAAAAGAGAAATTCCACCGGCCCTCGTTCACGTTCGCGTTGGCCGACGACAGCGGCCAGACGGTCAAAGGCTCGGGCCGCTCGATTCCCGGCTTCCATCTGCGCGACGCGCTCGATCTGATCTCGAAGCGCGAACCCGGCCTGATCGCCAAATTCGGCGGTCACGCGATGGCCGCCGGCCTGACGATCGCCGCCGCCGACGTGCCGCGCTTCACGGCGGCGTTCGAAGCGGTCGGCCGCGAATGGCTGTCGCAGGAAGCGTTGTCGCGCACCGTCGAAACCGACGGCGAACTCGAAGACGCGTACTTCACGCCGCAGTTCGTCGACATGCTCGACGCCGCCGTGTGGGGCCAGGGCTTTCCGGCGCCGGTTTTCTCGGGCGAATTCGATATCGCTTCGCAGGCGCTGGTCAAGGACAAACACCTCAAGCTGCAACTCGTGCGCGGACGCCAGCGCTTCAACGCGATCTGGTTCAACCACACCGACACGCTGCCGGCGCGCACCACCATCGCTTACCGGCTCGCGAGCGACACATGGAACGGCGTGTCGCGCGTGCAGCTGATCGTCGAGCACGCGGCGAGCTGAGGCGCGGGCGCGCATCGGCGCGTGAACCTGCGCGGTGCGCGCAAAGCCTCGAAAAAGTCCGCAAAATCAACCCCAAACCCGCGCCGGATCGCCGACAGGCCTTCGGAGCGGGCCGCCGATCGGCTATAATTTCTCCTTTTTACGAAGCTATAAAAGATCGACATGGAAGCGGAACGTCTCAACGCGATCGAAGCCTCACTGGCGGACCTGCGCACGCGCGCGGACTCGCTACGGGGGTATCTTTGACTACGACGACAAAGCACTGCGTCTAATCGAAGTCAACCGGGAACTCGAAGACCCGGACGTCTGGAACGACTCGAAGCACGCCCAGGCCCTCGGCCGGGAAAAGAAGCTGCTCGACGACACCGTCGGCAAACTCACGTCGCTCGATAACGACCTGCGCGACGCGCAGGACCTGTTCGACATGGCCCGCGAGGAAGACGACGAGGAAACGCTCCTCGCCTGCGAATCCGACGCGCAAGGCATCGAACAGCGCGTGGCCGACATGGAATTTCGCCGCATGTTCGCGAATCCGGCCGACCCGAACAACGCCTTTCTCGACATCCAGGCCGGCGCCGGCGGCACCGAAGCGTGCGACTGGGCGTCCATGCTGCTGCGTCAGTATCTGCGGTACTGCGAGCGCAAGGGCTTCAAGACCGAAGTGCTGGAACAAACGGAAGGCGACGTCGCGGGCATCAAGAACGCCACGATCAAGATCGAAGGCGAATACGCCTACGGCTTCCTGCGCACCGAAACCGGCGTGCACCGCCTCGTGCGCAAGTCGCCGTTCGACTCGTCGGGCGGTCGTCATACGTCGTTCTCGTCGGTGTTCGTGTATCCGGAAATCGACGACTCGATCGAAGTCGACATCAATCCGGCCGATCTGCGCATCGACACCTACCGCGCGTCCGGCGCGGGCGGTCAGCACATCAACAAGACCGATTCCGCGGTGCGTATCACGCACATGCCCACGGGCATCGTGGTGCAGTGCCAGAACGACCGTTCGCAGCACCGTAACCGCGCCGAAGCGATGGCCATGCTGAAGTCGCGCCTGTACGAAGCGGAAATCCGCAAGCGTCAGGAAGAGCAGGACAAGCTCGAAGCCGGCAAGACCGACGTGGGCTGGGGCCACCAGATCCGCTCGTACGTGCTGGACAACAGCCGCATCAAGGATCTGCGCACCAACGTCGAAATCAGCAATACGAAGAGCGTGCTCGACGGCGACCTCGATCCGTTCATCAGCGCCAGCCTGAAACAGGGCGTCTAAGCGCAGACGGCGCGGCAAGCATCGCCTTGCCGCGCCGCAATTTTTTCAACGCCTGTCCGTTTTCGAGCCACAGGCCATCCGCATGCGCTCTCCGGCGTGCGAAACACCGAACAACAGATCATCATGACCGAACCGACCCAGCCTAATGCGGCCCAGCCGACTGTCGTGCCCGAGGTGGACGACAACAAGATCATCGCCGAGCGCCGCGAGAAGCTGCGCGAACTGCGTGAGCAAGGCGTCGCTTATCCGAACGATTTCCGCCCCACGCATCGCGCCGACGACCTGCAAACGCAGTATGAGCAGAGCGACAAGGAAGCGCTCGAAGCGAATCCGCTCGAAGTCGCCATCGCCGGCCGCATGATGCTCAAGCGCGTGATGGGCAAGGCGAGCTTCGCCACCGTGCGCGACGGTTCGGGCCAGATCCAGTTCTTCATCACGCCGGCCGATGTCGGCCAGGAAACGTACGACGCCTTCAAGAAGTGGGACATGGGCGACATCGTCGCGGCGCGCGGCGTATTGTTCCGCACCAACAAGGGCGAACTGTCGGTCCGCTGCACGGAACTGCGCCTGCTGTCGAAGTCGCTGCGTCCCCTGCCGGACAAATTCCACGGTCTCGCCGACCAGGAAATGAAGTACCGCCAGCGCTATGTCGACCTGATCGTCACGCCGGAAACGCGCAAGACGTTCGTCGCGCGCACCAAGGCGATTTCGTCGATCCGCAAGTTCATGGCCGACGCCGACTTCATGGAAGTCGAAACGCCGATGCTACACCCGATTCCGGGCGGCGCGGCAGCCAAGCCGTTCACCACGCATCACAACGCGCTGGATATGCAGATGTTCCTGCGCATCGCGCCGGAACTGTATCTGAAGCGTCTGGTGGTCGGCGGCTTCGAGCGCGTGTTCGAGATCAACCGTAACTTCCGCAACGAGGGCGTGTCCGTGCGCCACAATCCGGAATTCACGATGATCGAGTTCTACGCGGCGTACACCGATTATCAGTGGCTGATGGACTTCACCGAGCAGCTGATCCGTCAGGCCGCCGTCGACGCGCTGGGCACGGCCACGATCACCTATCAGGGCCGCGAACTGGATCTCGCCAAGCCGTTCCATCGCCTGACCATCACGCAGGCCATCCAGAAGTACGCGCCGCAGTACACCAACGAGCAACTCGCCGACAGCGCCTTCCTGCGCACCGAGTTGAAGAAGTTCGGTGTCGATGCGTCGCAGCCGCAATTCCTGAATGCGGGCGTCGGTTCGTTGCAACTGGCGTTGTTCGAAGAGACCGCCGAGTCGCAATTGTGGGAGCCGACGTACATCATCGACTATCCGGTCGAAGTGTCGCCGCTCGCGCGCGCGTCGGACAAGGTCGAAGGCATTACGGAGCGCTTCGAGCTGTTCATCACGGGTCGCGAAATCGCGAACGGCTTCTCGGAGCTGAACGATCCGGAAGATCAGGCCGCGCGTTTCAAGAAGCAGGTCGATCAGAAAGACGCCGGCGACGAAGAAGCCATGTTCTACGACGCCGACTACATTCGCGCGCTCGAATACGGCATGCCGCCGGCGGGTGGCTGCGGCATCGGTATCGACCGTCTGGTCATGATGCTGACCGACAGCCCGAGCATCCGCGACGTGATTCTGTTCCCGCACCTGCGCCGCGAAGACTGATCCGCGCGACGTGCTTGCCTTGTGAAAACGCCCGGCCGATGCCGGGCGTTTCTGTTTGCACGACAGACTTTCAACGCCGCAGTGGGCGGCATGTTTGTAACCATCGGTAAAAGCTGCACGCCCTGCTGCCGCACGAGTGCCGGCGGCTTCGCCGCGGACGCTTAAGAATCAAGCCATCGCCCCGCCCAGCGGCGCTTTGACGACCGCGCGGCACGAAAATTGCCTGCAAATGGTTACAAATTGAAACCCTCGCAGGATCGAATTGCCCGAGACTCTGTCTCAATAACAGTCGACTCTGCTTAAGACGGAGGCCATGATGGACAATCCAGTTACCAAACCCGCGCAACAACGTCGTCTTCACCCGCTCGTCGCCACTGCGGCGGGCGCAGTCATCATCGCGAGCCTTGCCGCCACGGCGGCGGTGACGGGCCTGTTCCCGCACGCGTCGAGCAGCGGCTCGCAGACGGACCAAACCCAGGCGGCGCAAGTGTCCACGCAACCCGGCGCTCAGCCCGGCGTGGTCGACTCGGCGGCTCCGGCCAGCCCGTCGGCGCAACAGGCCGCTCAACAGCAGGCCGCGCAGCAGGCCCAGCAGCCGCAACCTGCTCCGGTTCCTTCGCCACAGCAACAGCAATACGCGCAGCAGCAACAGGCTCAACCCGCGCCGCAATATGCGCAGCAGCAGCCTGCGCAACCGGCTTATTGCTCCAGCTGCGGCACCGTCGAGGGCATCTCGGCCGTGCGTCAGGAAGGTCATGGCACGGGCATCGGCGCAGTCGGCGGTGCGGTGGCAGGCGGCGTGGTCGGCAACCAGTTCGGCGGCGGTGGCGGCCGTACGGCCATGACGATCCTTGGCGCGCTCGGCGGCGGTCTGGCCGGCAACTCGGTGGAGAAACACATCCGCAGCACGACGTCGTATTCGGTGCGCGTGCGGATGGAAAGCGGCAAGACGCGTTACTTCACGTACCACGAAGCGCCGCCGTTCCAGCAAGGTCAGCGCGTGCGCGTCGAGAACGGCACGCTGGTCGCGAGCTAGACCGAGCTTTTGAAACCCCACGCACGAAAGTGCCGCAGATGTGAAAAAGGCGATTCCGAGGAATCGCCTTTTTTATTCACGTCGACGGATCGGCGCGGGTTCGCGCGCCAGCGTCGTGAGGCAGCACTTCATTCATGCACGTGGCATGAACTCGGCCGCTCGCTCAATAATCCGCGTCTTCGATCCATGCAGCCTGAATTGCCTCGAGGATTTTCTCGTTCGACCGGTTAGGGTCGTCGTCGAAACCCTCGAGTTCGGTCACCCAGCGATGCAGGTCGGTGAAACGAACCTGCTGCGGGTCGATGTCCTGGTGCTTGTCAGTCAGGGCCATCGCGATGTCTTGCGTATCGGTCCACTTCATGGCTGCAACCTCCTGTTAGTGGTTTTCCTTCGCGTGATTAATCGAGTAGCGCGGAATTTCGACAACCAGATCCTGCTCTTCCGGCACGATTGCCTGGCACGACAGACGGGACGCCGGCTCCAGCCCCCACGCCTTGTCGAGTAGATCGTCCTCGTCTTCCTCGGACGGCGTCAAGGCGGCGAAACCCTCACGCACGATCACGTGACAGGTCGTGCACGCGCAGGACTTCTCGCAAGCGTGTTCGATTTCAATACCGTGATCGAGCAGGCTGTCGCAGATGCTCTTGCCGGGCACGGCGTCGATCACCGCGCCTTCCGGGCACAGTTCGACGTGGGGCAGCACAACGATTTGAGGCATACATTTTCCGTTTAAGTCTGCGGCACGGCGGCCGCAAACAGGCTCCGTGCCATTTTACTGGCGTCGCGCGGACTTTTTAAGTCGCGCGGCGCGTTTCATGGGCGGCTGACGTGGCGCGCGTTCGCGCCGCTCAGATCTCGTCGAGCTTGCGGCCGGCAAGCGCGCGGCGAATGCCCTTGTTCATGCGGCGGGCGGCGAATTCGTCGGTGCCTTCGGCGAGCGTCTTCGTGGCGGCTTCGATCGCGTCGGCATCGTCGCTTTGCGCGATCTCGCGCAACGCCGTGAGCAAGGCGTCGAGCTGGGCGCGCTCGGCGTCGTCGAGCAACTCGGCGTCGGCGGCGAGCGCAGCGTCAGTCGCTTCGACCAGACGGCGCGCTTCGACCTGCGCCTCGCGCAGCGCGCGCGCGCGCATGTCGACTTCGGCGGTCGAGAAACTGTCTTCGAGCATCTTCGCGATGTCGTCGTCGGCGAGACCGTAAGACGGCTTGACCACCACCGACGCTTCCACGCCCGAACCCTGCTCGCGCGCGAATACGGAGAGCAGGCCGTCCGCGTCGACCTGATAGGTCACGCGAATGCGCGCGGCGCCGGCGGCCATCGGCGGAATGCCGCGCAGCTCGAAACGCGCGAGCGAACGGCAATCGCTGACGAGCTCGCGCTCGCCCTGCACGACGTGAATCGCCATGGCCGTCTGGCCATCCTTGAAGGTGGTGAAATCCTGCGCGCGCGCCACCGGAATGGTCGAATTACGCGGGATGATTTTCTCGGTCAGGCCGCCCATCGTTTCCACGCCGAGCGACAGCGGGATGACGTCGAGCAGCAGCCATTCGTCACCGTCCGCGCCGCGATTGCCGGCAAGCAGATCGGCCTGGATCGCCGCGCCAAGCGCAACGACCTGATCCGGGTCGAGATTGACGAGCGGCGGCTGGCCGAAGAACGACTCGACCGCGCGGCGAATCACCGGCATGCGCGTCGCGCCGCCGACTAGCACGACACCCGCGATGTCTTTGGTGGCCACCTTCGCGTCGCGCAGCGCTTTCTTCGTGGGACCGAGCGTGCGCTGAACCAGCGCCTGCGTGATCGCCTCGAAAGCGGCTTCGTCGACCGTCAGATCGATGCGGGTGCCGTTCGAGAGCGTAGCCTGCACCTGCGCCATCGGTGCATCCGAGAGCGCCTCCTTGGCCACGCGCACGCTGTCCAGCAGCAGACGCACGTCTTCCGGCGCGAGCGTTTGTGGCGCGATGGCCGCCTGCTCCAGCACGTGGCGATACAACGCGTGGTCGAAATCGTCGCCGCCAAGCGCGGAATCGCCGCCGGCCGCGAGCACTTCGAAGACGCCCTTGGTGAGTTTGAGAATGGACAGATCGAAGGTGCCGCCGCCGAGGTCGTAGACCGCGTAAAGACCTTCCGAGCCGTTATCGAGGCCATAGGCGATCGCGGCCGCGGTCGGCTCGTTCAGCAGACGCAGCACGTTCAGGCCGGCCAGACGCGCGGCGTCCTTGGTGGCCTGGCGCTGCGCTTCGTCGAAATAGGCGGGCACGGTAATCACCGCGCCGACCAGTTCGTCGCCGAGCGAGTCTTCCGCGCGCTGGCGCAGCGTGGCGAGAATTTCCGCCGACACTTCGACCGGGCTCTTTACGCCGTCGATCGTGCGAATCTGCACCATGCCCGGCGCGTCGACGAAATCGTAAGGCGCGTTTTCGGCGCCCTCCACTTCCGCCTTGCCTCGTCCCATGAAGCGCTTGACCGAGACGATCGTGTTGCGCGGATCGCTGGCCGCCTCGGCCTTGGCGACGCGGCCGATACGACGGCCGCCCTTGGCCAGATAACGCACCACCGAAGGCAGCAGCGCGTGACCGTCTTCGTCGGGCAGCACGTCGGGCACGCCGCTGCGCACCGCGGCGACGAGGGAGTTGGTGGTGCCGAGATCGATACCGACCGCCAGACGCCGCTGATGGGGCGCCGGCGCCATGCCGGGTTCGGAGATTTGCAGTAGGGCCATCTGAATCTTCTCGGGGCGGCTTCGCCCCGTCCTGAATTTTGTGTTGCTGGATGGTAATGCTACGGCCGGTTCACTGCAGCGAGCTTACGACGCGCGCTGCCGGTGCCGGTTCCGGTGGCAGTTGCAGCGTCAGTTCTCGAGACGCTCGATCTGCGTGCCGATTTCGGACGCGACCCGCTCGATGAACATCAACTGCCGCACGGCCTCGCCCGCCGCCTGATTCGCGCCGCTGTCGAGCAGCGCGCCGAGCTTGTCGAAACGCATGCGCTCTTCGTCGCGCAATTCCGCGAGCAAGGCGTCGAGCGCGTCGACGTTTTTCGCCGCAGCCGCGTCTTCGATACCTTCGCGCCATTCCATCTGCTGCATGAGGAACGCCGGCTCCATGGCCGTATTGTTCTCGGCGCCGACATCGACGCCGCGCAATTGCAGCAGATAGGTCGCGCGCCTGAGCGGATCGCGCAAGGTCTGATACGCCTCGTTGGTGCGCGTGGCCCATTGCATGGCGATGCGCTTCTGCGCGTCTCCGGCGGCCGCGAAGCGATCGGGATGCACCTGCGCCTGAACCGTGCGGTAGGCGTGATCGAGCGCCGACGCGTCGAGCGCGAATTGTGCGGGCAGATCGAACAGGTCGAAGTGGCTGTCGTTCAGCGAGGCCATCAGATAGCAGAATTCCGTTCAGAAAGCGCACCGGAGTGCAGGCAAAAAACTGGGTTCGCAGGCAGCGCAAGCGCGGCAAAAAAAAACGGCGGCCATGCTGCGATTTCGCGGGGCAAACTAAAAAGGCGGCACGCGCCGCCTTTGATCCGCTACTCGCGGAAATCAACCGGATTACACCCGGAACGATTCGCCGCAGCCGCACTCGTCTTTCACGTTCGGATTATTGAACTTGAAGCCTTCGTTCAATCCTTCGCGCGCGAAGTCGAGTTCCGTGCCGTCGATATACGCGAGGCTCTTCGGGTCGACAATGATCTTCACGCCGTTGCAGTCGAACACTTCGTCTTCGGGCGCGAGTTCATCCACGTACTCGAGCTTGTAGGCCAAACCCGAGCAGCCGGTCGTGCGCACGCCCACGCGCAGGCCGACGCCTTTACCGCGACGAGTCAGATACTTCTGGACGTGCTGTGCTGCCTTTTCGGTCAACGTAATTGCCATAGCATTTCTCATTGCGCGACGCGTGCCGGTTATCTACCCGACCATCACACGCCGCGACCCTGCCTGCATCAAATATCGTCTGGGCCGGACAGTGCGTGCCGCTCGTGCACTATCCGCTCCGCTTCACTCCAGCGCGCTTACGCGTGCTGCTTATCGCCTTCGGCCACGGCTTCGCCATGACGCTGCTTGTAGTCCGCAACCGCTGCCTTGATCGCGTCTTCCGCGAGAATCGAGCAGTGGATCTTGACCGGCGGCAGCGCCAGTTCTTCGGCGATCTGCGTGTTCTTGATGGACATGGCCTGATCGAGCGTCTTGCCCTTCACCCATTCGGTGACGAGCGAGCTCGACGCGATAGCCGAACCGCAGCCGTACGTCTTGAACTTCGCGTCTTCGATGATGCCGTCCGCACCCACGCGGATCTGCAATTTCATCACGTCGCCGCATGCCGGCGCGCCGACCATGCCGGTGCCGACCGCGTCGTCGTCTTTCGCGAAGGAACCGACGTTGCGCGGGTTTTCGTAATGGTCCAGAACCTTGTCGCTATAAGCCATGATTACACTCCTTGATCCGTTTCAACCTGCAATTAGCCATTCGATGAATTCGATTTTTCCAGACCGGCGCGTCAGTGCGCTGCCCACTGGATAGTCGAAATATCGATTCCGTCCTTGTGCATTTCCCACAGCGGCGACAGATCGCGCAGCTTCGAAATCTTGTTCTTCAGCAGGTTGATGACGTAATCGACATCCTGCTCCGTCGTGAAACGGCCAACCGTGAAGCGGATCGAGCTGTGCGCGAGTTCGTCGTTACGGCCCAAGGCGCGCAACACGTACGACGGTTCCAGCGAAGCCGACGTGCAAGCCGAGCCCGACGACACGGCCACGTCCTTCACCGCCATGATCAGCGATTCGCCTTCGACGAAATTGAAGCTGATGTTCAGGTTGTGCGGCACACGCTTTTCCATGTCGCCGTTCACATACACTTCTTCCATCTCCGACAGCCCCTTCAGCAGGCGGTCGCGCAGCATGCGGATGCGTTCGTTTTCCGTCGCCATCTCTTCGCGTGCGATACGGAACGCTTCGCCCATGCCGACGATCTGGTGCGTAGCCAGCGTGCCCGAACGCATGCCGCGCTCGTGACCGCCGCCGTGCATCTGCGCTTCGATGCGGATGCGCGGCTTGCGACGCACGTACAGCGCGCCGATGCCCTTCGGGCCATACGTCTTGTGCGCCGAGAACGACATCAGGTCGACCTTCAGCTTTTGCAGGTCGATCGCGATCTTGCCGGTGGCTTGCGCCGCGTCGACGTGGAAAACGATGCCCTTCTCACGCGTGATCTCGCCGATGGCTTCGATGTCCTGAATCACGCCGATTTCGTTGTTCACCGACATGACCGACACCAGAATCGTGTCCGGACGCAAGGCGGCCTTGAACTTGTCGAGGTCGATCAGGCCGTCGTCCTTGACGTCCAGATAGGTGACTTCGAAGCCCTCGCGCTCGAGTTCGCGGCAGGTGTCGAGCACGGCCTTGTGCTCGGTCTTCACCGTGATGATGTGCTTGCCCTTGCTCTTATAGAAGTGCGCGGCGCCCTTGATGGCCAAGTTGTCCGACTCGGTAGCGCCCGACGTCCAGATGATTTCGCGCGGATCGGCATTCACCAGCGCGGCGACGTTCTCACGCGCTTCTTCGACTGCACGCTCCGCGTCCCAGCCATACGAGTGGCTACGCGATGCGGGGTTGCCGAACTGCTCGCGCAGATACGGAATCATCTTGTCCACCACGCGCGGATCGATCGGGGTCGTCGCGCTGTAGTCCATATAGATGGGCAGATGGAGAGTGTCGTTATTCATCAATTGCTCCGGGGACGTCATGTGCTCTGGCTTCTGGATTCGTGTGCTGCTCTGGCGGGCTGCGTTGCTGCCTCGCCTTACGAACCGGCCATGTTGAAAACTGAATTCGGCCCTTTCGGCGTGGCGCGTACCGGCTCGACCGGCGGCGCCTCGTTGCGCCTGTCGCGTAGAACGGCCGGCGTGCCTTCGCGCGAACGCTGCTGATCGACCAGATCTTTCAGGGAGACCGAATCGAGGTACTCGACCATCTTCTGGTTCAGCGTGGACCACAGTTCGTGCGTCATGCAATGGCCGTTGTGCTGCTTGGTGCCTTCGCACGTGCCTTTGCCGCCGCATTGGGTCGCGTCGAGCGGTTCGTCGACGGCGATGATGATGTCGGCCACGGTGACGTCCTCGGCGCGACGCGCGAGATTGTAGCCACCGCCCGGTCCGCGCACGGACTCGACGATTTCATGACGACGCAGCTTGCCAAACAGCTGTTCGAGGTAGGACAGGGAGATATGTTGGCGCTGGCTGATACCCGCAAGCGTCACCGGGCCCTGCTCCTGGCGCAACGCCAGGTCAATCATCGCCGTGACGGCGAAACGGCCTTTCGTGGTGAGTCTCATATGTGTGGGACCTGCAATTCTCGACAAGTTTTGTCAAGTATAAATACATGAGTGAATTAGTCAAGTATCCCTGCTGCAATTTGGGTCATTTGCTTAATTGCTGGATACCCCGCGCGGCCTTGACTGGCGGGCCGCCGCGGCGTTTCCGATGCTCAGGCGATCAACTGGGGACGAAGCGCCGCGATGAGCCCGCGGCACGCTGCTTCACATTGATCGAGCACCTGTTCGAACCCTTCCGCGCCGCCGAAATATGGATCGACGACTTCCCGCACGCCGCCCCAGCGGCTATCCGATTCGGCGACGAACTCCATCAGCAGACGGATCTTGTCGCGCTGATCGGGCGGACATACCTGACGCAACGCGGCGACGTTTTTGTCGTCCATTGCGATGAGCAGGTCGAAGCGCTCGAAATCGGCGGCGGCAATCTGCCGTCCACGCAAGGCGGACAACTCATAGCCGCGCTGACGCGACGCCAGCTGCGCGCGCTCGTCCGGCGGTTCACCGACGTGCCAGTCGCCCGTTCCCGCCGAGTCGACCAGAATGCGCTCCGCCAGCCGCGCCTCGCCGACGAGGTGACGCATCACGCCTTCCGCTGTCGGCGAGCGGCAGATGTTCCCGAGGCACACGAAGCAGATGGACACCGTTTTCATCAGAGGCCTTCGGGACAAAAAACCTGCACAAACCAGCAGTGGGTAAGAGTTGCCGCGATTATACAAAGCTGCGCCAAATCGCGCCGGACGCTTCGCCTATGGTTTTAGGACGCTTCCGCGAGCGGCGTCGCTACTGCGCTACGCATCGGCTTGGCCGGGAGCGTTGTTGCGTTGTCAACCAGGCCGTACGAGACGGCGCGCGCGAGTTCAGCCGTCAACTGATCGGCGGCGAGCGGGGCTTGCGAAGCGCGCGCAACGACGTCGCGGCTGATGTGCAGATAGGCTGCCGCGGCAAGCGGCACAACGATGGCCAGCGGCCAGTACATCGATATTGTCTTTTTCATGATGTGGATTCTTCCGATTGGGGGCTCATGAGCTCATGACCCACTATGCCCAATCGAAATCTTATAGAATTTCTCAATCGGGGAAAACCCACCCATTTGAGATACAGCGTTGCTCCAAACGGAACAGTGAGTTGTCGGCTGTGTGACACGAACGAAGCGCTGCCTCGCGGCGCCACACACATATATGGCCGAAGCACTGAAAATAAATGCTTACAAACACATACAAAGCCTTTGAGACTGTTTGGGATAATTACTGTCTTACAAACATTAACGTCCGCAACCGGTCCACTCAATGAAACGCTTCGCTCCACTTGTCGGCCTCGCCATCGCTGCCCTTCTCGGCGGCTGTGCTGTCTATCCGGACGGAACGCCGATGTACGGCAACGGCTATGGCGGCGGGTACGACGGCTACGAGGGCTACCCGGCCGGCGTTCCAGTTGCACCGCCGCAAGCCAATGTTTATATGGGATTTGGCGGCTATTCCGGACCGGGATACTACGATGGCCCGAATCGCTACTACGGCCCCGGACCCGGCTATCGCGGAAACCCCGGCTACAACCGCGACCGCAACGACAACGGGAATCACGGCGGCGGTTATCACGGTCAGCCTAATGGCGGCGGTCCGAACGGAGGTCCGCCGCGTGGATCGGCAGGCGGTCCCGGTGGACCTGGGGGCCCTGGCGGTGCGCGACCCGGTGGTGGCGCAGGCGGTCCGCCGCCGGCCCCGCCGCCCCAGGCGAATGGTGGAAACGGCGGCGGTCGTGGCAATGGCGGCGGGAACGTGCAGCGCGGCATCCCCGGCAAGCAGTCCGGTGGCCCGACGGAGCACTGAGTTTACCGATGACGCCGGCTGAAAAGTCGGCGTTGAGCGCAGGGCGCGTGAGATCGGCCCGTAAGCGTTGATCGGGAGCAAAGCGGAGCAACTCCGCCGCTCCGCTTTTTGCCGGTATATCCCGCTACCTAGCCAATATGGCTGCGCTGCGCCGCGTACAACTCGCGGAAAGTGCGGCCGACTGGCGCCGGCATGTCGCGTGTATTGGTCCAGCCCGCTCCCGCCAGCGGCAGCTTCGCGATAGAGCGATTTCGACCGCCCATGCGCTCGAGCACGCGAACCGCGAGCTTGGTGAAAAGCGCGTAGGCATCCGGATGCAGCGCCAGAAATCCCCAGACGGCAAGGCCGACACGCTCACCCCAAGGCCGCAGACGGCGCTCAACCTGCTTCTCGCGCAGCTTGCGCAGCAGATCGGATAACGGGATACCCACCGGACAGACGCTATTGCATTCGCCGCACAAGGTCGCGGCCTGCGGCAAATCCAGCGCCTTGTCGATCCCGACATAACTCGGCGTCAATACCGAACCCATCGGCCCCGGATAGACCCAGCCATACGCATGGCCGCCGACCTTCTGATAGACCGGGCAGTGATTCATGCACGCGCCACAGCGGATACAACGCAGCATCTCCTGGAAATCACCGCCGATCAGCCCAGTGCGCCCGCCGTCGACCAGCACGACATACATATGCTCCGGGCCGTCCTGATCGCCGGGCTGGCGCGGCCCGGTCAGCACCGAAAAATAATTCGACGTCGCCTGCCCCGTTGCCGAGCGCGGCAGCAGACGCATCGCGGTGGCGAGATCTTCCAGCGTCGGCAACACTTTCTCTATTCCCGTGACGGCCACGTGCACACGCGGCATCACCGTACACATGCCTTCGTTGCCTTCGTTCGTCACCAGTGCGACCGAACCGGTTTCGGCCACCAGAAAATTGCCGCCGGTCACGCCCATGTCGGCGGTCATGAAATGCGGACGCAAGACCTCGCGCGCTTCGCGGGTCATGTCGGTGATCTCGGTAAGGCGCGGCGTGCCGTGCGTCGCCGCGAACAGGTCGGCGATCTCGTCCTTATCCTTGTGCACAACCGGCGCGATGATATGGCTGGGCGGTTCGTTGCCGTTGATCTGCAATATATATTCGCCGAGGTCCGTCTCGATGGACTGCACGCCCATCTGGCCCAGCACCTCGTTCAGTCGCATTTCCTCGGTGACCATCGACTTCGTCTTGATCACTTTTTTGACTTCGTGGCGCCGCGCGATATCGCCGATCAGGCGAGCCGCCTCCTGCGTCGTTTCGGCGAACAGCACGGTGACACCGCGACGCGTGGCCTCGCGCTCGAACGTTTCGAGCCAGACGTCGAGGTTTTCCAGCGCCCGGTTGCGGCGCTCCTTGAGCGCGGCGCGCGTGGCGGGAAAGTCGATCGCGGTGATGGCCGCGGCGCGAGCCGACACGAATTTGGTCGAAAGCTTGGTCAGGTTTTGCTGCAGACGCTGGTCGGCGAGTTTTTGACCCGCGCGCGCCTTGAATTGCATGGTTTGAACTTGCATGACGGCCTTGTGCTATTCGATGAAATTCGCGCCCCGTGACACGGATTAGCGACGGCGCAAAGTTAGCTCATGGAGCGCAACGATGCGAACGGTACGAACGCAACGCATTGCGCGCATTGAGAAGCGGCAGCGGCTTCAGACGTCGCCCGCCAACACCTGGGCAATGTGCAAAACACGCGTGGACGTGTCGCCCGTGCGCCGCAATCGGCCCTCGATATTCAGCATGCAGCCGAGATCGCCGAGCACGACGGCGCCCGCTCCGCTCGCACTGATATTCGCGCATTTTTCATCGACGATTGCCGTCGAAATGTCGCCGTACTTGACCGCGAACGTGCCGCCGAAGCCGCAGCAATGTTCGCAGTCTTTCATCTCCGTCACTGCGACGCCCACCTGCTCCAGCAGCGCGCGCGGCTGGGTCTTGACGCCGAGTTCGCGCAATCCGGAGCACGAATCGTGGTACGTCACCTGCCCCTTGAACTCGCCCGGCTGCAATTGCACCTTCGCCACGTTGACGAGAAAGTCGGTCAACTCGAAGACCTTGGCGCGCAGCCGGCCGAAGCGCCCCATCATCTCGGGGTCGTCGGCGAAAAGGTCGCCGTAATGCGTGCGGATCATGCCGCCGCACGAACCCGAAGGCACCACGATGTAGTCGAACTGCTCGAATTCGCGCAGCGTTTTCTCTGCCAGATCGCGCGCAATGCGACGCTCGCCCGAGTTGTACGCGGGTTGGCCGCAGCAGGTTTGCGCCGGCGGCACCATGACCTCGAAACCGGCGCCTTCGATCAGCTTGATGACCGAGAATCCAATTTCGGGACGCATCAGGTCGATCAGACAGGTAACGAACAATCCGACTCGCATGAGCCCTCCTTCGGGAAAACGTCCCTGATTATCCGCTGTTTGCCGAACAATACCAACGGCCAGAAGGCATAGGACGAACTGCGCGTTAAATTGGAATAGGCCTTCCAACCGCTTCCCATCTTTTCACAATACGGGATACAATCAATTTCCGCTGTTTGACGCGTCAACCGATTCTGCCCATGAGCGATACGAACCCGGATCCCAAAACGTCGATCCAGGTGATCGAACGCATGATGCGCCTGCTCGATGCACTCGCGGCGCACAGCGACCCGGTCAGCCTGAAAGAACTCGCCATCCGCACGGAGTTGCATCCGTCCACCGCGCACCGCATCCTGAACGACATGGTGATGTGCCGGCTGGTCGATCGCTCCGATCCAGGCACTTACCGGCTCGGCATGCGACTGCTCGAACTGGGCAATCTGGTCAAGGCGCGGCTGTCGGTGCGCGACGCGGCGCTCACGCCGATGCGCGAACTGCATCGGCAAACCGGCCAGACGGTGAATCTGTCGGTGCGTCAGGGCGACGAAATCGTCTATATCGAACGCGCTTATTCCGAGCGCTCCGGCATGCAGGTGGTGCGTGCCATCGGCGGGCGTGCTCCGCTGCATCTGACGTCGGTGGGCAAGCTGTTTCTCGCCGCCGACGAATCGACCCGCGTGCGTGCCTACGCAACGCGCACCGGCTTGTCGGGCCACACTCAGAACAGCATTACCGATCTGACCAAGCTGGAGCGCGAGTTGTCGCACGTGCGCCAGCAGGCCTGCGCGCGCGATAACGAAGAACTGGAACTGGGCGTGCGTTGCATTGCGGCCGGCATTTACGACGACACCGGCAAGCTGGTCGCAGGTCTCTCGCTGTCGGCTCCGGCCGACCGATTGCAAGACTCGTGGCTCGGTCAACTCAGCCAGACGGCCCTGATGATTTCCGAATCGCTCGGCTTCCGCCCGCAAACGCCGCATGAACATGCGCGCTCGCAGCACGCCTGAACATCCATTGAGCCACTGCCATGGGCAATAAAAAAAGCCTCGCGAAAGCGAGGCTTTTTTGTTTCGCCGACCGATCCGCAGATCGGCCAACTCAAGCTTATGAGCTACCTTCAGGTGCCCGCACCGCCGGCGTCCGCGCTCGTGATGCGCTGCTGATCGCCACCGTTATCGATCCACGTGCGCAAACGCGTGGCATCGGCAAAACGCGAGTACTTGCCCGACGAATCGAGCAACACCATGATCATCGGACGGCCATGAATGGTCGCCTGCATCACCAGGCACTCGCCTGCTTCGTTGATGAAGCCGGTCTTCTGCAGACCGATGTCCCACGTCGGGTTGCGTACCAGCGCGTTCGTGCTGTTATACGCGAGCGAACGCTTGCCGGTGTACACCTCATAGCTGTGATCGGTCGAGAACTTGCGGATCAGCGGATACTGATACGCCGCGTTGACCATCTTGACCAGGTCGCGCGCGCTCGAGACGTTCTGGCTCGTCAAACCCGTCGGGTTTTCGAAGTGCGTGTCGGTCATGCCGAGTTGCTTGGCCTTCGCGTTCATGGCCGCGAGGAAGGCCGGACGGCCCCCCGGGAAATAACGCGACAACGCGGCAGCCGCGCGGTTTTCCGACGCCATTAGCGCGATGTGCAACATGTCTTCACGCGAGAGCACCGAGCCGACCGACAGGCGCGAGCCCGTGTTCTTCTCGTAATCGCGGTCTTCGTCCGTGACTTCGATCTGGTCGGTCATGGGCTCTTTCGAGTCCAGCACGACCATCGACGTCATGAGCTTGGTGATCGACGCGATAGGCACCACTGCGCGCGAGTTCTTGTCGAACAGCGACTCGCCCGTGTTCTGGTCGATCACGTAAGCGACGCTCGAGCGCAGCATGAGCGCGTCGGGCGTTTCATGCAGACCGAAGGCCTGACCGACCGAAGGCTGACGCGGTTCGTACGCGACGCGACGGACCACCGAATGATGGCGTCCGTTCGACGTGTACGTCACGCGCTTGCGCTTGGCGCGCGGCGCGCTGTCGTCCGCGGCGGCGGCTTTTACGGTTGCAGCCTTACCTGCTTTCGACTTGCTCGACACTTTGTCGGTGCTCGCCGCGGCAGGCTTTTTGGCCGCTTTCGCGTGTTTGGAGGTTTTTGCATTTGCGGCGGGGGCGGCGGCAAAAGCGCTGCCAGGCGTGGCAAACGCCGCTGCGATGACCATGGAGGCGGCCACCGACAGAGCGGTGCTGCGGGCCGCGCCGTGGATCACTTTTAGCGACGAAAACATGTCGGTTTTCATGGGTGTTCGGTAGGGAGCGGCGAGAGGTTTCCGCAAGTGTAGTAAAACAACGAAAAATTAGCAATTTGAAGCACTTATAAGCGCTCCTTAAACCGGCTTGTAAGCTCCGATCGCAAAAACACGAATAAGTGCCGCGCTTCGATCGAAAAAAACGATCGCCGGCGCGCTTCGTCCCGCCTCTGCCGTCGGATGGTGTAAGGATCCAGCTCAGTCCTTCCAGCTTAACGGCAAATTCGAGACAACCTTGATCAGGGGAAATACGGTCAGAGTGCAGGCCTGGTACGGCTTCGCCTGCGCATCGAGGTGTCATCGGAAGATTCGCGGCGGACTCTTAAGCACCTGCTGCGATTTGCCAACGCGCATTCGACTGACCTAGCGCATTAACGTTCCGTGACACTTTCCGGTTTACACGCCTATCGACGATTGCGAAGATTCGCACTCGCGCGGGCGCAGCGTGACATCCGCGCGACATTCTACGCATAGTTGAAAAGCGCCGCAGGAGCGGCAAAAACTGCCGTTCTGTCGCGCACCGGCACGGTGCAGCGGTTAATTTGACCTGCGTCATAAAGGCGTCATGCTCAGCGCATAAGGCTTTGTTTTATCAGCGTTTTCTTAATATTGTGCATCGCACAAAAAGCACTTGACATTCGCTGCGGCCATCCTAAAATGGGAACCATTGCTGCGATGCACCAAACATTGCAGCCCGGCAGGACGATCAGCGTTCTGCCACCAACCCAATGCGGTCCGCACAGACAGACCGCTATCCAGGAGCGTAAACCATGACTCTGCTGACCCCTGAGCAATTCGCTGCAGCCCAGAAAGCCAACTTCGACACCCTGTTCGGCCTGACGACCAAAGCATTTGAAGGCGTCGAAAAGCTGGTTGAGCTGAATCTGCAAGTCGTCAAATCGACGCTCGCCGAAAGCCAGGAAAACGCACAACGCGCACTCTCCGTGAAGGACGCGCAAGAACTGCTGGCACTGCAAGCAAGCCTCGCGCAGCCGGTGGCTGAGAAGGCGCTGTCGTATGGCCGTCACGTGTACGAAATCGTCTCCGCTACGCAAGGCGAATTCACCCGCGTCGCTGAAGCGCAATTCGAAGAGCAGAACCGCAAGGTCCAGTCGCTCGTCGAAAACGTCGCGAAGAACGCACCGGCTGGTTCGGAAACCGCAGTTGCCGTGATGAAGTCGGCTATCACCGCCGCCAACACCACGTACGAAACGGTCCACAAGGCAACCAAGCAAGCTGTCGAAATCGCAGAAAGCAACTTCAATGCAGCCGCTACGGCCGCGTCGAAGGCCGCTTCGCAAGCTGCAGCGCAAGCATCGCGCTCGGCCAAGAAGGCAGTCTAAGCTTTACGCATCACATAGCGCCGGCCCCGCTACTCGCGGCGCCGGCGTTCTCGCAAGCAACAGCGTCGTGCCGTTGCCGCTCAAACGGTTTGAATTGGCCGAACGCTCCGATACGTGAAGAACGTATCGTTTGCCCGGCGAAGCGGCCGGGATTTTTTTTGGCGCTGACCGACATGCGTTTCGCATGTTCCAACGCGACGAAATACAACGCCCGGCTTTGAGCAGCATCAATCGCTTGACGTACTGCCCTGCCGCGAGACAAAAAAACGGCGCGCCCCGCAAAGGGCGCGCCGTTTTTTATTTGCAGCGTCTTGCATCGGCAACCCGCGCGCCAGCACGCGGGCTCTTTGCTTACTTCTTTTTCTGCGGCGGCAGATCCGTACAAACGCCTTCATACAACTCGGCGGCCATACCGATCGATTCGCCGAGCGTCGGATGCGGATGGATCGTCTTACCGATATCCGTCGCGTCCGCGCCCATCTCGACGGCGAGACACACTTCGCTGATCAGGTCGCCCGCATTCAGACCGACGATACCGCCGCCGATCACGCGATGCGTTTCCTCGTCGAACAGCAGCTTCGTGAAGCCTTCGTCGCGGCCGTTGGCGATCGCGCGGCCCGAAGCGGCCCACGGGAACACCGCCTTGCCGTACTTGATGCCCGCAGCCTTGAGCTGGTCTTCCGTCTTGCCGGCCCACGCCACTTCCGGATCGGTGTATGCCACCGACGGAATCTGGATCGCGTCGAAGTACGCCTTCTCGCCGTGAGCCGCTTCGGCGGCAACGTGACCTTCATGCACGGCCTTGTGCGCGAGCATCGGCTGACCGACGATGTCGCCGATCGCGAAGATGTGCGGCACGTTGGTGCGCATCTGCTTGTCCACGTCGATGAAGCCGCGATCCGTCACGGCAACGCCGGCCTTGTCCGCGCCGATCTTCTTGCCGTTCGGCGTACGGCCGACCGCCACCAGCACGAGATCGTAGCGCTGCGCTTCGGCCGGCGCCTTCTCGCCTTCGAACGACACGTAGATGCCGTCGTCTTTCGCTTCGGCCGCAGTGGTCTTGGTCTTCAGCATGACGTTCGCAAAACGCTTGCTGTTGTACTTCTCCCAGACCTTGACCAGATCGCGGTCCGCGCCGGCCATCAGGCCGTCGAGCATTTCGACCACGTCGATCTTCGCGCCGAGCGTGGCATAAACTGTCGCCATTTCCAGCCCGATGATGCCGCCGCCGATCACGAGCATGCGTTGCGGAATCTGACGCAGTTCGAGCGCGCCGGTCGAATCGACCACACGTGGATCTTCCGGAATGAACGGCAGCTTCACCGCTTCCGAGCCCGCGGCGATGATCGCCTGCTTGAACCTGACGACCTTCTTGCCGCCTTCGGTTTGCACTTCCATGTGGTTCGGGTCGACGAACGAGCCGTTACCCGTCACCACTTCGACCTTGCGCATCTTCGCCATGCCGGCGAGACCGCCGGTGAGCTTCTTGACGACGCCCGACTTGAAGTCACGCAGCTTGTCGAGATCGATCTGCGGCTTGCCGAACGTGATGCCGTGCGCGCCGAGCGCTTCGGCTTCGTCCATCACCAGCGCGGTGTGCAGCAGCGCCTTCGACGGAATGCAGCCCACGTTCAGACACACGCCGCCGAGCGTCGCGTAACGCTCCACCAGCACCGTCTTCATGCCGAGGTCGGCCGAGCGGAATGCTGCCGAATAACCGCCGGGACCCGAACCGAGCACGAGCATGTCGCATTCGATATCCGCCGTGCCGGAGAAACTGCCGGCTTGCGGCGCGGGCGCGGCGGCCTTCGGTGCCGCTGCAGCCGGCTGGGCCTGCGCCGGAGCGGGCGCTTTCTCAGGTTCTTTGGCCGGCGCTTTCGGTGCGTCTTTCGCCGGCGCCGCTTCTGCGGACGTTTCGACGAGCGCGATCACCGTGCCTTGCGAGACCTTGTCGCCGGCCTTGACGCGCACTTCCTTGACCGTACCGGCGGTGTCGCTCGGCACTTCGATGGACGCCTTGTCCGACTCGAGCGTCATCAACGCCTGCTCGTTCTCGATGACGTCGCCCGGTTTGATGTTGACTTCGATGACATCGACGTCCTTGAAGTCACCGATGTCCGGCACTTTTACTTCGACGAGACTCATTAGTGTCCCCTTCTCTTATTGATCGTGATGAAGCGAACGCGCTTCACGTCGGCCCGAGGCCTCGCGGCGACGCTAACGGACCGGCGTGAAAGCGGGTTCTACCGAAGGGCGCCGGTCACGGACAGCAACCGGCGCCCCGCGCCACATCACATCAAAGAATCACACGCCGGAAATCGGCAAGAATCGCACCCAGATACGCATTGAAGCGTGCCGCCGCGGCACCGTCGATGACGCGATGGTCATACGACAGCGACAACGGCAGGATCAGACGCGGAACGAACTGCTTGCCGTCCCAAACCGGCTTCATCGCACCGCGCGACAAACCGAGAATGGCCACTTCCGGCGCGTTGATGATCGGCGTGAAATTCGTGCCGCCGATGCCGCCCAACGACGAAATCGAGAAGCAGCCGCCTTGCATCTGGTCCGGCTTCAGCTTGCCGTCGCGCGCCGCCTTCGACAGTTCGGTCATTTCCTTCGCGATGTCGATCAAGCCTTTCTTGTCGGCGTCGCGAATCACCGGAACGACCAGCCCGTTCGGCGTATCGGCCGCGAAGCCGATATGGAAATACTGCTTGAACACGAGGTTGTCGCCGTCGAGGCTCGCGTTGAACGTCGGGAATTGCTTCAGGGCAGCCACGACTGCCTTGATGACGAACGCCAGCATCGTGACTTTCACGCCGGCCTTTTCGTTTTCCTTGTTCAACTGCACGCGCAGCGCTTCGAGGTCGGTGATGTCCGCTTCGTCGTTGTTCGTGACGTGCGGGATCATGACCCAGTTGCGATGCAGATTCGCGCCCGAAATCTTCTTGATGCGCGACAGCGGCTTGGCGTCGACCGGACCGAACTTGGTGAAGTCGACCTTCGGCCACGGCAGCAGATTCAGCTCGCCACCACCCGCCGCCGCTCCGCCCGCTGCAGCCGCACCTGCCGGCGCAGCACGCTGACCCGTCATGACGCCCTTGATGAAGGCGGTCACGTCGGCTTGCGTAATACGGCCCTTCGGACCCGTGCCCTGCACCTGCGTCACGTCGACGCCGAGTTCGCGCGCGAACTTGCGTACCGACGGCGAAGCGTGGCTCGCGTGACGCGCGCCGCCTTCACCCGCCGGAATCGACGGAGCCTGCGCCAGCGCGGACGGCTGAGCCGGAGCCGGCGACGGCGCAGCAGGCGCATCCGACGGCTTCTCGACCGGCTGCTTCGCAGCAGCGGGTGCCGGCGCAGGCGCGGCCGCGCCGCCTTCCGCTTCCAGCACGACGATCACCGAGCCTTCCGACACGTTATCGCCAACCTTGACCTTCACTTCCTTGACGACGCCGGCGGCCGAGCTCGGCACGTCCATGGTCGCCTTGTCCGATTCGAGCGTCACGAGCGACTGCTCTTTCTCGACGCGATCGCCGACCTTCACCGAGACTTCGATCACGGGAATGTCTTTGTAATCGCCGATGTCCGGCACTTTGACTTCCTGCAGACCGCCGCCTGCAGCCGGAGCCGCAGCGGGCGCGGGCGCAGCAGCAGGTGCCGGCGCAGCAGCCGGAGCCGGTGCCGGTGCGGCAGCAGGTGCCGGAGCAGCCGCACCGCCTTCAGCCGCTTCCAGCACGACGATCAACACGCCTTCCGACACGTTGTCGCCGACCTTGACCTTCACTTCCTTGACCACGCCGGCTGCCGAACTCGGCACGTCCATGGTCGCCTTGTCGGATTCCAGCGTAACGAGCGATTGCTCTTTCTCGACGGTATCACCCGCCTTCACCAGCACCTCGATCACAGGGATGTCCTTGTAATCGCCGATGTCCGGCACCTTGACTTCGATCGCTTGACTCATTGTTAGTGTCTCCTGGGCCGCGCACGCAGCCTGCCCCTGTCGATCAGGGGCAAGCGCGCACGCCGTGGCACACGGGGAATGATGCCTTAGACGGTCATCGGGTTGGGTTTGGCGGGATCAAGGTTGTACTTCTTGAGCGCCTCGGCGACGACCTTGCGTTCGATCGTGCCTTCGTCTGCCAGTGCATTCAACGCGGCAACCGTGACCCAGTAGCGGTCGACTTCGAAGAAGTGACGCAGCTTTTCGCGCGTGTCCGAACGGCCATAACCGTCCGTGCCCAGCACGACGAACTTCTGCGGCACGAATGCGCGAATCTGCTCGGTCAGCGCGCGCACGTAGTCGGTCGAAGCGATGACCGGACCTTGCGCGTCTTTCAGCAGCTTCTCGACGTGCGAGATTTTCTTCTCTTCGGTCGGATGCAGCAGGTTATAACGCTGCACTTCGTGACCTTCGCGAGCCAGTTCGGTGAAGCTCGGCACGCTCCACAGATCGGCGGCGACGCCCCAGTCGTTCTTCAGCAGATCGGCGGCGGCAATCACTTCGTTGAAGATCGTGCCCGCGCCCATCAGCTGAACGCGCGGCGCCTTGGCGTCGGCTTCGGCCTTACGGAACGCGTACATGCCCTTGATGATGTCGGCAGCCACGGCATCGCCCTGCGGAATCGCGGGGTGCTCGTAGTTTTCGTTCATCACGGTGATGTAGTAATACACGTCTTCCTGATCCGCGACCATGCGGCGCAGGCCGTCCTGCATGATGACGGCGAGTTCGTAACCGAACGTCGGGTCGTAGCTGATGCAGTTCGGCACCGAAGCCGCCCACAGCAGCGAGTGGCCGTCTTCGTGTTGCAGACCTTCGCCGTTCAGCGTCGTGCGGCCCGCGGTGCCGCCCAGCAGGAAGCCGCGCGAACGCATGTCGCCCGCTGCCCATGCCAGGTCGCCGATACGCTGGAAGCCGAACATCGAGTAGAAGATGTAGAACGGGATCATGATCTCGCCGTGCGTCGAATACGACGTCGCGGCTGCGATCCAGTCGGCCATGCCGCCGGCTTCGTTGATGCCTTCCTGCAGGATCTGACCGGTTTCCGACTCGCGGTAGAACATCAGCTGGTCGGAGTCTTCCGGCACGTACTTCTGGCCTTGCTGATTCCAGATACCGATCTGGCGGAAAAGGCCTTCCATACCGAAGGTACGCGACTCGTCCGGCACGATCGGGACGATGCGCTTACCGAGCGCCTTGTCTTTCAGCAGGATGTTGAGAATCCGCACGAACGCCATCGTCGTGGAGATTTCGCGGCCTTCGCCCGTGCCCTTCAGCAGCGGCTCGAATGCCGACAGTTCCGGCACCGGCAGCGAGTCGGCCTTCTGGCGACGCGCCGGCAGATAGCCGCCGAGATCCTGACGGCGAGCACGCATGTACTCGAGTTCCTTCGAGCCTTCTTCGAACGTCAGGTACGGCACGTCGACGATCTGCTCGTCGGTGATCGGCAGACGGAACTGGTCGCGGAATTTCTTCAGCTGCTCCACCTGCATCTTCTTCTGCTGGTGGGTGATGTTCATCGCCTGGCCGGCTTCGCCCATGCCGTAGCCCTTGATCGTCTTCGCGAGAATGACGGTCGGCTGGCCCTGCGAATTCGACGCTTCCGTGAACGCTGCGTAGATCTTGTGCGGATCGTGACCGCCGCGATTCAGATTCCAGATGTCCTCATCGGACCATTCGGCAACCAGCGCCTTCAGTTCCGGCGTGTTGAAGAAGTGTTCGCGAACATACGCGCCCGACTCCGACTTGTACGTCTGGTATTCGCCGTCGACGACTTCCATCATGCGGCGCATCAGCGCGCCCGACTTGTCGCGCTGGAACAGCGCATCCCAGCGGCTGCCCCAGATCACCTTGATGACGTTCCAGCCGGCACCGCGAAACTCGCTTTCGAGTTCCTGGATGATCTTGCCGTTGCCGCGCACCGGGCCGTCGAGACGTTGCAGGTTGCAGTTGATCACGAACACCAGGTTGTCGAGGCGTTCGCGGCCGGCCATGCCGATCGCGCCGAGCGATTCCGGTTCATCCGTTTCGCCGTCGCCGAGGAAGGCCCAGACCTTGCGGCCGTCGGTCTTCGCGATGCCGCGCGCCTGCATGTACTTCATGAAGCGTGCCTGGTAGATCGCCATGATCGGGCCGAGACCCATCGACACGGTCGGGAACTGCCAGAAGTCCGGCATCAGCCACGGATGCGGATACGACGAGATGCCCTCGCCGCCCACTTCCTGACGGAAGTTGTCGAGTTGCTTGTCGGTCAGACGGCCGAGCAGGAATGCGCGCGAGTAGACGCCCGGCGACGAGTGGCCCTGCACGAAAATCAGATCGCCGCCGTGTTCGGCGGACGGCGCGTGCCAGAAGTGGTTGTAGCCGACGTCATACAGCGTGGCAGCCGACGCGAACGACGCGATGTGGCCGCCGACGTTGGTTTCCTTGCCGGCGCGCAACACCATCGCCATGGCGTTCCAGCGCGTGTACGAACGGATGCGGTGCTCGATGTCCTGGTCGCCGGGGTTCTTCGCCTGGCGCGCAACCGGAATCGTGTTGATGTACGGAGTATTTGCCGAGAACGGCAGGTGTTCGCCGTGGACGCGTGCGAACTCGATCTGTTTTTCGATCAGGTAGTGGGCGCGGTCGGGGCCCACAGCAGAAATCACGCCATCCAGTGCTTCCAGCCATTCGCCGGTTTCCTGGGGGTCGTCATCTTTTTCAGCGGCGACATATTTCATGACTTCGTCGGGTACAGCGGACATGCTCGTCTCCTGGATATAGAGGAACGCTCTTTGAACAGACGACGCGGACGAAGCACGGCCGCGGCAGCTTCGGCCGATTGTAAAAGGGGTCCCGACGTCCGCGCAACAAAATTTTCGAATTACGAGATCGCTTCTCATAATGCGGAAAATTGTTGCGGCGCAACCTGATTTGACTGCCGATCGACGGATACGTCGGCTAGTTTGCGCCGAATAATGGTACTTTCAGCGCTTTTTTGCGCCATTTGCTAGCGACACGCTGCGCTACAATGCCACGCATGTTGACCGAACGGCTTTTCGCACGCTCGGCGCGCACCGCCGGGTCTCCGGCGGATTCGACGCCGTCCTCCCGCTGGCACCACGGACCGTGGTGGTCGAACTCCTATTTGCTCACGCCGCTCCTGTCGATCCTCGTGTTTCTGGTCGTCATGAGCCTGATTCTGTGGAGTCTGAACCGGCGCGAACAGCAGCAGCAGGAAGACACGCTCTATCGCAACGTGGCGTGGGCGCAGCAGCAGATCCGGCTCTCCATGACCGGCGCGCAGGAACAGATCCAGGCGCTCGCGCGCGACCTCGTCGCCGGTCACTCCGACCCGCATTCGTTCCAGGTGTCTACCACGGACATCATGCAGGGGCATCCCGAAATCCTCTACATGAACTGGTACACCAGCGCGCAGCAACCGCGCTGGCCCAATACCGCGCTGCCCGTGTTCGGACAGCGTCTCGCCAAACCGAACGACGCGCAGATGGACGAGGCGGTCAAGGCCGCGTTCACCGAAGCCCGCAACACGCGCCGCCAGGTGTATTCGCCGCTCATCTACGACGACCTCGGCAACGGCTACATCACGCTGCAAACGCCGGTCTACCGCGACCGCGACTTCCTCGGCACGATCGCCGCCGTGTTTTCGGTCGAAGGCATCCTCAAGCACGACATCCCGCCCGAGCTCTCGGCGAAATACAAAATCTCCATCATCGACGTGAACAACCGCGAGTTGACCACCACGTCGACCCGCCCGCGCCTGCCGCGCGACATGTTCTACGACCTGCCGCTCGATCCGCCGGGTCAAGGCGTCTCGGTACGCGTCTACGCGTTCCCGCAGATGACCAACTTCACCAACAACACGCTCGTCTGGCTGGTGGCCGGCCTGTCGTGCTTCGTGCTGTGGAGTTTGTGGAGCCTGTGGAAACACACCCGTCAGCGCTTCGAGGCGCAGCAGGCGCTGTACGCGGAAGCCTTCTTCCGCCGCGCCATGGAAAACTCGGTGCTGATCGGCATGCGCGTGCTCGACATGCACGGCCGCATCACCCACGTGAATCCGGCTTTTTGCCGCATGACCGGCTGGGACGAAAGCGATCTCGTCGGCAAGAACGCGCCGTTCGCCTACTGGCCGCGCGATGCGTATCCCGAGATGCAGCGCCAGCTCGACATGACCTTGCGCGGCAAGGCGCCCTCCTCGGGCTTCGAACTGCGCGTGCGGCGCAAGGACGGCTCGCTGTTCCACGCGCGCCTCTACGTCTCGCCGCTGATCGACAGCTCGGGCCGTCAGACCGGCTGGATGTCGTCCATGACCGACATCACGGAACCGAAACGCGCGCGCGAGGAACTCGCCGCCGCGCACGAACGCTTCACCACGGTGCTGGAAAGTCTGGACGCCGCCGTCTCCGTGCTGGCCGCCGACGAAGCCGAACTGCTGTTCGCCAACCGCTACTACCGTCATCTGTTCGGGATTCGTCCGGACGGTCATCTGGAATTGGCGGGCGGCGGGTTCGATAGCGCACAGGCGTCGTCGGATTCGATCGATATGGTGGATACCTACGCGGGGCTGCCCGCCGCCGCCCTGACCGAAAGCACGGCCGACGCGCAGGAAATCTACGTGCAAAGCATCCAGAAATGGTTCGAAGTGCGCCGCCAGTACATCCAGTGGGTGGACGGCCACCTCGCGCAGATGCAGATCGCCACCGACATCACCACGCGCAAGCAGGCGCAGGAACTGTCGCGCCAGCAGGACGAGAAACTGCAGTTCACCAGCCGTCTCATGACGATGGGCGAAATGGCCTCGTCGCTCGCTCACGAACTGAACCAGCCGCTCGCCGCGATCAATAACTATTGCTCCGGAACTGTCGCACTGGTTAAATCCGGACGGACGACGCCTGACAATCTGCTGCCGGTGCTGGAAAAGACCGCGCAACAGGCCGTGCGGGCGGGCATGATCATCAAGCGTATCCGCGAGTTCGTGAAGCGCAGCGAGCCGAAGCGGCAAGCCACCCGTGTCGCCGACATCGTCGCCGACGCGGTGGGTCTCGCCGAACTCGAAGCGCGCAAGCGTCGCATTCGCATCGTGACGGATCTGCGCTCGCGGCTGCCGGTGATCTACGTCGATCCGGTTCTGATCGAGCAGGTGCTGGTGAACCTGCTGAAGAACGCGGCCGAAGCCATGGCCGAAGCGCGACCCAATGCAGTCGACCCGGTAATCCGCGTGGTCGTGCGGCTGGAAAGCGGCTTTGTCTGCATCAGCGTCGTCGACCAGGGGCCGGGTGTCGACGAAGCGACAGCGGAGCGGCTGTTCGAACCGTTTTACAGCACCAAGTCCGATGGCATGGGCATGGGGCTGAATATTTGCCGTTCGATTATCGAATCGCACCGCGGCCGTCTGTGGGTGGTGAACAACGTCGAATCCGACGGCCACATCACGGGCGCCACGTTCCATTGCAGTCTGCCTATTGGAGAGCCTGACGGCCCGAGCAACGGCGGGTCAGAGGCGCCGACAACACAAACCGTTACGGGAGAGATATGAACAGCCCAGTCACCACACAGGAAACTGTCTTCGTTGTCGACGACGACGAGGCCGTGCGAGATTCGCTGCGCTGGCTGCTGGAGGCGAACGGCTACCGCGTGCAATGCTTCTCCAGCGCCGAGCAGTTCATCGACGCCTGGCAGCCGCATCAGCATCCGGGCCAGATCGCGTGTCTGATTCTCGATGTGCGGATGTCCGGCATGAGCGGGCTCGAGTTGCAGGAACGCCTGATCGCCGACAACACGTCGCTGCCGATCATCTTCGTGACGGGTCACGGCGACGTGCCGATGGCGGTGTCCACGATGAAAAAAGGCGCCATGGACTTCATCGAAAAGCCGTTCGACGAAGCCGAACTGCGCCGTCTGGTCGAGCGCATGCTCGACAAAGCTCGCAGCGAAAGCACCAGCGTGCAGCAGCAACGCGCCGCCGCCGAGCGTCTGGGCAAGCTGACCGCGCGTGAGCATCAGGTGCTCGAGCGCATCATCGCCGGCCGCCTGAACAAGCAGATTGCCGACGACCTCGGCATCAGCATCAAGACGGTCGAAGCGCACCGCGCGAACATCATGGAAAAGCTCAACGTCAACACGGTCGCCGATCTGCTGCGACTGGCGCTGTCGAACAAGCCGCAACAACCGGCGCAATAAGCAGCGCCGAGGCAATCCGCGCCGCAGTCCTCACGGCGGCGCGCGTCACAGGCGGCTCCTGCCGCCGCTCCACACCGAGCGACACGGCCGGACTCGAACGAAGTCCGGCCTGCTGCGCCCGTCTCGTCGCACAGTCAGCACGTCTCACCCACTCCGCATACTCATCGCGCATCACGCATCGCAACAACGTGACAACGGCGCGCGTGTGACAGGTCGCGCGGTTTCAAACGGCAGCGGTATGCATTGAGCGCAAACGTAATGTTTTGTCCGACATGATTGACAAGCCACGCTTCGCCCCCTAATTTAGACAGAACTCCTTAACAGGAATCGCGAATGCGCGAAGCTCGCAGAACGGCTGTGCTGCGGTTGGCGCGTGCGGCATCGTCAGCGTGGGACGCGGCCATGGCGGCTCGAACGCGTGGCATTGGCATCGCTCATGGTCACCGGCCAGGTCACGGCAGAGCGACACCATCCTCTCCTTTTTTATTTCATTACGCCGACGCACAGCGAAATGCGGCGCGCATCGGCTCCGTTCGTCCGTTGCTTGTCTACTGCACGTGTTTTGCAACCGGGAGGATTTCATCGTGAAACGATCCGGAGCACACGGTTCGCGTGTGTTGCTTCTATGCGCCGCACTCGCGGGTGCGCCGCTGTTCGTCGGCCTCGCCGCGCCGGGCGTCGCGCTGGCGCAAACTCCAGCGAAAGTATCCAACCAGCAACTCGATTCGCTGACCGCGCCCATCGCGCTCTATCCCGACGCCCTGCTCGCTCAGGTGCTGATGGCGTCCACCTTTCCGCAGGACGTGGAATCCGCGGCGGCGTGGTCGAAAGCGAATTCCAAACTGCAGGGCGACGACGCGGTCAAGGCAGTCGCTTCGCAGCCTTGGGACCCGAGCGTGCAATCACTGGTCGCGTTTCCGCAGGTGCTGGCCACCATGGCGTCCAAACCGGACTGGGTTTCGCAACTCGGCAACGCGTTCCTCGCCCAGCCCAACGACGTCATGGACTCCGTGCAGCGGTTGCGCAAGCAGGCGCAGTCGGCCGGCAATCTCAGCACGAACTCGCAGCAGAAGGTGGTCGTCGAGCAGAGCACGATCCAGATCGTTCCGGCCAACCCGCAGGTGGTCTACGTGCCCACCTATAACCCGACCGTGGTGTATGGCGCGTGGCCTTATCCGGCCTACCCGCCGGTCTACGTGCCGCCGCCGCCCGGTTATGCGATCGCCACCGGGTTTGCCACCGGTCTTGCGTTCGGCGCCGGCATTGCCGTGGCCAATTCGTTGTGGGGCGGCTTCAACTGGAATTCGCATGACGTCAACATCAACGTCAACCGCTACAACAACATCAACGTGAACAACCGGCTCAATGCCAACAGCAGCACCACGAGCTGGAACCGCAATGCCAACGGAAATCGCAACCTCAACAACGCGAACTTCAACCGTAACGGCAATGGCAACCTGGGCGGCGGTCAGCGCGACGCCTTCCGCGGCCGCGACGACGCGGCGCGCGCGCAAGCGCAGCAAACCTTGCAGAACCGCACCGGCCAGAACCTGAGCGGCAACGCCAGCCAGCGCGTGCAAGGCATCCACCAGGGCGGTCAGGCCAACGGCGATTTGCGCAACCGGGCGCAGAACGCGAATCGCGACAACGCATTGCGCGGCGCCGGCGACGGCAACGGCGCGCGTCAGGACCTGCAACGCGGTCAGGCGAGCCGGGCGGCGCAGTCGCAACGGGTGGGCGGAAACGGCGAGGGGCAACGGGCCGGCGGCGGTCTGGGTGCCAACGGCGGCGGCGTCCAGCGCGGGGGTGGCGGCAATCTCGGCGGTGGTGGTGGCGGCATCCAGCGCGGCGGTGGCGGTGGCTTCAGCGGCGGCGGCGGCGGAATGCAACGCGGCGGTGGCGGCAGAATGGGCGGCGGCGGCGGTGGCGAACGCCACCTCGGACGCCATCGTTGAACGATCGAAAGGAGCCCCTGATGACTCGCTCAATTCCACGCGGCGCCTTGCGCGCCCGGCTTGCGCCCCTGGCCGCCGCGCTCGGCGCCGTGGGCACGCTGCTGATCGCGCCCGCACTCCTCGGCCTCGACGCCGCCCACGCCCAGGCGGTCTATCCAAGTGCCGCCGACGCGGCCGACGCCTTCGTCGATGCCCTCTCGCGCAACGACGAAGGCGCGCTCAAGCACGTGCTCGGCAACGACTTCCACCGCTTCATCCCGACCGAAGGCATCGGCGAAGACGACATCTATCAGTTCCTCGGCGCCTGGTCGAAGGGACATCAGATCGTGGACGATCCGGTGCAAGGCAAGGGACGTCCCACGGCCCATCTGGCGGTTGGCGACAGCGGCTGGACATTGCCGATTCCGCTCGTGCAGACGGCGCATGGCTGGCGCTTCGACCCGCCCGCCGCGCACGACGAAATGCTCACGCGCCGCATCGGCCGCAACGAACGCGCGGCGATCCTCACGTCGCTCGGTTATGTCGACGCGCAGAACGATTATCACAATCTGACCCAGCACTATGCCCAGCGCTTCGTCAGCACGCCGGGTCAGCATGACGGCCTGTACTGGGCCACCGCACCCGGCGAAACCGAGAGCCCGCTCGGACCGCTGGCGGCCACCATGCCGAACGGCACCTTGCCGACAGAGGCGTATCACGGCTACCACTACCGGATTCTGACGGCGCAGGGGCCGCACGCGAAAGGCGGCCCGCAGAACTACATCGAAGGCGGCGTGCTGAGCAAAGGCTTCGGGCTGATCGCCTCGCCGGCGCAGTACGGTTCGACGGGCGTGATGAGTTTCATGGTCAATCAGGACGGCCAGGTCTACGAGAAAAACCTCGGCCCGCAAAGCACGCGCGCCGCGGCGGCAATCCGGTCGTTCGATCCCGACGAGTCCTGGCAAGCCGTTCAGCCTTGACGGCACCGGGGGGGCGCTGCGGGGCGCTACATTTGAGCCACGTCGCGCGGTGTCACATGGCGCCTCGCGTCCCGCATCGCGCCGCCGGCCGCGCCGCCACGCCCGCCATCACGGGGGCGTGCATCCACCCATAAGCCGTCATCTCGGGCCGGTATAATGACGGACTTCGCAGCGGCGCCTATCTCCGATCGGTGCCGTGCGCTTTTCACGGGCCGACCCGGTCCCGCCGGAAAGCGCCATGGCGTGCCGCGTACCAAACGTCCGCGCCCTGCTCCGCTTTTCAAACTGCCTTCTCGACCGACCATGACTGCCAAACTGATCGACGGACTCGCCCTCTCCAAGACCCTGCGCGCCGAGGTCGCCACGCGCGCCGCCGCCCTCACCGCCCGTGGGCATCAGCCGGGCCTCGCGGTCGTGCTGGTGGGCGACAATCCGGCCAGCGAAGTCTACGTGCGCAACAAGGTCAAGGCATGCCACGACAACGGCCTCGGCTCGTCGTTCGACCGCTACCCGGCCGATCTTCCGGAAGCCGAACTGCTCGCGCGTATCGACGAACTGAACCGCGACCCGCGCATCCACGGCATTCTGGTGCAGTTGCCGCTGCCGCCGCATATCGACAGCCACAAGGTGATCGAGGCGATCGCGCCGGAAAAGGACGTGGACGGCTTTCACGTCGCCAACGCCGGCGCGCTGATGACCGGCCGTCCGCTGTTCCGTCCCTGCACGCCGTACGGCGTGATGAAGATGCTGGCCGCCTACGAGATTCCGCTGCAAGGCGCGAACGCCGTGGTGATCGGCCGCTCGAACATCGTCGGCAAGCCGATGGCGCTGCTGCTGCTCGAAGCCGGCGCTACCGTCACGATCTGCCACAGCAAGACGCGCGATCTGGCCGCGCACACGCGCAATGCGGACATCGTCGTGGCCGCCACCGGTCTGCGTAACATTCTCACGGCCGACATGGTCAAGCCGGGCGCGGCCGTGATCGACGTCGGCATGAATCGCGACGACGCCGGCAAGCTGTGCGGCGACGTCGATTTCGCGGGCGTCAAGGAAGTGGCCGGTTACATCACGCCGGTGCCGGGCGGCGTCGGTCCGATGACCATCACCATGCTGCTCGTCAATACGATCGAAGCCGCCGAACGCGAAGCTGCGCAAGCGTAAAAGCAGAAACGAACGGCTGAAAAAAACCGGCGCCCGAGTAAATCGGGTGCCGGTTTTTTATTGGCATGCTGCCTGATCGTCTCCTGCCACGCCAGATCCGCTTCGAACCTCAGTTAGGCGTCGGTCCGCCCGTTGCAATGCCTGCGGCGAGCGGCGTACCCGGCCGCGCCAGACGACGGCGGCAAAGCGCGAGCACCGGCCGTTCGACAAAGTGCCACGACAGCGCCGCGCACAGCAGGATGAAGGGCGCGGCGATCAGCGTCGCCGTGTTGTGACCCAGTTCGGGCGCGAGACTCGCCACGCATTGCTGCACCATGAAACCGTACAGGTAGATGCCGTACGAATAATCGTGACGCGGCACGAAGCGGCGCAGCATCGGCGTCGTGCCGACCCACAGCACGCCGTACACGAACGCCAGATAGAACAACGGCTGCGCGCCGGCCGTATCGCGGAACACCAGAAAAACCATGGCCAGCGCCAGCGCGGTCAGCCCGTTGATATCGACGTGTTCGCGCCAGCCGTACAGCAGCATGCCGAGAATGAAGAACGGCTCCGGCCAGAACGAATAGCCGCCGGGCATTTCGCTGAAATCGCGCAGACCGACCTGCATATGCGGCACGTGGATGCGCAGTACGAAGGCGGCGCAGCCGAGCGCCACCGCGATCAGCACGCCGCGCGAACTCGACAGCAACCCGAGCATGCCCGTCACCAGAACGATCAGATAGCAGCGCACTTCGAGCGGCAGCGTCCACAGAGGCGCGCAGATGTCGTTGCCGAAGCGGTTGTGCTCGAAGACGCCGGGCAACACCCAGCCGGTTTTCAGCACGATGGTCGCGAAATTGTCGAGGTTGGCCCACGTGATGCCCGACGCGAAATAGTCGCGCAGCGGCAAGGTCGTGAAGAGCGGTCCGAGGATAAACACGCTGACGAGCGATCCGCCCGCCACCGCCGGCCAGATGCGTGCAATGCGCAACGCGGCGAAGCGCGGCACCGAGCGTTGCCGGTCGAAACTGGCGGTCACCAGAATGCCGCTCATCAGGAAAAAGGCGTAGACGCCGAACGCGCCGAAACCGTCGAAGCCGAGCGCGTTCCGAACCCAGTCCGTGGTGCCGTCGGGAGCCTGCAGAAGATACGAATGGCCATACACCACGGCAACGGCGGCCAGCAGCCGCACGAGGTCGAAGTTGTTGCCCTTGCGCGATAGAGCATGCGAAAGCGGATTCATCGATACCTCTTTGCAAAAAACGCCGCAGACCGATGGCGACGTCTCACAATGCGGCAGAGCAGCATTTCGCACCGTTCGGTTTCACACAGACGTCTGCAGAATCCTTCGTCGTGCCGGATGGCCTGACAGGTGGCCGACATTTGCAACGAGCGCCTGTACCGGCGTACGCAACGCCGCGACATCTGATAATTTGTCTGTCGACGATTGGAATCGGCGCACTGCGCCCCAATAATGTCTGTGTCGGCCGTTATCCGGGCGCTGCGGCGCGCGCCCGTCGATATGCCGGATACCCGTTCACCCGCGTCAGACAGGAAGCCTCATGTCCACTACCCCTTCGAAACACGACAATCCGCTCCTCGATTTCTCCGACCTGCCGCGCTTTGGCGAGATTCGCCCCGAACACGTCACGCCCGCACTCGATGTGCTGCTCGCCGACGCGGCCGCTGCCGTCGAACGTGCCGCCCAGCCGATCACGCCCGCTTCCTGGGCCGACGTGGTCGAGCCGGTAGAGCGCGCCACCGAACCGCTGTCGCGCGCCTGGAGCGTGGTCGGCCACCTGAACGCGGTGGCGGACACGCCCGAACTGCGCGCGGTGTACGGCGAAAACCTGCCACGCGTCACCGAATTCTGGTCGAGCGTCGGACAGAACCTCGCGCTGTACGAAAAGTACAAGGCGCTGCACGCGGCCAGCGACTTCGCCTCGCTCACCGGCGAGCGCCAGAAAATTCTCGGCAATGCGCTGCGCGATTTCCGCCTGTCGGGCGCGGAACTGCCCGAAGACAAGAAGCCGCATTTCGCCGAACTGCAGGAACGTCAGGCGAATCTCTCGAAGGCATTCTCCGACCACGTACTCGACGCGACCAACGCCTATGCGTACATCGTCGAAGCCGGCAACGAAGCGCAGCTCGCCGGCCTGCCCGAAGACGTGATCGAAGCCGCGAAGGAAGCCGCCGAGCGCGAAGGCAAGACCGGCTACAAGTTCACGCTGCATTTCCCGTCGTATTTCCCGGTCATGCAGTACTCGGAAAACCGCGCCATGCGCGAAACCATGTACCGCGCGTACGTCACGCGCGCGTCGGAACTTGGCCCGCAATACGGCAACGGCAAGCCCGAATGGGACAACACCGCCGTGCTCGCCGAACAGTTGAAGCTGCGCGCCGAAGAAGCCCACATGCTCGGCTACAAGAACTTTGCCGAAGTGTCGCTCGCGCCGAAAATGGCGGAGTCGCCCGCGCAGGTCATGAGCTTTCTCGAAGACCTCGCCACGCGCGCACGTCCGCATGCCGAGCAGGACTGGAAGGAACTGCGCGAATTCGCCGCGAACGAACTCGGCATGACCGAGTTGCAACCGTGGGACATGACTTTTGCCGCCGAACGTCTGCGTCAAAAGCGCTATTCGTTCTCGGAAAACGAGGTCAAACAGTACTTCCCCGAAGACGCGGTGTTCAAAGGCCTGTTCAAGGTCACCGAGACGCTGTTCGGCGTGCGCATCCGTCGCGACGAAGCCGCCGTGTGGCATCCGGACGTGCGCTTTTTCCGCGTCGAGAATCAGGACGGCGGCCTCGTCGCGCAGTTCTATCTCGACCTGTACGCGCGCGAAGGCAAACGCGGCGGCGCCTGGATGGACGACGCGCGCGGCCGTCACAAGCACTCGCACGGCAGCGTGCAGACGCCGGTTGCGTATCTCACCTGCAACTTCTCCGCACCGGTCGGCGGCAAGCCGGCGTGCTTCACGCACGACGAAGTCATCACGCTGTTCCACGAATTCGGCCACGGCTTGCATCACATGCTCACGCGCGTGGACGAACTCGGCGTGTCGGGCATTAACGGCGTGGAGTGGGACGCGGTCGAACTGCCGTCGCAATTCATGGAGAACTTCTGCTGGGAGTGGGACGTGTTGAGCGACATGACGTCGCACGTCGAAACGGCCAAACCGCTGCCGCGCGATCTGTTCGACAAGATGCTCGCCGCGAAGAATTTCCAGAGCGGTCTCGGCACCTTGCGTCAGATCGTGTTCTCGATGTTCGACATGCAACTGCATACCGGCTTCGACGCAAGCGGCACGCAGAACGCAACGGAACTGGCCAGCGAGATCAACGAGCGTTTCCACGTCGTGCCGCAAGCCGCTTTCTCACGCTGGCCGAACACGTTCAGCCACATCTTCGCCGGCGGTTACGCGGCCGGCTACTACAGCTACAAGTGGGCTGAAGTGCTGTCGGCCGACGCGTATGCAGCGTTCGAAGAAGCGGCGCAAGGCGCGAGCGGCAGCGTGCTCGATGCGGCTACCGGCATGCGCTATCGCAAGGAAATTCTCGAAGTGGGCGGCAGCCGTCCCGCGATGGACTCGTTCAAGGCGTTCCGTGGACGCGAGCCGAACATCGACGCGCTGTTGCGTCACAACGGCATGGCGCCCGGCGCGGCGCACTGATGCGCGGCCCGCGATGTAACGGTTGAACGCCGCCATCGCAGCCAACAAAAAACCGGTGATCCGCCACGAGCGGACACCGGTTTTTTCTTGCCCGCGGCACGGCGCAAAAAGCCGCGCCGCCGAATCCGCTTACCCGCGGTGGAGCTTGAAATCCACCTGCGACGGGCGGCCTTCCAGCGACAACGCCGCGCGCGCCGCCGGCGCCCGGCTCACCACCTTGCCACGGCTCACCACAGCAAGCCGCGCGGCCCGCAAGCGGATCGCCTCGACCGGATCGCGCGCGTCGAGCACGACCAGATTGGCCGCGCAACCGGGCGCCACGCCATAGCCTTCGAGACCGAGAATTCGCGCGGCGTTCACCGTGACCGCGTCGAAACAGGCGTGCATGCCGTCGACACCCGTCATCTGCGCGACGTGCAGTCCCATGTGCGCGACTTCGAGCATGTCGCCGGAGCCGAGGCTGTACCACGGGTCCATCACGCAGTCGTGGCCGAACGCGACGTTGATGCCCGCCGCCATCATCTCGGGCACGCGCGTCATGCCGCGGCGTTTCGGATAGGTGTCGCTGCGTCCCTGCAGCGTGATGTTGATGAGCGGATTGGCGATCGCGTTCACGCCCGCCTCGCGCATCAGCGGCAGAAGTTTGCTGACGTAGTAGTTGTCCATCGAATGCATGGACGTCAGGTGCGAGCCGGTCACGCGTCCGTGCAGACCGAGCCGGTGCGTTTCGGCCGCCAGCGTTTCGATGTGACGCGACATCGGGTCGTCCGATTCGTCGCAATGCATGTCGACGCGCAGGCCCTGCTCCGCCGCAAACTCGCACAGCAGACGCACGGACTCGGCGCCGTCGGCCATGGTGCGCTCGAAGTGCGGAATGCCGCCCACCACGTCGACCCCCATCGCAATCGCCCGCTTGAGATTCTCGAACGCGCCCGCGCTGCGCAGCACGCCGTCTTGCGGAAACGCCACCAGTTGCAGGTCGAGATACGGTGCGACGCGACGCTTCACTTCCACCAGCGCCTCGACCGCGAGCAGGCGCGGATCGCACACGTCGACATGACTGCGGATCGCCAGCAGACCGCGCGCGACCGCCCAGTCGCAATACTGCAGCGCGCGTTCGATCAGCGCTTCCTGGGTCAGATCGGGTTTCAGCTCGCCCCATAGCGCGATGCCTTCGAGCAAGGTGCCGGACGCGTTCACGCGCGGCAAACCGTACGAGAGCGTGGCATCCATGTGGAAATGCGGATCGACGAACGGTGGCGTGACGAGCGAACCGGCCGCGTCGATTTCTTCGCCCGCCACGGCGGCGAGCTTCGGCTCGACGGCGACGATGCGGCCGGCCTCGATGCCGATATCGACCTGCCCCGCTTGCCGGGACGAGGCGCCGGGCGGCAGCGTGGCGCGACGGATGATCAGATCCATGTGAGGGCTCCCAGTTGTCGAGCATGTTGAGCGTGTTGAGCGCTTCTCGCTGACTACGATTCTATCGGCGTCAGAAAGCACGTGCGGCGTTTTCTCGCGAGGCCGTACCGGCGCGCGGCTGCCGATGCGTACCGGCTGCAAGCCGGGGCGCGCGACTATACTGGATCGTCGGATTCGCTGGAGACGCGGCGGTTTTTACTCGATGGAAGCGACGCTATGAAAGAAGCTATGAAAGCCATTGGTGTGATCGGCGGAATGAGTTGGGAATCGTCCGCTGAGTACTACAAGCTCATCAACCGTCACGCGAAGGCGCGGCTCGGCGGTCATCACAATGCGCGCAGTCTGCTGCTAACGGTGGACTTCGCGGTGGTCGAAGCCAATCAGCGCGCCGGCGACTGGACCGCGCTCGGCGTGCAGATGGCCGAGGCGGCGAGCCAGCTCGAACGCGGCGGCGCCGAACTCGTGATACTCGCCACCAACACGATGCATCGCGTGTACGAATCGATCGAGCAGGCCATCGACGTGCCGTTCCTGCACATCGCCGACCCGACCGGCAGCGCGTTGCGCGCGGCAGGAATCGAGCGTGTGGGCCTGCTCGGCACGCGCTATACCATGGAGCAGGATTTCTACGCGGGACGCCTGCGCGAGCGCTACGGCCTCGACACGCTGATTCCCGAAGAAGCGGAGCGCGCGGACGTGCATCGCATCATCTACGACGAACTGTGTCACGGCAATGTGAAGGACGAATCGCGCTCGGTGTATCGGCGAATCATCGAAGGACTCGCGGCGCGTGGTGCGCAGGCCGTGATTCTCGGTTGCACGGAAATCACGTTGCTGATCAAGCCGGAAGATTCGGTCCTGCCGGTGTTCGATACGACCGGCTTGCACGCGCAGGCAGCAGTGGATTGGGCGATCGATTCGGCGTGAAGGTGTTTGCAGCGTGACGTGCGTGATGCGCCAACAACGCATCAGTCAAGCATCCACTGAAGCAGCACAAACGTCTCGCGCAAAAGTCAAAAAGCCCGCATGGCTTGCGCGATGCGGGCTTTCAACAATGCTTGGTTGCGGGGGTAGGATTTGAACCTACGACCTTCGGGTTATGAGCCCGACGAGCTGCCAGACTGCTCCACCCCGCGTCAGAGAAAAAGGATTGTATAGAGATGTTCGTCAGGCGTCAAACGATCGGACCAAATAATTTCAATCGACCTTAAGCGGCGACGCGCGTTCGCTCGCAAAACCATCGACGCGAATCAAAGATCCTGCACGCTCGCGCCGTCCACCTTGCCGTCGATGATGTCCGCGCCGTACTGACTCGCGCTGCGCTTGGCCACGCCGAAATCGGAGAATGTGCCCGGACGTACGAGTCGGAACACGCGGCTCGCGCTCGACCCGCTGATCGCACCTGGACGACAGACGCGCACCGCGACGTCGTAACCTTCGGCGTGACGCTTGTGGCCGTCGAACTTGTCGAATTCCCGCGAGAAGACCAGCGGATGCACTTCGAAGTCCTTATAAAGGGCTGGGTAAAGTTCGGCCATGGTGCTTCTCCAACGCGCGTGAATGTGGTCCCACTATACGCCGCGCACTGCGGGCGACACGCTTTTATTTTCAGGCGCCGCGCCGCCAGTTTTCACGACCGGCTCGCGCGCGCGATAAGATGCTGGACTATCGTAGTGAGCCGTCGCTTTGCGCCTCGCCGCTGCGCAACGGATTGCACGAGCGGCCCGTGTAAGACACACGTGTAAGAGACATGTGTAGAAGGCAGGCCGAACAGCAGAACCGCACCATCCGAGGCAGGACGAACGCCCGCAAACACGCAGGATCAAGCAGGCCCTTGCCCCGCAAGAATGTGAGAACACTTCATGAAAATCGCCACCTGGAACGTCAATTCCCTCAAGGTTCGTCAGCAACACGTGATCGACTGGCTCGAAAGCAGCCAGACCGACGTATTGTGTCTGCAGGAACTCAAACTGACCGACGACAAATTCCCGCGCGCCGAACTGGAAGCCAAGGGTTATCGCAGCTGGTTCGCCGGACAGAAAACGTATAACGGCGTCGGCATCGTGGTGCGCGAAGGCATCAACGTCGACGAGAGCACCGTGGTGCGCAACATTCCGGGCTTCGACGATCCGCAGCAACGGGTGATCGCAGCGACCGTCGACGGCGTGCGCATCATTTCCGCGTACTTCCCGAACGGTCAGGCGCCGGGCACGGAAAAATTCGAATACAAGCTGCGCTGGCTCGCGGCCCTGCACGACTGGATTGCACGCGAGATGGCGCTGTATCCGAAACTCGCCCTGCTCGGCGACTACAACATCGCGCCGGACGATCGCGACGTGCACGATCCGAAAGCGTGGGAAGGTCAGAACCTGGTGTCGCCGGAAGAACGCGCGGCGTTCGTGCAACTGATCGAACTCGGCCTGCTCGATGCGTTCCGCCAGTTCGAGCAGCCGGACAAAATCTATTCGTGGTGGGACTACCGGATGATGGCGTTCCGTCGCAACGCGGGCCTGCGCATCGACCACATTCTGCTCACGAAGGCGCTCGCCGACACCTGCACTTCCTGCGACATCGACAAGGTGCCGCGCAAATGGGAGCAGCCATCGGACCACGCGCCGGTGGTTGCGCAGATCGGCTGAGGGCGCTTAAAACCCGCTTAAAAGTCGTTTAGAAAGCGGCTCAAGCGTCGCTCATGAGCGCCGACGGAGCGCTCAGGCTGCTCCACAAAAACTCGTACACCATCGCGTCGTGCTCGGCCTGCTCCAGTTCATCGGAGCCGCCGTGGCCGCCTTCCGTATTCTCCCGATACCAGACGTTCTGCGCGCCCATCGCCTGCATGCGCGCGGCCATCTTGCGGGCGTGTCCGGGATGCACGCGGTCGTCGGCGGTAGACGTGGTGAACAGCACCGGCGGATAGCTCACGTCGGCGGACACGCGATGGTACGGCGAATACGCGGCCAGCACGCGCGCCTCGTCGGGTTCGTCGGGGTCGCCGTATTCGTCGATCCACGACGCGCCCGCGTGCAGCAGATGGTAGCGGCGCATGTCGAGCAAGGGCACTTCGCACACCACCGCGCCGAACAGCTCGGGCCGCTGCACCATGCACGCGGCGACCAGCAGGCCGCCGTTGCTGCCGCCCTGAATGCCGAGTTGCGCGGCGCTCGTCACGCCGCTGTCGATCAAGGCCTGAGCCACGGCGATGAAATCGTCGAAGGCACGTTGCCGGTGTTCGCCTTGCGCCGCCGTGTGCCATTGCGTGCCGAACTCGCCGCCGCCGCGAATATGCGCGACTACATAGACCGCGCCGCGTTCGAGCCAGCCGATGCCCTGCCCCGTCAGATAGCTTGGCAGCAGCGGAATCGCAAAACCGCCGTAGCCGTATAGCAGGCAGGGCCGCGCCGTTGCCGCCGTGTCCGTCGACGGCTGCCGTGGTCCGATGACCGTGTACGGCACGCGTGTGCCGTCGGCGGAAACGGCATGGCCGCGCGTGACGGCATACGGCGCGGCATCGAACTGGGTCGGCCAGCGTTCCAGCAACTCCCACTCGCCCAGATTTTCACGCGCGAGATCGGTCAGCCAGTAAGCGGGCGGTTGCAGGTAATCGTCGGTGTCGACGAACACTTCGTCGTTCAATGTCGGCTCGATCGGCGAGACGTCGGCCTGCGTGTCGTCGCTCGACGGAAAGTGTCGCTGACTCCATTGCCACGCCGCGCCGTCCTGCTGCGGGGTCCACAAGACGGTTCTGTTGCGCACGTCGTCGAGATACGACACGATCAGGTGATGGCGCGTGTGCGTCCACTCGCACGCGGACGTCAGCGGCGTCGGGATGAACAGCGGCGTCATCTCGCGCTCGCCGCGCAGGAACGCGTCTTCGCGAATCGCCAGCAACGCGCCGCCGGGATAATGCGCCGCGCCGCATCGCCAGTCGAGCCGCGGCTCCAGCAGCAACCAGCCCTGCCAGCCGCCGACCGCGACGTGCGGCGGCAAATCGTACAGACGCCACGCGCCGGACGCGGCATCGAGGCAGTACGTTTGCGAATCGAAGAAATCGACGCTGCTGACCACCGTATGGCGCTGGTCGAGCGGATCGTAATGCGCTTCCACGCCGATGTCGCCGAACTCGCCCTTGAACACGACGGGCGCGTCGGCGAGCGCGGTGCCGCGCGTCCAGCGACGCACTTCACGCGGATAACCGGAGCGCGTCAGCGTCTTGCGGCCGTTGTCCCAGCCCACGTACAGCGTATCGCGATCGATCCACGACGCCGTGTGCTTGCCGGCCTTCGCGATAGCGAAACCGCCCTCCACGAAGCGCCGCTCGACGATGTCGAATTCGCGCACCACGAGTGCATCCGAACCGCCCGGCGACATCGTGATAAGCGCGCGGTCGCCATCCGGGTAAAGAATGTCGAGTTCCGAACAGACCCACGCCGTGCCCTCGGCCGCGCCGAGCGCGTCGAAGTCGAGCAGGTTCTGCCACACCGGCGCGCCACTACGCCATGCGGCCCACGTGGTGCGTCGCCAGATGCCCTTGGGATTGCGCTCGTCCTGCCACAAGTCGTACGCCCATTCCTGCCAGCGATCGGGAATGACCGGACGCTCGCGCGGCAGATAGGCTTCGGCCAGACGCTGCCTGAGCGTGTCGAACGCGGCGCTGCTGCACCACGCCGCGCGCGTGCGGGCATTTTGCGCCTCGACCCACGCGAGCGCGTCGGGATCGTCGAGCGCTTCGAGCGATAGAAATGGATCGGGGGAAAGCGGCCAGGAAGGCTGGGAGGGAGAAGCAGGCATCGTCGGCTGTCGAAGGAAAACAGCGTTGATTATGCCTTGTGCGCGAACGGACTGAAGATGGCGTCGAGATTGCGCGAAACCGGGCCGCATTCGCCGCGGCCCGGCTTCGAACTGCACACGCTTCAGGGCTCGAGATTGAGTTCCTGAATCTTGCGCGTAATCGTGTTGCGGCCGATGCCGAGGCGCTCCGCCGCTTCCACCTTGCGACCGCGCGTGAAATCGAGCGCTTCGCGAATCACCGCCGCTTCGAAACGGCGCGCGAGTTCGTCCATCACGTCGGCGGCATTCTCACGCAGCATGCGCGCGACTTCGGTACGCAAGCCACCTTCCCACGCGCTGACCGGATTCGCTGCCGGCAGTCCACCGGCGGCAACCGGATGCGGCGCGGCGCTCGCGCCGTTGATCGGCGCGACACCGGCGAGCGCGGCGTCGCCGCTGCCGATCACACCGCCACCGCCGCCGGCCAGATCCGTCACGCCGGCTTGCGCGGGTCCGAGATCGGGCGGCAAATCCTTGATCTCGATGGTTTGCGCGGGCGCCATCACCGTCAGCCAGTTGGCGAGATTCTCCAACTGACGCACGTTGCCCGGAAACGGCAGCGAAGCAAGATACGCGAGCGCTTCTTCCGAAACACGCTTCGGCTCGACGCCCAGATCGCGCGCGCTCTTTTGCAGGAAGTGGCGCGTGAGCAAAGGAATGTCTTCGCTGCGTTCGCGCAGGGCCGGCAAGCGCAAACGGATCACGTTGAGACGGTGATACAAGTCTTCGCGGAACAGCCCTTGCCGTACGCGCGATTCGAGATTCTGGTGCGTTGCCGCGATCACGCGCACGTTGGCGCGCAACGGGTTATGTCCGCCGACGCGATAGAACTGCCCGTCCGACAACACGCGCAACAGACGCGTCTGCAGATCGAACGGCATGTCGCCGATTTCGTCGAGAAACAGCGTGCCGTTCTCGGCCTGCTCGAAGCGCCCCTGGCGCATGGCCTGCGCGCCGGTGAAGGCGCCGCGCTCGTGGCCGAACAACTCGGACTCCAGCAGGTCCTTCGGAATCGCGGCCGTGTTCAATGCGATGAACGGACCGTTGGCGCGTGGGCTATGTCGGTGCAAGGCGCGCGCGACCAGTTCCTTCCCGGTGCCTGATTCGCCGGTAATGAGCACGGTGGCCGCGGAATGCGACAAACGGCCGATGGCGCGAAACATGTCCTGCATCGCCGGCGCCTGGCCGAGCATTTCCGGCGCTTCGGCGACGCGGTCGTCCCATGTCTGCTCGCCGCGCATGCTTTCGTCGACCGCGCGGCGGATCAGCTCCACCGCCTTGTCGACGTCGAACGGTTTGGCGAGATATTCGAACGCGCCGCCCTGGAATGCGGCGACCGCGCTATCCAGATCCGAAAACGCGGTCATGATGATGACGGGTAAACCGGGCACCTTGTCGCGCACGGTCTGCAGCAATTCGAGACCCGAGCCGCCCGGCATCCTGATGTCGGACACCAGCACTTGCGGACTCTCGTGATCCAGTGCGGCCGATGCCTCGCGGACGTTCGCGAAGCTGCGGGTCGCGAAGTTTTCGCGGGCGAGTGCCTTTTCGAGCACCCAGCGAATCGATTGATCGTCGTCTACTATCCAGATCGGCTTCATATAGGTCGGTCAGAAGTCTTGAGATGTTTGGTGTTAGCAGTCGAGCGGCAGCAGAATCTGAAACTCGGTGTGGCCCGGCCGGCTATCCACTTCGATCAGACCGTCGTGCTGTTGCACGAAGGTTTGCGCGAGCGTCAGACCGAGACCGCTACCGTCCTCGCGCCCCGACACGAGCGGATAGAAAATGCGGTCACGGATTTCTTCGGGAATACCTGGGCCGTTGTCAGTGATATGCAAGTCCAATGCCAGCTTACATAAACGTTTCGACACGGTGATCTTGCGTGCAATACGAGTGCGCAATTCGATGCGCGCGTCGCCTTGCGAGATGCGTTCGCGCAGCGCCTCGGCCGCATTGCGCACGATATTCAGGAGCGCCTGGATGAGCTGCTCCTTGTCGCCGCGCAGATCCGGCACGCTCACGTCGTAATCGCGCTCGATCGTCAGACCGCGCGGAAATTCCGCGAGAATCACCTGACGCACCCGCTCGCAGACTTCGTGAATGTTCACGTCGCCGACGATATGCGGATGACGATGCGGTTCGAGCAGGCGATCCACGAGGGTCTGCAGCCGGTCCGATTCCTTGATGATGACCTGCGTGTATTCACGCAACTCGTCGCGCTGACGTTCACCCAGTTCGAATTCGAGCAATTGCGCCGCGCCGCGAATGCCGCCGAGCGGGTTCTTGATTTCGTGCGCGAGATTGCGGATCAGTTGCTTGTTGACCGCCGTGAGGTCGTTGATGCGTTCTTCACGATCGGTACGCAGATGCCGTTCGTTCTCGAACAGTTCGAGCAGCACGTAGTCTTGCGCGCTTTCCATGAAGCCGACGATCGCATGCACGTGCAGCGGCTCGTGGCCCGGACGTTCGAGCACGGCGTCCAGATGGGTCGCGTGAAAACGATGCGCGGCGATCGCGGAAATGGTCGCGACCAGTTCGTCGGCGTTCGAGAAGATGTCGGGCCACGCCATCTGCGTCAGTTGCCGGCGCGACAGCTCCAGCATCGATTCCGCCGACGGATTCGCGAACGCGACGCGCAGCGTGCGTTTTTCGAGCACCAATACGACTGTCGGCAACGCCTCGAAGCCCGGCAGCAAACCGGAACTGACGAGTTGCGCGTCGTCCGACAGCGTCTGCTCGTGCCCTTTCCTTGCCTTGATCAGATTCTTAAGAACCATCTTGCAGTCTGGCCGATAGGAGATGGTGATAGTTCAGTTAGCCGCACTTGACCTTGCCCGATGCCCGCGTATTGCTTGACGGATAGTGCGAAGCGCGCGGTCGATCCAACAAAAAAGGGACGGCGCCGCCGTCCCTTCGTGACCGATCGCGAGCGTCGGGCAAAGCGCTTCGCCGTTTGAAGGGCGAAGCGTCATTGCCGCTTACAGCGAGTAGTACATTTCGAATTCGATCGGGTGCACCGACTGACGATAGCGTTGCAGCTCGCCCGTCTTCAGTTCGATGTACGCGTCGAGCATCGAATCCGTGAACACGCCACCGCGCGTCAGGAACTCACGATCTGCGTCGAGTGCGTCGAGCGCCTGGTCGAGGCCGGCACACACGGTCGGGATCTTTGCATCCTCTTCCGGCGGCAGGTCGTACAGGTTCTTGTCGGCAGCTTCGCCCGGGTGAATCTTGTTCTGCACGCCGTCCAGACCCGCCATCATCAGCGCGGAGAAGCACAGGTACGGATTCGCCATCGGATCCGGGAAACGCGTTTCGATACGGCGGCCCTTCGGGTTCGACACGTGCGGAATGCGGATCGATGCCGAACGGTTGCGAGCCGAGTAAGCCAGCTTCACCGGTGCTTCGAAGTGCGGTACGAGACGCTTGTACGAGTTCGTCGACGGGTTCGTGATCGCGTTCAGCGCGCGAGCATGCTTGATGATGCCGCCGATGTAGAACAGCGCGAATTCCGACAGACCTGCGTAACCATTGCCTGCGAACAGGTTGGTGCCGTCTTTCCAGATCGACTGGTGAACGTGCATGCCCGAACCGTTATCGCCGACCACCGGCTTCGGCATGAACGTTGCCGTCTTGCCGTACGTGTGCGCGACGTTGTGGATGATGTACTTCATTTGCTGCAGCCAGTCGGCGCGTTGCACCAGCGTCGAGAACTTCGTGCCGATTTCGTTCTGGCCTTGGCCCGCGACTTCGTGGTGATGCACTTCGACCGGGATGCCGATCTGCTCGAGCAACAGGCACATTTCCGAACGGATGTCCTGAAACGTGTCGACCGGAGCGACCGGGAAGTAGCCGCCCTTCGTGCCCGGACGGTGGCCGGTGTTGCCGCCTTCGAATTCCTTCGACGACGACCACGGTGCTTCTTCCGAACCGATCTTGATGAAGCAGCCCGACTGATCCGTGTTCCACTGGACCGAGTCGAAAATGAAGAATTCGGGTTCCGGACCGAAGAATGCCGTGTCGCCCAGGCCCGTGCTCTTCAGGTACGCTTCAGCGCGCTTTGCCAGCGAGCGCGGGTCGCGCTCGTAGCCCTTGCCGTCAGCCGGTTCGACTACGTCGCAGGTCAGCACGAGGGTGGATTCTTCGTAGAACGGGTCGATGAAGGCCGTGTTCGCGTCCGGGACCAGCAACATGTCCGATGCTTCGATGCCCTTCCAGCCGGCAATCGACGAACCGTCAAACGCATGGCCGCTTTCGAACTTGTCTTCATCGAATGCCGACACCGGCACCGAAACGTGTTGCTCTTTGCCGCGCGTGTCGGTGAAACGGAAGTCGACAAACTTGACGTCTTCGTCTTTGACGAGTTGAACGACGTCGGCCACGGATTTACTCATAACCTATCTCCTGATTAACGAATTCGGCGGATTCAGCCGCCGCCCAATCTAGCTGACCCGCCCCGGCGCGTCCACCCCTGGTTGGCTGGGGACGAACATAAAACATTGCTGGGACAAATCGATCGGCACCAATAAAGCAGCTTCTGTGCCATGTGTGCGCCAAGCCGGCGCACTTCCTTTCCGCGCGCGCATTTGCGGGGAATGGACGCACCGAACGGCATGCAGCCCCGTTATCTTTTCGCCGAACAATGCACCATGTTAAGGCATCACGGCTGGAGCATTGCCTTGTCATTTCCATATTGGTGCATTTTCGATTATTCGCACCATTTTTGGGCATTCCGTTCATTGCCATGGACGCGCGCAGTCAGGCTCCTTTCCACGCGGCAGGTCGGCGGCGAGAAGTTTCGAGCCGCAAGACACGGCGGCCCGCGCCGCGTACGGCCGTCACGGCCCGCGCTAGAATAATCATTTGGCCCACAGGAGATTTGCGCTCATGAGCACGCTCGAACAGCTGTACGCCCAGGCCGATCAGCGCCGCACCGAAAACCAGCTGCCTTATGCCGGCGCGGTGTCGCCCGCCGAGGCGTTCGAACTGCTGCAACTCGACCCGCGCACGCGTCTCGTCGACGTACGCACGCGCGCGGAACTCGACTGGGTCGGCCGTCCCGTGATCGGTGACGGCCAATACGCGCATGTGGAATGGACACGCTATCCGGGCGCCGTGCCGAATCAGGAATTCATCGCGCAGCTCAGCCAGGTGGCAACATCCGACACGCCGGTGCTGTTCCTCTGCCGCAGCGCCGCCCGCTCCAAGCTCGCCGCGATCGCCGCCACGCAGGCCGGCTTCACGAAAGCCTACGATCTGCTCGAAGGTTTCGAAGGCGACAAGGATGGTCAGGGACATCGCAAGACGGTGTCGGGCTGGTGTCACCGTGGCTTGCCGTGGATCGGCGCGTAAGCGTCGCAAGCAGGCTATTGCGCGCACGGCCTCATGCTCTGCGCGCAATGTGACAGGCGAATGATGGGCTGGCGGTGACGCGGCATGTCCGGTCTGCTGACTTGATTGCGACTCTCGGGCGTGCGCGGTGTTGAGATTGCTGCTCGACGCTCGCCGCAGTTGCAGCCGCGGCCGCGAAATAAAACGGGCGCTGTCGCGCCCGGATCAGACTGTGTGGCGACACGCCGCTTGAGCGTGTCCTGTTCTGTCAGCCTCGTGGTTTCGCCGATGCGGCGGCTGCCGCAGCCGCTTCCGGTTCGACGATATCGCCGCCCAGCAGGTGCACCCCTTCCCGCAGCTTGACGAATGCCGCTGCCACCGCTTCGGGTTCGCCCTTCACACCCAGATCGATATGATGCCGCGCGTAGACGCCACCACGCTCCGCATCGCCCACGCTCGGCAAGCTGAACACGCGCACACCCGGAAAATCGTGCTCGATTTTCACCATCAGCGGTGTCACGCGCGACTCCGGCAACTCGAACACGAGCAGCGATTTCTCCGCGTGCGGCATGGCGTGATGCAGATCCGCATATTGCGTGTCGAGCACCCATTCGATCATCGGCCAGGCCATGACCGGAAAACCCGGTACGAAATGATGCTGGCGGATCGAGAAGCCAGGAATCTTGTTGTAGCCGTTCGGAATGATGGACGCGCCCCGCGGATACGTGCCCATGTTCAGCCGATGCAGATTCTCCGGCGAATTCAGGTCGAGCGGCGTGTCTGCATTGGCCGGGTACATGTCGCGAATACGGTCCTGAATCAGCGTCGCCGCTTCGGGGTGCAGTTCGAGCGGCACGCCGAGCGCCGCAGCCGCGCATTGACGCGTGTGGTCGTCGGGCGTCGCGCCGATACCGCCGGTCGAGAACACGATGTCGCCCGATGCGAAAGTGCGCCGCAGCGTGGCCGTGATGCGCTCCGGATCGTCGCCGACGTATTCCGCCCAGCCGAGCGACAAACCACGCGCGCCCAGCAATTCGATGACCTTCGGCAGATGCTTGTCGACCCGTCTGCCCGACAGGATTTCATCGCCGATGATGATGACGCCAAAAGCCATTGCCGCCTCTTTCGTTCAAATCATTCCAGATAGGGAACCGGCGCCGCCTGCCGCACGCCGCCGCGCTCTTCCGCGCGCATGCGTTGCAGGGCGCGCAGACAGTAGTAGCCGAACCACAAGGCCGAGAACACGAGGATGAACGCATAGATCCAGATCGTCACCGCGGTGACGACCGGAAACAGTACGATCAGCCAGACCGACGACGCCCACAACAGCGTCGGCAGCGAACCCAGCAGCCCGCTCGCGATGCCGATCAGCAGAAGCGGCAAGCGAAACCTGCGCACCAGCGCGCGCCGCTCGTCGCGCGTTGCATGCAGCGCGAGCGCGTCGTAACTCATGACACGATACGTCAGCCAACCCCACAACAGCGGCGGAATCAGCGCGAAAAATGGCGGCACGAGCCACAGCGGCAACGTGACGATCAGCAACACGACGCAGATCAGCGTGGTCCACAAAGCCTGGACGAGACTACCGTACCACGTTCCGCCGCGACGCATCTCCAGGCTCGCGAATTGCCGCGCCGACAGAAAGCGGATCACAGATGGCATCGAGATCGTGGCGATCAGCAGCAGCACCGTCACGACGATCAGCGGAATCACCATGGCGATCACGATAAACGGCGCAATGGCCGTGTGCAGCGCCGAAAACCCGAGCCAATCGAACAGATGATAGAGCGTGAGCGTGAACGACCAGCTTTCGAGCCATGTGCGGGTCGCGCCGATCAGCGTTTGCCAGGAGAACCACAGAATCACGCCCCAACCGACCGTTGCCGCGAAAAACGGCATGAAGGTCAGCCAGAGCATGCGCGGGTGGAGCGCGCTTGCGAGCGCGCGCCCGAACGAGCGCAACAGGTCATTCATGCGAGCCAGTGCCGGTGAGTGAAAGGATGGACAATCGGCGCGCGCAAATCATGCGCAAGCCATACGCACACCATGCGCCAAACCGCGCGCAATCGTGGAAAGCATAAACCACGAGGCGCGCCGCCGGGGAAACCGGCGACGCGAGAGGAAGAGAGTTGGGATGACGAGTTGGGACGACGAGCAGCGGGCCGCGTGATTCGGGCGACTGACCGCGACCGGCGCTTCAGTCGAGCGGGCTCAGGTTCGCGGCATTCAGACAGCGGCCGCGTCGCTACCCTTCGCGCGACGGCGCGGCGAAAGCCGTGCGGCGATGCGTCCGAACGCCAGCCAGTGCTGCGCCCAGAAACCTTCGCCGTAACGACGGCCTTCGAGTTGGTCGCTGATGCCGGTTGGTTCCATGTCGCGGCTCCACGACACGCTGCGAAACAGCATGTCCCACCACGGGAACAGAACACCGAAATTGCAGCCGTATTTGAGGCCCTCATGGCCGTAACCGATGGCATGGTGACGGCGATGGAAAGTCGGGCTCACCAGCAGACGCTCGCCCAGCCAGCCGAAATACAGTCGGATATTCGCATGCTGGACGCTTTGCGCCAGGTTCGTGATGGCCACCAGCACGACGAATTGCGACGGCGGCACGCCGATCACCAGGGCGATGACCGCGAAAAACGAGGCTTGCAGCAGATCGTCGAGCAGATGGTTACGGTCATCGGACCACAACGACATCTGCTGCTGGCTGTGATGCACCGCGTGCAGTTCCCACCACACACCGATGCGATGTTCCCAACGGTGATACCAGTAACCCGCGAAATCGAGCACCAGCAGATACATGACGAACGTGACGAGCGGCTGCGTGGTGACGCCGGGCCACAGATTGTCGAACTCGATATTCGAAATGTTGTGCAGACGCAGCCACGCCTGCACGCTGTCGAAGAACGGCTGAAGCGCGAAGAAAAAGAACAGGTTGAGAATGCCCAGCTTGGCGATCCACGTGTAGATCACGTCGACCCGCACCGCCTTGCGGTTCTCCCAGCGCTCCACCGGACGCAGCGCCTCGAGCGGACGCAGCACCGCGTACATGGCCAGCACTTCCAGCACGCCGACGATCACCCAGTAAAGGCTGTCGTAGGTGTCTTCGTCGTAGTCCATCAGGTTGAAGCGGAACAGCAGCGGCTGCACCACGTCGACGTACAGCATGGTCTGCGCGGCGGAAACGAAGCTGTCGAGAGAAGCAAAAATCAGATGGAACATGGTGCTGGCCTGGTTACTTCATCCGTCGCGGCGCGCGCTGGCAGTGTCAACCTTTGCCTCAGGCGCCGTTCGGCGCCGTGACCGGCGCGCGATTGAAGAAATAGATACCGTGCGGCGAACGGCCGACGGCGATCGTCTGGATCAGCTTACGCGTATTCAGGTCGATGATGCCGACGTGCTTCGCGAAGCGGAACGTAACCCACAGATAACGTTTGTCAGCGGAAAGTTCCATGTCGTCCGGTCCGGGCATCAAACCCGTGATGTCGCCGACATTGGTCAGGGAGTCTTCGTCGATGATGCTGATGGTGCTCGCGACCCGATTGGACACCGCGACGTGCTTGCCGTCGGCCAGCGAGCGGAAGTTGTGCGCGCCGTTGCCCGTATGGATGGTCTTGACGATCTTCTGGTTACGCCAGTCGACCACCGCGACGTAATCCGCGCCGGTCATGCCGACCAGCAAGTATTTCTCGCCCGGCGTCATCCACAACCCGGCCGGCACCTTGCCCACCTTCATCTTCCACTTGACGGTTTGCGTAGCGAGGTCGATTGCGGCCAGCTCGCCCGACACCTGCAAGGTGACGAACACCGTCTTGCTATCTGTAGTGAAGGCCATGTGACTCGGCATGACCGCGAGCGGCAGCCGCGAAGCCAAGGTCATCTGGTTCTTCTGGCCGTCGTAGTGATAGATGTCCAGGCGGTCCAGACGCAGGCCGGTGGTCACGAGCCATTTGCGGTCCGGCGAAAAGCCGATCTGGTACGGGTCTTCGATGTTCTCGACCCAGCGCTGCACCTGGCCCGATTTCGGGTCGACGAACATCAGATTGTTCGACACCGAGTTCGCCACGATCAGCGACGAATTGTCCGGCGTGGCCATCAGATGGTGCGGTTCCTTACCCGTGGGCACCGTGCCGACCACCTGGCGGGTGGTCTCGTCGATCAGGCTCAGCGTGGCTTCGCCGGAGTTGAGCACGATCACGTTGTTGGCGTGGGCCGCCGGAGAAAAAAAGCCTGCGGCGGCGACCAGCGCTGCGCTCACGACGCACGTGGCAGTCAAGCCGGGAAGAAAAAATTTACGCATGAAAACTCACTTCGGAGAACAACCATCATTGTAGAACGTTTGCCGGCGCGAGCGGTTGACGCAGGTCGTGGCGAACGCATTTTCAGCGGCTCTGGCGCCGCCCGGCGGCCTTGATATTCACGCGACAAAAATTATCGCTTTTGCCAATTAAATTAACAACGACACATTAAACAACAATCCTAATACAGCGCGCAAAACATAAGATACTTTTTGATTAATCTTTATTTTTCTTATTTTAAAACATAAAAATACATATACAAACAAATTACATCAATTTTGAAATTTAATTAAGAGTTAGCTTATGCCGACTCGAACGTTAAATAAGTGAAACTCCGTCACATCATTGCCCACACTTAACCCAGTGGACAAAGGCGTGCGAGACATTCTTCACGGACTGCACAGCGAGTTGAAGCGAGACACCACACCAATTCAAATCTGGTGTCGACATGTCAATTTGTGCGCGACATGCAGCGGGCGATGGCGTTTATCTCGTGACCGGAATGGATTTATTCGCTGTCCACATCAGCAATATCGCGGAGTTTCACAAAGTATGAACAGGATTTACAAATCGGTCTGGAATGACACGACCGGCACATGGGTCGCCACGTCCGAAGTCGCGCGCGCAAAAACGAAGCGCGGCAGCGGCGGCAAGCTGGTTGTTGCGCAGGTCGTGATGGCGGGGGCGGCGTTGCTGGGTGGGGTGTCGGCGCATGCGCAGTATTTTGAAGCGAACGGCCCTGAATTCGCTCAGGCGTCCGGTCCGTGGGCAGTCGCGGCAGGATCGGGGGCAAATGCGGCCGAGGCCGGCTCCGTGGCGATTGGTGCTGATTCCAAAGCAGCAGAAGTATCGACGACCGCAGTCGGCGGGTTCGCGCAGGCAATTGGGTCGGATTCCACGGCCCTCGGTGGCGGCGCGACTGCATTAGGAGCCGGCAGCACGGCGGTCGGTGTTGGAGCCGCCGCAAGCGGAGACGGCGCCTTGGCCGTCGGCTATATCGGCACGAGCGCCACGGCACCCGACGCAGTCGCCATTGGACATAACGCAGTCGCCTCTGCGGCGAACAGTGTCGCGCTTGGGGCAAATTCGACGACCACGGCCAGTAAGGCGGACTTGGAAGCCCCGGGCTACATGCCCGCTGGCGCCGACACATCCCTACTCGCTGGTACCAGAGCACTGGGAGAAGTATCGGTCGGGTCGGACGGCGCCGAACGCCGTGTGACCAACGTCGCTGCAGGTTTAGCTGGCACCGACGCCGTAAACGTCAACCAGTTGAAAGCCGTCGCGGACAGCGGCACGCAGCACTACTTCAAGGCAACCGGCAGTACCCCCGGCACCGACGACGCTTACGTTGCCGCGCAATCGTGGGCGGTCGCAGCAGGACCGAGCGCGACCGCAACCGGCCTAGCCTCCGTGGCAATCGGCTGGTCAGCCATGGCAACTAACGTATCGGCTACAGCAGTCGGCAGCCTTGCAAACGCAAGCAATGACAGCGCGACCGCGCTTGGCGGCGGTGCGACAGCATCCGGAGCAAGCAGCACGGCAATTGGCGCGGGTGCCGTAGCCACTGCTGAAAGGAGCGTCGCTCTCGGTACCAGTTCGACCACTTCGGCGAATCTGAAGGCAGACGCCTACTTGCTCAACAGCCCCAATGGCTCGATGATCGCCGGCACTGACCCCGTCGGAGAAGTCTCGATCGGCTCCGACAAAGCAGAACGCCGCCTCACCAACGTCGCCGCAGGCTCCGCCGACACCGACGCAGTCAACGTCAGTCAGCTCAAGGCACTCGACAGCAACATTGCGGCCGTCGCCGACAGCGGCACTCAGCACTACTTCAAGGCCACCGGCAGTACCCCCGGCACCGACGACGCTTACGCTGCCGCGCAATCGTGGGCGGTCGCAGCAGGACCGAGCGCGACCGCAACCGGCCTAGCCTCCGTGGCAATCGGCTGGTCGGCCATGGCGACTGACGTATCGGCTACAGCAGTGGGCAGCCTTGCAAACGCAAGCAATGACAGCGCGACCGCGCTTGGCGGCGGTGCGACAGCATCCGGAGCAAGCAGCACGGCAATTGGCGCGGGTGCCGTAGCCACTTCTGAAAGGAGCGTCGCTCTCGGTACCAGTTCGACCACTTCGGCGAATCTGAAGGCAGACGCCTACTTGCTCAACAGCCCCAATGGCTCGATGATCGCCGGCACCTCGCCCGTCGGCGAAGTCTCCATCGGCTCGCTCGGCCAGGAGCGTCGCCTCACCAACGTCGCCGCAGGCTCCGCCGACACCGACGCAGTCAACGTCAGCCAGCTGAAGGCAGTCGAAGCCCAGACCAGCGCCACCGCCGCGAAAGTCGACGGCGCCGTGACGTACGACACCGCCAACGGCTCAGTCGACAAAAACAACGTCACGCTCGGCGGCGACGGCGGCACCGTCATCCATAACGTCGCGGACGGCGTGGCCCTGACCGACGCGGTCAATCTCGGTCAGTTGAACGCGGCGGTCAACGGCGCGGTGAACAACGCCATCGGCACGGCAGCCGATCCGTTCGTCGCCGCAGACGGCAATCGCGACACCGAAGCCGCGCAAGCCACCGGCACACACTCGTTCGCAGCGGGCGCAAGCGCGGTGGCGAGCGGCGCAAATTCGGCGGCGGTCGGCGCGAATTCGATGGCGAGCGGCAGCAACGCGACGGCCATCGGCGCGGGTGCCAATGCGAGCGCCGATAACGCCGTGGCGCTGGGTCAAGGCTCGGTCGCGGATCGTGCGAATACGGTATCGGTCGGTGCAGTCGGGTCGGAACGGCAGATCACCAATGTCGCCGCTGGCGTGCAAGGCACGGACGCTGTGAACGTGAACCAGCTGCAGCAAAGCATGAGCGGTGCGGTGGGTCAGGCGAACAGCTATACCGACGACCAGATCCGTTCGGCACGTCGCGACAGCTACGGCGGCACGGCATCGGCACTGGCGGTGGCGGGTCTGCCGCAAGCCGTTCTGCCGGGTCACGGCATGGTGGCCATGGCTGGCGGCACGTATGGCGGCCAGTCGGCGGTTGCGATCGGTGTGTCGCAGTTGTCGGAAACCGGCAAGTGGGTCTACAAGGTGCAAGGCACCAGCGACTCGCGCGGTCAGTTCGGCGCGTCGATCGGCGCCGGGATGCACTGGTAAGGAGAACCGGCGGCGGACTCGTGACGAGTCCGCCGCCGCGCGCTAATCCTCGTCAATCAGCGTTATTCAATTAGCAACAGCAGCGAGTGGGCGCGCGCTTGCTCAGCACGCGCCCTTTTCGCGTGTGACGCCCTTCTCAAAAGGAACGGTGTCACACGCTTTTTTTGTTGCGCCGCCTTTGTCGGTCCATCGATACCACGCGGCATTACCGCTGCATCGATTCCCACACCTTGTGCAGGCGCTTCACCGATACCGGCATCGGCGTACGCAACTCCTGCGCGAACAGCGAAATGCGCAGTTCCTCGAGCAGCCAGCGGAATTCCGACAGGCGCGGATCGAGCACACCACCGCGTTGCGCGACGGCGCGCTGATAGTGCTGCAACAAGGGTTGGAATTCGGCGAACTGCCGCGCGTCGCGCGCCGGGTCGGCCTTCAGTTTGTCGATGCGCAGCGCGATCCCTTTCAGATAGCGCGGAAAGTGCGCCAGTTGCGCGTACGGCGTATCGATCACGAAACGCTTGCCGATCAATCCCTCGAGCTGCGCCTGCATATCCGAATACGCGGCACCGAACGACTTCGCCTGCACCAGCTTTTTCGTGACACTCGCATACTCGGTGAGAATCAGGCCGACTAGCCGGGATATTTCCTGCGCAAGCAGCGTGAGACGGCTGCGGCCTTCGTCGCGGCGCGTGTGGAAACTGGCGTCGTCGTCGGGCAGCGGGTCCTGCAAACATGCGCGGTCGAGCGCGGTGTCGATCAGCTGATCCCGCAACTCTTCCTGCGTGCCACGCGGCATGAACTGCATCGCCATTTCGCGCAGGCCGGGCAGGTTTTTCTCCAGATACTTGATCGGCTCCTTCAACTGCAAAGCGAACAGCCGGCGCAAACCAGCGCGATGAATTCGTGCCGCTTCGTCCGGTGAATCGAACACTTCCACATCGCAATGCGCGCCGCGATCCACCAGCGCGGGATAGCCGAACAGCGTCTGACCGCCGCGACGGATTTCCAGCAATTCCGGAAGCTTGCCGAAGTTCCAGGTGGTGAGCTTTTCATACAGCGCGGTGCCCTGGGTCGCACCTTGCTGAACGGTTTGCGGACCCGCAGCCACCGCGCCCTGCACTCGCTGCCCGGCGCCGCTTTTACCCGACGCCTGCGCGGGCGTCGCGACACCGCCGCCGCCCGCGTCCGCCAACGCCGCGCCGGCCGCGCTCGACGCGATCTTCTGGAAATGCTGCTGCGCCTGGCCGCCGAGTTCGGCGCGCAGTTGCGACAGATTGCGTCCCATCGCGAGCTGACGCCCGTGCTCGTCGACCACCTTGAAGTTCATGAACAGATGCGGCGGCAAGGTTTCGAGCTTGAAATCCGCCTGCTTCATGGCGACTTGCGTCTGCTCGCGAATATCCGCGATCAGCGATTCGAGCACGCCGCCCGCGCCAAAACGCGGACCGCCATGCCGGTCGACGAAACCCGCTGCGAACTCAGGCAAAGGCACGCAATGCCGCCGCAACTTCTGCGGCAACGACTTCAGCAGCAGTTGCGTTTTCTCCTTGAGCATGCCGGGCACGAGCCACTCGCAACGCCGTGCGTCGACCTGATTCAGCGCGTACAGCGGCACGGCGAGCGTCACGCCGTCACGCGGCGAACCGGGCTCGAAGTGATACGTGAGCGCCATCTCGACACCCGCCATCGTCATGCGCTTCGGGAACAGATCGGTGGTGACGCCCGCCGCTTCGTGACGCATCAGATCGTCGCGCGAGAGATACAGCAGACGCAGCTTGTCTTCGGGCTGACCGCTCTTTTTCAGCTCGTCGCGATACCAGCGCTCGAACGCCGCGCCGGTGTGAATGCCTGGCGGCAGCGCCTGATCGTAGTAAGCGAAAATCAGTTCGTCGTCGACCAGCACGTCCTGACGGCGCGACTTGTGTTCCAGTTGCTCGATGTCGGCGAGCAGTTTGCGGTTGTGCGCGAAGAACGCGAGCTTCGTGTCGAACTCGCCCTCCACCAACGCGCCGCGAATGAACAATTCGCGCGCACGCGCCGGGTCCTGCTTGCCGAAACTCACGCGTCGCCGGTGATAGATCGGCAGCCCGTAGAGCATGGCGCGCTCGAACGCCGACACCTGCGCCGCGCGCTTCTCCCAATGCGGCTCCGACAAGGACTTCTTCAACAGATGCGAGCCGATCCGCTCGATCCACTCGGGCTCGATCTTCGCGATACATCGCGCGTAAAGCCGGCTCGTCTCCACCAGCTCGGCGGCCATCACCCATTTGCCGGCCTTCTTGACCAGCGCCGAGCCCGGCCACAAATAAAACTTGATACCGCGCGCGCCAAGGTAATACGGCTCGTCGTCGGCCTTCAGACCGATGTTGCCGAGCAGCCCCGTCAGCAATGCCAGATGAATCTGCTCGAAGGTGGCTTCCGCTTCGTTCAGCCTCCAGCCGTGTTCACGCACCACGGTCAGCAGTTGTGAGTGAACATCGCGCCACTCGCGCAGACGCAGTTGCGAGAGAAAGTTCTTGCGGCACTCGTCGTGCAACTGCTTGTTCGACTTCTTGTGTGCGATCGCCTCTTCGAACCAGTTCCAGATTTTCAGCCATTGCAGGAACTCGGAGCGCTCGTCGGCGAAACGCCGATGCGCCTGATCGGCCTGCTCCTGCGCTTCGATCGGCCGGTCGCGCGGGTCCTGCACCGACAGCGCGCTCGCGATGATCAGCACTTCCTTGAGCGCCTGCTGGTCGCGCGCGGCGAGAATCATGCGGCCGACGCGCGGATCGAGCGGCAGGCGCGCGAGTTCGCGGCCGAGCGGCGTGAGCTGATTGTCGTCGTCGACGGCGCCGAGTTCGTTGAGCAACTGGTAGCCGTCAGCGATGGCGCGACCGGGCGGCGGCTCGATGAACGGAAAAGTTTCGATCGCCGTCAGGTGCAGCGACTTCATGCGCAGAATCACCGACGCCAGCGACGAGCGCAGAATTTCCGGATCGGTGAAACGCACGCGTCCCTGGAAATCGCTTTCCTCGTAGAGACGGATGCAGATGCCGTCGGCCACGCGTCCGCACCGGCCGGCCCGCTGGTTGGCGGCGGCCTGCGAGATCGACTCGACCTGCAACTGCTCGACCTTGTTGCGGTACGAGTAACGCTTCACGCGCGCGAGGCCGGTGTCCACCACGTAGCGGATGCCCGGCACCGTCAGCGAAGTTTCGGCCACGTTGGTGGCGAGCACGATGCGGCGCGCGTTCGAGGTGCGGAACACGCGCTCCTGCTCCGCGGCGGAAAGCCGCGCGAACAGGGGCAAAATCTCCGTATGCGGCGGATGATGCTTGCGCAGCGCTTCGGCGGCGTCGCGAATCTCGCGCTCGCCCGGCAGGAATACCAGCACGTCACCGGGGCCTTCTCGGCACAGTTCGTCGACCGCGTCGACGATGGCTTCCATCAGATCGCGATCGGTTTCGCGCTGGGTTTTGGGCCGCTCGCGCGCTTCGCGCTGCTGCGCGGCCGCGGTCGTGCCTTCCGCCGACTTCACCGCCGGACTATCTTCCGCGACCGGCCGGTAGCGCACCTCGACCGGATAGAGACGCCCGCTCACTTCGATCACCGGCGCGGGCTTCTCGTCGCTGCCGAAATGACGCGCGAAGCGGTCGGCGTCGATCGTCGCCGACGTCACGATCAGCTTGAGATCGGGCCGCTTGGCGAGAATTTCCTTCAGGTAGCCGAGCAGAAAATCGATGTTCAGGCTGCGTTCGTGCGCCTCGTCGATGATCAGCGTGTCGTAGGCCTTCAGCAGCGGATCGGTTTGCGTTTCGGCAAGCAGAATGCCGTCCGTCATCAGCTTGACGGACGCGCCCGGCGAGAGATTGTCCGTAAAACGCACTTTGTAGCCGACCACTTCGCCGAACGGCGTGCCGAGTTCTTCCGCGATACGGCGGCCGGTCGCCGACGCCGCGATCCGGCGCGGCTGCGTGTGGCCGATCAGACCGTTGCCGCCCGCGCCGAGCCCGCGCCCGAGTTCGAGGCAGATTTTCGGCAGCTGGGTCGTTTTGCCCGAACCGGTCTCGCCGCACACGATCACGACCTGATTCCGCGCAATCGCGCGCGCGATTTCCTCGCGGCGCCCGGAGACGGGCAACGCTTCCGGGTACGTGATGGGCGGAATCGGATTCGGCTCCGCCACCACACGCGGCGCGCGTGGCGGACGCGGCGGCCGCGCTTCGGCGCGCGCCTCCCGCGGCGGATTATTTTTCTGCGGGTTTTTGCGCGCCTCTTTCTGGGCGGACACGGACGTGGACGCAGCCGGGGAAGCAGCAGAGGACGCAGCGTTAGTTTTGCCGGCGCGACGCGGCTCGCGCGCCTGTGACGGCGTGTTGCGCTGGGCGTCCGGCGTGCGACGGCGCTGCGCGTCGCCGGTCTTTGCCTGATCGACGGCCGGCGCCGCATTCTCGTTCGCCGCAGCGGGACTTTTGGGTACATTCGACATGGGGGCGCATTATAATCCCCGGCATGAATTCCCAAACCGACCTCGTCCCCGCGCCCGCGAGCGTTCCGGCCCCCGCCGGAGCAACGGAAGATCTCGCCCAGCACGCGCAATTCGTCGACTGGATGCGCTCAGTCGCCCCTTATATCCATGCGTTCCGCAACAAGACGTTCGTCGTCGGTTTCGGCGGCGAGGTGGTGCATCAGGGGCTCCTGAATGCGCTCGTGTCCGATATCGCGCTGCTGCAGGCCATGGGCATCCAGATCGTGCTGGTGCACGGGTCGCGGCCGCAGGTCGAGGAGCAGATGAGTCTGCACGGCGTCGAGTCGGAGTTTTCGCACGGCATGCGCATTACCGACGCGCGCGCGCTGGAATCGGCGAAAGAAGCCGCCGGCGAAGTGCGTCTGGATATCGAGGCGGCGATCAGCCAGGGTTTGCCGAACACGCCGATGGCGCACGCGCACATCAGCGTGGTGTCGGGCAACTTCGTCACCGCGCGCCCGGTCGGCATTCTCGACGGCGTGGATTTCGCCCACACCGGCGTGGTCCGCAAGATCGACGCGGATTCCATCCGCCATTCGCTCGCGAGCCGCAAGCTGGTGCTGCTCTCCCCGCTCGGCTTCTCGCCCACCGGCGAAGCCTTCAATCTGTCCATGGAAGACGTCGCCTCGGCGGCCGCGATCGCGCTGCGCGCCGACAAGATCGTGTTCCTGACCGAAACGCCGGGTCTGATGGAAGCCGGCGAGGAAGGCCCCGAACTGGTGCGCGAACTGTCGCTCGACGACGCCTACAAGCTGCACGAAAGCGGCGAAGTCACGGGCGACGCCGGCTTCTACCTGAAGCATTCGATCCGTGCCTGCCGTGGCGGCGTGGCGCGCGCGCACATCATCCCCTACGCGCTGGACGGCAGTCTGCTGCTGGAGTTGTTCCTGCACGACGGCGTGGGCACGATGATCTCGTACGAGAACCTCGAAAGCCTGCGCGAAGCCACGCCGGACGACGTCGGCGGCATTCTGTCGCTGATCGAACCGCTCGAATCCGACGGCACGCTGGTACGGCGCGGCCGCCACCAGATCGAACGCGACATCGACCATTTCTCGGTGATCGAGCACGATGGCGTGCTGTTCGGCTGCGCGGCGCTGTATCCGTATCCGCAGGAACGCATCGGCGAAATGGCCTGCCTGACCGTCGCACCGGAAGCCCAAGGCACGGGCGACGGCGAACGTCTGCTCAAGCGCATCGAACAGCGCGCCCGCGCTCGCGGCCTCACGCGCATTTTCGTGCTCACCACGCGTACCGAACACTGGTTCCTCAAGCGCGGCTTCGTCAAGGTCACGGTCGACGACCTGCCCGAAGACCGGCGCCGGCTCTACAACTGGCAGCGCAAGTCGCTCGTGCTGATGAAACAGCTCTGAGCGCCGCACTATCAAGCGGCTGCCCGCCCCACATTCAAATCAGGAGAAGCACAGCATGACTCGTATGGTTCAATGCGCGAAGCTCGGCAAGGAAGCCGAAGGCCTCGATTTCCCGCCGCTGCCGGGCGAACTCGGCAAGCGGATCTACGAAAGCATTTCCAAGGAAGCCTGGCAGGCCTGGTTGAAGCAGCAGACCATGCTGATCAACGAAAACCGCCTGAACATGGCCGACCCGCGCGCACGTCAGTACCTGATGAAGCAGACCGAAAAGTTCTTCTTCGGCGAAGGCGCCGATACGGCGCAAGGTTACGTGCCGCCGCCGGCGGCCGAATAAGCGTTGTTTGGGGCTCGCAAGGCGGGCACCATCGGCAACATGAAAAATCCGCGCCGCGAGCGCGGATTTTTTTCGCCTTTTTTGCCTTTTTTCGCCCGCGCAACGGTTCGCGGACTTTGTCGAAAACTCTCCGGACGGTACATTTTCGAGGCGCTTTTAAGCCCCCGTTCCACGCCGCCGGAATCGCCGCGATCCCCCGTCCCGCAAGGGTTTGCGCAGTATCCCATTAAGCTGCGACGCGGGCCGGGTTTGCACGATCCTCTGTTATCGTGCTATCATGTGCATCGTTCAAACAGCAATTCACCTTCATTCACGTTCACTCTAGGCTTGGCCAGCGCTTATCCGGCCTACCCGGTTGAACAGTTTTTATACAAGAAGGCTCGTCGGTCGTTTCCCCGTTCGATCTCGCTTCGTGAGCGGCGATCCAGTACCGGCCTTTTTCGTTTCAAGCCTTCCAGCGGCGCGTGGGCCAGCTTTCAGCCACCCCAGCGTCCTCATGCATCTGCCCCCCTTCCACGGCCACGCAGATGCAACAGTCAGCACAATCTAGACGAGTGTTTTTTCGCGATCTGTCTCGCGAGGCACGGGCGTTGTGTTTTTCCTTGCGCCCATCTTCCAGCGTTCCTACGACGACTGGAGCGCTCTCGCCATCGCTCGCGAAACGACACTTCCCCAGCACCCGTGGCGGAACGTTCATGTGCGTTTTTTCATGAGTTTCGTCGCAGTCATTGGAGTTTTCACCTTGACCGCTTCCAGCAACGGCTTCTGGCGACACCACAAAGAAGAACAACGCCTCTCACTCGACGACATCACGGTCGTCGATAAATCTCTCCTCAAGCGGGCCGTCGGCGCGATGGCGCTCGGCAACGCAATGGAATGGTTCGATTTCGGCGTGTACAGCTACATCGCCGTCACGCTCGGCAAGGTCTTCTTTCCGTCGGCGAGCCCGGCCGCGCAACTGATCGCCACGTTCGGCACGTTCGCCGCGGCGTTTCTCGTGCGTCCGGTCGGCGGCATGGTGTTCGGGCCGCTGGGCGACCGCATCGGCCGTCAGCGCGTGCTGGCCATGACCATGATCATGATGGCGCTCGGCACCTTCGCGATCGGTCTGATTCCGAGTTACGCCAGCATCGGCATCTTCGCGCCGGTCCTGTTGCTGGTGGCACGTCTGGTGCAAGGCTTCTCGACCGGCGGCGAATACGGCGGCGCTGCGACCTTCATCGCAGAATTCTCGACGGACAAGCGCCGTGGCTTCATGGGCAGCTTCCTCGAATTCGGCACGCTGATCGGCTACGTGCTCGGCGCGGGTACGGTTGCCGTGCTCACGGCCACGCTGTCGAACGACGCGCTCCTCACGTGGGGCTGGCGTGTGCCGTTCCTGATCGCGGGTCCGCTGGGACTGGTGGGTCTGTACATCCGGATGAAGCTCGAAGAAACGCCCGCGTTCAAGAAGCAGGCCGAAGAGCGTGAAGCCGAAGACAAGGCGCTGCCGAAGCAGTCGTTCGGCCAGTTGCTGGCGCAGCAATGGAAGCCGCTGCTGCTGTGCGTCGGCCTCGTGCTGATCTTCAACGTGACGGACTACATGGCGCTGTCGTATCTGCCGAGCTATCTGTCGGCCACGCTGCACTTCAACGAAACGCACGGCCTGTTCCTCGTGCTGCTCGTGATGGTCCTGATGATGCCGATGACGCTCGCCGCCGGCCGTCTGTCCGACACGATCGGCCGCAAGCCGGTGATGCTGTTCGGTTGCGTGGGTCTGTTCGCGCTGTCGATCCCCGCCCTGCTGCTGATTCGCATGGGCACGGTGCTGCCGGTGTTCGGCGGACTGATGATTCTCGGCGTGCTGCTGTCGTGTTTTACGGGCGTGATGCCGTCGGCGCTGCCGGCGCTCTTCCCCACCAAAATCCGCTACGGCGCGCTGGCCATCGGCTTCAACATTTCGGTATCGCTGTTCGGCGGCACGACGCCGCTCGTCACGGCGTGGCTGGTCAACAGCACAGGCAATCTGATGATGCCGGCGTATTACCTGATGGGCGCGTCGCTGATCGGTATCGCTTCGGTGCTCGCGCTGCGCGAGACGGCGCGCAAGCCGCTGCTCGGCTCGGGTCCGTGCGTGGCCTCGCGTGCGGAAGCACATGCCGTGTTGCGTGGTGAACGCGAAGCGGCCGAGATGGACGAGCGCTATGCAGCGGCGGCTACCGCGCGTGCATAAGAGATGCATTGACGCGTGGATGCTGTGTGCGTGATCGGGCAACGATTAGCATGCAGCACGCCACGTAGGCGATAGTCAGCAAGATCAGACGGGCCGGCAAACCACCAGTTTGCCGGCCCGTTTTCTATGGCACGAGCGAATCGACGCTGGCCGTCGCGTGCGCGCCTTCCACTGTCAGCATGCCCGCGGACACCGGCAGCTTGAAACGCCGCGGACCGGCGCTGCCCGGATTGACGAACAGCACGCCGTCGCGCTCGACGATCAGCGGTTTGTGCGAGTGTCCCGTGACCACGACGTCGATGCCCTGGCCGCGCGGATCGTCGCCGACGTCCGCGATATCGTGCACCACCAGTATCGTGACCTGCGCGATGGTGAGCTTTGCGTGGGTCGGCAGCGCGGCCGCCCACTCGCCGACATCATTGTTGCCGCGGACGACGGTAAGCGGCGCGATGTGCGCAAGCGTATCGAGCACGGCCTGATTGCAGATGTCGCCGGCATGAATGATCGCGTCGCAGCCGGCCAGATAGTCGAGCGCTTCCGGGCGCACGAGGTTGTGCGTGTCGGAAATGAGGCCGATGCGCAGGCCGTTGCGGGTCGAGGTGGAAGTGCCGGCTCGTAAGGTCATGGCTGCGGTATTGGCTGAGGCGCTCGTGGCGCGAACTGATGGGGCGATCCGGTCAAGCAAACTTCACGCGAATTTCATGCGGCGAAGGCGGACGCTGCAACGTTGCACGACGCGAGTCTTGCGTCTTGCGTCGGGTCGCTTCTCGCGACACGCGACACACTTCACGCCAGCTTACCCCCGCCCTCAGTCCGCAGGCGTCTCTCCCGCAAGCTCATGCGTCACAGCCCGCGCGGGCCGCGTTGCACCTGGCAATCGCCGGGTCGCGCCCTGCACGACGATCGACACGAGCGCCGCGCAGACAAAGCTCGGCCACACGCCGTAGCGCGGCAGCAGCGTCGCCGTGACCGCAAAGAACGCCGCGAACGAAGCGCGCCCGATCACCATGCCGCGCATCAACAATGCGACGAAGTCCGCGCCGTGCGCACGTTGCGCCGAGACGGCGAGCACGATGCCGAGCAACGGAAAGACCGAGAGCAATCCGCTCCACGTTGCGCCCGTCGACGCCGACAAGCCGGTGACGGCCAGCGTGAGCAACGCGCCCGCCAGCATGCGCAACGCCAGATCGCCGAGTCCGAGGCGCGTGGCGGGCACATGGCCGCTCACGCGCGGCAAGCCGCTCTGCGAGATCGCCACCGCCACGCATGCCGCCGCGAGCGCGCACGCGAGACTCGCCGGCAAATGCGTGAGCAGCAGCGCCACGCCGATCCAGCCCGCCATCCCCACCAGCAAAGCCAGTGGCCATGCAAAGCGGCGACAGGTCCACGCGTAGCTGAAATTGAAGGCCTCGGACGCGGCAATTGCCGCGATCGACGCCGCCGATGCCTGCGCCGCGAAAGCCGGACCGCGCTCCAGCGCGAGCAGCAGAACGATCGGCCCGGCCACCACCGGCAAGCCCGCCAGCCAGCCCGCCACCGACGGTCCCCAGATGCGCCCGGCGGCTGTCAGCGCGGCGAGAAACGCCGGCACCAGCGCGAGCTTGAGCGTGAGCAGCATGCTCAGGCTTCCAGTACGTGCTCGATGCGCCGGTCGGGAATCAGCCACCACGCGGCCGCCAGCGTATAAAGCGCCGCCGACACCCACGGCACGAAAAACGCGAGCGCGATACCGGCCAGATAGATCACCACCGACACCTTGCCCTTGAAGTCGTTACCAACCGCTTTGGCGAGCGTCGAATTGCCGCCGTGCTCGCGGATCAGCACACGCGTCAGAATGAAATACGCGATCGCGGACATGAACAGCACTACGCCGTACATCGCGGTCGGCCACGAAGCCAGATGATTTTCGCCGACCCAATGCGTGACCGCCGGCAGCAGCGAGAGCCAGAACAGCAGATGCAGATTGGCCCACAGCACCGAGCCGTTGACCTTCTGCACCGCATGGAACATGTGATGGTGATTGTTCCAGTAGATGCCGACGTAGATGAAACTCAGCACGTAGGCACAGAACACCGGCGCGAGCGGCCGCAGCGCGGCGAGATCGAAACCTTCCGGCACCTTCAGTTCGAGCACCATGATCGTGATGATGATGGCGATCACGCCATCGCTGAAGGCTTCGACACGTCCCTTGCCCATCGCTCGGATTCCTCAGGTTGAATACGGTTGAGCGCGCAGTGCGACGTGTTGTGCAGTCGCATTGCCGGGCGTTGCCGGCAACTCGCGCCGTTGCCGATTATCCGCGATGGCAAGCGGCTTTGTCGATGCGCTGTCGAAAGGCTTACGCTTCGCGTTTCGTGGAAGCCGTGTGCGGCGCTTCGGCGCAATACACGGCGAGCCACACGCTCGGCGCGGTGTCGCTGGTCCACGCAACCCGGTGACGGCGATGCGCTTCGATCAGCACGTGATCGCCCGGCTGCATGCGATGCAGTTCAGCGGCGCCTTCGAATTCCAGCGCCGCCGCGCCGCTCAGCAGCACGACCCACTCGGCGCGCGGGTCGTCGTACCAGAAGCCGGGCGGACTCGCCTGCCCGGTCGAGACGATCCGCTCGACGCTTATGCCACCTGCGCCACCCACGCCATCCGCGCCATCCCGCTGCAGCAATGTCTCGACATACTCGCCGGCACCGGTCGCCGCGCCGAGGTCGAACAGATTGCCGCTGATTAGCTTGCCGGATTCGGGCTGCATGATATGCGCTCGCTCGACCGTCACTTCATCGGCTTCAGGCCGTCGAGCAGGGTCGGCACCAGCTCGCTGATGGTCGGGTGAATATGCATGGCGAACTGCAAGGTCGGATACGGCGCGCCTGCCGTCATGATGTCGATGAAGGTGTGCAAGGCTTCGTCGCCTTCGACGCCGTGAATCGCCGCGCCGAGTATCTGTTTGCTCTGCGGGTCCACCAGCACTTTCATGAAGCCGTCGGTTTCGCCGCGTTCGCGCGCACGGCCGACCCGCGTCATCGGCATGGTGGCGATAAGCGCGTCGCGACCGGACTTGCGGACGTCGGTTTCGGAGAGCCCGACGCGCGCGAGCGGTGGGTCGACGAAGACCGCGTACGTCATGATGCGCGAATCGACGCTGCGCGCGCCGCCGTCGAGCAGATTGGCCGCGACGATCTGAAAGTCGTCGTAGGAAGTGTGCGTGAAGGCGCCGCGTCCGTTGACGTCGCCGATCGCCCAGACGCCGGGCACATTGGTGCGCAACTGGCCGTCGACGGGAATCGTGCCGTGATGGTCGGCGACGATGCCGGCGGCGGCGAGGCCGAGGTCGTCGGTATTGGGCTCGCGGCCCGTGGCGAACAGCAGGTGCGACGCTTCGAGCGCGGGAATATTCTGTTCGAAACCGATGCACACCTCGTTCTCGCGATGCGGATGCGGCTCCACGCGCGAGGGCTGCACGTTGAAGCGAAACTCGATGCCTTCGCGCGCGAGCACCTTGCGCACCGACTCCGCGAAATCCGCGTCTTCGCGCGCAAGCAGACGATCGCCGCGCACCAGCACCGTGACCTGGCTGCCGAAGCGGCGAAAAATCTGCGCGAATTCGAGCGCGATATAACTGCCGCCGACAATCGCCAGATGCGACGGCAACTCGGTGACTTCGAGCAGATTGGAATTGGTGTAGTACTGAATGCGCTCGAGCCCGTCGAGCTTCGGCACCACCGCGCGAGTGCCGGTGTTGATGAAGATTTCGTCGGCGCTGATTTCGTCGATCACCGTGCCGTCGGGCGCGCTGATCGAGAGCGTGTGCGCGCCGGTAAAGCGCGCGTGTCCCTGAAACACCGTGACGTTGGCCGCGCTGCGCAGCCACTTTTCCACGCCGTCGCGCGACTCGCCGATGATGCGGTCCTTGCGCGCCTTCACCGCCGCCAGATCCACGCTGAGCGCGCCGCCGATGTGCACGCCGAGATCGGCGGCGTGGCGTGCCACGTGCGCCGCGCGGGCGCTCGCCACATACGATTTGGTCGGCGTGCAACCCACGTTCACGCAGGTTCCGCCAAACGCCCCGCGTTCGATGATCGCCGTTTTACGGCCGCTTTTTCCAAGACGCACGGCCAGCGGCGCGCCGCCTTGTCCCGTGCCGATCACGACGGCGTCGAAGTGCTGAGGCATGGCAACTCTCCCGAGGCTGGAGTACAGGTCGTTGCATCTTACCCTTAGCGCCTCGCGAGGATGGTGTCGCTGCCCTGGCCGCGTCTGCGTCCTATACGCGGCGTGAGCCACCGCGGCTGTTGCCGAAGCCGGACCTGCTTCGTTGCTTGCTTCTTTGCTTGAGGTTGCTGTGGTGCTTCGTCTGCGTCAGGCGTGGCAAACCACTTCGCAGATCAGTTCGCGCGAACGTTGCAAGGCGGCTTGCGCGCCGCGCGTCGCCACGACCCAGCCGACCTGGCTCAGGTTGAAGTCTTGCGCGACCATGACTTGCATGAGGGCGACCATCGGCAGGACCACCGATGGATGGTAAAGCTGGTTGCGGATCACTGCTGGCATCTTGATACTCCCGTCGCGCGCGCCGCTTCGGCCTCGCGCAGATATACGTTTCGATGACGGGATTCTAGGCAGTCGTGTCTCGCGGATAAAGACGGCGAACGCGAAGTCACTTGTTTGCCAGACGGAACAATCGACCACCCGTCCGGCAAGCCTTGCCGGACGGGCGTTCCGTTGGTTATTCAGGGTCCCGCGGCGCGCGCCGGAGCGTCCGGCGCGGGCTCGGGAAGTGCAAAAGCCCTACGAAATATCCGCCATTCCGGCGCGTGCGTCGCTCAGACTGCGCGCATAAGCGCTGGCGCCGACCGGCCGGCTGTACAGATAACCCTGCTGCTTGTCGCAGTCGATGTTGCGCAGGAAGGCGGCCTGCGCGGCGGTTTCCACGCCTTCCGCCGTGACGTTCATGCCGAGCGAATGCGCCATCGCCACCACGGCCTGCGTGATCGCGATCGAATCGCGGTGATCCGGCAAACCGGCGACAAAGGAACGGTCGATCTTCAGATTGTGCAGCGGAAAGCGTTTGAGATACGACAGCGACGAATAGCCCGTGCCAAAATCGTCGACGGAAATCTTCACACCCATCGCGCTCAACTCCCTGAGCATGGGCAGCACGGCGTCGCTGTCGCTCATCAGAAGCCGCTCGGTGATCTCCAGTTCGAGCGCGCCGGGTTCGAGACCGGACTGCGCGAGACAGCGCGCGACGCGCTCCACGAGACCGTCGTTGAATTGCCGCGGCGAGAGATTCACCGCCACCACCAGATCCGGCGCCAGCGTGCGACGCCACTGCGCGAGCTGCTCGCAGGCGCGCGTCAGCACCCAGTTGCCAATCTCGACGATCAACCCGGCGTCTTCGGCTACCGGAATGAATTCGGCCGGCGAGACATCGCCCAACTCGCAGTTGTACCAGCGCAGCAACGCCTCGGCGCCGACCGTGCGCCCATAGCGGCTGTCGACGATCGGCTGATACACGAGGCTCAGTTCGTCGAACGCGAGCGCGCGCCGCAGCGACTGCTCGATCGAGAACCGCCGTTGCAGGTGCCGGTTCAGTTCGGCCGTGAAAAACTGGGCGTTGTTGCGGCCGCACTGCTTCGCGTAGTACATCGCCGAGTCGGCGTTGCGTATCAGCGTCTGCACGTCCTGTCCGTCTTCGGGAAACAGGCTGATGCCGATCGACGCGCCGAGGTAATACTCGTTGCCGGCCGCCGCGAACGGCACCGCGATCATGTCGAGAATGCGGCGTGCCAGCGCGCGTGGATGATCGCAGTCTTCATAGCCGCTGATCACCGCGACGAACTCGTCGCCGCCCACCCGCGCCAGCATGTCGTCGCGGCCGACGCAGGCCGACAGACGTTCGGCCACGCTGCACAGGAGTGCGTCACCGGCTTCGTGTCCGGCGGTGTCGTTGACTTTCTTGAATCCGTCCAGATCGACGAACAGGACCGCCACGTGCGCCAGCTCGCCGCTGCCCGCCATCGCGTCGGGCGCGAGCAGATCGGCCATCCGCTCGGTCAGATAGGCGCGGTTGTAGAGCCCGGTGAGCGAATCGCGGGTGGCGAGAAATTTGAGTTGCCGTTGCGCTTCGCGCACCGGTCCGATGTCGGAAAAGGAGATCAGCACCGAACTCGGCTCGCTGTCGCCGGGTTTGATGATCGGCACGACGTTTTCGGTAATCCAGACGATCTGCCCGCTCACCAGTTCCACGCCGATCGTCACGCCGAGCATCGGCTTGCCGCTCGCGAACACCTGCATGGTCGGGCGTTCCGTCTCGGCGAGGAGCGAGCCGTCGTCGTGATAGCCGCGCGCCATCACGCTGCGGACGTGGCGGCCGACGATCTCCGGCCCCGCGCGCAGCGTGCGCTGAGCGCTCGGATTGCAGGCGAGGATGATGCCCTCGCGCGATTGCACGACGATGCCTTCGTTCAGATGATCGACCACCAGGCGGTGATGTTCCTCGCTGAGCGCGAGCCGCCGGCTCATGGCGTCCTGGTGAACCGCGAGACCGACGCTATGGCCGATGTCGCGCAACATGGTTTCTTCTTCGGAAGTGGGCCGGCGCGAGCAGCGGTGATACACCGCGAACGCGCCGAGCACCACGCCCGCTTCGTCCGAGAACGGCACCGACCAGCACGCGCGCAAGCCGAGCGGCAGCGCGAGATGGCGATAGTCGGCCCAGAGCGGATCGTTTTCGATATCTTCGACGACCACGAGACGCCGCTCGTACATCGCCGTGCCGCACGACCCGACGTGCGGGCCGATCTCGATGCCGTCGATCGCCTCACTGTAATGCGCGGGCAGCGACGGCGCGCCACCGACGCGCACGTGCACGCCGTCCGCCTCGAGCAACAGGATCGAGCACGACGCGCCGTCGCCGAGCAGCGCTTCCGCGCGCCGGCAGACTTCGTCGAGCAATTCCGGCAGTGGCGTGTTGCGGGTAATCAGCCGCAACACCGTGCGCTCCGACGCCAAGGCGCCCTCGGCCAGATCCGGCCCACTACGGGTGCCGTCCGGCGTCGCTCTCATCGCGCTATCTTTTGCCGCTTCGCATTTCATATGTGCGCCCCCTAACCCCACATCGGCAAGTTAGTGTACGCGGCGTATCCGGGTTTACGCCAAGCCGGCAAGTCTGGCCCTCACGCATGACGGCACGAGTCGGTCCGCGAGAACCGACTCATGCCGCCCATGCTTGCCGTGACTGGCGTATGTAACCGACATCGCCCAGCCGGTCGCCGCGTTACATCAGCCCGGCGGACGACCTCCTCCGCCGCCGTTGCCGCCTCCCCCACCGCCACCGCCCGGCGGTCGGTTGCCGCCGCCCTCCGGACGGCCCCCACCGTTTCCGGGTCCGCCTGGCGGGCGTCCGCCGGATCCTCCTGCATTACCCGGCGGACCGCCGGGTCGACCACCTGCATTGCCAGGTGGCGGGCCACCCGGTCTGCCACCTGCGTTCCCCGGCGGCGGACCACCCGGCCGGCCACCTGCATTCCCCGGCGGCGGACCGCCCGGTCTGCCACCCGCGTTCCCCGGCGGCGGACCGCCAGGCCGGCCACCCGTATGCCCCGGCGGCGGACCGCCAGGCCGGCCGCCTCCATGACCCGGCGGCGGACGGCCGCCGTGTCCGGGCGGCGGTCCGCCGGGTGGACGACCCGCGCCGGGTCTCGGCGGCGGAGGCGGCGGGTGATGCGCCCAGCGCGACTGCTGGCCGTACCATGGCCGGCCGCGATAATAGTTGCCCCAGTAAGTGCCGATCGAGAACGTGACGATCGGCAAGCCGATCACCGTGCCGTAGTTCATCAAGGGCACGTTGCTGCCCTGGTAGGGATAGTTGAGCCGCGCGGCATAGACCCAGCCGCGCAGATTCGGCGCTGCGACATCGCACCATTGATAGTTGCTGAGACAGCCCATCACGGTGAGCGGCACGCCGCCGGGAACCTGGATGACGACGGGATAATCGGAGGCCGGCCCCGCCCGCACATTCACCGTGCCGTTCGTGTAAGCCTGCGACTGCGCATTGGCCGCAACCGGCAACGCGACCAGACCGGCAGCGACGCAAATACAGCGAGCGAGTTGCTTCATTCTTCCCCCGTTGCGTTTCACGGTTTCTAGCGTGCGTTGTTCCGTGCTTTCCACGTGCCGCGCGTTGCTGCCGTGCGCGCCTGACTGCGTCGTGCTTTGCCTGATGCGTCGTGCGTTGCTTTGTGCGTCGTAATTTCATGAGCGTCAGCACGGCGCATGCCCGAAAGCTTCCGCCGGGCGGCAAGATTTGGTAATCACCTGCGCCAAGTCAGCTTGTTCTCCGGCGTCTGTCTCGAGGCGACTCGTCCGATCATGCACGGGACGAAAAACCATGCTCTTCGGGACCGCCATGAAAATGCTTCGCCCTCTCCTGATTGCCGCGCTGATGTTCACCCATCTGCCTGCTCACGCTACCAGCTTCGACTGCACCAAAGGAAGATCGTTGACCGAACGGATGATCTGCAACGATCCCGGCCTGTCGAAGCTCGACGATACGCTGGGTCAACTCTACTGGAAAGCCCGTCGCCGGGTCGTGAACCGGCGTGCATTTCTCACTGACAGTGACAGCAAATGGGCGTGGCGGGAAGCAAATTGTCGTGACGAAACGTGTCTCGGGACGTGGTATGCGTCACGGATCGATGAATTGAAACGTTTGATTCAAGCGATGCAGACGGGAACGCCTGCAAGAACAGTCGATGGTACATCTGCGGTCACGCCGGCCGATCCCGACGAGGCGCGCAAGACGCCGCTGCCCGCACCGGCCTTGCAGCAACTGGAGACGGCCATGCTTCAATGCACGGCGAGCAATCCGGGCATCGAGTTGCACGACCAGTGTTCGACCGTAATCAAACAGAAAAGCCAGTGGGAATACAAACCGCATGGCGGCGACTGGTTTTGTGGGCTAGCCATGCTCGATGCGCCGCAGTGAGCGCGGCAAGCGCACGAAGATGTAGGTTTCATGCCGCTGGAAGCGCTCACTCAGTGGAGCACTGGGTGAGCGCTTCACGCGGCTCGATGACACTTAAGCAACGCTCAAGCAACAATCGAGCAACAACCAGGCAACCGTCGCATGACCGTCGAACAACAGCGCGCCGCTCACCGCCCGTCCCAGAAGCGCCGCTGCACCTCCATCACTTCCGCCTCGACTTCCTCCACCGGCCCGATCACCTCGACCGCCTTCTGGCAATGGTCGAAGACATAACGGCACTCCACGCTCATGGTCGGGTTCTCCGCATGATTGCCGGTGGCTTCGAGCAGACGTTTTTCAGTCATCCCGAACACGACTCGCCCGATGTTGGCCCAGTACATCGTGCCGGCACACATGCAACACGGTTCCACCGACGTGTAGAGCGTGCAGCTCCACAAATACTCCGGCGTGAAATTCAGGGCCGCCACTCGCGCCAGCACCGACTCGGCATGATTCACCGTGTCGACATTGCCCTGCTCCATCAACACGGTTTCCTGATCGGGGCCGACCAGCACCGCGCCGAACGGATGATGTCCCAGCAACGTCGCCCGCTCGGCAATCCGGCTCGAATGGCGTAAGTGCCGCACGATCTGCTCGTGAGTCGGCGTCAGACCTTGTGGCGGATAACTGGCCACAGCGTCGGCCGCATCAGCGGTCACACCAGCGGCGGCTCCGGTCGAAACAGTCAGACTCACGGGCGATCTCCTCGATAATCATTAATAGTTAGTCAGGCAAAACAATTCGGGCAAACGTGCAAGTATGGCGACAGCTTACTTCGGCAGCGTGCCGTCCACGCCCTGCACGAACCAGTTCAGACGCAGCAATTCCGCGTCGCTCAGCGACTTGCCCGCCGCCACCTTCACCGCACCAGATTGATCCGCAATCGGGCCCGCGAACGGATCGAACTTGCCGGAAATGATGTCGTCGCGCTTCTGGCTCAATGCCTTTTGCGCGGCGGGCGAGACGGCGTCGGTGTTGATATCGGCCAGATCGATCGCCTTCTCCTTGAGGCCCCACCACACCGGCGCATTGGTCCACTTGCCCGACATGACCTGATCCACCAGATGCGTGTAGTACACGCCCCAGTTGCTCACGCAGGCACCGAGTTGGGCGTTCGGTCCGAACTTCTTCATATCCGAATCCCAGCCGAATGCATGCACTTTCTTCTGTTCGGCGGTCTGCATCGTCGCGGTCGAATCGGTGTTCTGGATCAGCACGTCCGCACCCTGACCGATCAGCGTTTCGGCAGCCTGCTTCTCGCGGCCCGGATCGAACCAGCTGTTGATCCACACCACCTTCACACGCACCTTCGGATTGACCGAGCGCGCGCCCATCGTGAACGCGTTGATGTTACGCACCACTTCGGGCACCGGCACCGAGCCGACGAAACCCAGCGTATTGGACCTGGTCGTGTAGCCGGCCACGAGTCCGGCGAGGTATGCGCTCTGGTACGTGCGCACGTCGTAGGTGGCGAAGTTGGCCGCCTTCTTGTAGCCGGTCGCGTGTTCGAACACGGTGTCGGGGAAATCCTTGGCCACCTTCAGTTCGAAATCCTGGAAGCCGAAGCTCGATCCCACCACGATCTTGTTGCCCTTGGACGCCAGATCGCGGAACACGCGTTCCGAATCCGCCGACTCCGGCACGTTCTCGACGCGCGTCACCTTGACCTTGTCGCCGAATTTCGCCTCCACTTCCTTCACGCCCTGTTCGTGCGCGTACGTCCAGCCGGCGTCGCCCGGATTGCCGAGATAGACGAAGGCGATGCCGAGCGGCTGCGTGGTCGCGGCCGCCGCGCCGAAAGCGAGGCTCGCGCCGAGCGTCGCGGTCAGGACGGTCCGAATGGTTTTAATGCGCAATGAATGGTGCAACGCGCTCGCCAGCTTTGTTTTCATGGATTCTCCGAGGGTGGTGTGGAAATGGCCGCCTGCTGCCCGCCTGATGCCTGCCCGCCGCTCGCCACGGCGGCCGCCGGTCGGCAAGGCTCAAGCATAGGGGGCCATATTCGAAGGCCAATTTCATCGGAAAAATTATTTCCCGTTATCCCGCCCATAACGGCATTCGTATTTTGGGATGGAAAAAAGACGTTCGATTATTTCGAACGAGTACATCGTAAAAGTGGTACGGCAAGCGCGATCGGAAGGCGCAATATCCTGTTCATCAACCCGTCACACCCTTTCGGAGAAACAACATGACTCGCTTTCAAAACAAGTCGGTTCTCGTTACCGGCGGCAGCAGCGGCATCGGCTTCGCAGCAGCAAAAGCATTCGCGGACGAAGGCGCCCGCGTCGTCATTACCGGTCGCGACGCGGCTGCGCTCGAAACGGCGCGCGACGCCCTCGGCGCCGATACGGTGGCGATCCAGAACGACGCCGGATCGATCGGCGCGGCACGCGAACTGGCCGCCGCACTGAGCGCGGCCGGCATCCGGCTCGACGCGGTGTTCATCAACGCCGGCACGGCAAAGTTCGCGCCGTTCGTGGACGTCGACGAAGCCTTGTGGGACGCGACCTTCAACACCAACGTGAAAGGCGCGTACTTCCAGATCCAGTCGCTGGTGCCGCTGCTCAATCGCGGCGCGTCGATCGTCATCAACGGTTCGATCAATGCGCGCCTCGGCATGCCGTCGTCGTCGGTGTATGCGGCGAGCAAGGCCGCGGTGATTTCGCTGGCGAAGACCTTGTCGGCCGAACTGCTGCCGCACGGCATCCGCGTCAACGTGGTGAGCCCCGGTCCCGTGCAAACGCCGCTGTACGGCAAGCTCGGTCTGGACGCCGCCGCGCTCGAAGCGACGGCCGCCCAGATCCTCAGCCAGGTTCCGGCCGGACGCTTCGGTACGCCGGAAGAGATCGCCTCGACCGTGCTGCATCTTTCCGCCACGGAATCGGCATTCATCGTCGGCACCGAAATCATCGTCGACGGCGGCATGAGTCAATTGTGATGGCTCGGCGCTAATCACTCAGCCCCGCTGAGCCGGCCTCGACAGGCCGGCTCCCCAACCCCAAACCGAACCTCCTCCCCGCGCCTGTGCAACACAGGCACGGCGCTCCCCCTTTTTTTCCGGGATTCGTCATGCGTCTAAAACTGTCGTCTTTGCTGCTGGCCGCCACGCTCGCGTTCGCGACTGCCGCACCGTCCGCGTACAGCGCGCAAGCCGGCGCCGAGGCCGGCACGCTGCCGGCAGCGAGCACCGCTGCGCATTCGGCTCCGCACTCCGCCGTTTCCACCGCCGCACTGGCCGCCGCGTCGGCGAACATTCACGACGGCAAGATCGACGTGAACGGCGTGCGCTATCACTACCTGCTCGCGCAAGGCCACAGCACGCCGATCGTGCTGCTGCACGGCTGGGCGTCGACCTCGTTCATGTGGCGATTCGTGATGCCGCAACTGGTGGCGCGCGGCTATACCGTGCTCGCACCCGACCTTCGCGGCCTCGGCGATACATCGAAGCCCGCGACCGGCTACGAGAAAGCCAACATCGCCGAAGACATCCATGCGCTGGTTGCGCAACTCAAGCTCGGGCCGCAAGTGAATATCGTCGGTCACGACATGGGCGGCATGGTCGCGTATGCGTACGCCGCCCAACATCCGGACGAGGTGCGCTCACTCGCGATTCTCGACGTGCCGTTGCCCGGCATCGATCCGTGGGACCAGCTCGTCCAGACGCCGCGCACCTGGCACTTCCGTTTTTACGCGGTGCAGGATCTGCCGGAGATGTTGATCGCCGGCCGCGAACTGGCGTACCTGAAGTGGTTCCACAATTCGGAGGCGGTCAACTCGCGCGCGTTCACGAACGAGGTCGAGGAAACCTACGCTCGCGAATACGCCATGCCGGGCGCACTGCGCGCCGGCTTCGAGTACTACCGCGCGTTTCCGGCCGACGTCAGACAGAACCAGGAATTCGCCAAGCACAAGCTCACGATGCCCGTGCTGGGCATCGGTGGCGCGGGCAGCATGGGTCCGCTGGTCGGCGAAGAATTGCGGCACGTGGCAGACCACGTGCAGTCGGTCGAGATCGAGGGCGCGGGACACTGGGTAGCGGAAGAACAACCGCAGGCCGTGACCGACACCCTGCTCGAATTCCTGCCGCCGGCGCACTGACCCGCCGAGCCGTCGCCCGCTGCCGCCTCAGTGCAACTTCGGCGGCGGCCCGGCTTCGTGGTCATCGGCGGCGGCGGAGTCGGAGTCGGCGTCGGGGTCGCCCTCGCCGAACAGTTCCGCGCAGACGTCGAGGCCGATCTCGCTCAGACGCGCGGTGCCGGTGCCTTCTTCGTTGAAGGACGTCTCCACCAGTTCGCCGTCGACCAGCGCCGTGAGCTGACGGCGCAGCGCGCTCATCGGCACAGCGGCCTGCTTCGACAGCTTCGCGAGCGACCACGCGCCGTCGGGCCTCTCCCGATGCGCCCGCCACAATTGCGTCAGCACGGCAACCAGCACCGGGTCGAGATCGTCGTCGTCCGCCGGCGTTGTTTTTGTCGCTTCTGTCATACGTGTCTCCTCTCAGGCCATCATCGCCACGAGTTCGCCCAGCATTCTGAGCGCCGCTTCGGTCTGCGCCGTCCACGGATAGCTGTAATTGAGCCGGATAAAGTGGCGGAAATCGTTACGCGTCGAAAACATCATGCCCGGCCCGATCGTGATGCCGCGCGCGAGCGCCGCCTGATACAGCCGCATCGAATCGACCCGTTCGGGCAACTCCACCCACAGCACATAGCCGCCTTGCGGCGTCGACGTGCGTGTGCCGGCCGGGAAAAACCGCTGCACCATCGCGCTCATGATGCTCGCCTGCTGGCGGTACACCTTGCGCACGTGCCGCAGATGCCGATCATAGCCGTCCTGACGCAGATAGTCGGCAACCGCGACCTGCGGCACCGAGGGCGTGGTCAGCGTGTTGAGAAACTTGAGCTTCTCGACCTGCGCGCGGTAGCGTCCGGGCATCGCCCAGCCGATCCGGTACGAAGCCGTCAGACTCTTCGAGAACGACGCGCAGTGCAGCACGAGCCCTTTGGTATCGAAATTCTTCAGCGTCGACGGCCGCGCCTCGCCGAAATACAGCTCCTGGTACACGTCGTTTTCGATGACGGGAATCTCGTGGGCGGACAGCAGCGCAACGAGTTGCTGCTTACGCGCGTCGGGCATCTGGAACCCGAGCGGATTCTGGAAATTCGGCATCACCATGCAGGCAGCGATCTTCTGCTTTGCAACGATCTGCGCGAGCGCTTCGATGTCGATGCCGTCCTGTGGATGCGTCGCCACTTCGATCGCGCGCATGCCGAGTCGCTCGATGGCGTGCAGCATCGCGTAGTAAGTGGGCGACTCGACCGCGACGGTGTCGCCCGGACGCGCGACCGCCTGCAGGCTGAGGTTGATCGCCTCGGTCGCGCCGAGCGTGATGACGATCTCGTCCGGATCGACGGGCACGCCGTTCTCGGCGTAGCGCCGGGCGATCTGGCGGATCAGTTCCGGATTGCCCGGCGGCAGATCGTCCATCAGATTCCAGCTCGCCTGGCGCCGCGCGATCGCGTTGGCGTACTGGTTGATACGCCGCCACGGGAACAGGGACGGGTCAGGATACGGCGAGCCGAGCGGTATGGCGTCATGCGCGCGGATGCTGCGCAGCGTGGACAGCACGAGGCGGCTCACGTCCACCTCGGCGGCAACCGGCGCGGCATGCGTGGCGGACTTGCGGGTGAGGCGCGGTTCGTCGAAGGCAGCCGCCAGCGCGGCCGCGTCGCGCACGAAGTAGCCCGACTGCGGCCGTGATTCGACCACGCCACGGCTTTCCAGCAACGCGTACGCATGCAACACCGTCTTGATGCTGACGCCGTGCTGCTGGCTCGCCTGACGCACCGACGCGATCCGCTCGCCCGCCGCGAATACGCCGCGGCGCACGGCTTCGGTCATCTCGTCGGCGAGCTTTTCGTAGAGTTTCAAGGACCTGGCGCGAGCGCGGACGTGGCGGGAAACGTCAGTCTAAGACAGAAATCCGCAACTGTATCCCTTCCCTTTTCAATTTTCTGTATGCTGCGGCCTTTTTGGAACACAGTAGGCTTGCAGGTATCGGCTTAAAAAGCCTCGTCCAAGGCCCGTCAGCGGCACGACCATGAAGAAACCAGACGCTCGCATCGAACCCTATACGCACCCTGCCGCCGGCTGGGGCGCGCTCAAATACGTCGCGATCAACCTCATCAAGGAAAAGGTCGCGGGCGGCAACTACCGCACGCTGCTCAAGCAGAACCAGCCGGACGGCTTCGACTGCCCCGGCTGCGCGTGGCCGGACCGCGAACATGCATCCACCTTCGAATTCTGCGAAAACGGCGTCAAGGCCGTGGCCGCCGAGGCGACCAGCAAGCGCGTGACGCCCGCGTTCTTCGAGGAACACACGGTCGAAGAACTGATGGCGCAGTCCGACTTCGAACTGGAGCAGCACGGCCGGCTGACCGACCCGCTCGTCTACGACGCGATGCGCGACCGCTACGTGCCGATCGGCTGGGACGAAGCCTTCGACCTGATCGCGGATCATCTCAAGCGCCTCGACGATCCCGACCGCGCCGCCTTCTACACCTCCGGACGCGCCAGCAACGAAGCCGCGTTCCTGTACCAGCTGTTCGTGCGCATGTACGGCACCAACAACTTCCCCGACTGCTCGAACATGTGTCACGAAGCGACCAGCCGCGGCCTGCCGCACACGGTCGGCATCGGCAAGGGCACGGTCACGCTCGACGACTTCGAACACGCCGACACGCTGCTGATCTTCGGTCAGAATCCGGCCACCAACCACCCGCGCATGCTGGGCGAACTGCGCGAATGCGCGAAGCGCGGCGCCACCATCGTCTCGATCAACCCGCTGAAGGAGCGCGGCCTCGAACGCTTTGCGAGCCCGCAGCATCCGGTCGAGATGATCACGATGGGCAGCACGAAGATCAGCTCCGTGTTCATCCGTCCGAAAATCGGCGGCGACTTCGCGCTCATCAAGGGCGTGGCCAAGCGCGTGATCGAACTCGACGACGAAGCGCTCGCCTCCGGCCTCGAACGCGTGCTCGACGTCGCGTTCATCGCCGAACATACGGTCGGCTTCGACGCTTTCGCCGACGACCTGCGCGCCGAAAGCTGGGACACCATCGTCGCCGAATCCGGTGTGCCGTTCGACGACGTGCTCAAGCTCGCCGACATCTACGTGAAGGGTCGCGCGGTGATCTCGACGTGGGGCATGGGCCTCACGCAGCACAAGAACTCGGTGCCGACGGTTCAGATCCTCTCGAACCTGATGATGATGCGCGGCAACATCGGCCGCCGCGGCGCAGGTCTGTGCCCGGTGCGCGGACACTCCAACGTGCAGGGCGATCGCACAGTCGGCATCGAGGAACGGCCGACCCAGGCGTTTCTCGACCGTCTCGGCGAAGTCTACGATTTCGAGCCGCCGCGCGAGCACGGTCTCGACGTCGTCAATACGATTCAGGCGATGTTCGACGGCAAGGTGAAGGTATTCATCGGGCTCGGCGGCAATTTCTCGATCGCCACGCCGGACACGCCGCGCACGTGGGAAGCGATGCGCTCGTGCGACCTGACCGTGCACATCACCACCAAGCTGAATCGCAGCCACCTGGTACACGGCCGCGATGCGCTGATCCTGCCGACCCTCGGCCGCACCGAAATCGATTTGCAGAACGGCGTGGCGCAAGGTGTGAGCGTCGAGGATTCGATGAGCATGGTGCACATCTCGTACGGCATGAACAAGCCGGCCTCGGAGAATCTGCTGTCGGAAATCGCGATCGTCGCGAAGATGGCGCACGCCACGCTCGGCAGCGGAAAAGTGGACTGGCTCGCGCAGGCCGCGGATTACGCGCTGATTCGCGACGGCATCGCGCAGGTGATCGACGGCTTCCACGACTACAACGAGCGTCTGAAGAAACCGGGCGGCTTCCATCTCGGTGTCGCGTCGCGCGACCGGATCTGGAAAACGCCGAGCGGCAAGGCCCAGTTCATGGTGCACGCCATCGCTGTCGACACGCCGATCCATCAGGCGCGCGCCGAACACGGCGAACGTTTGATGACCCTGATGACGACGCGTTCGCACGACCAGTACAACACCACCATCTACGGTCTCGACGACCGGTATCGCGGTGTCTACGGACAACGCCGCGTGCTGTTCGCCAACAAGGACGACCTTGCGATGCTCGGCTTCGCGGCCGGCCAGCGCGTGGACATCAAAAGCGTGTGGGCGGACGGCGTGGAGCGTCACGCGGCCGGCTTCCTGCTGGTGGAATACGACATTCCGCGGGGCTGTCTCGGCGCGTACTATCCGGAAACGAATCCGCTGGTGCCGCTCTCCTCCGTGGCCGACGGCGCGGGCACGCCGACATCGAAGTCGATTCCGGTGCTGCTGACGGCGTCCGTCGAGAACCTGCCGGAGCGCACGGTCGAAACGCCGGCCGAAGAGGCGCTCGCCGCCTGATCGCGAGCGGCGCGCCGCCGCATCGCGCCATCGGAAAGCGCGTGTCGAACGACAGGCCTGACGCTTCGCGCTCAGGCCTGTTTTTTCGTCAGATCGCGATGCGTGAGGTAGAGACGAAGATCGAATTCGATCTGGTGATAACCCGGCTGCATGAACTCGCATAGCCGGTAGAAGGCTTTGTTGTGATCGCTTTCCTTCAGATGCGCGAGTTCGTGCACCACGATCATTTTCAGGAATTCCGGCGCGGCGTCCTTGAATAACGACGCCACGCGAATCTCCTTCTTCGCCTTCAGCTTGCCGCCCTGCACGCGCGAAATGCTCGTGTGCAGACCGAGCGCGTGGCGCATCACGTCGAGCTTACTGTCGTAGATCACCTTGTCGATCTGCTCGGCGCTACGCAGATGTTCGCGTTTGAGGTCGGCGCAATAGGCGTAAAGCGCCCGATCGGTTTGCACGTCGTGCGAGCCGGGATAGCGTTTGACGAGATAGGCGCCCAGTTGCTCGTCGGCAATCAGCTTCTGCACTTTCTCCAGCAAGGGTGCGGGATAACCGCTCAGGTATTTCAGATGTTGCATGACGGTGTTCCTGCTTCGAGAGGATCATGGCCTCCCGTCGGCAGTGGTGGATGAATGATCAGAGCAGGTTGGCTTCGCAATCGCTCCACAGCCGCAGCGGATCGCGATGTTGCGGATACTGTCGGTCGAGCCACGCCGAGAGCTTCGCCCAGTCCGGATGATGATTGCCGGTCTGCGCGGACCACACGGCCGAGCGCTCCAGAATCTGCCCGCTCTCGCGATCGCGCACGATCAGACTGCCGAGCCCGCTCGAACTGTTCTCCTGCGACTCCACCACGTAGCGCGGCAGCACGCGCAGTTCGGCATCTTCCGCCCAACCGTAGACGGCGCGCGCCACGCCGTTCGCATCGCGCAACTGCACCGGGCCGCTCGCGGGCCGGATCGCCGACCAGCCTTCCGGGAATTCCGCGACGATCTCGTGGCTCGCCTCACGAACCCACTTCATGCGCCAGGCGCGCTCCATGGCCGAACGCAATTTTGCCGCCGACTCGTAACCGGGCGGCAACTCGATTCCCTTCGGCAGACTGACGAGGTTCTCTTTCCAGAGCGATTTCTTGTCGCGCTCCGGCCGTTCGAGCGGTCCGAAGGGCGAATCCGCAAAGGGACTGCTCGTGTGGCTGGTGGAGTCGCCGAACGGATTGTCCGGGCGGCTGCCCGCCTGCGTGCCGCTCGGTTTCAGGTCGGGGAACAGAACGTCCGCGCTCTGCCGGGTCAGTTTGGTCTTGCCGTGTTTCATGATTTCTCCGCTCTTGCGCACTTGCCTATACCCGGAATCTACCTGAATTGGCGAGCGCCGCCGGATCGGGCGGCATTTCCGGCAGTCGGAGACAACACGCTTGCTTGCCGGCTCGCGTGTCCTAGAATGAATTCGGACCTGACCGTCGTGCTGTTTTCAGCTTGCCGAACCTGTGCCGGAGACTTCCATGGAATCCACTTCACCGACGCTTCCTTCGTCGTTCAAGGCTGTCCAGGTCGACGCGTTTGGCGGCATCGACGCCATGCATTATCGCGACACGGCGCTCGTGCGCCCGGCTTCGGGACAGGTACTCGTACGCGTGGCCGCGGCCGGCGTCGGTCCATGGGATGCGTGGATACGCGCGGGGAAAAGCGTGCTGCCGCAGCCGCTGCCCCTGACACTCGGGTCGGACATTGCGGGTACGGTGATGCTGGCCGGTGACAACGCCAACAGCCTCTCGGCCGGCGACGAGGTATTCGGCGTGACGAGTCCGCAGTTCACGGGCGGCTACGGCGACTATGCGATCGCCGAGGCGAACATGCTGGCGCGCAAACCCGCCGAACTGTCGTTCGAGCAGGCGGCCTCCGCGCCGGTGATCGGCGTGACCGCCTGGCAAATGCTTTTCGACGAAGCCGGCGTGCAGCGCGGCCAGCGTGTGCTGGTGCTAGGCGCGGCGGGCAACGTCGGTGCGTACGCGGTGCAGCTCGCGCATCACGCCGGCGCCTTCGTGATCGCCGGGGCCTCGGAGCGCGACGCGGAATTCGTACGCTCGCTCGGCGCCGACGAGGTCTTCGATCCACGTCACACGTCTTTCGACGCCTATCGCGAATCCGTCGATGCCGTCATCGATCTGGTTGGCGGCGATACGCTCGACGGTTCGTTCGCGACGGTCAGGCGCGGCGGCCGGGTCGTCTCCGCCGTCGCCGAACCGTCGGGCGAACGTGCTGCGCAATCGGGCGTCAAGGCGAACTTCATGCTGGTCGCCGTCACCACGAAGACGCTCGTGGCGCTCGCCGGTCTGTTCGAGAAAGGCGTCTTGCGCACGCGCGTCGGCGACGTTCTGCCTTTGGCGCAAGCCCGCGACGCGCACGAGATGCTCGAAGGCCGCAAGCATCGGCCCGGCAAGATCGTGCTGGTGCCATAGCGCTTTCCTCTTTGCGAGCGTCGCGGGTCGCGGGGAATGCCGTGCCTGCTCCACCCGCGCCTTCGCTCAATGACCGCCCGCGCCGGCCGCCGCCGCGGCGCTCGATTTATCCGGCTTCGTCACCCAGATCAGCGGAATGATCGCGACGAAGATCACGCCGGACAGCCAGAAAATATCGTTCAGGCCGAGCATGGCCGCCTGCGTGTTCAGCGAATGCTCGAAGAAGGCCATGGCTTGCGCGGCGCTGCCGCCGAGCGAACTTTGCAAGGCGTCGAGCGCGGACGTGAAGGTCGGATTGTTCACGCTGGTCTGCTCGGCAAGCTGCGCGTGATGCAGGATCGTCCGGTCGTTCCAGCCCGTGGTGGCGAGCGAGGTGCCCATCGCGCCCGCGAAGACCCGCGCGAAGTTCGACAGACCGGCCGCCGCGGGAATCTTCTCCGGCGCGAGTCCCGAGAGAATGATCGCGGTGAGCGGCACGAAGAACAGCGCGGTCGGCACGCCTTGCAGCAAGGTCGGCAAGACCAGCGTCCACGTGTCCACGCCAGTGGTGTAATGCGAGCGCATGAAGAACACGCCGGCGAATCCGACGAAGGCGAGCGTGGCGAGCACGCGCGCGTCCGATTTTGGCATCAGCTTCGCCATGACGGGCGCGAGAATCACCGCGAAAATGCCGAGTGGCGCGGTCACGAGACCGGCATCCACCGAACGGTAATTCAGATAGCCCTGCATCCATTGCGGCAGCAATACGAGGTTCGAGAAAAACACCGCATACGCCACCGAAATCGCGACCGTACCGCCGAGAAAGTTTCGTTTGCCGAACAGACGCAGGTCGACGATCGGATTCTTCTCCGTCAACTCCCAGATCACGAAGAACGCGAAGCTGATCGCAGCAAACACCGTGAGCGCGACGATCACCGGCGAGTTGAACCAGTCGAGATCCTTGCCTTTGTCGAGCATGATCTGCAGCGAGCCGACCCAGGCAATCAGCGAGAGCAGGCCGACTTTGTCGATCGGCAGACGCCGCGTGGGCGTTTCGCGCGTGCGGTAGATCGCCCAGGTCACGCCGGCCGCAAAAATGCCGACGGGAATGTTGATGTAGAAGATCCACGACCAGCTGTAGCTATCCGTGATCCAGCCGCCCAGTGCCGGACCCGCAATCGGACCGACCGTCGCCGTCATGGCCCACAGGGCGAGCGCGGTGGAAGACTTCTCCTTCGGATACGAGCCGAGCAGAATGGCCTGCGAGAGCGGGATCAACGGTCCCGCTACGGCACCCTGAAGAATCCGCGCGGCGAGCAGCACCGGCAAGGTGGGCGCAATGCCGCACAGCCACGACGAAAACACGAACAGCAGAATCGCCCAGACGAAAAGCTTGATCTGCCCGACCCGCTGCGTGAGCCAGCCCGTCAGCGGAATCGAGATGGCGTTGGCGGCGGCGAACAGCGTGATGACCCAGGTGCCCTCGTCGACCGACACGCCGAGATTGCCGGCGATGGTCGGAATGGCGACGTTCGCGATCGACGAGTCCAGCACGTTCATGAAGGTAGCGAGCGCCACAGCGATCGTCGCGAGGACGAGCTTGCCGCCCGTGAGCGGCGGCAGCGGCGCCGGCGCGCTGGGTGTCGGGCGGGCCGACGGGTTGGCCGATGCAGTCGGTCGGGTCATGTCATCACCTGCGTCTGAAGATGGATATCTGACTTATCAGTCATTTGCGTAAAAAAAAGCGCCTGGGGGTTAGCCTGCGTTGCTCGTGGCATCGGTTTGAGCCCGCGACTGAGCTTGCGGACGAGATTGGGGCTCGACTTTGGGCTCGGCTTTTTTGTCATTGCGCGCCGTCGCCGCCACACGCTCGACCGGCATGTTCTGCGCGATGATCTTCGCGATCTCGGCATCGGCGTCCGCGCCGTATTGCGCGAACACGTCGGTGCGATACGACGTGCCGACCGCCGCGCCGAGTTGCGCGCCGGACTGATCGCGGGTTTCCACGTCGACCTGCATCGACAGGCCGATACGCAACGGATGAGCGTTCAGTTCGCTCTGATCGAGCTGGATGCGCGCGGGCAGCCGCTGCACCACCTTGATCCAGTTGCCGGTGGCGTTCTGCGCGGGCAACACGGCGAACGCCGCGCCGGTGCCGGCGGAAAAACCGATGACGCGGCCGTGATACGTGACGCCCGATCCGTAGACGTCTGCTGTCAGCGTGACCGGCTGGCCGATCCGCATGTGTCTGAGCTGTCCTTCCTTGAAGTTGGCGTCCACCCAGACGCCGTCGAGCGGCACGATCGCCATCAGCGGCGTGCCGGGCGCGACACGCTGGCCGACCTGGACGGAGCGGCGCGCCACGTAGCCCGTGACCGGCGCGGGCAAGGTGTTGCGCGCATAGCTCAGGTAAGCGTCGCGCACCTTCGAGGCGGCGGCCTGCACGTTCGGATGCTGTTCGATCGACGTGCGGTCGGTCAGCGCGCGATTGGCCTGCGCCTGCTGACGCGCGGCATCGAGCGCGGCCTGCGCGGCGCTGACGGCGTCGCGCGCATGGGCAATGTCTTCGCCCGACACCGCGCCGGTTTCGGCGACGGCCTGACGGCGTTTCAGATCGTCGTTGGCGCGCGAGAGATCGGACTGGCGTTGCGCGACCGTGGCCGCATAAAAGTCGTTGTTCGCGTAGAGACCGCTGACTTGCCGCACGGTCTGGCCGAGCGTCGCTTCGGCGTTCGAGAGCGCGACTTTCGCGTCGGCGTTATCCAGCGACACGAGCGGCGCGCCCTGTTTGACGATCTGCGTATCGTCGGCGTCGACCGCGACGACCGTGCCGCTCACCTGCGGCGTGAGTTGCACGAGATTGCCGCTGACGTAGGCGTCGTCGGTCGATTGATGATATTGACCGACTGTGAAGTAGTACGCACCGTAAGCGGCGCCCGCCACCACCACGCTCGCCGCGAGCAACGCAAGCAGCAGCTTGCGCTTCGTGGGCGTTTCTGCGGATGGCTGTTGCGCTGGCGGTTGGGTTGATTGCTGCGTTGATTGCTCTGCGTGCGGGGTATCCGCCGTCTTGCGGCCGGTGTCGATCGTATCGCTCATGATGTGGCTCCAGACAAACTGAAAATGTCGCGCGACGCGTTAGCGCGCAGCGACGACGGGTGAGATATGCGCCGACGCTTCATCGGCGGCGTTGCGGTTGGCGCTGCCGGTGTCGGCGGCGTTTGCCGTGTCCGCTGCCGGCGAGGTGTCCGTATAGCCGCCGCCGAGCGCGGCCGCGAGCGCGATCTGCTGGTCGCGACGATTCATCTTCAGGTTCGCGACCTGCTGATCCGCTGCGAGCGCGGTGGTGTCGGCGTTCAACACCGTCAACTGGTTCGTGAGCCCGGCCCTGTATTGCGTGAGCGCCAGCTGGTCGGCGCTGCGCGCGGCTTCCTGCGCGGCCTGGGCGTCGCCGAGTTGTTCGTCGGTGGAGCGGATCTGCGCGAGTTGCGTCGCCACTTCCGATAACGCGGACACGAGCGTCTGGTCATAGGTCGCCACGGCGTAATCGAAGTCGGCGTAACGGCCTTTGAGTTGCGCGCGCAACTGGCCGCCGTCGAAGATCGGCAGATGAATCGCCGGTCCCGCCGAAGCCGTGCGGCTCGCCGCCGTCAGAAAGCGGCCGAAGCCGAACGCGTCGAGTCCGATGGCGGCGCTCAGGTTGATGTCCGGATAGAACTCGGCCTTGGCTTCCTTGACGTCGTGCGTCAACGCATCCACGCGCCAGCGCGCCGCGATCAGATCGGGACGGCGGCTCACCAGATCGGCGGGCAGGTTGTCGGGCAGACGCACCTCGTCGCCGATGCCGAGCGTAGGCCGCGCGATCGCCAGCCCGCGATCCGGTCCCGCGCCGAGCAGCGCGGCCAGCTGATAGCGGGTCGTGAGAATGCTGCCGTCGAGCGCGGCGAGACTGGCGCGGCTCGTGGCCAGGTTGGCCTGCGCGGTTTTGCGTTCGACCTGCGTGTCGAGACCCGTCGCGATGCGACCGGCCGTGATGCGATCGATCTGCTCGCGCTGCGTGACTTCCTGCTGCGCGATGTCGCGCAACGCGTACAGACGGGCGAGCTGGTTGTACGCGCGCGCCGTGGCGGACGTGAGCGACAGTTTGACGACTTCGGCATCGGCCTGGCTGGCCTGGAGTTGTGACAGCGAAGCCTTCAGCGCTTCGCGATTCTTGCCCCACAGATCGAGGTCGTAAGAAGCCGACAGCAAGCCCTTGCTCTCCGATTGCCAGGAACCGCCGTAGGGCGGCGGCACCAGCGCCGTGCCGGAGTACTGCTGACGCGTGAAGGAATAGGTCGCGCCGACCTGCGGCATCGTGCTCGCCTTCGCCGTGTCGCTGTAAGCCGCGGCCGCGGCAACGCGCGCCCGCGCCTGCTCGATCGACGGATTGCCCTTCAGCGCTTCGGCGAGCAGCGCCTTCAGCTGGTCGTCGCCGAACTGGTCGGCCCAGTCGGCGGCGGGCCAGTGACCGCCTTGCGCCGGAATGCTTTGCTGGGTCGCATAGGTCTGCGGCGACGCCATCTGCCGGTCGCTCGAAATGCCCGCGTAATTCGCGCACGCCGACAGCACCGCCGCGAACATCACCGTCACGCCCGCCTTCGCGATCCGCGATACGCCGGCCCGTCCGTTTAACTGTGATTTCATTTTCTGACCTGTCAGATAGTTGGGTAAAAAATGGGCTGCGGTGATGACGCGCAGCTTGTCTTTGTGTGTTGAGTTGCGTCGCTTGTTGCCGGTTTATTCGTTCATTCGCCGAGAAACTTGTAGAGCAGGCGCCGCAGTTCCTCGAACTCCGTCTTCGTGAATTTCTTCAGGCGCGCGTTGAGCACCACCGGCACGATGGCCGGCAAACGCGCCGCGATCGCCACGCCCTCTTTCGTGAGCTTCAGGTTCACCACGCGCCGGTCTTCCAGACTCCGCGAACGCTCCAGCAGGCCTTTGCGTTCCAGCTTGTCGAGCATGCGCGTCATCAGGCCGGTGTCGATACCGAGCAGCTTGGACAACTCGAACGGCGTGGCGGCCAGTTCGCGATGCATGGATAGCAGAATGCCCATTTGCTGACTCGTGATGTCGAGATCCTTCAAGGCATCGTCCATCTCGGCGATCAACACGTTGCGCGCCTTGTTGATGGCAAACCCGACGCTCTGCGTGGGATCGAAGCCCTCCGACGTGTAGTGATCCATCTGCGCCTCCGTATTCAATGACAGGCATAATATCTGCAAAGTCAGATATTATCAAAATTAGATTTTTCGAAGAGCGTTTTAGGGAAAACCGATTACGGGGGCGGATACGGCAACCGCCGCCGCTTTGCGGCACCGTTTCGGGCCCGCTGGCGGCGGTTTGGAAGGCCCGCGGGGCAGTGGTAGAATTCGCGTCCACATGCGGTCCGACCCCTGCCGGGGTGATGAAATTGGTAAACATAGCGGACTTAAAATCCGCCGCTTCACGGCTTACGGGTTCAAGTCCCGTCCCCGGCACCATGCAACGTTCCCGCAGCCTCCCTCATTAGCCTGTCACGAATCATCGAGCCCTCCGCGCGCAGCGCCGGGGGCTTTTCGTTTTGCGCGCACCTCTGCCCGCTCTCCGACACTTTCGCCACGTCATTTGGAAGTCACAAAGCTTCCCGATAATCCGCTCACGAAAACGTTTACACCCGAGCGGAAAACATGATCCCGACGATCAAGGATGTCGCCGCCCACGCGGGCTTCTCCATCGCCACGGTCTCGCGCGCGATCAACGCGCCGCATACCGTGAATCCCGTCACGCTCGAAAAGGTGCGTCAGTCCATCGACGCGCTCAACTTCCGCCCGAATCCACTCGGCCGCCAGTTGCGCGGCGAGCGCACCCGGCATATCGGCGTGATTCTGCCGACCATCGCCAACCCGGTGTTCGCGGAGTGCCTGCAAGGCATCGACGAACTCGCTTCGGCGCAAGGCTACCGCCTGATGCTGATGACCACCCAGTACGACGCCGATCGCGAACGTCATGCCATCGAAACGCTGCGCCAGCATCGCGTGGAAGGTCTGATCCTGACCGTGGCCGATGCCGACACGCACCCGCTGCTCGACCAGCTCGATCGCGACGGCCTGCTCTACGTGCTGATGCACAACGACACCGTGCGGCGTCCGTCGGTCTCGGTCGACAACCGGCTCGCGGCCTTCGACGGCGTGCGCATGCTGATCGCCCACGGCCACCGCCGCATCCTGATGTTGGCCGGCACGCTGGCCGCTTCGGACCGCGCCCGTCAGCGTCATCTCGGCTACGCCCAGGCGATGCAGCAGGCCGGCCTCACGCCGCTGCCCGCACTCGAAATCGATTTCAACGCAGAAGAACTCGCCCCCTCGGTGCTCGCGCATCTGACCAGCGGACCGAACCGGCCCACCGCCCTCTTCTGCAGTAACGACCTGCTGGCGATGGTGGTGATGCGCGGCCTGCGGCGCGCACGCATGCAGATTCCGCACGACATGTCGATTCTCGGCTTCGACGGTCTGTCGATGGGCGAACTGCTGTCGCCGCCGCTCGCCAGCGTGTGTGCGCCGAATCGCGAGATCGGCTGCGCGGCATGGGCGCGGCTGATCGCGCGTGTCAACGGCAACTACGATTCGCCGGGCGTCACCTCGCCCTCGCTGATCCTGCCGCACAGCCTGCGCGAAGGCGCCACCATTGCCGCGATTTCGAATCGCAGCGACGACGGCGCGCGCGTCCCGGCACAGGCGTCACCCGCCGCGTAGTCCAGTTTCTCTGCTCCATTTACTTCGAACCCCGAAACAACTGCACGCTTCCTTTCCAGGAGACCCGTAGTGATCCGCTCATCAACACGTCCTGTCCCGTCGATGGCACCGCTCTGGCGCCGCCTCGTTCGCACCACCGGCGCCGCGCTGTCCGCCGGCATGATCGTCACTGCCGCGTTCGCCGCACTGGCGCCGCAAGCCGCGTACGCCGACGAGACCGCCATCTGCTACAACTGCCCGCCCGAGTGGGCCGACTGGGCCAGCCAGATCAATGCGATCCAGCAAAAGACCGGCATTCGCGTACCGTTCGACAACAAGAACTCCGGCCAGTCGATCGCGCAATTGATGGCCGAGCAGAAAAGCCCGGTCGCGGACGTGGTGTATCTCGGCGTGTCGTCGGCCTTCCAGGCGAAAGACAAAGGCGTGATCCAGCCATACAAGCCTGCGCATTGGGACGACATTCCCGCGAACATGAAGGACCCGCAAGGCTACTGGTTCTCGATTCACTCGGGCACGCTGGGCTTTTTCGTCAATAAGGACGCGCTCGAAGGCAAGCCGGTGCCGCGTTCGTGGGCCGACCTGCTCAAGCCGGAATACAAGGGCATGGTCGGTTATCTGGACCCGTCGAGCGCATTCGTCGGTTATGCCGGTGCAGTGGCGGTGAATCAGGCGCTAGGCGGCACGCTCGACAACTTCGAGCCGGGCCTCGACTGGTTCCGCAAGCTCAAGGCCAACGCGCCGATCGTGCCGAAACAAACGGCCTATGCGCGCGTGATGTCCGGCGAAATTCCGATCCTGCTCGACTACGACTTCGACGCCTATCGCGCAAAATACAAGGATCACGCCAACGTCGAATTCGTGATTCCGAAGGAAGGCACGATCTCGGTGCCGTACGTGATGAGTCTCGTGAAGGGCGCGCCGCACGAAGCCAACGGCAAGAAGGTGCTCGACTTCGTGCTGTCCGACGAAGGCCAGAAGCTGTGGGCCGAGGCTTATCTGCGTCCGGTGCGCGCCAATGCCATGAGCCCGGAAACCGCCGCGAAATTCCTGCCCGCCAGCGACTACGCACGCGCCAAACCGGTCGATTTCGGCAAGATGGCGGAGAAGCAGTCGAGCTTCGGCGAGCGTTATCTACAGGTGATGCATTGAACGACATCACGTTCCCGCTGCGCTGGCGCATCGCATTGATCGCGCCGGCGCTGGCGGTTTTCATCGCGTTCTGGCTGCTGCCGATGGGAGCGCTCGCGCAGATCAGCGGCAACGGTCACGCGTTCGAGACGTATCGCGCCATGCTCGTCAATCCGCGCTACATGTCGAGCCTCGGCGCAACGGTGCTGCTTTCCGCCGCCGTCACCGCCGCCACGCTGGTGCTCTCGGTGATCGCCGGTCTGCTGCTCGCGCGCCGTGAGTTTCCGCTCAAACGCACCCTGCTCGCCCTGCTCACGTTTCCGCTTGCGTTCCCCGGCGTGGTGGTCGGCTTCATGGTCATCATGCTCGCGGGACGCCAGGGTCTGATCGGCGCGCTCTCGCTGAAACTGACCGGCGACCGCTGGGTCTTCGCGTATTCGATGAGCGGCCTCTTTCTCGGCTACCTGTACTTTTCGATTCCGCGCGTGATCGTCACCGTGATGGCCTCGGCGACCAAGCTCGATGCGTCGCTGGAAGAAGCCGCGCGTTCGCTCGGCGCGTCGCCGTGGCGCATCACGCGCGACATCGTGTTGCCCGCGCTGTCGCCCGGTCTGATTGCGGCGGGCGCCGTGTGCTTCGCGACCGCGATGGGCGCGTTCGGTACGGCCTTCACGCTCGCCACCGACATCGACGTGTTGCCGATGACCATCAACACCGAGTTCACGCTCAACGCCAACATGGTGACGGCCGCCGGCCTGTCGATCGTGCTCGGCATCGTGACGTGGCTGGTGCTGGCCCTCGCCCGCAGCGTGAGCGGCTCCGCGGTCGCGGCAAGCGCATGAGCATGACGATGCACGGCATGTCCAACCCCGACGACGAACCTCCGATGAACTCCATTCCCACCCCGGCGCCGACCGCGACGCAAGCCCGCTTGCGGCTCAGGCTGCCCACCCTGCGCTCATGGCTCGCGGCCGGACAATGGGCCGTGACGCTGTTGCTGTGCGCGTTCCTGATCGTGCCGGTCGTGATGTCGATCATGGCCGGGCTGACGGTCAACTACTTCAAGGGCGTATCGAGCGGGCTCACGCTGCGCTGGCTCGTCGAAGTGTGGACGCAGTATCACGACTCCGTGTTCCTCTCGCTCGAAGTCGCCGCGGCCACGCTGCTCGTCACGCTGTTGACGGGCGTGCCGGCCGGCTACGTGCTGGCGCGCAGCAAGACGCGGCTCTCGCGCGTCATCGAAGAATTTCTCGTGCTGCCAATCGCGCTGCCGGGTCTCGCTTCCGCGCTCGCGCTGCTGGTGGTGTACGGCGGCTTCACGATGTTTCGCATGAGCGTGGCGTTCATCGTGGTGGGACACGTGGTCTTCACGCTGCCCTTCATGGTGCGCGCGGTGGCCGCCGTGTGCGCGAGCAGCGATCTGCGCACGCTCGAAGAAGGCGCGGCCAGTCTCGGCGCGAGCTTCATGCAGCGTTTCGTGACGATCGTGCTGCCGAACGCGCGGCCCGGCATCGTGGCGGGCGCGCTCGCCGTGCTTACGCTCTCCATCGGCGAATTCAATCTCACCTGGATGCTGCATACGCCCGATACGAAGACGCTGCCGGTCGGCCTCGCCGACACCTACGCGTCGCTGCGCATCGAAATCGGCAGCGCCTACACGATCCTGTTTTTCATCATGACGATGCCGCTGCTCGTCGCCATGCAATGGCTCGGCGTCGATGCGACGGGCCAGCGCAGCGTGGCGAAAAAGCGCGCGGTTTCAACCTCCTCCAAGTCCGAACCGAAGTCCGTTCCGAAGTCCAACATCCCGTCATGAAACTCGCTTCCGTTCCCATCACGCTGACGCAATGCGCGAAAACGTTTCGCGGCACGCGCGTGCTCGAACCGCTCGATCTCGAGATCGGCGCCGGTGAAACTCTGGTGCTGCTCGGACCGTCCGGTTGCGGCAAGACCACCACGCTGCGCATGATCGCCGGCCTCGAAACACCGGACGCAGGCGGCCGCATCGCCTTCGGCAACGACGACGTCACGGCGCTGCCGATCGAAAAGCGTCAGGTCGGCATGGTGTTCCAGAGCTACGCGCTGTTTCCGAATCTGACCGTGCGCGGCAACATCGGCTACGGCCTGAAAATCCGGCGCGTGCCGGCGCAAACCGCCCGTCAACGGGTCGACGAACTGCTGGCCATGATGCGCCTTACCACGCACGCCGACAAACCGATCGACCAGCTTTCCGGCGGTCAGCGCCAACGCGTCGCACTGGCGCGCGCGCTCGCCGTGCAGCCGCGCGTGCTGCTGCTCGACGAACCGCTCACCGCACTCGACGCGCGTTTGCGCGACACGCTGCGCAGCGAAATGAACACCCTGCTGCGCGAACTCGGCATCACCACGGTCTACGTGACGCACGATCAGGCCGAAGCGATGGAACTCGGCGACCGCATCGTCGTAATGAGCGCGGGCCGCATCGAGCAGATCGGCACGCCGCGCGACATTTACTATCGCCCCGCCAATCGCACGGTCGCGCAGTTCGTCGGCACCATCAACCGCCTGAGCGGCGAGCAGCGCAACGGCGTGCTCACGACCACTGGCGGCGCCGTGCCGCTGCCGCTCGGGCGCGCACGCACGGGTCATCTGCACGAGTTTTTCTTCCGCCCTGAAGACGCGTATCTCGCCGAGCCGGCCGCCGCGCATCTGCGCGGCACGGTCGAAAGCACGGCGTTTCTCGGCGAACGCACACGCCTGACGATTGGCGGCGCCGCGCCCGACGCCTTGCTGATCGACGTGGCCGGACGCGTGGAACTCGCGCGCGGCACGCCGGTGGGCATCTCGATCGCGCAGGACGCGCTGATTGCGCTATCGTAATGAAGCCGCGCCGTATTCCGGCGCGCAAAAAAGAAAGGACATCCCCATGCTGCTAGCTCAAATCAGCGACCTGCATATCAAACGGCCCGGCGCGCTCGCGTATCGCCGCGTCGACACGGGCGCCTATCTGGTTCGCACGATTGCCGCGCTCAATGCGCTCGTGCCGCGTCCCGACGTCGTCATCATGACCGGCGATCTGGTCGATCAGGGCGATCCGGAACAGTATGAACATCTGAAAACCCTGCTCGCGCCGCTCCAGATTCCGTATTTTCTGCTGGTCGGCAATCACGACGAGCGCAACGCGTTGCGCGCCGCTTTCCCGGATCGGGCGGAATTGAAAAGCGGCGGCGAGTTCGTGCAGTACGCGGTCGATGTCGGGCCGTTGCGCCTGATCGCGCTCGACTCGATGGTGCCCGGCCAGAGCGCCGGCAATCTGTGCGACGCGCGTTTGACGTGGCTCGCCGCGCAACTCGACGCCGCGCAGGGCAAGCCGACGGTGGTGGCGTTGCACCATCCGCCGTTCGTGTGCGGCATCGGTCATATGGACGAACTGCGCCTCGCGCCGCCCGCCGCCGACAAACTCGCCGCGCTGATCGCGCGTTATCCGAACGTGGAACGGGTGATCTGCGGCCACGTGCATCGGCCGATGTTCGTGCGCTTCGGCGGCACGATCGCCTCCGCGGTGCCCGCGCCCGCGCATCAGGTGGCGCTCGATCTGCGCGACGACGCGCCGTCCGCCTTCATGATGGAGCCGCCTGCGTACGCACTGCATCGCTACGATGCGGCCACGGGCATCGTGACGCATCACGCGTACGTGGACGTCGCCGACGGCCCGTATCCGTTTTACGAACCCGAAGGCGATCTGATCGACTGACGGTGCCTGCGCTCAGCGTGTGAGAAACGTGTCGCGCACGCGCCGGGCGCAACGGAAATACGGTATGCCGATTACGGCGGCGGCCAGCGCCTGCAGGAAGCCGTCGAATGGAATCGCGATCTCGATGCCGATGGCGTGCGCCATGAAATCGCCGAGCAGCCACGCCATCGTCCGCATCACGACGATGGCGAGCAGCCACACCTGAACCTGCCGCGGAAACCGCGCCGAACGACGCCACATCAGCAATAACAGCCACCCCGCCCCGCCGACGATAAACACGCCGGTCATCACGTCGATTGCCGTCAACAGCAGCACCACGCGAAACCAGCCGTGCGTCTCGGGACGCAGGAAGACGGCGAGCAGCTCCCATTCGATCATCAGTTTCACCGGATCGCGCAACGTGAGCGCGGTGATCGCCGCCCATGCGGCGAGGGCGAATAGCGCGAGGCGCAGCGAGCCGCGAATGGGCGGCGATTCGAGTTGTGTGGCGTGGGTCATGGAGTCGGTTGCGCGGGCGGTGACGCGATGAGTCGCGTGGATTGGCGTGGATTGGCGTGAAGGGGGATCGAGGTCACATCGGGACAACATCGAGGTGCCCTCGAGGGGCGCGCCGATTCTACGAACGTCGCCCGATCCGCCATCTCATATTCGCCGCACAGCGCTCGCGTGGTCCGTGACGGTCAGCACGATCGGCCCTGCTCCGGTATGATCGGCACGCTTGAGGACCGCGCATGGGCCGGTCCGTCGACGATGCCCCCACATGTCCACCTCTGACGCTTCCCCCGCCGCCACCGACCGGTCGTTGCGCGGCCTGTTGTTTCTGCTCGCCACGATCGCGGGCGTGTCGGTTGCCAACATCTATTACAACCAGCCGCTGCTCGACAATTTCCGTGGATCGTTTCCGCACAGCGAGTCGTGGGTCGGCGCCGTGCCGGCCGTCACGCAACTCGGCTACGCCGCCGGCATGCTGCTGCTCGCGCCGCTCGGCGACCGTTTCGACCGCCGCCGTCTGATCCTGTTGCAGATCGCCGGCATGTGCGTCGCGCTGGTGGTGGCAGCCGCCGCGCCGACGCTCACCGTGCTGATCGTCGCGAGTCTCGTCATCGGCGTGCTCGCCACGATCGCGCAGCAGGCCGTGCCGTTCGCGGCCGAGCTGGCGCCGCCGTCGCAACGCGGTCACGCCGTCGGCACGGTGATGAGCGGCTTGCTGCTGGGCATTTTGCTGGCGCGTACCGCTTCCGGGCTGATCGCCGAATACTTCGGCTGGCGCGCCGTGTTCGGCGCCTCGGTGGTGGCGTTGCTGGTGCTGGCGGTGGTCATCATCCTGCGTCTGCCGAAAAGCCAGCCGACCTCGACCCTGCCGTACGGCAAGCTGATGGTGTCGATGTGGCATCTGCTGGTCGAACATCGCGCGTTGCGCGAAGCATCGTTGACCGGCGCCGCGATGTTCGGCGCGTTCAGCATCTTCTGGTCCGTGCTCGCCCTGCTGCTGGCGGGCGCACCGTTTCATCTCGGACCGCAGGCGGCGGGCCTGTTCGGCATCGTGGGCGCGGCGGGTGCGATGGCGGCACCGCTCGCCGGCAAGTTCGCCGACCGTCGCGGACCGCACGCCATCATCACGCTCTCCATCGCGCTGGTCGCCATTTCATTCGTGGTGTTCGGCTTTTCCGGCAAGAGCATCGTCGGCCTGGTGATCGGCGTGATCGTGCTCGACATCGGCGTACAGGCGGCGCAGATTTCCAATCAGTCGCGTATCTACGCACTCAAGCCGGATGCGCGCAGCCGCGTGAATACCGTGTACATGGTGGCGTATTTCATCGGCGGCACGGCCGGCTCGGGTGTGGGCGCCGTCGTCTGGCCGCTATTCGGATGGATTGGCGTGAGCGTGGCCGGTGTGGTGTTCGCCGGACTGGCCGCGTGGAATCACCTGACGCCGCGACCTGGCCACGCCTGATTCCAGGTCATGCCGCGGCGCTCAGCGCGCGCCGCGCGCGTAGGCGTAATCGTGCAGTGCGTCGATCACCCGGTCGAATTCGAACGACTTGTCGTAGAAGTGCCGCACGCCGTACTGTTCGCACCGCTCGCGATACGCGGGCAACGCGTGATTCGTGAGCACGGCGGCAAACACGGAGTCGATCAGGCCTTCGCGCTGCAAATAAGCCAGCACCGGCACGCCCGAGCCCTGCTTCAGTTGCAGATCGACAATCACGGCATCGAACGCCTCGTCGCTCAACAACGCGATCGCCTGGTCGGCGGAATCCGCGTAGGCGGCGACGCGCAACATGCCCGACGCGTCGATCGCTTCGACGAGACTGCGGCGAATCAGCGGCGAATCCTCGATCAGCAGCACGCGCAACGGAGCGCGGCTGGCTGGCTCGGCAACAGATTTCGGTTCGCTGTTCATCGGGATATCTCGATCGTCCATTATTCGATCAAGCCGTTCTTGATCGCGTAATAAGTCAGATCGGCATTATTCGCCAACCGCATCTTTTCGAGCACGCGAGCACGGTACGTGCTCACTGTTTTCACCGACAGATGCAGTTCCTCCGCAATCTCCGTCGGAATCTGTCCGGCGGCGAGCTTGCAGAAGATCTGGAACTCGCGCTCCGAGAGCGCTTCGTGCGGCCTGCCTGCGGCTGGCTTGTCGAGATTGTCGGCAAGCGTGTCGGCCACCGCTTCGGACAGGTAACGGTGACCGCGCGCCACCGCGCGAATCGCCCGCACGATCTCGTCAGGCTCGCAATCCTTGTTCAGGTAACCATTCGCGCCGGCGCGCAGCAGATTGATCGCGTACTGGCTCTCCGGATAACCCGACAGAATCAGCACGCCCTGCTCCGGGCGCACCTGCTTGATGACGCGCAAGGTATCGATGCCGTTTTTATCGGGCATCGCGATGTCGAGCAACACCACATCGAACGCCTGCTCGCGCACGAGGCTGATGGTTTCGTCGCCGGTAGCGGCTTCCGCCGCGACGCACATGTCGGGTTCGTCGGCGACGAATTGTTTGAAACCGCCTCGGACGATCGCATGGTCGTCAGCTATCAGCACTCGAATCATCGGTTTGGTGTCCGCGCAATGGAATGGCTCCAGAACGCCTATTGTAATGATCGCCGCGATGACCGCTACGGTCGTGACGGCCATCGTGAAGGCGTGGCCCGCTCCGGCCAGCCGACATGCGCCAGCCACGGCTGCTCGTCACGCCGCGCGCGCCATTCGCGCGAGACGGCGCAAGCGGCCCGGATTCAAACTTTCCCAGACCTCTTCGCGCGTCTGCGCGCAGCCGGCACGATGCGCTTATTCGCGGCCTTCGAGCAGGTCGGCCATGTCGTCGGCATGCTCTTCTTCGACCGCGAGAATTTCTTCGAACATGCGGCGCGTGGTGACGTCTTTCTCGCCGAGGTAATGCACGATTTCACGGTAGGTATCGATCGCGATACGCTCTGCGATCAGATTTTCGCGAATCATGTCAGTCAGGTTCTCACCTTCCTGATACTCCGAGTGCGAACGCGTCTTGAGGCCGTCCGGCGCAAAATCCGGCTCGCCGCCGAGCTGGACGATGCGTTCCGCGATGCGGTCGGCGTGTTCCTGCTCTTCGGTGGCGTGTTCTGCAAATTCAGCGGCCACGGCTTCGGAATTGATGCCCTTGGCCATGAAGTAATGCCGCTTGTAACGCAGCGTACACACGATTTCCGTGGCCAGCGCGTCGTTCAGCAGCTTCAGAACCGTTTCGCGGTCTGCGCCATAAGACTGCGTAACCGGACCGTCGGACATGTGCTTGCGTGCATCCGCACGGATCTTCTCGATGTCCATTACGAACGGATCGCTGACCTTCGGCGCTGCGACCTGGGCGCTTGATGACTTCGCCATTGAATTTCTCCTTTATCCGGTGTTGGGGGGGAGTCAGGCATCACGCACAAAACGCGCCTGACACCTCGTCACGAGTGAAAGAACGCTAGAAACCGCGCTGTTACGTTCGGCTTCTACGTTCGGAACACGCCCAGCAGCAACGTGACGACGAACACGACGAGGAAGATATAGAACAGAATTTTCGCGATTTCGGCAGCGCCGGCCGCGATGCCGGTAAAACCGAACACCGCGGCAATGATCGCGATGACGAAAAAGACGACGGCATAGTGAAGCATGGCGACTCTCCTGAATTAAGGTCGTGGCAGTCTTGCCGGCATGGCGCGTCGCGCTTGCAAGACTGTGCAAAAAAGCGCTTGGGTCACGGTGACTCGCTTCGCTAGTCCACTATTTTCTTCGTCACGACAAAGCCGAGCACGAGGAACACCACGCACAGAATCACAAACACCACGAACAGGAACTTCGCAATTGCCGCAGCGCCTGCGGCCACGCCGGTGAAACCCAGCAGACCGGCGATCACCGCCACGACAGCAAAAATCAATGCCCATTTCAGCATGATGGCTTCCTCCGGAAAATTGATTGAACGGTCGAGTCCATCCTATCCATCCGCAGGCGTGGGCGCATTCCGACGCTCGCCGGTTTTCGTGTGAGAATCCGCTTACATTGGGTTACGGCAGCCATACGTCGCGAGACCGGACGCCCGCCAAACAACGTTTATCGGCGTTCATCGGCGTGCCGCCGGGCGTTACACTGTTGCCCGAGTCGAGGAGCCGAGCGTGCCTAACATGTCAACTGCGAAGTCAACAGCGATACCGGATGCGTCGAACATCCAGAAGCCGCCCGACGCCGCGCGCCTGAGCGACTGGATGCGCAGCCGTAGCTGGGCGATCGCCATGACGGTCGCGATCGTCATCACCGTGGGCGGCCTCGTGATTCTCGAAACCGCGCGCGAGCGGATCGCCGCCGAATACGAAACCGCGCTCGAAGCGCGCGACGTCACCGTGCAACTGAGCACGCTCGCCAATCAGCTATCGCGTTTGAGCGCCTATCAGAGCGACTTTCTTCTGACGAAGCAGGACACGGCGGCGCAGGGCTTTTGCGCGACGGCCGTGCGCATCCGGCAGAGCGAACAGCCGCTGAGCCGCTTCTATCATGGCGGCAAGGCGGACAGCGCCGAACTCGCGAGCTTCACGCAAATTCTCGCGCTGATCGAAGCGCGCATCGGCGCCGGCGCGGCGCAGTTGCAAAGCGCCGCCACCCATCCGCTCGATCTGTCCGCCTGCACGGGCGCGGGCGTCGCCGGCGTGGCGAGCGCCACCGGTCCCGCCGACACGAGCCTCGTGGACAGTACGCTCTCGCTGCTGCGCGACAACGAAGAACGCCGCGCGCAACACGCACTCGACGCGAGCCGCGCCGACCAGCGCATTTCCACCTTGTGCGCGGCGGGTCTCTCGGCGCTGAACATCGTGCTGTTCATTCTGCTGTTTCGCAATCTCGGCATCCAGATCGACCGGCAGGCGCGCGTGCAGCGTCAGCTGATCACGCAGCAGGAAGGCCTCGACCAGCTCGTCAACGAGCGCACGCGTCAGCTCGAAGCGCTCGGCTGGCATTTGCAGGCAGTGAGTGAAAACGAGAAAACGCAGCTCGCGCGCGAACTGCACGACGAACTCGGCGCGATTCTGACCGCGAGCAAGATGGACGTCGCATGGGCGCGGCGCAAGCTGAAAGACAGCGAGCCGGACATCGGCGAAAAGCTCAAACGCGCGCTCGACAATCTCGATCAGGGCATTGCGCTCAAGCGCCGCATCATCGAAGACATGCGCCCGACCGTGCTGGCGAATTTCGGGCTCGTCACCGCGTTGCGCACGCTCGCCGACGACGCCGCGCAGCGCAACGGCTGGGCGCTGGAACTGCACCTGCCCGCCGACGACATCAAGCTCGACGAGCAGACCGAGATCGCGCTGTTTCGCGTCGCGCAGGAGTCGCTCACGAATGCGGCGAAGTATGCGCGCGCCTCGAAGGTCTCGATCGGTCTCGAAGTGGGCGACGATCAGGTTGCACTGCATATCGCCGACAACGGCGTAGGCATCATGCCGGCCGATCTGAACCGCACGCACACGCACGGGCTGCTCGGCATGCGTCAGCGCGTCGCCGCGCACGGCGGCCGCTTCGATATCCGTCGCGGCGTGCCCAACGGCACCGACATCGACGTCGTGATGCCGAGCGTCAGCACCGCCACGCCTTCCGTCGATCTGCCCACGGCCACGCCGTCGCGCAGCGCCGTGTGAATCCACAAGGCCATGTGCAGAATCGCGGCGCGGCCTTTGCTAGAAAGCATGTAGGACTGCGCCGACGCAAACACCGGAGCACGCCTACATGAAAATCGCAGCCCAGCCGACAGCGTCGCCCGCGCCCTTTTTTTAACATGCAATCAGACCGGTCGACTGGCGCAAGCCCCGGTCGGACGACGATAGCTAGCGCGCGCCGCGGCAAACGGTGCGTCAACCGATGCATTTCTCGACAAGGAGAACTCTCATGAAACGACTGATCGCTATGCTTCTCATTGCTGGGACGGCCATTGCAGGAACGGCTGCACTCTCAGGTTGCAACACGATGGCAGGTGCCGGCCAGGATATCTCGAAGGGCGGCGACGCGCTGTCGAACTCGGCGGAAAAAGCCAAGTAAATCGCCGGACGTTGATCGAAGCGGGACGCCACGCCGTCTCGCGAGCATGATCTCCAGACCCGTCGCGGGAAACCGCGGCGGGTTTTTTTCGTGGGGCGTGAGAGTTGCGTGCAGCACACTTGAGTTAAGGCGGATGCTCGAGCAGGCATGCGCAAAACGGTTTGACCCGTACAGAGAAAAACCGCGCAAAACAAAACGGCGACCCACTCGCGTGGATCGCCGCTCCGTCCTCCCCAGGACGTTCTGCCGAAAACGGGCCTGCCGCGCGTCGTTGCGCGAGGCCCGCTTTTCAGCGGTTTTTATGTGCCGCTTACTGGCCTGTCAGCGTGTTCGTCAGTTCGATGCTCGGCGTGCCCGTGTTGCCGTTCTGCGCGATCAGCAGGTGAATCTGGCCCGGCACGAGCTGGCTCAGCGCGCCGCCGAACGGCACCGTCGTGATGATCCAGTCCGCGTTGTTCGACAGCGTGAAAGCGGCCGACTGGAAGATCGGCGTCTTGCTGCCGGCTGCCGTCGCGATCAGCACGTAGTCGCCGCCGGACACGTAGATGGAATCCTGTCCGCTCGCTGGCACGGCGTTCTTGAAGCCGACGGCCGACATCGTCGGATTGGCGGCCGTGATGTTCGTGTTGCTCGACTGCACCAGATAAAGGTCGAGGTTATTCGCGTTGGCCGACGCGTTGAACGCGCGCAGACGTGCGTTGTTCGAGAGCAGGCCCTTGTCGAACGGGTCGTCGATCAGGCCGATGTCCGTACCTGACAGACCCGGCAACGCGAGCACGGTGTATTCGTGACCCTTCGCGACATTCGGGAAGCTGCCGCTCGCGAGCGCGGTGGTCGTGCCGGTGGCGGCATAAGCGACGGTGGTCGCGCCGGTGTTGATATTGGTGAGGTTCGTCACGCCTTTATAGCTGATGTTCGTCTGTCCCGACGGCGCGGTTCCGTTGACGAGAAAGTCGACAGCCGGGCCACTCGGAATGGCGTGGATGAAATGGATCTCCGGATTGGTCAGTCCGAGTTCCTTGCCTACGTCGTCCGAGCCGCCTCCGCATGCGCTCAGTACCGACGCAACGCCAATCACAGCCGCCATGGTTCGAATCATTTTCATTGTGCTCACCTGTATCGATATCGGGTTCTCGACCCGTTGATTTTTCGAGCGTCCCGCTTCGGACATCCGGACTTCGGGCCGGTTATAAACCGGCCTGAAACGGCTCTCCGAAACAGAACGTGCCCTCCTTATCCCTGCCGCACATCGCGCCTGTTCTGGTAGCGGCGCGGTCCGTGTCGATGGACGCTCGCAATGAGCAATGCGTGTGCCGCCGGTGTCGAAATGGCTCGTTGCGGCTTAAGAATGGCTTACGGCGCAAGGAGTTAGGCGGATTAGAATTTTTCCTCGGAGGGTTGGCACGTCTGGCGGTGTATTGTTCGTGCGCGCCCAATACTTACATGGTCCCCTGCATGTCTTACCAACACTTACTCGCCGAACTCGACCTCGGTTACACCCGCTTGCGCAATCGCGTGGTGATGGGTTCGATGCACACCGGCATGGAAGACCGCTTCTGGAATTATCCAAAGCTCGCGGCGTATTTTCGCGAGCGGGCACGCGGCGGTGTGGGGCTGATCGTCACGGGCGGCATCTCACCCAACCGCCAGGGCTGGTTGCTGCCGTTCGGCGGCACGCTCAACTCGGTGTTCGACCTGCGCAATCATCGGCAAGTCACCGAGGCCGTGCATGCGGAAGGCGGCAAGATCGCCTTGCAGATCCTGCATGCGGGCCGCTACGGCTATCAACCGTTCGTGGTATCCGCGTCGGCGCTGAAGTCGCCGATCTCGAAGTTCAAGCCGCGCGCGCTGACCGAGGCCGGCATCGCGAAGACCGTGCGCGACTACGCGCGCTGCGCGCGGCTCGCACAACGCGCCGGTTACGACGGCATCGAGATCATGGGCAGCGAAGGCTATCTGCTCAATCAGTTCCTGTGTCCGCGCACCAACCGGCGCACCGACCGTTACGGCGGCAGCATCGAAAACCGCATGCGTCTCGCGCGTGAGATCGTCGAGCGTGTGCGCGCCGTGTGCGGCGAGCGCTTCATTGTGATCTACCGTCTGTCGCTGATCGATCTGGTCGAAGGCGGCAACACGTGGGACGAAACCGTGCAGGTCGCGCAGGCGCTCGAAGCCGCCGGCGTGACGATGTTCAACACCGGCATCGGCTGGCACGAAGCGCGCGTGCCGACCATCGTGACGTCGGTGCCGCGCGCCGCGTTCGCCTCGCTGAGCGCGCGTCTGAAGGCGGCCGTGAAGGTGCCGGTGATCGTATCGAACCGCATCAACACGCCGGAGGTTGCCGAGTCGCTACTCGCCGACGGCGCGGGCGATCTGGTGTCGATGGCGCGGCCGCTGCTCGCCGACCCCGACTTCGTCCAGAAGACCGCCGAAGGCCGCGCGCACGAAATCAACACCTGCATCGCCTGCAATCAGGCCTGCCTCGATCACACTTTCAAGAATCAGCGCGCGAGCTGCCTCGTCAATCCGCGCGCGGGACGCGAAACCGAACTGCTGTACCGGCCGGTCGGCGCTGCACAGGTGCGCTCGGTCGCGGTGGTCGGCGCCGGACCGGCGGGTTTGTCGGCGGCGACGGTGGCGGCTTCGCGCGGCCATCGCGTGACGCTGTTCGACGCCGGCGAGCGCCTCGGCGGCCAGTTCAATCTGGCGATGCGCGTGCCCGGCAAGGAAGAGTTCAGCGAGACGATCCGCTATTTTCAGAGCCAGTTGCAACGGCACTGTGTGGACGTGCGACTCGGCACGCGGGTCGATCCGGCCATGCTGGCGGCCGGCGGCTACGACGACGTGATCGTCGCGACCGGCATCGTGCCGCGCCGCCCGACGATTCCCGGCATCGACGGCCCGAACGTGCTCTCCTACGTCGACGTGCTGCGCGGCGCACCCGTGGGACGACGCGTGGCCGTGATCGGCGCGGGCGGCATCGGCTTCGACGTCAGCGAGTTTCTGCTGCATCGCGACGGCGATCCGCTGCCGACGCCGCGTGACGCGTGGCTCGACGAATGGGGCGTCGATCTGTCGGTCAGCGAACGCGGCGGTTTGAAGCCGCCCGCGCCGGCACAACCAGCCCGGGAAATCTGGCTGCTGCAGCGCAAGGCGGGCAAGCTCGGCATGGGGCTCGGCAAGACGTCCGGCTGGGTGCATCGCGCGACGCTCGCGCGCAACGGCGTGAAGATGCTCGACAACGTGTCGTACGAAGAGATCAGCGCGCGCGGTTTGAAGATCGCGCGCAACGGTGCTGAACAATGGCTCGACGTGGAGTCGATCGTGGTGTGCGCGGGGCAGGAGTCGCTGCGCGAGTTGCACACGGTCGAAGCCGCGGCACAGGCTGGGCGGAACGGCAAAGCCGGCGATCAGGGGGCCGGCGGAGCCCGCACGCCGCGCTATCACGTGATCGGCGGGGCCAAGGTGGCGGCCGAACTCGATGCGAAGCGCGCGATCCGCGAAGGAGCGGAAGTGGCGGCGGCGCTTTGATAACCGGTAGCCTGCCGCCAACGAGGCGGCACGCCCCGAACCGCCCGCTTCAGCCCAGCCCCTTTTTCCTGTAGTCGAACCAGAACGACAGCCCGACGCTGGCGAGAATCACCACCGTGGCGATCACGGTCGAATGCGTCACGGGTTCGCCGAGCAGCAACGCGCCGAGCGCCACGGCAACCACCGGATTCACGTACATGCAGCTGCTGGCGATGATCGGGCTGGTGTGGCGGATCAGAAAGCCGTAGGCGACATACGCGGCCATCGTGCCAATCAGCATCAGATACACGAATGCGAGCACCGGCAGGAAGTGCACTTCCATCATCCGCTCGCCGGAGATCCACGCCACTAGCGTCGACATGGCGCCGCCCAGGCCGATCTGCAGACTAGTGGAGAGAAACAGGTCAGACGGCAGCTTCAGGCGTCCGGCCAGATGCGCGCCGCCGGCCCAGAACAGCGCGCCGCACAGAATGGCGAGACTGCCGCCCGCCGAGCCGGGCGCACTGTCGCCGTGACTGAGAATCGCAATACCGGCCAGCCCGAGTCCGACGGCGAACCATTCGCCGCGCCCGATCTTGCGCCCCGCCACCGCCGCGATGACCGTGGCGAAGAGCGGCACGGTGGCGACCATCACCGCTGCCGTGCCGGTGCCCACCGTGCGCATGCCGTACGCGAGCATGCCGCTCGACAGACCGACCAGCATCGTGCCGACCAGGCCGGCATTACGGATTTCGACCGCACTCGGCCAGACCGGATTGCGGCGCGCCGCGAAAATGAAGAGTCCGACGCCGGCGAACAGATTGCGCAGGCCCGACAGCAGCAACGGCGGAAACGAACCCAACGCCACGTGGACGGCCAGATAGGTCGAGCCCCACACGATATAGACCACGCCGAGCGCCAACGCGATCTGCCCGTTGCGCGACTGCGGCAGACGGATCGCGAAGCCACGCGGCATCAAACGCGAAAGGAACTGGGAGAAGCGGCTGGACAGTTGTGACGACATGCGTTCAACCCGCCCGGACCGTGCGAAGCGCCGTGCCTCCGCTGGAAACCCTGTGGCGGGATGGCGGACGCCGCATCGGCGATGCGGTCTGACGGGCGAGGCTGGCGGACATGTCGGTGGAACGGAAAGACGATAGATGGCCAAAGGGGCCACAACGCCACGGCGATTCGGGCTGAATCGAACCGCGGCTGACACGCGCCGAATGGATGGCGCGCATCGCATTATGCAGTAAGCGCCCACCGGGTCGAGTGAAAGAATCGTAACTTTTTGGCGTACTTGCAACAGAAAAAGCCGGGCAATGCCCGGCTCGTGATACGACGCGAAGTGTGAAGCCCGACGCGGTCGCCGACGCGAATGCCGGCGCCGCCGCCGTTGCCTATGCAACCCGCATTGGCGACGACGCCGGTGCCGGCCGGCTCCGCACGGAACCTCAGTTGGCCATCGCGCCCGACGCTTCGTGCTTCATGCCCATTGCGTCGCTCTTCTTCATCTTGTCGTGCTTCATCGAGTCCTTCTTCATGGTGTCTTTCGACATCGAATCTTTGGACATCGAATCTTTCGACATGGCGTCGTTGGACATGGCGCCGCTCGCCTGAGCGAAGACGGCTGCACCGTTACCGAACAAGGCGAGTGCGACTGCTGCGATTGCGATCTTTTTCATGGGAATACTCCGTTTCGTTATGGATGATTCAAACCCGGCATGCCGGGGTATTTCCGAAGCTTCTGCCGCCCGGGGTCGCGCATCCCGAATGCCGATGCGCCGGCCCTCGTGCGTCAGGAGCCTCCGAACCAGTTGTAGCCCTGGTCGACCCAATAGCCGCCGGGATACGTGTTGGTGACGAACATTTCGACGATGTGCTTCGGATTCTTGTAGCCGAGCTTGGTCGGCATGCGCAGCTTCATCGGGAAGCCGTATTTCGCGGGCAGCCGCTCGCCGTCGTAGGACAGCGTGAGGAGCGTCTGCGGATGCAGCGCGGTCGGCATGTCGATGCTTTCGTAGTAGTCGTCCGCGCATTTGAAGCCGACGTATTTCGCGCTGGTGTCCGCACCGATGCGCCGCAAGAAATCGGCGAAAGGCGTGCCGCCCCAGCGGCCGATCGCGCTCCAGCCTTCCACGCAGATGTGCCGCGTGATCTGCTCGGCGTGCGGCAATGCGTACAACTCGGGCAAGGTCCATTCGCGCTGGCCGCTCACGAGACCGCCGATCTTCAGCTTGTAACCGGCAGCCGCCACCTGCGGCACGTCGTCGATGCCGTAGAAGGCGTTGAACGGAAACGGCCGCGTGATCTGCGCCTCGGTGTAGGTGGGCGCGAGTTGCTTCGGATCGAACAAGGCGGCCTGCGCGTGGTCGTTCAGACGCGACACTGCCGTGAGAAACGCGTTGACCGAGTCGTTGTCGGTGAGCGAGCAGCCCGTGAGCATCGACAGACCGCCGAGCGTCAGAAGCCGCTTGCCGAACAGACGCCGCGACGGCATCGTGAGTTCGCGTTTTGCATCGATCAGAATCGATTCGCGATCGAGCGTCGCGATGGACTTGCGTCCGGGAGGAGCTTTCGGCTTGTACATGATTCGGTATCCTCAGGCTTGGCGAGTGCGTAACGGCGCGTTCATGCTCAGCGTCCGCGCAACATGGCGAGCAGCGAGCGCGGCACGAGCGCCACCATCACCAGATGCACGGCCACGAATGCAGCCATCAGGGACATCGCGCAGAAGTGAACGATGCGTGCGTTGTCGTAGCCGCCCAGCAACTCGCGCAGCAGCGGAAACTGCACCGACTTCCAGATCGCGAGTCCGGAGAGCACCAGCACGATCAGATCGCACACCACGAACAGATAGGCGAATTTCTGCACCGCGTTGTAGACCCGCAGATCGGCATGCGAGAGCTTGCCGGTCAACGCGGCGATGAAATCGGCCAGCACGGCGCGCGGCGAAACCGGCAGGAATTTGCGCACGAAACGCCCGCTCGCGAGATTGAGCGCGAGATACACGAGGCCGTTGAACACCAGCAGCCACATCGCCGCGAAGTGCCATTGCAACGCGCCGCCGAGCCAGCCGCCGAGCGTGATGGACGGCGCGAAGGTGAACCCCGGAAAGATCGGCGACGCATCGTAGATGCGCCAGCCCGACAGCATCATCAGAATCGCGGCGAGTGCGTTGAGCCAATGCGTGACGCGCACCCAGACGGGATGAATCGCGCCGGTTTCCGGCGCGAGCGGCGCTGCGGTTTTGGCGGATGCGAGCGGCGTTGCCATGACGATCTCCTGTGATGAATGCGCGCCGCGCTCAGCGGCAGGCGGCCAGTTCGGCCACTTGCAACACGTCGCCTGTCGCGCTGTTTTCGACGAACGCCACCACGCCGACGTTGTCGGCCGGCGCGTTGTCGAGATGCACGGCCTGACGGATCTGCGCGTTGCCGGCGACGAGCGGCACAGGGCCGATCCACTGACGCACCACGCGTTCGTGATGCAAGGTGACCCCGCTGTTTTCGCCCGCGCCGACCTGCGAACTCAGCGCGTTTTCATACACGGCGAGATAGGCGTTCAGCGGCGCGGAAGCGTCGGCGGCATGGCTCGTGAAATGCGCGTCGACATCGAACGCACCCGCAGTTTGCGGCTTGAGTTCGAGCGCGACATTCGCTTGCGCCGGTTCGGCGACGAGCTTGCCGATGCGGCTCTGGAAACTGTCGCGTTGCGACCAGCCGCGCAACTCGCGGCCCGACACGAATACCTCCGGCGTGTAGATGGTGTGACCGCCGGAAAGATCGGTCAGCTTCTGCTGACGCTCGGTAAAGCGATGCTGCGAAAACCGGTCGGTCCAGCCGAGGCTGTTCCAGTAGTCGACGTGCAACGCCAGCGGCACGATGCTCTGCGCCGCGCCGCTCGTTTTGAACTGGCTTAGCCAGTTGTCGGCGGGCGGACAACTGTTGCAGCCTTCGCTGCTGTACAGCTCGACCAGCGCCACGCGATGAGCCGGACTGTCCGCCGTGCAAAGCGCGGCGGCCGCGTCGGCTTCGGACGCCAGACCACCCGTCAGCGACGCGACGATGGCGAGCGCAACCGTCAGCACGACAGCCGGCGCATTGCCGCGTCGACCACGTGTCGTGCTTTGCAAAATTCGTGTGATTCTCATGACGTGCTCCATCGGGATCTGCACGTTTGTCGAAGCACACGCGCCGTTATGACAGCGCCCGCAAAATTATTTTTAATCGGCTGCGGCAGTGTCATGGCGACGACGCGCGGATCGCGAAACACATGCGCCACCATTCGTCGCAGGAGACGTTTTACGCGCGTGCTAACATGAGCCTTTCAGTTGCGTCGATTCCGCGTTCGGCGCGCATCCGAATTCTTTTCAACGCCCTCGCCTCTCTTCATGAGCACTCAGCCATTACATGCCGTCACCCGCATGCGCGCACGCCGCGCCTGCGCCCGTGCGCGCATGGACATGGCGGCACGGCTGACTGTCCAGCCGTCCCGAACGCTCCCGCTCTGCGCCGCCCGGCGCCCGATCTGACGTAGCCGCTGCCATCCACGGAGCCACGTCGCCGGGCTCCGGGCCGATCTCGTTCGCACGCGTTGCCCTTACATGCAGATCAATCGGAGAAGCCATCATGAAGAAAACCAAGCCGTGTTACCTCACCGAACTCGACGTCGCGCGTCTCGAGAAGCACGCGGGCGCCGCCAGCGCCGACGCAAAATGGCAGGACATGCTTGACGACGTGCTGGAGCGCGCGGTGATCGTCGAATCGCGCGACATGCCGGCGAACATCGTGACCATGAATTCGCAGGCCACGCTCGTCGACGAAAGCAGCGGCGAGCACATGACCTGGACGGTCGTGTATCCGACTCACGCGGACTTCGCCCAGGGACGCCTGAACGTGTTCTCGCCGGTCGGGCTCGCCCTGCTCGGCGCAAAGCGCGGCGAGCGCATCCGCTTCACGCCGCCGAGCGGCACGGAGAAAGTGCTCAAGCTCGACAAGATTCTGTTTCAACCCGAAGCCGCCGAGGATTTCACGCTGTAAGCAGCGCGCACCACCAGGCGGGGTTGCCAAGCGGCGCCCGGCCGGTGTATCGTGTGCGCTGCTAACGCGGGGGTCCTGCGTAGCACGGTGGCAGGAGGTCCGTGCAACGTGGGTGAGAAATACCCTTTGAACCTGATCTGGATAATGCCAGCGCAGGGAAGCGTACGGATTTCGCACCCAGGCTCTATCGACTCATCTCTCGCGATTTCCGACTCCTTCCGTCTCGTCTCCTGCTTAGCGGCCCCATAAACGCCGCGCGCCGCATGGCAACTGTCGACTTCAAACGCGTTCAGTTCGACATGCTCCGCAAGGCCAAGGAGATCCGCATGAACGCCAATCCGAAGTTCCTTTCCGCCGACGCTCACGTCGACGAAGCCGCCGTCGCACCGCTGCCGAATTCACGCAAGGTCTACGTGACCGGTTCGCGTGCCGACATCCGCGTACCGATGCGCGAAATCAGCCAGGCCGATACGCCCGACAGTTTCGGCGGTGAAAAGAATCCGCCGGTGTATGTCTACGATACGTCGGGCCCCTACTCCGATCCGGACGCGAAGATCGACATTCGCGCGGGTCTGCCCGCGCTGCGTCAGGCGTGGATCGAAGAGCGCGGCGACACCGAAGCGCTCACCGGCCTGTCGAGCGACTTCAGCCGCGAACGCGCCGCCGACACGGCCACCGCCGATCTGCGCTTCAAGGGTTTGCACCGCACGCCGCGCCGCGCCGTCGCCGGCAAGAACGTCTCGCAGATGCACTACGCGCGCCGCGGCATCATCACGCCGGAAATGGAATACATCGCGATTCGCGAGAACCAGCGCCGCGCGGAATATCTGGAAAGCCTCAGGACGAGCGGCCCGAACGGCGAAAAGCTCGCCGCGATGATGGGTCGCCAGCATCCGGGCCAGGCGTTCGGCGCGAGCGCATTCGGACCGAACGGCCTCACGGCGATCACGCCCGAGTTCGTGCGCGAAGAAGTGGCGCGCGGCCGCGCGATCATCCCGAACAACATCAATCACCCGGAAAGCGAGCCGATGATCATCGGCCGCAACTTCCTCGTGAAGGTGAACGCGAACATCGGCAACTCGGCGGTGACGTCCTCGATCGGCGAAGAAGTCGACAAGATGACGTGGGCGATCCGCTGGGGCGGCGACACGGTGATGGATCTTTCCACCGGCAAGCACATTCACGAAACCCGCGAGTGGATCATCCGCAATTCGCCGGTGCCGATCGGCACGGTGCCGATCTATCAGGCGCTGGAAAAGGTCAACGGCAAGGCTGAAGATCTGACGTGGGAAATCTTCCGCGACACGCTGATCGAACAGGCCGAGCAAGGCGTCGACTACTTCACGATTCACGCGGGCGTGCGTCTGCAATACGTGCCCCTCACCGCGAAACGCATGACGGGTATCGTCTCGCGCGGCGGCTCGATCATGGCGAAGTGGTGTCTCGCGCATCACAAGGAAAGCTTCCTGTACGAGCATTTCGAAGATATCTGCGAAATCATGAAGGCGTACGACGTGGCCTTCTCGCTCGGCGACGGCCTGCGTCCCGGTTCCATTTACGATGCGAACGACGAAGCGCAACTCGGCGAACTGAAGACGCTCGGCGAACTCACGCAGATCGCGTGGAAGCACGACGTGCAGACCATGATCGAAGGTCCGGGCCACGTGCCGATGCAGCTCATCAAGGAGAACATGGACCTGCAACTGGAATGGTGCGACGAAGCGCCGTTCTACACGCTCGGACCGTTGACCACCGACATCGCGCCGGGTTACGACCACATCACGTCGGGCATCGGCGCGGCGATGATCGGCTGGTTCGGCACCGCCATGCTCTGCTACGTGACGCCGAAGGAACACCTTGGGCTGCCGAACAAGGACGACGTCAAAACCGGCATCATCACGTACAAGCTCGCCGCGCACGCCGCCGATCTGGCGAAGGGCCATCCGGGCGCGCAGGTGCGCGACAACGCGCTCTCGAAGGCACGCTTCGAATTCCGCTGGGAAGACCAGTTCAATCTCGGCCTCGACCCGGACAAGGCGCGCGAATTCCACGACGAAACGCTGCCGAAAGACTCCGCCAAGGTCGCGCACTTCTGCTCCATGTGCGGCCCGCATTTCTGCTCGATGAAGATCACGCAGGACGTGCGCGAATTCGCGGCACAGCAAGGCGTCACCGATGACGAAGCGCTGAAGAAAGGCATGGAAGTGAAGTCGATCGAGTTCATGAAGAAAGGCGCCGAAATCTACCAGCGACAGTAAGGGTCGCATGGCGGCCGCGTTAGTTCGCGCCCGCCAGATCGACGCTTGCCTGTCCGGCGCAGTGCAGCAAGGCTCGCTACCAGCGGGCCTTTTCGCTTTCAGCGTTCCAGGCACGCCGCATGCTGCGCGAAGGAAAACATTTGCTTACGAAGCCGACAGTCTGATGACAAGCGCACACATCCGGAAACGGATTGCAGCGCTAGCATCGAGGTAGAAATCGGTGGGCTTATTGCTGGATCGGCAGCATCGCGCGGCGCCCGATCGTCGGCGCTAATCATCACTTGGGAGCGAGATCATGAAATCCATTCGACAACTCGGTACGGTTGCGGCGATCGTTGCGTTGGCAGCCAGTCTTTCGGCCTGCGACGGCATGACGACACGCCAGCGCGATACGGCGATCGGTGCGGGCGTCGGCGGTGCGGCGGGCGCTGCGATCGGCGGCAATGCGTTGTCCACGCTCGGCGGCGCCGCGGCAGGCGGCATCATCGGCAATCAGGTCGGCAAGTGATTGGCGAGTGAGCACACCGGACTCATGACGCGTCCGCATACTTCGTTGTCAGGCGAGGCAACGTGCTTTGCAACGAGGTGAAATAAGCCGTTACGGTTTTGCAATCCTGTTCGCGCCGCACCGGCGTAAGCTCAATCTATTACGCCCCGATGGTGGCGTCCGATTACAACAGGAGCGCGTCATGAAGTCCCGCTTCAACCACACCGTCAGCGCGATCAGCGAACGGCTGAGCCATGGTGTTCCCCGCCGCGTTCCGCGTGCCGGGCTCGCGCTTGCCGCCGTTTGCGCACTGGGGCTGTCCGGTTGCTATTACCCGTACGGCTACTATCCGGGCGGTTACTACCCGTACTACGCCACCGTGCCCGCCGGGGCCACCCAGCAGGACGTGCAGGTGGGTTCCGCCGATCCGTCGGCGAGCCCGCAGCAACAGGCACAAATCCAGGCGCAGCAACAACAACAGCAGGGTCAGCAGTCCTATTCCGCGCAGCAGAGTCCGCCGCCCACCTATGCGGTCGCGGCCGTGCCACAACCGGTCTACGTCGCGCCGCCCTATCCCGCTTACTATCCGCCGCCGGTTTATCCGGCTTATTACGGCTATCCGGGCTGGTATGGCCCGTCGGTGTCGATCGGCTTCGGATTCGGCGGCTACTGGGGCGGCGGTCATGGCGGCTGGGGTGGTCACGGTCACTATCACTGAGCGTATCACTGAGCGTCGACCGAACCGCCAATCGTGACTTCCAATGCGTTCTGGATCGCCGCGCGCGACCGGGACGCATTGCTTCGTCACGCGCGGAAGCGCTGCCGCCTTCGCGCCCGTACTTTCCCCCCTTGACGTGCCGCGCCCGCACTCTATGCTTGGGAACGCCACACCCGGTATTCGCTTAAATAAGCGACCGGCGCGCGACGAACGCGCCGGCTCACTCCGCTGTCCCGCCTGAACGACGCGCCCCGCAGTGCGTAGTCCCGCGTCGAATTCGAACTAGAACGAAGGAGACGTGATGTTTCATCAACTACTCACTCCGGTCGGCAATTCGCTACTGCTCTCGTTTCTCGTCGCCGCACTGCCGATCCTCGTCGTGCTGATCCTGCTCGGCTGGGCGCGACGGCCTGCCTGGCAAGCCTCGCTCGCGGGACTGGTGGTCGGGCTGCTGGTGGCCATCGCCATCTGGCAATTTCCGGTGGGACTCGCGCTCGACTCGGTGGTCGCGGGCGCGGTGTTCGCGTGCTGGCCGGTCATGTGGATCGTCTTCACCGCGATCCTGCTCTACAACATCGCGCAGCGCTCGGGCCGTTTCGCGGCCTTCCGCATGTGGATGATCGACAATCTGCCGAACGACCGGCGCGTGGTGCTGGTGGTGATCGGCTTTTCGTTCGGCGCGCTGCTCGAAGGGATTTCCGGCTTCGGCACGCCGGTCGCCATCACCAGTTCGCTGCTGATCATGCTGGGCTTTCCGACGCTCGAAGCGCTCACCTTCACGCTCATCTTCAACACGGCGCCGGTCGCGTTCGGCGCGCTCGGTGTGCCGATCACGGTGCTCGGCGCCGTCACGCACCTGCCCGCCGACTCGCTCGCAAAAATGGTCGGCCGGCAATTGCCGTTTTTCGCTTTGCTGCTGCCTTTCTACGTGATCGGCGTGTACGCCGGATTCCGCAACATGCTGCGCGTGTGGCCCGTGCTGCTCGTATCGGGCGCCAGCTTCGCGCTGACGCAGTTCGTCGCCTCGAACTACGTGAATTACAGCCTGACCGACGTGCTCTCGTCGATGGTTTCGCTGATCGTGACGATCGCCTTCCTGCGCGTGTGGAAACCCGCGGCCGATCCGAAGTTCGCCGTCAACATTGACCGCGTGAGCGAAGTGCGCGGCAAGATCGGCGGCGGCCAGGGCTGGCTGCCGTGGATCGTCGTCTCGGTCGTGGTGATCGTCTGGACGGTCGCGAAGATCTTCCTGATCGGCGACGTCAAGGTGCCGTGGCCGGGTCTCGACAAGGCGGTCTTCATCACGTTGTACAAGACGCCGTACGCGGCGATATGGGACTTCCAGCCGCTCGCCACCGGCACGGCCATTCTGGTGGCCGCGATCATCACGGCGCTGGCGGTCAGAATCAGCGCACGCGAGTTCGGCGCGGCCGTCGCCGACACGTGGGTGCAAACGCGCATCGCCATTCTCACGGTCGCGACGATCGTCGGATTGGCGTATCTGATGAACTACTCCGGCCTGACCTATACGCTGGGCCTCGGCGTGGCCTCGGTCGGTCCGTTCTTCCCGCTGGTGTCGGCCTTCCTCGGCTGGGTCGCGGTGTTCCTGTCCGGCAGCGATACGTCGGGCAATGCGCTGTTCGGCAATCTGCAAGTAGTGGCCGCCAACCAGCTCAACCTGAACCCCGTGTTGATGGCGGCCACCAACTCGTCCGGCGGCGTCATGGGCAAGATGATCTCGCCGCAGAACATTTCGACCGGCGTCGCCACCACCGAACTCAAAGGCAAGGAAGGCGTCGTGTTCGCACGCACGTTCAAGCACTCCATTCTTTTGACGGTGATCCTCGGCGTGCTGGTCTGGCTGCAGCAGAACTACCTGCAAGGCATGATTCCGCCGCATTGAGTTTGGATTTGCGACTCTGGATGATGCGCCCGGATGAATAGATCGACCGCTTCGCCGGGCGCTCCGTTAATGTTCGTGCAGAAGCGTTTCTATGGGACGCGTGCCGTCACGACGCGGCACGCTGTTTCAATACTGCGTTGCCGCAAAAAAACTCATGTTCATGGGCGCCCGGTCCCGCCGCTCCTGCACGCTTTCATCGCAACGCACTTCCCGATCGTAATTTTTCTCACATCAGCGTGAGAATTGCTCGTTTGGCGCCCGCCCAGCCGGGGCTTACGATTCACACCTGAACGCCTGACGGAAGCCGCACTGTTCCCGCTTCTTGCCGTTTCATTCCGGACTGAAACGTTTTGCGCGATCGCGCTGCTACGATGCGCTGGCGTCTCGACTCAACCGCGCGCGGCGCCACCACGATGACCACCAGAAATCTGCTCCAGCTCCTCATCCTCGCGGCCCTGTGGGGCGCGTCCTTCCTGTTTATCCGCGTCGGCGTGACCGACTTCGGCGTTGCACCGCTGATGGCGTTGCGCGTCGGCATCGGCGCGGCGTTCCTGCTCGTCGTGCTGGTCGCGCGACGCCCGCTGCAACAGTCCGCCACTATTCTGCGCACGCGCGCCTTTCCGCTGCTGGTGGTCGGCATCCTGAACTCGGCGGCGCCGTTCTGCCTGTTCGCCTACGCTGAACTCACGCTGTCGGCCGGCGTCACGTCGGTCATCAACGCCACCACGCCGCTGTGGGGTGGACTCGTCGGCTTCCTCTGGTTGCGCGACAAACTCAGCGCGCTGCGCTCGCTCGGCCTGGTCATCGGCCTTCTCGGTGTCCTGATGCTGGTGTGGGACCAGATTGCCACGCCCGACGGTTCGGCGGCCACGCCGGCTTCCACCGCCCTCGCCGCTTCCACCGCCCTCGCCGCTGCCGCCGCGCTGGGCGCGACCCTGCTTTACGGCATCGCCGCCAACTACACCAAGCGGCATCTGACCGGCGTCGACGCGCTCACCGTCGCCGCGGGCACGATGACCGGCGCGACGATCGTGCTGTTGCCGCTCGCCATCATCTACTGGCCCGCCGCACCGATCTCGCTGCATGCGTGGGGTGCCGTGATCGCGCTCGGCGTGGCCTGTACCGGCGTCGCCTATATGCTGTTCTTCCACCTGATTGCCGTGGCCGGCCCGGCGCGCGCCATCACCGTGACATTCGTGATTCCGATCTTCGGCATTCTGTGGGGCGCGCTGTTTCTCGGCGAGAGCGTGTCGCCGGGAATGCTGGAAGGCTGCGGCGTGATTCTCGTGGGCACGGCGCTCGCCACAGGCGTCGTCAAGCGGCTGCCGTGGTCAGGACCGCGGCGCGCCGACACCTGAAGGCGGCTTGTCGCAAGCGCACTTCGCGCTCAATACTCAACGCTTAAACTCGCCTCACCATAGCCGCTGCGGCCCGCCCGGGCGCAGCGCGCGCCATCTTCGATTCACCTCGCTTCACAATCCCGACAGCCAAAAAAATAGCCCGCACTCCAAGGGAGTGCGGGCGAAACCGTCGCCCTACGAGGATAGGCGACGGGGCCACCGAGACCGCGCGCTACGCGCAGGTCGTCATCGGGCTAGGCGACCGGTTCGACGCCGGTGCCGGAATAGCAAAGGGAACGCGTGATTTAAACCAGCCGTCCGTCTCACGCGGAACGTTACGAATCCGTCCCCATGAACCTATAAAAGCAGCTTGCGTGCCAGTTATGAAATTTCGCTAGAAATTGTTTGCAAGCCATTGATAGATATCGACTTTTATCGCGTGTCGAGGGGACTAGAAAGGCCGATCGGGGGAGATTTGGAGGTTACGTCACCGGGGTAACGTCACGTTACATGCGGCCGCATTGCGCGGCCGCCGGACTCAGGAAACGCCGATGTGATTAGCGTTCAAAACGTCACCGCCGTCAGAGCGTCGGCCATTTCGTGCGTTGCGCGGCGCCGTGACGGATGCGCAAACCACCCGGTCGACGCGGCTCGCGCGGCGCCAATGCTGCGCCGCACACCAAAGCAAGCACAAGCAGGCTTGCCGCCCACATCCAGTAAGGAATAACGTCGAACATGGCCTGCTCCCGTTGATTGACGCGTCGTTGTCCGCGTAGTGATCCGGCTCGGCGCCGGTATGTCTCCCTACAAGCAAGACCCGTGCGCAGCGTCGCCGTGAAGTCGAGCCGCCGTTTTCGACGCGAATCGCGGCACGCCGTCGCCAGGTTCCGGGCATAAAAAAACCCGCCCGCTGATTAGCGGACGGGTTTCATTCAGACTGCCGACGCGCCTGTGGCGCGCGCCTTCAGTGCAGCTGGTCGACCATCAGACTCATGATCTGCTTCGCTTGCGGGCTCTGATCGATCGCACCCTTGTCGTCCACGACGGCCACGCGGGTCTGGTTCGGCGTTACCGCGCGAACGTTGACCAGGTATTGCTTGGCAACTTTTTCCTTCTTGCCGTGGAAAACCTGGCTCCAGAAGCCCTGCTCCGCCGACGTCATGTCTTTCGGATCGACGTAACGGACGAAGTACAGGCCACGGTTCAGATCGCGGTCGTCGACGGTGAAATTGCTGCGGTCGAGCGCGAGGCCCACGCGCAGCCATGCGCGGTCGTACGGCTCGCCGAGCGTGAGTTCCGTGGACGAGAATTGCGCCGCCGTGTTGTTGGCGTCCTGATCCGGCATGGCCGGTTGCGCCGACAACGCGACGTTCTGCGCCGCGGTGGCCGCAGCCGCCGACTTCGCGCCTGCCGTGGCCGCGTTCGGTGCCGTTTGCGCGCCTGCCGGCGACAGGTCGGCATTCTGCGTGTCAGCCGGCTTCGAGCGCGAGTCGGCCAGCGCGAGTGCCGCCTGGAGCCGCTTCAGATATTCCTGCTCGAGGCCCGGATCGTTCGGCTTCGGTTCCCACTTGGTCGAATCGTTGTTCGTGCCGGTGACCGCTTCGCGCATGCCCTTCTGGCTGATGAACACATACGTGCCGCCGTTCGGCGCCGCTTCGAGACGCGTACGGTACTTGTTGCGCTCCGAACTCACGTAGCTGTTGCCCATGGCCTTCGACAGCGTGTTGCGAATCAGGCCGTCGTTGATCTGCGCGTGGGTTTCGTTCCAGTCCGTTTCCATCACGCCCTTGTCGCGCTGGTCGACCACCAGCAGGAAACCCTGTTCCTGCCAGAAGCGGCGGATCTGCGCCCATGCCTGTTCGGGCGACTTGTTGTCGATCACGAGCCAGCTTTCCGTGCCATCGCGCTGGATATGCATGCCGTTGACCGGCGGCACCACCGTGAGCGTATTCGCGGCCGGCGCCTGCGCCTGAACCTGCTTGAGCGTGGACAACGAGGTCTCGCCGCCTTGCGGGGGCAAGGAGCGCTGATCGGCCGTCTCATCGATCATGTTCGGCGGTACGGCGAGAGACACCTGCTTGGATTTCGAGTCGCTCTTGTAGTCGATTTTGGTCGGCGACGACGTGCCGCAGCCGGCGACCAGCCCGCCTGCCATCAGCATTACTGCAAACCGCTTGGTAAGACGAAGATCAGTCATGTTCGGGGAATCCTTCCGCTACGCCACGGCAAGTTTCCGTGGATCAACCCAACATTTTACCGATCCCGGCGAGCCGTGTGCAAAAACCCGGCTTTGCCTGCGAATTGAGCAGCCCGATCGGGCGGCTTCCCGCCTTCCTCCATTCGCGGATTTAACGATTCGAGACAGTTCCGAATCGCCCGTAGGAAAGGGGCAGCCTGCACGTAAGAACGTTGTTTTGAAAGCGACTTCGCGATGGCGTCGCGCACCAATTTTGATATTGGCGGATTCGCCCGAACGCCTTCCCGACATCGATCAGGAACCCTGAGTGTTATCTTGAATTCGCCATATCAAAAAGACTTCAACAGAACCGATCGAGTCACACGCCATGTCGAATTCCCGTATTTCCACACCTCACTCGTTCCCGGCGCTCGTGACCATGCCGGGCCGGGTCTTGACCGCCGGCCTCTTCGCCTGCCTCTTCCTTTACGTCGTTACGAGTGCCGATGCGCGCGCGGAACTGGGCGGCACGATGCCGCCCGAGTCGGGTTCGTCGATGCCGGCGTCGCGTGCCCTGCTGAACGGCGCGCTGCGCGTGCGCACGTTCACCGACGCAGGCCAGACCACCATCAACGAATATGCGACGAATAGCGGCCAGATCGTCGCGTACACCTGGCAAGGCCCGACCATGCCCGACCTGCGCGGGCTGCTGGGACGCCACGCCGACTCGTACCACGCGGGCGCCGTTCCGGCCACGGGCGGCAACCTGCACGCCTCGCGCGTGGCGCGGCCCGATGTCGTGGTCGAGTCCGGCGGTCCGATGCGCGGTTACGTGGGCCGCGCGTGGCTGCCCGCCGCCCTGCCCGCGGGCGTCAGCGCCGACGACTTGCGCTGATCCGCCCGACACGTCCACGGAAAAACTCTTCTGAAATCACGCCGCCACCCGACAGCCCTATCGGGACTTCGCGCCCGGCGCAGCCGAACATCATGAAAACCTTTCTTTATCTTTTCTTCCTTCTGCTCGTCGGTGCAGCGCTGGCCAGTTGCGGCGGCGGTGGCGGCTCACAGTCGTCCACGAGCGGCGCGAGCGCCGTCAGTCCGGCGAGCAACCCGGCTGCCACGAACGCGCCGTCCGGCAGCGCCGCGGCCGGCAACTCGGCGTCCGTGCCGCAATCGACCATCCCGAACGTTCAGCCGATCGCGGTGAATACCGCGCCGGGCCTCACGCGCAACGTGCTGACCACCAGCGTCACCGTATGCCAGCCCGGCACGTCCAATTGCGCGACCATCGACAACGTTCAGGTCGACACCGGCTCGCATGGCTTGCGGATTCTCGCCTCCGCGCTGCCGTCGGGCATGACCCTCGCGGCGGTCGACTCAGGCGGCAATGGTGGCAATGGCGCCAATGCCGCCACGATCAGCGGCGAATGCGCGGTGTTCGGCGGTGGCTACACATGGGGCGCCGTGCGTAGCGCCGACGTGCGCATGGCCGGCCAACTGGCGGCGGCGCTGCCCATCCAGATCATCGCCGACCCCGCCGTGCCGACCGTGCCCACCGACTGCGCGGGCGCCGGTCCCGCCATGCAGACGCTCACCAGCCTGCGCGCCAACGGCATTCTCGGCGTCGGGCTGTTCGACGCCGACTGCGGCAGCGCCTGCGTCAACGCCGCGTTGCCGCGCTGGTACTACGACTGCGCCGCGAACGGCGCCTGTGTGGCCAGCACGCAAGCGCTCGCGCAACAGGTCACGAATCCCGTCAGCCATTTCGCGCTGGACAACAACGGCGTCGTGATCGAGCTGCCCGCGATCGCCGATGCGGGCGCCGCGAGCGTGGCGGGCTCGCTGATTTTCGGCATCGGCACGCAGGCGAACAACACGCTCGACGGCGCCGCCGTCATCCGGGCAAATTCGCAGAGCGGATATATCCTGACCACCAGCGGCGCGCAAAGCTACGCACAAAGTTATATAGACAGCGGCTCCAATGGACTTTTCTTTCGCAGCAGCCAGTTGCCGCAGTGCGGCTTCTGGTACTGCCCGAGTTCGACCCAAGGCGCGAATGCGTCGATCGTCGGCACCGACGGCGCCTCGGCCACGGTGTCGTTCGAGATCGCCAACGCGTCCGCGCTGTTCGCGTCGTCGAATAACGCGTTCGACAATCTCGCCGGCGTGTCCGGCACGGGCTTCGGCTGGGGGCTGCCGTTCTTTTACGGACGGCGGGTCTATACGGCGATCGCCACGCGCATGACGTCGGCGGGACCGGGGCCGTACTACGCGTTCTGATCCGATGGACTCGACTTGCAGAACGAAGGCCTACGGAAAATTCCCAAATGTAGACGAGGCGCTTATTTGATACGACACGGCTGCGAAAATTCGCTTTTGGGCTGACGCCATCTCCGTATCGTCAGCCCTGCCACTTAAAGAATTGCCGCCATGTCACACACTTTTTCGCTCGACGAATTCGAGCAAAGCGTTTATTCGCAGAACCATCTTCAGGCCACGGTCCAGCTCATTTCCGCGCTGGCGCTGCTTCACAATACGCGCGGCGAACTCAACGAGTGTTTCATGGCTTCGGGCATGGAGCATCTGTCGCCGCGCGAACAGCATCAGCGTTTCTGCGCGCGCATGACCGCCGCAATTTCCACGCTGTTCGCGCAACCCGATTACCGGCCGCAAGCCGATTGCCTGCCGCTGCTCGTCACACTGCATGAGTGGATGGGCCTGCTGTTCGCCGTCTCGCCGCTCGGCAACTCAGATCACGTGGCCCGCTACCTGAATCCGCGCGGCGTGCAGAACACCGAATTTCTCCCCGGCGACGCGTTCATCGAAAAACTCTGCGCGCTTTATTCGACGGAGTCCGAGTTCGAACTCGACTTCGCGGCGCTCTGGGCATACGACAAAAAGATCGCCGCATGCCTCGCGCTCGCGCTGCTGTCGCCGGTATTCAAGGGCTCGGCGAGCGCGCATGGCAAGCGTGAAGCGCTGCTCGAATGGTTGCCGGGCAGACTGCAACAGATCGACGATCTCGACGATCTGCCGTCCGCCATCCTGCACAACGCCTACATGTTCTGCAGCTACGCGGACACGCCGCGCCGGCACGCCATCAAGCGCGACATCAATGTTCTGGTGCGTCGCAAGCTGGACCAACTCGGTTTGCACGATCTGCCGAAGCCGGCCGGCAAAAAAACCACGCGCGGCAAGAAGCCGCTCATGATCGTCGTGCTGGAATGGTTCAGCGGCGCGCATTCGATCTACCGCACCCACTCGCGCACGCTCGAAGCCGCGCGCGAGCATTTCGAGGTGGTGGCTTTCGGTTTCGGTTATGCAGTCGACGAAGCCGGGCGACAAATCTTCGATCGCTTCATCGAACTGGAAGAGCCGGAATACATCGGCCAGTGCCTCCAGACCATTCGCGACTTCGCCGAAGCCGAGCAGCCCGACGTGCTCTACATGCCGAGCGTCGGCATGTTCGTGCTGACCATCTTCATGTCCAATCTGCGCGTGGCACCGTTGCAGATCGCCGCGCTCGGTCATCCGGCCACCACGCATTCGGACAAGATCGATTACATCAGCGTCGAGGAAGATTATGTCGGCGATCCGGCTTGCTTCAGCGAGCCGCTCCTCAAGCTGCCGAAAGACGGCCAGCCTTATCGCGCATCGCTCGATCTGCCGGAGATGGTCGCAAGCGTTCCGCCGCGGCGTGACGTCGTGCAGGTCATCGTCACCGCGAGCGCCATGAAACTCAATCCTGGCTTTCTCGACGCCTGCCGCGAAATCGGCGCGCGCGCACTTGCGCCTGTCGAGTTTCACTTCATGACCGGCGTGCCTTCTGGCCTGCCGTTCGAGCGCCTGCGCGATGTCGTGAGGCAAGCGGTGCCGAACGCCGTCGTGCATGGTTTTCACGGCTACGCGGCCTACCTGGCTCGCGTCGATCAGGCCGATCTGTTCCTGAGCCCGTTTCCGTTCGGCAATACGAATGGCATCGTCGATGCATTGACGCTCGGTCTGCCCGGCGTCTGCAAACGCGGACCGGAAGTGTTCGAGCAGATCGACGGCGCGCTGTTCGCGCGTGTCGGCATGCCGTCGTGGATGACAACGGATAGCGTCGAGGATTACATCGCCGCAGCCGTGCGCCTGATCGACGAGCACAAGGAGCGCAGCACGCTGCGTCGCCATTTGATCGACACGGAAGCCGTTCAGCGCTTCTTCGAAGGCAAACCGGAAGCCTTTGGCGAGAGCGTGCTGAAACTGGTGCGCAAAAGCAAAAGCCGTCGCACGAAGGCGACGGCCTGAGATATGCCAATCATCACATGCTGGCCGCGGCCGGCATGTGAAACTGCGAAGCGTTATTGCGTCGCTTCGCTCGCCGCCTCGGGTGGCGTGGCGAGTTTGGCAGGCGCCAGCCAGTTGAATGCGTCGAGCATCGAACCGTGATAGGTGCACTCGGCAGCCGCCGGCGTCGTCAATTTCAACGGCTTAACAGGCTTGAGCGAAGCGGCTTCGGCACCCGAAGCCGCGAGGCCGGCAGAAGCCGCCGATGCCACGGCAGCGCCCGAAGCCATCGCAGCGTCCGACGCAGCAGCAGCAACTGTCGCAACCCCAACACCCGAAGCCGCGCGCGCGCCCGAGGCCGCAAGCGGCGCACTCGCCGCCCGCGCGAGCGACGCGACCTGCGCTTCGGACGCGGCCAACTCCGCCGCGGTCTGCACGTGTTCGATCGAACCCTCCACGACTACCCGCGAACCGCCGATCGCCACACCCGTGTGACCGATCTTCAGTGTGTCCGACGAGGTTTCCGCGAACTTGCTGCGCATCAACTGCTCGCACGCGTCCGAGTTCTTGTAGACGGCCGTGCAGGCCGCGAGCAGTGCGGCCGCCGTCGCGACGCAGGCGATGGAGAGAATCCGAATCTTCATTAATATTCCGTTTTTCAGGCTGTCGGCAATTGTAGCTTACGGACCGGCGCTCGACAGTGACACCGCGCGCCGCCCAAAGCCGCTCAATGACGCCGGACGGCCGTCGCCGGCATGCCGTGTGCAAGCAAGGTCAAATGGTCAAGTGGATTGCGTCGGGATGACTTGACCGCGCCGGTTCGCATTGGCATCGTGTCGGCGGCCACGCGGCTTTCGTCGCCACTAGCCTGCCCTCGCGTGCGGCCACAACTCATCACCCCCTCAACCAGTCGACTCAACGGCCTTCCCGCATGCTCAGCCTTGCCCTGCTCGCCATCGCCGCGTATGCCGCCACCAATGTCGACAACCTGTTCGTGCTGCTGGCGTTCCTGTCCGAGCCTGGCGGCAGGCGGGCGCAGGTCATCGGCGGGCAGTTCATCGGCTCGCTGGCGCTGATCGCGGCGGCGCTCCTGCTGGCCGCCCTGCTGACGCGGTTGCCCGCGGGCTACGTGGGACTACTGGGCATCCTGCCGATCGGCGTCGGTGTTTCGAAAGCGTGGCATGGACGCAAAACGTTTTGCCGAGCCAGCGCGCACAAGGAAGACGACGAGCAGGAAACGCGGCGCATCGCCCGTGGATCGTCGTGGTGGACGGTGGCGTGCGTGGCAATCGCCAACGGTTCCGACAACCTCGCCGTCTACGTGCCGCTTTACGCGAGCCACGCCCACGGCGAAAGCGCCGTCATTTCGCTGGTTTTTGTGTTGATGATCGGTGTCTGGTGCGCGGGCGCGGTCTGGCTGGTCGGGCATCCGCTGCTGGGCGCACCGATCCGGCGCTACGGCAACACGTTGCTACCGCTGGTTTTGATCGTCATCGGCGTCTCGGTCATCGTGCAGAACGGCACGCTGCCATTCGTTTTCGGCCTTTGACGACGACAGGCCGGCACACCTATCCGGCAAGACGGCATGGTCCATGCAGGATGCGCCGCGACGAGCGCGCGATGCAGCACGGCCACCAATTGCATTCGCTTTAGTTCGACGGCGTCTGCGGCTGAACGTAAGTACGCACTCCGGCGAGCGGCGATCCATAGCCGCCGGAATTCGTGTGATTCGGCAGGCCGTTGACGAGCTGCGCGCGCGGATCGGTCGGGTTCAGATTCATTTCGCCCGCCTGCTGGTTGCCATGCGTCGGATATTCGCTGCCGCGCGGCGCGTTCGGCATCAGTCGCGTGCTGTTTTGCGGCGCGTTGACGTCGTCCTGTACGCTCAGCCCCTGAGCGCCGGCTTGCGCAGCAAGCGCACACGCGGCCACGCACAACACGGCCCGCAATGCCGCCGGGATCCTCGATGCTTGTTTCATATCTGCCTCCAGCAAAATGGATGAGAAAGCGCTAGTGGCCGCGGAGCCGGTTCAGGCGATCGTGCGCACGCGGCACACGCCGATCACATTGGTTATACGCGCGGCGCCGGGCTTCGGATTCGACCTGGCCGTCCATGACGCGAGCGCTCACGGAAACCGAACCGCCATCTATCCTTATGCCAAATGCCGATTTCTTTCCGTCCGGATCGCGCCTGATAATAGACGTCATGAAAAGCCAAACTATTCCCAAGCTCCACGCCCAGTACGCCCGATACAGCGAAAGCGCCCCGCTCGCCCACTCCGGCCAGCCCGTTGCCCGGCCGCGCCGCCGACCCGCTCTCCGCCGTACGCTGGGCATGCTCGGCGCGCTGATGCTGCTTGCGGCTTGCGCCACGCCGCCGGTGTCGGCGCCGTCCGCGAATGTGGATCCCGCCGCACTGGACGCCGCAATTTCCGGACCGCAGCGCACCGACAAGGCGCGTGCGCGCGACGTCTACCGTCATCCCAGGGAAACGCTGAGCTTTTTTGAAGTGACGCCGTCTTCCAGCGTGCTGGAGATCGCGCCGGGCGGCGGCTGGTACACCGACATTCTCGGCCCGTATCTGCGCGACCACGGCAAACTGTTCGAAGCGCAGTACGACAGCCCGAACGCGTCGCTGGCAGCGGAAGACCAGTCCGGTCGAACCGCCTTTGCGCAGCGGCTGGCGGCGTCGCCCGCGGTGTACGGAAACGTGACCGTCGGCACGCTGCACGACGGCAAGTTCGACGGTTTTCCGGCGAATGGCAGCGTGGACCGCGTGCTGACCTTCCGCAACATTCACAACTGGATCAAGGATGGCCAGATCGACGCAAACCTGCGCGCCTTCTACGCGGCGCTGAAGCCGGGCGGAATACTGGGCGTCGAGGAGCATCGGGCGGCGCCGGGCACCTCGCTGCAGCAAACCATCGACACCGGCTACGTCACCGAGGCGTACGTAATCGACCACGCGCGCGCGGCGGGCTTCGAGCTGGCCGGCGAAAGCGAAGTGAACGCCAATCCGCGCGACACGAAAAATTATCCGCATGGCGTGTGGTCGCTGCCGCCGACCTACGAAGGCGGCGACGCCGGACGGGCCACCTATGCAGCCATCGGCGAATCGGATCGCATGACCTTGCGGTTCGTCAAACCGTCCCGCTGAGCACCGATACACGGCAGCAATCCTCAGACGAAGCCGCGTCCGGCGCTTGACGCGGTCTCAATAATATGTTTTTATTGCGCACTATGTACCGCGCTCAGACCACCCTATCGCTACTACTAGCCCGCTCTACCGGGCTAGGTCTGCTGCTGCGCGCTTCCAACTGAAACACCCGAAGCTCCGCTGAATTCCCCAGTAACTGACCCAGCCCCGGTTTTCGACCGGCGGCCCTGCTTTGCGTTTTCGTCGTCCGGTCGACACTTCAAGCTAGTCGAACCCAAGGATGATGAAAATGTTGAAGAACCCTGCTTCCAAGTACCGCGCATTCAATCCCGTCCAGTTGCCGGACCGCCAGTGGCCGTCGCGTAGCATCACGCGCGCGCCGATCTGGATGAGCACCGATTTGCGCGACGGCAATCAGGCACTGTTCGAGCCGATGAACGCGCAACGCAAGATGCGCATGTTCAAGACGCTGGTGCAGATCGGTTTCAAGGAAATTGAAGTCGCGTTTCCGTCTGCCTCGCAGACCGACTTCAATTTCGTGCGTGAGCTGATCGAAGGGGGCCATATTCCCGACGACGTCACCATTGAAGTGCTGACCCAGGCGCGCGACGACCTGATCGAGCGCACGTTCGAATCGTTGCGCGGTGTCCCGCGCGCGATCGTCCACCTGTACAACGCCACGGCGCCGGAATTCCGCCGCATCGTGTTCGGCCTCGAAAAAAGCGGCGTGAAAGAGCTGGCGCAAAATGCCGCGCGCACCATGAAGCGTCTCGCCGACGCCGCGCCGGAAACGCACTTCACCTTGCAATACAGCCCGGAAGTGTTCAGCGGCACGGAAATCGAATTCGCCAAGGAAGTGTGCGACGCCGTGTTCGACATCTGGCAACCGACGCCCGAACACAAGGCCATCGTCAACCTGCCGGCGACAGTCGAAATGTCGACGCCTAATGTCTACGCCGACCAGATCGAATGGATGCACCGCAATCTCGCGCGACGCGACTCGCTGATCGTCTCCGTGCATCCGCACAACGATCGCGGCACCGCCGTCGCTGCAGCCGAGCTGGCAGTGATGGCCGGCGCGGATCGCGTCGAAGGCTGCCTGTTCGGCAATGGCGAACGCACGGGTAACGTCGACCTCGTCACGCTCGCGTTGAACCTCTACACGCAAGGCGTCGATCCGGAACTCGACTTCTCGAACATCAACGAAGTCGCGCGCACTGCCGAGGAATGCACGCAGTTGCCGGTGCATCCGCGTCATCCGTACGTCGGCGATCTGGTCTTCACGGCGTTCTCGGGTTCGCACCAGGATGCGATCAAGAAGGGCTTTGCCGTGCAGAAGCCGGACGCCATGTGGGAAGTGCCGTATATGCCGATCGATCCGAGCGATCTCGGCCGCACCTATGACTCCGTGATTCGCGTGAACAGCCAGTCCGGCAAGGGCGGCATTGCCTATCTGCTCGAGCAGAGCTACGGCGTGGTGTTGCCGCGTCGTTTGCAGGTCGATTTCAGCTCGGCAGTGCAGCGTTTCACCGACGACAGCGGCCAGGAAGTCACGCCCGCGCAGATCTGGGAACTGTTCCAGCAGGAATACGTGGAAAGCCACGCACCGGTGCGTTACGTGAGCCATAGCCTGTCCGAAAACGGCGACGGCGCGCGCATCAAGCTGACCGTCGATATTCACGGCACGCGCCGCGTGTTGAACGGCGAAGGCAATGGTCCGCTGGACGCGCTGATGCACGCGATGGGTGTGCCGGTGCGTGTGCAGCATTACGAAGAGCGCGCCCTGACACAAGGCGCCGATGCCAAGGCGATTGCCGTGGCCGAGATGGCAGGCGCGGATGTCGCGGGCAGCGCGTTTGGTGTCGGTGTCGATGCCAATCTGGTGACGGCTTCGATTCGCGCCGTGATCAGCGGCGTGAACCGCGCTTATGCACGCGCCAATGCAGCGGCACAGGAAGGCTTTTTCGACGTGGCACTGAACGGCGAAGCGGAGCGTGCTGCTGTTTGAGTACGTCCGATGCTTCGCAGTGAAAGCATGATCCTGTAGAGCCGCGCAAGATTCCGCGCGGCTTCACAGGAAACGGCAGTATCGAAGGAGCGCTCGAGAGCGCTCCTTTTCTTTTTCACCCGATCTTCCGGTGTCCAAAGCAAAATGCCCCGCGAGTCTCGCAACTCGCGGGGCATTCCGTTTTTTAAGCCGGGTGTTCTATTGCGTCCAGGCGTCGGGCAGACTGTGGGTCAGCGTCGACACGAAACGCGCCGTTTCCGCTTCTCGCGGCGTCATGAACACGTCGCGCGATGGACCGGACTCGACTATCACGCCATTGTTCAGAAACACCACGTCACGCGCGATCGTTGCAGCGAGTCGCAGATCGTGCGTCGCCATCAGCATCGTCATGCCTTCGGTGGCGAGTTGCTTGAGTACGTCCACCACTTCCGCAGCGAGACCTGGATCGAGCGCGGACGTGGGTTCGTCGCAGAGCAGCACTTCAGGCGACGGCGCCAGCGCCCGGGCAATCGCCACGCGTTGCTGCTGTCCGCCCGACAGCGTGGAAGGCCACGCGTCCGCCTTCTGCGCAATGCCTACTTTTTGCAGCAGTTCTTCCGCGCGGGCGGCGGCCCTTTCCTTGTCCCACTTCAACACGGTCAGCAGACCCTCCATGACGTTCTGCCGCACCGTGAGATGCGGAAACAACTGGAAGTTCTGGAACACCATACCCGTGCGACGACGAATGGTGAGCACCGTCTCACGCGATGGCTTGCTTTCACGGCTGAATTCGAGGCGCTGATCGCCGAGTTCGAGTGAACCGGACTCCGGAATTTCCAGCAGATTCACGCAGCGCAACAACGTACTTTTGCCGCTGCCGGACGGACCGATCAACGCCGTCACATTGCCCGGCTCGAGTTGCAGATTCACCGAATTCAGAACCCGGTTCTCGCCGAAGTACTTGTCGATTTTTTCCAGTCGGATCATTAGTTGCCCGCCTGGAAAAGTGCATGACGGCCGAACTTGCGCTCGAGCCGCACTTGCGCGGAAGACAACACCGAACTGAACACCAGATACACGAGTGCCGCTTCCGTATAGAGAATCAGCGGTTCGTAAGTGACGGACGCAATGCGTTGCGCGGCCTGAAAAACTTCCGGCACCGTGAGCACCGCCGCGAGCGACGTATCCTTCACGAGCGCAATGAACGAGTTCGACAGGGGCGGCAGCGCCACGCGCGCGGCCTGCGGAAGAATGGCGCGACGCAATGCCTGCTCGCGCGTCATTCCCATCGAATACGCCGCTTCCCACTGCCCTTTCGGGATCGACTCGATCACTCCGCGAATCACTTCGGAGTTATACGCGCCGACATTCAGCGAGAAGCCGATGATCGCCGCCGTCAACGGATCGAGCACGATGCCGACATTCGGCAAGCCGTAGAAAATGACGAATAGTTGCACCAGCAACGGCGAGCCGCGAAACAGCCACACGTAGAAGCGCACGATCGCGATCGCCCACTTCGGTCCGAATAGCCGGACCAGCGCCACGATGAACGCGAGCGCAATGCCGATGGCGAACGACGCCAGCGTGAGCGGCACGGTGAATACGAGCCCCGCGTACAGCAGGGGCCACAGCGACTGCGCCATCAGATGCAACCATGCCGGCATGATTCAGACTCGCGCGTGACGCTTATTGGGAGACGTCTTTACCGAAGTACTTCTGCGAAATCTTCGCATAGGTGCCGTCTTTCTTCATGTCGGCCAGCGCCTTGTCGAGTGCGGCGACGAATTCGGGGCTGCCCTTGCGCACCAGCACCGCCGATTTATCGCTACTGTCCGGCGAGGTGTCGATCGCGGCGATCTTCACCTTCGCGTCCGGCTTGTGCTTCTTGAAGTCGAGGAACGAGAGCGAATCGTTCACGGTCGCGTCGACGCGGCCCGAGGTCAGCAGATCGATCGACTCGTTGAAGCCCTGCACCGGGATCACGTTCGCGCCATGGGCCACCGCGATCTTGCCGAAGTTGCTGGTCAGCGTATTGGCGGACTTCTTGCCTTTCAGGTCGTCGAAGTTCTTGATCGTGTTGTTGTCCGACGCCACGATCAGCGCAGCGTGAGACGTGATGTACGGCTCGGAGAAATCGTATTTGGCCTTGCGCGCATCGGTCACGGCCACTTCGTTGATCACCGCGTCGTAGCGGTTCACGTCGAGACCGGCGATCAGACCGTCCCATTTCCCTTCGACGAATTGCGGCTTCACGCCCAGACGTTTGGCGATCTCGGTACCGATCTCGACGTCGAAACCGGTCAGCTTGCCCGATTCGTCATGGAACGTGAAAGGTGCGTAGGTGCCTTCGGTGCCGATCTTCAACACGCCGGCGGATTTGATCTGCGCGAGTTCGTCGGCGGCGAAAGCCGAACTCAGGGTCACCGCTTGCAGCAGCGCGATCAGCAGAATGGAACGAATCGACTTCATGAGGTGGCTCCGATAAGAGTGCGACGTCGGTTGCTAGGTCTTGTGTTTCGTCGGCGCCCGCCGGCCCACTCGGGCCCGGCGGAGTGGGCGGACTGTAGCAAACGGTCTGCGTTTTTACAAAGGATCAGGTTTCCGATCAATATGCGCATTCGTGCTAAGCGGACAGCCGGAGCCTCCGGCGCAGCATGGGTTTCGACTTTATAGCAGATAGTCGCAGACGCGGCATGCATCGCACCACGGAACACGGGGCGCACGCCATCGGGGAAAACGCGGGAGGGGCCGCCAGGCGCAGCAGGGGAGCGCGTGGCGGCTTCAGGAAAGATGGCGCGCGATCATGGCCGATCGCGCGCGCGGGGCCGGCTACTGCAAAGCGCTTACCGCTCCACCGGATGCGGTTCCTTCAGCTTATTGGCGACGCGGATTGCGTCGAAATAAGCGGGGTTAGGCGGACGCTTCAGATAGCGCCCGGCGCCGCGCTCGGCGCGCAGGTCGCCGTTGGTCCAGGCCAACGCGCCGCGTGTCAGCGTATGCATGGCCACGCCCTGCACGGTCATGCCTTCGAAGACGTTGAAGTCGACTTTCTGATGATGCGTCTTCACCGAAATCGTTCTGCTCGCCTGCGGGTCCCACACCACCAGATCAGCGTCCGCACCGACCTGCACCGCGCCTTTACGTGGATACAGATTGAAAATCTGCGCGGCGTTGGTCGAGGTGATTTTCACGAATTCGTTCGGCGTGAGACGTCCGGAATTCACGCCGTGATGCCACAGCACCGCCATGCGATCTTCCACGCCGCCGCAACCGTTCGGGATCTTCGTGAAGTCTTCGCGGCCCATGGCTTTCTGCGACGCGCAAAAAACACAGTGATCGGTGGCCGTGGTGTGCAACTGGCCCGCCTGCAAACCGCGCCACAATGCCTCGCGATGCTCGGCGGAGCGGAACGGCGGGCTCATCACGTGCGCCGCGGCACGCGTCCAGTCGGGATCGCGATACACCGCTTCGTCGATCACCAGATGGCCCGGCAGCACCTCGCCGAACACGCGCAGACCTTCGCTGCGGGCACGCGCGATGGCGTCGACCGCATCTTTCGCGGACACGTGCACGATATACACCGGCACGCCCAGCACCTGCGCAATACGGATCGCGCGATTGGCCGCCTCGCCCTCCACCTCCGGCGGACGCGACAAGGGATGCGCCTCCGGTCCCGTGAAGCCTTTCGCCAGCAGTTGACGCTGCAACTGGAACACCAGCTCGCCGTTCTCGGCATGCACGGTAGGCAGCGCGCCGAGTTCGAGCGAACGCGAGAAGCTGTTCACCAGCACTTCGTCGTCGGCCATGATCGCATTCTTGTAGGCCATGAAGTGCTTGAAGCTGGAGACGCCGTGCTCGTGCACCAGCGTACCCATGTCGCGATAAACGGAGTCGTCCCACCAGGTCACGGCAACGTGAAAGCCGTAATCCGCCGACGCTTTTTCCGCCCAGCCGCGCCACTCCCTGAACGCCTCCATCAGCGGCTGCTTAGGGCTCGGAATCACGAAGTCGATGATGCTGGTCGTGCCGCCCGACAAACCGGCCGCGGTGCCGGTGTAGAAGTCGTCGCTGGCCGTGGTGCCCATGAACGGCAACTCCATGTGCGTGTGCGGATCGATACCGCCGGGCATCACGTACTGACCGCCCGCGTCGACGATCGTCGCGCCCGCCGGCGCTTCCAGGTCCACTCCGATCTGCAGGATCGTGCCGCCGTCCTGAGGGTCCGCACACAACACGTCCGCACGGTACGTGTTCTCCGCGTCGATAATCGTGCCGCCGCGAATCAGGGTCGTCATGTTGCCGCCTCCTTATGAACTACTGGTTTTCCGTACTGCCCGCACGACGTTTTCGTGCGGCCTCGCCAAACCGATGTGCAATGCGCGCTATGCACGCGCCACCCGCGCGCTCGGTCCCTTGCTCAGTTTCATCCACGCGCTGTAGACGATCGACGCCAGCGCCAGTCCGACGAACCACGCATACGTATAGACCGTATTGAAGATCGCGGGCACGTTCGGGAACGATGCGGGAAAAGCGGTATGCAGAAAGCCCGGCAGATTCGGCAACACGCCGATCACCAGCGCCACCACTGCGCCGATATTCCAGCCGCCCGTATAGCTGTATTCGCCGTGCTCGTCGAACAGTTCGCGCGGATCGAGCCGTGTGCCGCGAATCAGGAAGTAGTCCACCATCAGAATGCCCGCCACTGGACCGAGCAGCGCCGAATAGCCGACCAGCCACGTGAAGATATAGCCTTGCGTGGTCGCGAGAATCTTCCACGGCATCATCACGATGGCGATGGTGGCGGTAATCATGCCGCCCACGCGATACGAAATACCCTTGGGCCACAGGCTCGAAAAATCATAAGCGGGACCGACGAGATTGGCCGCGAGATTGCAGCACATCGTATCGAGCGTGAGGATGATGAGCGCCACGCCCACGCCGATACCGGTCATGCGGCTCGTCAGGTCGATCGGGTCCCAGATCGCCTTGCCGTAAATCACGACCGTGGCGGACGTCACCACCACCGAGATGACGGAGAGCAGCGCCATCGGCACCGGCAAACCGATCGACTGTCCGACGATCTGGTCACGCTGCGTTCTGGCAAAACGCGTGAAGTCGGGAATGTTCAACGCGAGCGTGGCCCAGAAACCGACCATGGCGGTGAGACCCGGCCAGAATGTCGCCCAGAACAGGCCTTCTTTCTTGCCGCCCGCCACGAATTGCGACGGCGCCGACAGCATCGAACCGAGGCCGCCCGCTTTCGAGGTCGCCCACCACACCAGCGCGATACACATCACGATCTTGATCGGCGCGGACCAGCTTTCGAGCCAGCGGATCGAATCCGTGCCGTGCACGATGAAGTAAATCTGCAAGGCCCAGAACGCGAGGAAACACGCGAGCTGCGCGAGCGAGATGTCGAGAAACGGCAAGGCCGCGCCGTGCAGCGCATTGCCGGTGAGAATGTTCAGCAGCGTATAAATCGCGCTGCCGCCGAGCCACGTCTGAATGCCGTACCAGCCGCACGCGACGATGGCCCGCAGCATGGCCGGCAATTTCGCGCCCTGCACGCCGAACGACGAGCGCACCAGCACGGCATAGGGAATGCCGTGCTTCGCCCCCGCGTGGCCGATCAGCAGCATCGGCACCAGCACGATCAGATTGCCGAGCAGCACGGTCATCACCGCCTGCCACGGCGACATGCCCTCTTCCGTCAAGCCGGCCGCGAGCATGTACGACGCGATGTTCATCACCATCCCGACCCACAGCGCCGCGAAGTGATACCACCGCCACGTGCGCTGCGCGGTGCCGGTCGGCGCAAGGTCGTCGTTGTAGAGACTGCTGCCTTGCGCGCCGGCCGCGAACTGCGGGTCGACGGATTGCACTGTCTGCTTCATCGAAAGATCTCCACTGGATCGTTGAGCCCAACACGCGTTTTTAATAGTGCTGCCGGTCGCGCGTCGAGGCTTGAGGAAAACATCGCATCAGGCCGGGTGCCGCGTTCTTACGTCTGTTTTCAGGCCGCTTTCGCGGCCGCATGGGCGTGCGCCGGTTCCGCAGCCGCCTCGGTGCCGGCCTGACCAGACCCGGTGTCCGCGTCGCCCGCCTTCACGCGCGACGGGTTGTTCGGATGCGTCGTCCAGTTCGCGTACTCGCCGTTGTCCACCCGCTCCATCGAAATACATTGTTCGACCGGGCACACGTGCATGCAAAGATTGCAGCCCACACATTCGGAGTCCATCACTTCAAAATGCCGCACGCCATCTTTTTCTTTCATGATGGCCTGATGCGCGGTGTCTTCGCAGGCGATATGGCACAGGCCGCACTGGATGCACTTGTCCTGATCGATGCGCGCCTTGATGTCGTATTTGAGGTTCAGGTATTTCCAGTCAGTGACGTTCGGCACGGCCCGGCCGCGAATGTCGTCGAGCGTAGCGTAGCCCTTTTCGTCCATCCAGTTCGACAGGCCGTCGGCGAGATCGGTGACGATGCGAAAGCCGTAGTGCATGGCCGCCGTGCACACCTGCACGCTGCCCGCGCCCAGCACCATGAATTCTGCGGCATCGCGCCAGCTGGAAATACCGCCGATGCCGGAGATGGGCAGATTCGGCGTTTCCGGATCGCGCGCGATCTCGGCCACCATGTTCAGCGCGATCGGCTTCACGGCCGGTCCGCAATAGCCGCCGTGCGTGCCCTTGCCGTCCACCATCGGCAGCGGCGACATGGCGTCGAGATCCACCGCGACGATCGAGTTGATCGTGTTGATGAGCGAGACGCCGTCCGCGCCGCCCTTGTAGGCCGCACGCGAACCGAGACGGATGTCGCTGATGTTCGGCGTCAGCTTGACGAGACAGGGCAGCTTTGTGCCTTCCTTGACCCAGCGCGTCACCATCTCCACGTATTCGGGCACCTGTCCCACCGCCGCGCCCATGCCGCGCTCGCTCATGCCGTGCGGGCAACCGAAATTCAGTTCGACCGCGTCGGCGCCGGTATCTTCGACGAGCGGCAAAATCCATTTCCAGTCGCGCTCGTTGCACGGCACCATCAGCGAGACGATCATCGCGCGATCGGGCCAGTCGCGCTTCACCTGCGCGATTTCCTTGAGGTTCACGTCGAGTGGCCGGTCGGTAATCAGTTCGATATTGTTCAGCCCGGCGATCCGCTGGCCGTTCCACTGCACCGCGCCATAACGCGAACTCACGTTGACCACGTGCGGGTCCAGACCGAGCGTTTTCCACACGACGCCGCCCCAACCCGCTTCGAATGCGCGGTTCACGTTATAGGCTTTGTCGGTCGGCGGCGCAGAGGCGAGCCAGAAAGGATTCGGCGAAGTGATGCCGGCAATCGTACAGCGCAAATCGGCCATGTTCGGCTCCTTGGGGACTGCTGATTTTTATCTGGTGTACTGACGTGTTCTGTCTGACCTGGGCGAGACGGCTCACGCCGCCTTGATCGCCGTCCGTGCAAAATGCGCGTCGATCGCGGCGGCGGCAATCTTGCCGTCCTGCACGGCCTGCACCGTCAGATCGACACCACCGCTTGCCGCACAGTCGCCGCCCGCCCACACGTTCGGCAGCGAGGTCAGGCCGCTGCCGTCCACCGCAATGCGGCTGCCGTCGAGCGTCAGCAATTCATGGTCGATTCCCACGGGCACCAGGGTCTGGCCGATGGCCTTGAGCACCATGTCGGCCTCCACCACGAAGCGCTCCTGATGGCCCTCGCTCGACGTGCGCTCGAACTCGACACCCGTCACCACGCCATCCGCGCCGATGAGCCGCATCGGCGTGGCATGCGTGACGAGCGTCACGCCGCAGGTTTGCGCGAACTCGCGCTCGGCCCACGTCGCGCTCATCGACTCGACGCCGCGCCGATACACCATCGTCACCGACGTCGCGCCGAGCTTGCGGCTCTGCACGGCCGCATCCACCGCCGTATTGCCCCCGCCGATCACGACCACGCGCCGGCCCACCGCCACCGTGCCGACGTCGTCCGCCGAACGGATACGCTCGATGAAATCGACCGCGTTCATCACGCCGCTCAGGTCTTCGCCTTCCATGGCGAGCGCGCGCACGCCCGTCAGGCCGATAGCGAGAAACACCGCGTCGTGCTGTTTGCGCAGCACGTCGAGGCTGAAATCGCGGCCCAGCGACACGCCCTGTTCGATCGTGATGCCGCCGGTCGAACACAGCCATGCCACTTCACGCTGCGCGAAATCGTCGACGGTCTTGTACGCGGCAATACCGTATTCGTTCAGTCCACCCGCTTTCTCGTGCGCGTCGTACACGGTCACGCGATGACCCGCGAGCGCCAGCTTGTGTGCGCACGCGAGACCTGCCGGCCCCGCGCCGACCACCGCCACGTGCCGGCCCGTGTCGGCCGCGCGCTTGAAGAGCGGCTCGCCGCGCGCCATCGCCCAATCGGTTGCATGACGTTGCAATGCACCTATGGCGACTGGCTTCGCGTCCTGATGATTGCGCACGCAAGCGCCTTCGCAAAGAATCTCGGTGGGACACACGCGAGCGCACATGCCGCCCAGCGGATTCGCCGAGAGAATATCGACCGCCGCGCCCTTCAGATTGCCGTTGCCGATCTTGCGAATGAAGCTGGGAATGTCGATCTGCGTGGGACACGCGTTCACGCACGGCGCGTCGTAACAGTAGTGGCAGCGGCTCGCCGCTGCGGCGGCGGCGCTCGCGTCGAGTAGCGGCGCGACGTCGGCGAATTCGCACGAAAGCTGTTCGGGCGACAGCCGTTGGGCGGCTATATCGCCGGTTTGCTTGATGGCCATACGCGTTCCTTCTTCGATGTGAGGACGTAGCCGCTCCCGCCGGCTACGTTCGAACGGAGCCGGGACGGCGTGTTTTATGGGCACTACGGTGAAACGGATCAAGCAGGCATTGCCGTCACTGCAAAAGGTTTATGAAACCGGCTCGCATGCACGCTCCAGCATGGCGTGCAACAAAACGTTCGCGCCCGCTTCGATCCATTCGAAGGTCGCGTCTTCTATCTCGTTGTGACTGATCCCGTCCACGCATGGCACGAACACCATCGACGTGGGCGCCACCTGCGACAGATAACAGGCGTCGTGTCCCGCACCGGACACCATGTTGCGATGCGGATAACCGAAGCGTTCGGCCGCGGCGCGCACGGAACTCACGCAGGCGGCGTCGAACGCTACCGGCGCGTAGTAGAAAATCTGTTCGAGTTCGGTTTCGAGGCCGATGCCGCTCGCGATTTTTTCCACGCCTTCGCGCAAGGCGGCATCCATTTTCGCGAGCACGGCGTCGTCGGGATGACGGAAATCGACCGTGAAAAATACGCGGCCCGGAATCACGTTGCGTGAATTCGGATAGACCTGCAGCATGCCGACTGTCGCGCAGCCAAAGGGCGCGTTATCGAGGCCGATGCGGTTGACCAGATCGACCACGCGCGACGCACCGAGCAGCGCATCGCGACGACGCGGCATCGGCGTCGGGCCCGCATGCGCCTCCTGTCCGGTCAGCGTGATTTCATACCAGCGCTGGCCTTGCGCGTCCGTCACCACGCCGATCGTTTTCTGTTCGGCTTCGAGAATCGGCCCCTGTTCGATGTGTAATTCGAAGGCTGCATGCAAGGGCCGTCCGCCGCACGGCACGTCGCCCGCGTAACCGATCCGTTGCAGTTCTTCGCCGATGGTCTTGCCGTCCACGTCCTTGCGAGAAAGCCCGTATTCCAGCGTGAAAACGCCGGCGAACACACCCGAGGCCACCATGGCCGGCGCGAAGCGCGAGCCCTCCTCGTTGGTCCAGATCACGACCTCGACCGGATGCTCGGTTTCGATTCCGTGATCGTTCAGACTCCGAATCACTTCTAGTCCGCCGAGCACGCCGTAGATGCCGTCGAAGCGGCCGCCCGTCGGCTGGGAGTCGGCGTGCGAGCCGGTCATGACCGGCAGCGCGTCGGGATTGCGGCCGGCGCGCCGCATGAACACATTGCCCATCTGGTCGACGCTGACGGTACAGCCGGCTTCCTTCGCCCAGCCGACGATCAGATCGCGCCCTTCCTTGTCCAGGTCGGTGAGCGCGAGACGGCATACGCCGCCTTTGGGCGTCGCGCCGATCTTCGCCATCGTCATCAGGCTGTTCCACAGACGCTTGCCGTCGACCTTGATCGAGGTGCTGGGCCCAGCGGTTTTCAGCGCTTCGGATACCGCGTTCATTCGTCTCGCTCCTTTCGGTGAACCGACATGAAACTGGTGCATCGGCGACAATTTTTGGGGCGCCCCCGCACGGCGGCGGTGCACACCCGAAGTCCGGATTCGCTCGATCTGGAGAGGGCAAACCCTGGGGTCTCGCCCGCTTCTCCAATCCTGTCCAGTTGGACAGGTTGTAGCCGATTAACTTCGCCAAATCAATGCTTTTCGTGCGCTGAGAAACATAGCGAGAAGCGTGCCATTGCAGCGCAACACGACTTTTTCGCGGGTAGCGAATGCGCGTGTCGATCGGCGCTCAAACGACTAGAATGAAGCGCGACGCGGCACGGATGCCGACGAAGGCCAACATGAGAGACCACGACGTGGCTGCCGACATCACCGAAACCGAAGCTGAAAACGAAGAAAAGCCGTTACCTTTGCGGCGCCGCAAGGCACACATCCGCGAGTCCAACGAAGCGCATCTCCTGGCCTGCGCGGAAGCGGTTTTTGCGGAGCGCGGACTCGACGGCACCAGCACCGCGATGATCGCGGAGCGCGCCGGCTTACCGAAAGCCAACTTGCATTACTACTTCCCGACGAAGCTCGCCCTGTATCGCCGCGTGCTCGAAGACCTGTTCGAAGACTGGCATCGCGCCGCCGATACCTTCGAATGCAGCGACGATCCGGTCGAGGCAATCGGCGGCTACGTGCGCGCGAAAATGGAATTGTCGCGCCGCCGTCCGCTCGGCTCGAAAGTGTGGGCGAGCGAGATCATCCACGGCGCCGAACACATGGAAGATATTCTCACCGGCCGTGTGAAGCCGTGGCTCGATAGCCGCGTGAAAGTGATCGACAACTGGATCGCGCGCGGCCTGCTTGCGCCGGTCAATGCGCAAACGCTGATGTACATGATCTGGGCCACGACCCAGCATTACGCCGACTTCGACGCGCAGATCCGCGCGCTCAAGGGCAAACGCGCGCTGACGCAGAAGGCGTTCGAGGCCACCACGGAAGAAGTCGTGCAACTGGTGATTCGGGCGTGCGGCGCGATTTCTCCGGCGTCGCGCGAGAGGCCCGCCGCGAAATAGAAAATGGCCGCGTTGCGCTTGCAAGCGCTGCGGCCATATCGGTTTAGCTCGACACGTATTGCGTTTTCTTCGCTTCAGTAGGTTTCCAGATGCAAGCGCCCTTCGCGCTTCAGCTTCGCCCACAACACGTCCCAGTCCATCTGATGCTGCTCGCCGATTTCCTTCAGCGCCTGTAGCACGCCGTCTTCCATGCCTTTGAGGCCGCACACGTAGATATAGGTGCTGTCGTCCCTGAGCATCTGCGCCACATCGACCGCACGTTCCCGCATCGCGTCCTGCACGTAGCGCTTCGGCTGCCCCGGCGTGCGGGAAAACGCGAGATTGGTGTCGATGAAGTCTTTCGGCAGATTGGTCAGCGGGCCGAAATACGGCAGTTCCTCTTTCGTGCGCGCGCCGAAGAACAGCATGAGTTTGCCGGTCGCGCCTTTCAGACGACGGCGACGGCGATACTCCGTCATGGCGCGCATCGGCGCCGAACCCGTGCCGGTGCAGATCATCAGCAGATGCGAGTTCGGATGATTCGGCATCAGGAAGGTGCCGCCGAACGGCCCGATTACGTTGACGACATCGCCTTTCTTCAGGTCGCACAGGTAGTTCGAGCAGACGCCGTCGATCGTGTCGCCGTGCTGCTGGCTTACGCGTTTGACTGTCAGCGAGACATTGTTGTAACCGGGCCGCTCGCCGTCGCGCGGACTCGCGATCGAGTATTGGCGTGCATGGTGCGCGCGGCCATCGCCCGAAGCGCCGGGCGGCAGAATGCCGATCGATTGACCTTCGAGCACCGGAAACGGCATCGAACCGAAATCGAGCACGATATGGTGGATGTCGCTTTGCGTCGACGCATCTGTCAGCCGGTAGTTGCCCACCACGGTCGCGGTCGTGGGCTGCTTGTGCGTGTAGAGATTCACGTACGGTTTGGCAGCCGACCACGGCGGCACGACCGACCCGCGTACGGTATCCACTTCGATGCCGCTCGCCTCCGCCGGTGCGTCGCCTGTCGCGTCATTGGCGGCCGCGGCTTCGTCGGTTGCGGCGACGGCCATCGTATTCTGTTCGGGCAAGACGTCCCACGTGAACTGCTCGTCGATGGGGTACGCGTCGCTTCTGAGCACCGTGCGCCAGTTATCGATCGCACCCGTGGGACACGGCGGCACGCAGGCCATGCAGCCGTTGCAAATATCCGCCTTGACCACGTAGTTGTTGTCGTCGTGCGTGATCGCGTCGATCGGGCAAGTCTCTTCGCACGTATTGCAGCGAATGCAGATTTCCGGATCGATCAGATGCTGCCTGAGAACTTCGACCGATACTGGACCGTTCATGACTTCCTCCAGCTTCCGCTCAGTTTTGCGCTTATTTTCTACTCTTAATTGAAGCGTACGTACTCGAAATCCACCGGCTGCCGGTTCACGCCCATGGCCGGCGGTGCGATCCAGTTGGCGAACTTGCCGGGCTCGGACACGCGTCCCATGAGCGATGCAACGAAGGCGCGATCTTCCGGCGTGGCCAGCCATTTCGCTTCATTGGCGGCCCATTCGGTTTCGCTCACCACGCGTCCATCGGGCGACACCCGCGTTCCCGCGAACGTGCCGATCTGCCGGTTGAACGCCTTGTGCGGCACCGTCATGCGGAAATCGATGCCGGCTTTTTCCAGCACCTTGTTCCAGCGCCCCACGCCCGCCACGGAGTCCTTGATGTAATCGTCGCGCAGCACTTCGTTCATCGCGTTGAGCATCGGCACTTCGCGCTCGGTCAGCTTGCCGTCCTGTACATCGAGCAGCTTATAGCTCTGACCGTCGAGGCGATGATCGTCGTCGCGCTTGTTTTCTTCGTAGCGGCCTTTCAGGCCCGAGCTATAGAACGTGGCCGCATTCGACGAATGATCCGCGCCGAACAGGTCGATCGTGACCGAGTAATGGAAGTTCAGATAACGCTGAATAGTCGGCAGGTCGATCACACCGGCCGCGCGAATCTTCGCGACGTCGTCGGTGCCGAGTTCGTTCATGACCTGGGCGGTGCGCTGGATCACGCGCGACACGCCGGATTCGCCCACGAACATGTGATGCGCTTCTTCGGTCAACATGAACTTCGTGGTGCGTGCAAGCGGATCGAAGCCCGACTCCGCCAGCGCGGACAACTGGAATTTGCCGTCGCGGTCGGTGAAATAGGTGAACATGTAGAACGCGAGCCAGTCCGGCGTCTTTTCGTTGAACGCGCCGAGAATGCGTGGATTGTCGTCGTCGCCCGAACGACGGCCGAGCAATGCTTCGGCTTCCTCACGACCGTCGCGTCCAAAATAACGATGCAGAAGATACACCATGGCCCACAGGTGCCGCCCTTCTTCCACGTTCACCTGAAAGAGATTGCGCAGGTCGTACATGGAGGGCGCAGTGAGCCCCAGATGCCGCTGCTGTTCGACCGAGGCCGGTTCCGTGTCGCCCTGCGTCACGATAATGCGGCGCAGATTCGCGCGGTGTTCGCCGGGCACGTCCTGCCATGCGGCCTCGCCCTTGTGCTCGCCGAAATGGATCTTGCGGTCCTGCTCGCCGGGCGTGAGAAAAATGCCCCAGCGGTAGTCCGGCATCTTCACGTGATCGAAATGCGCCCAGCCGCCCGCATCGACGCTCACCGCCGTGCGCAGATAAACGTCGTAGCCGTGCGAGCCTTCGGGGCCCATATCGCCCCACCACGACAGAAAATTCGGCTGCCACTGTTCGAGCGCGCGCTGCAAGGCGCGGTCGTCGGCGAGATTGACGTTGTTCGGAATCTTGTCGCTGTAATTGATGGTTGACATGATCGATATCCTGGTCGAAAACGTAGTGCCCGGTCGGAATGAAGCGCTGCGCGAATCAGACGCGCGAGACGTCGAATTGCGCCTTGCTGCCCTTGCCGTACACCTTGAGCGCGCCCTTCTCGCCCACTGCATTCGGCCGGTTGAAAATCCAGTTCTGCCACGCGGTGAGACGGCCGAAAATGCGCGTCTCCATCGTCTCCGGACCGTTGAAGCGCAGATTGGCTTCGAGTCCCGTCAATGCATCGGGCGACATCGCCGCGCGCTCTTCGAGCGCAATGCGAATTTCGTCGGCCCAGTCGATGTCGTCCGGCGACGCCGTCACCAGACCGAGACGCTCTGCTTCGACCGGCCTGATCGCCTGACCGATCTTCGCGCGCACCGCATCGAGCGGCGCCGCTTCTTCGTAGAAACGGCGCGCGAGTCGCGATTGATGCGTCACCATCGGATAAAGACCGAAGTTCACTTCCGAGAGCGTGAGCGCCGGTTCCTCGTCTTCGTTGGACGGCAGCGCGGCCATATACGTGCGATCCGCAGCGAACGCGAGTTCCGCGAACGTGCCCGCGAAACACGAGCCCGGCTCGATCAGCGCGAACAGCGAACGCGACGACACGTCGATACGCGCGAGCGTACGGCGCAGCAATCCGATGGTCTCGCGCACGAACCAGTGGTCGCGGTGCTGCATAAGCGTGGCGTCGACGGCCAGCAGATGACTCGCGTCGCCTTCGGTTTTCAGAATCCAGGTGCCGACTTCGAGTTCGTTGGTGCGCATCGACAGAATCGCGTCGTCGAATTCACGCGCGAATTGCAGCGGCCACCAGTTCACGCCGGCCGCGACGATGGCGTCGATGTCTTCCGGTTGCGCCGTTGGCGGCGCTTTTGCGGTGAACGTGGCGACGCGCTTCGCACGATCGATGCTGACGTCCAGCGTTTTGTACGTGAGCCCGTCTTCGCGGTCCGTACGCTCGATGCGCGTGAGCGTCACGCCTCTGGCGTCCGCGGGACGATCGCTTTGCTGCGCGAGTTCGAGCGCGCGCGCCTGAATGGCCTGATCGAACTGATTCGGTTTGACGACTTCATCCACCAGACGCCATTCCTTTGCGCGCTCGCCGCGAATGCCCTCCACCACGGTACAGAAAATGTCGGCGCGGTCGTGACGCACTTTGCGTTTGTCGGTGACGCGAGTCAGACCGCCAGTGCCCGGCAAGACGCCGAGCAAAGGCACTTCCGGCAAGGAGACCGACGAAGAGCGATCGTCCACCAGATAGATTTCGTCGCACGCGAGAGCGAGTTCGTAGCCGCCACCGGCGCAGGCGCCGTTCACCGCCGCGAGAAACTTCAAACCCGAATGGCGCGACGAGTCTTCCAGACCGTTGCGCGTCTCGTTCGTGAACTTGCAGAAATTGACCTTCCACGCGTGCGTGGAGAGACCCAGCATGAAGATGTTCGCGCCCGAACAGAACACGCGGTCCTTGAGGCTCGTCAGCACCACCGTTCTGACTTCGGGATGCTCGAAACGAATGCGCTGGATGGCGTCGTGCAGTTCGATATCGACGCCGAGATCGTATGAATTCAGCTTCAGTTTGTAACCGTCGCGAATCCCGCCTTCTTCGGCGATATCGATGCCGAGCGTCGCCACCGGGCCGTTGAAGCTCAGCTTCCAGTGCCTGTATTGCGAGGGATCGGTGCGGTAGTCGACCCGCGCGGCCGGCGCGAGGACAGTCTCTGCTGTGGACATGGGGCGTCTCCTGACTGGACGATGCAAATCTTGTTTTTTGAACAATAGTGCATCGTCACACCCATGTAAAGCATTTTAGTGCATGTTAGTGCTGGGCGCGCGGGTAAACGCCGAGTCGAGCCGCCTCTAACTGCCGAGTCACATCACGCGTGTTTCGTCCGGCGTTTCCGCCGCGAGTCTTGCCGCGAGCCGGTCGCGCAATTGCAGATAGGCGTCCGCGAGCGTCTTTTCGCTGGTGTCGAAGGTCATGTCGGCGCGGCCGTACAACTCGCTGCGTCCCGCGAGAATGCGCTTGAGGTCGTCCATGGCTTCCCGGTTGCCGGACATCGGCCGCAGATCTCCTTGCGCGACCACCCGGCGCATATGCTCTTCCGGCGTGGCCTGCAACCACACCGTGTAGCAGTGCGAGAGTAGCGCGTTGAACGTGCCCGATTCGGACACCAGCCCGCCCGGCGACGCGATCACCGCGCGCTCGTGCTCCTGGATCACGGCCTCCAGCGCGCGATGCTCGTAGCGCCGGTAGGCGCTCGCCCCGTACAGCGAGTGAATCTCGGACGGCGGGCAGCCCGCCAGTTGCTCGATCACCCGCGTCAGTTCGACGAACGGCACCTTGCGCTCCTGCGCCAGCATGCGCCCAAGCGTGGATTTGCCGGCGCCGCGCAGGCCGATCAGCGCAATCCGGTCCTTGCGATGCGGATCGCGCGGGGCCTGCGCGAACATCTCGGCGAGCGCCACGCGCGCGCGCTGCAAAGCCGCCTGGTCGCGCCCTTGCAGCAATTCGCGGATCAGTAGCCATTCGGCGGAAGCCGTGGTTTCGTCGCCGATCACTTCGGCCAGCGGACAGTTCAGCGTGGCTGCAATTTGCCGCAATACCAGCACCGACGCATTGCCCACCCCGGATTCGAGATTCGCCAGATGCCGCTCCGACAGGCCGGTTTCGCTCGCCAGCGTCTTGCGTGTCATGCCGCGGCGCGCGCGCAGCAAACGCACACGCTCCCCCATGGCCGTGAGGAAAGGATCGCGCTCGCCTTTGGCGACGCGGCCGGCTTCGTCGTCGGCCGGTTCGTCCAGCTGCGCGGGAGAGTAATTCTGATTCATGTTTATCTGCCTCTCAACTTCGGTACATGTACTATAGTGCTTGACACGCACCGGGTGAACGGTTAATTTTCGCCAAATATCGATCCAATAACAAACGCTGCCGCACTATTCCGGCAGCGTCACGGAGACGGCGCGACGACCCGCATGAATCAGAATGCGGCCGCGTCGGCCTGGAGGCTCGCATGTCCCCACATGACTTCCAAAGCCTGATTGCGGGCATTACCGCGCAAATTGCCGGACGCCCGCTCGACGCCGATCTGGCGACATGGCTCAACTCGACCTGGCCCGCCGGCAGCCCAACGTTTCGCGAACTCGCAGCGGCTTGCCGAAGCGGCGTCGCCGAAGGCTGGCTGTGCAATCGCGAAGGCGGCGGCATCCGCTACGGACGCATTTTCAAGGCGCTGCCCGACACTCACGGCTTTTCCGTCGACGTGGTCGACATGAAAGATATTGCCGGCCCGCATCACGTTCACCCCAACGGCGAGATCGATCTGATCATGCCGCTCACCGAAGGCGCCACCTTCGACGGCCACGCGGCAGGCTGGTGCGTCTACGGTCCCGGCAGCGCGCATCGCCCTACAGTCTCGAATGGTCAGGCGCTGGTGCTGTATCTGCTGCCGCAAGGCGCGATCGAATTCACGGACGCACCGGGCCAGCCCAGCCGCCACACTGAATCACCGCTTGCCCCGCATTGACGCAATGGAATATTTGATTAGTCACCCTGAATAAAAGCGCATTGCGGCTCACGAGCACATAACCGCCGGACCGCCCCCACCCGTTGGAGGAGACACATGGAAGCCCTGCTGGAACCGGCGGCACATCAGCCCGCCCCGAGCGTCGAGCCGCCGCCCGCGCAATTCAATTTCGCAGCCCACCTGTTCCGTCTGAACCAGCCGCGCGCCGCCAAAACCGCTTATATCGACGACACCGCCAGCCTCGCCTACGGCGAACTCGAAGACCGCGCCCGCCGCTTTGCCAGCGCCTTGCGCGTGCTGGGCATCCACGCCGAAGAACGCGTGCTGCTGGTGATGCTCGACACGATCGAGTTGCCCGTCGCTTTTCTCGGCGCTCTGTATGCCGGCGTGGTACCGGTGATCGCGAACACGCTGCTGAGCACCGCCGATTACGTCTACATGCTCACGCACAGCCACGCGCGCGCCGTGATCGCCTCCGGCGCATTGCTCGGCAATGTCACGGCTGCGATGGCCGAAGCGGACCACGACGGCTGCCAACTGGTCGTGTCGAAACCTTTACCGGATGCGTCGTCTGATTTGCCCGTACTCGCGGACCTGATCGACGCCGCAACACCCGCCGCGAAATGCGCCGCGTCCGGCTGCGACGACATCGCGTTCTGGCTGTATTCGTCGGGCTCAACCGGCAAACCGAAAGGCACCGTGCATACGCACGCCAATCTCTACTGGACCGCCGAGTTGTACGGCAAGCCGATTCTGGGCATCGTGGAAAGCGACGTGGTGTTCTCGGCGGCCAAGCTGTTCTTCGCCTACGGTCTCGGCAACGGCTTGACGTTTCCACTGTCGGTCGGCGCCACGGCGGTCCTCATGGCCGAGCGTCCCACCGCCGACGCGATTTTCGCGCGGCTCGTGCGCTATCGGCCGACGGTGTTCTACGGCGTGCCCACGCTCTACGCCAGCATGCTCGTCTCGCCCTCACTGCCAGCACGCGCGGACGTCGCCATGCGCATCTGCACGTCCGCCGGCGAAGCCTTGCCGCGCGAAATCGGCGAGCGCTTTACCGCGCATTTCGGCTGCGAGATTCTCGACGGCATCGGCTCGACCGAGATGCTGCACATCTTCCTGTCGAATCGCGCCGGCGCGGTCGAATATGGCACGACCGGCCGTCCGGTGCCCGGCTATGAAGTCGAACTGCGCGACGAATCCGGGCGCGCCGTGGCGGACGGCGAAGTCGGCGATCTGTTTATCAAAGGCCCGAGTGCCGCGTTGATGTACTGGAGCAATCGCGAGAAGTCGCGCGCCACGTTTCTCGGCGAATGGATTCGCAGCGGCGACAAATATTGCCGCCTCGCCAACGGCTGCTACGTCTATGCCGGCCGCAGCGACGACATGCTCAAGGTCAGCGGTCAGTATGTCTCGCCGGTGGAAGTGGAAATGGTGCTGGTGCAGCACGGCGCCGTGCTCGAAGCGGCCGTGGTCGGCGTCGATCACGGCGGTCTCGTAAAAACGCGCGCGTTCGTCGTATTGAAGCGCGAATTCGCGCCGTCTGAGATACTGGCGCAGGAGTTGAAGGAGTTCGTGAAGGGACGGCTCGCGCCGCACAAGTACCCGCGCGACATCGTATTCACCGACGATCTGCCCAAAACCGCGACCGGCAAGATTCAACGCTTCAAGCTGCGCGAACAGTCATAACCGTTTCAGGATGATCCATGCAGAGTGCCGCTAACGCCGCTAACGCTTCCACCGGCGCCAGCGCCGGCGATTTCGCCGAGCTTCCCGCCACCGCGGCACGCGGATCGCTGCGCATCGAATATCGCTGGTTGAATGCGGCGGCTAGCGCGGCGGCTAGTGCGGCGCCGTTCGTGGTCTTTTTGCATGAAGGCCTCGGCTCGATCGCGATGTGGCGCGACTGGCCGCAGCAGCTATGCGAGCGCCTCGGCATGCGCGGCCTCGTCTATTCGCGGCCCGGCTATGGACTGTCCACGCCCCGTCCACACGACGTCAAATGGCCAGTGGATTTCATGAGCGAACAGGCGCGCGACGTTCTTCCCGCCCTGCTCGACGCGCTCGATATCGGTCCGGCCGAACGCCGGCGCATGTGGCTCGTCGGCCATAGCGACGGTGGATCGATCGCGCTGCTTTACGCGGCCCTGCATCCCGACGCGCTTGAGGGTGCGGTGGCAATCGCGCCGCACGTGTTCGTCGAAGATCTCTCGGTGTCGAGTATCGCGCAGACCAGGGTGTCGTACGAAACCACGGAGTTGCGCAACAAGCTCGGCCGTTACCACGCCGACGTCGATTCCGCCTTTTACGGCTGGAACGATATCTGGCTCGACCCGGCTTTCCGCGACTGGAATATCACGCGCGAGCTTGCGGCAATCAGCCAGCCGCTGCTCGCCGTGCAAGGCCACGACGACAACTACGGCACCATGGCGCAAATCGATGCTATTGCGCAACACGTTCCTCACGCCCGCCTTGTCAAACTTCACGCATGCGGACACTCGCCGCATCGCGACGCACCGGATGCATTGAACGAAGCCATCGCCGCCTTTATCTGCGCGCAGCGTTAATATCGCCGCCGCATGAATGCGCCTGGTGCCGAGCGCCGGGAAGGTTAAAAGCCGCGCTTCGATCGCGCGGCTTTTTATGCCTCGTAAATAAAACTACCTCACTCGAAACACGTCGTTCATGCGCGACTGAATCTTTACTCCTGACGATGCCATTGCAAAAGCATTCGGAATGCTTGTAGACTTCGCGGCAATGTCGCTGATTTCTTTAATGGCCCGTTAATAAAAAGTACAAAACCGTTGAGTGAATTCACACGCCTCAATGCACACGCACGTCAACTTGCAGAACCACTGCCTGTCTTTCTGTTTTCCATTTTCCGTTGCACCTTTCTACAGGGCCGGTTGCACGTGGATAATCGCACCGCCCTGCCTTCCTTTGCGTTCTCTCATCTGATAGATCACTGACATGGGCCAGATCATCGTCGTTCTTTTTTTCGCCGTCATTATCGGCGCAGCCGTTGTATTCGCATCGAAATCGATGCGCAAAGATCACGTGCCGCAAATGCGTTATGGCGTGATCGCATTTATCGGCGTCATTGCCGTGGGTCTGCTGTTTTCGTGCTTTACACAGGTGTCGCAATCGCGGATCGGCGTAGTGACGACATTCGGACATATCGAAGCGGAAACGCTATCGGAAGGTCCGCATCTGGTGAGTCCGGTGTCGCGCGTCCATGAAGTCTTTATCGGACTCGACGTGGCGAAAGTGGAAGGCGCACAAGCGGCATCGAAAGATCTGCAATCGGTGCATACCGATCTCACGATGAACTATCGCGTCGATCCCAACAAGGTTCGCGCATTGTTCGCCATGGCGCCCTCGCTCGAATACGAGGCGTCGTACGTGCAGCCCGCCATGTTCGAAGTATTCAAGGCGGTCGCGGCGCGCTTCACTGCCGAGGAACTGGTGACGAAGCGCCAGGAAGTGTCGAGCGAAATCATGGCCGGCCTCATCACCAAACTCAAAGGCTACGGCTTCCTGATTCAGGACATCAACATCACCAACTTCAAGTTCAGCGCCGCATTCGATCAGGCGATCGAAGCGAAAGTGACGGCGAGCCAGCGTGCCGAGCAGGCCGAACGCGAACTCGCGCGCGTGAAGTTCGAAGCGGACCAGCAGATCGCCAAGGCGCGTGGCGAAGCGGAATCCATCGCGATTCAGGCGCAGGCGGTGAAGACGAACGGCGGTCAGGAGTACCTGCAATTGCAGGCCATCAACCGCTGGGACGGCAAGCTGCCGACCTACATGGGCGCGGGCGCGCCGCTGCCGTTCCTGAACCTCGAGAAGTAGACGCCGCGCCGCGCGTCGGCACCTTGAAAAACGGCCTGCCGTGAACGAAGCGCAGGCCGTTTTTTCTCACACCACCGTCGACAGACCCAGCGTCAACACGAGCGCGGTGATCGAGATGATGGTTTCGCAGACGGTCCACGTCTTGAACGTCTGCGGCACGCTCATGCCGAAGTACTCCTTCACCAGCCAGAAGCCGCCGTCGTTCACGTGCGAAAGGATCAGCGAGCCCGCGCCGGTCGCCAGCACCAGCAACTCGGGACGCACGCCGCCGACGGTGCCCGCGGCCGCCGCCGCGATCGGCGCGATGATGCCCGCCGCGGTTGCCATCGCCACCGTGGCCGAGCCGGTCGCCACGCGGATCAGCGCCGCCACCAGCCACGCGAGAATCAGCAGAGGCACGTGCGCGCCAGTCGCTACGTCCACGATCGCCTTCGACGCGCCGCTGTCGATCAGAATGCGGCCGAAGCCCGCACCCGCGCCCACCACGAGCGTGATGCTCGCGGTCGGTGCAAGACACTCGTTGGTGAACTTGAGGATCTGCTCGCGATTGAAGCCGCGCGCTTTACCGAAAGTCCAGAAGCTGAGCAGCACGGCCAGCAGCAGTGCCATATCCGGGTGACCGATCAGACGCAGTGCGTTATTCGCCGCCGATTTCGCCGGCACGATCGCGTCGGCCCAACTGCCCACCAGCATCAGCAGAACCGGCAGCAACACCGTCAGCAACGTGATGCCGAAGCCCGGCAGTTCCTGTTGCGAACGTTTTGCGTCCTGTTCGATGAACTGCTGCGCCATCGGGTTGATGCCGTCCAGCACGACGAAACGCGCGATCAGCTTCGAGAACAGCGGACCCGCGATGGCCGCCGTCGGAATACCGACGATCAGCGCGTAGAAAATCGTGTGACCGATGTCCGCGTTATAAGCAGTGACGGCGAGCAAGGCCGCCGGGTGCGGCGGAATCAGGCCGTGCACGACGGAAAGACCCGCCACCATCGGAATGCCGACGCGAATCATCGACGTGCCCGTGCGCTGCGCCACGTTGAACGCGATCGGAATCAGCAGCACGAAGCCCACTTCGAAGAACACCGGCAAGCCGACGAGAAAGGCGATGCACATCATCGCCCAATGCACGTTCTTCGGACCGAAGAGGCCGATCAGCGTGCGCGCGATGCGCTCCGCGCCGCCCGACTCGGCCATCATCTTGCCGAGCATCGTGCCGAGACCGACCACGATGGCGATGTGGCCGAGCGTGCCACCCACGCCGGTTTCGAACGACTTGAGAATCGACGTCGCCGGCATGCCGACGGCCAGCGCCAACGCCACCGACACCATCATCAACGTGATGAACGGGTTCATCTTGAAGCGCGCGATCAGCACGACGAGCGCGATGATGGCGATCAATGCATAGACGAGTAACAGACTTCCTTGAACGGTCGCCATGAATGCTCCTGAGAGGGAAGAACCGCGCCGCCGCTCCCGTCGCGCGGGATATCGTGGATGGCGCGGCGCGGGCTGCGTGCGTTAGAACTTGTGACGGATGCCGGCGACGGTCACGAACTGGCCGCTATTGCTCGACGGATTCGAAATGCCTTCGATCCATGCAGTCGAACCCGACGCGCGCTGATAGATACCGTTCAGATAGAGGTCCGTGGTCTTGGAGAGGAAATACTCGCCACCCAGGCTCAACTGGTTGTAATGCGCGTTCGTTGCCGTGCTGCCGCTCGTGTTCTGCGTCGTGTAGATGTAGCCGAGTGCGAGCAGCGTGGCGGGCGTGAGTTGATACTTCAGGCTGGCTTCGTAGTTGGCGAAACGCAGGCTGCCGCCCGTGAGCAACTGGAATTGCGAGTTGGTGTACAACAACGCGGCCGTGGCCGGTCCGAACACGTACGAAGCGCCCGCGCCCCACACCTGGTTGCGCTTCACGCCGCTGATGATCGACGAGCTGGTGCCGTAGTAGTTGTCCGACGGCGCCGCGCCGGCCGTGTTGCTGGCCGGCTGATTGACCAGCGAGTACGCAGCGTCGAGATGCAGCGGACCGTTCACGTAATCGGCGCCCACGCTCCACGCGCGGTTATTGGCGAATTCGCCCGCCGTGTTGGAGAAGGCGTACATGGCGTTCGCCGTGAAGCCGGCAAACGTCGGCGTCGTGTACTTGACGGCGTTGCTGGTGCGATACGTATTGTTGAGGTCGTCGTTGTCGTAGATCGCGTTGCCGTACTGCGTCATCGCGCCGACGCCGTTGATCTGCATGTTCGACAGGTAATCCTGCACGCTGTTGTACTGACGGCCCAGCGTGATCGTGCCGGCGCGGTTGTTGGTCAATGCAACCCATGCGCTGCGGCCGAAAATACGGCCACCCTGACCCGATGCGCCGTTTTCGAGGTTGAAGCCGTTCTCGAGGCGGAACGTCGCCTTGTTGCCGCCGCCCAGATCTTCGGTGCCGAGCAGGCCCCAGCGCGAGCCCTGCACGTTGCCCTGCGTCGCCTGATAGTTCTTCTCGCCCTTCTGGTTATTGGTGAAGGTGAAGCCGGCGTCGACGATGCCGTACAGCGTCACGCTGCTTTGTGCGTGAGCGGCCTGTGCGGCGAATCCGGCTGCGGCGAGCGCGATGGCGGTACGAAGAATCTGCTTGTGCGTCATGGTTTCCTCAAGTCGAAAGAGAAGCGAACGCTGGTTACACGTCAATGTTCCAGCGATATAAGTAGTACTAAACGGATCAATCGAAGCAGCGCCGGGTCTTGCCCAGCGCCGCACTCAAACAGCTTCGGGAACAGCTTTCAGGCAAAGGTCGTCCCCGCCTCGATCCATTGGAGAATCGGGGCGCGGATTGCGACCGGGAAAATCAGTCAGGCCAGTTGCGGCGGCTCGCGAGGCGGCGAGCGTCGCGTTGATGAAACGGTGTCACGATGGGTTGGTCCGAGCGTTGCGCCCGTTCGAGTTCGGCGACGATGCGCGCCAGCACGATCTGTTCTTCGCCAGGATGCAGGTTGCACGGATCGAGAAAGAAGAAATGCAGTTCGGCTTCGTGGTCGCGCACGATCACCGGCGCTTCGCCTGCGGGCGGATGCGCGAGCGCGTCGGCGAGATCCCATGCGCTGATGCGCGCCTGCGTCGCGTCGATGTGCAGCTTCAGACGGTCGAGCGGATTGCCGGTCGGGTCGGCGTCGATTTCGGCCCGCACGCCGGCGTGGCGGTTAAGCGTTTCGCGCCACAAGGTGAGGTGGCCGCGTTCGCGCGCGCGGATTGCGGCATGGTCACGCCGGCGCCATTGTTCGAGCGCGGCAATCGCGCCGACAATGCCTTCCTTGCCCACTTTCATGCCCCGGCCAATGCCGCCGTTCTGAAAATACGCGGCACGTACCAGCGTTTTCGTACCCGCGACGATCCCGGCCGTCAGTCCGCCGAGAAACTTGTGCGCCGAATACAGCACGAGGTCGGCGCCCGCGCCGATGAATCGTTCGAGGTCGTATTCGGAGGCTGCGTCGACGATGACCGGCACACCGCGCGCATGGGCGACGGCAATGAATTCTTCGAGCGTGAGCAGCCCGAACTGCACGGCGTGATGCGAAACCACGTACAGTGCGGCTGCGGTGTGTTCGGTGATGGCTGCGTCGAGCTGGTAGCCGTGCGCTTCGGTGGCGGCGCCAACGGGAATGGCACGCGCGCCGGAGAGACGGATGGCCTGGTCGATCGGTGCGCCATAATTCACGAGGTGGCCTGTCTGGATCACCACTTCGCTGCGTGGCATGCCGCGCGTGTCGGGCAGACGCTCGATCAGGCCGGGGTGGTCGCCGGTCATGGTGGCCGCGATGGCCAGCGTGATCGCGGCCGAGCACGACGCCGTGACGTAGCCTGCTTCGCTGCCGCAAGCCTCGGCAATGACGGCGGAAGCCCGGCGCTGCAGGTCGTCGATCTCGACGAATTGCGGCAGCACTTGCGCCACCGCGTCGATCACCGGCGCGCTGACGATGGACGCGCCCAGACCCGTCATCGTGCCCGAGGCATTGATGACGGGGCGTAAGCCGAAACGAGAGCGAATGTCCATGAAGCGCCTCCGACCAAGGTATTTCTTAGTTATGGAATATATGTTGTAATTGCGGATCAGTCTAGCATACAATCCCCCTGCGTCAACTGGACAAAAACAACCCGCGTCAGAGGAGCACGATGGCTCGCACGACCCGATCTTTAGCGCCCGAAGCCGCCGCGCCGGCCTCTGCAGTTCAAGCCGCACAAGGCGAACAAGCCGGCAGCGCGGCGCCGCGCACCCGCACCGGCGCGCTCGACCGCGCCGTGCAGATTCTCGACGCCCTCCAGCAGGCCAACCGCCCCGCCACCGCCTATGAAATTGCGCGCATGGTGGGCGCGCCGCTCTCCACTGTGTACTCCATCATCAACGACCTGGTAGAGAAGAACCTGCTGGCGCGACGCGTGGATGGCGCGATCTGGCTCGGCTCGAGGCTCTATGGTTATGGCCTCACCTACGCGAGTTCGCTCGACTACTTCGCGGTCGCCCACGAAGAAATGGAGCGGCTCTCGGCGGACGTGGAAGAAACCGTGCAGGTCTGCGGCCTCGAAGACGGCATGATGGTCGTGCAGCAGATGGCTGAAGGCCCCGGTCACTTCCGCGTGACCTCGCGGGTCGGTAGCCGCGTGCCGCTGAACTGGACGGCGTCGGGCCGTTTGCTGGTGGGTCACCTGCCGGACGCCGAACGGATCGCGTTTTTCGCGCAGCACGCGCAGAACTCGCCGACCGGACGCGCGGAAACGCGGCCCGAAGTGCTCGCGCAAATCGCACGCGAAGCGCTCGATGCGCGCCTGTCGATCCAGGTGGGCGAATCCGATGCGTCGGTGGCGTGCCTCGCCGCACCCGTGCTCGACAACACCGGCGCGTGCGTCTTCACGATTTCGATCGTGATGCCCGAGGCCAAGGCCGCGCTCAACACGGAACGTTTCGCGCAGGCCGTGCAAAGCGTCGCCGCGCGCATCGAAGCGCGGCTCGGCTGGCGGCATCGCGAGCAGGAGCCGGCCGCCTGACGCCCGCTCCGTTCAATCCACCACGACCGCTCACCCTCACCACTCAATCGATGAACTGCTACGACCGGCTGCACACGCGCGGCCTCAAGCTCCCGCAAGTGCCGACGCCGATCGGCAACTTCACGCATTGCACGCGCGAGGGCAACCTGCTGTTTCTGTCCGGCCAGGGTCCGCTCGACGACACCGGCACGCTGATGACCGGCAAGGTCGGCGCAACGGTCAGCGCGGACGAAGCCTACCGGCACGCGCAGATGGTCGGGCTCAACCTGCTTGCAGTGCTGCACAACGAACTCGGCGACCTGCGGCGCGTAAAGCGCGTCGTCAAGCTGCTCGGCATGGTCAACGCGTCGCCGGACTTCACCGAGCATCCGCGCGTCATCAACGGATGCTCCGATCTGTTCGTCGATGTATTCGGCGAAGCCGGGCGCCACTCGCGCTCGGCCGTCGGCGTCGGCTCATTGCCCGGCAACATCACCGTCGAGATCGAAGCGATCGTCTCGATCCAGGACTGAACGGGCGGCGCTCTTCTTCGTTTTTCCATTCACTTCTTCGCGCGCTGTTTGCGCTGCGTCGTCATCCATTGCGCGCCTTCGCCGCACAACTCACCACTGCTTCACAAAACTTACACAGGTAAGCGATTAATCTCCTGCATCGCTGACCTGGGCACGCGTATGCCCTGGCGCCCTTCCCCCGTGCCGGAGACATCTCCATGTCCGTCGTGTCGAAGCGAACCGTTGGCTTGCAGCGCAAACGTTTGACTGGCGTGCTATGCGTCGTAGGCGTGTGCGCCCTGCTCGGCGCCTGCAGCGACGACGACAGAGCGGTGCAAGCCGCTGCACAGACGTCCGCCGATAACGCCGACGCCGGCGGCTCGACGCCTCTTGCGCCGAACCCGCTCGCCAGCACGGCACCGGCGCCGTCACTCACGATTCAATCGCCAGCACTGCCCGCACTATCCGCCTCAAGCGCCGACGCGGCATTGTCCGCCGCCGCCTCGACGCCGCTCGCCACACCCGTCATTCATACCGTTGATTGAGTTCCGCGCCCACCCGATGCGCGGCGCGAGGCCGCGCGGCGGATGGTTCGTTCCTTCTGTGAAGATCGAAAGCCAAAACCATGACTTCAAAAAATCGCCGTGATTTTCTGCGCTCCGCCGCTCAGGCCGCGGGTTCCTTCACCGCCCTGAGCATGATGCCCGCCGGCATTCGCAACGCGCTCGCCATTCCGGCCAACAACAAGACCGGCACCATTCGCGACGTGGAGCACATCGTCGTGCTGATGCAGGAAAACCGCTCGTTCGATCATTACTTCGGTACGCTCAAAGGCGTGCGCGGTTTCGGCGACACGCGCACGACCAACCTGCCCAACGGTCAACCGGTCTGGTATCAGCCGCTCGCCGCCGACCTCGGCTACGTGCTGCCGTTCCGTCCGAGCGCGCCGAACCTCGGCCTGCAATTCCTGCAGGATCTCGCGCACGACTGGAACACCACCCACACCGCCTGGAACGGCGGCCGCTACGATCAGTGGGTGCCCTCGAAGGGCACCACCACGATGGCCTACCTCACGCGCGCCGACATTCCGTTTCACTATCAACTCGCGGACGCCTTCACCATTTGCGACGCCTACCATTGCTCGCTGATGGGCCCGACCGATCCGAACCGCTACTACATGTGGAGCGGCTGGGTGGGTAACGACGGCAACGGCGGCGGCCCCGTGATCGACAACTCCGAACTCGGCTACGGCTGGTCGACCTATCCGGAAGTGCTGCAAAACGCGGGCATTTCGTGGAAGATCTATCAGGACATCGGCACCGGGCTCGACGCGAACGGCTCGTGGGGCTGGACGCAAAACGCCTATATCGGCAACTATGGCGACAACTCACTGCTCTACTTCAACCAGTATCGCAACGCGCAACCGGGCAATCCGCTGTACGACAACGCGCGCACCGGCACGAACGCCGCGAAGGGCGACGGCTACTTCGACATCCTCAAGCGCGACGTGCAGAACAACACGCTGCCGCAAGTCTCGTGGATCGTCGCACCCGAAGCCTATTCCGAGCATCCGAACTGGCCGTCGAACTACGGCGCGTGGTACATCGATCAGGTCCTGCAGATTCTCACGTCGAACCCCGAGGTGTGGAGCAAGACGGTCCTGCTGATCAACTACGATGAGAACGACGGCTTCTTCGATCACGTGGTGCCGCCGTTCGCGCCGGCGTCGAGCGCCAACGGTCTTTCGACTGTCGACATCAGCAATGAAATCTACGCCGGCGATCCGAAGAACCTCACCGGCCCGTACGGTCTCGGACCGCGCGTGCCGATGCTGGTGGTGTCGCCGTGGTCGAAAGGCGGGTACGTGTGCTCGGAAGTGTTCGACCATACCTCGGTGATCCGCTTCATCGAAAAGCGTTTCGGCGAGCATCACAATCTCGGCGAATCGAACATCACGCCGTGGCGTCGCGCGGTGTGCGGCGATCTGATGTCCGCATTCAACTTCAGCAATCCGAACGACTCGCTGCCGAATCTGCCGAGCACGAGCGGCTACGTGCCGCCGGACCAGAACCGTCACCCCGACTACGTGCCGCTGCCGCCGCTGGTGCAGTCCGTGCCGAAGCAGGAACCCGGCGTACGCGCGGCGCGCGCGCTGCCGTACGAACTCTTCGTGCGCGTGCACGGCGAGGAATCGGGCAACGCGCTGACCATGCGCTTCGTCAACACGGGAAAGAGCGGCGCGGCGTTTCTGGTGTACACGGCGCACAGTCTGGACGCACCGCGCACCTATACGGTGGAAGCTGGCAAGCGGCTCCAGGATAAGTTGCCGCTGAACGCCGACGGCTCGTACGACTACACCGTGTACGGTCCGAACGGATTCCTGCGACGCTTCGCCGGCAAGTCGGTCGCGCACGGCTTCTGGCATGGCTCCGACAAGGCTCGGCCCGAAGTGGCGGAAGGCTACGACGTCGCCAACGCGAACCTGCAGTTGCGCCTCGAAAACGCGGGCAGCGCGCGTTGCCAGTTCAGCATCGTGAACGCGTACGACGCTCACAATGTCATCAGGCATGCCGTGCGCGGCGGCGACACCGACGAGTTGTATCTCGACCTACGCAACGCGTACGGCTGGTACGACCTCACCATCACGGTGGACACCGACCCGACCTTCACGCGCCGTCTGGCCGGTCACGTGGAAAATGGCCGCAGCAGCATGAGCGACCCGGCGCTCGGCAGCTGAGTTTCAATCGTCGAAAGCGGGTGCGGCCTCGGATTGCGCGGCCGCGCCCGCTTCGACTCGAATCAACTCCGCTTATGCCGCCACCGCAGCGCGCATCGACGCGCGCTCGTGTTCCTTTTCGCGAATCGCCTGCACGATGAACTCCGCGTCGCGCGCGACGCCGGAGAAGCGCCCCGATCCCCACGTATGCAACCAGGGCAAGCCGACGAAATACAGCCCCTCCACCGGCGTAATGCCACGCGTATGCGCCGGATAGCCGCGACCGTTGAATACCGGCGCGTCGAGCCAGCTGAAATCCGGCGTAAAACCAATGCACCAGACAATCGCGGCGATACCGCTGGTGTCCAGATCGAGCGTGGCGCGCTCCTCTGCGGGTCGCCACACCGGTTCGTAGGGACCGCCTGCGGGAGCGTCGATGCCGTGCTTGTCGATGAACGCGTCGATGCTCGCGTTGATGCGGTTGTAGGTGTCGTCGGCGTCGTCGAGATTGGCCGCGAGCGTGGTCGCGAAATGGAATTGTCCGTCGCGCAGATCGTCGAGCCGGCCGTACAGTTCCATGCCTTCGGCGGCGAACTTGCGCAGATCGATATCGCGTCCGCCGTCACGGCCCGTGACGTAGTGATTGGTGTTGTCGCGCACGCCTTCGCGCAGCGGATGCTTTTCCACCGGCATGTCGTAGTACTGCATGTCCGCGAGCCAGTCGACCACGTCGCGTCCGCGATAAAAACGCGCGCAGCGCGGCGCCTCGCCCACCGCGAGCACCACTTTGCGACCCGCGAGATGCAGGTCTTCCGCAATCTGCGCACCGGACTGCCCCGTGCCAACGACGAGCACCGCGCCTTCCGGCAACGCCTGCGGATTGCGATACGCCGACGACTGAATCTGCACGATGTGCGCGGGCAAACGTTCGGCCAGACGCGGCACGATCGGCGTGTGATAGCCGCCCGACGCCACCACGATCTGATCCGCCGTGAAATCACCACGCGTGGTCGAGATGGCGTAGACGCCGTCCTCGCGCCGCTTCACGCGTTTGACTTCCGTATATTCGCTAACCGGCGCGTCCACCTGCGCAATGAAACCGTCGAGATACGCGATGATTTCATCCTTCTTCATGAAGCCATGCGGGTCGTCGCCCTGATACGGATAACCCGGCAACGCGCACTGCCAGTTCGGCGTTACCAGACAGAACGCGTCCCAGCGTTGCTGCCGCCACGTGTGCGTGACCGTTTTTTTCTCCACCACCAGATGATCGATGCCGGCCTGCTTGAGGTAATAGCTCACCGATAATCCGGCCTGTCCGCCGCCGACGACCAGTACGCTGTAATGACCATGCACTGACGTTTGCTGTATTAGGTTCGACATGATGCGTCCTCTACGAAGTGACTGCTAGCTGAACTCGATGACCTTGACCATGGCCTGCGGCTGATCGCGAAAACGCCCCGCATCGCGTTCGATCTGCGCGAGCTGATCCAGTGCGGCCGAGCAGGCGAAGCCGTATTTTTCGCGCACGCGCTCCGATGCGATATTCAACGCCTGCCGTGAGCGATCGACGAAATCGTCCAGCGCATAGGCTTCGCCCGGCGTGAAAAAATCGCCGATGACGAGCGACGGCGAATAGCAATTCGCCTCGCCGCCGTCGGGCCACTGAATCAGAAAGTGCATGACAGGCATGGTCGCTCCTTCGGTCAATTAAAAGCGGGCGCGCGTTTGGCAAGCGAGGCGCAATACGCGCGATAGGCATCCACATGACGCACGGCGCTCGCCGCCCAGCTGAAACGCGCGAGCAAGGCGGGAACGGCGTGATCGAAATCGATACGGCTCGTAGCGTCGCCCGCGCCCAATGCATCGGAGAGCGCGTCGCTCAACGCGGCTGCAATCGAATCGATCCGCTGCGGATCGGCCCAATAACAGGTGGCGTCGTCGAGATATTCCGTGAACGGCGCGATCGCCGACGCCACGACCGGCGTGCCGCTCGCGAGCGCTTCCAGCACGACAAGGCCGAAGCCTTCATTGAGCGACACCATCGACAACACGTCGGCACAGCGAAACAGCGCCGGCATGAGTTCGTCGTCGAGCGGACCGGTCACGACCACGCTTTCGCCATGACCGACGAAGAGTCCCGAGTCCGCCGCATGCTGCAGCAGACGCTGCGCGTAGGCCGCGTGATCGAGCAGACTCGCGCCACCGGCAATCAACAATTGCGCGCGTGGCCATTTCTCGCGCACCTGCACGAACGCGTCGAGCAAGGCGAGCGTGTTCTTGCGCGCTTCGATACCGCCCACGGCCAGCACCACCGGACCGTCGCGAAGTCCGAAGCGCTGCTTCAGCGCCACGTCGCGCGAATCGGCGTGACGCGAAAAGCGCAACACGTCCACGCCGTTCGGCACCGTGATCGCTTCGATGCCATACGTCAGCGACATTTCGCGCGTCCACTTGGCACTAACGCAAAACACCTTCGTGGCGTCTTCATATGCGCGACGCTGCCACGCGGCCAGACGCGGATCGTCGAATCGATCCAGGTGATGAACGGTACGCACGAAACCGGCGATCGCGCCTTCGGCTTTCATCTGCGCCAGCGCATTGCCGCTGATGCTGTCCTGCGCGTGCAGCACGTCGTAGCTCGCTGCGTCGTGCGCCATCAGGGCGTGTCTGAAGGCGTCGATGCGGGCTTCCACCATCGCCACCGTATCCGTTTGTGCACGCGTGATCGGCGCATACACCACGCGGCACGCCGGTTGCCGGAACAACGTCTCGCCCGCCACCGCCGGCACGAACACCGTCACGTCATGACCGAGCGCACTCAATCCGTTCGCCAGTTCGAGCGTGTGGACCACGCCGCCCCGTGGATTGACCGAATGCGTCAGCAGCGCGATACGCAAATTGCGCGACGTGTTCATTGCCCGCCGTCCTTCGGAACGATGAAGGCTTCGCGTCGAAAATCCCATAACGTCGCGGCGTCCTGCTGCCGATGCAGCACGACCTCGCGGGTGTCGTCCACGGTGCCGATCACGGCGCATGCCAACTCGCGTGCGTCGAATTGCTTTTGAACCGCGTCCACGTGTTCTGGGCGCACCGACAGCAGATAGCCGAAACTCGGGAACGCCGTGACCCAGCGTTCGAACGGCACGTTGTCGGGGGCGGGAATCCGCGCGAGATCGATGCGTGCGCCGACCTGCGAGCATTCGAGCAACATCAGCGCGGTGCCGAGCGTGCCCGCCATGCTGATGTCTTTCGCCGCGTCGCACAGGCCCTTTTCCGCGAGATACGGCAGGCATTCGAGATCGCCTCTCAGACGAGCCGGCGGCGCATCCACGGAAGCATTCCAGAACGGATACGGCTCTTCGAAGCGTCCGCGCAGATCGACGGCCATCATCAGACTGTCGCCGGGTTTCGCGTTGAAGCTGGAGAGCAGCGCATTGGCTCGCCCGACGATCGACACGGCCAGTTGCGCCGCGTCGCTGCGCGTATTCGTGTGGCCACCGACAATCGGCACACCGTACGCCACCGAAGCGGCTGCCATGCCGGCGAGCACTTCCTGCGCGGCGCCGATACCGTCGCTCCATAACGCGTCGACGACGGCGAGCGGCCGCCCGCCCATGGCGTAGATATCGCTCACGTTGACCATGACGCTGCTGTAGCCCGCGAACCACGGCATCGCCGTCAAGAAATCGCTGACCATGCCTTCGATTGCGAACAGCAGATAGCCGTCGCCATCGACGAGCGCCGCGCAATCGTCGCCGAGCGCAACGGCCTGGTCGAGATCGTGCGCGCCGTGCGGCAAATGCTGCGCGAGCGAATCGACCACGCCGGCAATATCGGTTTTGTGCCGGAATCCGCGACTCTCGCGCAGGCTCGCCACCAGATCGGCTACGTTCATCCCTCACTCCGTTCGCGCGCGGACTGCGTGAGCGTGACGAAACCGCCACGCGGCGTCAGACACGGCGGATAAGCCGCCAGTTGCGCCTGCATCAGATGATGCGGACGCCCCAGCATCGACTCCTGCGCCAGCACGTCCCAACGCATGGCCTGAAATAGCGGCACGTTCTGGCTTTGCACATGCGCGAGAAACTTCTCGCAACCGAGTGCATGAGCGCTGCTGACCGCGAGCCGGATCAAGGTTGCACCGATCTTGCCGTGACGCCGGAACGCCGCATGCACGGCCAGCCGCGAGCCGAACCACACGTTGCCCTCACCGGCTTCGCGATGAATCCGCACCGTGCCGACCACCTGCTCCGGCATGCCTGCCACGCAACTCACGGCCACCAGTTGTTGCGCGTGATCGTCGACCGGATCGCGGTCGTCGCCGATGAAAATGCCCTGCTCGATGCAGAACACCGCGCGCCGCAGCTTGTAGGCCTGCTCGGCTTCCCAGTCGAGCGTCGTCCACTTGATGCGGAATTCGCTCGGCGCATAAGGTACTTCGTGCGCTTCGGCGAATTCGCCGCCCTGCATTTCGCCTGCTATCGCTTCGCCGAACATGATCAGGCCTCGTACGTCGAGAGCGACGAACACGCGCCGCATTTGCCGCAGCCCGCCTTGATATCGACGGACCGCAAAGCCGCCTCCTTGAGCATTGCGCCGAGCGGCTGGAGCACGGACTTCATGAACTCCGGCGTCGGCGCCGGATAATCTTCGAGCGGTGTGCCGCTGATCGGCACGAACGGCACGACGAACGGATACACGCCCAGCGCGATCAATTCGCGCGAGATCGCGAGAATCGCCTCGGCGCTGTCGCCGAGTCCGGCGAGAATGTAGGTGCTGACCTGTCCACGTCCGAACACCGCGACGGCCGCTTTAAAGGCTTCCATGTAGCGCGATAGCGGCACGCTCGCCTTGCCGGGCATGATGCGTTCGCGCAAGGCGGGCGTGACCACTTCGAGATGCATGCCGAGCGTGTCAATGCCGCTCGCTTTCATGCGCGCGAACCAGCGGTCGTCGTCGGGCGGCTCGCATTGCGCCTGAATCGGCAGATCCACCGCCGCTTTGATCGCGAAGGCGCTTTCACACAGAATCTGCGCGCCGCGGTCGGAGGTCGGCGGCGTGCCGGTGGTCAGTACCATGTGCTTCACGCCGTCGAGCAGAACAGCGGCACGTGCTACTTCCGCGAGTTGCTCCGGCGTTTTTCGCGCGATGGTGCGGCCCGCCGCGAGCGACTGCCCGATCGCGCAGAACTTGCAACTCTTGCGGCGGCTCTCGTAACGGATGCAGGTTTGCAGCACGGTGGTCGCGAGCACGTCGGCGCTATGCAACGCGGCGATGTGCGAATACGGCACGCCGTCGAGCGTCTGCATGCCGTAAAAGCGCGGCGCTTTCGGAAAGCTGATGCTCGCAATCGGAATCGTGCCGCGCATCAGCGCGCTCGTGCCGTTCGCGTCCGGTGTCTGCGCGACGAACGGCGAGTGCCACGCGGTGCTGGTATGCACCGGCACCATGATCGTCACGCCGTCGACGGTCACCGCCTTGTGATCCGACGGCCCCGCGCCGCCGCGGCGGCTGGCGGCGCCCGCATCCGGAGACACGAGCCGCAAGCCGCTCGACTGCAATTCAGTCATCAATTGCCGGCTCGAAGCCGACAGGGTCTCGTTGGAGTTCATCGCGCCATCCCTCGTTTGAATTGACACCGCTACCCGATCCCGCGGACCACGACGGCATCGGCGCCACGGTTTCCGCCGGCCGGCGGTTGATCGCAAGGCTCAGCAACTCGGGCCGCGCGTAGTGGCCGACCGAATCCATCATGCGCTTGCGCTTGGTGATCAGACTCATGTCGAGATCGGCGATCACCATGCCCTCGCCTTCGCGCAACGGCGGTGCGAGATGCTGACCTTCGGGCGAAACGATCGCGGTATTGCAGCCACCGCGCAGCGCCTTCTGCAGATTCGTGTCGGACGTGACCGAGGCGATCTGCGCATCGCTCAGCCAACCGGTCGCATTGACCACGAAACAGCCCGACTCCAGCGCGTGATGACGGATCGTCACTTCGATCTGGTCGGCGAAGATCGGCCCCACCAGCGAGCCGGGAAACTGGCTGCAGTGGATCTCTTCGTGCTGCGTCATGAGCGCGTAGCGTGCGAGCGGGTTGTAATGCTCCCAGCACGCCAGCGCGCCGACACGCGCCACCGCGGTATGCGCCACCTTCAGCCCCGCCGCGTCGCCCTGCCCCCAGATCATTCGCTCATGAAACGTGGGCGTGATCTTGCGGCGTTTGAGCAGGAGCTGGCCGTCCACGTCGAAGATCAGTTGGGTGTTGTAGAGGCTGCCGTGATCGCGCTCGTTCACACCCAGCACCACCACCATGCGATGCAAACGTGCCTGCTCGGCCACTGCCTGCGTGACCGGACCGGGCACCACCACCGCCTCTTCGTAGAGCTTCATGTGGTCGGCGCCGGAGGCAACCGGCGGCCGCACGAAAGAAAAGTACGGGTAGTACGGCACGAAGGTTTCGGGGAACACGATCAGCTGCACGCCTTCGCGCGCCGCCTTGCCGATCGCCTCGCACACTCTGTCGAGCGTGCCGCCGCTGCGCTCGAAGTCCGGCGCGATCTGCACGGCAGCGGCACGCACGATACGTTTTTCTGACATGGTGGTCACCTGGCTGGCGTCAAACCGTCCACGTATGGATGATCAGCGCGTTGTCCTTGCGGTGAAGCAGCTGGATATCGAGCACGTCGAGTGGACTGATCGGACGAATACCCTCGATCAGCGAAGCCTCGCCATGTCCGTACAGAGCCTGCAATGCGAAGCGGCAGGCGTAGACCTTGCCGCCCTCTTCCATGAACTTCATCAACTGCTTGTTGAAGTTCAGATGGCCGGGGAAGGCTTCGTCGCCGAGTGTCGGGAAACCGCGCTGCAGGCCGAGCGTGACGCCCGGTCCGTAGAGCAGCACCGAAGTTTCGAAGCCCTTGCGTTGCAAACGCGTGGCCTGCAGCAGATTGACGAAGCCGATCGAGCCTTCGAACGCCACCGTATGAAACGTCACGAGCGCCTTCTCGCCCGGTTCCGCCTTCACGTCCTCGAATACTTTCTCTTCGTAGTCGACCAGGTAATCGCCTTTCTGATGCAGCGGTTTGTTGACGGCTGGCATGACACTCTCCGATCAGGGTTGCTAATTAAAAGGTGATGCGCTTCAGTGCGTGCGCACTTCTTCTAATGCAACGGTTGTGCCATTGATCGGCCTCGCCGATGCGATCAATCGACGATCAATTCCGTCTCGATTCGAAGTCGACCTGAAAAATTTTTTGGCGCGAAGGTTGCATAGGGTGACGCTCGCCCGATGAAGCACGCGTTGGGCGGCGCCGCCGCACCAGCCGGGTGCGATCCGGCGAAAAGATCGTGTCGGCGTGGTGCACTCATTCACCACATACGATCGGTCCGATCATTGATCGCATGCGAATGCGATCATTTCAACCAACCTTGCCGAAGGCCGTTCATGAGTAGCCCGACACATCACTGGATCAAACGTCTCGCCGATACGCGCAAGCCGGCTTACCTCGCGATTCCCGATCTGATCGAAGAAGATCTGGCCACCGGCCGGCTGCGTCCACGTGACCGTTTGCCGGGACTGCGCGACCTCGCCGAAGAACTGGACCTGAACTACACGACCGTGGCGCGCGCCTATGCGGAAGCGCGCAAGCGCGGCCTGCTCGACTCGCGCGCCGGCAGCGGCACGTTCGTGCGCGGACGCACCGCCACCTTGCCGCTCGCGGGCGGCACCAGTATCGAGATGTCGATGAACACGCCGCCGGAACCCGCCGACTACGCCGCGCGTCTGCGTGACTCGGCGGGCCGTCTGATGGCCGCCAGCGATCCTTATCAATTGCTGCGCTATCAGGACTTCGGCGGGTCGGCTGCCGACAAGGACGCGGGCGCCGCCTGGCTCAAACGCCGCGTGCCGCATTGCGATGCGCAGAACGTGCTGGTGTGCCCCGGCATTCACAGCGCGCTGGTGGCGCTCGTTTCGCAACTCGCGCGGCCCGGCGGCACCATCTGTCTCGACACGCTCGCGTATCCCGGCATCAAGGCCATTGCCGCGCAACTCGGCGTGCGTCTGCAAGCCCTGCCGCGCGACGACGAAGGTCCGCTCGCCCACGCCTTCGAAGCGCTCTGCAAGACCGACAAGCCGAGCGCGTTCTACTGCAACCCAACCTTGCAGAATCCGAGCACGCTGACGCTCACGCACAAGCGCCGTGAAGCGCTCGCGGATGTCGCCTTGCGCTACAGCGTGCCGATTATCGAAGACGACGCCTACGCGATGCTGCCGCTCGACGCGCCCGATTCGCTCGCGAGCTTCGCGCCCGAACTCACGTATTACGTCACGGGCATGTCCAAGAGCTTCGGCGCAGGCTTGCGGGTCGCGCATCTGCATGCGCCGACGCCGCGCCAGACGCAGCGGCTCGCCGGCGCGCTGCGCGCTACCACGGTGATGGCGAGTCCTTTCACGGTCACGCTCGCGACGCAATGGCTCGCCGACGGCACCGCGCTCGACATGCTCAACGCCATCCGCAACGAGTCGCGCGCACGCCAGGCGATCGCCGCGCGCATGCTCGCCGTGTGGCCTTACGAAGCGCATCCGGACGGCTTTCACCTGTGGCTGCCGGTGCCGGTCGAAAGCGGCTGGAGCGCCTCCGAACTGGCGCTGCAATTGCGCAATCAGGGCATTGCAGCGGTGGCAGGCGCCGCCTTTTCCACGGACGGCAATCCGCCCAATGCGATGCGCGTCTGTCTCGGCGGATCGAAAACGCGCGACGAATGCGAAGAGGCGTTACGTATCGTCGGCGAGACGCTCGATCATCCGCATCATCTGCATTCGCCGATGATGTAAAGCCGCTGCCGACGCTGCCGAGGGCAGCGTTATCTTCAGAGGAATAGCGCGAAGAACATGCTTGCGCGCCGTCGTGCCGCGCGCACAAAAAAATGTTCATCGCGCGGCGTGCCGCCACTCGTACGTTTGCGGGAAATGGTGAGCAACTGAAAGTATTCCCCGCTCAAGTCCGGAACATTTGCGCCGTATACGCGGTAGATGCGTAGAAGGTAGACGTCACGCCAACGACATCGCGCCGCTCGATCCCCCTACCCTCGATCCACTTTTTTTCTTTCGCGAGACTCACCGTTTCGCCACCGCTTTATCGCCACTGAAGTCGTACTCCGGCACGCCAAAGGAATCGTTGTGACGTTGTTTAGAAATCTGAAGATTGCAGTCAAACTGGCGCTGCTCGGCGCCGTGTTGCTCGCCGCGACCACGGTCGTGGGACTCGAAGGCTGGCACGCGTTGTCGAACACGCACGCGTTGCAGATCCAGTCGGCGCGATCGCTCGGTCAGTATGCGCAGGCGGCGGATACGGCACGCGTCGCTCAGGTGGAGTTCAAGAAGCAGGTGCAGGAGTGGAAAGACCTGTTGCTGCGCGGCGCCGATCCCGCTTCATTCACGAAATACCGTGATGCCTTCAGCAAGGAAAGCGGCACCACGCACGCTGCCCTGCTTCGTCTGAAAGACCAGTTGAGTGCGCTCGGCGCAAACGTCGAAGGTGTGGACAACGCGCTTGCGACTCATGCGTCGCTGCAGAACAGCTACCTCGACGCGCTCAAACACTACGATGCGGCCGATCCGAATACGGCCCACGTAGTGGACGGTCTTGTAAAAGGCATCGACCGCGCGCCGACCGCCGCCATCGACGACATCGTGGCCTCCGTCATGCAGCAGGCTCAGGAATCGAGCGTGCGGATCAACGAAGCGTCCGAGCACGCATACACGCTCGCCAGCGTGCTGCTGCTTTCCGTGGTGATCGCTTCGCTCGGCATCGGCGCCTGCGCGGTGTGGTTTCTCAGCCACAGCATTACGCTGCCGGTACGGCAGGCCGTGGGCGTGGCGCAAGCGGTGGCGGCCGGCGACCTGCGCGCCGACGTGGCCGTGGTGAGCCGCGACGAAACCGGTCAGTTGCTCGTCGCGCTCAACGAAATGAATCATCGTTTGCGGCATATCGTCAGCGAGATTCGCGAAGGCGCGACCACCATCTCGTCGGCGACGCAAGAAATCGCAGCGGGCAATCTCGATCTTTCCGCGCGCACCGAACAGCAGGCGGCGTCGCTCGAAGAAACCGCCGCCTCGATGCAACACTTCACCGACTCCGTTCAGCGCAACGCCAGCAACGCACGCGAGGCCACCACGCTGGCACAGAACGCCGCGCAAGCCGCGCGCGAAGGCGGCGAAGTGATGAGCGACGCGGTTCGCACGATGGGCCAGATCGACGCGGCGTCGAAACGTATCGTCGATATCATCGCAGTGGTCGAAGCCATCGCGGCACAAACCAATATTCTCGCGCTCAACGCCGCGGTGGAAGCGGCGCGCGCGGGCACACAAGGCCGCGGTTTCGCGGTGGTGGCAAGCGAAGTGCGCAGCCTCGCGCAGCGTTCCGCCGACGCCGCGCAGGAGATCAAGGCGCTGATTCGCGAATCCGCGGCCACCATCGATGCCGGCACGCAACTGATCAACCACGCCAGCCAGACCATGGACGGTGTGGTGCAAAGCGCAGGCAGTGTGACGCGTATCGTCGAGGCGATTGCCACGGCCAGCGTCGATCAGGCGACGGGTATTGCCGAAGTGAACGACGCGGTCACGCAGATGGATCAGGTGACGCAGAGCAACGCGGCGCTGGTCGAACAGGCGGCGGCCGCGGCGGATTCCGTGCAGACCAAGGCAGCGGGACTCGTGCAAAGCGTGAGTTTTTTCCGCATCGGCACGGCGGCTTGACAGCCTGACGGCCAAATAAAAACGCCGCGCTTTCATTACGCGCGGCGCGGAAGTCTCGGCACTCGCCGATCAGGATTCGAAATCGAGTCCGCCGAGCAAGGTCAGCGGCTGACCCTGAGTATGCGTGAGAAAGTCGAGTTCGCGCGCGTGGCGCCATGCCTGCAGTTTGCGCGGCAACGCGGCCAGATACGCGCTGAAACGGGCCTCGCCGCCCGCCTCCATCAGCCGCTCGATCTCGTCGCTGTCCCATGTCAGATAGAGATTCAGCGGATGCGCGTAGTGGCCGATGTTTTCGAGCGGTGTGGCGAAAATACGAACACGCGTGGGATGACCGTGGCCGCCGTAGGGCAGCACTTCAGTGTGGATCGTGCTGGCGAAAAGGGCCGCCACCGCCTCGGCGATGCGAGGGGCGAACTGCTGGTCGAAACGGGCGGCATGCTCTGGATGCATCGATGTCTCCGACGTTCTGCGCACTGGGCAAAACATCGTAGCACGCCGGTCTTGCCATCTCGCGGTTGCGCGCCGCAACCGGCCGATCCGTTAATCAGACCGTTTTCAGAATGCGGGGCCGCGTCTCACTGGACGCGGCCGCTTCCGGCAGAATCTCGGGCGCGCTCTTCTCGGTCCGCATGGACAGATAGCGCAAACAGCACACGCGCAGGAACGACGCGAAGTTGGTCGGCATTTCGCCACGCAACGCGATCAGTTCGTCGTAGAGCTTCACGGCGAACTGGCTGGTGGTCATGCTTTCGCGCGCCGCGATTTCGTGCAGCACGTCCCAGAACAGATTTTCCAGCCTGACCGTGGTGATCACGCCGTGAATCCGTAACGAACGGGTACGCGATTCGTAAAGAATCGGATCGGCGTTGATGTAAATGCCGCACATGACGTTCACTCCTGGTTGCGCGACTCACGCGCCGCACGCATCGTGCAGACGAATACGGCGCGTCACGCTGGCTCACCAACATACGCCGGCATCCGTCGCCCGACAATTGCGTCGAACCCGGACACCGGCCGCTCTACTGCCCCGCTACACTGCGCGCCTGTTCATCTGGGTGGCGATGTGATCGGCCTGGCGGATCGCCAGCGTCACGATGGTCATGGTCGGGTTCTCCGCCGCGCCCGTGGTGAACTGACTGCCGTCCGAGATGAACAGGTTCGATACTTCGTGCGTCTGCCCGAAGTTGTTGCACACGCCGTCCTCGGCACGCGCACTCATGCGCGCAGTGCCGAGATTGTGCGTGGACGGATACGGCGGCACGCGGTACACCGTTTTCGCGCCCGCCGCTTCGTACACGGCCGTGCCCTGTTTGAACGCATGCTCGCGCATCGCCTCGTCGTTCGGATGATCGTCGAAGTGAACGTTGGCCACAGGTTGACCGTACTGGTCCTTGACGTCCGTGTTCAAGGTGACGCGGTTGCTCTCGCGCGGCATGTCCTCGCCGACGATCCACATGCCCGCCGTGTACGCGTATTGATCCATCGCCTGACTGAACTTCGGCCCCCATGCGCCGGGATCGAGAAACGCGGCGTAAAACGGCAGGCCGAGCGAGACCGTTTCCATGTGATAGCCGCCCGCAAAACCGCGCTGCGGATTGAACACCGCTTCGTCTTCGATGATGCCGGCCATCGTCGTGCCCTTGAACATCTCGACCTTGTCGTTGAACACGGCATACACCGAGCCCGTGGTGTGACGCATGTAATTGCGCCCGACCTGCCCCGAACCGTTGGCGAGACCTTGCGGGAATTTGCTCGAGTGCGAATTGAGCAGCAGACGCGGCGTTTCGATCGAATTGCCCGCCACTGCCACGATGCGCGCTTTCTGCCGCTGCAACTTGCCGTTGCCGTCGTAATAGAGCACTTCTTTTGCCTTGCCGCGCGCGTCGGTTTCGATTCGCACCACATGCGCCTGAGTGCGCAGTTCCATGTGTCCGGTGGCCTGCGCGCGCGGCAGTTCCGTATAGAGCGTCGACCACTTCGCGCCGGTGCGGCAGCCCTGAAAGCAGAAGCCGCGCTGGAAGCAATGCGCGCGGTCGTCACGCACGATGCTGTTGATTGCCATGTGGCCGGTATTGCACTCCTTGTAGCCGACTTTCATCGCACCGGCCGACATCACCTTGAAGTTGTTGTTGCCCGGCAAACCCGGCAAGCCCTGGGTGCGCGTCACGCCCATTTTGGCTTGCGCGCGGTCGTAGTACGGATCGAGTTCTTCGCGGGTCAGCGGCCAGTCGAGCAGATTCGCATCCTTGACGTCGCCATACGTGGTTCTGGCCTTGAACTCGTGCGGCTGGATACGCAGACTCGCGCCCGCCCAGTGCGTCGTCGTGCCGCCCACCGTCTTGCAGATCCATGCGGGCAGATTGGGAAAGTCTTTGGCGACGCGCCACGTGCCGGACGTGGTGCGTTTGTCGAGCCACGAGAGCATCTGGAAGGCACCCCATTCGTCGGTCGTGAAATCGGCCTGCGTATGCAGCTTGCCCGCTTCCAGCACGACGACGTTGATCCCTTTCTGCGCCAGTTCGTTCGCCAGCGTGCCGCCGCCCGCGCCCGAACCGATAATCACGACGACCTTGTCGTCGTTGTGCGAAAAACGCACCTTGTTGTTGTCCTGGTTCATGTCTAGTCTCCGCAGTTCTGGCTGATCAGCTATCCGTCGGAATCGGGCCGCTCGCACCCGCGGGCGGATTCGGCAACCACGAGAGGCTGTTGAAGCCCTTGGTCAGGTAGCCGCCATCGCCTTCGGACGCGCCGTAGCCGAAATGCGCGTACGCCATGGTGTTGGCATAGAGCGAGACCACCGCGGTGCTGCGAATCGTGTTGAAGAACGGCGTTCCCGCCAGGGCCGCCACGTCCTGCGCCTGCGCGTCCGGGCTTCGCGTGAGCCAGTCCGAACCGGCCTTCGCGTCGAGCTGTTTGACGCCGTCGACGAGCTGGCGGCGCACGGCCGGGTCGGCTTTCGCTTTTGCGTCGACATCTTTGACGACCAGCGCGTAGACCGCGTTGTCGAGCGTGGCGTGCGGATAGAGTTGACGCGTAAAGGCAAGAATCACTTCGCCCTGGTGCGTATCCAGTCCCTGCAGTTCGAGCGCCCATGCACGGCTCGGCGCGAGTGTCGACAACACGGAAGAAAACGCGAGCGTGCCCATCAATACGCCGGTTCCGCGCAGCAGTTCACGGCGCGTCAGCGGTATTCGCAACGCTGCTGACGCGGCCTGCGCTGCGCGATGGTCATGAGGATGTTCGTGGGAATGATCGTGATCATGGGCATGCACCCGCTGCACCTGGCGCGCGCGCTCCGACTCGACGATCGGGATGATCGTTGTCTTCATGTCTGTCTCCTTGTGGGGTACTGCAACTACGCACCGCGGCCCACTGTGTTTTGCTATTGATAATGGCCGTGGCGTTCCAGCACTTCAATCTTGTAGCCGTCGGGGTCCTGAATGAAAAAGTAGCGCGCCAGCAAATCGCCGTTGTCGTGATGAAATTCGCGCAGATCGTTGGGGCTCATGCCGAGATCGATCAGACGTTGCCGTTCGGCCTTCGCATCGTCCACCACCACCGCCACATGACCGTAGCCGTCGCCATGCGAATAGGGTTCGGCGCGCCCTTTGTTCCAGGTCAGTTCGATTTCGGAGTCGGCTTCCTGATTACGCAGATAGACGAGCGTGAAATCCGGAAAGTCGAGCCGCTGCGAAATATCGAAGTTGAAAGCCCGTTGATAGAACTGCAGCGAGCGCGGCAGATCGTGGACACGAATCATCGTGTGTATGAGTTTGGCCATCAGCGTCCCCTCCTGTTTGAATGAAGTGTAGGAGGGCCGCGCGGCGAGTGGTAATGCACGGCTAAATCACGCCAGGGACTTGCCCTATGTTGCAGACGCGTCGAACGCATCGGCTTTGCGCGCCTTCGACGCCTTTGTCGTGCGACGAACAGGGCGTCGCGCGTGGTTGCAATGCAGCAGCAGTCAGTCCACAGGCACGCCATGCGTGACGCCGAATGGCATCAGGCAAAACCCGTGGTCCGCGCCATGCCAAAGCGACTCGACCGAAGCGCATTCGTATTTGCGCGCAGGCGCGCCACACGCACGGTACTTTCCCTAACATATCGGTTTCGCGTTCGCGGCACGCATCGGCGAACATCGACGGTTTCAGGAGATCAATGGCGTGGTGGAATTCGACACGAAGGTGGCGATCGTCGTACTGGACGATCTGGCGGTCTGGCAAAAACTCAACGTGACGGCGTTTCTCGCAACCGGCATTGCGGGCGCCGCGCCCGAAGCGATGGGAGAGCCCTACGAGGACGCGGCAGGACGTCTGCATGCGCGTCTGCTCGGTCAGCCGATGATGGTGTATCAGGCGGACAGTGCCGGGCTGCTGCGCGCGTTCCGCCAGGCTGTCGAGCGCGAATTGACGCGTGCCGTTTATGTGCGCGCCATGTTCTCGACCGGCCACGACGAAGCCAACCGCGCAGCGTTTCGCGCCGAGCCCGCCGACACGCCCGATCTGGTGGGAATCGCCCTGCGCGGACCGAAGAAGGCCGTGGACAAGGCAGTCAAAGGCCTCTCGCTGCACGCATGAAACGGTGGGTTACAGCGGCCTACAGTGCCGGACTCGGTCCGCGCTCGAGATAGGTGGTGAGCGCGATATAGCTGCGCGTGCCCGTGAATCCTTCGATCGCATGGATACGTTCCAGCAGGCGCTCGAGCGATTGCGTATTGCGCGTGCGAACCTTGAGCAGCATCGCGCTCTCGCCCGTGACGGTGTGAATCTCCTCGACCTCCGACAACTCTTCCAGCGCGAGGAGTTGTCGCGTGACCGCCCAGCTCGTCGTATCCACGTGAACAAAAGCAAGCAACGGGCGGTTCAGCTTGACGGCGTCGAGCGCGGCAACGGTGCCCTTGATTACGCCTTCTTTCTTCAGGCGTCGGGCGCGTTCATGAACGGCGGGCGCCGAGAGAAATAGCAGCTTGCCGAGTTCGGCGTACGTACGCGTGGCGTCTTCGGCCAGCAAGGCCAGCAGCTTGCGGTCGGTGTCGTCGAGCGCGGCGGCTTGCGGCATGGCGGTGGCGTCGCCGTTGGCTCTGGCGGCTATCGTACGTTTGCTCGTGGTCATCAGTCAGGCCTTGTGGGTACCGCCAGCGTGCACGACTTCGGCGCGCAGCGCCTTGCGTATCACCTTGCCGGTGGGTGTCATCGGCAACGCGTCGACAAAGCGGATTTCGCGCGGATACTCGTGTGCCGCAAGCCGGGTTTTCACATGCTGTTGAATGTCGCGCACCAATGCCGCGTCGCCGATAAAACCCGCTTTCAGCACCACGAAGGCCATGACGATTTCGGTCCGCTCCGGATCGGGCGCGCCGATCACCGCCGCCATCGACACAGCCGGATGACGCAGCAGCGAGTCTTCGATCGACGCCGGCCCGATGCGATAGCCCGCGCTCGTGATCACGTCGTCGCCGCGGCCGACGAAGCGGATAAAGCCGTCCGCGTCGCGCGTGCCCAGATCGCCGGTGATCAGATACTTGCCGCGGAATTTTTCGCGCGTGGCGGCCTCGTTGCCCCAGTAGCCGAGGAACATGACCGGGTCTGGCGATGCGACGGCGATGTCGCCGATCGCGCCTTGCGGCAGTTCGTTTCCTTCGGCATCGAGAATCACCACACGATGACCCGGCACAGCGCGGCCAATGGCGCCGAAGCACGGCTCGAACAGCGCCGCGCACGACGACACCACCACGTTGCATTCGGTCTGCCCGTAGAACTCGTTGATCGTGACGCCGAGCGCGCGGCGGCCCCAGTCGATCAGTTCTTCGCCGAGCGACTCGCCGCCGCTCGCCACCGACCGCAGCGAAAGCGTCCAGCGTTCGGGACGCTCGACCCCGCGCATCATCTTCAAGGCGGTGGGCGGCAGGAACGTATGCGAGACGGCATGACGCGCCATCAGATCGAACGCCGCCTCGCCGTCGAACTTGGCGAAGCGCCGCGCCAGCACCGCGACACCGTGATGCCACGACGGCAGCAACACGTCGAACAGGCCACCGATCCACGCCCAGTCCGCGGGTGTCCACATGAGCGTGGCGTGCGACGGAAAGCCCTGCTGCGAGAGATCCACGCCCGGCAGATGGCCCAGCAGCACGCGATGACCGTGCAAGGCGCCCTTCGGCTTGCCGGTGGTGCCCGAGGTGTAGATGATGACGGCGGGATCGTCGGCGCTGGTATCGGCCGGTGTGAACTGGTCGGACGCAGCGTTCAATGCCTGCCAGAACGAGCGCAGCGGCGCGGTGGAGGCCGTGTTCGTGTCGGCGTCGATATCGACGCTGAAGACATGGCGCAAGGCGGGCAACGCGGCGCGAATTTCGTCGAGCTTCTGCACGCCAGCATGATCGGTGACGAGCGCGACCGAGCCGCTGTCGCCGAGACGGTGTTCGATTGCGTCCACGCCGAACAGCGCGAAGAGCGGCACGGCCACCATGCCCGCCTTATACGCGGCGAGATGCGCGATCGCGGTTTCGATCGATTGCGACAGAAAGATGCCGATACGGTCGCCACGTTGCGCGCCGCTCGCGATCAGCGCATTGGCGAAGCGGTCGGAGAGCGTTTTCAGGTCGTCGAAGGTGTAGCGCGTGGCGCGGCCTTCGGCGTCTTCGTAGATCAGTGCGAGACGGCCCGTGCCGTCCGCCCATTTATCGCAAACGTCGACGCCGATGTTGTAGCGCGCCGGAATGTCCCACGCGAAGTGTGCCGTCAACGATTCGTAGGTCTGGCCGTCGAGGTTCATTGTGTCTCCTTCAATCCCGCATTGGCGTGGCGCGCGTTGCAGTGCGCGCCATCTCGATCTTGCAGCGTTCAGTCCTGCAGCCCGCGCGGCGGCTGATAGCGCGCAAAACCGTTGTATTCGACCGTGCGATCCGCCTCCGGCAGCGGCCACGAATGACGCGCGTTCGGCACGCCGCCGTCCACGCGAATCACCGTGCCGTTGATAAAAGCCGACGCTTCCGACAGGAGAAAAACCGCCGCGCTCGCCAGTTCCGATTCGGTGCCGAAGCGCTGCAGCGGCACCTTCTGTTTGAGTGTGCGCAGCAACGCTTGATATTCTTCGTTATAGCTGTCCATGCCGGCCGATGCTATCCAGCCCGGCGCAACGGCATTTACCCGCACACCCGAGTGACCCCATTCACAGGCCGCGGTTTCCGTGAAATTCCACACGCCCGCCCTCGCCGCGCCGGAATGTCCCATGCCGGGCATGCCGCCCCAGATGTCCGCGAGCATATTGACGATCGCGCCGCCGTTCTCCTGCATCCACTGTTTGTAGCACTCGCGGGACATCAGGAACGTGCCGTGCAGATTGTTGCGCACCACGGCGTCCCAGCCGTTCAGCGAAATGTTCTCCAGCTTCGCGGGAAACTGGCCGCCGGCGCAATTGAAAAGACCGTCGATACGGCCGAGTTCTGCCAGCACCTGGGCAATCGTCTGCTTGACCTGCTGTTCGTCGCGAATATCGCAAACGTAGGTCTTGTGCGTTCCATGGCCTGCGGCGCCCGCGTGGTCTTCCGCTAATTCGGCCGCCACACTCCGCAGCTTTTCCTCGCTCCGGCCCACCAGCGCGACGCTTGCACCCAGCGAGGCGAGTTCGTGAGCTGTGCAACGGCCCAGCCCGCTGCCCGCGCCGGTCACCAGAACGACCTGCCCGCGGAACAGATTCTCGCGGAAGACCGAGCGGTAGCGATTGGGGAGGATCGATTCAGTTTCGCTCTCTGGAATGGCTGGCACGGCAGGCGTCTCCTCGGCTTTGAGCTGATTTTTTTGAGTTTAGCTCAAGTTTTACGTGCCGTGTTGGCGCAGCTCATTTCGCCTGATTTTAGTTATTAATCTCGCAATGGATAGCGCATTGCATGGCGTCTGCAGATTGTTTGAGCTAGACTCAACTTACTGTCATAGTCCAGTCGTTCCATGTCCGCATCCAGTGTCTCGCGCCGCGTGCCCGTTCAGGCGCGCTCCGAACAGCGTCTCCACGCGATTCTCGACGCCGCGCGCCTCGTGTTTTCCGAACTCGGCTACGCATCGGCCACGATGACCGAAGTGGCGCGCCGCGTGGGCGTCTCGGAAGCGACCATCTTCACGTATTTCGCCAGCAAGCGCGATCTCTGCGTGCGCGTGCTCGTCAACTGGTATGACGAGATCATTGCGGAAGTGGAAAACAATCTGCCGCATATCGTCGGCACGCGCAGCAAATTTGCGTATCTGGTTCGCACGCATCTTTTCCGGCTGACGGTCGACGGAACCGGCCTCTGTGCGCTGATTCTTTCCGAAGGCCGCGAGAAAGACGACAAATTCGGCGACGTCATCGTGCAATTGCAACGGCGTTACACGGCGCCCATGATGAACGTGCTCGCCGAAGGCGTCGCTCATGGCGACATACGCGACGACATGCCGCTCGGCCTGTTGCGCTCCGCGATTTACGGGCCGATGGAACACGTGCTGTGGGACGCCGTGCGCAAACAGACGGCGGTGGATATCGAGGCAACTGCGGCGTCGCTCGGCAACCTGCTCTGGCAAGGTCTCGTGCCGCCGGATCCGGATGCGGCGGCACTGGCGCAACTGCGTAGCGAAGTGGTCGACGCCGTGCAGCGCTTTCAGGCGGCAATGCCCGGTAACGGCGTTAAGCGCGCCACTCCGAAGCGCGAGATCAGAGCGAGTGGCCCGCTTCGCGCTCCGGCACGCGGCTCACGGTCGCGTCGGACGTAAGCGGCACGGTACGCGTCTCGACGCCGGGTCGGGCTGCAGGTCCGGCGAGGGCCGCCTTCAGCTTGTCGCGGTCCAGTTCCTTTTCCCATGCGGCAATCACGATGGACGCGACGCCATTGCCCATGGTGTTGGTCAACGCGCGGCACTCCGACATGAAACGGTCGATGCCGAGAATCAGCACCATCGCCGTGACCGGCACGGTCGGCACGACGGAAAGACTCGCCGCCAGCGTAATAAAACCCGCCCCCGTGACGCCGGTCGAACCCTTCGACGTCAGCATCGTCACTGCGAGCAAAGTCAGTTCCTGCGCGAGGCTGAGATGCGTATTGGTGGCCTGCGCGAGAAACAGCACCGCGAGCGTCATGTAGATATTGGTGCCGTCGAGATTGAACGAGTAACCGGTGGGCACCACCAGTCCGACGATGCCGCGCGAACAGCCGAGACGTTCGAGCTTTTCCATCAATTGCGGCAGCGCGGCTTCGGAGGTCGAGGTGCCGAGCACGATCAGCAATTCATCCTTTATATAGACGACGAAACGCCATAGGCTGAAGCCGCACGCTCGCGCGATCAGACCGAGGCCGCACGCAACGAACAGGAACGCGGTGAGATAGAACGTGCCGATCAGCTTCATCATCGGCAGCAGCGAGACGATGCCGTATTTGCCGATGGTGAATGCGATCGCGCCGAATGCGCCGAGCGGCGCGAGGCTCGTGATCATTCGCACCACGCGGAAAAACACTTTGGAAAGCAGTTCGATCAGACCGATCACCGGCTTCGCGGGCTCGCCCATCACGGCAAGCGCCGTGCCGAACAACATGGCGATCAACAGCACCGGCAAGATGTCGCCTTGCGTGAACGCGCCGACGAACGTGTCCGGAATGATATGCATGAAGAAGCCCGCCAGACCTTCGCCATGCGCGGCCTGCGCCGCGTACGCGGAGATTGCGCCGGCATCGAGCGTGGCAGGATCGACGTTGAAGCCCACGCCCGGTTTCAGCACGTGCGCGGCCACCAGTCCGATAGCGAGCGCGAGTGTCGATACGACTTCGAAATACAGCAGAGCCTTGCCGCCGACGCGGCCCACCTTGCGCATATCGTGCATGCTGGCAATGCCGGTCACGACCGTGCAGAAGATCACCGGGCTGATGATCATGCGCACGAGTTTGATGAAGGCGTCGCCGAGCGGCTTCAAGGCCACGGCGTTCGCGGGCATGAAGTGCCCCACCGCCACGCCGATCGCAATTGCGACGATCACCTGCACGTACAGCACTTTGTATAACGGCTTGCGTTTCATGTCTCCTCCAGTTTTTCGGGGCAAAGCGCGTCCCTTCCCTTCTGCCGGGGAAACCTTGAACGCGCGTTCTGTCGTGAATGGCGGCTGACGCGCCGCCTTGCGTTACAACACGGCTGCCCAGCGATGCCGCTCGAAATGCGTTGCTTCGAACGCTTCGATCTCGGGCAGCAGCGAGAGCGTGAGGTCGATGGTGTCCATGCCTTCGATCACCATCTTCTTGTGACGCGCACCGAGCGGAAAGTCGAACACGCGACCACTCGCCGCCGTGACGGTTTGCTGTTCGATATCGATGTGCACGTCGGCGGCCGGTTGGGCTGTGGCCTGCTCGAGCAGAACATCGACGGCCGCGCGTTCCAGTTGAACCAGCAGCAGGCGATTGTTCATCGCGTTCGAGTAGAAAATCTCCGCGAAGCTCGGCGCGATCACGGCGTCAAAACCGGCTTGCTGCAGTCCCCACACTGCATGCTCGCGGCTCGAACCGCAGCCGAAATTCGCGCCGCCGATCAGAATGCGCGCGCCGCGATACGCGGGCTGGTTCAACACGCAGTCGGTGCGCGGCAAACCGGCCTCGTCGAAACGCAGGTCGTAGAGCAGGCCCTCGCTAAGACCGGCCTTGTCGATGATGCGCAGAAACTGCTTCGGCATGATCTGGTCGGTATCGAGATTCTCGATCGGCAAAGGCGCGGCGCGCCCGGTGATGTCGGTGAGTCGTTCGATCATGATCGTTTCTCCAGCGTGCGAACGTCGGTGATGCGGCCGGTGAGTGCGGCAGCCGCCGCCATCGCGGGGCTCATCAGATGCGTGCGGCCACCGCGTCCCTGGCGGCCCTCGAAATTGCGATTCGTGGTGGACGCGCAGCGTTCGCCCACGGCGAGAAAGTCGTCGTTCATGGCGAGGCACATCGAGCAGCCCGGCTCGCGCCATTCGAAGCCCGCTTCGCGCAAGGTCGCGGCAATGCCCTCGCGCTCCGCCTGACGGCGCACGCTGCCCGAGCCCGGCACCACCATCGCGCGCACGCCGCTTGCCACGTGCTGCCCGCGCACGATCGACGCAACCACGCGCAGATCTTCGATACGCCCGTTCGTGCATGAACCGATGAACACGCGGTCGATCGGCGTGCCCGCGATCGGCTGGCCCGCGTCGAGTCCGATGTAGTCGAGCGCGCGGCGCAGCGCCGCCGCTGCCTCCGGCGTAGTCTGCGACGCCGCGGCGGGAATCCGCTGATCCACCGCGATGGCCTGATCGGGGCTCGTGCCCCACGTGACGAAGGGCGCGATATCGTGCGCGTCGAAACGATGTTCGACGTCGAAGCGCGCGCCTTCGTCCGATTTCAGCTCGCGCCAGTCGCGCATGGCGGCTTCCCATGCGGCGGCATCGAGTGAGAGCGCGTGAGCGCGCACGTAGTCGAACGTGGTGGCGTCCGGCGCGATCAGCGCGGCACGCGCGCCCGCTTCGACCGTCATGTTGCACAAGGTCATGCGGGCTTCGGCGGAGAGCGAGGCGATCGTCGATCCGTCGAACTCGACCGCATAGCCGCGCGCGCCCTGCGCGCCGATGCGGCTGATGATCCACAGAATGACGTCTTTTGCGGACGTGCCGTACGGCAAGGCGCCATCCACCGTGATCCGCATGGTCTGCGCGACGCGATAGACCAGCGTCTGCGTGGCAAGCACGTGCTCGACCTCCGAGGTGCCGATGCCGAAACCCAGCGCACCGAGCGCGCCGTACGTGGTGGTGTGGCTGTCGCCGCACAGCACCACCATGCCGGGCCGGATCAGGCCGCGTTCCGGCGCGACGATGTGTTCGATGCCTTGCAGCGGATCGTTCGGCGCGTGCAGTTCGATACCGGCCTGCGCGCAGTTGCGCGCGAGGTTGTCGGCCTGCAGCAGCGATGCGGCGTCGCGAATCACACGCGGCGATTCGGCGTGCGTCGGAATGATGTGACTCACTACCGCGAGTTGCTGGCGCGGCCGGCGCACCGGCCGCGATTTTTCCGCGAGCGCGCTGAACGCCTGCGGGCTGGTGTATTCGTTCATCAGATGCAGATCGGCGTACAGCAGCACGTTCTGCGCATCGAGTCGCGTGACGGTGTGCGACTCGACCAGCTTGTCGTATAGCGTTCGTGTGGACATGTCGGAGTAAAAGCCAGTCAGGGGCAATCAGGAACTCAGGAACGGCAGGACGTGCTCGAGCAGCAAATCCGGCGCTTCCTCGGGAATGTAGTGGCCGCACGGCAGCGCCTCGCCGCGCACGCGGCTCGACCATTGCCGCCATTCGGCGAGCGGCTCGAAGCATTGTTCGATGACGCCCTGCGCGCCCCACAGCGCGAGAAACTCGCATTCGATCCGGCGACCTTCGGCCAGCGACGCACGGTCGTGATCGAGGTCGATGCCCACACTCGCGCGATAGTCCTCGCAGATGCCGTGCGCGGTGGCCGGGTCGGAGAGACTGCGCAAATACTCGGCGTAAGCGTCCGGCGTGAAAGGCGCGAGGCCCGCGCTGCGTGCGCCGATGGTCTGCTTCAGATAGAGATCGGGATCGGCGCGGATCAGCGTTTCGGGAAACGGCGCGGGCCGCACGAGGAAAAACCAGTGCCAGTAAGCGCGCGCGAAGTCGAACGAGGTCTGTTCGTACATGGCGAGCGTCGGCGCCACGTCGAGCGTGACCAGCTTCGTCAGCGCCGCGGGATGATCGAGCGCCATGCGGGCGGCGACGCGGCCGCCGCGATCGTGGCCGATCACCGCGAAGCGCTCGAAGCCCTGCGCGCGCATCAGTTCCACCAGATCGGCCGCCATGCGGCGCTTCGAGTAGTTGCCGTGATCGGACGTGCCTTCCGGCTTGCCGCTGTCGCCGTAGCCGCGCAGATCCGCCGCGACGACGGTGAAGTCTTGCGCGAGCCTCGGCGCCACCTTGTGCCAGATCGCGTGGGTCTGCGGATGGCCGTGCAGCAGCAGAAGCGCCGGCCCGTTGCCTTGCCTGATCGCCTTTATGCGGATGCCGTCGACCTGCGCCGACGCGTCTGTAAAACCTTCGAACATCGTTGCCTCCCGTATCTGAATGCAGTCTAATTGATGCCTTCAGCGATATGGTTTCTATCAACGCAATCCGGAATTAACTTTTAGGAACGAATCGATGGACGGCTTTTCCGACCTGAACCTGTTCGCGCTGGTGGCGCGCCACCGCAACCTGGCGGCTGCCGCGCGTGAGCTGGGCGTCACGCCGCCGTCCATCAGCAAGCGGCTCGCGCAACTCGAACAACGCCTGGGTGTGCGCCTCGTCAACCGCACGACGCGCCGTCTGAGCCTCACGGCCGAGGGCGAGCTTTATCTGGCGAACGGTTCGCGCATCCTCGACGAACTCGCCGAACTCGAACAACTGGTGACGAAAAGCCGCGCCGAGCCCGCCGGTCTGCTGCGCGTGAATGCGTCGTTCGGGTTTGGTCGCGCGCACATTGCGCCCGCCATTTCACGTTTCAGCGAGCGTTTTGCGTCGATGAAAATCCAGTTGCATCTCACGGACCGGCCGGTCAGCCTGCAGGAAGAAGGCTTCGATCTCGGCATCCGTTTCGGCGACGTGCCGGACGCGCGCATCAACGCGCGCCTGCTGCTGAAGAACCAGCGCTTCGTGTGCGCCGCGCCGGCTTACGTGAAACGGCACGGCGCGCCGGCCACGCCGCACGACCTGACGCGCCACGCCTGCCTCGTGTTGCGCGAGAACGAATCGGCCTACGGCACGTGGCATTTCACGCGCGGCAAGAAAACGGAAACGGTGAAAGTGGACGGCCCCTTGAGCAGCAACGACGGCAGCGCGGTACTCAGCTGGGCGCTCGACGGACGCGGCATCGCCGTGCGTTCCGCGTGGGAAATCGCCGGTCATCTGAAGCGCGGCGAGCTGGTGCCGCTGCTCGCCGACTGGACATTGCCGAACGCGGACATCCACGCGATCTATCTGGAGCGGCACCGCCTATCGGCGAAACTGCGGACGTTCATCGAGTTTCTCGGCGAAGACCTGCAGGCGAGCGTTCAGGCGCTCTGACGGTCAGCTCGCATTGCCGTGTCCGCTGGCGCGCGACTGCTGCAGGATGAACTCGATGAAGGTGGACGCTGCCCGCGTGTGATGCCGGTTCGGCATGTAAAGCAGATACATGTTGGTGCCGAAGATGCTGAGGCGCCACTCGTCGAGCGTGGTGATCACCTCGCCGCGACGGATATCGTCCTGCACCACGTAATCCGGCACGATCCCGACGCCGAGTCCCGCCAGCACGGCTTGCCGCAAAAACAGAAAGTTTTCCGAAATGATGGACGGCTCGAGCAGCACCTCGTGACGCTCGTCGCGCAAATAAGCCGCGACGCGCAACTGGCGGCCCACCACGGCCGCGGTGATCAGCGGCGCGGTGCGCAAGTCGTCGAGTTGCGCGGGCATGCCGTGGCTCTGCGCAAAAGCCGGCGACGCGCACGCCACGTACTTCACCGGACCCATCTCGCGCGCCACCAGATTCTGCGGCGGCTCGGACATCACCCGCACCGCGATATCGATCTCGTCGCGCATCAGGTCTTCCACGCGATTCTCGAAAAGCACGTCGAGCACGATGCCGGGATAAAGCCGCTTGAACGCGATCAGCCAGTCCGCCATCACGAGTTGACCGTAGCCGCTCGGCACGCTCAGACGCACTCGCCCTTGCAGGCTCTGGCCCAGCGTGGCGACGGATTCGCGCGCCGCCAGCAGCGCGTTCTGGATCGTGCGGCCATGCTCGTACAACTGCAGGCCGATCTCGGTCGGCTCGACGCGGCGCGTGGTACGTCGCACCAGTTGCAGGCCGATCGAGCGTTCCAGCTGGTTGAGGTGATAGCTCACGTTGGCGCGGCTCATTTTCAGCCGGCGCGCGGCCTCGCTGAGATTGCCCGCGTCGAGAATATCCACCAGCAAGGTCAGCGAATTGACGTCCACGAGCGCGCCTCTGTCAAAAGAATTTTGACAGTCTGTCAACCGGTGATGGGATTGTCAATAAAGCTTGTCCAACCCACAATCGGGAGCATCCGCCAGATCCGGCATGCCCACGTGCGCCACGCCCGCCGCGCTGGCCACCATCAGGAGACAGACATGACCCTCACCCCTTCGGCCGATGTCGTCACGCGCGAGTTGCGCGGCAAGCTGCTGCTCGTCACGATCGACCACGCGCCGGTCAACGCCCTTTCCGCCGACGTGCGGCGCGGCCTGCTGGCCGCCATCGAAGCCGCCGACGCCGATCCCGCCGTCGAGGCCGTGCTGATCGTCGGCGCGGGGCGCAACTTCATCGCCGGCGCGGATATCCGCGAATTCGGCAAGCCGCCCGTGCCGCCCTCCCTGCCCGATGTCTGCAATCGCATCGAAGCCTGCACGAAGCCGGTGGTCGCCGCGATTCACGGCGCGGCGCTCGGCGGCGGGCTGGAAGTCGCGCTCGCGGCGCATTACCGGATCGCCGTGGACGGCGCGAAACTCGGCCTCCCGGAAGTGCAACTCGGCCTGCTGCCGGGCGCGGGCGGCACGCAACGCACGCCGCGATTGATCGGCGCCCAGGCCGCCCTCGATCTGATCCTGAGCGGACGCCACGCCGGCGCGAAAGAAGCGCTGGCGTTGGGTCTGATCGACCGGCTCGGCAGCAGCGGCGACGTGCTCGCCGAAGGTCTGGCGTACGCCCACGAACTGCTGGCGGCACACGCGCCGGTGCGTCGCACCCGCAACGCGACGGCCCTCTCCGATCGAGCCGCCAGCCTCGCGGCGGTCGATGCGGCGCGCAGCGAGACCGCGAAGAAATCGCGCGGCCTGTTCTCGCCGCTGAAGATCGTCGAAGCCGTGCAAGCCGCCATCGAACTGCCCTTCGACGACGGGCTGCGCGTCGAGCGCAAACTGTTTCTCGAGTGTCTGGACAGCCCGCAACGCGCCGGTCTGATTCACGCATTCTTTGCCGAGCGCGAAGTGCTGAAAGCGCCCGAAACGCGCGACGCGAAACCGCGCGCCCTGCATAAAATCGGCGTGGTGGGCGGCGGCACGATGGGCGCGGGCATTGCCGTTGCCGCGCTCGACGCCGGCTTGCCGGTTACCATGATCGAACGCGACGACGCCTCGCTCGCGCGCGGCCGCGCGCACATCGAGAAAGTCTACGACGGCCTGATCGCCAAAGGCCGGCTTACCGCCGATAAAAAAGCCGACGTCATGTCCCGCTGGAGCGGGAGCACGTCGTACGACGCGCTCGCCGACGCCGACCTCGTGATCGAGGCGGTGTTCGAAGACCTCGCGGTGAAACAGGCCGTGTTCGCGGAACTCGATCGCGTCTGCAAGCCGGGTGCGGTGCTCGCCACCAACACGTCGTATCTCGACATCGACGCGATCGCGGCCAGCATCTCGCGCCCCGCCGATGTCATCGGCCTGCACTTCTTCTCGCCGGCCAACATCATGAAACTGCTGGAAGTGGTGGTGCCGAAACAGGTCAGCGCGGACGTGGTCGCCACCGCCTTCGAACTCGCCAAAAAGCTGCGCAAGACGCCGGTGCGCGCGGGCGTGTGCGACGGCTTCATCGGCAATCGCGTGCTGGCGGTGTATCGCGCCGCCGCGGACGCGATGATGGAAGACGGTGCCTCGCCATATCAGATCGACGCGGCCGTTCGTGCCTTCGGCTTTCCGATGGGACCGTTCCAGGTGGTCGATCTCGCGGGCGGCGATATCGGCTGGGCCGCGCGCAAACGGCGCGCGCCGCTACGCAACCCGGCGGCCCGCTACGTGCAGATCGCCGACCGTCTGTGCGAGCGCGGCTGGTTCGGTCAGAAGACCGGACGCGGTTTCTATCTGTACACCGAAGGATCGCGCAGCGGCACACCCGACCCCGAAGTCGAAGCGATCATCGATGCGGAACGTCAGCGTGCCGGCATCACGCCACGCAGTTTCACGGACGAGGAAATCATCCGCCGCTACATGGCCGCAATGATCAACGAAGGCGCCAACGTCGTGTACGAAGGCATCGCGCTGCGTCCGCTCGACGTGGACGTGACCTTCCTCTACGGCTACGGTTTCCCGCGCTATCGCGGCGGTCCGATGAAGTACGCGGACAGCGTCGGCTTGCCGCAGATTCTCGCCGACATTCGCGAATTCGCCAAAGAAGATCCGCTGTTCTGGAAGCCGTCGCCGCTGCTGGTCGAACTGGTCGGACGCGGCGCGGATTTCGCGAGCCTGAACCAGGCCGTCTGATAGTCTGATACGGCGCACATCGAGGACTCTGTCATGGACCTGAACTTCACTCCCGAAGAAGAGGCTTTTCGCGCCGACGTACTGGCTTTTCTGCGCGAAAAGCTCCCGCAACGTCTCTCCGCCAAGGTGCAGGGCGGCCGTCGTCTGACGCGCGAGGACATGGCGCAATGGCACGCCATTCTCAACGCGCAAGGCTGGCTCGCCAATCACTGGCCGAAGGAACACGGCGGTCCGGGCTGGACGCCGGTGCAGAAATTCATCTTCGAAAACGAATGCGCGCTGGCCGGCGCGCCGCGCGTGGTGCCGTTCGGCGTGAACATGCTCGGGCCGGTGCTGATCCGCTACGGCAACGACGCGCAGAAACGCCACTGGCTGCCGCGCATTCTCGACGGCTCCGACTGGTGGTGCCAGGGCTATTCGGAACCGGGCGCGGGCTCCGATCTCGCGTCGGTCAAGACCACCGCCGTACGCGGCTCGGACGCGCACGGCGAGCACTACGTCGTGAACGGCCAGAAGACCTGGACCACGCTCGGCCACTACGCGAACATGATCTTCTGCCTCGTGCGAACCGCCACCGACGTGCGTAAGCAGGAAGGCATCAGCTTTCTGCTGATCGACATGAACACGCCGGGTGTGGAAGTGCGCCCCATCGTCACGCTCGACGGCGAGCACGAAGTCAACGAAGTGTTTTTCACGGACGTGCGCGTGCCGGCCGATAACCTGGTCGGCGAAGAAAACAGGGGCTGGACCTACGCCAAGTTTCTGCTCACCTACGAGCGCACCAACATCGCGGGTGTCGGCTTTTCGGTGGCGGCCTTCAACCGCTTGCGCAAGATTGCCGCGAAGCAGCAGCGCAATGGCCGGCCGCTCGCGCAGGACCCGTCGTTCGCGGTGCGCATGGCGCGCGTCGAGATCGATCTGGAGAACATGAAGACCACCAATCTGCGCGTGATCGCAGCGGTGGCCGGCGGCGGCGTGCCGGGCGCGGAAAGCTCGATGCTCAAGATTCGCGGCACCGAAATCCGCCAGGAGATTGCTTCGCTGACGCGCCGGGCCATGGGACCGTACGCGCAACCGTTCATCGAAGAAGCCCTGCAAGAAGGCTACGAAGGCGTGCCCGTCGGACCAGACGAAGCGGCGAGCGCCGCCGCCTCGTACTTCAACAATCGCAAGCTGTCGATCTTCGGCGGCTCGAACGAAATCCAGAAGAACATCATTTCGAAAATGATCCTCGGACTGTAAGGGACGTCTGTCATGAACTTCCAGCACACCGAAGACCGCCGCATGCTGGCGGACACGCTGAACCGCTTCGTCACCGAGCAATACGACTTCGGCAAGCGCGAGCGCATCACGCGCTCCGCCGAAGGATTCAGCGCCGACATGTGGCGGCGCTTTGCCGAACTCGGCGTGATCGGCACCTTGTTCGACGAAGCGCATGGCGGATTCGGCGGCGGCGGATTCGATATCGCCGTGGTGTTCGAGAGCCTCGGACGCGGCCTCGTCGTCGAACCGTTTCTCGACACGCTGATCGTCGGCACGGCGATCACGCACAGCGGCAACGCGGCGCAACAGGACCTGCTCGGCGGTTTGATCGACGGTACGCGAATCGTCGCGCTCGCGCACGGCGAACCGCAGAGTCATTACGAACTCGCGCGCATCGGGACGCGCGCGGAACGCGTCGCACAGGCCGGCAACGACGGCTGGCGTCTGCGCGGCGCGAAGGCCGTGGTCCAGCACGGCGAGCATGCCGATCTGCTGCTGGTGGCCGCGCGCACCGCGGGCGCCATCGACGACGAAGCCGGCATCACGCTTTTCCTGGTGCCTGCGAACGCCGAGGGCGTGCAGGTGCGCGGCTATCGCAAGATCGACGGCGGCCGGGCGGCCGAAGTCACGTTCGATAACGTCGCGCTGAACGACGACGCCGTGCTCGGCACGCCGGGCGACGGCTTCGCGACGCTCGAACGAGCCATCGCGCACGGCGTGCTCGCGTTATGCGCCGAAGCGGTCGGCGCGATGGACGTTGCCAAAGATTTCACGCTGGAATATTTGCGCACGCGCAAACAGTTCGGCGTACCGATCGGCAGCTTTCAAGCCTTGCAACATCGCATGGCCGATCTGCTGCTCGAGATCGAACAGGCGCGCTCGGCGGTCATCAACGCCGCTGCCGCGCTCGGCGGCGAGCGGCGTGCGCGGGAACGCGCAATGTCGGCGGCGAAATACAGCATTGGCCGCATCGGCGCGCGGGTTGCCGAGGAATCCATCCAGTTGCATGGCGGAATCGGCATGACGTGGGAACTGCCGCTCGCGCACTATGCCAAGCGCCTCGTGATGATCGACCATCAACTGGGTGATGAAGATCATCACCTTCAGCGGTATATTGCGCTTGGGCAGGCGTGAACCACGGCGTCACGTGAATCAAAAGGCATAACCGAAAGACCAAGGCGCGCCCACCTCAAAACAGAAAAGCACAGGAAGACCAGCACCGAGCCGTCCGATCCGTTCCCGGAGGAAACATGGATTTCCTGAAGACGCTTTTCGAACATCAGCCCTTGATGACGCTGTTTCTGACCATCGCCGTGGGCTATTTCATCGGCGAGATCAATATCAAGGGGTTCTCGCTCGGCGTGGGGGCGGTGCTGTTCGTGGCGCTCGCGGCCGGCTGGTTCGCGCCGAAGTCCGCGCCCGCGCCGATGGTGGGCACGCTCGGCCTCGCGCTGTTCCTCTACACCGTGGGCGTGCAGTACGGCAAACAGTTCTTCCTCGGCCTGACCAGCGCGGCCGGCCGGCGCGCCAATATTCTCGCGCTGATCGGCGTGCTGTGCGCGGGCGCTGTCAGCATTGCCATCCAGAAGCTCATGCAGATGAATCCGGGCTACGCGCTCGGACTGTTCTCGGGCTCCGGCACCAGCACCGCGGCATTGCAGGCCGCCATCGCCACGCTCGGCAACGATGACGCTGCCGTCGGCTATTCGGTCTCCTACCCTTTCGGCGTCGCCGGTCCGATCCTGTTGCTGTATCTCGCGTTCATGCTGCTCTCGCCGAAGATCAAGGCCACCGCGAACGCCGGGCTCGAAATCATGGAGATCGCCCTGCGCAACCCCGCGTTTTGCGGCAAGACCGTGGGCGAAGCACTCGCCGCGCTGCCAGCCGACGTGCAGATCGTCGCCGTGCGTAGCGCGCATCACAACGCGCCCGCCGCCGCCGATCTCGTGCTCGCGGAAAACGACGTCGTGCTCGCCGTGAGTCCGACGCAAAGCTCGCTTGCGCAGACGCGTCAAAGTTTGGGCGAGGCCGCGCCCGGACGCGTGTTGCGCGATCGCGGCGACCTCGACTATCTGCGTGTGTTCGCTTCACGGCCGAGCGTGGTTGGCCGGCCGCTCGGCGAACTCGATCTGCCCGGCGGCGCGATCGTGGCGCACGTGCGTCGCGGCGATGCGGACATCATGCCGCGCGCCGACCTGATTCTCGAATTCGGCGACCGCGTCGGCCTGCTGACGAAACGCAGCGAATTCGCCACGCTGCGTTCGTTCTTCGGTGACTCGATCAAGGGTACTGCCGAGTTCAGCTATATCTCCGTCGGACTCGGCATGGCGCTGGGTTTTCTGGTCGGCGCTATCCAGATTCCGTTGCCCGGTCTCGGCTCGCTCGCACTCGGGCTGTGCGGCGTGCTGATCGTGGCGCTGGTGCTCGGACAATTGCGGCGCACGGGCAGCGTCAACTGGACCATGCCCTTGCCCGCCAATCTCGTGATGCGCAATCTGGGGCTGACGATTTTTCTGGCGCAGGTCGGCATGTCGTCGGGACCGAAGTTCGCCGCTACCGTCTCGCAGACCGGCTTGCTAATGCTCGGCCTCGGCGCCCTCGTGCTGCTGGCGTTGGCCGTGCCGATTCTGATCCTCGGCCTGCTGGTGTACCGCCTGCCTTTCGACGAAGTGGCGGGCATCGTCGCGGGCGCCTGCGGCAACCCGGCGATTCTCGCCTTCGCCAACAAGCTCACGCCGACCGACAAACCGGATATCGGCTACGCGATGATCTTTCCGGCCATGACGATCATCAAGATACTTTTCGTGGATATCGTGCCGTCGCTGTGGTGAGGTTCGAGTCGAGGGATCCGTGAGGCGATAAAGCCGTAGGCGATCTGCTCGTGTTTCAGCGTGCGAACTCGGTTCCGCGCACAGCGTCGACGAGATAATCGACGAAGGACACGATGCGCGACGAGATCGCGGTGTTGCGATAGTAGACCGCGCTGATCGGCTGACGCGAATCTTCGGTGAGGCGCGGCAGCACCTGAACGAGCCGGCCTTCGCGCCGGTCGTTTCCCGTCATGAAGTCCGACAGACAAACCACGCCTGCGCCGGCCAATGCAAGCTGGCGCAGCGTCTCGCCGCTCGACGACCAGATGGTCGGCGTGATGTGCAACGGCGCGTTGTCCGGTCCGGCAATCGGCCAGACGTTCAACGATTCCGGCTGACTGAATCCGAGCAACGAACGCTTCGCGAGGTCGTCGACATTCTTAGGGGGTCCGTGCGTTTTCAGATAGTCGGGGCTCGCGAGAATGCGCACGCGGCTGCTGCCGATCGGCTTGCTGTGCAAGGTCGAATCCTTCAGATGACCGATCCGGATCGCCACGTCGGTGCGCCGCTCCAGCAGATCGATGATGCCTTCGTTGCTGTTGAGTTCGAGCTCGACGTGCGGGAAGCGCTCGCGATAACCCGGCACGAGCGGCACGATGACGTGCAGCATGAAGGGCGTGGCCGCATCGACGCGCAGGCGCCCTACGGGCCGCTCGCGTCGGGCCGCCATCTGTTCTTCCGCGCTATCCACCGACGCGATGATCGCGCGTGCGTCCTGCAAGAAAACGCGCCCCTCTTCCGTCAACTCAAGACGCCGCGTGGTCCGGCGCAGCAATGTCGTTTTGAGCTTGCTCTCGAGACGTCCCAGCGTGCGACTCGCCGCCGAGATGGTCAGGTCGAGTTGCTGCGCGGCCGCGGTGATGGAGCCGGTGTCGACGACGGCGACGAAGGCCTGCAACTCGTCCAGAGTGATGTTCATTGTTGGGTTGAAGTCGGGATATGGTTCTTTATAGGGGGGATGTTGGGGGGAAGTAAAGAGCGTGGATGGATGAACGCGAGATGGAGGGCGACGAGGTGATGATGCAGACAGGTGTCTTGCTTGACGCCAGAAACGAAAAAGCCCGCACAGCGTGAAGCTGTGCGGGCTTTAATCTTTTGGTCGGGGCGAGAGGATTTGAACCTCCGACCACCTGCACCCCATGCAGGTACGCTACCAGGCTGCGCTACGCCCCGAACAGCTAAAAATTATAACAGACACTTCATTCGATTAGAACCGTTGAACGTGAACAAAGCGAACTACGTTTTCAACAGATCGATCACGTTCATCAACTCCTTGCGCAACTGCTCGACGTCGACGGCTGCGGTGGTAGCTGCCGGCACGGCCGCAGCGCTCTCGCCTTCCTCGATCATCTCGGCCGGTGCGCCATGCGCGCCGCCGCCATGCGAATCCAGCCGGTTGCGCGCGCCGTTGATCGTGAAACCCTGCTCGTAAAGCAACTCACGAATCCGTCGGATCAGCAGCACTTCGTGATGCTGGTAGTACCGGCGATTTCCGCGCCGCTTCACCGGCCGCAACTGCGTGAACTCCTGTTCCCAATAGCGCAGCACATGCGGTTTGACGCCGCATAACTCGCTGACCTCACCAATCGTGAAGTAGCGCTTCGCCGGAATCGGAGGCAAGACGACTTTTTCGATCGTCGCTGTCATCGTCAGTTAGCCGTGATGGGTTGCGCAGGAACGCGCCGGTCAATCAGCGCGCGAAGCTTGCTTCGGCGCCGTTCTCGACCAGCGCTTTCAGCTTTTGACTTGCATGGAACGTCACCACGCGACGCGCGGCGATTGGAATCGCCTCGCCGGTCTTCGGGTTTCTGCCGGGACGCTGGGGTTTGTCGCGCAACTGGAAGTTGCCGAAACCCGACAGCTTGACGCTGTCGCCGCTTTCGAGCGCATCGCGGATCACTTCGAAGAACGCTTCAACCATGTCTTTTGCTTCCCGCTTGTTGAGTCCGACATTGTCGAACAGCAACTCGGCAAGTTCAGCCTTGGTCAGCGTCGGCGTTTCGGTGGAAACGGCCGCGGGTGATGTCGGAATATCGCGAATCATGGCGCTGCGTTGCGCCGTAAGAAGGGCTTCGAAATCACTCGAGTTCATTTCATTCATATCTATCAAATGGCGCGCCAAGCTAAAAACAAGGGATGCGGAAACAGCCGTGCAATTGTTAAATGCGGGTTATCCGCGCAACCGTGCGCCATATACTCGAGCCAGACGTTCCACTAGAGTTTGAATGGCCAGATCGACCGTTTCATCCTGAAGGGTTCCGCCAGTATCTTGCAAGGTCACACGGAACGCAAGGCTTTTCTCGTGAGCGGCCAGACCACCGGAAGTGTTTGATTTTGGACGGAATTCGTCGAAAAGCACAACCTTTTGAACGGTCTTGCAAGCCGCTTCGGACTGCGCCTTTTGAAGCTCGTCCAGCAGTGCCTGAACTTCGATTTTTTGATCGACGACTACCGCGATATCACGACGCACCGGCTGGAATTTAGAAACTTCAGTCGGAACCGGTAATACGCGCTGCATTAATGCTTCAGCTTCGATTTCAAAGAGAATCGGCGCATGCGGCAAATCATATTTCTGCATCCAGCGCGGATGCAATTCGCCGATCCAGCCCACCGCGCGGCCATCGATTTCAACGCGCGCACTGCGTCCCGGATGCAATGCCGGATGCTCCGCTTTCACGAAACGTGCCACGGCCGGCGCGAACAGCGCCTCCAGATCACCCTTCACATCGAAGTAGTCGACCGCGCGGGTCGGCGTGCCCCACTGCTCGTCCTGCGCAGGACCGTACGCGAGCGCGCCGATCATCTTCGGCTGCGCAAAACCTTCGACCGTCAGTTCGCCTGCCTTGATGGATGGATCGTGCAGAAACACGCGGCCCGCTTCGAACACGCGCACGCGGTCGGAGGTGCGGCGATTCAGATTCGTGCGCAATACGTTGATCAGGCTGCCGAACAGCGTCGTACGCATCACCGACAACTGGCTTGCAATCGGATTGAGCAGACGCACCGGCGAGTCGTTGCCGGCGAAATCCTGCTCCCATTCCGCGTCGACGAAACTGAAGTTGACCGTTTCAGCGTAGTCGCGCGCGGCGAGCGCGTGACGGATCGCGTGAATCGAGCGTTGCGTTTCGTTGGTCGGCAGCATTTCGCTGGTCGCAACCGGCGGACGCGCAGGGATCTTTTCGAAGCCGTAGATACGCGCCACTTCTTCGATCAGGTCTTCTTCGATTTCGATGTCGAAACGATACGACGGCGGCATCACCGAGAACGTATCGCCGTCCCGTTCGAACGACAGACCGAGACGCGTGAAGATCTGCCCGATTTCATCCGCGGAAATCGTCACGCCGATGATGCGGTTCGCGCGAGCCACGCGCATCTTCACCGAGTCACGCTTCGGCACGTTGACGATCTGATCGTCGACCGGGCCGGCTTCGCCGCCGCAGATGTCGAGAATCAATTGCGTGATGCGCTCGATGTGTTCGACAGTAGTCGCGTAATCGACGCCGCGCTCGAAGCGGTGACCAGCGTCGGTCGAGAAGTTGTACTTGCGCGAGCGGCCGCGAATGCTGTCCGGCCACCAGAACGCGGCTTCCAGATAGATGTTGGTGGTGTCGAGCGTAACGGCCGTGCTGTCGCCGCCCATGATGCCGGCGAGGCTCTCGATGTGCTGTTCGTCCGCAATCACGCCGACGGTTTCGTCGAGTTCGACCGTGTTGCCGTTCAGCAGCTTGAGCGTTTCGCCCTTGCGGCCCCAACGCACATCCATGCCGCCGTGGATCTTGTCCAGGTCGAACACGTGCGACGGACGGCCGAGTTCGAGCATCACGTAGTTCGAGATGTCGACGAGCGCCGAAATGCTACGTTGCCCCGACCGTTCGAGACGCTGCACCATCCACTGCGGCGACTTCGCGCGCGCGTTCACGCCGCGAATCACGCGGCCTGAGAAGCGGCCACACAGATCGGGCGCCGAAATTTTAACGGCCAGCGTTTCGTTCAGCTTCACTTCGACAGGTTTGATGTCGAGCGGGCGCAACGGCGCGCCGGTGATGGCCGACGTCTCGCGCGCCACGCCGAACACCGAAAGACAATCGGCCTTGTTCGGCGTCAGCTTGATTTCGAAAACGGTGTCGTCGAGGTTCAGCGTTTCGCGGATGTCCTGGCCGATCGGCGTATCTTCCGGCAGGATCATCAGGCCGCTATGATCTTCCGAAAGCTTCAGTTCACGCGCCGAACACAGCATGCCCTGGCTTTCCACACCACGCAGCTTGGAGAGCTTGATCGCGAACGGCGCGCCGCCCTCTTCGGCGGGCGGCAGTTGCGCGCCCACCAAAGCGACCGGCACCTTGATGCCCGGCGCAACGTTCGGCGCGCCGCACACGATGTTCAGGGTCGCGCCCGTGCCGGCGTTCACCTGACACACGTTGAGTTTGTCCGCGTCCGGGTGCTTGACGACTTCCAGCACCTGGCCGACGACGATCTTCGAGGTCGGCGGCGCGGCCGGCCGCAGGTCTTCGACTTCGAGACCCGCCATCGTCAACGCGTGCGACAGTTCATCGGTCGTCAGTTGCGGATCGACAAAAGTTCTCAGCCAGGATTCCGGGAATTGCATGGTTCTGTGTTCGTTCTGATCAGGTTAGGTCCACGTCCGGCAGTGCTGACATCCGAGTGACTCTCTGGCACTGCCGGGGACGCTGGCGGCACGCACGTCGTGCGATGCCGCGCTCTATGCTCGTCGCGTTGATACGCGCGGGCTCACGCGAATTGACGCAGGAAACGCAGGTCGTTTTCGAAGAACAGACGCAGGTCCTGCACGCCGTAGCGCAACATGGTGAGCCGTTCGAGGCCGCTGCCAAAAGCAAAGCCGATGTAGCGCTCGGGATCGAGGCCCATGTTGCGGATCACGGTGGGATGAACCTGGCCCGAGCCCGAAATTTCGAGCCACTTGCCGGCGTTCTTGCCCGTTTCGAACTTCATGTCGATTTCGGCCGACGGTTCGGTGAACGGGAAATACGACGGACGGAAGCGAACGAGAATATCGTCACGCTCGAAGAATTTCTTCAGGAAATCGGTGTAGACGCCCTTCAGGTCCGCGAAGCTGATGTTCTCGTCGATCCACAGGCCTTCGACCTGATTGAACATCGGCGAATGAGTGGCGTCGCTATCCACGCGATAAGTACGGCCCGGCACGATCACCTTGATCGGCGGCGTATTGGTACGCGCGTAGCGCACCTGCATCGGGCTGGTGTGCGTGCGCAGCAGCAGTTGACGGCCGTCGGCATCTTTGCCGTCGACGTAAAAAGTATCCTGCATCGAACGCGCCGGATGATTTTCCGGGCTGTTCAACGAGGTGAAGTTGTACCAGTCGGTTTCGATTTCGGGGCCGTCGGCCACGTCGAATCCGATCGTACGGAAAATCTGTTCGACGCGCTCCCACGTGCGCATGACCGGATGCAGGCTGCCTGCACCGGTGCCGCGACCGGGCAACGTGACGTCGATGGCTTCAGCGGCGAGGCGCTGGTTCAGCAACGCGTCGGCAAGAGCCTGACGGCGAGCCGTCAATGCGGCTTCAACTTGTTGCTTGACGAGGTTGATCCGTGCGCCTTCGGTCTTGCGCGTTTCGGGATCGAGTTTGCCAAGGCCCTTCAACAGTTCGGTCAGCGCACCCGATTTGCCAAGAAAGCGAGCTTTCTCGTTCTCGAGGGTGGTGACGTCGGAGGCTTCTGCGAAGGCTTTTTGCGCGTCGGCGACAATCTGGTCCAGATCCATTGATCCCATCATTTCAACGTCAGTGTTCAATCGAAGCAAAACTGGTTCTACCAACAAAAACGGGGCTCGGTGAGGAGCCCCGTTTTTGCTGCAGCGTCACCGAGACTACCGGATGTTCGCTGCAACGAACCACGCAGTGTTAATTGCCAGAAGCGCAATCAGGCTGCAACGGCGGCTTTCACCTGCTGAACGATCGCAGCAAAAGCAGCCTTGTCGAACACAGCCATGTCGGCCAGCACCTTGCGGTCCAGTTCGATCGAAGCCTTCTTCAGGCCGTTGATGAACACGCTGTACGTCATGTCGTGCTGACGCACCGCCGCGTTGATACGCGTGATCCACAATGCACGGAACACACGCTTCTTGTTGCGGCGATCGCGGTAGGCGTACTGGCCTGCGCGCATGACCGCCTGCTTGGCGATGCGATAGACGTTATTGCGACGGCCGCGGTAACCCTTGGCCAGCTTGATGATCTTCTTGTGACGGGCCCGTGCGGTAACCCCACGTTTTACTCGAGGCATGTCTTGCTCCTATGAGTTTCAGTTAAGGGTTAAGCGAACGGCAGCATTGCGCGCACGGAGTTCAGATCGGAATCATGAACTCCAGTCGAGCCGCGCAGATGGCGTTTGTTCTTGGTGGTCTTCTTGGTAAGAATGTGGCGCTTGAAGGCTTGACCGCGCTTGACGGTACCGCCCGGACGCACCACGAAGCGCTTTGCAGCACTCTTCTTGGTCTTCATCTTCGGCATGACAACTCCATTATTAGATGGATATGGGTGTGCGGTCGGCCATATGGCCATTACCCGCCCTTCGAAACCCACTCCACTTGGTATGCAGACCGCCGCTTAAACCGGCAGCCGCTTTCCGGAAAGCGCTGTGCACTAACGTGCGCTGCGCTCCGAAACCTGCTGGTGCCGCGCGGACACCCGCACGACGCCAAATCAATTCACACAACCAGAGCTCGCGCCACATGGCGCGCCGCCACTCGGGTTGCTTACTTCTTTTTCTTCGGAGCAAGCACCATGATCATCTGGCGCCCTTCCATCTTCGGCATTTGCTCGACCTGGCCTACTTCGTCCAGATCGGTACGCAGACGCTCAAGCATGCGCATACCGATTTCCTGGTGGGCCATTTCGCGGCCGCGGAAACGCAACGTGATTTTCGTCTTGTCGCCGTCGTCGAGAAAGCGGATGAGGTTACGCAGCTTGACGTTGTAGTCACCGTCGTCGGTGCCCGGACGGAATTTGACTTCCTTGACCTGGACGACCTTCTGCTTCAGCTTGGCCTCGTGTTGCTTCTTCGCTTCCGAGTACTTGAACTTGCCGTAGTCCATCAAGCGGCAAACCGGCGGAACCGCTTGCGGAGCGATTTCGACCAGATCCACATCTTGCTGTTCCGACATGCGGAACGCATCAGCGAGTTTCACGATGCCGAGCGGTTCGTTCTCGACGCCGACCAGACGCACCTCAGGTGCCGTAATTTCACCGTTGATGCGGTGCGCAGACTTATCAGTAGCGATGTTACGTTTCCTCTAAAATTTAAAAAAACGAGCCGGGCTGCCTAGTGGCTCAGTTGAACGACTGCACGTCCTGGCGCAGACGCTCAATGAAGGTATCGAGAGGCATTACGCCCAGATCGACACCACCACGGGCACGCACGGCTACCGTTTGGGCTTCACGCTCTTTGTCGCCGACCACAAGCAGGTACGGCACCTTTTCCAGCGTGTGCTCCCGTATTTTATAGCTAATCTTCTCGTTGCGCAAATCGGCCTCCACTCTAACCCCTTGTTTTTGCAACGATTGGGCTAGCGACTGCGCATATTCGGCCTGACTTTCGGCGATATTCATCACCACGACCTGCATGGGTGCGAGCCACGACGGCATTGCACCAGCATGGTGCTCGATCAAAATGCCGAGGAAACGCTCCATCGAGCCGACGATCGCCCGGTGCAGCATGATCGGCCGGCGACGGCTGTTGTCTTCCGCGACGTATTCGGCGCCCAGACGCTCCGGCAGCACCATATCGAGTTGCAAGGTGCCGCATTGCCACGAACGGCCAAGCGCATCCTTGATGTGGTACTCCACCTTCGGGCCGTAGAACGCGCCCTCGCCCGGCAGCTCTTCCCACGTCACACCGCAGGCGGTCAGCGCTTCGCGCAAACCCTGCTCGGCGCGGTCCCACGTTTCATCCGTACCGGCACGAGCGTCGGGACGCAGCGAGAGTTTGATCTCCACATTGTCGAAGCCAAAATCCTTATAAACGCTCATTGCCAGCGTATTGAAGGCGATCGACTCGCTGATGAACTGATCTTCGGTACAAAAAATATGCGCGTCGTCCTGCACGAAACCGCGCACGCGCATCAAGCCATGCAGTGCGCCGGACGATTCGTTGCGATGGCACGAACCGAATTCCGCGTAACGCAGGGGCAGATCGCGGTACGAACGCAGACCGTGATTGAAAACCTGCACGTGACCCGGACAGTTCATCGGCTTGATCGCGTAGTCGCGCTTTTCCGATTCCGTCGTGAACATATTTTCACGATAGTTCTGCCAGTGACCGGACGCCTCCCAGAGCGAGCGGTCCATGATCATCGGCGTCTTGATCTCGAGGTAGCCCGCGTCGTTTACGCGGCGACGCATGTATTGCTCGACTTGCTGCCACAGCGTCCAGCCACGCGGATGCCAGAACACCATGCCCGGCGACTCGTCCTGCATGTGGAACAGGTCGAGTTGCTTGCCGAGCTTGCGGTGATCGCGCTTTTCAGCTTCTTCCAGCATGTGCAGGTACGCTTCCTGGTCTTCCTTCTTCGTCCAGGCCGTGCCGTAGATGCGTTGCAGTTGCTCGTTTTTTGAATCACCGCGCCAGTAGGCGCCGGCAACCTTCATGAGCTTGAAAACTTTCAGCTTGCCGGTAGAAGGCACGTGCGGGCCGCGGCACAGATCGGTGAAGCCGCCGTGAGCGTACAGCTTGATTTCGTCGGTGGCGGGAATCGATTCGATGATCTCGGCCTTGTACTTCTCGCCGATGCTCTTGAAGTAGTCCACCGCCTCGTCGCGCGAAACCACGCGGCGCGAGACCGACTCGTCTTTCTTCGCGAGATCCTGCATGCGCTTTTCGATCTTTTCCAGATCTTCCGGCGTGAAGGGACGGCTGTAGGCGAAGTCGTAGTAGAAGCCGTTGTCGATCACCGGACCGATCGTGACTTGCGCTTCGGGGAACAGATCCTTCACCGCGTACGCCAGCAAGTGCGCCGTGGAGTGGCGAATGATATCGAGGCCGTCGGCGTCTTTATCGGTGACGATTGCGAGCGCCACGTCGTGATCGATCAGCGTGGACGTGTCGACGAGTTCGCCGTCGATCTTGCCGCCGAGTGCAGCTTTCGCGAGGCCGGGGCCGATCGAAGCGGCCACTTCGGCGACGGTCACCGGATGCTCGTACTGTCGAACAGAACCGTCAGGCAGACGTATCGAAACCATTGCGTTCTCCGTGGTGCCGACCGGCGGCGGCACATACAACCAGGTCAAAAAACCAAAAAAAATGCGGCCCCACTTTCGAGGGGCCGCATTCACATTTCCTGCAAACTACATTGGCGAAAGTGGTCCTCGACTAGCGTCGCTCCGAAGTGGTTTCGGTCAACGTTCGCGGTGTCATAACCGTATTCGCCTTTTGCGCCAGAGACGCTTACTGCAGTTTGCGAAACCCCGGCAAAACCGGAATTTCTCTTTCGTTGGTAGGCTCGATTGGACTCGAACCAACGACCCCCACCATGTCAAGGTGGTGCTCTAACCAGCTGAGCTACGAGCCTGAAGAAACGAGATTATATGGAGCGCTACACCGCTTGGCAAGTACTTTTCTGCACCGACTTTAAATTTCTGTTTCACGCAGACGGCCACACAGCCGACCGCGCGCGTATCAACTCTTGCGCGACGCGCGCACCACGCCCGTCACCTCGCCGAGTATCGTACACGCGCGCTGGATCTGCGCGGCGCTCGACACCTCGACCGTGAATTGCATGAAAGCCGCGTTACGACGCGACTGCGTTTTCACACCGATCACATTCATCTTCTCGCGCGCGAACACTTCGGAAATATCGCGCAGCAGACCTTGCCGGTCGGTTGCCTCGATACTGAGGTCGACCGGATAAACGGACTGTCCGCGACCGCTCATCACATCCGCCGACCACGCCGTTTGCAACACGCGTTCCGGCGCACGCTCGGCCATGCGCATGAACGTGGGGCAATCGCTGCGATGAATCGACATACCCTTGCCGCGCGTGACGAAACCGCTGATGTCATCAGGAGGCGCGGGACGGCAGCAGCGCGCCAACTGCGTCAACAGCGCGTCGACGCCGACCACCAGCACGCCCGTCGAGGCACCGCGCGCAACGCTCGCGCCGCTGCTGCGCTTCTCGAACTGTTCGGGCGCCTCGACGATCGGCTCGGGCGGCGGCGCATCGTGCAGCGCCTGCTCGACGAGTCGCAGGCTGAACTCTTCCTTGCCGACCACCGAGAACAGGTCGTCGGTCGTCTTGAAGCCGAGCTTGGCCGCGAGCTGATCGAGATTGACCGACGTCTTGCCCTCGCGCTGCAAGGTCTTTTCGACCATGGCCCGCCCGCTCGCGATGTGCTCCTGCACTTCGACCGCGTTGAACCACGCGCGCACCTTCTGCCGAGCCCGGTGACTCTGCAAATAGCCCAGTTGCGGATTGAGCCAATCGCGCGAAGGACCGCCCTCTTTCACCGCGACGATCTCGACGGTTTGTCCGTTCTGCAGCGCCGTGTTTAGCGGCACCATCGCGCCGTCGACACGCGCGCCGCGGCAACGGTGTCCGAGTTCGCTGTGCAGGTGATACGCGAAATCCACCGGCGTCGCGCCAAGCGGCAGCGAAATGACACGCGCTTGCGGCGTGAGCACGTAGATGTGGTCGTCGTCGAGCGTGGCCTGACGCAATTGCTCCCACGGCTGCGCGGCGCGCTTCTCGCCATGCTCGCCCTCGGATACCTCGTCTTTCCACGCGAGCAACTGACGCAGCCACGCAATCTTCTCGTCGTACTTCTCGTTCGCGCTGAACTGGCCGCCGTAACCGCGCGTGCCTGCTTCCTTGTAACGCCAGTGCGCGGCCACGCCGTACTCGGCGAACTGATGCATTTCCTGCGTGCGGATCTGCACTTCGAACGCGCGGCCGTCGTCGCCGATCACCACGGTATGCAGCGACTTGTAGCCGTTCGGCTTGGGCCGCGAAATGTAGTCGTCGAACTCCCGGGGCACGGGCTGCCACAGGTTGTGCACGATGCCGAGCACGGTGTAGCAATCCTTGATGTCCTGCACGATCACGCGAAACGCGCGCACGTCGTACAGTTCGGCAAAGTCGAGTTCCTTGCCGCGCATCTTGCGCCAGATGCTGTAAATGTGTTTTGGCCGCCCGCTCACCTCGGCCGGCACATGGGCGGCGGCCAGTTCCCGCTGCAGCCGCTCGATTGCCTGCGCGACATAGCTCTCGCGTTCGACGCGTTTCTCGTCGAGCAACTTGGCGATGCGCTTGTATGTCACGGGTTCTTCGAAGCGGAGCGCCAGGTCTTCCAGCTCCCACTTCAGTTGCCAGATGCCGAGCCGGTTGGCGAGCGGCGCGTAAATGTCCAGCGTTTCCCGGGCCACGTCGGGCGACGGCGTGATTTTCGCCGCGGCGTAGTAGCGCAACGACTGCAAACGCGACGCGAGCCGGATCAACACCACGCGAATATCTTGCGCGAACGCGAGCAGCATTTTGCGCAAGGCTTCGACCTGCGTACGACGGGCGGCCTGCGCGTCACGCCCGGCTTCGGGAATCGCGTTCTGTGCGGCGCGCGAGCTGACCGTGCCGAGACGCAACAGCTTGCGCACGTCGCCGACCAGTTGCGCCACTTCTTCGCCGAAGTTGTCGGCGATGACCTGCTCCGGATCCTGCAGATGCGGCGTCAGCGCGAACAACGCAGCCGCCAGCACCGCCGGCGGATCGACGTTGAGCGTGCGCATGATCGACGCCGTGCCCGCCGCATGATCCGCCAGCAATTCGCCCGACGACAGCCGCACCTCGCCCGCATGTTCGCGCACGAACGCCATCGCTTCGTCGAAGGAAGGGATGGGTGTCGGAGTGCTCGTAACGATTTCGGTAGTCATGGTGCGACGGCCCACCGGGCCAGACGGATCAACGGATTTTCAACGATGGCAGCCGCCGGCTGCCACGCCGCATGCTAGCTGCGCTGTGCCGCGACGACGACGATCTCGACGAGGCATTTCGGATTCGCGAGCTTCGCTTCGACCGTGGCGCGCGGCGGCGTGGCGCCTTGTGCGACCCATTCGTCCCACACCGCATTCATGCCGGCGAAATGGACCATGTCGGAGATGTAGATCTGCACCGACAGCAGATGCGCCTTGTCGCTGTCCACCTCGGCCAGCAGACGGTCGATGTGGCCGAGCGTTTCGCGCGTTTGACCGGCAATGTCCTGATCCGTGTCTTCGGCGATCTGGCCTGCGAGATACACGGTGCCGTTATGCACGGCGGTTTCCGAAAGGCGCTTGCCGACGTGATGACGAATGACTGCCATGAAAAATCCTGAGTTAGGTTGAGGAATGATCGAACATGCGTTCCGCATCGCGCCTTAAAACGTGAGCCGCGAGGCGCGTCGCGCGAAACCGCACATTATGACGCTTCGGCAACATTACCGATAAAGAACTGCCTGGCCAGGTCGATCTGATCGGCGGACAGAAACGCCGGTGCATGCCCGACACCGGCTATTTCCGCGCTCGACGTGGCGCGCCCGGTCTCGACCATTTTCGCCACCGTTTCGCGCGACAGCAGGTCCGACTGCTCGCCGCGCACCACCAGCACCGGTCCCTGGAATGCAGCGAGCGAATGCCACAGCGCGGCTTCGCCGAGCCGGGCGGCTTCTTCGGTCGTGGCGGCGAACGGTTGCGCGATGCGCGGGTCGTAGCGGAATTTCCAGACGCCGTCCTGCTCGTGCAGAAGCGGCGTATTGATTTCGCGCCACTCTTCCGGCGTGAGCGGGCCGAAGCTCTGTGCGAGCAACGCGGCGTAGTCGATACCTTGCTGCAGCGTTTCGAACTGCACGGGCTTGCCGAGGTAGTCGCCGATGCGCTGCACGGCGACGGGCTCCAGGTGCGGCCCGACGTCGTTGAGCAGCATCTTGCGGATCGGCGTTTCCGGCAGGCCGGCAAGCGCCAGGCCGATCAGGCCGCCCATCGACGTGCCGAACCAGTCCACCGTTTCCACATTCAGGCGCGCGATCAGCGTCACCATGTCGGCAACGTACTGCGGCACGCTATAGAAGTTGGGGTTGACCAGCCAGGAAGACAAGCCCCGCCCCACCACATCCGGACACACGACGCGGTAAGTGCCGGCGAATTCGGCGGCGAGCCGGTCGAAGTCGCGCCCCGAGCGCGTCAATCCGTGCACGCACAGCAGAACACGCGGATTGGCCGGGTCGCCCCACTCGGTGTAGGCGATCCGGTGCAGACCGCCGGCGCTCGCGCACTGCACGTACCGTTGACGCGGCGCGTGGCGCCCTGAGGTGGAAGCAAACGTGTCGGTCATCGGGGAATCCTTGCAAAAAGCGCGGCGAAGGAGGCGGCGCTGGATCAGCGGCCCACTGGACGTCTATCTGCGGACGATTGTAAACCGCTTTGCCACGCGACAAGGATCGGCCGACCGGCATAGGACAAATGGCGTTCGCCCGCGCTGCCAGGCGTCCGGGCGGACCGGCGCACGCGCGACAGACGTAAAAAAACGGGCGGGACTCGCGTCCCGCCCGTTTTGCAATCCATCGAGCCGGCTCACTTCGCCGTGACGGCGAAGCGCCCGCTGTACGTCAGCTCACCGCGCTCACATCCAGCGGCGCGCCGGTTTTCGCCTTGATTTCCTCTACCGTGACGCCCGGCGCCAGTTCGGTCAGCTTCAGACCGTCGTCGGTCACTTCGATCACGCCGAGGTCGGTGATGATCTGGTCGACCACACCCACGCCCGTGAGCGGCAACGTGCATTCTTCGAGAATCTTGTGCTGGTCGCCCTTCGCGACGTGCTCCATCAGCACGACCACGCGCTTGACGCCCGCCACCAGGTCCATCGCGCCGCCCATGCCCTTGATCATCTTGCCGGGGATCATCCAGTTCGCCAGATCGCCCTTCTTGCTGATCTGCATGGCGCCGAGAATCGCCAGATTGATGTGACCGCCGCGAATCATCGCGAACGAATCCGCCGACGAAAAAATCGACGAGCCCGGCAACGTGGTGACGGTTTGCTTGCCGGCGTTGATCAGATCGGCGTCCACTTCTTCTTCGGTCGGCGACGGGCCGATGCCCAGCAAGCCGTTCTCCGATTGCAGCCACACTTCGACACCGGCCGGCACGTGATTGGCGACCAGCGTCGGCAGACCGATGCCGAGGTTCACGTAAAAGCCGTCCTGCAGTTCCTTCGCCGCGCGCGCGGCCATTTCGTCACGAGTCCATGCCATGATCAGTCTCCTTTCGCGCGGACAATGCGTTGTTCGATGCGTTTTTCCGGATTCGCATTGAGCACAATGCGCTGCACGAAAATGCCCGGCGTGTGGATCGCGTCCGGATCGAGTTCGCCCACTTCGACGATTTCCTCGACTTCCGCCACGGTGATTTTGCCGGCCATCGCGCACATCGGGTTGAAGTTGCGCGCGGTGCGGCGATAGATCAGGTTGCCCGACTTGTCGGCCTTCCAGGCCTTGACGAGGGCGACATCTGCAGTGAGCGAGTGCTCCAGTACGTAGTGGTTCTCGCCGAACTGACGGGTTTCCTTGCCTTCGGCGATCAGCGTGCCGTAGCCGGTGTTCGTGAAGAAGGCCGGAATGCCCGAGCCGCCGGCGCGCAGCTTCTCGGCGAGCGTGCCTTGCGGCGTGAATTCGAGTTCGAGTTCGCCGGCCAGATACTGGCGCTCGAACTCCTTGTTCTCGCCGACGTACGACGAGATCATTTTCTTGACCTGACGCGTTTCGAGCAGCAGACCCAGGCCGAAGCCATCGACGCCCGCGTTATTGCTGATGCAGGTAATGCCCTGCACCTTCGAATCGCGCAGCGCGGAGATCAGCGCCTCCGGAATGCCGCAGAGGCCGAAGCCGCCGACGGCGAACGTCTGCCCGTCCTTGACGATGTCTTTCAGCGCCTCGGCGGCGCCTGGATAGACCTTGTTCATCAGTATGTCCCTTCCTTTATGGAAACCCGAATCCGGATCGTTGCGGCTGTTATGACGTTGCGCGGGCTCGCGCCCGACACGTCATTCTAGTCATCCCCAGCAAGCCATGCGCCGGGTGTTCCCTCGCGCCCGTTCAACCGCTTGCCACGGACAGCTTCGCCGCGTTGTCATATGCCCGAAAGAGTACGCTGCGGGCCGCGTACGGCACAATACGCAAAAATACATAAGTACTTGCCGCCTGCCCATGCCCGCTCTGGATTACCAAACCGCGTTCCACCTCGCTCCGATCGGACTCGTGCTATCGCGCGAACGGATCATCGAAGATTGCAACGAAGAACTGGCGTCGATATTCGGCTGTCCGCGCGAAGCGCTGCTCGGCCAGTCGTTCCAGATACTCTATCCGTCGGAGGACGAATTCGAGCGGATCGGCGCGCGCATTCCGCCGATCATGACCGCGCAAGGCAGCTATGCCGACGACCGCATCATGAAGCGCGCCAACGGGGAACTGTTCTGGTGTCACGTCACGGGACGCGCGCAGCAGCGCACCGATCCGCACGCGGCGGGTGTCTGGACATTCGAGGATCTGAGCGCGACGCGGCGCGTGGCCGTCGAATTGACGCCGCGCGAACGGGAGATCGCCGCGCAACTGGTGACGGGCAAAACCAGCAAGCAGATCGGCCGGGCGCTCGACATCAGCCCGCGCACGGTGGACGTCTACCGGGCGCGGCTGATGCGCAAATACGATACGGGTAATGCCACGGAGTTGCTGCAGCGTTTGCTCGGCCACTGACGCAGCCGCGAGAAAAGCGGAAACGCCAGCGGCGCCTCAGGCTGCCTTGACGAGCGCGGCGCGCTCGATGGTCGTGCGCAGCAGATCCGGCACCGGCACGGACTTGCCCGCCGCGTAGTCGATCCAGACGCAGCGTGCCGCGCCACGGGCGTAGACGGTCGTGGGATCGTCGGCGCGCACGAGTTCGAAACGCGTGTCGAAGCTGCTGCGGCCGGGTGTCGCCACCGTCATGCGGCCGATTACGTCGCCCGGATAGTGGAGCTGTTTGAGAAATTCCATCGACGCGTTGACGATTACCGGCCCTTGGCCGTCGGCGTTGCTGCCGGCGAGTCCCAGTTCCTCGAACCAGGAAATCCGCACCTGCTCCATGTAACGGAAATAGACCGTGTTGTTGACGTGGCCAAACGCGTCCATGTCGCCCCAGCGGATCGGCATCGACATCTCGAAAACTGCGTGAAAATCGCTCATCGTACTTCTTTGACAGGTTGAAACCGGTGAAACCGGATGAACCGGCGCGCGGGCCGGAATGGACAAAAGATAACGCCGGCCCTCGCGGTAAAGAAGGCCGGCGAATGTAAAACAGTGTTCCCAACGGTGCCTTAATGTGGCTGGGTGAGCGTCTGAATACGCCGCTGAATGCGCGGCTGAAAGCGCGGCCGCCTGATCGGCCAGAAGCGCGCCCCGGCGGGTCCGGCTCCGCGCGGACTCGCGCTCAGGCTAGCTCTCTGCGCTCAGGTTGGCGTTCAGGACAGACCGAAGCCGTCGTCGGCGGCGATCACCGACCCGTTGATGAACTGCGATTCGTCGGCCGCCAGCAGCAGCAGCAAACCGTCCAGGTCTTCCGGCTGGCCGACCCGGTGACGCGGCAGCATCGAAACCAGCTTCTGCCCCTGCTCGGTGGACCAGTGATGGTGGTTGATCTCGGTGTCGATATAGCCTGGGCAGATCGCATTCACGTTGATGCCGTGCTTGCCCCACTCCAGCGCCATCGCCTTGGTCATGTGGACGACCGCGGCCTTGCTCATCGAATACAGGCCGATCTGCGGCAGCACGCGCAGACCCGCCATCGACGCGATATTGATGATCCGGTACGACGGTTTCTGCGCGCCGTTGCCGCGCATGATCATGCGCTTGGCGACTTCCTGGGCGACGAAAAACGCGCCGCGCGTATTCGTGTCGAACACGTATTCGAAGTCGGCGGGCGTCACTTCGGACAGTTTCTGCGTGGTCGACACGCCCGAGTTGTTGACCAGGATGTCGATCGTGCCGGCCTCGGTTTCCGCATGCGCCACCGCCGACTTGATGCTCTGGTAGTCGGTCACGTCGAGCGAAACGACGTGCGCCGCGCCGCCCGAGGCTTCGATCTCGGCGCGCAGTTCCTTCAGGCGCTCGGTGCGGCGGCTTGCCAGCACCACCTTGGCGCCCGCCTGCGAAAGCACCTGAGCGAAGCGCTTGCCCAAGCCGCTCGAAGCGCCGGTGATCAGCGCGACCTTGCCTTCCAGATTGATCGAACGGCCCATAGTCGTCCCTTGTTCGGTTGTTATTGCAGATGCGGTTGACAGGTGCGGTAAGACCGTCGCTGCGGGTCGATACCGTATCATGAAATAGAACGATCGTGCTAATCTAGGCTCGTCGGGTTGCAGTGCAACGGACCATCGCCCACAATACGATCCCGAAAAAAGCATTCTAACGGTAAGAGGAGCATCAATGACCCCCGCAAGTCTCATTGAGCAATACGGTCCACGCGAGTCGATGGAATACGACGTCGTGATCGTCGGCGGCGGCCCGGCTGGCCTGTCCGCGGCGATCCGCCTGAAGCAGCTGGCGGCTGAAAAAGGCGTCGAGATCGGCGTGTGTGTACTCGAAAAAGGCTCGGAGATCGGGGCTCACATCCTGTCGGGCGCCGTCATGGACCCGCGGGCCATCACCGAACTGATCCCGGACTGGAAAGAAAAAGGCGCGCCGCTGACGGTCGACGTGACCGAAGACAAATTCCTCTTCCTCACCGAAACCGGGTCGAAGAGCGTGCCGGTCTGGGCGCTGCCGGACAATTTCAAGAACCACGGCAATTACGTCATTTCGCTCGCGAACGTGACGCGCTGGCTCGGCCAGCAGGCCGAGGCGCTTGGCGTGGAAATCTTCCCCGGCTTTCCGGCTGCGGAAATTCTCTTTAACGAGGACGGTTCGGTCAAAGGCGTCGCCACCGGCAATCTCGGCATCGGCAAGGACGGCGAACCCACCGAAAACTTCCAGCTGGGCATGGAGCTGCACGCGAAGTACACGCTCTTCTGCGAGGGCGCGCGCGGGCATCTGGGCCGTCAGCTGAACGACAGATTCAAGCTGCGCGACGGCGTTGATCCGCAGGTCTACGGCATCGGCATCAAGGAACTGTGGGAAATCGACCCGGCGAAGCACAAGCCGGGTCTGGTGATGCATACGGCCGGCTGGCCGCTGCAAAGCGACACCTACGGCGGCTCGTTCCTCTATCACATGGACAACAACCAGGTGGTGGTGGGCTTCGTGGTCGGTCTGGGTTATTCGAATCCGTATCTGTCGCCGTTCGAGGAATTCCAGCGCTACAAGACGCACCCGGAAATCCGCAAGGTGCTCGAAGGCGGCAAGCGCGTGTCGTACGGTGCGCGCGCCATCACGGCGGGCGGCCTGATGTCGCTGCCGAAGCTGGTGTTTCCGGGCGGCGCGCTGGTCGGCGACGACGCGGGCTTCCTGAACGCGTCGCGCATCAAGGGTTCGCACGCGGCGATCAAGACCGGCATGCTGGCGGCCGACGCCGCTTTCGAAGCCGTGCAGGCCGGTCGCACGAGCGACGAACTGACGGCCTACCCGGAGTCGTTCAAGACGTCGTGGCTGCACACGGAGCTGTACCGCGCGCGCAATTTCAAGCAGTGGATGAGCAAGGGCCTGTACCTCGGCACCCTGATGGTCGGTATCGAGCAGAAGCTGCTGGGCGGCAACGTGCCGTGGACGCTGCATCATCAGCACTGGGATCACGAGATGCTGAAACCGGCGTCGCAGTGCACGCCGATCGTGTATCCGAAGCCGGACGGCAAGCTGACGTTCGACCGGCTGTCGTCGGTGTTCATCTCGAACACGAATCACGAAGAGAACCAGCCGGCTCACCTGACGCTGAAAGATCCGTCCGTGCCGGTGAACGTGAACTGGCAGACCTACGCGGGACCGGAGTCGCGCTATTGCCCGGCGCAGGTGTACGAGTTCGTGAAGAACGACGACGGCAGCGAACGGCTCGTCATCAACGCGCAGAACTGCGTGCATTGCAAGACGTGCGACATCAAGGACCCGACGCAGAACATCGTGTGGGTGACGCCTGAAGGTGGCGGCGGCCCGAACTATCCGAATATGTGAGCGATCCGCTCACGGACGGCAGCCACCACCGGCGCCCATGCGCCGATGGCCGGCTGCCGCACCAGTTCGACACAGTCGTACCAGGCGGTCGACGAAGACTCGTCACCCCAGAACCATGCGGAGACATGGTCGATCATGAGCAGGGTCGGCACGCCGAGCGCGCCGGCCAGATGCGCCGGACCGCTGTCGATCGTGACCACGAGATCCAGGTTGGCGATCAGCGCGGCGACGTCGTCGAAGCCCGACTGGAAATGATGCGTCAGATCGACCGCCTCGATTCCCATGGTGCGCCACTGCGCCACCGTCTCGCCGCGACCCGGCGACAACGCAAACCACGTCACGCCAGGCGCGCGCAGTAACGGCTCGAGTTGTTCGACCGGTACCGAACGCCGTTTGTCGCGGATATGTTCGGGATTGCCGTTCCACACCAGACCTATCTTTCGGTACAGTGGTTTATTCGCCGTATGCGCGCTGACGCGCTCGCGCCACGTCTGCACGCGTTGCGGGTCCGCGCTCAGATAAGGCGCGCCCCACCCGCTCGCGTCGAACACGCCAAGACGCAGCGGCAGACTCATCAGGCCACAGTGAAAATCAGGCCGCGTTTCAAGGCTCGCTTCGAGCGGCAGATCCGGCGGCAGCATCCGTTCGAATAAATGCCGCAATGGCCCGTCGTGACCAAAAATCACGCGACCGCCCTCGCGCCGTGCACGCTCGGCGAGCAACGGCAGAAAGCGCACCGCCCACAGGCAATCGCCGTTGCCCTGCTCGCCGTACACGACGAGCGTCTTGCCGGCCAGCGACTCGCCCTGCCAATGGGCGCTGATCTCGGCCAACGCGACTTGCGCCTGATTCAGGTCGTCGGCGAACACGGTGCGCGCTTCGTAATGACGCCAGCCGTCGGCGAAACGACCCGAGCGGATTTCGAGTTCGGACAGATCGAACGTCGCGTGCGCATTGTTGGGCGACAACGCGAGCACTTGCTTCAGCAACGCCTCGGCTTCGTCGAAGCGCGCCTGCTCCTTCACGCACAAAGCCAGCTTATGAAGCGCCACCGGATTGTCCGGCAGGATACGCACGGCTTCGCGCAACAGTTGTTCGGCGGTGTCGAACTCGTCGCGTTGCTGGACGGCGGCCGCGCGCCAGACCAGCGCGTTGGCGTCCGCGGCGTTTTGCGCGAGGAGCAGTTGGGTGGCGGCATCGACGAGCGGCCAGTCGCGCACAATGAACGCCGTCTGCGCGATGGTCGACAGCAGCGTGGGTTCGCAGGCGCGGTCGAGTTCAGGGTCGAGCTGATAGGCGCGCACGAGCGCGGCGAGCGCTTCCTGACGCCGGGCTTTGTCGCGGCCGGCATTGGCGAGCAGCGCCTGACCGAACGCGAGGCAGTCGGCAGCGCTGGCTTGCGGCGCGGTCGCGCGCGCACGCAATTCCGCGAGCGTAGAAGCCGGCGGCGTGATATTCGGATCGGTCATGGAAGAGAGGCGCGCGATGTCCGCCGCCTTGCGCGTCGGCAAAGACGGCAAGGCGCGAATCGCTCTGCGTTACGGCGCGCTGGCCGCGATCTTCGGCGTGCTCACGACGACGTCGCCGTTTTGCGCGCGGTGGCGCAGCGCGTGGTCGATCAACACCAGCGCGAGCATCGATTCGGCGATCGGCGTGGCGCGAATGCCCACGCACGGATCGTGGCGTCCGAACGTTTCGACGATGGCCGGCTGACCGGCTTTGTCGATCGAACGGCGCGGCGTGCGGATGCTGGAGGTCGGCTTGATCGCAATGGACACCGTAATGTCCTGGCCCGTGGAAATACCGCCGAGCACACCGCCCGCGTGATTGCCGACAAAGCCTTCCGGCGTGAGTTCGTCGCCGTGCACCGACCCGCGTTGCGCAATGCTCGCAAAGCCCGCGCCGATCTCCACGCCCTTCACCGCGTTGATGCCCATCATCGCGTGGGCGATGTCGGCGTCGAGACGGTCGAACAGCGGCTCGCCGAGGCCGACCGGCACGCCGGACGCCACGACGTTGATGCGCGCGCCGATCGAGTCGCCGTCTTTACGCAATGCGTCCATGTAGTCTTCGAGCTGCGGCACGATCGCGGCATTCGGCGCGAAGAACGGATTCTCGCGCACGTGCGACCAGTCGACGAACGGTACGTCGATCTCACCGAGCGCCGCCATGTAGCCGCGAATCTCGGTGCCGAAATGCTCGCGCAGCCATTTCTTCGCCACCGCGCCCGCCGCCACCGTGGGTGCCGTCAGACGCGCCGACGAACGGCCGCCGCCGCGATAGTCGCGGATGCCGTATTTCTGCCAGTAGGTGTAGTCGGCGTGGCCGGGACGGAAGGTCTCGACGATGTTGCCGTAGTCTTTGCTGCGCTGATCGGTATTGCGGATCAGCAGCGCGATGGGCGCACCGGTGGTTTTTCCTTCGAACACGCCCGAGAGAATTTCGACCTTGTCTTCTTCCTGACGCTGCGTGACGTGGCGCGACGTGCCCGGCTTGCGGCGGTCGAGTTCGAACTGGATATCCGCCTCGTTGAGCGACATGCCCGGCGGGCAGCCGTCGATCACGCAGCCGATTGCGGGGCCGTGGGATTCGCCGAAGGTGGTCACAGTGAAAAGCGTACCGAGCGTGTTGCCGGACATGGGCGTCGTCCAAAAGAAATGCGGGGAAAGCACTATTATGCCAGCCCCCGCGCGGCCCGGTCGAACGGCGGTCGCCCATCCGCGCGGCTCGCGCGGAATGCCCGCGCCTGCGCGTCAAAACCCACTGATTGCCCCGGCCGCGCTACTTTCGCGCCCCGCGCAACTCGCCGACGATCCGCTGCAAGGCTTCCGGCGTCGCCTCGTCCGGCGCGATCGGCTCGCCGACGGCCAGCGTCAGCCGGCTCATCACGCCTTTGCGGATCGGACGCGGCCAGTGCGTTTCGCCGGCACGCGAAAACACGCTGCCCCACAAACCGCGCAACGCCATCGGGATCACCGGCGCGGGCGTGCGGCGAACGATCTCGGTCACGCCATGGCGGAACGGATTCATGTCGCCGGTTTTCGTCAGCTTGCCTTCGGGGAAGATGCACACCAGGTCGCCTTCGGCGAGCGCTCTCGCGCAGCGTTCGTAGGCCTGCGCCAGCAAGTCGGGGTCCTGATGCGCGGGCGCAATCGGAATGGCCTTGGCATGACGGAACACCCAGCCCGCGAACGGCGTCTTGAAGATGTGATGGTCCATTACGAAACGGATCGGCCGCGGGCTCTCGGCCATCACGACGATTGCGTCGACGAAACTCACGTGATTGCACACCAGCACCGCCGCGCCCTCTTCCGGAATACGTTCTGCGTGCACCAGCCGGATGCGGTAGAACGTGTGCACCAGCACCCAGGCGATGAAGCGCAGCAGAAACTCCGGCACGAGCGAGTAGATATACGTGGCCACGACGATGTTGAGCAGCGCCGTGACCAGAAAGATGGCCGGAATGCTGAACCCGGCTGCCGTCAGCCCCATCGCCATCAGCGACGAAACGATCATGAACAGCGAATTCAGAATATTGTTCGCGGCGATGATGCGCGCCCGGTGGCTCGGCTGGCTGCGGCTCTGGATCAGCGCGTACAGCGGCACGCTATAAAAGCCGCCGAACATGGCGAGCAGGAAGAGATCGGCGAGCACGCGCCAATGCGCGGGCCGCGCCAGAAATTCGCCGACGCTCAGCAGATGGCCGGCCGGCGGCAGCGCATGGCTCGCGAAAAACAGGTCGATGCCGAACACGCTCATGCCGATCGAGCCGAGCGGCACGAGGCCGATTTCGATGCGCCGCTTCGACAGTTTTTCGCAGAGTAGCGAGCCGAGACCGATACCGATGGAAAAGGTGCCGAGCAGCACCGTCACGACGTCCGGATCGGCGGACAGCACGTTCTTGGCGAAGCTGAAAAACGACGAGAGAAAAGTTGCGCCGACGAACCACAGCCACGAAATGCCCAGCAGGCTCAGGAACACCGTGCGGTTTTCGCGCGCGAGCTTCAGGTTGCGCCACGTTTCGCTGACCGGGTTCCAGTTGATGCGCAGATCCGCCTGCGCGGCCGGTGTGACCGGCACGAAGTTCGACACCAGCCGCCCGACCAGCGCGATAGCGACGCACGCGCAAGCCAGCACCACCGCACCGTGCGCGACGAAACCCGCCGCCACGCCGCCGACGATCGTGCCGATCAGAATGGCCACGAACGTGCCCATCTCGACCATGCCGTTGCCGCCCACCAGTTCCGACTTCGACAGATGCTGCGGCAGGTACGAATACTTGACCGGTCCGAACACCGTGGAGTGCACGCCCATCAGGAACGTGCACAGATACAGCAGCGGCGCGCTATGCAGCCAGAAACCCGTGCCGCCGATCAGCATGACCACGATCTCGAAGCTCTTCACGAAACGGGTGAGCATCGCCTTGTCGTATTTGTCGGCGATCTGACCGGATGTGGCCGACAGCAGCACGAAAGGCAGAATGAAGATGGCCGAAATCAGGAACGCCGCCGTGCTGGCATCGACGCCGGAAAACAGCGCGGCCTGATAGGTGACGAGCGACGTGAAGCCGATCTTGAACACGTTGTCGTTCATCGCACCGAGGAACTGGGTCCAGAAAAACGGTGCGAAACGGCGCTGCCCGAGCAGACGGAACTGGGACTCGTGCGCCTCGGGGTGACGTGCGGCGCGACGGGCAGCGGGTATTGGACGATCGCTCATGAAGTTCGCGGAATCGGACAGAAAGCGCATCAAGGGAAGAAGCCGCGCGCACGGCGAAGCTCCGACTTCCCGGCCGCGCGGACACAAAAAAGGCGCACGCTTTCGCGCGCGCCTTCACCGCCTGTTCTAGCTCACAGCAACGTTTTGCCCGCCGTGTGAGCCACCGTGCATCAACGCGCCGGTTGTTGTTCCTGCGGCTGCTCTTCCGGCCAGTCGCGAATGTAAGCCTTCAGCATGCGATTCTCGAAGCCCTGCTCTTCCACGACGGCCTTGGCGACGTCGTAAAAGGAGATCACGCCCATGAGCGTGCGGCTTTCCATGACCGGCAGGTAGCGCACGTGATGCTCGAGCATCATGCGGCGCACTTCGTTCACGTCGGTTTCCGGCGTGCAGGTGAGCGGATGGTCGTCCATGACCTTGCGGATCGTGGAGGTGCCGACGCTGCCGCCGTTCTTGCTCAGCGTGAGGATGATCTCGCGAAAGGTCAGCATGCCGACCAGATCGCCGTATTCCATGACCACCAGCGAACCGATGTCGTGCTCGGCCATGGTATTGACGGCGTCATGCAACGTCATATCCGGCGTGACCGTGAAAAGGGTGTTGCCTTTGACCTTGAGGATGTCGCTGACTCGCATGATCTGTCTCCCGAGATGCCCGCTAAGCTGGTAATGCATGAATGATTTTCGATCCTAGCGGAAAGGCCCATAAAAGGAAAGCGGCCCGCCCACCTTGGCGCGGCGGGCGTTCGCCACCTGCGCGCGGCGCGTCTGGAAGGTGGCGGTGGCGCGCGCGCGGCACGCTAACAACCCATTTCCGGCCCACTAGGGACTCGCTGCGGACCCACTATCGCCCCCCCGCCGACACGCAAACGCGCGGCCCGGACAACGCGATACACGCCATCGCCATGCCCCAACATCGGGAAAACCGCGCTTGATGCGATCCGCGCCGATGTTAGGATGGCCGGCACTTTCACCTTTCGCGAGGCCGTCCGTGGCCCCGCTGTCCAGGATGTCCGCCAACCGTTTCGATACGCTTGCGCTGCACGCCGGCGCCGCTCCCGACCCCACCACCGGCGCGCGCGCCACACCGATCTACCAGACTACCTCGTTTTCGTTCCGCGACTCGGACCACGCCGCCGCGCTCTTCAATATGGAACGCGCCGGCCACGTCTATTCGCGCATCTCGAATCCGACCGTCGCAGTATTCGAGGAGCGGGTCGCCGCGCTCGAAAACGGCGCGGGCGCAATCGGCACGGCGAGCGGCCAGGCGGCGCTGCATCTGGCGATCGCCACGCTGATGGGCGCCGGCGCGCATATCGTCGCCTCCAGCGCGCTGTACGGCGGCTCGCACAATCTGCTGCATTACACGCTGCGACGCTTCGGCATCGAAACCACCTTCGTCAAGCCGGGCGATCTCGACGCCTGGCGCGCCGCGCTGCGTCCGAACACGCGTCTGCTGTTCGGCGAGACGCTCGGCAATCCGGGCCTCGACGTGCTCGATATCGCGACCGTCGCGCAGATTGCGCACGAGCATCGCGTGCCGTTGCTGGTCGATTCGACCTTCACCACGCCCTACCTGCTCAAGCCGTTCGAGCACGGCGCGGATTTCGTCTACCACTCGGCCACCAAATTCCTTGGCGGCCACGGCACGACGATCGGCGGCGTGCTGGTGGACGGCGGCACCTTCGACTTCGACGCTTCCGGCCGTTTCCCCGAATTCACCGAACCCTACGCGGGCTTCCACGGCATGGTGTTCACCGAGGAAAGCACGGTCGCGCCGTTCCTGCTGCGCGCGCGGCGCGAAGGTCTTCGCGACTTCGGCGCCTGTTTGCACCCACAGGCGGCCTGGCAACTGCTGCAAGGCATCGAGACGCTGCCGCTGCGGATGGAACGGCACGTCGCCAATACGCGCAAGGTGGTCGAGTTTCTGGCCGCGCATCCGGCAGTCGAAACGGTGGCGTATCCCGAACTGGATTCGCACCCGGATCACGCGCTTGCCAGACGCCTGCTGCCGCGCGGCGCGGGCGCTGTGTTCAGCTTCAATCTGCGTGGCGACCGCGCCGCCGGGCGCAGCTTCATCGAAGCGCTTACGCTGTTTTCGCACCTGGCGAACGTGGGCGACGCGCGCTCGTTGGTCATCCATCCCGCATCTACAACGCACTTCCGCATGGACGCCGCCGCGCTCGCCGCAGCCGGCATCGCCGAGGGCACGATCCGGCTGTCGATCGGTCTGGAAGATCCCGACGACCTGATCGACGATCTCAAGCGCGCACTGAAAGCCGCGCAGAAAGCGGCAGGCGCGGGCTCGCCCCGAACCGCCGCTGCCTCCGCTGCCTCCGCTGCCTCCGCTGCCTCCGCTGCTTCAGCGTCAACTTCAGCTTCAGCGGGAAAGGAGTCCGCATGATCCTCACCGTTCAGGACAAGGCCGCCTACGCGTACACCGGCGGCAAACCGTTCGACGCCAACCTGCCCACTGCCGTTTTCATTCACGGCGCAGAGCACGACCATAGCGTCTGGGCTTTGCAGACGCGCTACTTCGCGCATCACGGTTTCAGCGTGCTGGCGGTGGACCTGCCCGGCCACTGCCGCAGCGCCGGGCCGGCGCTCACCAGCGTCGCGGCGATGGCCGACTGGCTGGCCGCGCTGCTCGACGCCGCCAACGTACAACGCGCGTTCGTTGCCGGTCACAGCATGGGCTCGCTGGTCGCGCTCGATTTCGCCGGCCGCTACCCGGATCGCGTGACGCATCTCGCGCTGCTCGCCACCGCCATGCCGATGGCCGTCTCCGACACCCTGCTCGACGCCGCCGCGAATCGCGAGCCCGAGGCGATCGGCATGGTCAACGTCTGGTCGCATTCGGGCATCGCCGCCAAGCCGTCGTGCCCCGGTCCCGGCTTCTGGTTGCACGGCATGAACCAGCGGCTGATGGAGCGGGTATCGGCGCGCGGCGAAGCCCAGCTTTTTCACACGGACTTCACCGCCTGCAACGATTACGCGGACGGTCTCGCGCGTGCCGCCGAGGTGCGCTGCCCGACGCGGCTCGTCGTCGGCCGGCGCGACGCGATGACGCCGCCGCGCGCGGCCAAAGCGCTTGCGCAGGCCCTCGCGCAGGCGGGCATGCCGGTCGACACCGTGACGCTGGACGCCGGGCACGCGCTCATGTCGGAGCAACCCGACGCCACGCTCGACGCATTGTTCGGCCTCGCACGACAGCCCGCGAAGGCCGCGCTCTAGTGGCCCGGCAGGTTCCGCGACACAGCTGGGTTCGCATCGCCTGACACAGTTAGCTTAACCACCTGCCGCGCTGCGCACCATTGGCCGAATGGCCAGGTTGCGCGCGTTGCCCGATAGCCGCACAATGATTCGAGCAGCGTGACTGTCGCGCCGCCGGCCGCAAAGGCCGCGACAGCAGTCCGCGAGGAGTCGACGCACGTCGAATTGGGAGGCCGTGATGGCTCAGACCGCGCACACCGATCACTTCGCGAGTTTCGCGGAGTTCTACCCGTATTACCTGAGCGAGCATCGCAACACGGTCTCGCGGCGGTTGCATTTCGTCGGCTCGCTGGGGGTGATCGGCTGCCTCGCCATGGCGCTCGCAACCGGCGACTGGCTGTGGTTGCCCGCAGCCCTGGTGTGCGGTTACGGCTTCGCCTGGGTCGGGCACTTCTTCTCTGAAAAGAACCGGCCGGCTACCTTCCGGCATCCGCTTTACAGCCTGATGGGCGACTGGGTCATGTTCAAGGACATCTGCATCGGCAAGATATCGCTGTAGTCTGCTCACGGCGCAACGTTGCGCGCGCCGTTTCAGGCCGCCTGCTGCGGCATCGAAGAGGCATCCTGCTCGTCCGTCTGACCGCGTGCCGCCTTGGCCGCCGCGCGCGCGGCCAGCAGCGCGGCGAGCGTGACCTTCAGGCGGTCGTTGTCGAGCGCGGCAAGCAGCGTTGCACTATCCACGCGCGTCGAATCCAGTTCGAGCTGATAGGTGAGCTCGGCCCGGTCGATCACGAACATGTTGAACAGGCGTTCCACCGTGATCTGCGCCGGGTTCGCCAGCAGCAGAAAGTGCGGACGCATGTTGTCCTCCTGCAGGCGCGCGATCCATTCGATCTCTTCGAGCTTGAGCAGCAGGTTGGTCGTGGTGCCCATGTCCCGCCGCAGCATGCGCGAGAGTTCCGGCAAGGTGTAGCCGGGTTTGCCGGCGTCGCGTGCTTCGGCAAGACGGGCCAGCAATTCGAGCGAGTCGAACAGATCGCTGCCCTCGAACGTCGGCCGGTGAAACTGGCCGATACGGATGGCAGGCAACGCGGACGCGATCATCGCGCCGGCCAGCGTGATGAACCAGCAAAGGTACATCCACACGAGGAACAGCGGCACCGCGGCGAACGCGCCGTACACCGCCGTATAAGTGGGAATGCGGCGCACGTAATAACCGAAGCCGCGCTTGGCGAGTTCGAAGGCAATGGCGGCCGTTACGCCGCCGATCACCGCGTCGCGCCATTCCACGCGGCAGTTCGGCAAATACACGTAGAGAATCGTGAAGGCGACTGCCGTCAGCGGCAGGGCCGCGCCGGTCAGCGCCCATTCGATGACGGGCGTCATGCGCTGCGCCGCCGTGAACGTCATGGACTGCGTGAACAGATACGAGGAAATGGACAGACTCACGCCGATCAGGATCGGCCCGAGCGTGATGATCGCCCAGTAGACGAGGACCCGCTGCGCGATCGGCCGCGCCTTGCGCACCCGCCAGATCACGTTGAAGGCGGATTCGACGGTCATCATGGTCATGACGGCCGTGAGGAACAGCAGGATCATGCCGATCGTCGTCAGGCCCTTGGCCTTGGACGCGAACTGGTTCAGATACTTGAATATCTGGCTGTTCAGCTGCGCGGGCATCAGGTGGTCGGCGAGAAAGAACTGCAGCGACTCCTGAAACGAACTGAAAATCGGAAACGCCGTGAACAGCGCGAACGCGACAGTGGCGAGCGGCACCAACGCGAGCATGGTAGTGAACGTGAGGCTGCCGGCCACCTGCGGAATGCGGTCTTCGCTGCTGCGTTGCGCGGCAAACTGCGCAAGCCGCTTGAGCGTGTCGAGATCGAAACGCACCCTGGACAACAAACCTGCCTCCTCGCTTCATGAACCGGTATTACCGGACACTCACCCGGCCCTGGCCGAATGGCCAATCGAGCCCGCCAACGCATGCAACAGAGCCTGCAACAAGGCCTGTGACGCCGACCCAGCCCCTATAATACCCGTTCACCGATGAGGCCTATGAAAGACATTCTCGTGCTCTATTACAGCCGTCACGGCGCCACGCGCGAGCTCGCGCTGGCGATCGCGCACGGCGTCGACAGCGTCGCCGGCATGCAGGCGCGCGTGCGTACGGTGCCGGCGGTTTCCACCGTCTGCGAAGCCACCCAGCCGGACATTCCCCCCGAAGGTCCGCCCTACGTCGAACTGCGCGATCTCGAAGAATGCGCGGGCCTCGCGCTCGGTTCGCCCACGCGTTTCGGCAACATGGCCGCTTCGCTCAAATACTTTCTCGACGGCACGACGCCGCAATGGTTGTCCGGCGCGCTGTCGGGCAAACCGGCCTGCGTGTTCACGTCCACCGGCAGTCTGCACGGCGGCCAGGAATCCACCCTGCTCTCCATGATGCTGCCGCTTCTGCATCACGGCATGTTGATTGTCGGCATTCCCTACACCGAGAGCACGCTTTCCACTACGCAAACTGGCGGCACGCCCTACGGCGCGTCGCATTTTGCGCAGGTCGGCAGTGCGACACACGGCCTTTCCGCCGACGAAAAAACCCTGGCCATCGCGCTCGGCGCACGCCTCGCGCGCACGGCGGCGGCGATGAGCGAACGGCCGTGAACGAGCCGAACACGGCAGCGCAGAGCGCCAACGCGCAAGCCTCGGTGCGGTCGCCTTCGCAAGCGGCGCCGGCTGCGGAGTTCGTCGTCGAGCGCCCGAGGCGCGCCGCCGCAGTGGGCGCCACGGCCACGCTGGTTCTGCTGATCGCGCTTTCGGTTGCGTGGGAGTGGTGGCTCGCGCCGCTGCGGCCGGGCGGTTCGCTGCTGGTGCTCAAAGCCGTGCCGCTGCTGCTCGCGCTGCCGGGCGTCTGGCGGCATCGCCTTTACACCTTGCAGTGGGCGTCCATGCTGATCCTGCTGTACTTTGCCGAGGGCGTCGTGCGCGGCTGGAGCGACCGTGGGTCGAGCGCGCGCTTTGGGTGGCTCGAAGCCGCGCTCGCCGTGCTGTTCTTCGTCTGCGCGCTGGCCTATGTCGCACCGTTCAAGCGCGCGGCAAAGCGCGCCGCCCGGCAATCGAAACAGGCGGACGCCGGCAGTTCCGCAAACGCAAGCCGCTGACCGGCGTCATACTCGCGGCGAGAGACGTCATTGCGCCGGTTTTCGCATGCTTTTTTGCTTTCTCGATCTGCAGGAGTTTTTGCCCGCGCTTCTGACGTATTTCTGCCCACGCTTTTTCGCCAGCGCTTTTCGCCAGCGTCCCTGACCGTTCACCTGACCGACCATCATGAACCCAGCCGCATTTCTCACCGCCTGCCGCGACACGATCGGCGCCGCTCACGTTCTCACCGACCCGCACGACACCGCGCCCTATCTGACCGACTGGCGCCGTCGCTATACCGGCGCCGCCTGCGCCGTGCTCTGCCCCGCCACGCCCGACGAAGTCGCGGCGCTGGTCCGGCTGGCCGTCGAGCACCGTGTCGCGATCGTGCCGCAAGGCGGCAACACGGGTCTCGCCGGCGGCGCCACGCCGGACGACAGCGGCGCGCAAGCGGTCATCAGTCTGCGGCGCCTGAATCGCGTACGCGATATCGACCCTCACAACAACACGATCACCGTCGAAGCCGGCGTGATCTTGGCCGAGGTGCAGAAGCACGCCGAACAGGCAGACCGGCTGTTTCCGCTGAGCCTCGCCGCCGAAGGTAGTTGCACGATCGGCGGCAATCTCGCCACCAACGCGGGCGGCACCGGCGTGCTGCGCTACGGCAACACGCGCGAGTTGTGTCTCGGCCTCGAAGTGGTCACGCCGCAAGGCGAGTTGTGGGACGGTCTGCGTGGTCTGCGCAAGGACAACACGGGCTACGATCTGCGCGATCTGTTCATCGGCGCCGAAGGCACGCTCGGCATCATCACCGCTGCCGTGCTGAAGCTGCACCCGCAACCGGCCGCGCGCGTCACGGCGCTGGCCGCGCTGGCTTCGCCGCATGCCGCGCTCGACTTTCTTTCGCTCACGCAGCGCATCGCGGGACCGCTGCTGACCGGTTTCGAACTGATGTCGGATTTCTGCCTGCGGCTCGTCGGACGACACTTCGAACAGATGCGCTATCCGTTCGCCGAGTCGCATGCGCAGGTGGTATTGCTGGAGTTGTCCGACAGCGAGAGCGAAGAACACGCACGTGAACTCTTCGAGCGTCTGATGGAAACCGCGTTGGAGCAAGGTCTCGTCGAAGATGCCGTGGTGGCGGAAAACCTGTCGCAGTCGCGCTCCTTCTGGAATCTGCGTGAGCACATTCCGCTCGCGCAAGCCGAGGAAGGTCTGAACATCAAGCACGACATCGCCGTGCCGATTTCGCGCATCGGCCATTTCATCGAGGAAACCGATGCGGCCGTCGCGCAGGCCGTGCCCGGCGTCCGCATGGTCACCTTCGGCCATCTCGGCGACGGCAATCTGCACTACAACGTGCAGGCGCCGGAAGGCGTGGACGCGAAGGCGTTTCTCAAGACCTGGCAGAGCCCGATCAACCAGATCGTGTACGACAGCGTGCACCGGCATCGCGGCAGCATCAGCGCGGAACATGGGCTCGGCCAGTTGAAGATCGACGAGGCGATGCACTACAAGCAGAATGTGGAAGTGCAGATGATGCACGCGATCAAACGCGCGCTCGATCCGCTGAATCTGATGAACCCCGGTAAGGTGCTACGCTAGGGTTTCAGGCCTTGGCGCGTAGCGCCGTTTGCGTTCGATTGCAGGAGTCGTGGTCGTGAAGATTCGAGTGCTATCCGATCTGCATCTGGAAAACGACGAGCCCGAACTGATCCCGCACGCGCAGGCGGATCTGATCGTGCTCGCCGGCGACATCCACAATCACGCGGCGGGCCCGCGCTGGGCCGCGCAGACATTCGACGGCGCGGTGCCGGTGGTCTACGTACCCGGCAATCACGAGTACTACGACGGCGAATTCGGCGCGCTCGACGCCGCGCTGTACGACGCGGCATCGCAGGTCGATAACGTCCACGTACTGAACAATGCCGCGCTGACCGATCCGCAAGGCCGCTGGCGCGTGCTCGGCACCACTTTGTGGACCGATTTCGCGCTGTACGGCAACGACGAAGCGTCGCGCGCCGAATCGATCGAAGCGTCGAGTCGCGTCATGCTCGATTTTCGCGGCCTGATCCAGACGAACTGGCCGCACGACGCCCAGGATACGCCGCGCGACTTCACGCCCGCCGACGCCCTCGCGCTGCATCTGAAAGCGCGCGCCTGGCTCGAAGGCGAACTCGCCAAACCGTTCGCCGGCCAGACGATCGTGGTCACGCATCATGCGCCGCACCGGCTGAGTCTCGCCGAGCGGTATGCCGAAGACCGCGTGTCGGCCGGCTTCGTCAATCATTTGCCCGAACTCGTGCGCGCGCCCGTCGCGCTGTGGATTCACGGCCATACGCACACGCCCTTCGATTACAGCGTGAACGGGACGCGCGTCGTGTGCAATCCACGCGGCTACCTGGATCGTCGGACGAACCAGTGGGAAAATCCGCAATTCGCGTGGGACAAGGTCGTCGAGATCTGACCGGCGCGGGTCGATGCGGGTAGCGTGGGCGCGTGGCATGCGTCAGGCTCGAGGCGACCGCGTGTCGTATGCACAGCCTCGCTACGGCGTCAGACGTGGCTTTCCTCGCTATCGGCGGAGGTTCCGATGTGTGGTCGAATCAGCCAGTACCGCGATCCCCTGCTCTACGCCGGGCAACTTGGTCTTGCCGAGCCGCTGATCCTGTTCGACGCCGCCGACCGTCGTCCCGGCTACAACCTCGCGCCGGGCACGCATCCTCTCGCGATCTACCCCGACGAAACGCTGCGCGCGATCCATTGGGGTTATTGCCCCGACTGGGCGCGCGAACAGCATCTTCCGCAGACCATCAACGCCCGCGCGGACACGGCGCCGACCGCTCGCTACTTCGCAGATTTGTGGAAAACGGGACGGGTACTGGTGCCGGCGGACGGCTGGTTCGAATGGCGGCTGGAAACGTCGGCGCGAGCGCCCGAGGCGGGTCATGAAAACGGATCGCCCGGTGAAAATGGCCCGGCGATCGCGCAACAAGCCGAGCGCCAACCCTACTACGTGCACCTGAAAAGCGACGCGCCGATGTATCTCGCGGCGCTTTCCAGCGTGCGCGGCACGGAACCGCAAACCGAAGGCATGGGTATGGTGATCGTGACGGCCACCGCGGACACAGGTCTCGTCGACGTGCATGACCGTCGGCCGCTGGTGTTCGGGCCGGAAGCCGCGCGCCGCTGGCTCGATCCGGCCTTGCCGCCCGACGAACTGGAGCGGCTCGCGCGCAGCGGCTTGCCCGCCGCACGCTTTCGCTGGCACCGCGTGAGTGCGGACGTCGACCGCACGCTCAACGACGAGCCGGGTCTGATCGACGCGCTGCCTTGAACAGCTGCGCCAAAAGCGGCCGCAAAAACGCCCTAGCGGTCGTGCCGCTGGCCTTGCAGGTCGAGCGGACGCTCGACCTTGATCGGCACCAGTTGCGGCTGCTGTTCGCGCAGACGGCGCAGCAGATCACGCGATCCGGCGATTGCGATCAGTCCAAACATGACGGCCACGCCGATCATCAGGTGCGTATCCATGAATCCCTCGTCCTTCCTGTCAATACGATTTGCCGATGAGCGTCGGCCAACTTGAACGCAGCCGGCTGAATGCGGCAGCGTATGAACCACACGTTAGCAAATCGCCCGCGCACCGGAAGTAAGGAAATGTTGCGACGCGGCAGGTGTGTAACAGGCTGTCACGCAGGCTGCCGCACGGCCAACGCCGCGCCCGGCTCGCCACGTCCGCCTCAGGTGCGCGCGAACCGCCGCAGCTCTTCCTGATCGACCGCCATGGTGGGCGGCAGCTCATCGCGAAGAAACTCGATCCACGTGCGGATCTTGGCATCCAGATACTGGCGCGACGGGTACAGCGCGTACAGATTCATTTCCTGCGAGGTGTATTCCGGCAGCAGCCACTGCAACGCGCCGCTGCGCAGACCGCTGATGGCGGAATAGATCGGAATCAGGCCGACGCCCATGCCGCTCGCCACGGCCACCGCCATGGCTTCCGCCACGTTGACCTGAAACGTGGACGGGCCATGCACGAAGGTTTCCTCGCCATTCGGACCGTCGAAGGTCCAGCGGTCGGCCGGGAACACGGGCGTCACCATTTGCAGGCAGGTGTGGTTCGCGAGGTCGGCGGGCGTCTGCGGCACGCCGCGCCGCTCCAGATAGCCCGGCGACGCGCACGCGATGCTGAACGCGCTGCCCAGACGCTGCGACACGAGGCCCGAGTCCGGCAGGCCGGTGGCAAGAGTCAGCGACACGTCGAAACCCTCGTCGAGCAGATCGGGCATGCGCTGCGCGAGCGTCAGTTCGATGTGCACGTCCGGATAACGCTCCTGATAGCGCCCGACGGCCGGCACCACGTAGTGCTGACCAAAGCTCGTCATGGCGTGAACCTTCAGCTTGCCCGACGGACGCGCGTGGGCGTCGCTCGCCTCGGCTTCCGCCTGATCCACGTAAGCGAGGATCTGCTCGCAGCGCTGCAGATAGCGCTCGCCGGCTTCCGTCAGCGCAATACGACGCGTGGTGCGGTTCAACAGGCGCGTACGCAGATGCGCTTCGAGATCGGAGACCGCGCGCGACGCGTAGGCCGTGGTCGTATTCAGATGCTGCGCGGCACCCGTAAAGCTGCCCGCTTCGACGACGCGGACAAATACGCGCATGTTTTGAAGCGTATCCATAATTTTCCTTGCTGAGCCGGAGCGATTGTTACACGAATCGCAAAGGCGATTGTCTCATATCGCGTAAGAATGCCTTGCATCTTTACGGGTTATTCCCTAATCAATCAAAAAATATAATGACGCACATGCTTCTATAGCCATTTTTGGAGGAAATCGTGCAGTCTCCGGTACCAAAGGGGGTCGCCGCCGCAGCGGTTCTTACGATCCTATTAACAATCGCCGGCTGTGCCAGTACCGGAGGCGTCGCGCCCCAAGCCAGCGGAGTCGAGCCTTCCTCACTCGATGCGGGCAACGCCATTCGCGCCGCCAATACCGACGCGCAATGGCCCGCCACCGACTGGTGGCGCGCCTATAACGATCCGCAGCTGAACCAGTGGATCGAGACCGCGCAGACCGGCAATCCGACCCTCGCTGTCGCCCAGGCGCGCGTGCGCGAAGCGCTCTCGATGGCGGGCGTGGCGCGCTCGGCGCTGTCGCCGCAAGTGAACGGCAGCCTGTCGATCCAGCGTCAGAAGTGGGCCGACAATCTGTACTACGGTCCCGGCCCGCTCGCGGGCGAGCAATCATGGAACAACACCGGCACGCTCGGCCTGTCGTATCACCTCGATCTGTGGGGCAAGGACAAGAACGCCGCCGAACGCGCGCTCGATGGCGCTCACGCCAGCGCGGCCGATTTCCGCGCCGCCCAGCTCGAACTGGAAAGCAACGTGGTGCGCACGTACATCGAGATGTCGCTGAACTACGCGCTGCTCGACATCGCGCAGGCCACGCTCAAGCAACAGCAGCAGATCGTCGATCTGGCCACGCGCCGTCTGAAAGGCGGCATCGGCACGCAGCTTGAAGTGAGCCAGGCCGAAACGCCGATGCCCGAATACGAGCGGCAGATCGACGCGATCCAGGAAAGCATCGCGCTCGGCCGCAACCAGCTCGCCGCACTGGCGGGCAAGGGTCCCGGCGCGGGCGATTCGATCCAGCGGCCGACGCTTTCGCTCGCCGCGCCCGCCGGTCTGCCGAGCGCGTTGCCGGCGGACCTGATCGGCCATCGCCCCGACGTGGTCGCGGCGCGCTGGACGGTGGCGGCGCAGGCGCGCGGCATCGACGTCGCCAAGGCCGACTTCTATCCCGACATCAACCTGCTGGCGTCGATCGGCGGCTATGCGGCCATGGGGCCGCTGTTCCAGTTCCTGAAGAATCCGTCGCATAGCTGGAGCGCGGGACCGGCGCTGTCGCTGCCGATTCTCGACGGCGGACGGCTGCGCTCGCAACTCGGCGCCGCGTCGGCGGGTTACGACGAAGCGGTGGAGCGCTACAACCAGTCGATCGTCAACGCGCTGAAGGACATCTCCGACCAGGTGATCCGCATCCGTTCGCTCGCCACCCAGGCCGACGACGCCGACCGGTCGGTCGCGGCGGCACGCAAGAACTACGACCTGTCGCGCGAAGGCTATCGGCGCGGCCTGACGGACTATCTGAACGTCCTGGTTGCGCAGACGCAGTTGCTGCACGCGCAGGAAGGTGTCGCGAAAATTCAGGCCGAACGGCTCGGCGCCCATGCGTCGCTCGTGACGGCACTCGGTGGCGGCCTCGACGATCCGGCCAACGGTCCGCAGCCCGACGAAACCCTGCCGGCGCACGGCAAGGGGAAGGCCGCAGGCGGCGCGGTGCAGATAGGCGCGAATCCAGGCGGCAAGAACAGCGCGCCTCCGGTCGCAGTTCAGCGCGTCTCCCGCCGTGAAGACGAAGCGGCGCCAGGCGCGGGCCATGCGCCCGTCGCCGAATAAAGGCCGACCATGTCCGCCTCGACGCCCTCTCCTTCTTCGCCGTCACGACCCTCGTCGTTCGCCGCCCTCTACGCGGCCGCCGCCGACTGGGCGCGCAACGACGGCCTCACCTGGGTCTATCTGTTCAAGGCGCTGGCCGCCTGCTTCCTCGCGCTCGGCATCGCGATGAAGCTCGATCTGCCGCAGCCGCGCACGGCCATGACCACGGTGTTCATCGTGATGCAGCCGCAAAGCGGCATGGTGTTCGCCAAGAGCTTCTACCGGATCTGCGGCACGCTGGTCGGACTGGTGGTCATGCTCGCCTTCATCGGCCTGTTTGCGCAGCAGCCCGAGTTGTTCATCATCGCCACCGCGATCTGGGTCGGTATCTGCACGGCAGGCGCCGCGCGCAACCGCAACTTCAAGTCGTATGGCTTCGTGCTGGCCGGCTACACGGCGGCGCTGATCGGCATTCCCGCCTCGCAGCATCCGGACGGCGCGTTTCTGAGCGCGCTCACGCGGGTGGCCGAAGTGGTGGTCGGCATCGTCAGCGCGGGCGCCGTCAGCGGTCTGGTGTTTCCGCAGTTCGCCGGTCTGCAGATGCGCAGCACCGTGCGGGCGCGATTTTCGGCTTTCGTCGACTACGTGTCGGCGTCGCTCGCCGGACGCAACGACCGCGCGCAGATCGAAGCGACCAACGCGCGCTTCGTCGCCGACATCGTCGGTTTCGAAGCGGCGCGCAGCGTCGCCGTGTTCGAAGGACCCGACTCGCGCATGCGCGGCGGCCGCCTCGCGCGGTTGAACAGCGAGTTCATGAGCGCATCGACGCGCTTTCACGCGCTGCACCAGCTGATGAACCGCCTGCGCATGACGGCCACCGAGTCGGCCGCCGAGTCGGGCTCCGCAGAAAACGCCCTCGCCATCGACGCGCTCGAACCGTACTTCAAGGAAATCGCGCCGCTGCTCGCCAAATCCGGCGAACCCGTGCGGACCGCCGCCGACGCCGCGCACGCCGCCGCGCAACTCGACGCGTACAAAGCCGAACTGCCCAAACGCGTGCGCGCCACGCGTGCCGAACTCGAAGCGCACACCAACGTGCCGCTGCTCGACTTCGATACCGCGGCCGAACTGCTGTACCGCTTCGTCGAGGACTTGCACGCGTATGCCGCGACCTACGCATCGCTCGCCGTCGACACGCACGAACGCGAGCGCTGGATCGAGCGCTACGAGCCGAAAACCAACGCGATCGCCGCGGGCGTGGCCGGCGTGCGCGCCACCATCGTGATGATGGTGCTCGGCGCGTTCTGGATCGCGACCGCGTGGCCGAGCGGCTCGACCCTCACCTTGAATGCGGCGGCCGTATGCGCGCTCGCGTCGGCGTCGCCCAATCCGAAACGCACCACATTCCAGATGGCGGTGGGCACGCTGGTCGCCTCGGTGATGGGCATTTTCGCGACCTACGGCGTGTTTCCGCACATCGACGGATTTCCGCTGTTGTGCGCGGCGCTCACGCCGTTCCTGCTGCTCGGCGTGTTCATGACGACGCGCCCGGCGCTGGCCGGCTACGGCGTCGGTTACTGCATCTTCTTCTGCTTTCTGGCGGGTCCGGACAACGTGATTCACTACGATCCGAGCAGCACCATCAACGACGCCGTCGCCCTGGTGCTGTCGATGCTGGTGACCGCGATCGCATTCGCCGTGCTGCTGCCGCCGTCGACGCCGTGGCTGCGCAACCGCCTGCTGATCGACCTGCGCCGCCAGGTCGTGCTGGCGAGCCGCGCCGGCCTGCGACGGGTGCGCTCGCGGTTCGAAAGCGGCGCGCGCGATCTGATGTTCCAGATCAATGCGCTCGCGCCGGGCGAACCCGCGTTGAAGCGCGATACCTTGCGCTGGCTGTTTTCGGTGCTGGAAGTGGGCAACGCGATGATCGACCTGCGCCGCGAAATCGCCGCGCTGCCTGCCGACGCCCGCTACGCGAAGTCGATGCCGTGGCGCGTCACCTTGCGGGCGATGCGCGACGCCGTCACCGCCCTCTTCGATCAGCCGCGCGCGGAGCGCTTCGACCGTGCGCTTGCCGCGACCGCCGACGCCATCGCCGCCGTCCAGCAGATGCTCGCCACCTTCACGCCGCCGCGTGACGAGCGGCATCGGCTGCAACGCATTCTCAGCCAGTTGCATTTCATCCGTACCGCGCTGCTCGATCCGCAATCGCCGCTCGAACCATTGGTGAGCGGACGCGCAGACGCGTCAGAAGGAGTTCGCCATGCCGCGTGACATTGCCGTTTTCGACGCCTACGTGCCGGCCATCGTGCTGCTGTTCATCGCGGGCGCCGCGCTTACCTGGATGCTGGACCGCGTGGTCGCCTATACCGGGCTGTACCGCGTGGTGTGGCATCCGTCCTTGTTCCGGGCCAGCCTGCTCGTGTGTGTGTGCGGCGCGCTGAGCCTCGCCGTTTATCGTTGATCAGAGTCGAAACATGACCATCCGAAATCTCGTTGGCTTCATCGCGACAGCCATTATTTTTATCGTCGCGATCCTGATTGGACGCGTGCTGTGGGTTCATTACATGGACGAACCCTGGACCCGCGACGGACGCGTGCGCGCCGAGATCGTCAACGTCGCGCCGGACGTCTCCGGCGCGGTCGTCGATCTGCCGGTGAAGGACAATCAACTGGTGAAGAAAGGCGACCTGCTGATGCAGATCGATCCTTCGCACTATGAGATTGCCGTCGAGCAGGCGCAAGCCGCCGTGGCCGCGCGCAAGGCCGAGTTGCAGATGAAACGCGACGACGCGCAACGACGCGCCGACATGGACGCGCTGGTGGTCTCGAAGGAAAGCCGCGAGAACGCGACGCATACCGCCTCGGCCGCCGAAGCGTCGTACCAGCAGGCACTGGCCGCACTCGACGCCGCCAAGCTGAATCTGGCCCGCACGCGCGTGGTGGCGCCGGTGGATGGCTACGTCACCAACCTGAACGTATTCCGCGGCGACTACGCCACGACCGGCGCTGCCAAACTGGCGATCGTCGATAGCCATTCGTTCTGGGTGTACGGCTATTTCGAAGAAACCAAACTGCCGCACGTCCGGATCGGCGACAAGGCGGAGATTCGTTTGATGAGCGGCGGCACGCTGCAAGGACACGTCGAAAGCATTTCGCGCGGCATTTACGACCGCGACAATCCCGAGAGCCGCGAGTTGGTGGCGGATGTGAATCCGACTTTCAACTGGGTCCGGCTGGCGCAGAGGGTACCCGTTCGGGTGAGGATTGATTCTGTGCCGGAGGGCGTGGTGTTGGCTGCGGGGATTACTTGTACTGTGGTGGTTCAACCGAGTTGAAGGTTGGTTTTTTGCCTGCGGCGGCGGTTTTTTTGTTTGCCTGCGGCGGTGGTGGTTTCTTATGCTTGCCTGCGCGCGGTGGGGTTTCTTTTGTTTGCCCTCGGCGGTGGTGTTTCTTTTGTTTGTGGTTTATTAGTGTTGCCCCTGTGCGGGGCGGCACTTACTTTCTTTGCCGCGGCAAAGAAAGCTAAGCAAAGAAAGCCGCTCACACCGCTAATGCTATTCGTTATCGGTGGCGCTTCTCGGCGGCGGTGGCCCCGGAGCGTCCGGCGCGTCGCGCACTCCGCGTGAGTGACAAGGCCGTCATCAGTTCCGGCGGCGCTCCGCGCGCCGAGCGGCACATTAAGGGAAACCAAAGGTTTCCTTTGAGCGTTTCGCCGAGGCGAAGCCAATGGCTGGCACAGCAAAAAACGAAGTGATGGTTTGAATGAAGTACCGCTCCGGCGCGCGCAGCGTCGCCGGAACGGATGACTGCTGTACCACTACGAATTACGATCCACGGTCGGCCCTAGCGGTCTCCACTCCCTCTTGTTATGAGAGGTGCCCGCTTAGGGTTAGCGGTGTGAGCGGCTTTCTTTGCTTACCTTTCTTTGCCGCGGCAAAGAAAGTAAGTGCCGCCCCGCACAGGGGCAACACTAATAAACCAATAAGAACAGAGACACCACCGCCGTAAGCAAACAAAGAAACACCACCGCGCGTAGGCAAACAAAAAAACAGCCAGTTATGGCAAAAACAAACCTTATAAAACAAACTTCCCGACCATCACCTTCAACCCCTTCGCCTGATCATCCAGCGACCGCGCCGCAGCGGTCGCCTGCTCCACCAGCGCTGCGTTCTGCTGGGTCCCCGAGTCCATCTGCGATACCGCCAGGTTGATCTCCTCGATCCCCGCGCTCTGCTCCGAGGATGCAGCCGAAATCTCGCCCATGATGTCGGTCACGCGCTTCACTGCCTTGACGACCTGATCCATGGTTTGGCCGGCGTCCTGCGCCAGCGTCGAACCATTGCTCACGCGCTCGACCGAGGCGCTGATCAAACCCTTGATCTCTTTCGCGGCGCCCGCGCTGCGTTGCGCGAGGTTGCGCACTTCGGCTGCGACGACCGAGAATCCGCGGCCCTCTTCGCCGGCTCGCGCGGCCTCCACGGCGGCGTTCAGCGCGAGAATGTTGGTCTGGAACGCGATGCCTTCGATCACGCCGATGATGTCGCCGATACTGCGCGCGCTGTCGTTGATCTCGTTCATCGTCGCGACCACGCGGTTCACCACTTCGCCACCCTTCTCCGCAATCTCCGACGCGTTGTTGGCGAGCGTGCTCGCCTGCTTCGCGTTGTCGGCGTTTTGCCGCACGGTCGAGGTCAGTTGCTCCATGCTGCTCGCGGTGCGCTCGAGCGCCATGGCCTGTTCCTCGGTGCGCTGCGACAGGTCGAGGTTGCCCGTCGATATCTGGCTCGACGCGGTGGCGATGGCGTCGGCGCTCGAGGCGATGTCGGCCACCGTCGTCGCCAATCCGCTTTGCATGTCGTGCAGCGCGTACAGCATGCTCGACCTGTCCTTGCGGCCGAGCGCGATCTCGCTGGACAGATCGCCTGCGGCAATCCGGCTGGCAATTTCCTTCGCGTAGCCCGGTTCGCCGCCGAGCTGGCCGGCGAGCCGCCGCACCACCCATTCGCTGATCACGAACGCCAGCACGATCAGCGCAACCGTCATGGCGCACAGCATCACGAACGACGAGTGGAAAATGAAACCCGACGCTTCGATGGTCGCCTTCGCGGCCATGCCGCGTTGCGCGACGAGTTCGTCGACGAGCTTTTCGAGCTTGCCGGTTTCGACCAGCAGCGACACGTCCTGCGTACCGACCTGCCAGTTCATCTGCGACAGATCGAGCGGTTGTGCCTTCACCAGCGTCACGAAATCGCGCAGATGACCGCTCCACACGACGACAGCCGCCGCGAATTTCTTCTGCTGGGCGACGGCCTGAGCGTCGGACGTGTCGACGTATTGCTGCAAGGTGCCGAGTTGCGCGGACAAGCCGCTCAAACCCTTGTCGATGTCGGCGCCGAGTTCGTCGCGCTCCTTGGCAGTGGTCGCCGTCAGCAGCATTTTCTGCGCACGGCTCGCGCGCAGCATATGACCGCGCGCTTCCTCGGCTGCGCGGCTCGCCACGTGACCCTGGTCGTAGATCGATTGGGCGGACGCGTTCAGGCGGCTGATCTGGGTCAGCGAAAACACGCCGATCACCAGCGTGCCGATCAGCAGCACGGCAAAAGCGAGGCGCAGCATCGCCTTGACGGACAGGCCCTTCAAGCGCACGACGCGCGCGCGGCCGTCGTGTTTGCGCAACGGCGGCTGGCCGGCCGCGTCCCCGTCTGCGATAAAGCCCGTGCTCGTCTGTCTACCCAGCGAAACTGCTTTCATATTTCTCGTCCCCACGTTCTGATCTGCCGGAAAGGTCGGTTCCGACATTGCTGCTTATCTCTCCGGGACTACGGCACAAACGTCCGCGATCTTTAATGCTGCTCGCTGGTGACTCGTTCGGCCGCCACGTGTCGCCCCGGTCCTCGGCGCGCAACCTCGTAAGCCGCGCGCCCGCGACCGTTTTATACACGGCCAAAATTCGGCAACCGTATTTATCAGACGAGTCGTCCGGTCTGCGCCGCACCGCCGCCGCGCCTACTTCGACTCGACGAAACGCGCACCACGGATGTGCGCATCGCCGACGGTCTCCCGGAAAAACGGCGCTTCCGGTGCACCACCCGTGTCCGATTCTCGACAAACATTGTCCTTACAATTCGTGCGAGCCACATTAAACTGCGACAAATGGGTGATATCGCGAAATACCGCGACTTATTGCCGCGGCAGCAACCGCCGCCGCTCGCCCGACACATTTCTCCTCTCCTCATCAAGCGTATGGAAACGAGCCTCGATAAAGGTGCCCTTGCCGGCGCGTCGGCCGCAGCCACTCCGGCGGCGGGACAGATCCCGAAGGTGCAGCGGACGGTCTACTCCGTGCTGGGTGCGATCAGCTTCACGCACCTGCTCAACGACATGATCCAGTCGCTGATCCTGGCGATCTATCCCATGCTGAAAGACAACTTCTCGTTGTCGTTCGGACAGATCGGCCTGATCACGCTGACTTACCAGATCACGGCGTCGCTGCTGCAGCCGATCGTCGGCAGCTACACGGACAAGCATCCCAAGCCGTACTCGCTGCCCGTCGGCATGGGCTTCACGCTGGCCGGTCTGCTGCTGATGTCGATTGCGCCGAGCTTCGGCGTGCTGCTCGTTGCGGCGGCGCTGGTCGGTTGCGGCTCGTCGGTGTTTCATCCGGAGTCGTCGCGGGTGGCGCGCATGGCGTCGGGCGGCCGGCATGGTCTCGCGCAGTCGCTGTTCCAGGTGGGCGGCAACGCCGGTTCGTCGCTCGGACCGTTGCTTGCGGCACTGATCGTGATTCCGCACGGACAGCGCAGCATCGCGTGGTTCTCAGTGGCGGCGCTGGTCGCGATCGTCGTGCTGACGCAGATCGGCCGCTGGTACAAGGCGCATCCGCTGGTGAAAAAGGCGCGCGCGCAGACCGGCCACGCCACGCTCTCGCGCAACCAGGTCATGTTTGCGATGGGCGTGCTGATCCTGCTGGTGTTCTCGAAGTACTTCTATCTCGCCAGCATCAACAGCTACTTCACCTTCTATCTGATCGACAAATTCCATCTGCCGGTGCAGGCGGCACAGGTGCATCTTTTCGTGTTCCTCGCGGCAGTGGCCGCGGGCACGGTGATCGGCGGACCGATCGGCGATCGCATCGGCCGCAAGTACGTGATCTGGGTGTCGATCCTCGGCGTCGCGCCGTTCACGCTGCTGCTGCCCTACGCCAACCTGTTCTGGACCGGCGTGCTGACGGTCGTCATCGGCGTGGTGCTGGCGTCCGCCTTCTCGGCCATCCTCGTCTATGCGCAGGAGTTGATTCCCGGCAAGGTCGGCATGGTCGCGGGGCTGTTCTTCGGCTTCGCGTTCGGCATGGGCGGGATCGGCGCGGCGGTGCTCGGCCAACTCGCCGACGCTACCAGCATCACGTACGTGTACAAAGTCTGCTCGTTCCTGCCGCTGATCGGCATCCTCACGGTGTTTCTGCCGGACGTCGAAGGCAAGCGCGCGAAAGCTTAAGTACGACGTTCGACGTTGCAAGACAAAAAAGGCGCTTCGGCGCCTTTTTTGTTGGCCGGGCGCGAACCCGCGCGAGCGGATCGTGTGTGTCGAACCGGCTGCTCATGGTGAACCCGCGTTGTCCGCGAGGCCGCGCCTGCTCTATGCTTGTGCGGACACACGTGCCGCGCTCGCGTCGTTCCAGGCGGCCGTGTGTCGTGCGAGCGCCGTGTCGTCGAAGCAGACGAAGCGCCGCGCAAGCCGCCGCCGCATTGCAGCCGCATCGACGTCATACTGACGCCAACCCGGCGTCGGTATGACGTCGGGCGTCACCATGCATCCGCCACACGTACGCCACACACGCCGCAGAAGGATCGCCGCCGATGACCCGCTACCGTGACTTTCACCGCCGTTCGATCGACAACCCGGAAGACTTCTGGCGCGAAGAGGCGCGGCGAATTCACTGGCAGACGCCGTTCGAGACCGTGCTCGACCGCTCGAATCCGCCGTTCGCGCGCTGGTTCGTCGGCGGACGCACGAATCTGTGTCACAACGCGGTCGACCGGCATCTCGCCGAGCGCGCGCAGCAGAACGCGCTGGTATATGTGTCGACGGAAACCGGCATCGAGCGGCGCTATACCTACGCCGAATTGCACGCGGAAATCAACCGCATGGCCGCAGTCATGCGCTCGCTGGGCGTCAAGCGCGGCGACGTGGTGCTGCTCTATCTGCCGATGATTCCCGAAGCGCTGTTCGCGATGCTCGCGTGCGCGCGACTCGGCGCGATTCACTCGGTGGTGTTCGGCGGCTTCGCCGCACCGAACCTCGCCGCGCGTATCGACGACGCCAGGCCGGTCCTGATCGTCACCGCCGACGCCGGCGCGCGCGGCGGTAAGGTGATCGACTACACGCCGCTCGTGGACGAAGCACTGGCGCGCGCCACGCACAAGACGCCACACGTGCTGCTGATCGACCGGCAGCTCGCGCCCGAGCGCCTGAGCGCGAGTTACCTGGTCGCCTACGAGCCGCTGCGCGAGCAGTTCTTCAATGCGCACGTGCCCTGCGAATGGCTCGAATCGAACGAGCCTTCTTACGTGCTGTACACCTCGGGCACGACCGGCAAGCCGAAGGGCGTGCAGCGCGACGTGGGCGGCTATGCCGTGGCGCTGGCGGCGTCGATGGAACATATCTTCCAGGGACGCGCGGGCGACACCATGTTCACCGCCTCGGACGTCGGCTGGGTGGTCGGCCACAGCTACATCATCTACGCGCCGCTGATCGCCGGACTCACCACCGTGATGTACGAAGGCACGCCGATCCGGCCCGACGGCGGCATCTGGTGGCGCCTCGTCGAGCAGCACCAGATCAACCTGATGTTCACCGCGCCAACCGCGCTGCGCGTGCTGAAAAAACAGGACCCCGCGCTGCTGAAAAAAGCGGACCTGTCGAGCCTGCGCACGCTGTTTCTCGCCGGCGAGCCACTCGACGAACCCACCGCCTCGTGGATCGCCGACGCGCTCGGCAAGCCGGTGATCGACAACTACTGGCAAACCGAAACCGGCTGGCCGATGCTGGCGATCCCGCGCGGTGTCGAAGCCTTGCCGGTCAAGCTCGGTTCACCGGGCGTGCCGTCCGCGGGCTTCAATCTGTGTCTGCGCAACGAGCACACCGGCGAGCCCTGCCCGCCCGGCGAAAAAGGCGTGCTCACGCTGACCTATCCGTTGCCGCCCGGCTGCATGTCCACGGTCTGGGGCGACGATTCGCGCTTCGTCAGCACGTACTGGTCGAGCGTGCCGAACCAGCAGGTGTATTCCACTTTCGATTGGGGCATTCAGGACGAAGACGGCTACGTGACGATCCTCGGCCGCACCGACGATGTGATCAACGTTGCCGGCCATCGGCTCGGGACGCGCGAAATCGAGGAAGCCTTGTCGAGTCACGCGGCCGTCGCGGAGGTGGCGGTGGTCGGCGTGACCGATCCGCTCAAAGGTCAGGTGGCGATGGCATTCGTCGTATTGCGCGACGCTCAGGCTTTCGCCACGGACAAAAAGCGCGCGAAACTCGAAGCCGAATTGAGCGCGACGGTGGACCGTCAGCTCGGCGCGATTGCGCGGCCGGCGCGCGTGCATGTGGTGTCGATGCTGCCGAAAACGCGCTCGGGCAAACTGCTGCGTCGAGCGATCGCAGCATTGGCCGAAGGCCGCGAACCGGGCGATCTGCCGACCATCGAAGATCCCTCGGCATTGCAGCAGGTGCGTGAGGCGCTGAGCGCTTCCGAAAAAGAGTGACGACGGCGGGAGAGGCGCAGCAGGGGTGCGCCTCGCGCCTTACGCCGTCCGCCGCGCGTTCAGAAAGCGCGTGAGTATCGCGTTGGAATACGTGCCGGCGATCTCCGTCAAAAACGAGACGAAGGACTGCGGCGCGTGATCGTCCGCGGTGTCGGAAATGGTTCGCACCACGGCGCACGGCACGCCGTATTCGTAGCAGACCTGGGCGATCGCCGCGCCTTCCATCTCGACTGCCAGCGCGTCCGGCAACGCCGCGCGCAAGGCCATGACGCCCGCCGCGCTCGCCACGAACTGATCGCCGCTGATGATGAGGCCGCGATGCACGTGCGGCGTTTGCGTGCCGAATCGCGCAGCCAGCGCCGCGCCTTCCTCGGTGACGAAACGCTCGCAGGCCGCCGTGAGTTGGTCGGCCAGCGACGCGTCCGCATCGAAACGCGACACGCCGAGCAGCGGCACTTCGAAACGCGGAAACAGCGGCGACGCGTCGAGGTCGTGCTGCATCAAGGTTTGCGCAACGACGATGTCGCCCACCCGCACCTGCTCGCCCACGCCGCCCGCGACGCCGGTGAACACCACGGCTTCGACGTCGAAGGCATGAATCAGTGCGCTGACCGTTGCCGCCGCCGCGACCTTGCCGACACGCGCCAGTGTCACGACGCAAGGCGCGCCATGCACTGTGCCGTGATGGTAATCGCGCCGGCCATGCGTGACGGTACGCACGCCGGACTCCGCGCGCATGGCTTCGATCAGGTCGCCGAGTTCCTGCGGCAGCGCCGCCAGAATGCCGAGCGGACGAGGTGCCGAGCCGAGCGGCGTTGCCGTTTCACCTGCGCTCATGCTCACTCCACCGGCTGCAGTTTGGCGACCGCCAGCGCGAGCCACTTCTCGCCGTGGCGCTTGAACTTGACTTGCGCCTTGGCGTCCGTGCCGCCGCCTTCCAGCGCGGTAATCGTGCCTTCACCGAACTTGGTGTGGAACACCTGCTGGCCCACGCGAAAGCCCGTTTCGGCCGCGCGGGTTTCGTTGGCGAAGGCCGGCAACGAAGCCGGCGTGGACGACGCCGGTCCGGTGTAACCCGGCCGCGCGAACCAGTCGCGCCCATAACCGGCGTTATCCGAACGACCACCCCAGCGCGCGCCCGCCTCCACTTTCGGCGTGAGCCACTTGAGCGTTTCCTGCGGCAGTTCGTCGAAGAAACGCGAGCGGATGTTGTAGCGCGTCTGGCCGTGCAACATCCGGCTTTGCGCGAACGAAAGATAAAGCCGCTCCTTGGCCCGCGTGATGGCGACGTACATCAGGCGGCGCTCTTCTTCGAGGCCGTCCGATTCCATCGCGCTGTTTTCGTGCGGGAACAGCCCCTCTTCGAGACCCGTGATGAACACGGCGGTGAACTCCAGACCCTTCGCCGCGTGGACGGTCATCAGCTGCACCGCTTCCTGACCGGCCTGCGCCTGGTTGTCGCCCGCTTCGAGCGATGCGTGCGACAGGAAGCCCGCGAGCGGCGTCATCGTGTCGGGGTTTTGTGCGGGATCGGCCACGCCCGGCGCGTCGAGCACCACGGTGTTGGGATCGTCGGTGGCGACAACCAGTTCGGGCGCGGCGCTCGCGCCCGGCCGCAGCGGAATCGAGCGCGCCGGCGTGTCCATGCCATACCCTTCTTCGCTGACGAACGCGGCTGCCGCGTTCACCAGTTCCTGCAAGTTCTCAAGCCGGTCCTGACCCTCGCGCTCGTTCTGATAAAACTCCGTCAGACCGCTCGTGCGCACGACGTATTCGACCGTTTCCGGCAAGCTCATCTGCTGCGTCTCGGCGCGCATCCGGCCGACCAGATTCGCGAACGCCGAGAGACTCGAACCCGCCTTGCCCGCCACATACGGAATGGCCGCCGCCATCGAACAGTTGTACAGACGCGCGGCGTCCGCCAGTTGCTCGATCGAGCGCGCGCCGATGCCGCGCGTCGGGAAATTGACCACGCGGGCGAACGCGGTATCGTCGTTCGGATTGTCGATCAGGCGCAGATAGGCGAGCGCGTGCTTCACTTCCTGACGCTCGAAAAAGCGCAGACCGCCATACACGCGGTACGCAATGCCCGCGTTCACCAGCGTGTGTTCGATCGTGCGCGACTGCGCGTTGCTGCGGTACAGGATCGCAATTTCGCTGCGCGAGGTGCCGGTACTGATGAGCGCCTTGATTTCCTCGACGATCCAGCCGGCTTCCTGCGTATCGGTGGCCGATTCGTACACCCGGACCGGTTCGCCGTGACCGGCATCGGTACGCAGATTCTTGCCCAGACGCCGCGAGTTGTTGGCGATCAGCTGATTGGCCGCGTCGAGAATATGGCCGTGCGAGCGGTAGTTCTGCTCCAGCTTGATCAGGTGACGCACGTTGAATTCGTGTTCGAAGTCGCGCATGTTGCCGACGTTCGCGCCCCGGAACGCGTAGATCGACTGGTCGTCGTCGCCGACCGCGAAAATCGCGTTGGTCTGGCCGGCCAGCATTTTCAGCCAGGCGTATTGCAGCTTGTTGGTGTCCTGAAACTCGTCCACCAGAATGTGCCGGAAGCGCGCCTGATAGTGCGCGCGCAGCGGCGGATTGTGGGCGAGCAGTTCGAAACAGCGCAGCAGCAGTTCGGGGAAATCCACCACGCCTTCGCGCTGGCACTGCTGGTCGTAGGCTTCGTACAGTTCGACGAACTTGCGGTTGAAGTTGTCGGTCGCATCGACGTCTTTCGGACGCAGTCCCTGCTCCTTCGCGTTGTTGATGAAGTACTGCAGGTTCTTGGCCGGATATTTTTCGTCGTCGACGTTCAGTCCCTTCATCAGACGCTTGATCGCGGAAAGCTGGTCCGCGGTATCGAGAATCTGGAACGTGGCCGGCAAGCCCGCGTCGCGATGATGCGCGCGCAGCATGCGGTTACACAGCCCGTGGAAGGTGCCGATCCACATGCCGCGCGTGTCGATGGGCAGCAGCGCCGAGAGGCGCGACATCATTTCGCGCGCCGCCTTGTTCGTAAAGGTGACCGCGAGAATCGTGGCGGGCGACGCCAGCCCTTGCTGGATGAGCCACGCAATCCGCGTGATCAGCACGCGGGTTTTGCCGCTGCCCGCACCGGCAAGAATCATGGCCGGTTCATTGGGAAGCGTGACGGCGGCGTGTTGTTCGGGGTTCAGATTGGCTAGCAGATCGGGCATTTTTCTGGAGGGACGGCGGGGTGTGCGTCATTATATGCTGTGCAGGAGGACTGGTTTTTTTGCATGCGGCGGCTTCTTTTTGTTTGCCTGCGGCGGTGGTGTTTCTTTGCGTTATTGGTCTATTAGCGTTGCCCCTGTGCGGGGCGGCACTTACTTTCTTTGCCGCGGCAAAGAAAGGTAAGCAAAGAAAGCCGCTCACACCGCTAATGCTATTCGTTATCGGCGGCGCTTCTCTGCGGCGGTGGCCCCGGAGCGTCCGGGCCGTCGCGCACTCCGCGTGAGTGACAAGGCCGTCATCAGTTCCGGCGGCGCTTCGCGCGCCGAGCGGCATGCTGGGGAAACCGAAGGTTTCCAATTAAGCTTTTCGCCGAGGCAAAGCCGACGGCCCCGCTATCGCGAAACGCAGAGGTGGGTTGAATGAAGTACCGCTCCGGCGCGCGTAGCGTCGCCGGAACGGATGACTGCTGTACCACTGCGGAAAACGATCCACGGTCGGCCCTATCGGCTGCCACTCCGTGTCGTTATGAGAGGTGCCCGCTTAGGGTTAGCGGTGTGAGCGGCTTTCTTTGCTTAGCTTTCTTTGCCGCGGCAAAGAAAGTAAGTGCCGCCCCGCACAGGGGCAACACTAATAAACCAATAACGCAAAGAAAGAACGCCGCGCGCAGGCAAACAAAGAAACCCACCGCCGCCGGCAAACAGAACCCCCAAAAAAACAAAACAAAAAAACAAACCTGCCCCCTGCCGGGGAGAACCCCAAAAAACCAAAAATCCCCCATCGCACTGCGCCGCTTATAATCGAGCATTCCTTGCATTTACCAGCTGACCGACACATGAGCGAGACCCCGAGCGACCCGACCTCCACGCTTGCCAAGAGCTTCGAGCCCCACACTATCGAAGCCCACTGGGGCCCGGAATGGGAAAAGCGCGCCTACGCGGCGCCCATCATCGACGAAAACAAGCCCGACTTCTCGATCCAGTTGCCGCCGCCCAATGTCACCGGCACGCTGCACATGGGCCATGCGTTCAACCAGACGATCATGGACGGCCTGACCCGCTACAACCGCATGCTCGGCGCGAACACGCTGTGGGTGCCGGGCACCGACCACGCGGGTATCGCCACGCAGATCGTCGTCGAACGGCAACTGGACGCGAAAGGCGTCTCGCGCCACGATCTCGGCCGCGAAAAATTCGTCGAACGCGTGTGGGAATGGAAGCAGCAATCCGGCTCGACCATCACGAACCAGGTGCGCCGTCTGGGCGCGTCGATCGACTGGTCGCGCGAATACTTCACGATGGACGACAAGATGTCGGCCGCCGTGCGCGACGTTTTCGTCCGTCTGTATGAACAAGGCCTGATCTATCGCGGCAAGCGTCTCGTCAACTGGGACCCGGTGCTGCTCACCGCCGTCTCCGACCTCGAAGTGGTCAGCGAGGAAGAAAACGGCCACCTGTGGCACATCCAGTACCCGCTCGCGGACGGCTCGGGCCATCTGACGGTGGCCACCACGCGTCCCGAAACCATGCTCGGCGACACCGCCGCCATGGTGCATCCGGAAGACGAGCGCTACACGCACCTGATCGGCAAGATGATCAAACTGCCACTCACGGACCGCGAGATTCCGATCATCGCCGACGACTACGTCGATCGCGAGTTCGGCACAGGCGTGGTCAAGGTCACCCCCGCGCACGACTTCAACGACTACCAGGTCGGTCTGCGCCACAAGCTGCCGATGATCGAGATCCTCACGCTCGACGCGAAGATCAACGACAACGCGCCGGAAAAATACCGCGGCCTGGATCGTTTCGAAGCGCGCAAGCAGGTCGTCGCCGACCTCGAAGCGCTCGGCGCGCTCGAATCGGTCAAGCCGCACAAGCTGATGGTGCCGCGCGGCGACCGTACCGGCGTGGTGATCGAGCCGATGCTGACGGACCAATGGTTCGTCGCGATGAGCAAGCCGGCGCCGGAAGGCACCTTCAATCCGGGCAAGTCGATCGCCGAAACCGCTCTCGACGTGGTGCGCAACGGCGAGATCAAATTCGTGCCGGAAAACTGGAGCACCACGTACTACCAGTGGCTCGAAAACATCCAGGACTGGTGTATTTCGCGCCAGCTCTGGTGGGGCCACCAGATTCCGGCGTGGTACGGCGAGAACGGCGAAATCTTCGTCGCGAAGACCGAGGAAGCCGCGCGCGAAAAGGCAGCGGCGGCGGGCTACACCGGCGCCCTCAAGCGTGACGAAGACGTGCTCGACACGTGGTTCTCGTCCGCGCTCGTGCCGTTTTCGTCGCTCGGCTGGCCCGCGGAAACGCCGGAACTGAAGCATTTCCTGCCGTCGTCGGTGCTGGTCACGGGCTTCGACATCATTTTCTTCTGGGTGGCGCGCATGGTCATGATGACTACGCACTTCACCGGTAAGGTTCCGTTCGACACGGTCTACGTTCACGGTCTGGTGCGCGACGCCGAAGGCCAGAAGATGTCGAAGAGCAAGGGCAATACGCTCGACCCGATCGATATCGTCGACGGCATCGACCTCGACTCGCTGGTCGCCAAGCGCACCACCGGCCTGATGAACCCGAAGCAGGCGGCGTCGATCGAAAAGAAAACCCGCAAGGAGTTCCCGGACGGCATCCCGGCGTTCGGCACGGACGCGCTGCGCTTCACCATGGCGTCGATGGCCACGCTCGGTCGCAACGTGAATTTCGACCTGGCGCGCTGCGAAGGCTATCGGAATTTCTGCAACAAGCTGTGGAATGCCACCCGTTTCGTGCTGATGAACTGCGAAGGCCACGATTGCGGCTTCGGCAAGCCGGAACAGTGCGGCGAATGCGGCCCGGAAGGTCACCTGCATTTCTCGCAGGCCGATTTCTGGATCGTCTCGCGTCTGCAACGCGTGGAAGCGGAAATCGCCAAGGGTTTCGCCGACTATCGCTTCGACAATGTGGCCAACGCCCTATACAAGTTCGTGTGGGACGAATACTGTGACTGGTATCTTGAACTCGCCAAGGTTCAGATCCAGACGGGTCAGCCGAACCAGCAGCGGGCCACGCGCCGTACGTTGTTGCGCGTGCTCGAGACCGTATTGCGCCTCGCGCATCCGGTGATTCCGTTCATCACCGAAGCGTTGTGGCAGAAAGTTGCGCCGCTGGCCGGCCGCTACCCCGAAGGCAAAGCCGAGGGTGAAGCGTCCATCATGGTGCAGCCGTACCCCGTTGCGGAGCCGTCGAAGATCGACGAAGCGGCCGAGCAGTGGGCCGCCGACCTGAAGGCGGTGATCGACGCGTGCCGTAACCTGCGTGGCGAAATGAACCTCTCGCCGGCGGTCAAGGTGCCGTTGCTCGCCACCGGCAACGCGGAGCGTCTGCGTACGTTCGCTCCGTACGCTCAGGCGCTGGCAAGATTGTCTGAAGTACAGATCATTGCCGACGAGGCGACGTTGGACGCACAGGCAGATGGCGCGCCAATTGCTATCGTAGGAAATGACAAGCTCGTGCTGAAGGTGGAGATCGACGTTGCAGTCGAGCGCGAGCGGTTGTCGAAGGAGATTGCGCGGCTCAGCACGGAAGTCGTCAAGTGCAATGGCAAGTTGCAGAATGAAAGTTTTGTTGCAAAAGCGCCGCCGGCAGTCGTTGAGCAGGAGCAGAAAAGGCTGGCAGAATTCGAAAGCACGATTGGCAAGCTGAAAGCCCAACTGGCCCGCTTGCCAGCCTGATCGAAGCTTCGTGTCCGCCCTTGCGGGGGCGGACTGGGACCAAAAGCTAATTCAGAGGATTCAGGGTAATCACATGCTAAAAGTTACAAAAGCGGTATTTCCGGTAGCAGGTCTTGGCACCCGGTTCCTCCCTGCCACGAAGGCGAGCCCGAAAGAAATGCTGCCGATCGTCGACAAGCCGCTCATTCAGTACGCGGTGGAAGAGGCAATGGCGGCCGGCATCACCGAAATGATCTTCGTGACGGGGCGCAGCAAGCGTGCGATCGAGGACCATTTCGACAAATCCTACGAAATCGAAGCCGAACTGGAAGCGCGCGGCAAGGACAAGCTGCTGGAGCTGGTGCGCAGCATCAAGCCGAGCCATGTCGATTGCTTCTACGTGCGCCAGCCGGAAGCGCTCGGCCTCGGCCACGCGGTGATGTGCGCCGAAAAGCTGGTGGGCGACAACCCGTTCGCCGTGATTCTCGCGGACGACTTGCTGTACGGCACGCCGCCCGTCATGACGCAGATGATCGAAGTGTTCGACCACTATCACAGCTCGGTGATCGGCGTGGAAGAGATTCCGCCGCAGGACACCAAGTCGTACGGTATCGTCGACGGCAAGGAGTGGGAAGATTCGATCGTCAAGATGTCGGGCATCGTCGAAAAGCCGGAGCCGAGCGTGGCGCCGTCGAACCTCGGCGTGGTGGGCCGCTACGTGCTCAAGCCGCGAATTTTCGAACATCTGCGCGCGCTGAAGCCGGGCGCCGGCGGCGAACTGCAACTGACGGACGCCATCCAGTCGCTGCTGGCCGACGAACAGGTGCTGGCGTACAAGTACCACGGCACGCGTTTCGATTGCGGCAGCAAACTCGGTTACCTGAAGGCGACGGTCGAGTTCGCGCTGCGTCACCCGGAAGTGGCCGCCGATTTCGAAGAATATCTGCGCGTCCGCTCGCCGGTGCTGGTGGGCTAAAACAGGCGTTTCCGGCGGTTTTCAGCGGTTTCCGCCGGACGCTGAAAGTCAAAAAGGCGCTGTGTCCCGCATTTGCGGACACAGCGCCTTTTGTTTTGATCCGTGCGTTCGGTGCACGTTCGGCGCACGTTCGGTACGCGCGTGCTGGCGCTACTCACGTCGGGGTGAAGCGGGCGTTGGCTAGATTTTTAGCGCCGCTTCATCAGAAACGTGAACACCTTTTCATGCACCGAGCTTTCAACGAGTTCGTTGCCGGTTTGCTTGGAAAACGCGGCGAAATCGCGTTGCGAGCCGGGATCGGTGGCCAAAACCTTAAGAATCTGGCCGCTTTCCATGTCGGCGAGCGCCTTTTTGGCGCGCAGGATGGGCAACGGACACATTAGCCCGCGCGCATCGACTTCCTTATGAACCTGAATTTGCATCGACGATGACCTTCGGGTGGGGCGTCGGCTTGTGCCGACTTGAGGGGATTGTTGAGATTTTACCGCAGGGGGGTAGGTTTGGTTTTTGCCTGCGGCGGGGGCTTTTTTTTGTTTGCCTGTGACGGTGGTGTTTTTCTTTGTTTTTTTACGGCGGCGGCGTTTCTTTTGTTTGTGGTTTATTAGTGTTGCCCCTGTGCGGGGCGGCACTTACTTTCTTTGCTGCGGCAAAGAAAGGTAAGCAAAGAAAGCCGCTTTGAACCGCCAATGCTATTCGTTATCGGTGGCGCTTCTCTACCGCAGTGGCCCCGGAGCGTCCGGCGCGTCGCGCACTCCGCGTGAGTGACAAGGCCGTCATCAGTTCCGGCGGCGCTCCGCGCGCCGAGCGGTATGCGTGGGAAACCGCAGGTTTCCATTGAGCATTTCGCCGAGGCGAAGCCGATGGCTGGTAAAGCAAAAAACGAAGTGAGTGGTTGGGTGAAGTACCGCTCCGGCGCGCGCAGCGTCGCCGGAACGGATGACTGCTGTACCACTGGCAATGACGATCCACGGTCGGCCCTATCGGCTGCCACTCCGTGTCGTTATGAGAGATGCCCGCTTAGGGTTAGCGGTGTGAGCGGCTTTCTTTGCTTAGCTTTCTTTGCCGCGGCAAAGAAAGTAAGTGCCGCCCCGCACAGGGGCAACACTAATAAACCACAAACATAAGAAACACCGCCGCCGCAGGCAAACAAAAGAAGCACCGCCGCCGGCAAGCAAAAAAACACCACCGCCCCAGGCAAACAAAAAAAACAGCCAGTTATGGCAAAAACCAAAACCTATAAAACCACCGCCTCCCCACTCCCCAACGACCTCCTCAACGCCACTCCAATCCGCGTAGCCTCAACCGCATCAGCCAGCGTCGCGCCGGCTTGCGCGTGCGACGCACCGCCCCCCGCCACCGCGTCAACGAAATCCCGCGCTTCATACAGAAACGCGTCCTCGAAGCGATCGAAGAAGGTCGGCGTACATTCGTTCCGGATCCCCGACGCATCGTAGATCTCGACCCGGTTAGCCCGCGGGTTGCGCCCGATCGCCAGCGCTCCCGCCGTGCCGATCACTTCGCTGTGCGTATCGTTGCCGTGCGCCTGTGTCCTCGACGCGTAGAACATCGCGAGCTTGCCGTCCTCGAACTCGCAGATCGCCACGCCGTTGTCGACGTCGCCGAATTCGCGCAGGCCGTCGTGCAAGGCGATCGCGCCCGCGGCAAACACGCGTTTCGCGCGCGGCTTGCCGAGCAGCCAGCGCGCCACGTCGATGTCGTGCACGGTACAGTCCAGAAAAATGCCGCCCGATCCGGCCGCGAAACGCACGAAGAAACCGTCTTCGTCGTTCTTGTCGGTGGTTTGCGAACGCACCAGAAACGGCCGGCCGATGGCGCCCGCCGTCACTCTGTCATACGCATCCCGGTAGCTCGGATCGAAACGCCGCATGAAGCCGATGGTCGCCTGCAAATGCGGATAACGCCCGGCCTCCGCCAGCACACGCTCGCACTCGGCCAGATCGAGCGACAACGGTTTCTCGCAGAACACGTGCTTGCCCGCCCTCAACGCATCGACGATCTGCTGCGCGTGCAGCGACGACGGCGTGACCAGCCACACGGCGTCCACCTCGCGGTCGGCCAGCAGCGCGGCGTAGTCGTCGTAAAGACGCGGTTCGGGCAGCGTGGCGCGCGCCCACGCACGCTCCTCTTCCACCGGACTGCACGCCGCCACCAGCGCCGCGCCCGGCACGCGATACGCGAGATTCTCGGCGTGGCGTTTGCCCAATCGTCCGAGCCCGACCACGCCCACCCGCACACGCCCCGCGCTCATCACGATGCCTCGCCGAGTTTGATCGCGCGTCCCTCGCGCCACGAACGCGTGGCGGCGTCGGCGAGTTCGAGCGCCTTCAGACCGTCGGCGACGGTGGTCCGCACCGGCTTGCCTTGCGTGACGGCATCGAAGAAATGCGCGATTTCCAGCGCATACGCAGCGCGATAACGTTCGAGGAAGAAGGCCTCGGGCACGTCGCTCGACACTTCGGTTTTCGAGTACGCCGTCACCTCCGTGGGACGCACATTGCCCGCCTGCAGCATGCCGGTGCTGCCGAGCACTTCGAAACGCTGGTCGTAACCGTAAGCAGCGCGCCGCGCCGTGTTGATCTGGCAAAGACGTCCGCGCTTCGTGCGGATGGTCACCGCGGTGCTGTCGATGTCACCCGCCTCGGCAATGGCCGGGTCGGACAGACAACTGCCGGTGGCGTGCAGCGTGTCGGCTTCGTCGTCGAGAATCCAGCGGAAGATGTCGAAGTCGTGAATCAGCATGTCCTTGAAGATGCCGCCCGAATGCTTGATGTAGTCGACCGGCGGCGCACCGGGGTCGCGGCTCGTCACCACCAGCATCTCCGGCGTGCCGATCTCGCCCGCGTCGATGCGCGCCTTCAGCGCAGAAAACGTGGGATCGAAGCGGCGCTGAAAACCGATCATGCAGACCACCCCCGCGCGTTCGACCGCTTCGGCGCAGGCACGCGCCCGCTCCAGCGTCAGATCGACCGGCTTCTCGCAGAACACATGCTTTTTTTGCGCGGCCGATTTCACGATCAAGTCGGCGTGCGTGTCCGTGCTCGAACAGATCACCGTGGCGCCCACCGACGCATCGCCCATCGCGGTGTCGATATCCGCGACCTGCGCGCCGTGTTCGGCAGCGAGTGCCGCTGCGGCTTCGCGATTTACGTCCACCACGTACTTGAGCCGCACGCCGGGCTGGCGCGCAAGATTCGCCGCATGAATCTTGCCGATGCGACCCGCGCCGAACACTGCAACGTCGATCGTTTTCACCGCTTCAGTCATCGTATCCTCCAGTGTCTGTGGACTCTTCCACGTTCAATTCGAGCTTGTACGCAAGCGCGATGAACAACGCCTGGCACAAACAGATCGTGCTGGTCAGCGAGCGGAACGCGAACGCGCTGCCCTCTTTCACATACAACTGCGTGGTGGCGTAGCGCGACAGCGGTGATAGTTGGCTGTCCGTAATAACCAGCGTTTTCGCCTGGTGATGATGCGCGACGCGCAGGCAATACTGCGTTTCCTTGCCGTACGGCGCGAAGCTGATCGCGATTACCACGTCGCCTTTCTTCACGCTGCGAATCTGTTCGCGATACATGCCGCCGAAACCGGACACCAGATGCACGCGTTTGGGCGTGTGCTGCAACGCGTAGACGATATAACTCGCCACCGGAAACGAACGGCGTACCCCGATCACGTAGATGTTGTCGGCCTGCTGCAGCATTTTCACGGCGGCGTCGAACTGTTTGTCGTCGAGGCCCGCTTCGAGTTCTTCGAGTCCCCCGCGCGACGCCGCAATGAATTCGCGCGCCACCGAGCCGCCCGACAATGCGCCCGGCTTCTCGTCGATCAGCTTGCGAATCCTCTGCTGATAACTCGGCGAAGAACTGCCCTGCCCCGTGTAAGCCTGGCGAAATACGGCCTGCAGATCGCTGAAGCCGGAAAAACCGAAGCGCTGCGCAAAACGCACCACGGCGGACGGATGCACGCCGCAACTCGCCGCGATGTCGCTGGTGCGGTCCACCATCACGCTCGAACGGTTTTGCTCGATATACGTGGCGACGCTCTTCAATTGACGCGGCAGCGCCTCGTAGTTCTCCGCGATGCGCTGCATCAATTCGTCGACGCTCGGCAATTCTTCGGTGCTCTCTTCCGCCATGGCTCTCTCTTCGTTGCTTTATTGCAGTGCGCAAGCGCTGCGCGAAGCCCGCGCCACGGCGTCCTGACGCTGCCGATTATAGGCAGCGCCCCGATCAAATGGAACGTATTTTCCATTTTTATTTGTCATGAAATTTTCATTGCAACCACCAGGAACTTGGCCTAATCTTGGTCGTGAGCGATGGCGCAACGGCAGGTAGTCGCCGGCAGGAATGCGGATGAAAAGCCGCCCGCCAGACGCTCCCTTCAATAACGACAGACCGAGAAAGGTGGAGACAATGAGACTTTGCAAGGGCAAGGCTACGCTCAGCATTCTGGTGACGGCATTGACGTTGGCGACGGGATTCGGCGCGGCATCCGCCGCCCGCGCGGCAGACGCTCACTTCGTGCTGATCAGCCACGCGCCGGATTCGGATTCGTGGTGGAACACCATCAAGAACGCCATCAAACAGGCCGACGAAGACTTCAACGTCGAGACCGACTACCGCAATCCCCCGAACGGTGACATCGCCGACATGGCCCGCCTCGTCGAACAGGCGGCCGCACGCAACTACGACGGCGTGATCGTCACGATCGCCGACTTCGACGTGCTGAAAAGCTCGATCAACAAAGTCACGGCGAAGAAGATTCCGCTCGTCACGATCAACTCCGGCACCGAGGAACAGAGCGCGCAACTCGGCGCGATCATGCACGTCGGCCAACCCGAGTACGTGGCGGGCAAGGCGGCGGGCGAAAAGGCCAAGGCCGCCGGCGTGAAGTCGTTCCTGTGCGTGAACCACCTCGCCACCAACACCGTGTCGTTCGACCGTTGCCGCGGCTTCGCCGAAGCAATCGGTGTGGACTACAAATCGTCGACCATCGATTCGGGACAGGACCCGACCGAGATCCAGTCGAAAGTCAGCGCTTATCTGCGCAACCATCCGAACACCGGCGCGATCCTGACGCTCGGACCGACCCCGGCTTCGGCCACTCTGAAGGCCGTCTCGCAGATGGGTCTGGCGGGCAAGATCTATTTCTGCACTTTCGACTTCTCCGACGACATCGCCAAGGCGATCAAGGACGGCACGATCCAGTTCGCCATCGACCAGCAACCGTATCTGCAAGGCTATATCCCGGTCGCGGTGCTGGCGATCGTGAAGAAGGAGCACACCACCGATCCGGCGAAAATCCGCCAGATTCTCGAAGCCAATCCGAAGTTCAAGGCCCGCCTCGCGACTTACGGCCTGGCACCGTCGTACGGCCCGAAGAACATCCGCTCGGGTCCGGGCTTCATCACCAAGGAGAATCTCGACAAGGTCATCAAGTACGCAGGTCAGTACCGCTGATTCTTTCAAGCTAGTCACGCGCACGGCGGGCCCGCCCCGGTAAGCGGGCGGTCCGCTCGCCGCTTCGCGCATTTCACCGGCTGTCGTTCCGCAACGCATTCCCGCGCGAGCCGGACACAACCGGGCATCGAGGAGACATCATGGGTGTAGCCGGCAAACATTTCCCTCAGCACGTCGAACCTGGCACGGCCGAAGCGGAACGCGCCAGCGCGTCGCCAGCGGATACGGACGAACGCGTGCGCAAGGAATCCTGGTTCGGGCATCTGCTGAACCGCCCCGAATTCGCCGCGATTTCCGGCGCGGTGCTGGTGTTTCTCGTGTTCGCTTTCGCTGCCGGCAGTTCCGGCATGTTCAATCTCGACGGCGTGATGAACTGGTCGCAGGTGTCGGCCTATCTCGGCATCTTGTCGGTCGGCGCGTGTCTGCTGATGATCGCCGGCGAGTTCGATCTCTCCATCGGTTCGATGATCGGCTTCGCGGGCATGATGGTCGCGATTCCCTCGGTCTATTTTCACTGGCCCATTTCGCTCGCGATCCTGTTCGCGTTCGCCGGATCGATGCTGCTCGGCGCGCTCAACGGCTATCTGGTGATGCGCACGCGGCTGCCTTCGTTCATCGTCACGCTGGCGTTCCTGTTCATTCTGCGCGGCCTGACCCTCGCCCTCTCCATCATGTTCGCGGACCGCACCATCGTCTCCGGCGTGGGCGATCTGGCGCAACAGGACTGGTTCGCCAACACGCTGTTTCATGGCGTCGCGCTGCACGATTTCTTCACCATGCTCGCGCATCACGGCATCGGCACCTTGCTCGACAACGGTCAGGCGCTCGTGCCGGGCATTCCCAAAGTGATTCTGTGGTGGTTCGCGCTCGCCGCGATCTGCGCCTTCGTGCTGGCCAAAACGCGTTCGGGCAACTGGATTCTCGCTGTCGGCGGCGACGCCAACGCGGCGAAGAACGTCGGCGTGCCGGTGCGTCGCGTAAAGATCTCGCTCTTCGTGCTGACGGCTTTCTGCTCCTGCCTGTTCGCCGTGCTGCAGGTGTGCGACATCGGCTCGGCCGCCGCCGACCGCGGTCTGCAAAAAGAATTCGAAGCCATCATCGCCGCGGTGATCGGCGGCACGCTGCTGACGGGCGGCTACGGTTCGGTGGTGGGCGCCTGCTTCGGCGCGCTGATTTTCGGCGTCGTGCAGATCGGCATCACGTACACCAATGTCAGCTCCGACTGGTTCCGCGTGTTTCTCGGCGTGATGCTGCTGCTGGCCGTGCTGTTCAACCACTATGTGCGCCGCCGCGTCGCGCAATCGTAACGAGGAATCCATCATGTCCGATACGAATTCCACGCCCACGTCCGCTGCGAACGCTACTAGTGTCGCCAATGCCCCCAATGCCGCACAGGACGACGTGATACTCGCGCTCGAAAACGTCAACAAATACTTCGGCAAGGTGATCGCGCTGAGCGGCGTGACCCTGCGTCTGAAGCGCGGCGAAGTGCATTGCCTGCTCGGCGACAACGGCGCAGGTAAGTCCACGCTCATCAAAACGCTGGCGGGCGTGCATCAGCCCTCTTCGGGCCAGTATCTGGTAGACGGCAAGCCGGTGCTGTTCGAGTCGCCGAAAGACGCGCTCGATCTCGGCATCGCCACCGTCTATCAGGATCTCGCGTTGGTGCCGCTGCTTTCCGTCGCACGCAATTTCTTCATGGGACGCGAGCCGCAGAAAAAGCTCTTCGGTTTTCTCAACGTGATGGATCTCGACCAGAGCGCCACCACCGCGCGCGACAAGCTCGCCGAAATGGGCATCAACGTGCGTGATCCGCATCAGCCGATCGGCACGATGTCCGGCGGCGAACGGCAATGTCTGGCGATCGCGCGGGCAATTCACTTCGGCGCGCGCGTGCTGATCCTCGACGAGCCGACTGCCGCGCTCGGCGTCAAACAGAGCTTCAACGTGCTCAAGCTGATTCACACGGCGCGCGCCAAGGGCATTTCCGTGATCTTCATCACACACAACGTCCATCACGCGTATCCGATCGGCGATTCGTTCACCTTGCTCAATCGCGGCAAATCGCTCGGCACCTTCACCAAGGAAACCATCAGCAAGGACGAGGTGCTCGACATGATGGCCGGCGGCGCCGAAATGCAGAAGATGATCGGCGAGCTCGAAGGCGCAACGATCTGATCTCCGACCGATTGACGCGGACCAGCCGGCAAGTCACACGCCGGCGGCCGCGCCCAGCTAATCAGGAAACCTCATGGATCACTCCAGCACATCAGGCACGGCGAGCCGCTTCGCGCCCGGCCGCAGCCGCGACATCGTCTGTCTCGGCCGCCTCGCGGTCGATCTGTACGCGCAACAGGTCGGCGCGCGCCTCGAAGACGTGTCGAGCTTCGCAAAGTATCTCGGCGGATCGTCGGCGAATATCGCGTTCGGCTGCGCGCGCCTCGGACTCGCTGCGTCGATGCTGGCGCGCGTGGGCAACGATCACATGGGCCGCTTTCTCACCGAAACGCTCGCACGGGAAGGTTGCGACGTCAGCCACGTGCGCGTCGACCAGGATCGCCTGACCGCGCTGGTGCTGCTCGGCCTGAAAGACCGCGACACGTTTCCGCTGATTTTCTATCGCGAGAACTGCGCGGACATGGCGGTGGACGAAGCGGATTTCGACGAGGCGTATATCGCTTCGTCGAAAGCGCTGCTGATTACGGGCACGCACTTCTCGACCGAACAGGTGAACCGCACGAGCCGCCGCGCGCTCGATTACGCGCGGCGCAACCAGGTCCGCACGATTCTCGACATCGATTACCGCCCCGTGCTGTGGGGACTCACCGGCAAGGCCGACGGCGAAACGCGTTTCGTCGCGAACGAAGGCGTCACCGCGCACCTGCAACGCATTCTGCCGCTGATCGATCTGGTGATCGGCACCGAGGAAGAATTCCGCATTGCCGGCGGCAAAACCGAACTGATCGAAGCGCTCGCCATGGTGCGCGCCGTGACGCCCGCCACGCTCGTGGTGAAGCGCGGACCGCTCGGTTGCCAGATCATCGACGGCGCTGTGCCCGCCTCGCTCGACGACACGCCGATTCAGGGCGGCGTCGAAGTGGAGGTGCTGAACGTGCTCGGCGCGGGCGATGCGTTCGCGTCGGGTTTTCTGTCCGGCTGGCTGCGCGATGCGCCGCTCGAAGACTGCGCGCGCGCCGCGAACGCGAGCGGCGCGCTGGTGGTGTCGCGCCATGGCTGCGCGCCCGCCATGCCGACACCGGCCGAACTCGATTACTTCCTGCGCGAAGCCAAAGCCGACCCTCGACGCATGCGCCGCCCCGACCGCGACGCGACGCTCGCGCGTCTGCACCGCGTCACGCCCGCCCGTCAGGCCTGGCACGAAGTACTCGGCTTCGCGTTCGACCATCGCAACCAGTTCTTCGAACTGGCGCAGCAAACCGGCGCCGACGAAGCCCGCATCGCGCAACTCAAGGGACTGTTCGTCGAGGCCGTGGCGCAGACTGAAAACGCCTTGAACCTGCAAGGCCGTATCGCCGTGCTGATCGACGACCGTTACGGTCAGGATGCACTGAATGCTGCAAGCGGGCGCGGCTGGTGGATCGGCCGGCCGGTCGAATTGCCCGGCTCGGTGCCGCTGGTGTTCGATCACGGCCGCTCGATCGGCACCTCGCTGATTGCGTGGCCGCAGGAACATATCGTCAAATGTCTGGTGCAGTTTCATCCAGACGAACCGGTCGAACAGCGTCTCGAACAGGAAGCGCAATTGCGCGCGCTCTACGACGCCACGCAGGCAAGCGGACACGAATTGCTGCTCGAAGTGATTCCGCCGAAACATGCCCAATTGCCGCAAGCGCCGGACATCGTGTATCGCGCGCTCAAGCGGCTCTACAACATCGGCATCTATCCGGAATGGTGGAAGCTGGAGCCGATGAGCGCCGGGCAATGGCAGGCGGTCGACGCGCTGATCGCCGAACGCGATCCGTATTGCCGCGGCGTGGTGCTGCTCGGATTGTCGGCGGGTGTCGAGCAGTTGAACGACGGCTTTCGCGCCGCCGCGCAGTCGGCGAGTTGCCGCGGCTTCACGGTGGGACGCACGATCTTTCACGAACCGAGCCATGCGTGGCTGGCGGGCGAAATCGGCAATGACGAACTGATCGCGCGCGTCAGACACACGTTCGAAACGCTGATCGCCTCGTGGCGCGCGGCGCGCGGCACGGCGGCCACGTCCGGCGCAGGCGCGCACGACAGCAGCGCGGCGAAGCGCGTTCACCAGGAGCAGGCGGCATGAACCAGCGCATCGTGCATCACGAAGCGGCGTCCGCCAACGACGCCAGTCACGCCGCAGCACCCGCGAGCGGCACCGTTCGTCTCACCACCGCGCAGGCGCTGGTGCGCTATCTCGCCGCGCAACACGTCGTCACCGAAGACGGCAGCGGCGTCGAGCCGCTGTTCGGCGGCGTATTCGCGATCTTCGGACATGGCAACGTGGCCGGCATGGGCGAAGCGCTCTACCAGCATCGCGACGTCTTGCCGACCTTGCGCGCCCACAACGAGCAGGCCATGGCGCACAGCGCGATCGCGTATGCCAAGGCGCATTTTCGACGGCGCATGATGGCGGTCACCACGTCGATCGGACCCGGCGCGACCAACCTCGTCACGGCCGCCGCGCTCGCCCATGTGAACCGGCTGCCGGTGCTGTTGCTGCCCGGCGACGTGTTCATCTCGCGCGCGCCCGACCCGGTGTTGCAGCAGGTCGAAGATTTCCACGACGGCGGCGTCTCCGCCAACGACGCCTTCAAACCGGTCTCGCGTTACTTCGATCGCATCGTCCATCCGGCGCAATTGCTCAATGCGTTGCCGCGCGCGCTGCGCGTATTGACCGACGCCGCCTTGTGCGGACCCGTCACGCTCGCCTTGCCGCAGGACGTGCAGGCGATGGCCTGGGATTTCCCCGCTGAATTCTTCGCATCGCGCACCGTCGCGTTTCATTCGCCCGCGCCGAGCGTCGACGAGATCGAAGCGGCCGCCACGCGCTTGCGTCATGCGAAGCGTCCGCTGATCGTGGCGGGCGGCGGCGTGCTGTATGCGCGCGCAGGCGAGGCGCTGCACCGCTTTGCCGCGGCGCACGGCATTCCCGTTGCGGAGACGCAGGCCGGCAAGGGCTCGCTCGCGTGGAACGATCCGTTGAACGCGGGCGCGTTGGGCGTGACCGGTTCGACCGCCGCCAACGCGCTCGCCCAGGACGCCGACTGCGTGCTCGCCATCGGCACACGTTTGCAGGACTTCACCACTGGGTCGAACACGCTTTTCACGCAAGCCGATGTGATCGCGATCAACGCCAATCCGTTCGACGGCCTCAAGCATCGCGCGCTGCCCGTCGAAGCCGATGCGCGTCTTGCGCTCGACGCGCTGGCCGAGCCGCTGCAAGGCTGGCACGCGGAGCGCACATGGACCGCGCTCGCACACAAACTCGCAGCCAGCTGGCGCGATACCGTCGGCACGCTCACGCATGCGCCGCAGCGTGACGCGGTGCTGCCCTACGAGGGCGATGTGATCGGCGCCGTGCAACGCTCGAATCCGCGGTCCGCGACGGACGACATCGTGGTGTGCGCGGCGGGCACCTTGCCGGCCGAATTGCACAAGCTGTGGCGCGCCGGCAAACCGGGCGCGTATCACGTCGAATACGGCTATTCGTGCATGGGCTACGAAATCGCCGGCGGCCTCGGCGCGAAACTCGCGCGGCCGGCGCGCGAGGTGATCGTGATGCTCGGCGACGGCAGCTATCTGATGATGAACAGCGAGATCGCCACCTCGGTGATGCTCGGCGCGAAGCTGATCGTAATGGTGCTCGACAATCGCGGCTATGGTTGCATCAACCGTTTGCAGCAGGCCTGCGGTGGTGCGCCCTTCAACAATCTGCTGGACGACTGCCTGCAGGGCCCGCTCGGCGCGCCGAAGATCGACTTCGCTGCCCACGCGCGCGCGCTCGGCGCACAGGCCGAACACGTGGCGAATATCGCCGGACTCGAAGCCGCCTTGCAACGCGCGCGCGCCGCCGATCGCACTTATGTGATCAGTATCGACACCGACCCTGCCCGCACGACCGACGAAGGCGGCTGGTGGTGGGAAGTCGCGGTGCCCGAAGTGTCCACGCGAGAAACCGTGCGCGAGGCACGCCTGCACTACGACGCGCAACTCGCCGCACGCGCCCTGCCCGCCACCGACGCCAACGCCAACGGCACGGATGACCCACATCGTTCCGACCATGAATGAGGACGTTCGCATGACTGCTTTCGACGTACGTATCGGCATCAATCCGCTTTCGTGGATGAACGACGATCTGCCTTCGCTCGGCGGCGAAACGCCGCTGGAAGTCGCGCTCACCGAAGGGCGTCAGATCGGCTACCAGGGTTTCGAACTCGGCAACAAGTTTCCGCGCGAGCCGCAGGCGTTGAAGACACTGCTCGCGCAATACGACCTCGCGCTGGTGTCCGGCTGGTACTCCGGACAACTCGCGCGGCGCAGCGTGGCCGAGGAAATCGAGTCGGTGGGTCCGCATCTCGATCTGCTGGCGCAGAACGGCGCAACCGCGATGGTCTACGGCGAAGTGGCCGACTCCATTCAGGGCGCACCGCGTCCGCTCTACCAGCGGCCGCGTTTTTTCAGCGAGGCGCAATGGGCCGGCTACGCCGCACGTGTCGATGAATTCGCGCAGTACACGCTAAGCCGTGGCGTGCGGCTCGCCTACCATCATCACATGGGCGCGTATGTCGAGACACCCGCCGACGTCGACCAGCTCATGGCGCGCACGAGCGCCGCCGTCGGCCTGCTGTTCGACGCCGGGCATATCACCTTTGCCGGCGGCGATCCGCTCGCCGTACTCGACCGGCACATCGCGCGGGTTTGTCATGTGCATTGCAAGGACGTGCGTCCGGCGGTGATGAAGCTGGCGCGCAATCGCAACTGGAGTTTTCTCGACGCCGTGCTCAACGGCGCGTTCACCGTGCCGGGCGACGGCGCGGTGAATTTCCCCGCCATCATCGAACGTCTGAAGCGGCATGGCTATCGCGGCTGGCTCGTGGTCGAGGCGGAACAGGACCCGGTGGTGGCGCCGTCCTTCGCGTACGCGCAGAAGGGTTATCAGACTTTGCGGTCGCTGGTGGATGCACCGCTCGACACCCACGACACGACCGCCCGGGAGGCAGCATGAGTTTATTGGTCAAGGCGCAGCGCGAGGGCCAGACGATCGCGCGCGTGACACCGGAATCCGCCTGCTGGCGCTACGTCGGTTTCGCGGCCTACCGTTTGGGCGCGCAGGAAGTCGTGCATGTGCTGGAGCCGTCGCGCGAGGTGTGCATCGTGGTGCTGACCGGCGCGGTGGACATCGAAACCGCGAACACCACGTGGAGTTCGCTCGGCTCGCGCGACAGCGTATTCGAAGACGCCGCACCGTACGCGGTCTATCTGCCGCCCGGCACGAAAGCCACCGTGCGCGCCTGCCGCGATGCGGAGATCGGCGTGGCGAGCGCGCCTGCCAAAGGCGAACATGCCGCGCGTCTGATCGAACCGGCTTCCATGAAGCGCTCGACACGCGGCAAAGGCCTGAATACGCGCTACGTATGCGACATTCTTCCGCAGACCGAGCCGGCCGAATCGCTGCTGGTGGTGGAAGTGAGAACGCCGGGCGGCCATGCGTCCAGTTATCCGCCGCACAAGCATGACACCGACAACGTGCCGCACGAAAGCTCGCTCGAAGAGACGTACTACCATCGGCTCGATCCGCCGCAAGGCTTCGCGTTCCAGCGCGTGTACACCGACACGCGCGACATCGACGAATCAATGGCCGTGGAGAATCACGACGTGGTGATGGTGCCGCGCGGCTATCATCCGGTGGTCGTGCCGTACGGATACGACAACTACTATCTGAACGTGATGGCCGGCGCGCAACGTGTCTGGCACTTCCGCAACGATCCGGCGCACGAGTGGATCATCAACAAGGATGCCTGATCTTTTTCAGGTACTGCATGCGCGGCACGCTGGTTCGCCTGTCACGCATGCAGTAAAACGCCCTCCACCCACTATGGCTTTCTGGCCGCCAGATCGACGTCCAGCCCGCCGTCTTCGCCCATCCGCACCGTGCCCTTCGACACGTCCCGGCGATAGCCGTACAGATCGAACTTCATCACGCCAGGGTTCGAGCTGTCCTTGATGAAGGTTCGCGTATTCGTGACCAGCGAATTGAACATCTTCACGTCGCCGGATTCGATCCACACGAAACTCTTCGCCGCGCCCACGGGCGGCCGCGCCGCGGGCAGACTGCCGTCGCGCTTGAACTTCAGCACCAGTCCTTCGTCGGTGACGGTGGCGCTCGCGAGACGTCCCTGCAGAACCGGCGGCGGAAACACGGTGTACTGATCGAACACGAGTTCGTTGCCCTTGAGCGCCACGCCTTTGCGCGTGAACGGCGTCAGCGATTCGAGCGGGATATCGAGCGCGCGCAGGAGTCCCGCCTGCGGCACGCCGAGCACCTTGACCGAGGTCGGCGCATAAACCAGGTGCCGCTCGTCTTTCGCGACGATCGTGCCGCTCATCGTGGTGGGCAGCCACACGCCGGGAAAGTGATTCCACAGCTTGATACCGCCGGTCACCTGCAATTCGCCGTCGACCGGCTTGAGTTGCAGATCGTTCAGCGAACGCGGCGCATAGTCGAGCAGATAGTCGTTGAAGAGCGCGGCCATCGCGGGCCAGGGTTCGACCACTTCGCCGCCGACGATGCGAATATCGTATTGATCGGGATCGTCGAGATCGACCGGCTGGCCGGGCTTTTTGGGCACCATTTGCGCATCCAGCGAACGCACGTGAAAACCGATTCGTCCCGCCACGTAGAAGTCGACGTTTTCCACGTGAATCAGCGAGGCGCCGGCCGCCGAACGACGCTCGTCGCCGAGTGCCGAACCCGGCGCCGCCATGCTCTGACCGGCGAAGGCCGCGCGTGTGCCGACGGGAATCGCGCGCGCCACCGCCGCGACGCGCAGCGTGTTCTGCGCTGCCGGCACGCGTTGCCAGACGAGCCGCGCCTGCGCCAGCGACGCCTGCTGCGCGCGCAGAAAGCCGTCGTTATAACGCGCGCTCGCGCTGCCGGTTTGCGTCGAGGCTTCGTTGGCCGTCGCCGTTGCACTGGCGAGCGTGGTGTACGAAGGCAAATGCACATCGAGCGCACCCGCTTCGTCGAAGGTGAAATAGCCGGCCGCCATCTGCTCGCGATAGTGATACAGGTCGAGCACGAACGGCGCACGCGCGTCGAGCGGCGTGAGCGCCATGTCGATATTCATCGGCATGGAACGCATGAACTTCACGTCGCCGCCCTGCACCAGCATGCCGCGCGCGGGCATGGTCGCGGGCCAGTCGATGCGCTGGATGGTGTGGTCGTCGAGCTTGAAGCGCACGCCCTCGGCGCTGGTATCGATCTGCGCGATGCTCATGCGCAACGCGGGCGGCGGCGTGAGTTTGGCGACCTGCATGACGACGTCGTCGCCTTCGAGCCGCGCGATCGGCGTGTCCACTTTCAGCAGATCGGCCATTCTCACGTGCGCGGCCTGCATCAGCTTGTCGGCACCCACGCCCGCCACTTCGATGTGATCGGCGTGAAAGACGAGTTCGTCCGCGTTGCGCATCGAGAGTGCGCCGCCGAGCACGATCGGCACCCACGTCTCGCGATGCATCTCGCCGGTGATGCGCAACGTGCCGCCGTCCTGCGGCACCACGCGCATATTGCGCAGCGGCGAGCCCTGATACTGGAACAGATAACGGTTGAAGATCGCCGTGAGTTTGGCGCTGTCGAGCGTGACTTCGCCGCGATGCACGTTGATGGTCACACTGGTCGGATCGTCGAACACGATCGGCTGACCGGCCTTCGCGGGCGTCAAGGTCGCGGCCATGTCGTGGATCATGAAGCCGATGTCGCCGGTCACGCGAAAGTCCACGTCGCGCGCGAACATCAACGAGCCGTCGATGCCGGAGTCGCGCAAGGTCAGCGGCCGGCTACGCGTCTCGCTCATGCCGCTCGCGGACGGCACGCGTGCCGCGACGCTCTGCTCGGCCGCGAGTTGGCGGGCCTTGGCCTGTTCGAGCGCGGGACGCGAGATGTTGGTGGCGGCGCTGGTGGTGCCGCTGGCTGGGTTGGCCGGGAGATTTGTCTGAGCCGGGGGCTGGGTCGCGTCGTGGCTGTCCGCCGCGCTTGCGGCCACACTGACCGGCGTGCTCGTCTGCTGTGAGTTTGCGTTGGCGGTTGCGTTGGCGGCTACGTTGGAGGTGGCGCCGGCTTCGGCCGTCGTCGAACTGGCGTCGGCACACGCGGACATCAACAGCGCAGCCGTCACGAGCGCCGCGCCGGCACTGACGCGGGTTCGCCACGACGCATCGCGCGCACGGACCGGCGGCAGCGGCCATTCGCCGACTCGCGCTCGCGCCGCCGATGCAGCGACCATGCCGGCCGATGAGTATGTCTCTTTCACGATGTCTCCTCCTGTAGCCGTGGCGCGTCTTCACGCGCGCCGCGTACGGCACGGTTTTGTCGCGCATACGTCGGCTTTAAACATCGGGCCGGCGTCGCGCGCCTTTCACCTGATTGTCTGTATTTGTCAGCGCGCTGCCGACAAGATTTCTGGAGGACGCTCACCAAACGATCAAGCGTTTGAATCGCCCGCAAGGGACAACGGAAAGCCGCGTGGGCCGGGCACGAGCGGCCGTCGTGCGTGAGGAATTCAAACGGCAACGGAAACGCGGATTCAGCGTGAAGCGAGGGTTGCCGCCCGCGGGTCGGTCGAATTGCAGCGCGAACGCGCGGCGTGCCCGAATGCCGCGCTGCAAAAACGCCTGCTCGAAGCCCGCTTTACATCAGCCCACGCCGAGCCATTCGCGCATCACGTCGGGACGCTGCATGAACGCCGCGAGCGTGTCGTCGAACACGATCTCGCCGTGCCCCATCACGGCCACCCGGCTCGCCAGTTCCTGTGCGATCACGAGGCGCTGTTCGATCAGCAGCATGGCGACGCCGCGATCGCGCAGCACTCGCAGACATTGGATGATCTGCAGCATCACGGCGCTGGCGAGTCCCTCGCCGGGTTCGTCGATCACCAGCAGATCGGGATCGCCGAGCAAGGCGCGCGCGAGCGTCAACATCTGCTGCTCGCCGCCGGACAACGCGCCGGCCCGCGCGCTTCTGCGTTCGCGCAGGATCGGGAAGAGCGCATAGGCGTCGTCGATGGAAAAGCGCGGCACGTGGCCACGCGGACGCGGCGCGACGCCGAGTTGCAGGTTCTCCTGCACGCTGAGTGCCGGAAACACGTCGCGATGTTCGGGCACATAGCCGATGCCGCGACGTGCGATCTCGAAGGTACGCAAGCCGCCGAGCGATTGCCCGTTCAGACGCAATTCGCCTTCGCTGCGCACGAGTCCCATGATGGCGCGCGCCAGCGTCGAGCGGCCGGAACCGTTGCGCCCGACCAGCGCCAGCACCTCGCCCGCGTCGATCTGCAACGTCGCGCCGTGCAGCGCCTGGCTCGCGCCGTACCATGCATCGAGCCCGCGAATGTCGAGCAGCGCCGTCATGCGGGGAAGCCCTCGCCGAGATACGCGGCGCGCACCGCCGCGTCCGCGCGAATCGCGGCCGGTGTGCCGGTGGCGATCACGCGCCCTTGCACCAGCACCGAAATGCGATCGGCGATGGCGAACACCGCATCCATGTCGTGCTCCACTATCAGCAGTGTGCGGCCGGCCGTGGTCTCGCGAATCAGTTCGACGGCGCGCGCGGCCTCCGCGCGATTCATGCCGGCGGTCGGTTCGTCGAGCAGCAAGGTGTGAGCGCCGCCCGCAAGTGCGAGGCCGAGGTCCAGTGCGCGCTGTTCGGCATAACTGAGCGTGCCGGCCACGATATCCCGGCGCGCGCCGAGCCCGACCGCTTCCAGCACGCGCGCAGCGTGTGCGTCGACCGTGCGCGAGGCGCCGAAACGCTGCCACCAGCGCATGCGGTCGCGCTCGGCCAGCATCGCCGCACAGCGCAGGTTGTCGAGCACCGTCAGACGCGCGAAGACGCTGGTGGTCTGGAAGCTGCGCGCGAGACCGCGCCGCGCGATCGCGGCCGGCGCGAGGCGCGTGATTTCCGCGCCGAACAGATCGATGCGGCCAGCGTTCGGCCGCGCGCCGCCCGCGATCAGATTGAAGAGCGTCGACTTGCCCGCGCCGTTCGGTCCGATCAGTGCGTGACGCTCGCCGGGCTGGATCGCGAGATCGACGCCGTGCAGAACGCGCGTGGCGCCGGAGCGCTTTTCGACGCCGTAGAGCGCGAGCGCCGGGATCATCGCGCGGCTCCTTTCGTGACACACGTGAGACGCGTGTCACGCCTCAAGCCGTCGATACGCTGACGCGCACGCGTGGCGAAATGCGCGGCGAACGCGCCGCACACGGCGAGCAACGAGACCGTGAGCGTCAGGCGTAACGTCGAAGCATGCTTGGCGGACAGCGGATCGGTTAGGAAGCCGAACACGCCGGCCACGCCGCCTTCGTCCGCGCCGAATTGCGCGGCATAGGCCCATTGGACCGCCAGCACGACGGCAAGCGTCCATAAGACCAGGCAGGCCGTGCCCCACAGATACAGTGCGCCGCAGGCACGCCAGCCGTGCGCGGCGATGCGCGCCGTCTGCCGCCGCATGAAACCTGACAACCCATCCGGCGACGCCACCACGACCACGATGAAGAACAACCCGAGATAGAACGGCCAGGCGCGCGTGACGCTCGCCAGCATGACGCTGAAGAACGTCAGCACGACCGCGCCCGCCACCGGTCCGAAGAAGGCACCCGTGCCGCCGATCACGGTGGCGATCAGCACGGCGCCCGAGCGCGCCATGCCGACGCTTTCGGTCGACACCAGTTCGACGTTGATCAGCCCCAACGTCCCCGCGATGCCCGCGAAGAACGCCGACATCACCATCACGCCATAGCGGATACGCCGCGGATAGCAACCGATGGCCGCCGCCCGCGTGGGGTTGTCGCGCACGGCATTGGCGAGACGCATGAACGGCGTGCGCGATAGCGCGAACATCGTCGCGGTGGCCAGCACGCACCACACCGCAATCAGCACGTACGCCTCGCGCCCGGCGCCGAAATTCCAGCTGCCGAGCGGCGGCCCGCTGGTTCGGTCGATCGCCACGCCGGCCTCGCCGCCGAACCAGTCGGGCAAGGTCCACGCGGCGGCGGCGACGAGTTCGCCGATGCCGAGAGTAATCATCGCGAAGGCGGTGCCGGCGCGCCGCGTCGAGATGAAGCCGAATGGCAAGGCGCACAACGCGCCGCCGATCCCGCCGATCAGCGGCAGCAGCACGAGCGGCACGCCGACGCGGTTGAACACCTGTGCAGCGACGAGCGCGCCGAGCCCGGCATAGGTTGCGTGGCCGAACGACAGGAGCCCCGTTTCGCCGAGCAGCAGGTTATAGGAAAGCGCGAACACGATCATCGCGGCCGTTTGCGCGAGATAGGCGAGCAGCCAGCTTTGCGGCCAGATCGTCGGCGGTACGCCGAGCAGCAGCACGAGCGCGAGCCACGGCATGAGCGATCGTACGATCAGCCGCACGAGCGGCCGCGAGGTTCGATCTGGCGGCACGATGCCGGCGTCACGCATGATCGTCACGGCGGCCGAAGAGTCCGCGTGGCCGTAGCGCCAGCATCGCGACCAGCAGCGCGTAGGGAATCAGCGGCGCGAGTTGCGCGAGCGTCAGCGCGTCCCAGGCGGGCGGCAGCGGTTCGCCGAACAGCGACACGAGATCGCCGAGCGAAACGCTGCTCGCCACCGCGAACGTCTGCACGCAGCCGACCAGCAGCGACGCCACGAGCGCGCCGCTCAGCGAGCCGAGCCCGCCGATCACCACCACCACGAACACGATCGAGCCGACCGATTCGGCCATGGCCGGTTCGATCACGAAGAGCGGCGCGCCGATCACCCCGGCCAGCGCGGCGAGCGCCGTGCCGGCCGCGAATACGCCGGTGAACACGCGCGGTACGTTGTGGCCGAGCGCCTCGACCGCGCTTGCATGCGTGAGCGCCGCGCGCACGATCAAGCCGGCCTTCGACACGCGCAGCACCGCGTACAACACCAGCAGCATGGCCAGCGACACCGCCATCATGAACGCGCGATACCGTGCGAAGCTGGCGCCATACAGCGTGAACAGCGGTCCGTCGAGCAGGGGCGGCACGCTCGCGCTCAGCGCGCTCAGGCCCCAGCCGAGCTTGACCAGTTCACCGAGCAGATAAGCCGCGCCGAACGTCAGCAGCAATTCGGCGAGATGGCCGTGCACCCGCACGCGCCGCAACAGCCAGCGCTCCATCGCCGCGCCGAGCAGGCCGACCACGAGCGGCGCGACGAGCAGCGCGCACCAGAAACCCGCGTGTGCCGCCACCGACAATCCGACATACGCGCCGAGCATGTAGAAACTGGCGTGCGCGAAGTTCAGCACGCCCAGCATGCTGAAAATCAGCGTCAGTCCGGCCGACAGCATGAAGAGCAGCAGACCGTAACTGAGCCCGTTGAGCAGATTGACCGCGAAGGACTGCACGCGGCTAGTCCGCTTGCCCGTCGACGACGAGCGGCTCCAACGCCGCGCGAAGTGCCGCAGGCAAGCTCACCGGACGACGCGTGATGCGGTCCACGTAGACGTGCACGAAATGGCCTTGCGCGGCCGGGCGCTCGTCGCCTTCCTTGAAGAGCCCCACTTCGTAGCGCACGCTCGACGAGCCGAGACGCGTCACGCGCAGACCGGCATCGACGCGGTCGGGAAAAGCCAGCGGCGCGAAGTAGTTGCACTGCGTCTCGACCACGAGGCCGATGGTCTCGCCATGCTCGAAGTCGAGCACGCCCGCGCGGATCAGGTACTCGTTCACCACGGTGTCGAAGTAGCTGTAGTAGACGACATTGTTCACGTGTCCATAGACGTCGTTGTCCATCCAGCGGGTCGGGATGGACAGGACATGGCGGTAGGCGTCGCGGGTGGCGGGAGCGGGTTTGTTCATCGTCGGTCGGGTCGTTGTTCTGGGTTGGGACGGTGGCGCGTGCGGTTTGCGGCAAAGATCGCGCCGGCGGGCATGCCGGTGATCGTGCCGGCTATTGACCGGGTCGTTCCACGAACTCGAACGGCAGACCGCGGCGCTGCATCCAGTCGGCCACGGCGTATCCGGTGCCCGCTCGCCACGGACGCAGTTTCGCGGGTTCCACGAGCCGGTATTCCAGCAGTTCCGGCGACAGCGCGATCGTGCCGTACGCCTTCACGTGATACGCGACGATCAGCTCGTTCTTGCGCATGAATTCGTACACGCCGACCAGTTCGACGGTCTCGCTGTGCAGCGAGGTTTCTTCGAACACCTCGCGCGCAATGCCCTCTTCCGGCGTCTCGCCGTTCTCGAGAAAGCCGGTGATCAGGGCGAACATGCCTTCGGGCCAGGCGGCGTTGCGCGCGAGCAGGATCTTGCCGTCGTATTCCACGATCGCCGCGACGACCGGCAGCGGGTTGTTCCAGTGGACGTAGCCGCACGTCGCATCGGGGCAGGCCTGGCGAAGGCGGCCGCCTTCGTGCGCGACGTCGGCGCGCTCGACCAGCGGGGTCGCGCAGCGCGGGCAGAATCGGTAATCGGTCATGAAGGCGGACGTGTCTCGGGTTTTATGGGGTGATGCGCGGTGATGCTATGGCGCGAAGCGGCTCGCGCTCGGCTTGCGTTCGGGTTGTGCTTGCGTTACGCGCAGGTCACTCGCAGATTTACGCTCAGGACGCGCAGAGTTCGCGCACATCGGCGGCGAATCGCTCGACCGTTTCCGGCTGCGTGTCCCACGCGCACATCAGCCGGCAGCCGCCCGCGCCGATGAACTCGTAGAACTTCCAGCCACGCGCGCGCATGGCTTTCGCGGCCGGCGCCGGCAACTGCGCGAAGACCGCGTTCGATTCTCTGGGGAACATGATGCTCACGCCCGGAATCTCCTGCAAGCGTGTTTCCAGCAGCGCCGCCATCGCGTTCGCGTGACGCGCATTGCGCAGCCACACGTCGTTGTCGAGCAGACCGAGCCACGGCGCCGAAATGAAGCGCATCTTCGACGCCAGTTGTCCCGCCTGCTTCAGACGGTAGGCGAAATCGTCGGCGAGCGCGCGGTCGAAGAAAACCACGGCTTCACCCACCGGCAGACCGTTCTTGGTGCCGCCGAAGCACAGCACGTCGACACCCGCGCGCCACGTGATTTCCGACGGATGCACGTCGAGCGCGGCCACCGCGTTGGCGAAGCGCGCGCCGTCCATGTGCACTTTCAGATGACGCCGTTTCGCAATCGCCGCGATCGCGCGAATTTCTTCGACCGTGTAGACCGTGCCGACTTCCGTCGACTGCGTCAGTGTGACGACCTTGGGCTTGGGATAGTGGATGTCGGCGCGGCGCGTCACCACCGCTTCGATGGCGTCCGGCGTGAGCTTGCCGCCAACGCCCGGCGCGGTCAGCAGCTTCGAGCCGCCCGAGAAGAACTCGGGACCGCCGCACTCGTCGGTTTCGATATGCGCGAGTTCATGACAGATGACCGAGTGATACGACTGACACAGCGAGGCCAGCGCCAGCGAGTTGGCGGCCGTGCCGTTGAACACGAAGAACACTTCGCAATCGGTCTGAAACAGATCGCGCAGACGGTCGCATACCTGGTTGGTCCAGGAGTCGTCGCCGTAGGCCGGTTCGTGACCGCTATTGTTGGCGGCGATCAGCGCTTGCAGCGCCTCGGGACAGATGCCGGCATAGTTGTCGGACGCGAAGTGTTGCATGGCGGGCGAGGCGCCTGGCGACAGGCGCGCTGGGAAGGCGAGAAAGCGCTCATTTTAAGACGACGGGGCCGTAATTGTTCTGGCGACGGTTTTGAGCGTCGTTTCGGCCTGGCTTTCGGCGACGGTCATATGCTCTGCCGCGGGTACTCTCGTGATCACTGTTGGACCCGGTTGCGTGAGCGCTCGTGCATTTTCATGCGCGCCTATGCGTCGCGTCGAGTGCGTCCCGACGCGGAATTTCGCGTCCGGTTGCGTCCACGCTTAGCCGCCGTCACACGCTCTGCTGCACGTTTCCATACGTGCACCTGTGCGCCCTGCTGCGTCCACCTTCAGCCGCCGTCACGCGCTCTCACGCACCATGGCGCACCTATCCGCCCTGCTACGCCCGCGCCCATGCTCTGTTCCGCGAGATCATGCGCGCTCTCATGCTCCAGGCTACGTTCACCGGCTCAACTGCAACCGCAGTCGGGCATGCGTCCACGGCCGCGCGGCCAACGCGCCACGCCGACGAGCCCTACCGCGCCGATCATCAAGGCGGCGGCCGCCAGCGCCAAGGCCAACGAGAACGAACCGGTCCGTTCCGCGATCGGCGCCGCCACCAGCGGTCCGACGATCTGCCCGACGCCGTACGCAGCGGTCGCATAGCCCATCAGACCCGCCGCTTCCTCGCCACGCAGACGCCGCGCCTCGCGCATCGCGAACAGCGTGATCGCCGTGAATGGCAGACCGATCAACACGCTGCCGAGTGAAAAGCCGCCCGCCGTCGGCCAGACGATGCCGAGGCCAATGCCGAGCGCCTGCAACACGTAGCAGCCGGCGAGCAGCATGCGGTTGTCCCAATGCGTCGGCAGGCGCGCCGCCAGCAAGGCGCCGACGATCAATGCCGCGCCGAACATCGGCCAGAACAGATCCGGCCAGGATGAACCAGGCAGCGCGTGTCGCGCGATCACGGGCAGGAAGGTCGCGGTGATGATGTAGCCGAAGCCCGGCACGCCGTAGAGAAGGACGAGCCAGAAAGCGTCGATGCGATGCGTTCCGGCGGCGACCCGATGCGGGACGCGCGGAGCGTGCGCCGCGGCCGGCGGGTTGCCCGACGGGCGGACGACGCCTTGCGTTGCCGCAGCTCCCGCGCCGAAGGCAGCACCGGACCCGGCGCCGAACACCGGCCAGACCACCGCCGACGCTACCGCCGCAATCAGGCCGAAGCCGATCCAGCCGGGCGTCGCGCCGTAGCCGCCCATCATGCTCACCAGCAAACCCGTCCCGACGATGCCGACTCCCGGCCCCGTGTAGATCACGCCGCTCCAACCGTGCGCGCCGAGTTCGGCGAGCCGCCGCAAGCCCCATTGCGACGCGAACACAAACGTCCAGGCGCTCACGGCGCCGGCGATGAAGCGCACCAGCGCCCACACCCAGAACTGACTCGTGACGCCCATCGCGAGCGTCAGCAGCACCGTGGTCACCAGCCCCAGCCGCACCATGCGCGCCGGTTCGACGCGCAGCGCCGCACAGGTCACCGCGCCGACAAAGTAGCCCGCGTAGTTGAACGACGCGAGCCAGCCGCCGTGCTGGATGTCGATTTGCGGCTGACCGAGCGCGGCGCCGTGCAGCATGAGCGGCAATAGCGGCGTGAACGCGAAGCGGCCGATACCCAGCGCGACCGCCAGCGTCACCATGCAGGCCAGGGCCGCGCGGCGGGCCGCGTGCCGTTCATCCGACGTGTCCTGCGCGTTCGAGACGAGATCGTTCATAACCGATGGTCCATGAAAGCCAGCCGGCACCATGCCAGCGTCTTTCAAGCATATTAGCTTGACGCTTGCATCACGAAAAATGAATAATTCAGATACCAACCATCGCCAGGAGAGAATCTTGGATCTCGCCGCTTTGGCCATTTTCCGTGCGGTCGTCCGGGAAAATGGCGTCACGCGCGCCGCCGCAAAGCTCAATCGCGTTCAATCGAACGTCACCACGCGCATCAAGCAGCTCGAGGAACAGCTCGGTACGGCACTGTTTATCCGCGACGGCCGCCGGCTCGTCCTGACGCCGGCGGGCGAAACCTTGCTGCCCTACGCCGAGCGCCTGCTCGCCCTCGCCGACGAAGCGCGTCATGCGGTGCGCGAAGACCGTCCCAGCGGACGCCTGCGACTCGGCACGATGGAAAGCGTCGCGGCGACACGTCTGCCCGGCTTGCTGGCACGCTACCATCAAAAATGGCCGGACGTGGCGCTCGAACTCGAGACCGGCACCACCGGCAAGCTGATCGAACGGGTGCGCGAATTCGAAGTCGATGCCGCGCTCGTCGCCACGCCGCTCGATCCTGCCGCACTCGACGATCTTTTCGAAGCCGTGCCGGTCTTCCGCGAAGAACTGGTGATGCTGACGCCGCGCGGACATCGGCCGATCCACGAAGTGCGGGATATCGCGCTCTCCACGCTGGTCGCATTCGAGCGTGGCTGCGCCTACCGGACCTACATCGAGAAATGGTATCTGGAGCACGGCGTACGGCCGGCGCGGGTGCTGGAACTGGGCTCGTATCACGCCATCGTGGCCTGCGTGGCGGCTGGCGCGGGGGTGGCCGTGGCGCCGCGCTCGGTGCTCGATCTGCAGATCGAATCGAACAATATCGCGGTGCACGCGCTACCCGATATCGAGCCGATCGAAACCCTGCTCGTCTGGCGACGCGGGCATTTCTCGTCCGCGCTGAATGCGCTGCGGCAAACGCTGGTGGCCGGGGAGATTGCGGTGGGCGCGGCGGCGGTTGAGGATGCGCCGGTGGTGGCGGCTTGAAGTTGCACGCCGACGTCTGCGCTACCGGGTGACGGGTTAATGGCGCCGGAAAAGTAGCGGCTCAGCGACGAATCAGGTAACCGCGCTGTCAACACCGCCCCACCCACAAACGACTCGGGCCGCGTGAAATGCTCGAATTTCAAGCATTCCACGCGGCCCGATCAGTCCGGAGCCGGAACCGGTTTAAAGCTGCGCTTCGACCCAGCCCTTGACGCCGGCCAGCGCGGCCGGCAGGTTTGCCGGTTCCGTGCCGCCAGCCTGCGCCATGTCCGGACGGCCGCCGCCCTTGCCACCCACCTGCTGGGCGACGAAGTTGACCAGCTCACCGGCCTTGACCTTCTTGCTCGCGTCCGCCGTCACGCCGGCGATCAGGCTCACCTTGCCGCCTTCGACCGACGCCAGCACGATTGCCGCGCTCTTGAGCTTGTCCTTCAGCTTGTCGACCGTTTCGCGCAGCGTCTTGACGTCCGCGCCTTCGAGCGTAGCCGCCAGCACATGCACGCCGGCCACTTCGATTGCCTGACCGGCGAGTTCGTCGCCCTGGCTCGACGCCATCTTCGACTTCAGCGCGCTCAGTTCCTTCTCGAGCGACTTCACCTGGTCCTGCACCTGCGCGATCCGCTGCGTCAGTTCCGAGGGCTGCGCCTTCAGCACGGCCGCAGCCGCGTTGATGCGCGCGTCGAGGTCCTGCACGAAGCGCACCGCGTTGTCGCCGGTGATGGCTTCCACGCGACGGATGCCCGCCGCCACGCCGCCTTCCATCACGATCTTGAACAGACCGATGTCGCCGGTGCGCTGCACGTGCGTACCGCCGCACAACTCACGCGAGAAACCGAGGTCGAGCACGCGCACTTCGTCGCCGTACTTTTCGCCGAATAGCGCCATCGCGCCGCCCTTCACCGCGTCGTCGAACGACATGAGCTGCACCACGCCAGGCGCGTTGGCGAGCACTTCGGCATTGACGATTTCTTCGACGCGACGGATCTGCTCGTCGGTCATCGGCGCGTTGTGTGCGAAGTCGAAGCGGGTCTTGTCCGGATCGACCAGCGAGCCCTTCTGCTGCACGTGCGAGCCGAGCACTTCACGCAACGCCTTGTGCATGAGGTGGGTTGCCGAGTGATTGCGAGCCGTGCGCGCGCGGCGCACCGTATCGATTTCCGCCTTCACCACGTCGCCGACCTTGAGCGTGCCCTGCTCCAGGGTGCCGTGATGACCGACCACGTCGGCCTGGACCTTCAGCGTATCGGCCACCGCAAAACGCACGCTTGCGTTTGCCAGCACGCCCTGGTCGCCGACCTGACCGCCCGACTCGGCGTAGAACGGCGTGTGATCGAGCACGACCACCGCCTGCTGACCATCTTTGACTTCCTGCACCGACGCACCGTCGACATACAGCGCGATCACTTTCGCGTCGTCGAAGGTGATCTCTTCGTAACCGTGGAACGTGGTTTTCGCGCCCGAGTATTCGAGACCCTGCGCCATCTTGAACTTGCCGGCCGCACGAGCCTGCTCGCGCTGACGGGCCATCGCTTCGTCGAACGCGGCTTCGTCTACCGTGACTTCGCGCTCGCGGCACACGTCGGCCGTGAGGTCCAGCGGGAAGCCGTAGGTGTCGTGCAGCTTGAATGCGAGTTCGCCGTCCAGCGTCTTGCCGCCCTTTGCTTCGAGATCGGCCAGCGCGCTTTCGAGAATCGACATGCCGTGCTCGATGGTCTCGAAGAAACGCTCTTCTTCCTGACGCAGCACGTCGGTCACGCGCTGTTCCGCTTCTTTCAGTTCCGGATACGCGACGCCCATCTGCGCGACCAGATCGGCCACCATGCGATGGAAGAACGAACCCTTCTTGCCCAGTTTGTAGCCGTGACGGATGGCGCGGCGCACGATACGGCGCAGCACGTAGCCGCGGCCTTCGTTACCCGGAATCACACCGTCGACGATCAGGAACGAGCATGCACGGATGTGGTCGGCGATCACCTTCAGCGAATTGTTGGTGAGATCGCTCACGCCGGTTTCACGGCCCGCCGCCTGGATGAGCGCCTGGAACAGGTCGATCTCGTAGTTGCTGTGCACGTGCTGCAGCACGGCGGCGATACGCTCCAGACCCATGCCGGTGTCGACGCACTGCTTGGGCAGCGGCGTCATGTTGCCTTGGGCGTCGCGGCTGAACTGCATGAACACGAGATTCCAGATCTCGATGTAGCGGTCGCCGTCTTCTTCGGGCGATCCCGGCGGGCCGCCCCACACATCCGGACCGTGGTCGTAGAAGATTTCCGAGCACGGGCCGCACGGACCGACGTCGGCCATCTGCCAGAAGTTGTCCGACGCGTAGCGCGCGCCCTTGTTGTCGCCGATGCGGATGATGCGCTCGACCGGCACGCCCACTTCCTTCGCCCAGATGTCGTGCGCTTCGTCGTCTTCGTGATAGACGGTGACCCACAGCTTGTCTTTCGGCAACTGGTACACGCCCGTGAGCAATTCCCACGCGTAGTGGATCGCGTCGCGCTTGAAGTAGTCGCCAAACGAGAAGTTGCCCAGCATTTCGAAGAACGTGTGGTGACGCGCGGTGTAGCCAACGTTTTCCAGATCGTTGTGCTTGCCACCGGCGCGCACGCTGCGCTGCGCGGTGGTAGCGCGCGAATACGGACGCGATTCCGCGCCGAGGAACACATCTTTGAACTGCACCATTCCCGAATTGGTGAAGAGCAGCGTCGGGTCGTTGCCGGGCACAAGGCTCGACGAGCGAACGATCGTATGGCCCTTCGATTCGAAGAACTTGAGGAATTTCTCGCGGATTTCGGCGGCTTTCATAGCGTGCGGGGGACGGGTTTGCCAGTTCCCTGGCTGTTACCGGCGGCATCGGGGATGCGCCAACTGTTTGTTTCTTAAACGACTGATTATACGGGATCGGAGACCGTGCGAGGCGTCGCATCCCGCGCCTGTTGCGCAATGCCGGCCATCCGGCCAGGTGCGGGCCGGTAAGCCGCGACAGTGGCGCGCGCGACGTCGCGCGAATGGTGCTTTCGTCCTATGACGTCTGGCCAGGTGGGCCGGCACGCGGGAATCGCTTAAGATTGTTTCCATTCACGGCGCCCCGCGCGCTTCACGCCATACAGGAGACAATCAGGAATATGGGCGCTCTCAGTCACATCCGCGTGCTCGATCTGACACGCGTACTCGCCGGACCCTGGTGCGCACAGACTCTCGCCGATTTCGGTGCGGACGTCATCAAGATCGAACGCCCCGAAGTGGGCGACGACACCCGTCACTGGGGCCCGCCGTACCTGAAAACGCCCGAGGGCGCCGACACGCGCGAGGCCGCGTACTACCTCGCCGCGAACCGCAACAAGCGCTCGGTCACCGTCGACATCGCATCGCCCGAAGGCCAGCGCATCGTGCGCGAACTGGCCGCGCAAAGCGACGTGGTGCTTGAGAACTACAAGGTCGGGCAACTGAAGAAATACGGGCTCGACTACGCGTCGCTGAAAGAAGTGAAACCCGATCTGATCTACTGCTCCGTGACGGGCTTCGGGCAGACCGGGCCGTATGCGCAGCGCGCCGGCTACGACTTCATCGTGCAGGGTATCGGCGGCTTCATGAGCATCACCGGCGAGCGCGACGGCCAGCCCGGCGGCGGCCCGCAAAAGGCAGGCGTGGCGATCGCCGATCTGATGACGGGCATGTATTCGACCGTCGCGGTGCTGACGGCCCTCACCCACCGCGACCGCACCGGGGAAGGCCAGTACATCGACATGGCCCTGCTCGACGTGCAGGTGGCGATGCTCGCCAACATGAACTCGAACTATCTGGCGAGCGGCCAGCCGCCCGTGCGCTGGGGCAACGCACATCCGAACATCGTGCCGTACCAGACCTTCCAGACCAGCGACGGCTGGATCATCGTGGCCGTGGGTAACGACGGCCAGTTCCGCAAGTTCGTCGAAGCCGGCGGCCGTCCGGAACTCGCCGAAGACGAACGCTTCGCCACCAATCCCGCGCGCGTGCGGCACCGTGACGTGCTGGTGCCGGTTCTCGCCGCCATGGTGCGTCTGCAGGGCAAACAGCAGTGGATTTCCGCGCTCGAAGCCGCGGGCGTGCCGTGCGGGCCGATCAACGATCTGGACGAAGTCTTCGAGAACGAACAGGTGATGGCGCGCGGCATGCAGGTCGATCTGCCGCATCCGTCGGGCGGCACGGTCAAGCTGGTGCGCAACCCGATCAACATGAGCGGCACGCCGCCGCAGGCCCTCGCGCATCCGCCCACGCTCGGCGAACACACCGAACGCGTCTTGCGCGACGTGCTCGGCTACGACGACGCGCGAATCACCGCGCTGCGCGATCAGTCGGTGATCTGAACCGCCGCGGCTGGCGTGCGCGTCTAGCCCGCTGACTCAGCGAAGTTAGCCAGCCGCGGCCTTCGTCCCAGTCGCCGAGGCCGCTGTCTGCGTTGATGTGGCCGCGCGCGCCAATGTCGATCCAGCGGCTGCCCCAGCCGTTCGCGCAAGACTGCGAGAACGGCGCGCCGCCGTAGGGATCGTCGTTGCTCGACACCACGATGCTGGCAAACGGCAAGCGCGCGAGCGGCACCGGCGCGAAACCGTGAGCGTCCCGAGGAAAATGCGCTTCGGCCGGATCGGGCACGGCCACGAGCAAGGCGCCCGCCACCTTCGCGAGTTGCGCGGCGCTCGCGTATTGCGTCGCCCAGAACGCCGTGGTCAGACAGCCGAGACTATGCGCGGCCAGGATCACGGGCGGCCGGCCGCCGGAGGTCGCATCGCTCACGGCGGCGTCGAGCGCGCGGCACCAGGCGTCGCGCTCGGGGTGGTCCCAGTCGGGCATCGACACCCGCGTGAACGAAGGGTCGAGTGCTTCCCAGCGTGTCTGCCAGTGCCCCGCGCCGGAATTCTGATAACCCGGCAGCACGAGAACCCGTGGTGTGTTTTGTACTTTCGTGTTCAAGATTTTCCCCGTTCGGCTAGTCGCATGACAGCCGCAGCCGATTTTCCGCGCTTTCGCCGCTCAGCGCATCGGCGCGTATCAATGCATCACCCGCGCCACACCGACACCGCGCGGATCGGCAGCCGGCACCGGCGTCGTTCCGTCCACGCGAATCATCTGCACGTCGCCGTTGAACGACTGCTGTTCGAGCGTGTAGCCCAAGGCCTTCAACTGCGTGGCCAACTCATCCGCGACGGGACGATACGGCTCGAAGTAGATCGTCTTCTGCGGCAGCAACTGATGATGGAAGCGCATGGCGGCGAGCGCGTCGGTCGGCGTCATGTTGAAGTCGTAGAGATCGGTCATCACCTGGAAGATCGACGTGAAAATGCGCGAGCCGCCCGGCGTGCCGATCGCCAGCGCGACCGTGTTGTCCTTGAGCAGAAGCGTCGGCGTCATCGAGGATAGCGGACGGCGGCCCGGCGCGACCGTGTTGGGACCGTCGGCCACCGCACCGGATGCGCCGGTGGTGGTAGCGGGCGTGGTGACGAAGTCGTCCATGGCGTCGTTCAGCAGAAAGCCGCCGCCGTCGGCCACGACGCCCGAGCCGAACGTGCCGTTCAGCGTATAGGTGTTCGAGACGGCGTTGCCCCACTTGTCCACTACCGAGAAATGCGTGGTCTGCGCTTTTTCCGGCGCGCTGTCGCCGAGACCCGGCTTGACCGGCGCGGCGCCCGGTACTTCGTCGGGCTTGACCTCGTCGGCGCGCTGCGCAAGGTAGGCGTCGTCGAGCAACCTGGCGACCGGCACCTTGTAGGAATCGGGGTCGCCGAGGTACTGCTGGCGATCCGCGAACACGCGGTCTTCGATCTGTGCGATCAGGTGGATGTACGGCGCCGAATTCAGTTCGAGTCCGTCGAAACCCTGCTTCAGATCGGCTTTCATCTTGAGCATCTGGATCAGCCCGACGCCGCCCGAACTCGGCGGCGGCGCGGTGACGATCTGATAACCGTTCCAGTCCGCGGTCAACGGCTGACGCCAGACGGCCTTGTACTGGATCAGGTCCTGCTTCGTCACGAGACCGTGACCGTACATCTGCTGGGCGATCAGGTCGCCGGTGCGGCCTTCGTAGAATTCGCGGCCGCCGTCGCCGGCGATGCGCGAGAGTGTCTGCGCGAGTTCGGGCTGGCGGAACGTGGTACCCGCTTTCAGATTCGAAAAATACGCGTCGAAGTTGGTCTTGCCGGCGAAGGTTTTTGCGGCGTCGTCGTGCTGCTTCTGCAGCCACGGCTCGACCTGGAAGCCGTCGGTCGCGTAGTGGATGGCGGGCGCCAGCACCTGCTTCCACTTCAGTTTGCCGAAGCGCTGCTGGGCTTCCCACATACCCTCGACCGTGCCCGGCACACCCACCGCGCGATGACCGACCACGCTCATGTTCGGGACGAGGCTGCCCTTGTCGTCGAGATACATTTCGCGCGTGGCCTGTTGCGGCGCGCGTTCGCGGTAGTCGAGGAAGTACGGCTTGCCGTCGACGAAAAGCGTCATGAAACCGCCGCCGCCGATGTTGCCCGCGCCCGGGTCGGTCACGGCGAGCGTGAAGGCGATGGCGACCGCGGCGTCCACCGCGTTACCGCCGGCGGCGAAGATCTGCTGCGCGGCGTCGGCACTATAGCGGTCGGGCGTAGCGACGGCCGAGGCGTCCAGCACGGGCTTGGGCGCCGCGGTTTTGGCCAGCGCCGGGACGGGCGCAAGTACGCTGCCGCAGACGGCGGCAACCGTTGCCGCGGCCGTCAGCAGGCGGGCGAAAGGAAAAGAGGCGACATGCGCACGCGGCGCTTCTTGTTTCGGGTCGAACATCCGAGAAACTCCGGGAACTGAGGACGCCATGTTGCACGAACGGCGAGGTCGCGTGCAAAAACGGCCGGGACACGCCTGCCTGACCGGCTGCGTCGACCATGCGACGCAACGGCAAGGACGGACGGCGCGCCCGAATGAATAGAGCGGCAAAGAGGCGAAAATACAGGACGGCGGCGCCGGTGCCCGATTCGGGCGGCGCGGCGTATAACCACAGGGCGCGAAAGGGCTTTATGCGCGGCGTCAGTATGCGGGCTCTACACGCGGCTTCGATGCGAGACCTTTCACGCGACGACATCCATGCAGCACCAGACGATCACGTCATGGCATGCGCTGCAAGACATCCGTTCAGCGCAAGCGGAACCCGCGCCCGATACGCGCAAAACCGCCAGACAACGCGAAATCCGCAGACGCCAGATCGTTGCCGCGCGGGTCCGCCGCGGGTCCGCAGCACGGCCGCTCGCATCCTAAGACGGCGGCGGCCGCGCGAACAAAACGTTTTACCTCCTGTTACAGCGCCGCCGGCACCGCCCAATAGCCGCCGCAATCGCCCGCGAGCGGCTCGAACGTTGGCTGCACGCCGCATTCGCCTGCCGCGAAGGAACACGTCAGGTAGAATTGTCGGATAAGTGGACGCATTGCGCGCCCCCGACAGACTTTCACCTTCTCGCATGAATACCGAACGCAACGACGCGCCAGCGGCATCCAATTTCATCCGCAACATCATCGACGACGACAACCGCTCCGGCAAGTGGGGCCAGCGCGTCGAAACGCGCTTCCCGCCCGAGCCGAACGGCTATCTGCACATCGGCCATGCCAAGAGCATCTGCCTGAATTTCGGCGTGGCGCGCAGCTACGGCGGCGTGTGCCATCTGCGTTTCGACGATACGAATCCGGAAAAGGAAAGCGTCGAATATGTCGATTCGATCATCGACTCCGTGCGCTGGCTCGGTTTCGAGTGGGAAAAAGACGGCCAGGAACAGCTCTACTACGCAAGTGATTACTACGGCAAGCTGTACGAATTCGCCGAACTGCTGATCCAGCGCGGCAAGGCGTATGTGGACAGCCAGTCGGCGGAAGAAATGCGCGCCAATCGCGGCTCGGCCACCGAAGTCGGCACGCCGTCGCGTTTCCGCGAGCGTTCGGTCGAAGAAAATCTCGACCTGTTCCGCCGCATGAAAGCGGGCGAGTTCAAGGAAGGCGAGCACGTGCTGCGCGCGAAGATCGACATGTCTTCGCCGAACTTCAACATGCGCGACCCGGTGATCTACCGCATCCGTTTCGCGCATCACTACCGTACCGGCGACACGTGGTGCGTGTACCCGATGTACGACTACACGCACTGCATTTCGGACGCGCTGGAAAACATCACGCATTCGCTGTGCACGCTCGAGTTCGAAGATCACCGTCCGCTGTACGACTGGATTCTCAACGAACTCGCCGAAGCCGGCATTTTCACGCGCCCGTTGCCGCAGCAAATCGAGTTTTCGCGACTGAACCTCACGTACGCCATCACCAGCAAGCGCAAGCTGCTGCAACTGGTGAACGAAGGCCACGTGGACGGCTGGGACGACCCGCGCATGCCGACCATCGTCGGTGTGCGTCGCCGTGGTTTCACGCCGGCCGCGATCCAGCTGTTCTGCGAGCGCATCGGCGTCACCAAGGTCGATTCGTGGATCGACATGAGCGTGTTCGAAGGCGCGCTGCGTGACGATCTGGACGAGAAGGCGCCGCGTATCGCCGCCGTGCTCGACCCGCTCAAGCTGATCATCGACAACTTCGCGGAAGGCGTGACCGAGCCCTGCTCCGCGCCGGTCCATCCGCATCATCCGGAACAGGGCGTGCGCGAGTTCCCGATTTCGCGCGAGCTGTGGATCGAGCGCGAGGACTACAACGAGACGCCGCCGAAGGGCTACTTCCGTCTGTTCCCCGGCAACAAGGTGCGTCTGCGCTACGGCTACGTGATCGAATGCATCGGTGCGGACAAGGACGAGAACGGCAACATCGTCGCGGTCCACTGCAACTACTTCCCGGACAGCAAGTCGGGCACCGAAGGCGCGAACAACTACAAGGTCAAGGGCAACATTCACTGGGTCAGCGCAGCAGCCGCCTGCCCGGCCGAAGTGCGCATCTACGACCGCCTGTTCAAGGAAGCGCAACCGGACGCCGGTGGCCGCGACTTCCTCGAAGCGCTCAACCCGGACTCGAAGCGCGTGGTCAACGCCTACCTCGAACCGGGCGCGCGCGACGCGCAGGCCGAGCAGCGCTATCAGTTCGAACGCCACGGCTATTTCGTCGCCGACCGTGTGGATTCGAAGCCGGGCAAGCCGGTGTTCAACCGCATCGTCAGCCTGCGCGACAGCTGGGGCAAGCCGGCTTAAATCGCCGCAGCCACGGGCAGCGCGGCGTTGAATCCGGCGTGCGTTCCGATAGGAGCGCACGCCGTTTTGTCGTTCGGGGTCCATCTATACTGAAAGCGCGGCAGGATTGCACGCGCCGCTCCGGGAGGTTCGATGAAAACTGCAGCCGACCGCGGGCCGAGTCCGAGGCACGCTTCTCGAAGGCACACGCTTCATGGGCATGATTTCAAGGCGACTCGCATGAAGCGCGGCGCTCGCCTCGCGCTTCTGACGCTGAGCGTGGTCTGCGCCGCCTCGCTCGCGCAATCCGCGCAGGCAGAAGAACTCACCGGCACGCTCAAAAAAATCCACGACGACGGCGTCGTGACGCTCGGCGTGCGCGAGGCGTCGATTCCCTTTTCCTATTTCGACGGCACGCAAACAGTCGGCTACTCGCAGTCCATTGCGCTGCAAATCGTCGACGAAATCCGCAAGACACTCGGCATGCCGCAACTCAAGGTGCACGAGGTGACGGTCACTTCGTCGAACCGCACGCCGATGCTGCTGAACAACCAGATCGACCTCGAATGCGGCTCGACCACCCACACGACCGAGCGTGAGAATGTCGTGGCGTTTTCGAATAGCTTCTTCCAATACGCAGTACGCATGATTTCGCGCAAAAGCAGCGGTATCAGCGACTTTCAGGATCTGGCCGGCAAGACGGTGGTCACCACCGCGGGCACGTCGGACGAGCGGCTGCTGCGCCGTCTGAATGCGGACAAGCATCTGAATATGCGCATTACCAGTGCGCGCGATCATCAGGAAGCATTCACCGCGCTCAAGGACGAACGCGCCGTGGCCTTCGTGATGGACGAGCCGATCGTGTACGGCTTCAAATCCACCGACACGCGTCCGGACGATTACGTCGTGAACGGTACGCCGCTCGGCTACGAGGTGTATGCCTGCATGTTCCGCAAAGGGGACGAGCCGTTCCGCAATCTCGTGAACGGCGTGATTACGCACAGTCAGACTTCAGGCGATGCGGAACGCATGTATCGGCAATGGTTTACGCAGCCGATCCCGCCGCGCGGCATCAATCTGAACTTCCCGCTGTCGGAACAGAACCGCGCGCTGTTCTCGCACCCGAACGACCACGCGCTCGACTAAGCGTGCCGTTACAACGAGCGATGCAATTCGGCCAGCGACAGCGTGGTCTGGAATAGCCGCGTGAGACTGCGGCTGGCGAAACGCTCGACCTGGTCCGGCGCGGTCCAGCGATAAGCGTCCATTTCGGGGATCATCGTGCCGTCCGAGCGGCGCGGAAACATCGACGTGCAGGTGCACTGCGACAGATCCAGTTCGGCAGCCGTGGCGCGCGCGCCGAACAGATGCAGATCCTTGTCACGCCGGTAGACGAACAGCCCAAGGTCTTTCAGACGCTCTGGCTCGATCGCGAGACCCGTCTCTTCCACCATCTCGCGCAGCGCCGTGACGTGCGGTGCCTCGCCCTCTTCCCCGTGACCTTTGGGAATGTCCCAGTGCGACGTTTCGGTGGCATGCGCGAGCAGCACCCTGCCGTCGGGATCGAGCAGCACGACACCGCACGAGACCACCCGAGCGCTCATCATCGGGACGCTGGATGGCCGCGCATAAGCTCGCTCGACGCCAGCCGCGATGCGACGGGCGCCGATCCACCGGCACGCATGCTCAATGCTTTTTCTGCAATTGCCATTGGCCGTTGCCCTGCCGGCAGAACTGCGGCCGCAGGTTCATGGACTGGCCTTTTGCATTCAGCACGACGCCGAGATCGCGGCACGTGCGCTCGCCCTCTTTCGCCGTGCTCGCGACGGTGATATTCGCGTCGATCTTCACGCTGTTGCCGGTGCCTTCGTTGACCCAGGTCGCACTCTCGCCGTCTTTCTTGTCGTTCAGCGCCGCGAATACCGCCTTCTTGACCGAGTCGATATCGCGCTGCTTCATGTAGCTGATCGGCGTGTCGTTCAGAAAGCCGAGATTCGCCGCTTGCGCGCCGATCGCACCCGCGAGCAGTACACCGCCGGCGGCCAGGTGAAACAGGGCACGGATTCGCATCGACATGAAGGGTTCTCCTCGAAGAGTGTGGCAGTCGGTCAAGACGCGCGCACGCGCCGGATCACGATCTGGACCCCAAAAGCATAGCATGGTGTCTACGCAGATTGTCTCGCGCGCGCACGCGTCGTGCTCGATCTAAACACAACTGCAACACAAGGCGTGGCGGGCATGCGTCGGCCCCGTCATGTTTTTAGGATAAGTCTCATAGGTTCCGAAGAGACGCGTGCTTACGCTTGACGACATTGTGCCAATGCACCGACCGCGTCACGCATCCTTCATCATGAACGTCATCCTAATGCTTGAAATCCTGACGGCCGCCGTCGCGCTGCTGTGTATCGTGCTCGTACCCGTCGCCATTGGCCGCGATCCGGGTCTGGCCAGACGCGTCGTGCAGATGGACGCGCTGCCGCGCGCGCGCTGGCCGAATCTGCTGACGCGCGCGGGCGTGGCGTGCATGCTGGTCTCGTTCGCCCTGCTGCTGTTCGCCTGCTATCAGATTCTCAACGGCGCGAACGCCTGAGCGCGCCGCTCCCGGTTACTGCGCCGCCGGCTTGTAGCCATCGGTGAGCGTATTCAGAAACGCCACTACGTCCTTGATTTCCGCTTCGTCGAATACGGGTTTGTCGCCCGGCTTGCGATCGAACGGCGGATCGGTGTTCAGATTGGCCCAGTACATTTGCGGCAAATCGTCGAACTTCTGCACCTTCCCCTTCACGACCGGATAGAACTTTTCCGGATTCGTATCGCGCTCGGCATAGAAGCGCACCACCTCGTCCAGCGAATGATAGATGCCGTTGTGGAAGAAGCTCTTCTTCAACGCGACGTTGCGCAGTGTCGGCGTGCGGAAGATGCCGCAAAACTCGGCGCGTCCTTTCAGATCGGTGCGCTCGGGTCCACAGCCGCCCAGATCGTAAAAATGCGGATCGTGGTTCACGCGTAGCGCGCGATTGCGCGGCACGCCGATCGCGATCAGACCGAAGTCGCTGAACTGCGGCGGTGCGCCGTCTTTGGTGCGCTGGCTGATGTGACAGCTTGCGCAATTACCCTTCTGCTCGTCGTTGAAAATCTCCAGCCCGTGCAACTCGGCCTTCGTCAACTGCGCCTTGCCGGCAAGGAACGCATCGTATTTGCTGGTGTATGGATAGAAGAGTTCGGGTGTCTGCTCGAAGGCTTCCAGAGATTGCAGCACCGCGTTGAAGGTGGCCTCTTCGTTGTCGAGAATATGTTCGCCGAATGCCCGGCGGAAATCTTGCGCGTAGGGCGCCGCCTTGACCGCGGCCGTGACCTTCGCGGGCGTGCTGCCCATTTCGAACGACGACAACAACGGAATGCGCGCCTGGTCCGAGCCGCGATTCACGCGTCCGTCCCACGTCAGGCCGCCGGTCGGGCCTGCGTCGATGCTTTCGTCGCCTTCGTCGTCCGACTCGTGATAGTGCTCGGCGAACGCCGGCACCGACTGCAAATACTTGAGCGTCGGCGCGGCACGCATGCCGGTACGGTGCATGTCGTCGCCGCCGAGTTGCACCGAGAGCGAATTCGCCGGTGTGAAGCCGTGATCCGGGCTGTGGCACGACGCGCACGCGAGCTTGCCCGAACCGGAGAGCGAGGCGTCGAAGAATAGCTGCTTGCCGAGCGCCGTCATCTGCCGCACCGACTCGTAGACCTCCGCGCGCGACTGGCCGGCTTCGTGAGCGGCAACGCGTTGCACGGACACGGCCGACGCAGACACCGACGCCTGCTGTCCGGCCACGCCGGCATCGCGCGCCGCCGACGGCGCTTTGTCCTCGCACGCCGTCAACGTGGCCGCTGCCATCAGCGCCGCCAACACCGTGCCGACGCTCGCCGTGCGCCACGCACCGCCGGTCGTGCGGCGCGTCGAGGCCGCCGCGCCTGTGTACCGCGCTTCGATCTGAAGTACCGCTTTCCGAATCCCCGCCAGACTGCTTCGCATATGAATGATGTGAGTGTTGCGATAGTGAAGTCAGCGAGCGTATTTCAATTACATGTCGTCAAAATGACATTCAGCCGACGACAAAACCGCAATCGAATGATTTCGTAATTAATTACATCTTTCTGTCAAATTGCCTTGCGAAACTTTCACTGGCGGCTCGCTGTGTAAGTTATGCATGCGGCCCCGTCCCCAACGCGAGAGAGAGAACAGACACAAGATGAACAAGAAATTGATCTGCGCGACGCCCATCGCGATCGCAGCAGCGATAAGCCTGTACGCCTGCGGTGGCAGCGATACAGTCACCCCGCAACCCGACATCACGTCGATCAAGAACGTCGTGGTGATTTACGCGGAAAACCGCAGCTTCGACAATCTCTACGGCAACTTCCCCGGCGCCAACGGCTTACAGAATGTGACGGCGGCCAGCGCGCAACAGGTGGATCGCAACGGCACGCCGCTCGCGACGCTGCCGCGCGTATGGAAGGGTCTGACGCAGACCGGTGTCACACCTGTCGTGACGGAAGCGATGACGGTGAATCTGCCGAACAGCCCGTTCGCCATCGACGATCCCAAGGGTTTCAACACGCCGATCACGGCCACGACGCGCGATCTGTATCACCGCTTCTACGAGAACCAGATGCAGATCAACGGCGGCAAGAACGACAAGTTCGCCGCGTGGGCCGATTCGGGCGGCCTCGTGATGGGCCACTACTCGCTCGACGCCGACAAGCTGCCGCTGTGGAAGATCGCCCAGCAATACACGCTCGCCGACAACTTCTTCATGGGCGCATTCGGCGGCTCGTTCCTGAATCACCAGTGGCTGGTTTGCGCCTGTACGCCGACGTATCCGAACGCCGACAAGAGCCCGGCGGCCGCCTCGATTACGTCACTGGAAAGCGACGGCGTCACGCTGAAAGTGACCGCGGCGTCGCCCGCGTCGGCCATCGACGGACCGCCCGCGTACGTGAATTCCGGCAACCTCACGCCCGACTTCTACGCGGTCAACACGATGCAGCCGCCGTATCAGCCGAGTTCCGTGGCACCGGCCACGGGCGGCGATGCCAACCTCGCCAATCCGGCCAGCGCGAGCACGCTGCCGCCGCAAACGGCGACGCATATCGGCGACCTGCTGAACAACGCCAAGGTCTCGTGGGCCTGGTACGGCGGCGCATGGAACGCGGCGATCGCGGCCATCCAGAACGGCACGCCGAACGTCGTCTACGGCGCGAATCTGACGGCGCCGAATTTCCAGACGCACCACCAGCCGTTCAACTACTTCGCCGACCTCGCGCCGGGCACGGCCAACCGCAGCCAGCATTTGCTGGACGGCGGCCTCGCCGGTTCCGAGTTCATCAAGGCGATCGATGCCGGCACCTTGCCGCAAGTGTCGTTCTACAAGCCGCAAGGTAACCTGAACGAGCACGCCGGCTACACGGACGTCGCATCGGGCGATCAGCACATCGCCGACGTGATCGCGCATCTGCAGAAGAGCCCGCAGTGGAACAACATGGTCGTCGTCGTGACGTACGACGAAAACGGCGGCTTCTGGGATCACGTCGCGCCGCCGAAGGCCGACCGTTGGGGTCCGGGCACGCGTATTCCGGCGCTCATCATTTCGCCGTTCGCGAAGAAGGGTTTCGTCGATCACACGCAGTACGACACCACGTCGATCCTGCGCTTCATCACGCATCGCTTCTCGCTGCCGACACTGCCGGGCATCGCCGCGCGCGACGCCGCGCTGGTCAGCAACGGCAGCAAGCCGATGGGCGATCTGACCGCCGCGCTGAACATCAGGCAGTAAAGAGCCGAGGCGCAGCGCCCGGCGAGCACCATGCAACAGCCGGGCGAACTGAATGACGGATGACTCGGTGCGAGTCGACGACGGGGCAGCTTCGGCTGCCCTTTTTCTTTGGACGCGCGTTCCGGACACTCATGAGCGGTGCAAGGAGCCAGGAGCGAGGACGGCGACATCCGGCGCGACGCGTTTTCGTCACCGGCGTATGCTTCGACGCAGGACACGCTATGTCCGCAAGCTGGTCCATCCCACCAGGAGCACGACAGCATGACTGAAAAAACCATCAAGGTCCCCGGCGCGGACCATCCGATCACCGTCGAGCCGGGCAATGCCCGCGTGGTCGTCACGGTTGCCGGGCGCGTGATTGCCGATACCCGCAACGCGCTGGTTCTGCGTGAAGCGTCGTATCCGCCGGTGTACTACATCCCGCGCAACGACGTCGAGATGACCCTGCTCGAACGCACCGATCACGCGACGTATTGCCCGTATAAGGGCGATAGCGCGTACTACAGCATTCCTGGCGGCGGCGAGCGGTCGGTGAACGCGGTGTGGACGTATGAATCGCCCTATGCGCCGGTGAAGGAAATAGCGCAGCATCTGGCGTTCTACCCGGACCGGGTCGATTCGATCGAGGTGACGGCGGCAGGTTGAAGACGAGCTGATGACGCGCCAGCATCGCAGCGCTTCGGGCTGCGATGCATCGTGCGCTGCGTACTCGAGGACACATGCGAACACGACAGGTGAAGCAGGCGTTTTGAAGTACGGCAGGAGGGACTCGAACCCCCCACCCTCGGCTTAGAAGGCCGATGCTCTATCCAGCTGAGCTACTGCCGTATTGACGTGAGGCGATGCACGAACCACGACGCGCATCACCCGCAATGAGAACCCGCTAAAGGGTATTGAAGAACCACGGCCCTGGTTTTGCCACTCAGCCGCCGTGTTCACGAAACACTGAAATTCTAACCGACGCGACCGTGAGCTGGAAATGACACGTTGAGCACGACAGCATTTCGTCCACGGCCACCTCGCCCAACTCACGTCGCAAAACAAACGGGCCCGGCGCATTGAGCCGGGCCCGAATTATATACCGATCACTTGAGCGTCGCGAGCCACCATGCGGTGCAACGCCTCGCGACGAGCGCAATCACACCGGCTGCGGATGCATCATGAACCAGCCGAGGAAGAAAATGCCCGCGATCACGCAGTACACGCCGAACGACGCAAGACGGCCGCGTCCTTCGAAATAACGCATCAGGAAACGCACGCTCAGATAGGCGGCGATTGCGGTCAGCACACCGCCGAGCAGCGCGTCGGCGAGTTGGCCGGGCGCGTGGAAAAGCTTCGGCAATTCGAGGATGCCCGCCGCGAAAATGATCGGCGTGCCGAGCAGGAACGAAAACTCGGCGGCCTTCTCTGCCGTCAGACCCGCGGCGTTACCCGCGATCATCGTCAGACCGCTGCGCGAGAAGCCGGGAATCAACGCGCCGATCTGCGCGAGACCGACGAAAAACGCCTGGCGGAACGTGAGCTTCTCCGGCGCCTGATGCGCGCGCGAGCGTTGCAGACGATCGCCGAACCACAACAGCACGCCGTTGACGATCAGCGCGATCGCGACGATGCGCAAATCGTGGAACAGTCGCTCGAGGCGCTTCTCCAGAATCAGCCCGACCAGACCCGCCGGAATCGTGCCGATGATCAGCGCCCACATCATGTGCGCGTCGTCATTGCGACGGCCGCCGAACGAGGCGAAGAAACCGCGCACCAGAGCACACCAGCGCTTGCGGAAATACCACAGGAGCGCGAGCGCCGTACCGAGGTGCAAGGCAACGAGGAACGGCAGCAATTGCGGCGCGTGTTTGTCGATATGCATGCCGAACACGGCCGGCACGAGCAGTGTATGGCCGAGGCTACTCACCGGAAACAGTTCGGTGACGCCTTGCAGCACACTCAGGAAAATCAGAAACGACAGGTTCACGCGGCGACCCTCTATGTAAGGAAAATGTCGGGGAGCAGCGCGCCGCACGAGAAAAGACGGCGCGTCAAAAGGCGCACCGATTATGCCTGGCTGCAATGTCAGCGCCAAGCGTTTAGGCCGCATTCGGGGAAATAATGATGCACTGCGTCACAACTCGACACCAGTGTTACGCGGCAGAAAAAGAAACGGGCTGCCTGACCGGCAGCCCGCTATGCGATGTCGAGTGATGGCGCAATCCGTCAGCCGTTCGGCATGACGGCGCGAACCTGACGCTCAGCGCTCCAGCTTGTAGAAAAAGTAGACGGTGCTCGCCGCAAACATGCCGAACAAAGCCACACCCATTGCCATTGCGAGATCCATTGAGCCTCCAGAGCCGTCTCGTCCGGTCGTCGAAGTTACCGGGCAGTCGAGGCCATTATCGGCAAGGATCGCCGTCATGCGACACCCGCAATTTCCCCAGAAGGGTTTCCCCGTAGCGTAAAGCAGCGCAAAATCGTCCTCTCGCGTGACCTCGCCGCCGCTTGCGCGACGCGGGTCGCACCGATTTTCCACCGTCATCCATCAGCCATCGACCATGCCGCTTTCACCGCAACAGGACATTCTCGAGATCGCCCAGGACACCTCCGTGCTCCGTTTCGCGCCGCAAGCAGGCGGACGCCTATTGTCGTGGCTCATCGACGGCGAAGAGGTCATCCATTGGCCGGACAATCCGGACTGGAGCCAGCCGGCGCGCATCCGCGGCGGCAATCCGTTGCTGTTTCCGTTCCTCGGCAGGCACCGCGTCGACGGCAAGATCGGCTACTGGCGCGACGCCGAAGGCACGGTGCGTGAATTGCCGATGCACGGCTTCGCGCGCGATCTGCCTTTCGAAGCTCACGCCGACGTGCACGGCGCCGGCCTGCGCATGACCCTGACGGACAGCGACGCGACCCGCACCGGCTACCCGTTCGGCTTCCGCTTCGAAGCCGCCTACACGCTCGTCGACGCGCATACGCTGGACGTCGCGCTCACCACCACAAACACGGGCGACACGCCGCTGCCCTACTACGCCGGCCACCACTTCTACTTCACCCTGCCGCACACGCAGCGCGCGGAAACGTCGCTGGAATTGCCGCCTACCGAGCGACGCTTCCAGCAGGCCGACGGTTCGATCAGCGCGGCGGAACCGGGCGAGCCGCGCTACACGCTCGACGAAGCACGCATTCTCGACCGTTTCCACTGCCTCAAAGGCACGCCCGACCAGCCCGTCCGTCTGATCGCGCCGGGTCTGAACCGGGTCGTCACCATCGATCTGCAACGGCCGGGGTCGCTGCCGTGGTACGCCGTCACCACCTGGACCGAAGCGGCGGAGTCGGACTTCTACTGCGTCGAACCGTGGCTGGGTCTGCCCGACGCCATCCACAACGGCATGGGCCTGCGCTGGCTCGCGCCGGGCGTCACCGAAACGGCGGCGCTGCGCATCAGCGTCGGCAAGCTGCGCTGAGCGCCGGCGGCGCATTGATCCGGCCGCCGGTTCGGGGCGGCGGTTGCGGGTGAATCAACGGCATTTGCCGCCTGCCAATTGCGGACCAGCACGAGGGCGGACCGCGGCTAAATGCGGTCGGCCGACCGCCTCGACTCGCCGGTCCGCTGCCCGCTTTTCGGGTGCTGCAACGCAAAACCGTTAGAATCGGACGCTTTTGCACCCATCTGCCACGTGATCGGGATCGGCGCGCGGCAGCGCTTTGCGAGGTCCAATGCTGGAAACAACAAGAATGATGAAGCGGCTCGCCTGTGCGTCGCTACTCGCGGCGCTCGTCGCCTGCGGGTCGGCGCCGGTGGGTCCGGGGTTCTACCGTGTCGAACGTGGCGATACGTTGTCGAAGATCGCTCGCAGCAACCGGCAGTCGGTGCAGAGCATCGTCCGCTGGAACAATCTGACCAACCCGGACAGCATCGAGGTGGGACAGGTGTTGCGCGTGGTGCCGCCGGGCGGCGCAAGCTCGACGAGCGGTGCGATACGTAGTGGCAACGCCGGCGCGGCGTCGGCCGCGCCACGTCCGGCACCGGCGGATACGGCGCCATCGGCCGCGCCGGCGTCGACCATCTCGCTCGTCTGGCCCGCCGACGGCACAGTGATCCGGCGCTTCGACGGCAACAATTCGAAGGGCATCGACATTTCGGCGGCGCCCGGCACGCCCGTCGTGGCGGCCGCGCCCGGCACCGTGGTGTACGCGGGCAACGGCTTGCGCGGATACGGCAATCTGCTGATCCTGAAGCACAACGCCGAATATCTGACCGCCTACGCGCACAACCGTGCGCTCATGGTGAAGGAAGGTCAGACCGTGACGCGCGGCGAAAAAATCGCCGAAATGGGCGACACCGACACCGATCGCGTGATGCTGCATTTCGAGTTGCGCTATCAGGGTCGTTCGATCGACCCGTCGCGGGCGCTGCCGCCGCGCTGATGGGTGGCGGGGTGCATCGGGAAGCGCGCCGCTGCACACGCCCTTACAGCCGTCCTTGCAGGCGTTCTGAAATGCGCATGCATGGATCAGGCACGCCAACTGCAACAGCGGCCGGGGAACCTCGCGCGCCATTAATCAATCCGACGTGAGATGCGGTTTGCGCCGCGTCTTCGATGTCATCAGTAAGGAATCTGCAATGAAGAGTGCATTTGCGTCGGCGGCCACGGCCGCGGCGATCGGTCTTGGCCTGCTGACACTCGGCAGCCTGAGCGGCTGCTCCAGCACCACCACCATGACCTACCTGCCGAGCGGCGACACCGGCTTCGCCATCAACTGCAGCGGCAGCGACGCCAGCTCCAGCTGGGCCGAGTGCTACAAGCAGGCGGGCCAGGTATGCGGCAACTATGGCTACGACGTGGTGTCGAAAGACGTCGACAACGGCGCGACCTCGGGCGGCACGATCGGCGGCATTTTCGGAGCGAACGTCAAAAACCGCTCGATGGTGGTCCGCTGCAAACAGTAATGGCCACAATGCGCGATTGACCGCGGGCATTCTTCGATCAATCACGCCGTTGCAATTGAACTGACGTAATTCGCGTCATGCGTCGAATAAAAAAAAGCCCGGCTCGAGGCCGGGCTAACGGGGGTTCGGCGCATATCGGCAAAGGACCGGTTCACCATGCGCCAGAACGGAATCTAACAACCCGTTTATTCAAGTGCAATATATTAATTGCGCGAGAAATGTGACTCGGCGTACGGAGTCCGCAATACGTGAAGAGAAAATGGGAAGAATAAACGCTTAAATACGCAATGCTTCACGGCGCATTGCGCCATTCTCGCGCGCACATTGAAAACTCGAATCTTGCCGGCAGGCCGCATAAACGGGACATCTAACGGAAAGCGGCCATTAAGCCTGAAGAAAGGCCCGTGGCCGATTTGGGCTAGGGCCGCTGGAGGCCGGCCCGCCAATTCTTTCCGATACTTTCTTTAGTGCGCCAACGCACCCTTGCAGCGTTTTAATCGCTATTGAACCACGAATCGATCAACGCATTCCAGCAGAAATAATTCGCGGATGGCGAACGGATTAATTTAATTTAATCTACCGACGAATTATGTGCGCAAAAATCCGCAGACCAATATAGCGCGATTGACGAAGCATTTAACTATTCACACCAGTCCATTCAGGCCAGCCGGCTGTCTTATTCCGACGCAAACGCATGCCGTCATCACATCACGCGCAAACCTAACTCGGTCACAAGCACGGCTGCCTGCTGATGGGAAATCGTTGCGCCCTTGAAAAGCGCCGCGTCCACCAGACGCACGCCGCTCAGATCGGCTTCGCGCAAATCCGCGCCGTCGAAACGCGCGCCCTTCAGATGCGCGTCCTTCAGACTACCGCCGTCGAACACCGCTTCACGAAAATCGACGCCGGCCAGATCGGCGTCGGAGAAATCGAGTTGCTGCAGCGTGGCTTTGCGAAACGACAGCCCGCGCAAATGCGCGCCCACCAGCAAGGTTTCGACGAAGCTCAGGCCCAGAGCCGTGCAGGCTTCGAAGTTCGCGCCGGTCAGCTTGCAGCTATGGAACGAGGCCGACGCGAGTTTGGCGCGCCGCCAGCTCGTGTTGTTCAGATCGCTAGACTGAAACGCGGCGTCGACCAGATCCGCCGACGCGAAATCGGCCTGCCGCCCGCGGCAACGTACCCAGCGCGTGTGCGACAGCGAGGCGCTGAAAAACGAGGTCTCGACGATCGTGCAACGATGAAACTCGGCGCCGCGCAAGTCGAGTCGCGACAGGTCCGCGCCTTCGAAATCGCAATCGGTGAAATGAAGCGCCTGCTTGCCGGCGTGATTCGCTTCGATCAGGCGCTGCACGTCGGCGCGCGTCAGGGTAGCGTCGGTAATGACATGGGCCTGGGCATGGGCTTGCGTGCCCGAAGCCGGCGCCGTTGAATCCAGTGACATGAAGGTTCAGAATCGATTCCGGGAAACCCAAAGCGTACCGGAACGCGCGCGGCCATGGCAGCGCGCGTCGATGGTTTATAGTAACGGCCCCGTCAAAGCCTCCTTACAATGACTTCCAACGACGCCACCCACAGCCCGCTCTACGCCAAGCTGCTCGCGGAAACCGCCAAAATCGGCTGGTCCGAACTCGAACGCTTCTTCGCCCGTGGCATGCTGCTGCGCGTGGCCCGCGACCTCGACCTGGTGAGCGTCGCCGAGGCCATCGCCGGCGACGACACCACGCAGGTCGCGCAATGGCTGTCGGCAGGTCTCGTCGAACGCGTTCAGGCGGACACCGCCGCCGATTTCGCCGCACGCGACCCCGACCTGTGGGCCGTGGTCGTTTCGCCCTGGGTTTGCGTGCAGGAACGCAGTTGAGCGACGCCTCGCACGGCGCGGCCCCTGCCGTGCCCCAGCGCTGGCATCGGCGCGTGCTCACGCTGGCTTTTCCGATCGCGCTCGCCAATCTGACGCAACCCATCCTCGGCGCCGTGGATACCGCCGTCGCCGGCCATCTCGACGGCGCGTCCTATCTGGGCGGTGTCGCGCTGGGCGGCCTGTTCTTCAGCTTCGTCTTCTGGGGCTTCGGTTTTCTGCGCATGGGCACGACCGGACTCGTCGCGCAGGCGCATGGCGCCGGCGACCAGACCGGCATGCGCGACACGGTGATCCGCGCACTGCTGCTGGCAGCGGTGATCGGCGCCGCGGTGCTCCTGCTGCAAACGCCGCTGATCGACTACGCGCTGCGTGCGCTCGGCGGCAGCGACGCCGTGCAACGACACGCTCGCCTCTATTGCCACGGACGCATCTGGGCGGCGCCGCTCGCGCTCGGCAACTATGTCGTGCTCGGCTGGCTGCTCGGCACGCAACGCGTGCGGCTCGCCCTGTTCTCGCAGGTGTTCATCAACAGCGTGAACATCGCGGCAGTGTTGTTGTACGTGTACGCGTTCGACTGGGGCGTGGCCGGCATCGGCGCCGCGACCGCCACCGCCGACGCACTCGGCTTCGTGCTCGGCGTGGCGCTGTTGTGGCACGGACGCACGCGCGGCCTGCCGGCGCCCACCCGCGCAAAACTGTTCGACGCCGACGCACTCAAGCGTCTGGTGATACTGAATCGCGACATCTTCGTGCGAACACTTTGCCTGCTCGCGTCGTTCGGCTGGTTCACGCATCTCGGCGCGCGTCAGGGCGACGCGACACTCGCCGCGAATGCGTTGCTGCTCAACTTCCAGACCTTCATGGCATACGGACTCGACGGTTTTGCGCACGCCGCTGAAGCGCTGGTCGGCGCGGCGATCGGCGCGCGCGACCGGCACGCATTCGCGATGGCCATCAAAGTCACGGCGCAATGGTCCGCGCTCGGTGCGCTCGGTTTTTCGCTGGTCTACTGGGGCTCGGGCACGTGGATCATCGAACGTCTGACCGATCAGGCCGCCGTGCGCGCCGCGGCCGAAACGTACCTGCCGTGGGCCGCGCTCGCGCCCGTGGTATCCGTGTGGGGGTTTCTGCTCGACGGCGTGTTCATCGGCGCAACGCGCACGCGAGATCTGATGACGTCGATGGTGGTGTCGTTCGGCGTATTCGTCGCGGCGTCGTGGATCTTGCTGACGCTGTACGGCAATCACGGACTATGGGCCGCGATGCTGATCTTCATGGCCGCGCGCGGTGCGACGCTGGCGCGCTGTCTGCCGCGTGTAATGGGCAGCGTGCCGGGTGCGGCTGCTGTCTGACGCCGCTATTTCTCACCCGGCCCGTACCTTCACAAGCGACTCAAGGCGTGACCGGCGCAGGCACCATGGCGGGAGGACGATCGTCGGTCGGCACGCCGTGGTAGTCGGCGGGATCTTTGGGCGGCGGTCCACCCTTGTGGCCGGAGGGATCGTTGGCACAGCCGGCGAGACTGGCGGCTGCCAGCAAAGCCACCAACAGGATACGGTTCATAGAATCTCGATACGGGATGATTGAGCTGCAGAGCGCGTGGCGCAAACAGCAGCGCCGGAAGTCTACCTGCAAAGCGCGTTCCACGAAGGCTGCCAGTGCAACTGCGCAGTGCAGCATCGCCGGGCGGCGACGGGCTCGCATTTCGATTCGCGTGACCTATTCGCGTGACCTACTATTGAGGCATGGCTGCACGTCATAGGAGGCTGCCATGGACGCTGAAACCATCGCGGGTCTGGTCGGACTTGCAATCGGTCTGTTGGTGCTGCTGGCCCTGTCCATTTTCGAATCGAGAACGTATCGGCGCGAACACGACGGCGAAGGCATGCTGCATCACTGGCTCGCTCACCAGCACATGCCACGCTGGCTGCATCGAAGGCATTGAACACAGCAGGAAAATATCGCGAAGCCGCTGCGCAGGAAGCGGACTTCGCGCGGCTGCTTTAGCGGCTTTTCCTCGTCACAGATCCTCGTAGTTTCATCTCGCCGTTTTTCTTTATGCAGCTAACGGTTTGCGCTCGACGTTCACTTGCGCAGTCCGTGCATGCCTTCCATTTCTCTCCCCTTCCGTCTGTCGACCTTGGGCACATGCCTTGCTGTTTCAATCGCAGCAACACAGCAACGCGGGGCGTGCCTGACGCGCCTTCGAATCGTCCCGGCACAGGTGCGCCGGACCAACCGTTATCCGCGGCCCGGCAGCGTCCGAGGGCCCGACAGGGAGACTCAAATGACCATCGGAACCATCCTGCTCATCGTGCTCATTCTGCTGCTGATCGGCGCGTTGCCGAGCTGGCCGTATAGCAGCGGCTGGGGCTATCGTCCCACAGGCCTTGTCGGCGTCGTGCTGATCATCGTGATCATTTCGCTGCTCATGGGACGCATCTAGCGCGCGTGCCGTCCGGCGCGTTTGCCGATGCCTTTGATCGATTCCTCGCGCGCGGCTGCGCTTCGCCCGCTTAATTTTCGTCCGATGCAATTCGTGATTGACTCTGGCACCGAATGCCACGTAGAATCTCGGATTCGTCGGAGCGTAGCGCAGCCTGGTAGCGCATCTGATTTGGGATCAGAGGGTCGAAGGTTCGAATCCTTTCGCTCCGACCACGAAAAGCAATACGAAACCCGCGTCGCCTCACGGCTTCGCGGGTTTTTGCTTTTGGGGCTTTGCTTTCCGGTTTTGCATTGTCGGCGGCCACTTTGTCGTGCAGAAGGTTCTGTCGAGTTGATCGCCATGCCGTCGATTGCGGTGCCCGCCTCGCGCCGTCACCGCAGTTCATCACCGCCACACAGGAGACACGCATGGATCTGATTCTCTGGCGTCACGCCGAAGCCGAAGATTTCGCCGCCAGCGATCTCGCTCGCGCGCTCACCACGCGCGGCCGCAAGCAGGCGCAGAGCGTCGCCAAATGGCTGCGCACGCGGCTGCCCGACGACGCGCTCGTGCTCGCGAGCCCGGCCGTGCGCACCATTCAAACCGCCGAAACACTCAGCGACCAATATCGCGTCGTGCGCGAACTCGCGCCGAACGCCCGCCCCGAAGACGTGCTCGAAGCCGCGGGCTGGCCCAAAGGCATTGCGCAGACGGTGGTGATCGTCGGGCACCAGCCTACTTTGGGCCACGTCGCCGCGCGTCTGATCGGCCGCAGCGACGCAAGCTGGCCGGTCAAGAAAGCCGGTGTCTGGTGGATCGGCAGCCGCGAACGCGACGGCGACGATCACGCCGTCCTGCGCGCCGCCATCAGTCCCGATCTGGTCTGACCGCGAGACCCGTGCGACCGGCCGACGGTCGCGCGGAAACAACACAAGCGCAACCTGCACGCGGCCCATCGGCGACATTACAAGCCGTGCGCGCCGAGCTTACGTCCAGTCATCCAATCGTCACGGCTTTGCCATGCGAGCGTCACCAGGCGTTACTACATTGGCGAAAAAAGAAATCCCCTTTTTTCGACCAGGACGCCTTATGCGAGAACTGCCGACGCCTACCTTGCCACTCGCTTCGATCTTCGAAACGCGGCGTCTGCCGCGCGCCGAAGAAACGGTCACTGCCCAGCATCGTCTGCAGGTCACCTGGGCCCGTACCGACGAAGAGCTGCGCGAAGCCCAGCGTCTGCGCTACCGTGTGTTCGCCGATGAAATGGGCGCACGGCTGAGCGGCCCCGCCGGCCTCGACGTCGATGTGTTCGACTCCTACTGCGATCACCTGCTGGTGCGCGATCTCGACACGCTGAAGGTGGTCGGCACGTATCGCGCATTGCCGCCGCACCAGGCCGCGCGCATCGGCCGTCTGTATGCGGAAAGCGAATTCGACGTCTCGCGTCTCACGCACCTGCGCGCGAAGATGGTCGAAGTGGGCCGCTCGTGCGTGCATCCGGATTACCGCAGCGGCTCGGTCATCATGTCGCTGTGGGCCGGTCTCGCCGCCTACATGAAGCACAACGGCTACGAAACGATGCTCGGTTGCGCGAGCGTCGCAATGGTCGACGGCGGCCACTACGCGGCGAATCTGTACTGCTCGTTGCGCGACAGCGCGCTGACCGCGCCGGAGTATCGCGCGTTCCCGCACACGCCGCTGCCGGTCGATGAATTGCAAACGGGCGGCGACGTCGCCCCGCCGCCGCTGGTAAAGGGCTACTTGCGACTCGGCGCGAAAATTTGCGGCGCGCCGGCCTGGGACCCCGACTTCAACACCGCCGACTTCCTGACGCTGTTCCGTCTGTCGGACATCAACGCACGCTACGCACGGCACTTTCTCGGCGACGCACTGCCGCGCTGAAATCCACGCTGAATACTCGGTCCGCAAAAAAAGCCCGGCAGATCGATGCGACCTGCCGGGCTTTTTCACTATCTGCGTCACGCCGGCGCGCCATGTGCGCCGACCGTGATACCTCAATCGTCCGTGTACACCACACGATACGGAATGCCGACTTTCTCCCACTCCGCCGCTTCCTGGATGAGGCTGTAGTCGGTGAGCGGATTGTTCGCGACCCAGTCGGTCGGCAGACGTACCTCGTAGCCGCCGTTGACCTGCGCGACCGCGATGCCGGGCAGGCCGACATCCGCACGACGACGGCACAGCAACGACGCGAGCCGCAGGCAGAACAGCAGCGGCCACTCCACTTCGCGCGTTTGCGACAGCTTGCCGAGTTTGCCCGCATGACCGAGCACCAGTGCGGCGAGACGCGCCTGATCGGTGCGGGAGAAACCAGGCATGTCGGCGTTGCTGGCAATGTAGGCCGAGTGCTTGTGATAAGCGCTATGCGAAATCGATAATCCGATTTCGTGCAAAGCCGCAGCCCAGCCGAGGAACATGCGATTTTCCACGCGACGCTCTTCGTCCGCTTCCTCGAACTGGTTGTAGAAGCTCACCGCCAGTTCGCCGATACGCCCCGCCTGCGCCCGATCGACGCCGTAGCGGCGCATGAAGCCTTCCACCGTGACCGTGCGCATGTCTTCGTGCTGCGAGCGGCCCAGCAGGTCGTACAGCACGCCGAGGCGCAATGCGCCGTCCGTCGTGTCGACGTAATCGACGCCGAGTTCGTCGAACACCGCGATCATGATCGACAGGCCGCCGGCCAGCACCGGAATGCGGTCGCCCTTCAGGGCCACGAGCTTCAGACGATTGACGTTTTCCGCCTTGATGAGCGCGCGTTTGAGACGCTCCAGACCGCCGCGCGAAATGCCGTGCGTGATGCCCGGATCGTTGAAGCCGTTCGCTTCGACCAGTTCCGCCAGCGCGCGCGCCGTGCCGGACGAACCGATGGCCTGCTCCCAGCCGGTTTTCTTGTACTCGGCGGAAATGATCTGGATTTCGCGACCCGCGGCGAGTTCGGCCTGCCGCATCGTGTATTCGTCGACATTGCCGGCGGGAAAGAACGTGCGGCTATGACTCACGCAGCCGATGTACAGACTCTCCATCTTGATCGGCGTGTAGTGCGAACCAATGATGAACTCGGTCGAGCCGCCGCCGATGTCGACGACGAGTCGCTTGCCCGCGCTCGCCGGCACCGAGTGCGCAGCGCCCGCATAAATGAGGCGCGCCTCTTCGCGGCCCGCGATCACTTCGATCGGAAAACCCAGCGCGGCTTGCGCTTCGCCAAGAAACTCACCGGCGTTCTTGGCGATGCGCAACGTATTGGTGGCGACCGCGCGAACGTGGTCGGGATGAAAATCGCGCAGGCGTTCGCCGAAACGCTTGAGCGCGTCCCAGCCGCGAACCTGCGAAGCGCGGTCGAGCATCTTGTCGCGTGACAAACCAGCGGCGAGACGCACCGGTTCACGCAAGGCGTCGACCTGATAGATCTGGCTGCCCGCGTCGGTTTCCTCGACCCGGCCAACGATCAGCCGGAAGCTGTTCGAGCCGAGGTCGACGGCAGCGAGGAGTTGTGGCGTAGTGACCATCGATTGAGCAGACTCCATGCGCGCGAGCGCGGCCGCCGTTGATGCGGAAGACGCCGAATATGGCTTCGACGCCTTGTGGCCGGCCGCGTGGTTCAAAGACGCCATTCTAAGCGTACCGGACCTCACGATGTCACCTCGCAGCAATGGGGGTTCAGTATGGTCCCATATGAACTGCGTCATATTGACGACACGCGATGATTCGGGCGTAGAATCAAAAAGATTCAGAATGTCATAACAACGTCATCATACTGTGAGAATTTCCGAGCGTCTTTCCGCCTCCCTTCCTGACACCTCATTCTCGCTGCCGATGTCCATCCGCTACCCCTTATTGAATCGCGAGTTGGGCATTCTGGGTTTTAACGAGCGTGTGTTGGCACAAGCTGCCGACCCAGCCGTCCCTTTGCTCGAACGCCTGCGTTTCATCTGCATCACCAGTAGCAACCTCGACGAATTCTTCGAAGTCCGCATGGCCGGACTGCAGGAACAGATGCGCGACAATCCCGGCGCCCTGTCGCCGGACGGCATGTCGCTGCAACATGTGTACGACCTCGTGGTCGAACGCGCGCAGAAACTCGTGCATCGTCAATACGCGATGCTGCACGACACCGTGCTGCCCGCACTCGAAGGCGAAGGTATCTATTTTCACGGCACCGAAGCGTGGAACGAAGCGCAGACCGAATGGGCGCGCAACTACTTCTTCGACGAACTGCTGCCCGTGCTTACGCCGATCGGTCTCGATCCGGCGCATCCGTTTCCGCGCGTGCTCAACAAGAGCCTGAACTTCGTCGTCGAACTGGAGGGCAAGGACGCATTCGGCCGCCAGGCGATGATGGGCATCGTGCAGGCGCCGCGCGCGCTGCCGCGGCTCGTGCGCATGCCGCAAGACCTATCGGGTTATCCGCACGGTTTCGTGCTGCTGAGCTCGTTGCTGCAACGATTCGTGGGCGAACTGTTTCCGAGTCTGGTCGTGCGCAGTTGCAACCAGTTCCGCATCACGCGCAATAGCGAACTGTTCGTCGACGAAGACGAAATCACCAATCTGCGCGTGGCCTTGCAGGGCGAATTGCCGGCGCGCCATCTCGGCAACGCGGTGCGCCTCGAAGTGTCGGCGGAAACGCCCGCGCACGTGGTGCGGCGTCTGCTCGACGAAAGCAGCCTGAGCACGAAAGATTGCTACTTCGCCAATGGCCCCGTCAATCTCGTGCGCCTGATGCAGCTTCCGGAGATGGTCGACCGGCCCGATCTGAAGTTCGTGCCGCACATCCCCGCTATTCCGCAGCAGATCGCCAACAGCGCGAGCATGTTCGACGTAATCGATCAGGGCGACGTGCTGCTGCATCATCCGTACGAGAGCTTCCAGCCCGTGCTGGAACTGCTGCTGCAGGCCGCCAAAGATCCGAACGTGGTGGCGATCAAGCAGACCATCTATCGCACCGGCACCGACTCGCCGCTGATGGACGCGCTGATGCAGGCCGCGCGCAACGGCAAGGAAGTCACGGTGGTGGTGGAACTGCTCGCGCGTTTCGACGAAGAGACCAACATCAACTGGGCCTCGCAACTCGAAGCGGTCGGCGCACACGTCGTGTATGGCGTGGTGGGCCACAAGTGCCACGCCAAGATGATGCTGATCGTGCGGCGCGTGTCGGCGGGCGGCAAGACCACGCTCAAGCGTTATGTGCACCTGGGCACCGGCAACTATCATCCGCGCACGGCACGCCTCTACACCGACTTCGGTCTCATGACCGCGGACCAGAAAATCTGCGAAGACGTGCATCACGTGTTCCAGCAGCTCACGGGCATCGGCGGCGAACTGAAGCTGCACGAGTTGTGGCAGTCGCCGTTCACGCTGCATCCGAAACTGGTCGAAGCGATTCGCGCCGAAGCGGAACACGCGCGCGCCGGCAAGAAGGCGCGCATCGTCGCGAAGATGAATGCGCTGCTCGAACCGACGGTGATCGCCGAGCTGTACGACGCATCGCAGGCCGGCGTGAAGATCGATCTGATCGTGCGGGGCGTGTGTTCGTTGCAACCGGGCGTGCCGGGTCTGTCGGAGAACATCACGGTGCGCTCGATCGTCGGGCGCTTCCTCGAACATCACCGCATTTTCTATTTCTACGACGGCGGCAAGGAACAGGTGTATCTGTCGAGCGCCGACTGGATGGATCGCAACTTCTTCCGCCGTGTCGAAGTGGCGTTCCCGATCAACAACCGGCGCTTGAAGCGCCGCGTGATCGCGGAAGGACTCTCGGCATTCCTCGGCGACAACCAGACCGCCTGGCTCATGCAAAGCGACGGCCATTACCGTCGGCGTCGTCCGGGCAAATCGTCGCGCAATGCACAGATGAGTCTGCTGTCGAAGTTCTGTCCTTGATACGTGCGGGGCGTGCTCGCCGGGCCGCCCGAGTTGCATGAAAAAAGCCCGCCTGGTCGGTTCACTCGACCAGGCGGGCTTTTTTGTATCGCTGATTGTCCTGCCGCTGACTTCAGACCGGCGCGGGTTGCCGGCGTGCCGTGCGGGAAACGGGGAAGCGTACGGTGAAGGTGCTGCCTCGCCCTTCCTCGCTCTTGACGTCGAGCTGCGCTTCGTGGCGTTGCAGCACATGCTTGACGATTGCGAGGCCAAGCCCGGTGCCGCCCGTATCGCGCGAACGGCTGCGATCGACGCGATAAAAACGTTCGGTGAGACGCGGAATATCCGCGGCCGGAATGCCGAGTCCGCTATCGGTGACGGAGAACACCGCCTGACCGCCGCTACCCTGCCAGCTCACGCGAATCGCGCCGCCGTCCGGCGTATAGCGAATCGCGTTGGTGACGAGGTTGCCGAACGCGCTGAGTATTTCCGTCTCGACGCCCGTCACGGTCAGCCCTTCGTCGACGTCGAACACGATCTTGTGATGGTCGCTCGACAGACTTTCGGCGTCGTCGCGCAGATGCCGCAGCACGGCGCGCATGTCGATCATCTGATCGCTCGGCGGCTTGTTGTCGCCTTCGAGCTTGGCGAGCACCAGCAGGTCGCTGACGATGTGCCGCATGCGCGACGCCTGCTGCTCCATCAGTTCGAGATAGCGCGCCCGCTCGGCCTCGCTCAGCGGCAGCTCGCGCATCGTTTCGAGAAAGCCGGACAGCACGGTGAGCGGTGTTTTCAGTTCATGCGATACGTTGGCGACGAAATCGCGCCGCATGGCGTCGGTGCGTTCGAGTTCGGTGATGTCCTGCGAGAGCACCAGCTTGCGATTCTCGCCGTACGGAAACACCTGCACGGACAGCACGTTCTGCCGTTTGCTGCCCATGCCGCGCATGATCAGCATTTCTTCGTAACGGTGCGAATTCAGATAGCGCACGAAATCCGGATGCCGCACCAGATGCGTGATGTGCTGGCGCAAGTCGCGCTTGGCGTCGAGACCGAAGTGCAGTTCGGAGATCGCGTTGCACCACTCGATCTGATCGTGATCGTCGAGCATGGCAACGCCGTTGGGCGACGCCTGGATGGCCTGAATGAAACGCGAGTGCTGCTGCTCGACCTGACGCACCTGCGCGTGCCAGCGCTTGGCGAGCTTATGCAGACGGTAATAGATTTCGCCCCAGATGCCGGGCGCGCTCGGCACTTCGCCGTAGACCGGCGCGTCGAGCAGATGCCACAAGCGCTGCTTGTGAAAGGTACTGAAGAGACTTTGCGCCAGCAGCATGAGGATCGCGAGGATCAGCCCTGCCTTGACGTTCACGAGCGCGCCGACCGCCACGCACAGAACCGCCAGCAGCACGACGGACACGATGGAGCGCGCCCAGATGATGTTCATGGTCTAGCGATCGAAGAGAAAACCGTTAGCGCCGTGATGCGGGATCGCGGCGCCGGACGTGACGACGAACACGTTGGCATAGCGCAACGCAGGCACAGCATGCGGCTCACGCGCCGCCGACGGACCCGACGAATGTCAGGCGCTTTTCGCGAGGCGGTAACCGCTGCCGCGAACCGTCTCAATCATAGCATCGCATCCCGCGGGCTTGAGCGCCGCACGCAGACGCTTGATGTGAACGTCCACGGTGCGCTCTTCGACGAACACGTGATCGCCCCACACCTGATCCAGCAATTGCGTGCGGCTGTGCACGCGCTCCGGATGCGTCATGAAAAAGTGCAGCAGACGGAATTCGGTCGGACCGAGATCGAGCTTGATCTCGCTGCCTTCGGCGTGCGCGGCGACACGGTGGGTAGCCGGGTCGAGCTTCAGGCCGTTGATGGCGACCACGTCCTCGGTCAGCTGCGGCGCGCGGCGGCGCAACACCGCCTTGATGCGCGCCATCAGTTCCTTCGGCGAAAACGGCTTGGTGACGTAGTCGTCCGCGCCGATTTCGAGGCCGAGCACCTTGTCCTGCTCGTCGCCGCGAGCCGTCAGCATGATGATCGGAATGTGCTTGGTGCGTTCGTTGTTACGCAGATCGCGCGCGAAGGCGATGCCTGATTTGCCCGGCAACATCCAGTCGAGCAGCACGAGATCGGGCAGCACGTCGCTGATCAGGTTTTGCGCCTGTTCAGCGTTGTACGCACGAATCGGGCAGTGGCCGGCGTGCTGAAGATTGACCGAAATCAGTTCGGAAATGGCGGGCTCATCTTCAATGACGAGAATGCTGCTGGGCATCGGCACCTCTGTTCCTTATCTCTGGCTTAACTGAGTGCTTCGCGTTCGAGCGCGTCGCGCGACTTGTGCCGCACATCCGTACCCTTGACGATGTAGATGATGAATTCGGCGATGTTCTTGGCGTGGTCGCCGATCCGTTCGATTGCCTTGGCGATGAACAGAAAGTCGAGTCCCACCGAGATCGAACGCGGATCTTCAGTCATGTACGAAATCAGCTTGCGCACGAAGGCGCGGAATTCTTCGTCGATCGCCTTGTCGTCGCGCACGATCTGCGCGGCGGCTACCGTATCGAGACGCGCGAACGCGTCCAGCGCGCGGCGCAGGATCGACACGGCCATCTCGCCCGACAGCTTGATTTCGGCGATGTTGATGGTGCGCGACGCGCCGTCTTCCATCAGACGCTTGGTGCGCTTGGCGATCTTTTCGGCTTCGTCGCCGGCGCGTTCGAGATTCGTGATGGTCTTCGAGATCGCGATCAGCAGACGCAGGTCACGCGCGGCCGGTTGACGGCGCGCGATGATGTTGCTGCATTCTTCGTCGATATCCACTTCCATCTTGTTCAGACGGTCTTCCGCGGCGATCACCTGTTCGGCGATGTCGAGGTCGAACTCGTTGAGCGCCTGCATCGCGTTGACGATCTGCGATTCGACGAGGCCGCCCATTTCGAGCACCTTCGAGGAAACGAGATTCAGGTCTGCGTCGAACTGGCTGGACAGGTGTTTGTCGGACATGTCGTACTCCCTTGTTTTGCTCGTCGGCTCAGCCGAAGCGGCCGGTGATGTAGTCCTCGGTTTCCTTGCGGACCGGCTTGATGAAGATCTTTTCGGTATCGCCGAATTCGATCAGTTCACCGAGGTACATATAGGCAGTGTAGTCCGAACAGCGGGCCGCCTGTTGCATGTTGTGCGTGACGATCACCACCGTGTAATCGCTCTTCAGTTCGGCGATCAGTTCTTCGATACGGCCCGTGGAGATCGGATCGAGTGCCGAGCACGGCTCGTCGAGCAGCAGGACTTCCGGGCGGATCGCGATGCCGCGCGCGATACACAGACGTTGTTGCTGACCGCCGGACAAACCGTAGCCGCTCTGGCCCAGCTTGTCTTTCACTTCGTTCCACAGCGCGGCCTTGGTCAACGCCCATTCCACGCGGTCGTCCATTTCCGAACGCGGCAGCGTTTCGAACATCTTCACACCGAACGCGATGTTGTCGTAGATCGACATCGGGAACGGCGTCGGCTTCTGGAACACCATGCCGATCCGTGCGCGCAGCAGCGAAATGTCGCGCTTGGACGTCAGCAGGTTTTCGCCGTCCATCAGGATCTCGCCTTCGGCGCGCTGCTCCGGATAGAGCGCGTACATCTTGTTGAGCGTGCGCAGCAGCGTGGACTTGCCGCAGCCCGACGGGCCGATGAACGCCGTCACCTTGCCTTCGGGAATCTGCAGGTTGATGTTCTTCAGCGCGTGATACTTGCCGTAGAAGAAGTTCAGATCGTTGATCTCGATCTTCGGGCGTGACGGCGATTGCGACTGGCCGCCCTGGACGGGATCGAAGCCGGCGGGCGCGGTCGGACGCGAAATCGGATTGAGTTGAGTTTCTGCCATATTCATCGGATTACACTCCGCCCTTACTTGTTCGTGAAGATCGTGCGCGCGAGGATGTTCAATCCCAGTACCGCGAGCGTGATCAGGAAAACGCCGGCCCACGCGAGCGATTGCCATTGCGCAAACGGGCTCATCGCGAACTTGTAGATCGTGACCGGCAGGTTCGCGACCGGCTGGCCCATGTCCATCGAGAAAAACTGGTTCGACAACGCCGTGAACAGCAGCGGCGCGGTTTCGCCTGCAATGCGCGCGACGCCGAGCAACACTCCGGTCACGATACCCGCGATCGACGCCTTCAGCGTGATCGACAGCACCATCTTCCACTTCGGCGTACCGAGTGCGAAAGCCGCTTCACGCAGCGCGTTCGGCACCAGCTTCAGCATGTTTTCCGTCGTGCGGATCACGATCGGGATCTGCAGCAGGGCGAGCGCGAAAATGCCGGCCCAGCCGCTGAAATGCCCCATCTTCGCGACGACGAGCGCGTAGACGAACAGACCCACCACGATAGACGGCGCCGACAGCAGAATGTCGTTGATGAAGCGCGTGAGGCTCGCGAGCCAGCCCTTCTGACCATACTCGGCGAGATACACGCCCGCCAGAATGCCGATCGGCGTGCCGACGAAGGTGGCGAGACCGACCATCATCAGGCTGCCGACGATGGCGTTGGCGAGACCACCGCCGTCGGTGTTCGGCGGCGGCGTGGATTGCGTGAACAACTCGATCGACAGGCCGCCGATACCGAGGCGCAGCGTCGTGTAGAGAATCCACACGAGCCACAGCAGGCCGAAGGCCATCGCCGCGAGCGACATCGTCAGCGCGACGGCGTTTTTCATGCGGCGGCGTCCTTGCAGACGCACGCGCATTGCTTCGAGCGCGTCGGCGTCGTGCGAACCCGGCATATTCAAGGTGGGCTGGCTCATTTCGCGCCCTCCCCTTTCTCGAGGCGAAGCAGCATGACCTTGGAGATCGCCAGCACGATGAAGGTAATCACGAACAGAATCAAACCGAGCTCCATGAGCGCCGACGTATGCAGGCCAGGATCGGCTTCCGCGAATTCGTTGGCGAGCGCCGAGGTAATACTGTTACCCGGCGAGAACAGCGAGACGTTGTCGAGCAGATTGGTATTGCCGATCACGAAGGTCACCGCCATCGTTTCGCCGAGCGCGCGGCCGAGGCCGAGCATCACGCCGCCGATCACGCCGCTCTTCGTAAAGGGCAGCACGATCTTCCACATGACTTCCCACGTCGTGCAGCCGATGCCGTACGCCGATTCCTTCAGCAGCACGGGCGTCACTTCGAAGACGTCGCGCATCACCGAGGCGATGTACGGAATGATCATGATGGCGAGAATCACGCCCGCGCACAGAATGCCGATGCCGATCGGCGCGCCCTGGAACAGCGCACCGACGAACGGGATGCCGCCGAGCACGGCGCCGAGCGGTTTTTCGAACCACGTCGCGAAGATCGGCGCGAACACCAGCAGACCCCACATGCCGTAGACGATCGACGGAATCGCGGCGAGCAGCTCGATCGCGATACCGAGCGGCCGGCGCAGCCAGGCGGGCGCGAGTTCGGTCAGGAAGAGCGCGATGCCGAAGCTGACCGGCACCGCGATGATGAGTGCAATGATGGACGTGGCGATCGTGCCGTAGATCGGCACCAGTGCGCCGAACTGCTTGCTGGGTGGATCCCAGTCGGCGGTCCACAGGAAGCTGAGGCCGAATTGCTTGATCGACGGCATGGACGCGACGATCAGCGAAACGATGATGCCGCCGAGCAGCAGCAACGTGATGATGGCGGAGAGGCGCGCAAGGCCGCCGAAGACGACGTCGCCGGCGCGGCTGGGCGCTTTCTGCTGCGACGCGCTGCCGGGCGGAGTCGACCTGCTTGCGCCGGGCGCTAATTGGATATCGGACATGAGAGCCTGATGGACCTGTTTCCAGTTGCCGTACGACACCTGTCGCGCGGCCGTTGAAGCGGGTTGATGCGATGAATGTGTCTGAAACCGGGTGCTGCCGGGGTGTTGCTGTTGTTGCCTGAGCTTGCCGGCGCGACTTCGCGTATTGCTGTTGCGGCCGGGTTAAAGCCGTTGGCCGTCCTCGCAGGAGGACGGCCAACGTGATGCATGCGGCTGGCTGGCAGCCGCCAGATCAAGCGACGCTTAGTCGGCGATTGCCTTGCCTGCAGCGTCCTTCACCTTCGACTTCCATTGCGTACGGATTTCAGCCGTCACCGAATCCGGCAGCGAGATGTAGTCCAGATCGTTTGCAGCCTGGGTGCCGTTCTTGAACGCCCAGTCGAAGAACTTCAGCGTTTCCGTGCCTTGTGCCGGCTTTTCCTGCGCCGTGTGCAGCAGCACGAAGGTTGCGCCGACGATCGGCCATGCGTCCTTGCCCGGCTCGTTCGTCAGGATCTGGTAGAACGACTTCGACCAGTCTGCGCCTGCTGCCGCTGCCTTGAACGTTTCCGTCTTCGGCTCGACCACTGCGCCCGTCGAATTCTTCATGCCGACGTACGTCATGTGGTTTTGCTTCGCGTACGCCCATTCCACGTAGCCGATTGCGCCCGGCAGACGTTGCACGAAAGCTGCGACGCCGTCGTTGCCCTTGCCGCCCGTGCCCGTCGGCCATGCGACCGTTGCGCCTTCACCGACCTTCGACTTCCAGTCGGCATTGACCTTCGACAGGTAGTTCGTCCAGATGAAGCTGGTGCCCGAACCGTCGGCGCGGCGAACCACGGCAACGTCGGTATCCGGCAGCTTGATCTTCGGGTTCAGTGCAGCGATCGCCGGATCGTTCCACTTCTTGATCTTGCCCAGGTAGATGTCGCCCAGGACTTCGCCCGACAGCGTCAGTTCACCAGCCTTCACGCCCGGCACGTTGACCACCGGCACCACGCCGCCGACCACCGTCGGGAACTGGAACAGACCTGCCTTCGCGAGTTCGTCGTCCTTCAGCGGAGCGTCCGAGCCAGCGAAATCGACCGTCTTCGCTTCGATCTGCTTGATACCGCCCGACGAGCCGATACCTTGATAGTTGACCTTGCCGCCACCGGATTTCTGGTAGGCGTCAGCCCACTTCGTGTAGATCGGTGCTGCGAAGGTGCTGCCCGCGCCAGTGATGTCTGCGGCTTGCGCTGCGATAGCGAAAAGCGCGCCAGCGACGCCAGCGAACACGGTTTGCATCAATTTCATGAGACTCTCCAAGGTGTGAGCGGTGTGAGCGGATAACACGAACACCGCGAATCTTAGGGTCCCTTTGTGACAGTAACGTGACTTATCGTGAAACGGATGTGACAGTGGGATTACGCCGATGAAAGCCGTTCAGACTGAAAAAATGCAAGTTGGCTGCGTTTGTGGCCGGAATACTTCAGATTAGACGAAAAAGAAGGGGCGCGAACGTTTGCGGGTGTTTTCGAACGTCGACGCCGGTCCGGACGCGGCTACATTCTGTCTGCGACGCATCGCCGCAGCGGTTACTTAATTGAGCCGGAAAAGACAACGGGCGGGACGATCTCGTGGATCGTCCCGCCCGCCTGTTTCGATGCAAAACGCTTATGCCGTTCAGGCGGTCGCGTCCTTCACTGCCGCAGCGATGGTTTCCGAGTGATGGACCGCGTCGTCGGCTTTCTCGGCCTCCACCATCACGCGCAGAACCGGCTCCGTACCCGATGCGCGGATCAGCACGCGGCCACGGCCACGCAGCGCGTCCTCCGCCTTCGCGATGGCGCGGCGGATAACGTCGCTGCCCTTCCAGTCGGCGCCCGGCTGCATGCGCACGTTGATCAGCTTTTGCGGGAACAGCGTCACGCCGTGCAGGATTTCGGCGAGCGTCTTGCCGCTGCGTTTCATCGCGGCCAGCACCAGCAGCGCCGAGACGATGCCGTCGCCCGTCGAGTGACGGTCGAGCGACAGGATGTGGCCGGAGCCCTCCGCGCCGAGTTGCCAGCCATGCTCGCGCAATTGCTCGAGTACGTAGCGGTCGCCGACTGCGGCGCGCACGAACTTCACGCCGGCTTCCTGCAGCGCGACTTCCACGGCCATGTTGGTCATCAGCGTGCCGACCGCGCCCTCGACTTTGCCGTCGGTGGCGATGCGGTCTTTGACCAGCACGTAGAGCAGTTCGTCGCCGTTATACAGGCGGCCCGCAGCGTCTACGACCTGCAGACGGTCGGCGTCGCCGTCGAGTGCGATGCCGAGGTCCGCGTGATTCGCGCGGACGGCGCGCACCAGCGAATCCGGTGCGGTAGCGCCGACGCCGTCGTTGATGTTGAAGCCGTTCGGCGCGACGCCGATCGGAATCACGTCCGCGCCGAGTTCATGAAACACGTGCGGCGCGACGTCGTACGCGGCGCCGTGCGCGCAGTCCACCACCAGCTTGAGGCCGCGCAAGTCGAAGGTGGCCGGGAACGTGCTCTTGCAGAATTCGATGTAGCGGCCGGCTGCGTCGTCCAGACGCCGCGCCTTACCGAGTTGTTCCGACGCCGCGCAGGCGAGCGGCTGGTCGAGTTGCCCTTCGATCTCGGATTCCACTTCGTCCGGCAGTTTGTTGCCGTCGGCGGAGAAAAACTTGATGCCGTTGTCGTAGTAAGGGTTGTGCGAGGCGCTGATGACGACCCCCGCCGCGAGCCGCAACGCGCGCGTCAGATAGGCGATGCCGGGCGTCGGCATCGGACCGGCCAGCATCACGTCCACGCCGGCCGCCGAGAAGCCCGACTCCAGCGCGGCTTCGAGCATATAGCCCGACACCCGCGTGTCTTTGCCGATCAGCACCGTGGGCCGCGCCCCGGTTTTTGCCCAGTGATCGGCGCCGGCAAGCACCTTGCCCGCTGCGTAGCCGAGTCGCAAAACAAACTCAGGCGTAATCGGTCCTTCACCTACCTTGCCGCGAATGCCGTCCGTACCGAAATATCGACGTGCCATCTTTTATGTTCCTCCTTGGACTTTGGACTCAACCGTGCGCGCGGTTTTGATTCGCCGCATCGCGCATGGCGGCCCATACTTTTAGTGCATCTACTGTTTGGGCGACATCGTGAACACGCACGATCGCGGCGCCCCGTTCGGCCGCGCATACCGCTGCCGCAATGCTGCCCGCCACGCGTTCCGGCGCCGGACGCCCCACCACCGCACCGATCATCGACTTGCGCGACATGCCCGCAAGAATCGGATACGGCGGCTCGGCGTGCGGCGCCGTGTCCGGAAGACGCGCCAGCAGTGCGTAGTTGTGTTCGACCGTCTTGCCGAAACCAAAACCCGGATCGACGCTGATGCGCGCACGTGCAATGCCTGCCTGCTTCAGTGCCGTCACCCGTTCGTCGAGAAAACTTCGCACTTCGCTCACTACGTCATGATAGGCGGGCTCGCCGACTTGCATAGTCTGCGGTTCGCCGAGCATATGCATCACGCATAGACCACAGTTGCCGTCGCGCACGGCATCGATTGCGCCGGGCATCCGGAAGCCCCAGATGTCGTTGATCAGGTCGGCACCTGCGGCAAGCGCGTGACGCATGACCTCCGGCTTGTAGGTGTCGATGGACAGCGGCACGTTCGCGCCACGCAACTGTTCGACGAGCGGCATGACGCGCTCGAGTTCTTCGTCGAGCGGTACGGGAGGCGCGCCTGGCCGGGTCGATTCGCCGCCGATGTCGATGATGTCCGCGCCGTCGAGCAGCATGCGCTCAGCCTGGCGCAAAGCCTCGCCGCGTATCGCATACAGGCCGCCATCGGAAAAAGAATCGGGCGTGACGTTCAGAATGCCCATCACCAACGGGCGCTCGAAGGTCAGATTGAAGCGGCCGCATTGAAGCGGCTCTGGAATGGGAAGAGAAGAAAATTCGGCTTTCAGCACTGAGCAGGTCGTTCGGAAAAGCGGATAAACGCAAAACGGGCCGGTGTATCACACCGGCCCGCACATTCTACTGGTCGATTATCAGGCCGGCGCCGTTGCGCTACCCGGCTTGACCTCGGTGCCCGGGCTGCCGCCCGACGAGGCGTCGGTTGCCGACGGCGGCGAGCTCTTCGGCGAGCGCGGCGGACGGCCTGCCATGATGTCGTTGATCTGATCGGCGTCGATCGTTTCCCACTCCATCAGCGCGGCGGTCATCGCTTCGACCTTGTCGCGGTTCTCGTCGAGTAGACGCTTGGCGAGCGTGTATTGCTCGTCCAGCACCCGGCGGATTTCCGCGTCGACCTTCTGCTGCGTCGCTTCGGAGATCGTGCGCGTGAAGCCGCGACCAAACGGTGTAGCGTCGTTTTCGTCGTCGACGTAGACCATCGGTCCCAACGCATCCGTCATGCCGAAACGGGCGACCATGGCGCGAGCCGTTTGCGTAGCCTTGTTGAAGTCGTCCGATGCACCCGTGCTGATCAGGTTCAGGAACAACTCTTCCGCCACACGGCCACCAAACAGGATCGCGAGGCGGTCCAGCAGGTAGTCTTTCGAATACGTTTCGTTATCGTGCTCCGGCAATTGCCACGTGACACCCAGCGCGCGACCGCGCGGAATGATCGTGACCTTGTGCACCGGATCGGCCTTCGGCAACAGCTTGGCGATAACCGCGTGACCCGACTCGTGATACGCCGTGGCACGCTTCGATTCTTCGCGGATCACGGCCGACTTGCGTTCCGGGCCCATGAAGATCTTGTCTTTCGCATCTTCGAAGTCGTTCATTTCGACGATGCGCTTGCCGCGGCGAGCCGCGAACAGCGCTGCTTCGTTCACGAGGTTCGCCAGGTCGGCGCCCGAGAAGCCCGGCGTGCCGCGTGCGATGACCGCCGCGTCGACGTCGTTCGAAATCGGCACCTTGCGCAGGTGAACCTTCATGATGTGTTCGCGGCCGCGGATGTCCGGCAGACCCACGTACACCTGACGGTCGAAACGGCCCGGACGCAGCAGCGCCTTGTCCAGCACGTCGGAACGGTTGGTTGCCGCGATCACGATCACGCCCGAGTTCGCTTCGAAACCGTCCATCTCGACCAGCATCTGGTTCAAGGTCTGTTCGCGCTCGTCGTTGCCGCCGCCCATGCCGGCGCCGCGATGACGACCGACCGCGTCGATTTCGTCGATGAACACGATACACGGCGCATGCTTCTTGGCCTGTTCGAACATGTCGCGCACACGTGCCGCGCCGACACCGACGAACATTTCGACGAAGTCCGAACCCGAGATGCTGAAGAACGGCACTTTCGCTTCACCGGCGATGGCGCGCGCCAGCAGCGTCTTACCGGTTCCCGGCGGGCCGACCAGCAGCACGCCACGTGGAATGCGTCCGCCCAGCTTCTGGAATTTCTGCGGGTCGCGCAGGAAGTCGACGAGTTCCGAGACTTCCTCTTTCGCTTCGTCGCAACCGGCGACGTCGGTGAAATTGATCGCGTTGTTGTTCTCGTCGATCAGACGCGCTCGGGATTTACCGAACGAGAAGGCGCCGCCTTTCCCGCCTCCCTGCATCTGTCGCATCATGTAGAACCAGAACCCGATGATCAGAATGGTGGGTCCGAGGTAGTACAGCGCGGACACCAGCGCATTCGGTTCGTCGTCAGCCTTGCCGCTCACCTGAACGCCGTACTTCATCAGATCGCCGACCATCCAGATGTCGCCGGGCGACACGATCTGGTACTTCTGGCCGTCTGCTGGAGTGACCGTGAGGTTCCGCCCCTGGACAATGACGTTCTTGACTTTGCCGTTCTTCGCGTCGTCCATGAACTGCGAATAGGAAACGCCTTCCTGGACACGGGGCTTGTCGAACTGCTTGAACACCGTAAACAGCACCAGTGCGATAACCAGCCACACTGCTGCTTTCGAAAACATATTGTTGTTCAAAGCACCACTCCTTCACTTAGACGGGCGCCTACATTTGCCTTGCGGCACCACGAAAGCATTCTAATCCAGTCCGCAGACCCCTGCCATAAGGTTTCGCTACCACAGAAATAGCGTAGCGAGCCGCGGCGACACAAATTTACGACGCCTCAACCCCGTTATCGGCAAATTCCGAACTGTCTTGCAACGTCATTAACCGACGCGCTTGAGATGCTTACCCAAAATAAATGTTTCTGACGACTTGTCCCGCGAGGCTTTTGGCTTGCGGGCCGCTACTACTTTGAACTGGCGTTTAAACTTTTCCACAATCTGGCTATAACCGCTGCCGTGAAAACATTTCACTAAAAGGGCGCCATCTGCCTTCAGGTGATTTTGTGAGAATTCCATCGCGAGATCGCATAAATGCTCGATTCGCGCGGCATCCGCCACCGCCACTCCCGACAGGTTGGGCGCCATATCGGAAATTACAAGGTCTACTTGCCGTTCTCCCACCAATTCTTCCAGCTGACCGAGCACCGAGTCTTCCCGGAAGTCGCCCTGGATGAAATGGACGTCGGCGATGGGCTCCATCGGCAACAGATCTAGCGCGATGATCGTGCCGTCGATGCCGCCTGCACGTTCCGCGTCGCGCTGCGAACCTTTGGCGAGCTTGTTGCGCGCGTACTGGCTCCAGCTGCCCGGCGTGGAGCCCAGATCGACAATGACCTGCCCCGGCCGGATCAGTTTATCGACCTCGTCGATTTCCTTCAGCTTGTAGGCCGCGCGGGCGCGATAGCCTTCCCGCTGCGCCATTTTTACGTACGGGTCGTTGATGTGATCATGCAACCACGCCGTGTTGAACTTGTTTTTTGCCATTAAACGTTGAACTCTTGCTGCGTTATGACGCGCTTTAGGGGATAATACGCGGTTAATTCGCGCGGACACCGCCAAAAACTGGTTGTCATCCGCGATTCTGTTGTTCTGACGCGCCGCCCTGCGCTATTGGCCGAATCTCTCGGATCTGCAGGTGCCGCCATTTTAGTCGAGTCTCCTACTTTCCATGCCCGCCCTCAAAGTCTCTTCCGACCAACGCGCCGAGTTGCGCTCCCAGGCACATGCGCTCAAACCGGTCGTGCTCGTCGGCGCCGAAGGTTTGACCGACGCCGTTCTCTCTGAAATCAAGGTCCACCTCGGGGCCCATCAACTCATCAAGATCCGCGTTTTTGGCGACGAACGCGAAGAGCGCATCGCGATCTACGAACAGATCTGCGATCAGCTGAACGCCGCGCCGATCCAGCATATCGGCAAGTTGCTGGTGATCTGGAAGCCGGAAGCCGCTGCGCAACCGGCTGCGAAGGCCAAACGCGGCGCCCTGCCGAGCGCTCGTGAAGCCGCTGTCGAAGCCAAACCGGGTAAAGGCCGCGCGCCGCGCGTAGTGAAAGTGGTCAAGCCCAGCGAAGTACCAATGCGCAAGCCGAAGGCCAAAGCCGTGGTGGTGCGTGGCAATGAGCGTGTCACGCAAGGCGGCAACATCAAGCGCGCCAAGAAGCGTCAAACCAGCGCAAAGCGCGCGCATCAATCGTCGAAGTAAGAAACTGGTGAGAGGTGTGGGCCACGCCCGCACCTTGCCACGCTTCACGTGAGCTGCTCGAAACCATACCGGGAGCAGCCATCACCAAGGTCGGAACGCTGACCTAGCCGGTCACTTTTCCCGCAGCATTGCGAGCGCCCTGCTCCGCCACCGCGCTCATTCCCGCCGGCAGCTTCCACACCAGCGCCACACCCAGCAGGCTCTCGATCAGATAGAAGAGGCTCGACACGCCATGCAGGATGCCGAATCGCGTGGCGTACGCCGAATGTCCCACATCGCTGCCGGCCTCTGCTGCCGCCACACGCAACGCATTCATGAACGGTTGCAACGCGAAGTAGCCGACCAGCACGCAGATCAGCATACCGGCGATCAGCCAGCGCAGGCGCCGATAGGCGTCGTTGCCACGGCGAACGAGTACGTTGGCCAGACCCAGCAGCAAAATACCGCAGACCGCGCCCAGCACACCTTCAATGCGAAACAGTTGCGCAGCCACCGCGCCCGCCGTCATCCGGTCGAGCGACGTGAACAACACCGGCGCCACCGCATAGCCGATGGTCAGCAGACTGCCCACCCATACCACCGTCAGCAGACGGAATAGTCGATGCGGCATCGTGGACACCGGAGCCGCCTTCAAACGTAGCTAACCGCGATGATTTCGTACTCGCGCACGCCGCCCGGTGCCTGCACCGATGCCACGTCGCCTTCCGACTTGCCGATCAGCGCGCGCGCGATCGGCGAGCTGATCGAAATCAGGCCGTGGTCGATGTCGGCTTCGTCGTCGCCGACGATCTGATACTTGACGGACGCACCCGAATCCAGGTCTTCCAGTTCCACCGTCGCGCCGAACACCACGCGACCATCCGCTTCTACCGCGGCAGGATCGATCACCTGCGCGCCGGCAAGCTTCGATTCGATTTCGGCAATCCGGCCTTCGATAAAGCCCTGCTTTTCTTTCGCTGCGTCGTATTCCGCGTTTTCCGACAGATCGCCCTGGGCACGCGCTTCGGCGATCGAATTGATCACCGACGGACGCTCGACCGATTTCAGGCGCTGCAATTCATCGCGCAACATTTCCGCGCCGCGCTTCGTCAATGGAACAGTGCTCATAAACAACTCTATGCAAAAAACAGCCGTAAAAAAAATCACCGCGGTTAAGTGCATTCCGCAGGGCCGGAGCGCCGGACACAATCCGGACCCAAGCACCTGCGGAACGCCGCTTAACCGCGGCACTTACATCTTGGACAGGTATTTGACGCCTTAGTTTAGGCGAGCGTGGAGGCCTTGTAAATCATAGACTTCCAGGTTCTTCAAATAGCGCAAACCTTCCACCGCGGCCCGTGCGCCGGACATGGTCGTGTAATACGTGACCTTGTTCGCCTGCGCGCTCATGCGGATGGAACGCGAATCGGCGATCGCCGCGCGCGTTTCGTCGACGGTGGTGAAGACCAGCGCGATCTCGCCGTTCTTGATCATGTCGACGATGTGCGGACGGCCGTCCTTCACCTTGTTGACGACCTTGACCGGCACGCCGGCCGCTTCGATCGCGGCAGCCGTACCCTTGGTTGCGACGATCGGATAGCCGAGTTCGTGCAGCATGCGCGCGACTTCGACCGCCTTCGGCTTGTCGGCGTCCATTACGGTGAGCAGCACCGTGCCCGACTCCGGCAGACGCGAACCCGCCGCGAGTTGCGACTTGAACAGCGCCTCGCCGAATGTCATGCCGACGCCCATCACTTCGCCGGTGGAGCGCATTTCCGGTCCGAGCACCGGATCGACCGCCGGGAACTTGACGAACGGGAACACGGCCTCTTTCACGCTGAAATACGGCGGCACGATTTCCTTCGTGACGCCTTGCTGCGCGAGCGTCTGACCGACCATCGCACGCGCCGCGATCTTCGCGAGCGGCAGGCTGGTCGCCTTCGACACGTAGGGCACGGTACGCGAGGCGCGCGGATTCACTTCCAGCACGTAGATGATGTCTTCTTTCGAGCCATCCGCTTGCGGCACCTGCTGGATCGCGAACTGCACGTTCATCAGACCGACGACGTTCAGCGCCTTGGCCATCGCGGCGGTCTGACGCTTGAGTTCGTCGATCGTGACCTGCGACAGCGAGTACGGCGGCAGCGAGCAAGCCGAGTCGCCCGAGTGGACGCCTGCCTGTTCGATGTGCTCCATCACGCCGCCGATGAACACGGCTTCGCCATCCGAAATGCAATCGACGTCGCACTCGATCGCGTCGTTCAGGAAGCGGTCGAGCAGCACCGGCGAATCGTTCGACACCTTGACGGCCTCGCGCATGTAGCGCTCGAGGTCGCGCGGCTCGTGGACGATTTCCATTGCGCGGCCGCCCAGCACGTACGACGGACGCACCACCAGCGGGTAGCCGATTTCTTCGGCGAGCTTGAGGGCTTCGTCTTCCGCGCGCGCGGTGCGGTTCGGCGGCTGGCGCAAGCCGAGGTCCTGCAGCAGCTTCTGGAAACGCTCGCGGTCTTCGGCCGCGTCGATCATGTCCGGCGACGTGCCGACGATCGGCACACCGTTCGCTTCGAGGTCGAGTGCGAGCTTCAGCGGCGTCTGACCGCCGTACTGAACGATCACGCCAACCGGCTTTTCCTTGTCGACGATTTCGAGCACGTCTTCGAGCGTGAGCGATTCGAAGTACAGACGATCGGACGTGTCGTAGTCGGTCGAAACGGTTTCAGGGTTGCAGTTGACCATGATCGTTTCGTAGCCGTCTTCGCGCATGGCGAGCGCGGCGTGCACGCAGCAGTAGTCGAACTCGATACCCTGGCCGATCCGGTTCGGGCCGCCGCCCAGCACCATGATCTTCTTGTTGTTCGTCGGATTCGCTTCGCACTCTTCCTCGTAGGTCGAGTACATGTAGGCGGTTTTCGTGGCGAATTCGGCCGCGCACGTGTCGACGCGCTTGTACACCGGACGCACGTTCAACTCGATACGGCGCTGACGCACGTCGGCCGGCTTCGCGCCGAGCAGTTTCGCCAGACGACGGTCCGAGAAGCCGCTCTGCTTCAGATACTTGAGTTCTTCTTTCGACAGGCTCGCGAGCGTGCGGCCGGCCAGCGCCTTTTCCTTCAGCACGATCTGTTCGATCTGCGCGAGGAACCACGGGTCGATCGAGGTTTCTTCGAAAATTTCCTCGGCCGTCATGCCGACACGGAACGCGTCGCCGACGTACCAGATGCGATCCGGACCGGCTTCGCCGATCTCGCGGATGATCTCGTCGCGGTTGTCGGTCTTTTCATCGAGACCGTCCACGCCCACTTCCAGACCGCGCAGCGCCTTCTGGAACGACTCCTGGAAGGTGCGGCCAATGGCCATCACTTCGCCGACCGACTTCATCTGCGTGGTCAGGCGCGAATCGGCTTCGCGGAATTTCTCGAACGCGAAACGCGGAATCTTGGTGACGACGTAGTCGATGGTCGGCTCGAACGACGCCGGCGTCTGACCGCCGGTGATTTCGTTCTTCAGTTCGTCCAGCGTGTAGCCGCACGCCAGCTTCGCCGCGACCTTGGCGATCGGGAAACCGGTTGCCTTCGACGCCAGTGCCGACGAACGCGACACGCGCGGATTCATTTCGATAACGATCATCCGGCCGTCTTTCGGATTGATCGAGAACTGAACGTTCGACCCGCCCGTGTCCACGCCGATTTCGCGCAGCACCGCGAGCGAGGCGTTACGCAGGATCTGATATTCCTTGTCGGTGAGCGTTTGCGCCGGCGCGACCGTGATCGAGTCGCCCGTGTGAATGCCCATCGGGTCCAGGTTTTCGATCGAGCAGACGATGATGCAGTTGTCCTGCTTGTCGCGGACCACTTCCATCTCGTACTCTTTCCAGCCGAGCAGCGATTCTTCGATCAGCAGTTCGCGCGTGGGCGACAGATCGAGACCGCGCTTGCAGATCTCTTCGAATTCGTCGCGGTTGTAGGCAATGCCGCCGCCCGAACCGCCCAGCGTGAACGACGGGCGAATCACGACCGGATAGCCGCCGCTGCCGGTTTCGACCGCGATCTTCGCCTGCACCTGCAGCGCTTCTTCCATGGAATGCGCGGTGCCCGACTTGGCCGAACCGAGGCCGATCTTGGTCATCGCGTCCTTGAACTTCTGACGGTCTTCCGCCTTGTCGATGGCTTCCGGCGACGCGCCGATCAGCTCGACCTTGTACTTTTCCAGCACGCCGTGCGCGTGGAGATCCAGCGCGCAGTTCAGCGCGGTCTGGCCGCCCATCGTCGGCAGGATCGCGTCGGGGCGCTCCTTGGCGATGATGCGCTCCACGACTTCCCACGTGATCGGCTCGATGTAGGTCACGTCGGCCGTGTTCGGGTCGGTCATGATCGTCGCGGGATTGCTGTTGACGAGAATGACCTTGTAGCCTTCCTCACGCAACGCCTTGCACGCCTGCGCGCCCGAGTAGTCGAACTCGCACGCCTGGCCGATGATGATCGGACCCGCGCCGATGATGAGGATGCTCTTGATGTCTGTCCGCTTCGGCATAACGCTCTCGCTAATGTATTCCTGTGCCGACCTGAGTTGGCGCTTTAGCGCCTTACTCCGGTCCCATGCAACTCGGTTGCAATTCTTTACGTCGGCGCGCGCCGTTTCAAACTTGCGCGCGCTGTGTTGTGTGCGGCTCGCCGTGCCTCGCGCCAGGGGCGGCGCGCTCGTCGAGCCGCGCGCCGCCGGGGCGCGTCACAAGCTGATTTATGCCGCGGTCTTGCCGGCCTTCTTCGTGTCCATCAACGCGGTGAAGCGGTCGAACAGATAGGCGATGTCGTGCGGACCCGGCGACGCTTCCGGGTGACCCTGGAAGCAGAACGCCGGCTTGTCGGTCAGTGCGAAGCCTTGCAGCGTGCCGTCGAACAGCGAGACGTGCGTAACCTTCGCGTTGGCCGGCAGCGTGTCGGCGTCGACCGCGAAGCCGTGGTTCTGCGACGTGATGACCACGCGGCCGTCGTCGAGATCCTTCACCGGATGGTTCGCGCCGTGGTGACCGGTTTTCATCTTCATGGTTTTTGCGCCGACCGCGAGACCCATGATCTGGTGACCGAGACAGATGCCGAAGGTCGGAATGCCGCGCTCGATCAACTCTTTGGTGGCAGCGATCGCGTAGTCGCACGGTTCCGGGTCGCCGGGGCCGTTCGACAGGAAGATGCCGTCCGGGTTGAGCGCGAGCGCGTCGGCCGCGGTGGCTTGCGCCGGCAGCACGGTGACGTGGCAGCCGCGTTCGGCCAGCATGCGCAGAATGTTGTACTTCACGCCGTAATCGAATGCGACCACGCGGTACTTCGGCGCGTTCTGCTTGCCGTAGCCGGTTTCCAGACGCCATTCCGTCTGGGTCCATTCGTAGGTTTCCTTCGTCGACACGACCTTCGCGAGGTCCATGCCCGACAGCCCCGGGAACGAGCGCGCCAGTTCGATGGCCTTCGCTTCGTCATCGGAGCCGGCGAGAATTGCGCCGTTCTGTGCACCCTTGTCGCGCAGAACGCGTGTCAGCATACGGGTGTCGAGACCGGCGATAGCCACCACGCCTTCGTCTTTCAGGTATTGCGGGAGCGTGCGCTCCATGCGGAAATTCGACGCGAGGACCGGCAGATCACGGATGATCAGGCCGGCGGCATGGACTTTCGTGGCTTCGACGTCTTCGGCATTGACGCCGACGTTACCGATGTGCGGATACGTGAGGGTCACGATCTGGCGCGCGTAGCTCGGGTCGGTCAGGATTTCCTGATAGCCGGTGATAGCGGTGTTGAACACGACTTCGCCGATCGTATGGCCGGGGGCGCCGATCGAGTAACCACGAAAGACCGTGCCGTCGGCGAGCGCGAGCAGAGCGGGAGAAAATGACGGCAACACGGGAGACTCCTTGGGGAACACCCTGTTGCCGACCTGTCTATCCGACTGCGAGCCGCAGCGAAACGCATCCGTGGGATGCGCGCGCAGACTCGCTCGCGTACTGCCGCTAACGTCGCAAGGGGCGCGATGAGTCCATTGTGTGGACGGATCGGCTAAGGTGCGGGGCGTCAGCTGCGCGCGGCGGATGAACGGTATGGGAGAGGTAGGCGCTAGGGTGCGGGTTGATAAGCTCAAACCTTGTAATTATAGCTTGAATCCGCCCTTCCCGCCAAATCCGAGATGGTGCGACGGTGTGGAAACGCCTGACCCTACCCCAAAGAAATCCTTACTGGACCGGCTTCAGCGGCCGAAAGACAAATTTTCCACGCGACCATTCGGGATAGCGCGGGTAAAAATGACGCCCCTCCGCGCCACACACTTTCGACGGTCAGTTTTCTTGCGGGACGGGCGCCGGAACCGGCTGATTGCGGGTCCGGCCGGGCATCACGTACCAGATGCCGCTGACCACTTGCAGCGCGACCAGAATGCCCCAGGCGCAGAGATGTGCGGCGGCCGGATAGTGGCCGCCGTTGGCAGGCCAGTGCGACAGCACCGCCCCCACGCCGATCTGAAAACCGAAAATCAGCACAAAAATGGTGAGCGTGAGCGTGGTGTTGACGCGCCCCGTCATGCTCGCCGGAAAGTGCCGCGCCATGATCGCGTAGCTCAGAATGCCCGTGCCGCCGAACACGCCATAGCCCGCCCATAACAGCCCGGCAGGGAGCGGCGCGCCGAACATGATCAGCAACTGGGTGATGACGAACAAGGCCATGCCGATGCCGCAGAACGCGTATAGCGACACGCCGCGTCGCTCGAGACCGCGCGCCGCCGCGCCGAAGCCGACGCAGCCCGCCATCATCGCAAAGCCGAGCACGGACACCAGCGAAGCCGCCTCACGCGGCGCGAAACCCTGCACGTCGCGCAACCACGCGCCGACCCACAGTGACTGCATCGCGTAAAAAACGCCTTGCGTGACGATCGAAAACGAACCGATTTTCCAGAACGCGGCGCTGCGCAAAATATGCAGCGTGCCCTTGAATTGCGTGCCGATACTCGCCTGATGCCGCGGTTGTTGGGCGTCGGGCAGGAGCGTCCATTGCGCCACCGACACCAGCACCGTCAATATGCCCAAGCCGATGCACACTGCCCGCCAGTTCGCGAACGTCAAGATCCAGGTCAACGGCGTACCGACCATGACGCCGCCGAAGCCGCCGACGGCCATCACGAGCCCGTTCATCAGCGGCAGACGCGCCGGTTCGAAATGTTGCGCCAGCGCCTTGAACGCCGCGCCGAGACACACCGACACGCCGACGCCGATCAGCAACCGCCCGAGCATCATCACGCCGACGCCGTGCGCCGCGCCGAACACCCAGATGCCGAGCGCGGCAAACAGCATCGTAACGGCCGTGACGCGACGCGCGCCGTAGTGATCGAGCAGCACGCCGGCCGGAATCTGCGCACCCGCGAAGCCGAGAAAGTACAGACTGGTCAGCACGCCCAGGTCGGCGGCCGACAAGCCGAGTTCGTGGGTGATGGCGGGCGCGAAACCTAAATTGACGCCGCGAAACACGTACGAGACGAAGTAACCGGCTGAGAACAGAACGAAGACGCGAAGCTGGGTAAGCGACATGACGAAAAAATTCCAGCGTGAACAGGCACGAACAATAAAGGAATCTGATCCAGGCTGCCCGATTAGTCTGCAGAATGAAAAACGCCGTCACCAGAGGTGACGGCGTTGAAAGAAACACGGTGCGTGATCGGAGCGCAATTCATGCGCTGCCCCCGCAACGCATGTGGTCACTACCGTGGAGCCGCTGTTGGTCTACTTACCCTTCTTCGCGCTGGCCGCGGTCTTCGGGCGGCTTTCCGCCACAGCCTTCGACGCCTTGCCGGACGTGGAAGCCGACACCTTCGTCACTTTGCCCTTGGTGGCAGCAGACGCTGTCGGCTTGCTGACTTTGCCTACCGGCTCGGACACCTTCACGACGCCGGTATGGCCACGACCCTTTTTCTTATCGTAGCGCGATTCGCTGCGCGTGTCCGCAACACGGGTGCCGATCTTTTCGACACCGCCGCCCTGCACGTCGGCCGCGATACGTTCCGGGCCCGGCTCGCTCGGCATGGCTTTGCCAACCGGCACGTGGAGCACAATCACCTGACCGCGCGAAACCTGATCGCGGCGGGTACGGTTCCAGGCCTTCAGTTGACCGACCGACACGTCGTACCGCACGGCGATGGCCGCCATGGACTGATTCCGGCGCACGCGGATCAGCATCTTGCGCGTATCGGGAACGTCCGGTTCCATGGCAAGCACGGCGCTCTCGGCGACGTCCGCGCTGATGTCTTCGTCGTCGTCCGAGCCGCGCGGCACGACGATCGTCGAGCCCGGCTTCAGACGCATGCCGACCGGAATCTTGTTCACTTCCATCAGCGTGTCTGCGTCGACGCCGATTTTCTGCGCGATCGCCGCGGGCGCCGAGCGCTCGGTGACCGTGTAGGTGGTCCACGACGACAGCGAACCCGAGTAAGTTTTCAGATTGCGCTCGAACGCGCTCGCGTTGTCGAACGGCAGCAGGATTTGCGGCTGTGTGGCGCCGAGAATCACCGGCTTTCTGAACGACGGATTCAGCGAACGGAATTCTTCGATCGACAGATTCGCCAGCTTCGCGGCCATCTCCACGTCGATGTCGTGCGAGGTCGTGACGGTGACGAAATACGGGTGATTCGGAATGGACGGCAGCGTGAGCCCGTAGACCTGCGGGTTCATCACGATGTTCTTGACCGCCTGAAGTTTCGGCACGTAGTTGCGCGTTTCGTTCGGCATGCGCAGGCTGAGGTAGTCGGTCGGCAGACCCGCCGCTTCGTTGCGCGCGATCGCGCGCTGAACGTTGCCCTCGCCCCAGTTGTACGCGGCTAGCGCGAGTTGCCAGTCGCCGAACATGTCATGCAGACGCGAAAGGTAATCGAGCGCGGCGCTGGTGGACGCCAGCACGTCGCGGCGCTCGTCCTGCCACATGTTCTGCTTGAGGTTGTAAGTACGACCGGTGCCCGGCATGAACTGCCACATGCCCGCCGCCTTCGCGACCGACAGCGCCTGCGGGCTGTACGCCGATTCGATGAACGGCAGCAGCGCCAACTCGGTCGGCATATGGCGCGCCTCGAGTTCTTCGACGATGTGATACAGGTATTTTTGCGAGCGCTCGGTCATGCGCTGCACGTAGTCGGGACGCTGTGCGTACCAGTTGACCTGCATGTCGACAAGGTCGGTTTGCAGATCCGGCATCTGGAAGCCACGACGAATGCGGCCCCAAAGGTCGGCGTCGGCGCTCGTCAATTGATCGACCGAGCCTTGATCGACGTTGATCGTCTCTTTGGCGGTGGCTGTCTTGCGAAGGGCGTCGGCTACGGCTTGCTGGCTGGCGGGGTTTGTTGCGGTGGTCGGGCTATTCGTCGTCGGTCCCTGGCTCGCGCAGGCGGCGAGTGTCAGGACCAATAACGCACTAAAGATAAATCTCATGAACGTCTCGGCTTCCACAAGGGCTGGAATTTGCAGCCGATAGTACGAAACAGCAACGTTTACGTCAATCGGAATATTACGAAAAAAATCAAGGAAATCTAAGGCTTGGCGAATTTTCGCGATTCTTCGCTTGAGGATTACCCTCGCACGGATTAGTTCAACGAAAACGATTTTTCCATTCGCGCATCAGCGTAAATGCCGCCAGTCGATCCGGCACCGTTTCATGCAACTGCGCCTGCAGGGTTGCCTGGACGGCCGGTTCGCCGGCGCGCAAGAACGGATTGACCGCGCGTTCATGGGCGATCGTGGTCGGCAAAGTCGGCACTTGGCGCGCCCGCAGCGCATTCGCTTTGTCCCGCCAGGCTTGCAGTTCGAGGTTGCCGGGCTCGCAGGCCAGCGCAAAACGGATGTTCGAGAGCGTGTACTCGTGGGCGCAGTGGACTTCCGTCGCGCCGGGCAGCGCGGCGAGCGCGTCGAGCGACGCCAGCATCTGTTTCGGCGTGCCTTCGAACAGCCGGCCGCAACCGCAGGCGAACAGCGTGTCGCCGCAAAACACGTGCGGCGTGCCGTTGGGGTCGGCCGCCTGAAAATAGGCGATGTGACCGCTGGTGTGGCCGGGCACGTCCAACACCGTGAATTCGAGCGCGGGCGACTGGATCGTGACGCGATCTCCATTTGCGAGACGTTGCGTGAGATGCTCGATCGCCTCACCGGCCGGGCCGTACACGGGTACGGCCTGGCCATTCAGCAGATCGGCTACCCCGCCGACGTGGTCTTGATGATGGTGCGTGAGTAAAATAGCGCTCAGCCGCCAACCGCGTTTCTCAAGATAAGCGCGCACAGGGGCGGCCTCACCCGGATCGACGACCACCGCATGGTGCCCGTCGGAAACGACCCAGATGTAATTGTCTTCAAACGCCGGGACCGGTACGTACTCGAGCGCATTCATAGGCGACGCATTCTCAGATATGACTGACCGAGCGATTATAGACTGGCCCGCGTGGACCGATTCGCCGCCCGGCCGCTACGTACTCGACTGGGAGCAAACCCAGCTCGATCGCGTGGTGTCGGACGTATTCGGCTACCATGCGCTGCAGCTCGGCCTGCCGCAACTCGACGCGCTGCGCGAAAATCGCATGCCGTGCCGCGGCCTCGTGCTGGACGCGGCGAGCGGCGCCAGCGCGCCGTACACGTATCCGCGCAACGTGGGCGGTGCGAACGGCCGAGGTCCCGGCAACGTCGGCCCGCAAGGCCTGTCCGCGCCGGCCGGGCGCAGCGCCGTGTGGTGCGACCTGCTCGACCTGCCCTTCGAAGCGCAAAGCGTCGACCTGATCGTGATGCCGCACACACTCGAATTCACGAGCGACCCGCACCGGCTGCTGCGCGAAGCCGAACGCGTGCTGATGCCCGAGGGGCAACTGATTATTTCGGGCTTCAATTCACTTTCGCTGTGGGGCGCGCGGCAATCGGTCGGCAAGATGACCGGCCGGCCGTTCGTGCCGTCGGCAGTCGATCTGATCGCGTTTACGCGCCTCAAAGACTGGATCAAACTGCTCGGCTTCGACCTTGAACGCGGGCGCTTCGGCTGCTATCGTCCGCCGCTCGACAGCGACCAGTGGCTCTCGCGCTACGGTTTCATGGAAGCGGCCGGTGACCGCTGGTGGCCGATCTTCGGCGCCACCTACATGATCAAGGCGATCAAGCGCGTGCGCGGCATGCGCCTCGTCGGTCCGCTGAAAGTGAAAAAGCCCGTCCTTGCCGCCGGCCTCGCGCCCGCCGCCACCCCGAACACACGACACCACCATCAATGACCTCTGACATCATCGACATCTACACCGACGGCGCCTGCAAAGGCAATCCCGGCCCCGGCGGCTGGGGCGCGCTGCTGCGCTTCGGCGACCAAGAGAAAGAACTGTTCGGCGGCGAAGCCAACACCACCAACAATCGCATGGAGCTGATGGGCGTGATCGCCGCGCTCGAAGCGCTCAAGCGCCCGTGCAAAGCGGTCGTCCACACCGATTCCCAGTACGTGCAGAAAGGCATCAGCGAGTGGATTCACGGCTGGAAGAAGAAAGGCTGGATCACGGCGGCGAAACAGCCGGTGAAGAACGCCGATCTGTGGAAACGGCTCGACGCGCTGGTCGCGCAGCACCAGATCGAATGGCGCTGGGTGCGCGGCCACAATGGCCACCCGGAAAACGAGCGCGCCGACCAGCTGGCCAATCGCGGCGTCGCGTCGCTGACGGCCGTCTGATCGACGGTCTGGCCGTTACGGCGACAATCGCCGTCGCACTTCTCTTTTGCACACATTTTCTGACCAGGCTATTCCGACATGCGTCAACTCATCCTCGACACCGAAACTACCGGCCTGAATGCACGTACCGGCGACCGGATTCTCGAACTCGGTTGCGTCGAAATGGTGAATCGCCGGCTGACGGGTAACAACCTGCACTTCTACATCAACCCGGAACGCGACAGCGATCCGGGCGCACTGGCGGTTCACGGATTGACCACCGAGTTTCTCAGCGACAAACCCAAGTTCGCCGAGATCGCCGACCAGTTCCGCGACTTCATCCAGGACGCGGAACTGATCATCCACAACGCGCCGTTCGACATCGGCTTTCTCGACGCCGAATTCGCACTGCTCGGCTTGCCGCCGGTGAACACGTATTGCGGCGAGATCATCGACACGCTCGCACGCGCCAAGCAGATGTTCCCGGGCAAACGCAATTCGCTCGACGCACTGTGCGATCGCTTCGGCATCAGCAATGCACACCGCACGCTGCACGGCGCACTGCTCGACTCGGAGTTGCTCGCCGAGGTCTATCTGGCCATGACGCGCGGCCAGGAGAGCCTCGTCATCGACATGCTGGGCGACGCACATGGCGGCGGCGATGCACACGCGCCGCGCGTCGCGCTCGACTCGCTGGATCTGATCGTCATCTCCGCCAGCGAAGACGAACTCGTCGAGCACCAGGCGGTACTCGATGGACTCGACAAGGCGATCAAAGGAACGAGCGTGTGGCGTCTCGAACCGGCCCCCGCCTCGGATGAGCAAACCGCTTAAAAAGTACTAGACGAGCTGAAAAATCCCTGACATAATTCGGCTCTCTTCGGGTGGTTAGCTCAGCGGTAGAGCACTGCCTTCACACGGCAGGGGTCACAGGTTCAATCCCTGTACCACCCACCAGATTCGCGTGACCCGCAAGAAAAAGCCCTCGAATGAATTCGAGGGCTTTTTGTTTTCCGAAGCGGATTTGCTCGCAAGCTGAACGAGAGCGGATCAGCATCGCTGTCAACAGCGAAACCTCGTACGATTGCGGCAGCAAAATACTGCTGATATAGTGAGTTCTCGGACATCCGCTCCGATCCAATTCCCTTCACTTCTTCGACTTCAGGGAGGCGTCACATGTTCGCAGTGCATATGTGCTTCCCCGGCATGGTCTCGCGACCGTCGTCGCGAATCTGAGTCGTCGCAATTGCGGTTTTGCCTGATCGGCATACCGCGCAATTCCCAGACAGTTCGCAGCATTCCCGCCGGTCGTATCCGGCGCCAATCGACTGTCTCTTCCTTTCGCTTCTGACTGGAACCTCGGTGCGCTCAAGCATCACCGGGTCGTGGCAAATGACCATCAAAAAACTCGACTTTCGCGGACAGGCCTTCAAGGATGTCCTCGGCTTCACCTTCCGTCACTGGGCGCGGCAACCCTGGCGCATCGTCGTCATCATGAGTCTCGCGCTGCTGTCGGCGATTGCCGATGTCCTCACGCCGATGTACGCCGGCCGGCTCGTCGACGCGATCGCCTCCGGCGCGGCCAGCAACGGCACGGCCTGGCACGCGGCGATCACGGCGTTCTGCGTGCTGGCCGCGCTCGGCCTCGGCGCAACCCTGCTGCGTCAAGGCGTGTACTTCAACATCATCCGGCTGACGTTGCAGATGATGAGCGAGATCGCCGCCAACGCTTTCCATCGCGTGCAGCGTTTTTCTACCGACTGGCACGCCAACAGCTTTGCCGGTTCCACGGTGCGCAAGATCACGCGCGGAATGTGGGCGCTCGACCTGCTCAACGACACGCTGCTGATCGCGCTGCTGCCGTCGCTCGTCATGCTGCTCGGCGCGACCACCCTGCTCGGCTGGCGCTGGCCGTTGATGGGCGCGGTCGTCGGCGTCGGCTCGGCGGTGTATATCGCGGTGACAGTTGCCATGTCGCTCGGCTTCGTCGCGCCTGCGGCACGCCTCGCCAACGCGTGGGATACGCGCATGGGCGGCGCGCTCGCGGACGCCGTGAGTTGCAACGGCGTCGTGAAGGCATTCGGCGCGGAAGAGCGCGAAGAAGCGCTGCTCGCGCGCGTGATTGCCAAATGGCGTCATCGCACGCGGCGCACGTGGATGCGCGGCACGCTCAACGGCGGACTGCAGGGCACGATGCTGGTCGCGATCCAGGCCGCGATCCTCGGCGTGGCACTGTTGCTGTGGGCGCGCGGCGAGGCAGGTGTCGGCGATATCACGTTCGCGCTGACCATGTTCTTCATGCTGCAAGGCTATCTGCGCGACGTCGGCATGCACATTCGCAACCTGCAACGCTCGGTCAACGACATGGAAGAACTCGTGTCGCTCGACAGTCAGCCACTCGGGATCGAAGATCGCCCGGGCGCGGGTCCGATTGCGATCGACAAAGGCGAAATCCGTTTCGAGCATGTCACGTTTCACTATGGCGCGACCGAGAAACCGCTCTACGACGATTTCTCCATGCGCATCGCGCCGGGCGAACGCATCGGTCTGGTCGGGCATTCGGGTTCGGGCAAGACGACTTTCATCAAGCTGATCCAGCGCCTGTACGATATTTCCGGCGGTCGCATCACGATCGACGGGCAGGACATCGCGCAAGTGAAGCAGGCTTCGCTGCGCCGTCAGATCGCGATCGTGCAGCAGGAACCGGTGCTGTTTCACCGCTCGCTGGCGGAGAACATCGCTTACGCCAAACCAGGCGCAAGCCAGGCCGACATCGAGCGCGCGGCGCGGCTGGCGAATGCTCACGACTTCATCGCGGCGCTCCCTAACGGCTACGACACGCTGGTCGGCGAGCGAGGCGTCAAGCTTTCGGGCGGCGAGCGTCAGCGCGTAGCGATTGCACGGGCGTTTCTCGCCGACGCACCGATCCTGATTCTGGACGAGGCGACGTCGAGTCTCGACAGCGAGAGCGAAGTGCTGATCCAGCAGGCCATGGAGCGCCTGATGACCGGACGCACGACGCTGGTGGTCGCACACCGGCTGTCGACCGTGCGCGCACTTGACCGGCTGCTGGTGCTGGACAAGGGCAAGGTGATAGAGGAAGGCAGCCACGACACGCTGATCAGGCTCGAAAACGGGCTTTACCGGCGGCTTTTCGAGCGGCAGGCGCTCGAACTGATCAAGGGTTTGAACGACCCCGAAGTCGTACCCAAAGCCACCGTCGCGAAGGCTGCCCGTACCGACGACTCGAGCCTGCTGGTCGGCAAGTAAGCGAGTCGATAACCCGGCAAGCCGGCGTCGTTGATTACACGACGCCAGCGGGTAAGCCGACGCCGCGCGCCATGCCGGTGGCGGCGAATACCATGAGGACGAGCAGCACCGTCTGGATGACGCTGTAGCGTGCATAAGCGCGCGCACGGTGTAGATCCGGCGGTGCTTTTTTTCTGAGCGCGGCGCGCCAGCGCATGAGCGCAAGCATGGATGGAACCTCGAGAATCAGGATCAGCACCAGCAAGGTCATCTTGGCGTGGAAAAGCGGTTCGTGCAGATAGTAGTCGGCACCCTTCTCGTAGCCGCCGAATGCCCGTATCAGTCCGGTAACGATCAGCACGAGAGCCGACAGGCCCCATCCGGTGTCGGCGCGAAACACCGACCGTAATGCCGCCGGCACCGTTGCCCGGCGCAGCGCCCAGGTGCGCCGGAGAATCGACGCGAGCGCGAAGCCGTAAGCAAGCAAGTGAATGGCGGCAAGTAACCAGCGAACCAGCATGGCGACTCCTGCAAACGAGGCAACACGAACGATGTACGTTTCACTCGCCCCGCGCAGACAGACGCCGGACGACCTTGCTCAGCAGCGACTTCAGTTACCACGACGACAATCCGAACACGCTTACTTTACGACGCCTGCCGCAAGCGCGGATAGGGCCGAGAGCACAGTACTCAGATTCAGACTTGCCGCAGAGAGGTGTCAAGCGCTCGCGCCGCGACCCGATCGCCTTCGGTAGTGAGCGCCGTACGGAAGACAGTTTGGCGATTGTGACCGGCCGCTGCCGGCGAATCCCACAGCAGTTCAATTTTCGGACGACGACCGAAGCCGTGCGCAACCGCCGGAGCGGCAGCGGCGCCGACCTGCGCAGTCTGGCTGCCCTCGCCCGCCATGCCGAATGCCACGGTCGCGACGGCCGGGCCGGGTGGCGGCGCCGACGGCGCGGCGGAACCGAGCGCCCATCGCACGGACAATTCACGCGCGTCGTACTGGCCGACTTTCCGGCGCTCTGCCCACACGATCACCGTGCGCGTGGCCGGATCGAGCGCCACCGCATAACGACCGATCGCGAAACGCCGCGCGGCAACATTCGTACGCCAGAGCGCCCGCGGACGGCAGATCCACATCACGGCGGCGTAAAGCGCCGGTGCGGCCAGCAGCCAGCCGTTCGTAGCCGCGACGGCTTGTGCCGCACGCCGCCAGCCCGCGCTCGCGACGAACGCACCGACCGACCACGCGGCAAACAGGAAACCGAGAAAGGCGAAGACCCGCAACGCCTGCCGCAGCCATTGCGGCAGCGGATGAAACGGACGTTCGGCGACAGCTCGCGCGCCAGGCAAGAAAATCAGCAGGAAAAGGAAAACAAGGTTGATGCAGGCCCACGGCGACGACACCATGGCCGAAAGCGAGGCGCCCAGATCCATCTGCGCCATTGAAAACAGCCAACGGGCAAGCAGCACGAGACCGATGGCGCGCAACGCGAAAATCGTTCCGGCGCCGGGCGCCGCGTTCGCACGCGTCTCTTTCGTTCTCGCCAAGGCATCCTCCATTCGTCGGCGCCGCAGCCAGTTTTTGCGGCAGGGCCATTATAGGGATATTACGGAGAGCGGCTCATCCTGCCGCACGCAAAACGATACTTTCTGACGCTCATGCGCAAAAACGCGGCGCGCTTGCAACAACGCCCCGCTGCCGAAAGGCTTGCGGGGCGTTGCTGGCGATTATGCGGACCATCCGGAAAGGATTCGCGTAACGCTTCGCTTGCTTCATCTATCCAGCATGAGCTGGACCAGATTAGCTCGCGTTGACTTCGCGAAGCACCGTGCGGTGCTTCTGGCGCAGCAGTTCTTCGTAGGTGGCGACGTAGTTCTGCGCCATGACCTTCGACGAGAAGCGCGACTCGAACGCCTTGCGCACACCGGCGCGCGACAGCGTGTGCAGACGCTTGACTGCAGCGACCGCGCTGATTTCGTCTTCGACGACGAAGCCCGACACGCCGTTTTCGATCACTTCCGGCACCGAACCGCGGTTGAACGCGATTGCCGGCGTACCGCACGCCATCGCTTCGATCATGACCAGACCGAAGGGCTCCGGCCAGTCGATCGGGAACACCAGTGCATGCGCGTTGCCGAGGAATTCACGCTTTTCCGACTCGCCGATTTCGCCGATGTACTCGACGTGCGGCAGCGCCATCAGCGGCTTGATCACTTCTTCGTAGTAAGCGCGGTCGGCCTTGTCGATCTTTGCAGCGACCTTCAGCTTCATGCCTGCCTGGCCGGCGATGCGGATCGCGCGGTCGAGGCCCTTCTCCGGCGAAACGCGGCCGAGGAAAGCGAGGTAGCCCGGTTCGACATTGAGGATCGGCGTGAGCACGTCTTCCGGCAGACCGTGATAAACGGTTTGCAGCCAGTTTGCCTGTTGCAGCGGCAGGCGCTGGTTGTCCGAGATGGACACGACCGGCACGTCGCTGAACGTGTTGAAAATCGGTTGCAGTTCCGGCAGGTCGAGACGGCCGTGCATCGTGGTCAGGAACGGCACCGGCTGACGCGCGAACAGCGAGAACGGGTAGTAATCGATGTGGAAATGCAGCACGTCGAATTCGTCGGCGCGGCGGCGCACTTCTTCGAGCAGCAGCATGTGCGGCGCCATCACGTCGCGGATGGTCGGGTCGAGGCGCAGTGCCTGCGGCCAGAACGCTTCGAGCTTCGCGGAGGTTTGCGAATCGCCGCTCGCGAAGAGCGTAACGTCGTGACCCTGTTCAACCAAAGCTTCGGTCAGGTAGGACACAACACGTTCCGTACCACCGTAAAGCTTGGGAGGAACCGCCTCGTGCAGGGGAGCGATTTGAGCGATTCGCATAATGAAGAACTCCTCGTAAAAAATCAGGCAAAGGTGCTGCGTTTGGTAAAAGCGACTCGCTTGCTCGCCAGGGCAGTCTGGCCGGTCATGCCGGCGCGGGCCTGATACTTTCGAGAAATCTTGCGATGAATCGCTTGGGTAAAGAGCCCAGACTGGCCGATCACCATCTGTGCATGTGCCGGTAAACGCACACGCTGCACCTACGTTGACAAACTGTCAGATATTTCGCCGGGCCAATCGAGCATGCATTATCAGTGCCGGATATTGTGCTGCGGCACAACATTTCAAAGTCTTTACGTTGTTACAAAGAAGAAACACTTTGCAAACCCTTGTTTTATAAGACAGTTCTAAAGTGGCAACTGACTTGCAACACGGGCCGTGACCGAGGCATCTGTAAGCATCTGCGCCAACTTTGCCGGCAAACATTGAAGAAACGCTCAACTAATGTCTTGCCGCCGCTGTATGCAACTTGTAATTATATCTCGAATTTTTCCAGAATTTTTCGCCGCCCGCCTGAACGATCGGCCCCGGTTCGTGGTCGAGTAGCAGTGAGTCGCGGTCATCTATCGCAAAATCAGTCGCGTCTTCGCCCGGATACACAGGGCGCAATCGCTTTTGCATGTTTACAATGCGAAGCATCGGCTTGACGGCGAACAATGAATTTTCGCCGTGGCCCGTGCTTTGCATGCACAACCCGAAACACACTCCGACCTCAGATCAATTGGAACAATTAACCATCGCCCAGCGCAACGCCAAGGACGCAAAGCTCGCGAGCTATGCGCACCGTCCGCTTGCGTTTCTTTTCCGCTTTATCCGCCGCCATCCGCTCGCGCATGCGATCGTGCTGTGCAGCGTGTTTGCGGCCGTGGGCTGTGCGCTCGCTTCGCAGTACGCGATCAAGCATCTGATCGACGTGCTCGGCGAAGGACGCCATCATCCCGGACCACTGTGGGGCGCGTTCGCCATCCTCGTTGGCCTGATCGCCGCCGATAACCTGCTGTGGCGGGTCGGCGGGTGGGTCGCGGCGCATACGTTCGTCGCGGTCACGGGCGATTTGCGCCGGGACCTCTTCTCCTATCTGTCGGGGCACTCACCCAGTTACTACTCAGAGAAGCAGCCCGGCATGCTGGCGAGCCGGATCACCGCGACCTCGAACGCCGTCTACACCGCCGAGAACACCACCGCCTGGAACGTGCTGCCGCCGTGCATCGCGGTGCTGGGTGCCATCGTCATGATCATCGCCGTGAATCCGCTGATGGCCGGCGGCCTCATGCTGTGCTCGGCGATTCTCTCGGTGGTGCTGTACAAGTTGGCCGGGCGCGGCTCGGCGCGTCACCATCACTTCGCCACCAAGGCCGCCTCGGTGGACGGCGAACTGGTCGACGTGATCAGCAACATGGGCCTCGTGCGCGCCTTCGGCATGACGTTCCGCGAGCAGCAGCGGTTCGGCGCCACGGTCAAGGCCGAGATGGACGCGCGCCAGCAGAGCCTGCTGTACCTCGAAAAACTGCGTCTACTCCACGCGGTGATCACCGCCCTGCTGTCCGCCGGCCTGCTGGGCTGGGCGCTGTGGCTGTGGGATCAAGGCAAGGCAACCTCCGGCGACATCGTTCTGGTCAGCTCGCTCGGATTTACGATTTTGCACGGCACGCGAGATCTGGCGGTGGCACTGGTGGACGTCACGCAGCACGTCGCGCGTCTCGCCGAAGCCGTTCGCACGCTGCTCGAACCACACGGCATGCCGGACCGTAACGACGCGACCGAACTCGTGCCGCAAGGCGGCCGGGTCGACTTCGAAGGCGTCACGTTCGCGTATCCGCGCCGCCGTCCGATTCTCGATCACTTCGATCTGCACATCGAACCGGGCCAGCGGGTCGGCCTGATCGGCAAATCCGGCGCGGGCAAGTCCACCGTGCTGGCGCTGCTGCAGCGCTTCTACGAAACGCAGGGCGGCGCGATCAAGATCGACGGGCAGGACATCGCCACGATCACGCAGGACAGTCTGCGTCATGCCATCGCTTTGGTGCCGCAAGACATCTCGCTGTTCCATCGCACGGTGTACGAGAACATCGCTTACGGACGTCCCGACGCCACGCGCGAAGAGGTGCTGGCGGCGGCCCGTGAAGCACGTTGCTCCGATTTCATCGAAGCGATGCCGGAAGGCTTCGATACGATCGTCGGCGATCGCGGCGTGAAGCTCTCGGGTGGCCAACGTCAGCGCATCGCGATCGCGCGTGCCATTCTGAAGAACGCGCCGATCCTGCTGCTGGACGAAGCCACGTCCGCGCTCGACAGTTCGTCCGAAGAAGCGATCCAGAAAGCCCTCGACCGCCTGATGGTCGGTCGCACGGTGATCGCCATCGCGCACCGTCTGTCGACGCTCAACAACTTCGACCGCATCATCGTGATGAGCGCTGGCAAAGTCATCGACGACGGCAGTCCCGAAGAATTGCGTCAGCGGCCGGGCCTGTATCGCGATCTGCTGTCGAAGCAATACGGCAAGGGCACGACGCTGCATATCGGCGGCAAGAAAGTCGACGAACAGCACGTCGTCTGATCCAACCCGCACCGACAAAAAAAGCCGCTCGAAGCGGCTTTTTTTATTCCCGAAAGACTCAATGGGCCGAGGCAGCTTTCTTGCCCGATCCGGCCCGCACTTTCACTGTTTTCGTGCGTGTTGCACCATGTTTCGCACCATGTGCCGCCTGCAGATCGCGCATGAAATTGTCGCGCCAGACCGAGACATTGTTCTCGCGCAACTGGGCCATCATGTCGCGATGCCGTGCCTGACGCTCCACGAGCGGCATGTCGAGCGCCTTCGCGAGCGCCTCGGCCATGCCGTCGATATCGACCGGATTCACGATCAGCGCGCCGTCCAGTTCCTGCGCAGCGCCGGCAAAGCGTGAAAGCACGAGGACGCCGGGATTCTCGGGGTCTTGCGCCGACACGTATTCCTTGGCGACGAGATTCATCCCATCACGCAACGGAGTGACATAGCCGACATGCGCCGTACGAAACAGCGCCGCGAGTACGGAGCGCTCGTACTGTTTGTGGATGTACAGAATCGGCGTCCAGTCGAGCTCCGCGAAACGGCCGTTGATTCGCCCCGACTCGCCTTCGAGTTGCAAACGGATGTCCTGGTACGCGCGCATATCTGCGCGCGTGGGCGGCGCGATCTGCAGGAACGAGACCTTGTTGCGCTGCGCGGTCCAATGTTCGAGCAAACGCTCGAACGCACGAAACCGCTCGACCAGGCCTTTCGAATAATCGAGGCGGTCCACGCTCATGATCAGCTTGCGTGAGTGCAAGGTGGCCTTCATGGTGCGAACCGGCTTGCCACGCTCACCTGCTTTCGCAAGTTCCGCGATTTCATCCGGATAGACACCGATCGGATACGCCGCCGCACGCAAGGTGCGCTCGAATGCGTGAATCGTGAGTGGCCCGTTCGCCGACGGCTCGACCGTGCCGCCCGCCTCGTTGACGATGTAATCGCAAAAGGCGCGCAGATCCGGCGCCGTCTGAAAACCGAGCAGGTCGAACGAACACAGCGCTTCCACCAGTTGGCGATGCGGCGGCACGGCGAGCAGCACTTGCGACGCGGGAAACGGAATGTGCAGGAAAAAACCGATACGGTTCTTCACGCCCGCCGCGCGCAAAGCCTGCGCGAACGGGATGAGGTGATAGTCGTGAACCCAGATGACGTCGTCGTCGCGTAGAAGCGGCACGAGTTGCTGCGCGAGCCACGCATTGACGCGGCAATAACCTTCGAAATCGTGCCGGTCGTACTGCAGCAGATCGGCGCGATAGTGAAACGCCGGCCACAGCGTCGCGTTCGAAAAACCACGATAGTACTGGTCGTAATCGCGACGCATCAGCGCGATCGTCGCGAACGTCACGGGGCCGCGTTCTTCGACCTTGATTTGCGGCTGGCCCGAGCCGAGCACGTCGCCGCTCCAGCCGAACCACATGCCGCCGGTTTCCTTCAGCGCGTCGTACACGCCGACTGCCAGACCGCCCGCCGCCGGGCCACCCTCCGAGATCGGCGCCACCCGGTTCGATACGATGATGAGTCGACTCATGAAGCGCGCGTCCCGGTCCAGTACGACGTTATTTGCGTGAAGTGATGCTGATACGACGGCGCGCTCATCATGCTCCGCGCGCCGCCAGCACAATCGATTGCAGCCAGTCGAGCAAGGCCGTGACCGACTCGACGCGCGTGTGCGCGAGAGTGTCGCCCGCGCCGACCTTGATCGAGAGGCCGCCGCGCTCGTTCACCACGGCGAAGCCCTTTTCGTCCGTCAGGTCGTCGCCGACAAACACGGGCAGACGGCCGACGAACGGCGGTTCATCGAGAAACGCGCGCACGGCCCGGCCTTTGTCGACGTCTTTCGGTTTGATCTCGTAGACCATCTTGCCCGGTTGCAGCACGTACGAAGCCGCGTAATCCGCCACCAGACGTTCGGTTGCCGCGCGCGCCACCGCTTCGCGATCCGGCGCGTTGCGATAGTGCAGCGCCAGCGCCGCGCCTTTGATTTCCAGCAGCATGCCGGGGTTTTCGTTGACGACCTGCGCGAGAACCTGCTCCATCCGCAGCAGACGTTCGTCGTGGAAGCCGATGCGCTGCACGTCGCCATTGGAATCGCGGCGCTCCGCACCGTGCAGTCCGGCGATCGGCAGATCGGGCATGGCGAGAAATCCGTCGATGCTCTCGATGCCGCGCCCGGACACCACCGCCACCGCGCCGTTCGTCAGGCTGCGTAATTCGGCGAGCAGATCGAATACACGCGGTTCCACCTGCACGCCGTCGGGCGTGGATGCAAGTTCGACGAGCGTGCCGTCGAAGTCGAAGAAAAATGCCGTCTCGCCAGGAGACAGAAAAGCCGGAAGTGCTTGCATCGGTTAGTTTTGCCTTTCAGCCTTTGGCGGCCGGAAAAGTGTGCGCATCTTACCGCGCATCCGTCAATTTTTCGAGAAAGTAAGCTTGCGCGCAAGCCCAGCGGGCTGCCTGTACCGCGGCCATTCAGGATTGCATTCAGAAGCACGACAATCCGGCTTCGGCCAGCTTTCATGCGTATGCGTCAAATTGACTCGCAAACCTTGCGCCCGCAGGCGCTTCGCGGCGCGGCCAAAACTTTTGCGCTACAGTCACTGCCACGCGGGCCGCGCTTCGTTAGCGCCATGGTGGCACAACCGGGTCTCGCCAGTCCCTCGCGCACCTTGCCCGGCGATAATTCGCGGCGCAGCGGTCGCGGTCATGAATGGCAGCATGCGTCGCTCTTTAATCGAGTAATAGATACCTGCTTTGTTCCCCAAACTCTCCAACCTGCGCCAACAGACGGTTTCGACATCGACACCCGTCGCGCGCTCGCAGCGATGGGCGACGCGCCTCGCCCTCGGCGTGGCCGCGAGTGCGATAGCCCTGCTTGCCGGATGCACGCATCCTGCCGAGCCATGGCATCTGACGGACGTCACGGGCCATTTGCCCGACCTCGAATTCAGACTGACCGGCGACGACGGCCGCGCGGTCAGCGGCGACACCTTCAAGGGCCGTACCTCGCTCGTCTATTTCGGCTACACGCATTGCCCGGACGTGTGCCCCGAGACGATGGGCAGGCTTATGCAGGTGCTCGGCAAGCTGGGCCCGGACGCCAGCCAGGTGCGCATTCTCTTCATCACCGTCGACCCCGCGCGCGACACCGCCCAGGCATTGCACGAATACGTCGGCGCGTTCGACGCGCAACATGCCGAGGGCTTGACCGGCACCGACTGGCAGATCGAGTCGCTTGCCAAGCGCTACCGTGTCGCGTACCAGATGGAAAAGCGCGATCCGAACGGCAACTACGAAGTCACCCACAGCTCCGCCGTCTACGTGTTCGACAAACAGGGCCACGCGCGACTGCTCGCCACCGATCACGACACGCCGGATACGATCGCCCAGGACCTGCGCCGTATCATCGACGACCACTCCTGATTCTTCACCGTCCACCTCCGACCCATCCATGTCGATCAAAACCATGACATACGCAGCGCTGAGCTGCACACTCGCCCTCTCGTTCGCGTTTGCTCCGGCCGCGCAGGCCGCCGATCCACACGCGATCAGCGTCAAGGACGCGTGGGTCCGCTGGCTGCCGGGCAACCTGCCGGCCGCCGGTTACGCCACGCTCGTGAACGCCGGCGACAAGCCCATCGATCTCGTCGAGATTTCGAGCAAAGACTACGGCGACGCCATGCTGCATCAGACGGTGTCGAACGGTTCGTCGCAGAAGATGGTGATGGTCGACAGGCTGACCGTGCCGGCGCACGGCCAGGTCGCGATCGCGCCTGGCGGCTATCACGTCATGCTGGAAGAAGCGAAGCACAAGGTCGCGCCCGGCGACACCGTGCATCTCACGCTGAAGTTCTCCGACGGCGAAACGCTCGACACGCCGTTCGCCGTCAAGTCGCCGGCCCAGACGCAATAAGCGCGCAATGAACCTGCTCTACTGGCTCGATCCGTGGGAATTCTCGCCGACCGTCGTGATCGCCCTGCTGGTGCCGGCGATCCTGTTTGTGCGCGGCGCGCGCAAGGCCCGCGTGTCGGTCGCGCGACGCGTGTCGTTCTGGTTCGGACTCGTCGCGCTCTACGTCGCCCTGCATACGCGGCTCGACTATTTCTTCGAGCACGAGTTTTTCATGCATCGCGCGCAGCATCTGGTGCTGCATCACCTCGGGCCGTTTTTCATTGCGCTGTCGTATCCGGGCGCCGCGCTCAAAGCCGGCATTCCGTTCGGCTGGCGACAACGCTTCGTCCGTCCGGCGCTCGCCACGCCGGTCGTGCGGAAACTACTCGACATGGTGATGCATCCGGTGGTCGCGGTCACGCTGTTCGTCGGACTGATTTACTTCTGGCTGATGTCGCCCATTCATTTCGTCGCGATGCTCGACTGGCGGCTTTATCGCGTGATGAACTGGAGCATGGTGATCGACGGACTGCTGTTCTGGTGGCTCGTGCTCGATCCGCGGCCTGCGCCGCCGGCACGTCTGTCGCCGGGCAAACGTGTCCTCGTGGTGATCGCGGCCATCCCGCCGCAGATCATGCTCGGCGCTTTTATCTTCTTCACGCCGCACGAGTTGTATCCGATCTATTCGATCTGCGGCCGCGCCTTCACCTGGCTGAGCCCGATGCGCGATCAGCAGATCGGCGGGCTGTTGCTGTGGATTCCGGGTTCGATGATGAGCGTGATCGGCGCGCTGCTGGCGCTGCGTCACTGGATGCGTCTCTCCGCACGTGGACGTTTGCGTAGCGAACGGCGCGCGAAATCACGACCTGCCCACTCTGCCGCCGCGTAGCGCGTCGTCACGCGCCGCGCCGGAAACTCAGGCCGAACGCATCCAGACGTGCGGAATACCGTCCTCTTCGTGGATGTCTGAAATCGGCGCGAAGCCGAATGCGCCGTAGAAGCCTTGCAGATGCGCCTGTGCATGCAGCCGAACCGGCGTGCCTGGCCACTGCGCACGGATATGCGACAGCGCGCGTTCGAGCATGGCGTTGCCGAGCTTGATTCCGCGGAACTGGGCGGTGGTGAGTACGCGGCCGATGCGGATATCGCTTTCATCTGCGTCGGGCAGCAGCACGCGCAGATAGCCTGCGAGCGGCGCGCGCTGGCCTGCGTCCGCCTGCGGACCGAACACGAGCAGATGCCATGCGTCGAGGTCGAGTCCGTCGATATCGCCGTACAGGCAATTCTGCTCGATGACGAAGACCGCGCTGCGCGCGGCCAGCATTTCATACACTTCGAAGGTGTCGAGCCTGTCGAAGGATTTCCAGCGCCATTCGAGTTGGGCAAGCCGCGAGGCGGCAGTGTGCTGCGAGTCGGTCATGAAAAGGCTTCAGAAAACGCGCCGCTACGGACGGCGACGACGCGCAATTATGCCGCAGAAGCCGCCCTCAGCCGCGACGTGCCGCGCGCGCCTTCGAGGCCTGTTTGTGGCTGTACATCGCCGTGTCGGCGGCCGCGAGCAATTCGGAAATCGACCCATGCGAGGCCGGGTCGTATTGAATTTGTCCCACGCTGAAGCGGATCTCGTAGCCGCGTTGCGCTTCGGCGTTGCGCACATCCAGCGCCAGTTTGAGCCGCCGCGTGACTTCCTCGGTTTCCGCGCTGCTGGAATTGGTCAGCAACGCGACGAACTCATCGCCGCCGAGCCGCCCGATCACATCGCTCTCGCGCAGCGCGTGGCGCAGCACTTCCGCAAAGTTCGTCAAGGCGCGGTCGCCCTCCGCGTGACCGAAGGTGTCGTTGATCTGCTTGAAGTCGTTCAGATCAAAAAACAGCAGCGACGCCGGCTTGTCGAGCCGCTTGCAGACGTTGAGCGCGTGTTGCGCCAGCGATTCGAATCCGCGACGGTTCGAGAGCAGCGTCAGATCGTCGAGCGTGGCCAGTTGCACGGCGGCCAGTTCCTGTTCGGCCATACGCGCCAGATCGCGCAGCAGGTCGCACTCTTCGGCGTCGAGTTCGCGCGGCTTCATGTCGATCAGACACAGCGTTCCCAGTTTGCTGCCGTTGGCGACCGTCAGCGGACAGCCGGCGTAAAAGCGGATATTCGGCGCGCTCGTGACGAGCGGGTTGTCGTGGAAACGCACGTCGATCGACGCGTCGGGGACAGTCAGAATTTCGTCGCCGACGATCGCATGCGCGCAAAACGAAATGTCGCGCGCCGTTTCGCTCGCGGACAAGCCCACACACGATTTGAACCACTGTCGGTCGGCGTCGACGAGACTTACGAGTGCAATGGGCACGCCGAATAACCGCTTGGCGAGCCGCGTCAGACGGTCGAAGCGCTCTTCCGGCGACGTATCGAGAATATTCAACGCGCGCAACGTGTCGAGACGGGCGCTTTCATTGATGGGGGTCGGTGGCACATGCATCGTGTTCCTGTCTCCTGTTCCAATCTCGCGTTCCTGATTCGACGGGCCCGACGGCCGCGCGTCGACAAAGCACCGGCTCGCTCATAGTGTATAGCGGCCAGCTTAAGGGTGGGATTGAGTTGGCGGCTTCAAGTTCCGCATCATTGAATCGACGCAAGGCCCGCGCTGCGGGCTTTTGCGCGCGAACGACGGTACGGCCGCCACCAGGCCGAATCCGCCAGGCGCTTAAAAAAGCGGCTCGGCGGGCACGCCCAGACAGTCGATCAGATTGGCCGGTCCGCACAGATGCAGCGCCCCGACGACCACCAGAGTGCGCTCCGAACGCCCGAGCAAGGCGTGGATACGCGTGGCCCACGCACGATTGCGCGCGTCGAGAATCGCGTCGCGAATGCCGGGCAGATTGAACATCGGCGATTCGACGGCGATATGGTGCACGGCCTGCAGATCGCCGTGCAGCCACGCGTCGTGCATCCGTTCGAGCGTGCGTTGAGGCTCGGTGGTGTCGGACATCAGCAGAGCCAGCGCGTCGGCAATTGCTGCGAGCGGAATCGACTCGAGCGAGTTCGCGACATCATGCGCGGTCTCGAGATACCGAAACGGCTTGCCCTGCGCGGCCGCCGAGCGTAACAGTCGCGGCTCGACGCCTTCGACGACCTGCTGAAACAGCGTCGGCGCGACGATCAACGCGGCCCAAGGGCGTAAGGTCGAGAGCGGCGCCAGCGGCCCTTCCGTCGGCCAGACCGCCTGCAGTTGGCTCCATACGTCGACGGGCAGCACGGACGACAGCGGCGCGGCGGCGTTCGTGGATTGCGCGGTCAGAAACGGCAGGATGGTCGGCGGATCGGATTCGAAGACGAGTTCTTCGGCCCAGTCGTAGGCGTCGGCAATCCATGGCGGCGTCCGACGACTCGTTGCGGGAAACAGATGCATCGACCCGAGCAGACGAACCTGCGTGCCGGTGAGTTGCAGGTACATGCGACCTCGATAGAGACAGGCGAGTTGGATGTTGACCGGCGCATTGTGCCGCACTGCCGGTGCACAGGCGACAAATCGACGGCGCAAAAAAGAAAAGCCCCGACAGGTCGGGGCTTTTCTTCACATCAACTACTGGAGGCGCGAGCCGGAGTCGAACCGGCCTAAACGGCTTTGCAGGCCGCTGCATAACCGCTTTGCTATCGCGCCGCAAGCGGACTGGAACCTAGCTTCAGGCTCGCAGATTCTGTCTGGCGGTCTATCTACACGACTGACCCACCAAACAAAAAGGGAAGCGTTGCTTCCCCTTAAGTATGGAGCGGGAGACGAGGCTCGAACTCGCGACCTCAACCTTGGCAAGGTTGCGCTCTACCAACTGAGCTACTCCCGCATTGCACTGCTTCACAACGCCTTGCACTACTCTGCCAAACAACGCGGTGCTTTAAAAACTGGAGCGGGAGACGAGGCTCGAACTCGCGACCTCAACCTTGGCAAGGTTGCGCTCTACCAACTGAGCTACTCCCGCGTATTACTGCTTAACTGCTGCCAATTCACTGCTACTGATGCCTTACTTCGCCCGGCGCTTCGTACTGCGTGCATCGGAGAAACGAGATTATGGAGAAACGACTGAAACGTGTCAACCCCTTTTGCGAATGTCTTTTGCGGAAAAGATTTCACTCATAGCGGCTGAGATGCATTCGCACAAAATTTTCTCGCGGCATCAATACGTTACGGCGAATCACGCAATCATGACCGTCATTTCGGTCATGCAACGCCGCCTCGCTCGCGGATTTGCGGCCACGCGAGCTTCATGTAATACAGCATGGACCAGATCGTCAGGAAGGCGGCCAGATAGATCAGCCACAGTCCCCACACGCGTGTGTCCACGACGAGCCCACCGCCGAAAGACAACGGGCCGTAGAACAGCAGCATCGGAATGGCGACCATCTGACAAACCGTCTTGAACTTGCCAAGCGAATTCACCGCGACGCTTTTCGACGCGCCGATCTGCGCCATCCATTCGCGCAATGCCGAGATGGCGATCTCGCGACCCACGATGACCAGCGCGATTGCCGAATCGATACGAGTGAGTTGCACCAGCACGAGCAGCGCGGCCGTGACCATCAGCTTGTCGGCGACCGGATCGAGGAACGCGCCGAACGCCGACGTCTGGTTCCACTTACGCGCGAGAAAGCCGTCGAACCAGTCGGTGAGCGCCGCCAGAATGAAGATCGTTGCGGCAGCCAGATTGCGGTGCGCCGGGCTCATCATCATGTCGGGCAAGTAAAACACGCCGACGACGAGCGGGATCAGCACGATTCGCAGCCAGGTCAGGAAAATCGGAAAATTAAACGGCATGGGCAGGCGCAGCGTCTGGCAAGGGAGATGCAATTGTGCCGTGTCACAAGGCCTGCCACAAGCAAAGCGGCGCGCGAGGCCTGCCGCGCGCGCCGTCCAGTGCAGGTATCCAGCCCCGCGGCAACGCGCCTTGCGCCGCCGTGTTCAATGCAATTGCCGGTAGATCTGCTCTGCCAGTGCTTGCGAAATGCCTTCGACACTCGCGAGATCTTCCACGCTGGCGGCCACCACGCCGCGCAATCCGCCGAAGCGCGCAAGCAACCGCTGACGGCGTTTGGCGCCCACGCCCTCGAGTTCTTCGAGACGCGAAGTCTGCCGCGTCTTGGCGCGTTTCGCGCGCATGCCGGTGATGGCAAACCGGTGCGCCTCGTCGCGGATCTGCGCAACCAACATCAGGGCTGCACTTTCCTTGCCGAGTTCGAGCGGCGCGCGGCCGTCCGCGAAAATCAGGGTTTCGAGGCCGACCTTGCGCCCCTCGCCTTTCGCGACACCGACCAGCATGCCCGTGTCGAGGCCCAGCTCGGTGAACACCTGACGCGCCATTTCGACCTGGCCCTTGCCGCCGTCGATCAATACGATCGTCGGCAGAATGCCGCCGGCCGCCGCAGGCTCCGCAGCGTCGGCCGCAAGAGCAGGATCGGCGGCTGCGTCGGTTTGCAGTTCCGCGGCTTCGTCGGCGGCATTGGCGGCAGCCTGCGCTACCATTTTTTCGTAGCGGCGCATCAGCACCTGCCGCATCGCCGCGTAATCGTCGCCGGGCGTGATGCCCGTGATGTTGTAGCGGCGGTATTCCGACGACTGCATCTTGTGATGGTGATAGACCACGCACGACGCCTGCGTCGCTTCGCCCATCGTATGGCTGATGTCGAAGCACTCGATGCGCAGATGCGCGAGGTCGTCGCATTCCATGCCGAGCGTGTCGGTGAGCGCGCGCGTGCGCGCCTGCTGCGAGCCTTGCTCGGAGAGCAGCCGGGCAAGCGCGAGGCGCGCGTTCTGTTCGGCCATCGCGAGCCACGCGCGACGCTGACCTTGCGGCTGACGCAGCACGGTCACCTTGTGACCGGCCTGCTCGATCAGCACGTCGACGAGTTCGCGCGTCGCGGGCGCGTGGCTGACCACCAGCACGGGCGGTACGCGATTGCCGAGATAGTGCTGCGCGATGAACGCTTCGAGGACTTCGGATTCGATACCTCCCGCAGCACGGCGCTTGCCGCGCGCCGGTCGTTCCGCGAAATCGTCCTCTTCGCCGTTGGCAGCGGGGTCGGCAGTAACGTCGATGGCGTCGGCGGCGGCTTCCTGTTCGTCGTCATCGTCTTCGGACGGCATGTCTTGCGCGATGGCCAGCGCGTCGGCGGTCGCCGCGGCCTGCTCCGCGCGATCGGCTGCGTCGGTCGAAGTGGTGGCCAGTTCGGCGTCGCCGACGCCCTCTTCGAGACCGCCTTCGTCGACCGTCAAGGCGCTTTCCACGTGCGCCGGGAAATAGGCTTTGTCGCCGAGATGCCGGCCGCCGCGCACCATCGCCAGATTCACGCAGACGCGACCACCCAGCGCCACCACGGCGAGAATGTCGACGTCGCTATCGCTGCCGACCTCGATCGCCTGCTGGTGCAACACGGTGGACAGCGAGCTCATCTGGTTGCGCACGGCAGCGGCCTGCTCGAACTTCAGATCGCTCGCGAACGCGTGCATCTTCTGTTCGAGTTCCTTCATCACCTCGCCTTGCCGACCCAGCAGAAAGCGCGAAGCGTTGGCGACATCGCGCGCGTAATCTTCTTCGCTGATCGCCGCCACGCACGGCGCCGTGCAACGGCTGATCTGATGCAGCAGACACGGACGCGTGCGATTGTTGAACACGGAATCTTCGCAGGTACGCAACTGGAAGACGCGCTGCAGGATCTGGATGCTCTCGCGCACGGCCCATGCACTCGGGAACGGTCCGAAATACTGGTTCTTGCGATCCACCGAACCGCGGTAGTACGCCATGCGCGGAAATTTGTGGCCGGTGAGCTTGAGATACGGATATGACTTGTCGTCGCGGAACAGAATGTTGTAACGCGGCGCCAGCGCCTTGATCAGGTTGTTCTCGAGCAGCAGCGCTTCGGCCTCGGAACGCGTGACCGTCGTTTCGATGCGCGCGATCCGCGTCACCATCATCGCGATGCGCGGCGACAGCTGCGTTTTCGTGAAGTAGCTCGACACACGCTTCTTGAGGTCGCGCGCCTTGCCGACATACAGCACCGCGCCCTGACTATCGTAATAGCGATAGACGCCGGGCAGATGCGGCAGTTGGGCGAGCACTTTTTTCGGCTCGAAATCGTCGGTTGCTTCGGGTTCGGTCATGCAGGATCGATTGAATGTGGAGCGATGTCTCTTGGTGTTTCTGTCGCACTCGGGGCGCGCCTGGGTCGCGTTTGGGCTTCGCTTGAGCCCCATGCGGTGCCTAACGCCCGCGCGCCGCAGGCGTGGCAAACGTGGCAGCTGATCGCGCCTGCGAACCATTTGCGGACGAACCGCCGGCCTTCACCTGACCGTGCGCGACGCGCGCCGAAGTGTGCTTTAGAATCGCCAGTTTAGAGCATTCCGCGCGCGTTCGATTCGTGCCGGATTGAATCGCTTCACCGATCGCGCGCACCTTTGCGTAAGCTCGGCCCGACGTGCCGCGTCGGCGCGGCCGACAACCGACAACCGGCAACGCATTCGTCACGCGCCCGCGCCGCCGCTCCGCCTGTTTCAACCTGACGCAGTCCGCGACCCAGACCACCATGTCCTCTATTCCGTCGTCTTCCGAGCCCACCACGACCGCGCCCGGCGCGATTGCCTGCGATATCTTCTGCGCGGTGATCGACAATTTCGGCGACATCGGCGTGTGCTGGCGCCTCGCCCGTCAGCTGGCAGGCGAGCATGGCTGGCAGGTGCGCGTCTTCGTCGACGATCTGCACGCATTCCAGAAGCTCTGCCCGGCGCTCGCGCTGGATCGCGCGCGTCAGAAGGTGGGCAGTATCGTCGTCGAACATTGGCATGAACCCGAGCATGCGGGCGATACGCTCGAAGTCGCCGACATCGTGATCGAGGCATTCGCCTGCGAGTTGCCGTCGGTCTACGTCGCGGCGATGGCGCAGCGCGAGCGCGCGCCGGTGTGGTTCAACCTCGAATATCTGAGCGCCGAAGACTGGGTCGCCGACTTCCATCTGCGGCCGTCGCCGCATCCGCGCTATCCGCTCACCAAAACGTTTTTCTTTCCCGGACTCGGCCCCGGCACCGGCGGCGTACTGAAAGAACGGCATCTCGACGCGGCACGCGCGGATTTCGAGCGTTCGCCGGCAGCACGCGACGCCTGGTGGCGCGACACCACAGGTCGCGCGACGCCGTCCGCCGCGACCACCGTCATCTCGCTGTTCGCCTACGAAAATCCCGCCGTGGACAGTCTGCTCGAACAATGGCGCGATAGCGACGCACCCGTCGTGCTACTGGTGCCGGAAGGCCGGATTTCCGGCGCGGTGGCGCGTTTTTTCGGCACGGCTACGTTCGCCGCCGGCACGCATGCCGAGCGCGGCAGCCTGAGCGCTCACGCGCTGGGCTTCACAGAACAGACCGGCTACGACGCCCTGCTCTGGGCCAGCGACATCAATTTCGTACGCGGCGAAGATTCCTTCGTGCGCGCCCAATGGGCGGCCAAACCGTTCGTCTGGCACATCTATCCGCAGGTGGACGACGCTCATCTGCCCAAGCTCGACGCCGCGCTGGCGCACTACACCCGCCCCCTGCCCGACGACGCCCGCGCCGCACTCGGACGCTTCTGGCACGCCTGGAACGGCGTCGGCCAGCCCGACTGGGCGGATTTCCAGCGCCACCGCGCATCTTTCACGTCGCGCGCGGCCGAATGGGCGGCGGAACTTGCGCAAGTCGGCGACCTCGCCGGAAATCTGGCCTTGTTCGCAAAAACTCAGTTAAAATAAGCGGTTATCCAACGGCCGACGACGCAAGCGCGGCCCGATCGCAGCAATTCCCCGTAGCCGCTCGTGCATGCAAGCAATACGTGCGGCGGCAAACTGGCAGAAATGTCGGAAATGGGGCGCATGCTGTCAATCGGCGCCACTCGTGTACACGCCCGCACAGGGTAAAAAAGCAGGTAACGGATTGCAGTGGAGTTTGTGATGCTTGCAGAGCCCAATGCGGCTTGGCAAACATGCCGCGAGTCTCCACGAATGCCGGCCACGCTTTTCGCACTATCCACGGAACGGCCGCCTTGCGCGGCACCGCGGTGCGAAAAGCGCCGAAGCCGCTTGCGCCGTATGCCGTTGAGCACAGTTGAAGCTACTTAATTCGTACAGGACAGTTTTATGAAGACCGCACAGGAACTCCGCACCGGTAACGTCGTGATGATCGGCAGCGACGCGATGGTCGTGCAAAAGGCCGAATACAACAAGTCGGGCCGCAACTCCGCCGTCGTGAAGATGAAGTTCAAGAACCTGCTGACCGGCGCAGGCATGGAAAACGTGTACAAGGCCGACGACAAGTTCGACGTCGTTGTGCTGGAACGCAAGGAAGTCACGTACTCGTACTTCGCTGACCCGATGTACGTGTTCATGGACGCCGACTACAACCAGTTCGAAGTCGAAGGCGAAATGATGGGCGACGCCCTTCATTACCTCGAAGACGGCATGGCTTGCGAAGTCGTGTTCTACAACGAGAAAGCCATTTCGGTCGAACTGCCGACCACGCTGGTCCGCGAAATCATCTACACGGAACCGGCAGTCAAGGGCGACACGTCGTCGGGCAAGGTGCTGAAGAACGCCAAGCTGAACACCGGCTTCGAACTGCAAGTGCCGCTCTTCTGCAACATCGGCGACAAGATCGAAATCGACACGCGTACGCACGAGTACCGTAGCCGCGCGTAAGCGTCGGCCGCTCTTTCGCCGCGCCGGAGGCTCTCCGGCTTCGCGGCGGAATCAGCGACAAAAATCGGAAAAAAAAGCGCCCCTTCGTGGGCGCTTTTTCTTTTTGTTGCCAACCTGTATGGTTAAGGAAATCTTTACCGGTAGGTTTATCGAAATTGCCAGTCCGCTGTAGATATGTTCCGGTGTAGTCGTCGCCAATCCATTGATAAGCTTAAGTAAATGACTGTGGCACGCTCCATGCTTCATTGCTGTCATAGCCTTTTTGGCTTTTATTTTTTCACCTCCGGAGAAGCGACATGAATAACGACATCGCTGAAGGCAAGTGGAAGCAAATGATCGGCAAAGCCAAGACAGCATGGGGCGAGTTGACGGACGACGAACTGACCAAGGCTGAAGGCCGCGCGGAAAAGCTGACCGGCCTGATCCAGGAACGGTACGGCAAGACACGCGAACAGGCGGAGCTGGAAGTCCGGCGCTTTTTCGACAGCAATCGTCATTTCTGACCGGCCAGCAACACGCCCGCGCGGCGCCGCCCTGCCGGCGTCGCGTGCGGAAATCCCTCAATCTAAAAACTGCGCCTCGCTATGCCACACGCCCTGATTGTTGAAGACGATCCTAATAGCCTGTCAGGCCTGTCCGCCATCCTTGCCGCCGACGGCTTTTCCGTCGACACCGCGACGACCATCGCCGAGGCCCGGTCGGCTCTGACGCGCTTCATTCCCGACGTCGTGCTGGTCGACCTGAACCTGCCAGACGGCAGCGGCCTCGACGTGCTGCAACACCTTCCTGCCCATCCGCCGGGCGGTGCGCTTCCGGTCATCGTGATGACCGGTAATGCCACCGTCGAAAGTGCCATCGAAGGCTTGCGGCATGGCATCTGGGACTACCTGCTGAAGCCGGTCAATATTCCGAGACTGCGCAGTCTGCTGGCGCGTATTCCGCGTCCGTACGAACTGACGGAAGAAGTACAGACGCTGCGCGCGTCCTTGCGTCAACTCGGCCGTTTCGGCGCCCTACTCGGCCGCAGCGGCGCGATTCAGCATGTCTACGACACGATCGAACACATTGCGCCGACGGAAGCCGCCGTGCTGATTTCGGGAGAAGCCGGCACCGGCAAGCAGGTTGCGGCGCGCACGCTGCACGACATGAGCCGCCGCCGCAAAGGTCCGTTCGTGACCTTCGACTGCCGCACCGCCAATAGCATGGCGGCGCAGCGTTCGCTCGACAGCCTGCTGTTCGGCCATGAACGCGGCGCGTTCAGCGGCGCCGAGCAACGCGAACCCGGTCTGTTCGAACAGGCAACCGGCGGCACGCTGTTCATCGACGAAATCGCGGAACTGCCACGCGCCCAGCAGGAAGCGCTGCTGCGCGCGCTCGATTCGCAAACGTTCATGCGCGTCGGTGGTACGCATCAGGTGGTGACCGATTTCCGCCTGATCGCGTCAACGCGCAAGCCGCCGCGCGCGGCCGTCGCCGATGGCAGCCTGCATGAAGATCTCGCCCTGCGTCTGGAAGCTGCGGCCGTCGCATTGCCGCCGCTGCGCGAACGCGGCGAAGATGCCGCGCTGATCGCGCAGGCCACCGTCGACGAGTTGAATCACGAGGCCGCTGCGCGCGGCACCGCCGATGCCGTCAAGCAGATCGGGCCGAATTTCCTGCGCGAGTGTCTTTCGTACGAGTGGCCGGGCAACGTGCGCGAATTGCAGGAACGCGTACGGCGCGCCTATCACGCGTCCGGCGACGTGCTGGAATCCCTGCGCGCCGACGAAGCCGGCTCCGCCAATGGCCGCGACCTGAACGGCAGCCGCGTTCAGGTGACGGTCGGTACGCCGCTCGCGGACGTCGAAGAGATGCTGATTCGCGCGACGCTCGACGCGGTCGGCGGCACACGACATCGCGCGGCATCGCTGCTCGGAATCAGTCCGAAGACGCTGTACAACAAACTGCAGCGGATGCGGCTGAACTAGGTCGAACCCCGCTGAATGAAAAACGGCGCCTCAATGAGGCGCCGTTTTTTATTACTCGTTCTGTTTGTCTGACAGGCCGAACACGCAGCGCGCGTTCGTTATTGCGTCTAGGCGAACGCGCTGCGCAACAAGGTTTGCGCTTGCAGATACTGCGGATCGGCGACGAGTTTGCTCCACGTCAGCGCCTTGCCGCGCGGCCGCATCCGTTTGAGGCGTTGCTGCGATTCCTTCGACGGCGTGAAGCGCAGCGCGTCGAGCACCTTTTCCGCCTCCGCCGGCTGATTGCAGATCAGCACCATGTCGCAACCCGCCTGCAATGCGGCGCTCGCACCTTCGGTGAGCGTGCCGCCCTGGCGCGCGGCTTCCATCGACAGATCGTCGCTAAAGATAGCGCCGTCGAATCGAAGCTTCTTACGCAGAATGTCCTGCAACCAGACGCGCGAAAAACCCGCCGGCTTCGCGTCGACTTGCGGATAGACCACGTGAGCCGGCAACACGGCGCTCAGCGACAAGCCGAGCCAGTCGTACGGCGCGACGTCGTCACGCAGAATCTCGTCGAGCGGGCGATCGTCGACCGGCATGGCCACATGCGAGTCCGCCTGCGCGAAACCATGTCCGGGGAAATGCTTGCCGCAGTTGCTCATGCCGGCCAGCATCAGACCGTGATTGAGGCTCTTGGCAAGCAGCGTCACGACGCGCGGATCGCGATGAAACGCGCGGTCGCCGATCACTTGCGACTGCCCGTAATTCAGGTCGAGCACCGGCGTAAAGCTCATGTCGATGCCGCAAGCACGCAGTTCAGCGGCGAGAATGTAGCCGACCGCCGTCGTGACCTTGGTGGCGTGCAACACGTCGCTATCCCACAGCACGCCGAGTTTGCCCATCGAGGGCAGCACGGTGAAACCGTCGGTGCGAAAACGCTGGACGCGGCCGCCTTCGTGGTCGACGGCAATCAGCAGATCGTCACGTATGGCGCGAATGGCCTCGGTCAGCTCGATCAGTTGCGCGCGGTTTTCGTAGTGGCGCGCGAACAGAATCACGCCGCCGGTCATAGGATGGGCGAGGCGGCGTCGGTCGTCGTCGTTCAGCGTTTTGCCGACCACGTCGAACATCACCGGTCCGGGTTTGAGTTTCATCAGGTTGTGCCTGGAAAGTACTTGAGACAAAGACAGACGCGGCCGGCATGCACCGCATTCGAGACTTGCTTTACGCGGTGGCGGCCGGACCTGGCGAAGGATTGACGCCCGGCTGTGCGACCCCGGTTTCTGCGATGACGAACGAGACCGCGTAGTCGCGTTCGTCGCTGATCGTGACGCGCGCCGTGATGCCGCGCGCGTCGAGCCATTCCGCCAGTTCGCCCGACGCAACCACCATCGGTTCGCCGCTCGGATGGTTCAGCGTTTGCAGCGCGCGCCACGTCATCGGCCAGCGCATGCCGAGGCCGATCGCCTTGGAAAAGGCTTCCTTGGCCGAAAAACGCGTAGCGAGAAATGCCAGGCCGCGCGCGGCCGAACGTGCATGGCGCGCGTGATACACGCGCAGTTCGTCCGGACCGAGTACTTTTTCGGCGAAGCGGCCGTTAGTACGAGTCATGACTGCCGCCACGCGGCTGACCTGAACGATGTCGGTGCCGATGCCGTAGATCGCCATGTGCGTTATCGCCCTGGGTCGGATCAGGCGCGCGCGCCGAGACGGGCGGCGACCATGATCGCCTTCATCTCGCGCACGGCGTTTTCCCAACCGGCGAAGATCGCGTGCGCGACGATCGCGTGGCCGATGTTCAATTCGACGATGCCGTCGATCGCGGCGATCTGCTGGACGTTGGTGTAGTGCAGACCGTGGCCCGCGTTGACCTTGATGCCGAGCGTCGCGCCGAATTCGACGGCACGCACGACGCGCTCGAATTCGCGCTCCTGTTCGGCAGGATCGTGCGCCTCGGCGTAGCGGCCCGTGTGCAACTCGATGACCGGTGCACCCGCTTCGTGCGCGGCGCGAATCTGCGTTTCGTCCGGATCGATGAAGAGCGAGACGCGGGAGTTCGCTTCGGCGAGTTGCTTGCAAGCGGCACGCACGGCCTCGAATTGTCCGGCGACGTCGAGGCCGCCTTCCGTGGTCAATTCCTGGCGCTTTTCCGGCACGAGGCAAACGTCGTGAGGTTGCACTTCGCAGGCGATATCGAGCATCTCCTGCGTGACCGCGCATTCGAGATTCATGCGCGTTTTCAGAAGCGGACGCAATGCGCGCACGTCGGCGTCGACGATATGACGGCGGTCTTCGCGCAGATGCAGCGTGATCACGTCGGCACCGGCCTCCTCCGCCATCAAGGCGGCACGGATCGGATCGGGGTACGACGTGCCGCGCGCGTTGCGCAGCGTGGCGACGTGATCGATGTTCACGCCCAGGTCGATGACATTCGGCGACGTAAGAAAGAAGCTCATAGGTTCTGCAAGTCGATCAGGATCTGGCGCGTCGCGAGCGGCGTGCCGCCAAGATAAGTGTTGAGCAGAAAGCGCATCAGCGTTTTGCTTTGCGCGACGGTCTGGGGTCGATGGTAATCGTCCTTTTCCATATCGAGCAAGGTCTGCCCTGAAATCACGGGCCACTGTGCGGGCGACTCGTGAGAGGCTTCGCGCACGCCGCGTTCCGGGTCGAAGACATAGCGGCCGTCGGCCTGCACGGCTTTGCGCGTCACGGTGCGATCGAGCGCCATCGCGTAACCCGTTTCGCGCAGCAGCACGCGTTCGAACGAGCGCAGCACCTGAACGGGCGGTTCGTCGTGTGCGAGGCGCGTCATCGTGACGACGTAGTGGTGAAACAGTTGCGGATGCGGATCTTCCCGCGCGCAAAATTTGACCAGCAATTCGTTGACGTAGAAGCCGCACAGCAAGGCGTCGCCGGCGAGAGGCAACATGCCGCCCACCCACTCGGCGCCGGTCAAGGTGCGCACTTCGGATTTGCCCGACCACGACAGCGCGAGCGGCTGAAATGTTTGCAGCACGCCGCGCAATGCCGAATGCGGACGCTTGGCGCCTTTGGCCACGAGGGCGAGACGACCATGATCGCGCGACAGTACGTCGATGATCAGACTGGTCTCGCGATAGGGATAACTGTGGAGCACGAAGGCGGGTTGCTCCGCGATCCGGTAAACGGACGCGGACGTGCGCGGTGCGCGGGGTGCTGGCGCCCGGGCGGCCTTTGGCGACTCACCCTCGGCGCCCTGCGCATTCTTCGTGGAAGAGGTTTTTCTGGTGTTGCGTACCGGCTTCGAAGGCTCGCGTGCCGGCGCGGCCGACTCCGGATCGTCCGGGTCAGCGTCGGAATTCAGCGTCATCCACGCGTCATTCGTACCCATACGCGCGAAGTCCGGCTTCGTTGTCCGCCCAGCCGCTCTTCACCTTGATGAAGGTTTCCAGATACACCGGGCCGTCGAACAGCTTTTCCATGTCGAGACGCGCTTCGGTGCTGATCTGCTTCAGCTTGGCGCCCTTCTGGCCGATGATCATTGCCTTGTGCATGTCGCGGTCCACCATGATCGTCGCGAAAATGCGGCGCAGGCGGCCTTCCGTCTCGAACTTGTCGATCAGCACCGTGCTGGTGTAAGGCAGCTCGTCGCCGGTCCAACGGAAGACCTTTTCACGCAGAATTTCGGCCGCGAGAAAACGTTCGCTGCGATCGGTCAGATCGTCTTCGCCGTAAATCGGCGCACCGACCGGCAGGAAGGGCTTGACGGTCGCCATCAGACGCTTGATGTCGTCAGGATGTTTCGCCGACAACGGCACGATCTCGGCGAACTTGTGCAAACCGCTGACCTGCTGCATGAACGGGAACAGCGAATCTTTATCGGTAACGCGATCGAGCTTGTTAGCAATCAACAGCGTCGGCACCGAAGGCGGAATCAGGTCGAGCACCTTCTGGTCGTCCGGACCGAAACGGCCGGCCTCGATCACGAACAGAATGGCGTCGACCGACGTCAGCGTGGACGTGACCGCGCGGTTGAGCGAACGGTTCAGCGCGCCGCTGTGTTTGGTCTGAAAACCCGGCGTATCGACGAAGATGTACTGCGCATCTTCCAGCGTATGAATGCCGGTGATGCGATGGCGGGTTGTCTGCGCCTTGCGCGACGTGATACTGACTTTCTGGCCGACCAGCGCGTTCATCAGCGTGGACTTGCCGACATTCGGGCGGCCGACGATCGCGACCATGCCGCAGCGAAAATCAGTTGGAGTGGGAGCGTTCATAGTCGGGCTACGGCAGGTTCAGATCGGCGCGCAGCAAGGGCGCGCCGAGGGCAATCAATGGCCCGCGTCGGCGACGCGCGTTTGCACCGCGTCGGCTACGCCGGGTTCGAGTTCAGGTTGTGCCGGCACGCCAGGCGTGGGGGCAGCGGCGCCGGATGCGGTCTCACGGCTGCGGTGTTTTTCGACGCCGCGTACCGCGGCGCCGTCTGGCCTGGTTTCGGCCGATTTTGCTTCAGGCTTGTCTGCGGCTTTTTCGGTCTGCTTGTCGGCGACATGAGCGGTCGCCTTCTCTGCTTTGTCCGACCTCTCGCCACGCTCCTGACCGCTGTATTCGACATGCGCGGCCCGGATCACGGCCAAAGGCGCCGATCCCGCCGCCGCGGGCCGCTCGGCGGCCGGCAATTCGGTGTTGCTGCCGGCGTGCGCCGCGCCTCGGCCCGCTCCCCGTTCGCTCTTGCGGTCCGGGCTGCGTAAATCGAGTGCTGCCTGCACGCCGGTCACGCCGGGAACAATTTCGGGCTCGCTATTCTTGGCCGCGCGCGCACCTTTCGAGCGTTTGGTCTTGGCCACCACCGCGGGCGCCGCCGCCATCACTTCGTCCAGCGCCTTCTTGGCAGCCGCCTGCTCCGCCGCACGGCGGCTGGCACCGGAGCCCGACACTTTCACGTCGAGCTTCGGGACCGTGCATTCGACTTCGAATTGCTGATTGTGCGCCGCACCATGCGTTGCCACGACTGTGTAGGTCGGTAACGCGATCTTGTGGCCTTGCAGGTATTCCTGCAGAAGCGTCTTGGCGTCCTTGCCGAGCGTGCGCGGGTCGATGTGATCGAGAATGGGAACGTAGAGGCGCTTGATGACCGTCTGCGCGGCGTCGAAGCCGCCGTCGAGGAAAACGGCGCCCAGCACGGCTTCCAGCGTGTCCGCGAGGATCGACGGGCGACGGAAACCTCCGCTGCGCAACTCACCTTCACCGAGACGCAGGCCTTCCGAAATATTCAGGGCCTGAGCGATCTCGTACAGCGACTGTTGTTTAACCAGATTGGCGCGGACGCGCGACAGATCGCCTTCGTCCAGTTTGCCGAAGCGTTGGAACAAAAGCGCAGCCACCGCGCAATTCAGAACAGAGTCGCCAAGAAACTCGAGCCGTTCGTTATGCGTGGCACTGTGACTGCGGTGTGTTAAAGCCTGGCGCAGCAATTCCGCATTGCGAAATTCGTAGCGCAGACGGCTTTCCAACGGAGATAGGGGCATGGGCAGAGTATAACGCGGGCGCCAGTCCCGGCGAAAACGCGGGACGGCCTGCGGAAAAAGCGTGGTGAAGCGACGTTACCGCGTGTTCTTAAAGTAGCGTGACAACACGCCGCGAAGGATGAGACCTGTAGAGGCTCGCCGACGCAGCGTGTCGTGCTACCGATGCATGCGTGCTCAGTGGAATGAGCCGATGCGTTTCAGATTGCTGAAGTTCATCCAGATGAAGAAGGCGCGACCGACGACGTTCTTGTCCGGCGCGAAACCCCAGTAACGGCTATCCGCGCTGTTGTCGCGGTTGTCGCCCATCATGAAGTAATTACCCGGCGGCACCTTGCAGATCACGCCGCGCGCGTTGTACGTGCAATTGTCGCGGTACGGATAATCTTCAGCGCCGACGATGAACGGCGGCACGGCCGGGTTATTGAGAATCGCGTTCTTGCGGCCGTCGATATCTTCTTTGAACTGCTTCGCATAGCCCATGCGTTCGTCGTCGAGATAATCGGGCAACGCGGTTTCCGGCACGGGTTTGCCGTTGATCGTGAGCTGCTTGTCCTGATACGCAACCGTATCGCCCGGCAGACCGATCACGCGCTTGATGTAGTCGACCGATTCGTCTTTCGGATAACGGAACACCACGACGTCGCCGCGCTCGAGCGGACGGCCTTCGGTAATTTTCGTGTTCGTGATCGGCAGGCGAATACCGTAGTCGAATTTATTGACGAGGATGAAGTCGCCCACCAGCAACGTCGGCACCATCGAACCGGACGGGATCTTGAACGGCTCGACCACGAACGAACGCACGACGAACACAACGAGAATGACCGGAAAAAAGCTGGCCGAGTATTCGAGCCACCACGGTTGACGCAATTTGTCGTCGCGCAAACGGGCGCGCGTTTGCGCCGCGTTTTCGTCGGCGAAACGCTCACCGACTCGTGCCTGCTGGCGGTCGAATTCGGCGACCACGGCTTCCGCCGCGCGGCGCCGTTGCGGCATGAAAACCAGTTTATCTGCGACCCACGCGATTCCCGTCAAAATGACGAGAACAAAAAGAATCAGCGCAAAATTCATAGGGTTCCGTTGTTCGTCTTATTTGTCTTCGACACGCAGAATCGCGAGGAAAGCCTCTTGCGGAATCTCGACGGACCCGACCTGCTTCATTCGCTTCTTGCCCGCCTTTTGCTTTTCCAGCAGTTTCTTCTTACGGCTGATGTCGCCGCCGTAGCATTTTGCCAGCACGTTCTTACGCAACGCTTTAATGTTCTCGCGCGCAATAATGTTCGCGCCGATCGTGGCCTGAATCGCCACGTCGTACATCTGGCGCGGAATCAGTTCACGCATTTTCGCCGCCACTTCGCGGCCGCGATACTGGCTCTGCGAGCGGTGCACGATGACCGACAGCGCGTCCACCTTGTCGCCGTTAATCAGCATGTCGACCTTCACCACGTCGGCCGCGCGATATTCCTTGAACTCGTAGTCCATCGACGCGTAGCCGCGCGAGATCGACTTCAGGCGATCGAAGAAGTCGAGCACGACTTCGCCCATCGGGATTTCATAGGTGAGCTGAACCTGACGACCGTGATATTGCATGTTGATCTGCGTGCCGCGTTTTTGCGTGCACAGCGTGATCACCGAGCCCACGTAGTCTTGCGGCATGTACAGATTCACGGTGACGATCGGCTCGCGCACTTCTTCGATCTTCGAGGGCTCCGGCATCTTGGCCGGATTTTCCACCATGATCGTCGTGCCGTCGCGCAGAAGCACTTCGTACACCACGGTCGGCGCCGTAGTGATGAGGTCCATGTCGAACTCGCGCTCGAGACGTTCCTGCACGATCTCCATGTGCAGCAGCCCGAGGAAGCCGCAACGGAAACCGAAGCCGAGCGCCTGCGACACTTCCGGCTCGTACATGAGCGAAGCGTCGTTGAGCTTCAGCTTTTCAAGCGAGTCGCGCAGTGCATCGTACTGGTTCGCTTCGACCGGATAGAGACCCGCGAACACCTGCGGCTTCACTTCCTTGAAACCCGGCAAAGGTTCGGCGGCCGGACGATTCACCAGCGTGACCGTGTCACCCACCTTCGCAGCGGCGAGTTCCTTGATGCCGGCGATGATGAAGCCCACCTGCCCGGCCGACAACGATTCGAGATTTTTCGATTTCGGCGTGAACACGCCGATATGTTCGACCGGATACTGCGCGCCGGTCGCCATCATGCGGATCTTGTCCTTCGGACGCAGCGTGCCGTTGACGATACGAACCAGCATCACCACGCCGACGTAGTTGTCGAACCACGAGTCGATGATCAGCGCTTGCAGCGGAGCCTCTGCGTCGCCCTTGGGCGCCGGCACCTTGGCGATCAACGCCTCGAGCACGTCTTCGACACCAAGGCCGGTCTTTGCGCTGCAGTGCGTGGCGTCGGTTGCGTCGATACCGATCACGTCTTCGATTTCCGCGATCGCGTTCTCGGGATTCGCGGCGGGCAGATCGATTTTGTTGAGCACCGGAATCACGTCGACGCCGAGTTCGATTGCCGTGTAGCAGTTGGCCACGGTTTGCGCTTCCACGCCCTGGCTCGCGTCGACCACTAGCAGCGCGCCTTCGCACGCGGACAGCGAACGGCTGACTTCGTACGAGAAGTCGACGTGGCCCGGCGTGTCGATCATGTTCAGGTTGTAGACCTGGCCGTCACGCGCCTTGTACGTCAGTGCGGCTGTTTGTGCCTTGATGGTGATGCCGCGCTCGCGCTCGAGATCCATCGAGTCGAGCACCTGGGATTCCATCTCGCGGTCGGAGAGACCGCCGCAAATCTGGATGATGCGATCGGCGAGCGTCGACTTGCCATGGTCGATGTGCGCAATGATCGAAAAGTTACGAATATGATCCATTCAGTACCGATCAAGCGAAAAAGGCGCGCTCGGACAATAGCGGAGCACGCCTTGTAAGTAGGTGAAAAACCTATCTATTTTAGCCGAAAAGGCCATTGCCCGGGCATCTTGCGAGGTCCGGACGGAAAAGACGGTTCTGGAGAGACTTGAAAAAGGGTGTGAACGAGGTGCGCTCACATGTCACACACCTCGATTCCGGTGCGACCGCAATCAGGACGACGACGCCAAACGGGCAGTCAGTGCGGCGCGGACGCGCGCTTCATCGAGATGATAGTGACACAGTTCGACGCCATCACAGAACAGAACCGGCACCCACTCATTAAAGCGCGCTTCCAGTAACGGATCGGCGTCGACGTCGATCACTTCGACCTGCGCCTTGAACTCGACAAGCAGAGGCTCGAGCGCCGTGCGCATGTCTTCGCACAGGTGGCACCACGCGCGTCCGTAGAGCGTGAGTGGTGCCGCCATTTTTACTTTTGCGCGCTGCGCGGCCGGATCGGCACGAACTGGGTGTTCTCGCCTCGGCGCACCAGCAACGCAACCATTTTCTGCGAGTCCAGATGCGCCGTCAGATCGTCGAACTGCTTGGCGCTCGTGATGTCCGTATCGCCGACGCGCAGAACGATATCGCCCTTCTGCAAGCCAACCCGTGCCGCCGGACCGTCCACCGCGTCGATCTGCACGCCATTGTGCAGTTTCAGCGCTTTCATCTGATCGGACGGAATGTCGCTGACCGCCAGGCCCAGAACGTTCGTGGCGCGCTGCTTCGGCACCGGCGGCTTCTTCTGGTCGGCCTTGGCGGCCTTGTCCGGCTGCATTTCGGCAATCGTGACCGGCAGATCACGAGTTTGCCCCTTGCGCCAGATCGTAATCGTCGACTTCGTGCCCGGCTTCGTGTCGCCGACCATGCGCGGCAAATCCGTGGCCGTGTCGACCGAATGGCCGTTGAACTTCAGAATGATGTCGCCCGGCTGCACGCCGGCCTTGTCCGCCGGACCGCCCGGCTCGACGCTGCTTACCAGCGCGCCTTGCGCCTTCGGCAGACCGAGCGAATCGGCCACGTCTTTCGTGACCTCGCCAATCGCCACGGCAATCCGACCGCGCACCACTTTGCCCGACGTCTTCAGCTGATCGGCCACGCGCATCGCTTCATCGATCGGAATCGCGAACGAAATGCCCATGAAGCCGCCAGTACGGCTGTAGATCTGCGAATTGATGCCGATCACTTCGCCCTGCATATTGATCAGCGGACCACCCGAGTTGCCCGGATTGACGGCCACATCGGTCTGGATGAAAGGCAGATAGTCGCCCGTATCACGCCCCTTGGCGCTGACGATGCCCGCCGTCACGGTGTTTTCCAGCCCGAACGGCGAACCGATCGCCACCACCCACTCGCCAACGCGAACCTTGTTCGAATCGCCGATGGTGATGGTGGGCAGGTTGGCTGCGCTGATTTTGACCACGGCCACGTCGGTGCGATCGTCGACGCCGATCAGCTTCGCCTTGAACTCGCGTTTGTCGGTCAACGTGACGTAAATGGTGTCCGCGTCGTCGACCACGTGCGCGTTGGTCATCACGTAGCCGTCGGCGGAAAGGATGAAGCCCGAGCCTACGCCGCTGTTCTGCTCGGGATCGCTATTGTCCGGCGCGTCCTGGCTGCCGCCACTGCCGCCGTTATCGCCGCCGCGCGGGGATCCCGGCGATTGTGGATTCTGCGGCGACTGCGGCAACGGAATACCGAAGAAGCGGCGGAAAAACTCCGACATGTCGCCGTCGTCCATACCCGGAGGCAGTCCGCCACGCGAGCCGCTACTCGAGACGCGCGTCGTTGTGCGGATATTGACGACCGCCGGGCCGACTTTATCGACGAGGTCGGTGAAGTCGGGCAGATTGGCGGCGGAAGCCGCCGACGCCGTGTGCGGCACCAGCGGCAAACACGCTGCCACCACTACGGCTGCGAGGAATTTGCGCACCGAAAAAGTCGTCATATCGTAGCGAGCCGAGGGAATCAGGAATCGGAGAGTTACTTCGGAGCTTTATATTCTATGGCAGACGCAAACTGCTGCAATGTGGCCTGGGGCACTTCACCGAGCAGAGTAATCCAGAAGTCGCCGCGCCGCTTGACCAGAACATGCGTCGCGCCGCTATTGCCCGCGCCTTCCTTGCGTGTGTTGTTTTCGACCGGCTCGATAAACACCGAGATTGCCGCGAGACCGTCCGAGAATACAGCCTGGTCGACGGGAATGGTGGGTTGACCGGCGTCACGCGCAGCCATGGGTCGCCGCAACTCGCGAATCTTGTGGAACCCCGCCACCGTCGGCGCAATTTGCCAACCTTGCGCGGCCATGTCGACCGGCTCGACCGGCGGACGAACAACCGTCCAGCCCGTCAGATTACGAATTCCGTTGACGATCGCGGTTTTGTCGACCGGCACGCCGATGCGAATCTGCGAAAACGACAACTGTTCCAACACCTGACCGTTCGTGTCGAGCGTTTGCGCGCGCAGAAGCAAGCCGGTTTTCTTGTCCGCCCAAAGCTTGTAGGCGAAGCGATAAGCGTCTTTCGGATCGAGCTCGATGACCTGACTTTCGACGCCCGCCACTCGGTCGTCGCCGAGCAGCTTCGGTTCGTAGACGGAAAGCACCTGATCGCCGCTTACAGCGAGCAGCGCCGGGAAAGAATCCTTGTTTTGACGCTTCTCGACCACGCAAAGATGGCGTTCGGGCACGAACGTGTACAGATCTTCGTTGTGACGAAGCATCTTGCGCGGTTTGCCGTCGAGGCTTTCCAGCTGCTCGAATTCGCCGTCCGTGCGAGTCGCGTAGTGCGAAATTCGCGACGTCTGGACGAAATTCCCACGCTGGTAGACGAATGCACCCTCGTAGTTTTGCTGCTGCGCCGCCTGATGGATGCGATCGAGCAGATCCGCAGCCGTACGCCGTGCGATAAGCGGATCGTCAGTTTGTGCAAAAACCCGCGGTGTAGCGGACAACAATACGGCTGCGCAGAACAGAAATGCCGGCAGCCGCCCCCAGATAGTCGTTATATTCAACCGCGGAGTCTGCATCAAACTATTGGCCTTGCGTAGAAACAGCGGCAGCGCGAATCAGCGGCATCGAGCCCGGCATGACCGGCTGCTGTGCGAATTGCTGGTGAGCTTCCAGATACTGATCGAGGCTTGCGTCGCGAATGATATTCGCGTCTTGCGAGACGGGCTGCAGGGTTGCTGCCGGCGCCGGAACCATCGCCACGCGCTGCACCGAATCTCCGTGCGAACCGATCGACGCGATCTGTCCCACGCCGGCACCGCCCGGCACGCCCTGGAGCTGCGGCACGACGATCCACGTAAGCGTGGCAGCCGCCGCAGCAACGGCAAACGCCGGCACTACACGACGACGCAACGCCAGCAGGCGGCGCGCAACCGGCATCGTGGCCGGCGCGAGCACGTGCGGCTCGTTTTCGAAGCGAGCGGCAAAACCGCTCAAAAATGCGCTGCTTGCCGCCGGACTAACCGCCAGATCGTCGGAACGCAAAGCGTCGCCGATCAGGTGATAAGCCGACCACGCGGCGCGATCATTGCCGTCCAGCTCGGAAAGAAACTTGTCCAGATTCAGATGCTCTTCGCCGAACACCTCGCCATCGACAACGGCGGACATACGCTCAGCGCGCGAACTGACTTGCGATTGCATCGAGACCGACCCCATGATGCTCCCCATCTTACAAAACCCCGTAGTGACACCACTAATCCAGATATTGCATCCGTGCCCCGCCCGGCAGGCTGGGGATTTACCAGCGCTTGCCTTCAGGTGTGTCAAGCAGCGGACGCAATTTTGCCGCAATGGCTTCGCGAGCGCGAAAAATTCGTGATCTGACTGTGCCAATTGGGCAACCCATCATCTCAGCGATTTCCTCGTAGCTCAAACCTTCAATTTCACGAAGAGTAATGGCGGTGCGCAACTCTTCCGGTAAAACCGCCATCGCAGCATTGACCGTCTCAGCGATCTGCTTGCTCATCAACATCGACTCAGGCGTGTTGATATCCCTTAGTTGGTCCGCGTCCGAGAAAGTTTCAGCTTCTTCAGCATCTGCTTCGGTAGAAGTCGGCGCGCGCCGCCCTTGGGTCGCAAGGTAGTTCTTCGCGGTGTTGACCGCAATCCGGTACAACCACGTATAGAAGGCCGATTCGCCGCGAAACTGCGGCAAGGCCCGGTACGCTTTGATAAAAGCGTCCTGGGCAACGTCTTCCACTTCGGCGGGGTCGCGCACGAGACGCGAGATCAGCCGGAGAATTTTGCGGTGGTATTTGGAGACCAGAAGCTCGAACGCGGCCTTGTCGCCCTTCTGGACGCGCTCGACCAGCACCTGATCAATTTCTTTTTCGCTCACCTGATAAATCCGTTAACTATAGGGCGCATGGCGGGGGACCATTGTAGCGTCCCCATCAATGTGGCACGTTACTCCGGTAACAGCGGTTACAGTCGTTACAGTCAGGCGCCGGCGCCACGCCGGCCCAGCACGGCCAGTTCACGGAAAGTCGAGGCTGGAAGCGCGTCGGCGGTAATCAATAGCGTACGGGAGCGGCCATGCTCGGGCGCGAGAACCAGCACGAGCAGCAGTCCGCCCCACTGGGAGCAGCCGACAATACGCCCCTGCTCCGTCAGACGGCCTAGCCGGTTCCATAGGGATAGCCCTTCCGGCCCGATTTTCAGGGCTGCTGGACATGCACGGTCGTAATTGACCGCACAAAGCACGAGCAGTAAGGCGACGGCAGCGATAACGGACTGGCCTGCCCGCCGCCGAGTCTCGACGCGAGACAAAAATGGACCGCGAATACGGCGGCCAGGACGAAGACCGCCAGGACGACACACATCCAGACAGAGCGCCGAAGCGGGATAGCTTCCGGCGCTCTGTCCAGTCCGGCCGATCCGAACGAAAACGCCGGCAAGGACGAAGCCGGCGTTATCGACTGACGTGTCACCAAACGGTCGGTCAATCAGGCGCGCTTGAAAACGAGCGTGCCGTTCGTGCCGCCGAACCCGAACGAGTTCTTCAGCGCGACGTCGATCTTCATCTCCCGCGCGGTGTTCGCGCAGTAATCGAGATCGCATGCCGGATCCTGATTGAAGATGTTGATCGTCGGCGGTGACACCTGATGATGGACGGCGAGTACCGTGAACACGGACTCCAGACCGCCCGCGCCGCCCAGCAAGTGACCCGTCATCGACTTGGTCGAGTTCACGACCATGTCTTTGGCGTGATCGCCGAAAGCGCGCTTGATGCCGGTGGTTTCAGCGAGGTCACCTAGCGGCGTGGACGTGCCGTGCGCGTTCAGATAATTCACCTGATCGGCATTGACGCCCGCGTTTTTCATGGCGGCCAGCATGCAACGACGAGCGCCGTCGCCGTCTTCCAGCGGTGCGGTCATGTGATAAGCGTCGCCGCTCATCCCGTAGCCGCTAACCTCGGCGTAAATCTTCGCGCCACGTGCCTTCGCGTGTTCGTACTCTTCGAGCACCATCACGCCGGCGCCCTCGCCCAGCACGAAGCCGTCACGGTCTTTGTCCCACGGACGGCTCGCGGTGGCGGGATCGTCGTTGCGTTGCGAAAGCGCGCGCGCTGCCGCAAAGCCGCCGATACCGAGCGGCGAGACGGTGGATTCCGCACCGCCCGCGATCATCACGTCGGCATCGCCGTATTCGATCAGGCGCGAAGCCTCGCCGATACAGTGCAGACCTGTGGTACAGGCCGTGACGATGGCCAGATTCGGACCCTTGATGCCGAACTTGATCGACAAATGGCCCGAAATCATGTTGATGATCGACGCCGGCACGAAGAACGGCGAAATGCGGCGCGGGCCACGATTCAGCAGTTCGGTTTGCGTCACTTCGATCATCGGCAATCCGCCGATGCCCGAACCGACCACCACGCCGATGCGCTCGGAATTCTCGTCGGTGACTTCAAGGCCGCTGTCCTGCATCGCCTGGATGCCTGCGGCCACGCCGTAATGGATGAACGTATCCATGTGGCGCGCTTCTTTACCGGGGATGTAGTCCTCGATATTGAAGCCCTTCACCTCGCCGGCGAAACGAGTCGAAAAGTTCGACGCATCGAACTTCGTGATATTGGCAATACCCGACTTGCCGGCGACCAGATTGGCCCAGCCGTCGGCAACATTATTGCCAACAGGCGAAATCAGCCCCAGGCCTGTAACAACAACACGACGGCGGCTCACGGTAACCCCTTTTTCATAGATGACAAAAGCAAAAGCCACAGCGGCCACAGGAACTTGCCCTGTGTGCCCTGTGGCTGTTAAGTCGGCAATCGCGCGAAAAATTGCGCTGTCAACATCGCAAGCTCCTGCCCGGCAAAAAGCGCCAGCCCCGCTGGCGCCGGAAACCGGCACGGCAGGGCGTCATACGCCGCCAACGCAGAAACGCAGGCGCGAATGACCTTAGGCCTTGACGTTCGCGCGAGCGTAATCGATCGCTTGTTGAACGGTGGTGATCTTCTCGGCTTCTTCATCCGGAATTTCCATGCCGAATTCGTCTTCGAGGGCCATCACGAGTTCAACGGTGTCGAGCGAGTCGGCGCCGAGGTCGTTCACGAACGAAGCTTCGTTCTTGATTTCAGCTTCTGCAACGCCCAGTTGTTCTGCGACGATCTTCTTGACGCGCTGTTCGATATTGTCCATTACCCCTCCAAGGGAAAGAAGTTCAAAAATACAGGTGCGCGCATTTTATCAGGTTTGACCCGGCAAAAAAGCGGCGCATCGGGTTGCTGTCAAGGCATGCGCCTTACGCATTTGCAAACGCATCAAGGCGCGGATAGTACCCGAATTTGGTTACGACATGTACATCCCACCGTTCACGTGCAATGTCGTGCCGGTGATATAGCCTGCTTGCGGCGACGCCAGGAACGCGACGGCGTGCGCGATATCGTCGGGACTGCCGAGACGTCCGAGCGGAATCTGCGCCTTCAGCGCGGTTTGCTGCTCTTCCGGCAGGGTCTTGGTCATGTCGGTGTCGATAAAGCCCGGCGCAATGCAATTCACCGTGATACCACGGCTGCCGATTTCGCGGGCGAGCGCGCGCGTCATACCCGCCACGCCCGCTTTCGCCGCGGCGTAGTTGATCTGCCCAGGGTTGCCGGCCGAACCGACCACCGAAGTGATGTTGATGATGCGGCCGCCGCGCGCTTTCATCATCGGGCGCAAAACTGCGCGCGACAGACGAAACACCGATTTGAGGTTGGTGTCGACCACTGCATCCCAGTCGTCGTCTTTCATACGCATGGCGAGCTGATCCTGCGTGATGCCGGCGTTGTTCACCAGCACGTGCAGCGCGCCGAACTCCTTGACGGTACCGTCGATCAGCGCTTCCGCCGCAGCCGCGTCGTTGACGTTCAACACCGCGCCACGGCCGTTCACGCCGGCCGCGCCGAATGCTTCGGTGATGGCCGCCGCGCCGCTTTCGCTAGTTGCCGTGCCGATCACCGTCGCGCCCAGGCGCGCCAGTTCCATTGCAATGGCCCGGCCGATGCCGCGCGATGCGCCGGTCACGATTGCAATGTGTTTGTCGAGAGTCTTTTCCATCTTGTCAGTCCGGATGCCCTTCGGAGGGCTGATTAATTCTTGATGTCGACCTGGAAGCGCGCAACGCGCCGCTCAGGCAGCCGTCACGAGCTTGAGCGTTTCTTCGAGCGACGCGGGATCGAACACTGACGCGCCGGCCAGATTGCCGTCGATACGCTTGGTCAAACCCGCAAGGACCTTGCCCGGACCGCATTCGATCACGTGCGTGACGCCCTGCGCGGCGATCGCCTGCACAGTCTCGACCCAACGCACGGGACCGGCCGCCTGACGCACGAGCGCGTCCTTGATCTTGGCCGGCTCGTTCACCACGGCAACGTCGACGTTGTTGATCACGGGGATCGACGGCACCTGCACGTCGACGCTCGCGAGATACTCGCGCAACTGGTCCGACGCAGGCTTCAGCAAGGACGAGTGGAACGGCGCCGACACCGGCAGCGGCAATGCGCGTTTCGCGCCCTTTGCCTTGGCGACTTCACACGCCTTTTCAACCGCGGCCTTGTGGCCGGCAATCACGACCTGAGCAGGCGCATTGAAGTTGACTGCTTCGGCGACGCCCGCCGCCGAGGCCTCAGCGCAAACCGCGCGAACCGTGTCGTCGTCGAGACCGAGAATAGCGGCCATGGCGCCCTCGCCAACCGGCACCGCCGTCTGCATGGCCTGCGCGCGGAAACGCACGAGCGGCACGGCATCGCGAAACGCAAGCGCGCCCGCGGCGACCAGCGCCGTATATTCGCCGAGGCTGTGACCGGCGACGATGGCCGGCTTCGGGCCTCCGGCCTGCTGCCACGCGCGATAGATCGCGTACGCGGCAGTCAGCATGACGGGCTGGGTGTTGGTGGTCAGATTCAGGTCTTCGACGGGGCCTTCGGCGATCAGCTTGCCGAGGTCCTGGTTGAGCGCATCAGAGGCTTCCTGAATCGTTTCGCGCACCACGCTGTGGTCGCCAAACGCGTTGAGCATACCGACGGCCTGCGAGCCCTGCCCAGGAAAAACGAACGCGAATTTCATAACGTCCCCAAAATCGAATTAGTCAGATGTGGGTGGCGCGCAATGGCTCACGTCCGAGCCTGCGCGCCGCGAGCGGCGCCAATGGACGCCGCGGCTATCGAATCATCAATAACGGATGACCGACGCGCCCCATGTGAAGCCGCCGCCGACGCCTTCGATCAGCACATTCTCGCCGCGCTTGATGCGGCCGTCACGCACTGCGACGTCAAATGCGAGCGGAATGGACGCAGCCGACGTATTGCCGTGCTCGCCCACCGTGACGACCATGCGTTCCTGCGGCAAGCCCAGCTTGCGACAGGTGCTTTGCATGATGCGGATGTTGGCCTGGTGCGGGATCAACCAGTCGATCTGGTCGGCCGTCAGATCGGCCTTGGCCAGCGCTTCGACCGCAACTTTTTCGAGCACGTTGACGGCGAGCTTGAAGACAGCCTGGCCATCCATATGCAAGAAAGCGCTTCCGGCGACGACACCGCCGTTCACATTGCCCGGCGTGCACAGGATGTTCGAGTGGCTGCCATCGGCATGCAATGCACTGGCGAGCACGCCCGGCTCTTCGGACGCCTGCAGGATCACCGCGCCCGCACCGTCGCCGAACAGCACGCAGGTGGTGCGATCGTTGAAGTCGAGAATACGGGAGAATGTCTCTGCGCCGATCACGAGCGCCGTGCGATGCTGACCGCTGCGGATGAAGCTGTCGGCAGTGGCGACTGCGTAGGCGAAACCGGAGCACACCGCCTGAACGTCGAACGCCGCGCCATGGTTCTTGATGCCGAGCTTGTTCTGCAACAGGCACGCCGTACTCGGAAACACGAAGTCGGGCGTGGAGGTCGCAACGATGATCAGATCGATGGATTGCGGATCGATGTCGGCGGCTTCGATCGCGCGTTGCGATGCGATGAGCGCCAGATCGCTGGTGGTGACATCAGGATCGGCGAAGTGCCGCGCGTGGATGCCGGTGCGGGCGACGATCCACTCGTCGCTCGTTTCGACGCCTTGCCTGGCGAGACGTTCAGCCAGTTCCTGATTGGTGACGCGCGCAGGCGGCAGGTAGCTGCCGGTGCCCAGCACGCGGGAAAAAATTGTCGATTGAGCCATTATGCCTTCGAGGATTGCGCAGCGTAGGGCTCGGCGGGCTGGCCGGCGATCGGGCTTGCGTGACCCGCACCGCTCGTGTCGCGCGCCGCCTGTTCGAGAGAACCCGCGTTCTCTTCCATCGCACGCGCAAGGCGTTCCAGCACGCCGTTTTTGACGGCATCATACCCGCGTTTGATAGCCCACTCAAACCCGTAGGCGTCTGCCGAACCGTGACTCTTGATCACGAGGCCGCGCAGACCCAACAGGGCAGCACCATTGTATTGCCGATGATCGACGCGCTTCTTGAAGCGCATCAATACCGGCAGCGCAAGAACCGCCATAACCTTCGTGAGCCACGACCGGCCGAACTCTTCCTTGATGATATTGGAGAGCATTTGCGCGAGGCCTTCCGACGTCTTCAGTGCCACATTGCCGACGAAACCATCGCACACGATGACGTCGACCGTGCCCTTGAAGATATCGTTACCTTCGACATTGCCGTGAAAGTTGAGTGTACTCGCACGCAGCAGTTCGCCCGCACGTTTGATGGTGTCGTTACCCTTGATGACTTCTTCGCCGATGTTGAGCAGGCCGATGGTGGGCCGCTCCTTGCCTTCGAGCGCGGACACGAGCGCGTGCCCCATCTCAGCGAACTGCAGCAGATGCTGCGGCTCGCAATCGACGTTGGCGCCGAGGTCGAGCATCATCGTGTAGCCATTGGGATTGGGCAGCGCTGACGCGATGGCCGGGCGTTCGATGCCCGACAGCGTTTTCAGCACATAGCGAGAAACCGCCATCAGCGCGCCGGTATTGCCGGCGGAAACGCAGGCTTGCGCCTCGCCTTCCTTGACGCGGTTCAGCGCCACGCGCATGGACGAATCTTTTTTCTTGCGCAGCGCGACTTCAACCGGATCGTCCATTGCGACGATTTCGGAAGCGGGTACGACGGTCAGCGCCGGCAGGTCCTGAGCCTTTAGCTTTTTCAGCTGCGCGCGAATTGCACTTTCAATGCCGACCAGCAGCAAGTGCGCATCGGGATGCGAGCGAACGAAGTTAACGGCAGCGGGAACGGTCACGGACGGGCCGTGGTCGCCTCCCATGCAATCTATCGTGAGCTTTACTGTCATGGAGTGCGACGAATTTCAGACGCCCTGCATGGGACCGCAGCCAGCACTACAGCGCAGACTGCGTTCGACACAAAAAAGCGGCAAATCAATGCCGCCTTTTTGTCGAGCCGGGAAAATGTCAAGCGAGCCGATCGCCACGCGAAACGCCAAAGGGCGCAACGCAGTGAAACGATTAGTCGTTCTTCGTCTTGACGACTTTCTTACCGCGATAGTAGCCGTTCGGGCTAACGTGGTGACGCAGATGCACTTCGCCCGTGCTCGGTTCCACGGCCAGCGGCGCTGCCGTCAGGAAATCGTGCGAACGGTGCATGCCGCGCTTCGACGGCGACTTCTTATTTTGTTGAACTGCCATGACTAACTCCTAAAAATTTTCCGAATTCTAACACAGCCCGACTCGGTGTCCGCCATAGGCCGAATGGCCAATGCGCCCGCATCGCGCTCCCATGCAACTGTTCAGTGCTTCTTGTCGCCCGACTCACCGCGCTTAAGACTTTCGAGCGCCGCGAAAGGATTGGGCCGCTTGGGTTCGTCACCCTCATCGGCTTCGTCCAACGAGGCTTCGTCGGCCTCGCCTTCCGTACCCGCGACACCAGAGACAAGGCTCTCGTGTACTTTGGGACATACCTCGTGCTTGGGCACGAGCGGCAAGGAAAGCAGCAACTCTTCTTCGATCAAGTCGATGAGATCGAACTGGCGCGAACCCACGATCACTTCGACTTCATCCTCGTCGAGCGGAAACTCTTCGGCTTCCGCCTCAGTGTTGACGATCCGGTAAGTTGCATCGACGTTGAATGCCTGCAAGTACGGTGTCATGCACCTCTGACATTCGAGCCATGCGGAACCGTGAATCGCCATCCTTAAATAAGGTTGCGGACCCTCGGTGCCATCGTCCTGCAATTCCGGCTGCGTCGTTCCTTCTGCCTGCCAGGTGAACGCGGTATCGCGGTCTGGCGCTTCTGCCGGCACTTCGTTTAACATGCGCGGCAGTTGCGAGACGCGCACGACACCCGCGGCCTGGCGCCCACTCCGCGCAAATTCGAACAGATCGAGACTATGCGGGTCGGACAGACCAGCAGGGTTGCCAGGATGTTGAGTCATGTGCGCTCCTGCGTCGGCAAGGATTTCGCCGGGGTAAATCGGTTTGCGAAAGAACCCGCGAGACGCCAACACGATGCACGATTTGTGCACGTGAATAGCCCGCCTGCGCAATAGCATACCGATGAAAAGCCCAAAATCATATCCGTTTTGTCTTTTCGAGTCAAACACTTAAGCCCGTACCCGCGCATGTTTTGCGCGAGCCGGTACGCCCCGCCTCTTTTGCTTCCGGTCGACCATGCCTGATTCCCCCAAACGCCCGCCACGCCTGATTCTGGCTTCGAGTTCGCGCTATCGTCGCGAGCTGCTCGAGCGGCTTCGCGTGCCGTTCGACGTCGTTGTGCCAGCGGTCGACGAGACGCCGCTCGCGGGCGAAGCCCCTGAAGTGACGGCCTTGCGTCTTGCCGAGTCGAAGGCGCGCGCGGTGGCGCACCATCTCGACGGCAGCGACGGCGCGCTCGTGATCGGCTCCGATCAGGTCGCGACCTACGACGGTCTGCAGATCGGCAAACCCGGCTCGCACGACAAGGCCCTCGCCCAATTACAGGCGATGCGTGGCCGCGAAGTCCTGTTCCACAGCGCCCTTTGCCTGTTCGACAGCCGCTCCGGCGCCGCCCAGACGACGGATGTCATCACCCGCGTGCGCTTTCGCAATCTGTCGGACGCTGCACTCGACGCCTACCTGCTCGCGGAAACGCCCTACGATGTTGCGGGAAGCGCGAAGTCCGAGGGACTGGGCATTGCCTTACTGGAGGCCATTCACTCCGACGACCCGACGGCGCTCGTCGGCCTGCCGCTGATCGCGCTGTCGAACATGCTGCTCGCGGCCGGATATCCACTGCTGGAGGCGCAATGAGCGGCACACTATATTTGATTCCCAACACGCTCGGCGAAGGCGACGCCACGGCACTCGACGCCGTTCTGCCCGCGCCGGTTCGCGCCCGCGCTGCCGCTTTGCAGTACTACATCGGCGAAAACGCCAAAACTACGCGCGCGTTTCTGAAAAAAGTCGGCACGGAGCGCCCGATTCAGGAAATCGAGATTCGCGAGTTGAATGTGAACACGCCTGCCGGCGAGATCGACAAGCTGCTCGCGCCTTTGCTGGCGGGCACGGACGCCGGCCTGGTGTCCGAAGCGGGTTGCCCCGCTGTAGCCGATCCCGGCGCGCTGCTCGTGCGCCGCGCGCACGAGCGCGGCGTGAAGGTCGTGCCGTTCGTCGGTCCGAGCTCGATTTTGCTGGCGTTGATGGCTTCCGGCCTGAACGGTCAGAGTTTCGCCTTTCACGGTTACCTGCCGGTCGACGCCACCGAGCGCGCCAAGCGCCTGCGCGATCTGGAGCAACAGTCGCGCAAAGCTAAACAAACGCAAATATTTATTGAAACGCCCTATCGGAACAAACCATTGCTCGACACGCTGCTTGCAACCTGCGCGCCTTCGACGCTGGTCTGTGTCGCCGTGGATCTGACGCTGGAAACGGAAAACATTGTTAGTCGGACGGTGGCCGACTGGAAGAAGAAGCCAGCGGTCGATCTGCACAAACGGCCGGCAATTTTTCTAATTCTGGCTGTTTGACGACCAAGATTGACGGCAAATAAAAAGCCCTGCGCGACATTGTTACGTCGTACAGGGCTTTTCTAATTTCAGTACTACCACTTCAGCGCCGGCTCAACGCAGATTGAATTTCCCGCCGAGCGCCATGGCGTGTACAGCGCCGCTTCCGACCGCAGCGCCGAACTTACGCGCTACACGGTCCGTAATACTCTCTTTTACCGTGTAATCGACGATATCCGGCGCTTTGAAGAGTTCGCGCGCGACGTAGTCCGCGTCGCCGAAACCATCTGCTAGGCCGAGTTCGACACTCTTTTGGCCCGTCCAGAACAGGCCCGAGAACATGTCCGGCGTTTCATGCAGACGCTTGCCCCGCCCTTGACGCACAGCGTCGATGAACTGCGCATGAATCTGATCGAGCATATCTTGCGCATGTTCGTCCATCTTCGGCGTTTCCGGCGAGAATGGGTCGAAAAAGCCCTTGTTCTCGCCTGAAGTATGCAAACGCCTTTGCACGCCCAGCTTGTCCATCAGGCCGGTGAACCCAAAACTGTCCATCAGCACGCCGATTGAGCCAACAATGCTCGCCTTGTCGACGTAGATCTTGTCCGCCGCGGCCGCAGCATAGTAGCCGCCGGACGCACACATGTCGCCGACGACCACATACAGCGGAATAGCCGGATATTTGGCACGCAATCGACGAATTTCGCTGTAGATGATGCCCGCTTGCACCGGGCTGCCACCAGGGCTATTGCATCGCAGGATGACGCCGGCGGTACCGGAATCGTCGAACGCACTGGCCAGCGCGGCATCGATATCTTCAGCGTTCGCATTGGTATCGGCAGATATTTCGCCGTCAAGTGTCACCATCGCCGTATGACGGCCGGTTGCCGCGACTTTATCGCCGGAGAAATCGATTGCGGCCCAGATTGCAATCAAAAAGACAATCAGAAAGACGAAGCGGAAAAAGATTTTCCACCGGCGCGCGGAGCGCTGCTCGTTAATAGCCGCCAGCGCGATGCGTTCGAGCGCGGCCCGCTCCCATCCCGGCTCGTCGGCAGGCGGGCGGGCGCGGCCCGTCAGGGAGGGTTCCTTCGGTTCGGGCGTCAAATTGTCGGACATGCGGTGCAGTGGAATGGGTCGAAGGAGGAAAAATCAGGGTGTTACCGGGCGCAATTCACCGTCCGGCAACCAGAATACCGCGCGGCCCTCTGGCGTGTCGCGTTCGTCCACCTGAACGGGACGCAAGCGCCCGCCACGGCACGGGCCGCCAACGCATTTTCCGGTGTCCGGCGCGTAAATCGCCCCGTGAGTAGCGCACATCAAGTATAAACCGGACGATTCGAAGAACTGGCCCTCGGCCCAGTCGAGTTCCATGGGAACGTGCGCGCAGCGGTTCAGGTAGCCGTAGGCCTGCCCGTCATAGCGAACAAAAAACACCACCACCTCGCCGCCGCCCAGGGTGGCCGCACGGCGCACACCCGCCCCGCCGTCCACCAGATCGATGGACGCGCAGATGCGCACGGCCTCGGCCGCCCCGCCCGTATTTTCCGCCGTGCTCATGCGTTCTCTCGCAGCCACGAAGACAACGCGCCGACGCTCGACGCCACGAATTTAGGCGACAGCGCCGTCAGCGAGTCGGCCGGATGCGCGCCGTAGGTCACGCCGATGCCCGCCACACCTGCGTTGATCGCCATTTGCAGATCGTGTGTCGTATCGCCGACCATCACCGTGCGCGCCGGATCTTGCCCGAGTTCGCGCGTCAATTCGTGAAGCATGGCCGGATGCGGCTTGGAGAAGGTTTCGTCGGCGCAGCGGGTACCGTCGAACAGGCTGGTCAGGCGTGACTGATCGAGTGCGCGGTTCAGTCCGACGCGGCTCTTGCCGGTTGCGACAGCCAGCAGATAACCCTGATCGCGCAGATCCTGCAGCATTTCGCGCACGCCGACGAACAGTTCGGTGGTCTGATCCTTCACCAGATAGTGGAAACGGTAACGCTCAGCGAGGCGCGGGTAATCGGACGGATCGAGCGTGGGCGCGGCGATCTGCAGCGCATCGCGCAGACCCAGACCGATCACGTAGCTGGCGGCCTCGTCGGCGGGAACCGGCAAGCCGAGATCGCGGCACGCCGACTGGATGCTGCGCGTGATGTGCGCGGTCGAATCCATTAGCGTTCCGTCCCAGTCGAAGACGATCAGGTCAAATTGCTCTCTAGCCATGCGTTGTCGTCTCCGGGTTCGACCCATTTCGTAATTCGTTGAGCTGCGCGATGAACGCGCGGCATTCTGCCGGCAGTGGCGCCTCGAACTGCAGCGGCGCGCCGGTGGACGGATGCGCCAGCTTGAGCCGATAAGCGTGCAGGAACATGCGCTTCAGGCCCGGCTTGGCGTTGGCCCTCGCCAAAGCCTTGTTGAGGGCGAAATCGCCGTATTTGGCATCGCCGACGATCGGCAGTTCCAGATGCTGCAAGTGCACACGAATCTGGTGCGTACGGCCCGTCTTCAGTTCGGCCTCGAGCAGCGCGTATTCCGGCCAACGGTCGATCAGATTGAAAACTGTGTGCGACGCCAGGCCGTCGGCCTGAACGCGCACGCGCCGCTCGCCGTCTGCCGTCAGATATTTGTGCAAGGGCTCCTTGACGGCACGCCGCCGGCCCCAATCGCTCGCCCACTGGCCATGGACGCACGCATAGTAGCGCTTATCCATCTTGTTCTCGCGAATCTGCTCGTGGAGGTTCACCAGCGCCGAACGCTTCTTGGCCAGCATGAGGATGCCGGACGTTTCGCGGTCCAGACGGTGCACGAGTTCGAGAAACTTGGCCTGAGGCCGCGCCTCGCGCATCTGCTCGATCACGCCGAACGCGACGCCGCTGCCACCGTGAACCGCCACGCCGGCCGGTTTATCGATGACGAGCATGTGGTCGTCTTCGAAAATGATCCGGAAGTCGGCGCCGGGAATCGGCGCGTGGGCCGCCGGCTCGTTGGGCTGGGCGACGCGAATGGGCGGCACGCGCACCAGATCGCCCAGTTCCAGGCGGTACTGCGCGTCTATCCGGCCCTTATTCACGCGTACTTCGCCGCTGCGCAGAATGCGATAGATATGGCTCTTGGGCACGCCTTTACAGACGCGCAAAAGGAAGTTGTCAATGCGCTGTCCGGCCGCACTGTCGTCGATCTCGATCATCGAGACCTGGTCGCTTGCGACCGATTTCTGGGATATTTTGCCTAACTCTTTCATTCTGAATATAATTTGCCCAGCAGTCTGCGGCGGCCGGCGCAGTGTCCGGAATTCGGGCGGATTGCGCAGGTGCAAGCGATAAACCGTTATTTTACTTGCGCCGGGGTCTGGTTGCTCACCCTGAAAATGAGATGCAACAAGTTGCACGCACGAAGTCAGTGCCCGGCAGGGACGGCGCCCACAGGCGCGTTCGGTCAAGGTCAGCTTCGACGGTAACGGAATTTTGGTAAAAAAGAATTTAACTTTCAGCTTGAGTAGAGGGCGGACTGACGCCCTGCTGTACGAAGCTGCGAGTTGCGAAAATACGGCGTGCGCCCGAGGCGTCTTGTAGAAAGTACAAGACATGGCGACGTCAAAATGAGGCGAGACACCCCCAGCAGGAAAAGACGCGCCGCCTGCGCGAACTTCCCGTTGCGGCATGACCGCAGCCTCCGACCCTCCGGTCACGCGCCCAGTTGGCGCACCGGCGAGAGTGGACGAAAGGCTTATGAAGGTCTGCTGGCAGAACCCGCGGCGTGTCGGGTCGTTATTTGAAGCCGTGTTCGCATGTGCCCTGCGGCACCGTGCCCCTCAGCTAATGGGGCCGGGCCCTCTCAGGCAATTCTCCCGCCATTTTTCCCGCTCCAGCGTGCTTTGTGAAAACACAATAAGGCGCGGCATGCCGCTGCCCGCCGGCTCTCGCGACTGACAACCGCGCAGCCGGCGGCCACGCTAAGCCGCTCTGGAGCCGTTCAATGAAACGAATGTTGTTCAACGCAACGCAGCAGGAAGAACTGCGCGTAGCCATCGTCGATGGGCAAAAACTCATCGATATCGACATCGAAACCGCCGGGCGCGAACAGCGCAAAGGCAATATTTACAAGGGCATCATTACGCGCATCGAGCCGTCGCTCGAAGCCTGTTTCGTCAACTACGGCGAAGACCGCCACGGTTTTCTCCCGTTCAAGGAAGTCGCCCGCCAGTACTTCCGCGACGGCGTCGATATGCGCTCCGCGCGCATCCAGGACGCCCTGCGCGAGGGCCAGGAACTGATCGTCCAGGTTGAAAAAGAAGAGCGCGGCAACAAGGGCGCGGCCCTGACCACGTTCATCTCGCTTGCCGGCCGCTACCTTGTGCTGATGCCGAACAACCCGCGCGGCGGCGGCGTGTCGCGCCGGATCGAAGGCGACGACCGTCAGGAACTGCGCGAAACCATGGCGCAACTGCAATTGCCGGAAGGCATGAGCATCATCGCTCGCACGGCCGGTATCGGCCGCTCGGCCGAAGAGCTGCAGTGGGACCTGAACTACCTGATGCAACTGTGGCGCGCCATCGAGGCCGCGTCGCAAAGCGGTTCGAGCGGTCAGCCGATGCTGATTTATCTCGAATCGAGCCTCGTGATCCGCGCGATCCGCGATTACTTCCAGCCCGACATCGGCGAAATTCTGATCGACACCACCGAAATCCATGACCAGGCACGCGCCTTCATGGATATCGTGATGCCGGATAATGTCAGCAAGGTGAAGCGCTACCACGACGACGTGCCGCTCTTCTCGCGCTTCCAGATCGAACACCAGATCGAAACCGCGTACTCGCGCACGGTGCCGCTGCCTTCGGGCGGCGCAATCGTGATCGACCACACGGAAGCACTGGTCGCGATCGACGTGAACTCGGCGCGCGCCACCAAGGGCGCCGACATCGAGGAAACCGCCGCGCGCACCAACCTCGAAGCCGCCGACGAAGTCGCCCGCCAGTTGCGCCTGCGCGACCTGGGCGGCCTGATCGTGATCGACTTCATCGACATGGAATCGGCCAAGAGCCAGCGTGAAGTCGAGCAACGCCTGAAAGACGCGCTCAAGCACGACCGCGCTCGCGTCCAGATGGGCAAGATCTCGCGCTTCGGCCTGATGGAACTGTCGCGTCAGCGTCTGCGCCCGGCCCTGTCGGAAGGAAGCCACGTCACGTGCCCGCGTTGTAACGGCACGGGCCACATCCGCGATACCGAATCGTCCGCGCTGCAAGTGCTGCGGATCATTCAGGAAGAAGCGATGAAGGAAAACACCGCGGCGATCCATTGCCAGGTGCCGGTCGAAGTGACCGCCTTCCTGCTGAACGAAAAGCGCGCCGAAATCAACAAGATCGAATCGCGTTTCAAGGTCAATGTCGTCCTGATCCCGAACAAGCATCTGGACACGCCGCACTACAAACTCGAGCGTCTGCGTCACGACGACGCGCGCCTCGACGATCCGCGCGCTTCGTGGAAGATGGCCGAAGAAGCGGCTCGCGAGCTCGAGTCGGAAACCGGCTACAGCAAGCGCACCGAAGAAGTGAAGCCGAAGCAGGAAGCGGCGGTCAAGGGCATCACGCCTGAGAAGCCGGCGCCGAGCGCCCCGGTTCGTCCGGCTGCAACGCCGGCTCCCGTGGCGGTCACGCCGGCGAGCGGCGGTTTCATCGGCTGGTTGAAGAACCTGTTCGGCATGCAACCGTCCGCTCCGGCGCCGGTCGCTCCGGCTACCACCGAGAAGCCGGCACGTCCGCAACGCGGCGAACGCACGGAACGCGGTGAACGCACCGGCGAACGTGGCGGCGAGCGCAACCGCAATCGCCGTAGCGGCGCAGGCGGCCGCGACGCAGCCGGCCGTAGCGAAGGTGCGGCCGGCGGCCGTCAAGCTCAAGGCCAGCAACCGTCGCAACGTCGCGAAGAACGTGAACCGCGCGAAGGTCGTGAGGTGCGTGAGGTGCGTGAGGGTCGTGAACCTCGCGAGGCCCGTGAAGCCCGCGAAGGACGTGAAGGACGCGAAGGACGCGAACCGCGTGGCAATCGTGAGCCGCGTGAAGCCCGCGAGGGCCGCGAACCGCGCGAGGCTCGCGAGCCGCGTGAGGGTCGCGAGCGCGACAATCGCAGCGCTGAACGCCCGGAAACCGTGGATGGCGCACCGCGCGCCGAACGTGGTGAACGTCAGGAACGCGGCGAGCGCCGTGAACGTGGCGAGCGTGCAGAGCGCGGCGAGCGCCGCAAGCCGCAGGCGGAAGCAGCAGACGCCCTGATACAGGGCGAAGCGCAATCGGCCGAAGAACTGGCGCAAAATCAGGCTGCCCTGACCGAAACCGGCGCGCCGGTCGATCAGGAAGCCGTGGCGCGTGACGGTGAAGAACGCCGCCGTCGTCGTCGCGGTCGTCGCGGTGGTCGTCGTGAGCGTGAAGAAGACGTGAACGGCAATCTGGCTGCGGATGTCGCGGAAGCCGAAGGCGACAATGCCAACGTCGGCGAAGAAGCACCGGTCCGCACCGCGCATCAGCCGGCCGAGCGTAAGCTCGAAGAAGCCAGCGCCGGGACGCATCAGGCGACGGAAGTGACGCCGGTGGAAGTCGTGGTTGCAGCAGTTGCCACGGAAACCGCCGTGGTAACCGAACTGCACGCTACCGCCGAAACGCCGGCTCTGGCCGTCGAGAAGGCAGCAAAGTCGGAAACCGCGGTGCCGGTCGAACAGGCTCCGGTGGCGCAAGCCGCCGCGCCGGTCGAAACGGCACAGGCTGCGCCGGCCGCTAGCGAAACGGTTTCGCTCGTCGAACCGGTCGCTCACGTCGACGCGCCGGCTCATGTAACGGCTGAAGCGCCGGTTCACATCCCGCTTCACACCCCGGCCGAAACGCCGGTCGAAAGCGCTGCCGCACCGGTTGCCGCGCAAGCCGAAGTTGCACCGGTCCACGCTGAAGCCCCGGCTCCGGCCGCTCCGGTTGAAGCACCGGCCGTCCAGCCCGCACCGCAAGCGGAAATCGTCGAGCCTGCACCGGTCGTCGCGCAAACGGCACCGGCTCCGGTAGTCGCACCGGCATTCGAGCCTGCAGCGGTTCAGGCAGTCGAACCCGCGGTCGAGCCGGCACCGGTCGCCGTGGCGCCGCAAGCTGCTCGCAGCACGGCGTCGACTGACGAAGCGCTCAAGCCGGTCCTGGAACAAGCCGGCCTCGTCTGGGTGAATACGGACGCCGACAAGTTCCGCGCCGCGCAGGAAGCGGCCGCTCAGGCCGTCAAGCCGGTTCGGGTGGGTCGCGAGCGTAAGGCGTTGCCGCCGGTCGAAACCGCGCCGATGCAGATGGTGGAAACCGGCAAGCATCCGCAGTAAGCAAGCCGAAACACAGAAAGCCCGCCCAAACCGGCGGGCTTTTTGTTTTTATGGATGCCCGCCGGTTCATGCGTCTTCCGGTATACCCCGATAGCCCTTGGGGTGCAGGGGGAAGCTCGGCCATTTCCGTTAGAATGAAAGTCTGTTTTCTTACAGGCATTCACGAAGTAACTCATGTCGCGACGCATCATTCCTGTTACCGACTTCAGCGCGAGGCCGGTTGTCTCCGGCCCCGTGCAGGCGCCCAGCGGCGTGCTGCACGACGCAATGGCGCGTCCGCTGCGCGACCTGCGCATTTCGGTAACCGACCGATGCAATTTCCGTTGCGTGTATTGCATGCCGCGCGCGGTATTCGACAAGAACTATGAGTTTCTTCCCCACAGCGCGCTGCTTAGCTTCGAGGAAATCGAGCGACTGGCGCGTCTGTTCGTCGCACATGGCGTCGAAAAAATCCGTTTGACCGGCGGCGAGCCGCTGCTGCGTAAGAATCTGGAATTCCTTATCGAGCGCCTCGCGCGGCTTACCACGCCGGAAGGCCGTCCGCTCGATCTGACGCTCACCACCAACGGCTCACTGCTCGAGCGCAAAGCTCGCAGTTTGCGTGACGCCGGCCTGAGCCGCGTGACCGTCAGCCTCGACGCGCTCGACGACACCCTCTTCCGCCGGATGAACGACGCCGACTTCGCCGTCGCCGACGTGCTCGACGGTATTGCCGCGGCCCACGCCGTGGGACTCGCGCCGGTGAAGGTCAACATGGTGGTCAAACGCGGCACCAACGACAGCGAAATCGTGCCGATGGCGCGGCATTTCAAAGGCTCGGGCGTCGTGCTGCGGTTTATCGAATATATGGACGTCGGCACGTCGAACGGCTGGAACATGACCGAAGTTCTGCCGTCCGCCGATGTCGTCGGGCGCATCGCCGAACATTTCCCGCTGGTGCCGCTCGAAGCGCACAGCGCGGGCGAGACCGCCCAACGCTGGGGCTACGTGGATGGCGGCGAGATCGGCGTGATTTCCAGCGTGACGCGGGCGTTTTGCAGCACCTGCACGCGCGCCCGCTTGTCGACCGAAGGCAAACTGTATCTTTGTCTGTTCGCCTCGTCGGGTCACGACTTGCGCGCGCTGCTGCGCACCGGCGCCGACGACGCCGAAATCGCTACCGCCATCGCCGAAATCTGGCAGGACCGCAGCGACCGTTACTCGCAACTGCGCGGCAGCAATACGGCCGAACTGGTTCCGCGCGACGGGCGCCGCGTAGAAATGTCGTATATCGGCGGCTGAGTGAGCGAAATCGCGAGCACGCCGACAACGCACGGGCAGGCACGCATCACCGGTCTTGTTCTCGCCGGCGGCCGTGGCATGCGGATGGGCGGCGTGGACAAAGGCCTGCAACTATTGCGCGGCGAACCGCTCGCCTCGCATGTCCTGAAGCGCCTTGCGCCGCAAACCAGCAAGCTGCTGATCAGCGCCAACCGGCACGCCGATGTGTACACCGCGTTGGGCACGCCGTTCGGCGCGAACGTCGTCGCCGACACTTTGCCTGGCTTTCCGGGACCGCTGGCCGGCCTGCTCGCCGGCTTGCGCTGCACCACCACCGAACTGTTACTGAGCGCGCCGTGCGATACGCCCGGCTTTCCCGCCGATCTCGCGGCGCGTCTTGAAGAAGCGCTGCAAGCCAGTCACGCGGATATCGCCACCGTCACCACGCTCGGTGCCGACGGGAACCGCTCGCTGCACCCGGTCTTCGCCCTCCTTCACACCCGTCTGGCGGACTCGCTCGCAGCCTATCTGGAAGCAGGCGAACGTAAGGTACGCGCGTGGTACGAACGCCACACGACCGTGGAAGTCGTCTTTACCGACGAGCGCGCGTTTTACAATATCAATTCGTTACAAGAACTCGCCGACCTCGAGCGTTCCTGAGGCCCGGTTGAAATCCTGCTCCGGCCGCACGGCATTGCCGCTCGCGCCTCCGGTCGCGACGCCCAGCCCTTCATGACCACGCCTAACGAATTTTCAAGCTGCGTCGCGCAGTACGATCCTCACGCGCTACCCGTTCCGGCTGCTCAGGCGATTGTCCGCCAATGGGCAACGCCGGTCGACGCGGTCGAGCGCGTGCCGCTGCGCGATGCGCTAGACCGCGTGCTGGCCGAGGACATCGTCTCGCCCATCGACGTCCCCGCGCACGACAACTCCGCGATGGACGGTTACGCGTTCAAAGGCTCGGCGCTCGACGCCGCCGCGAGCACCGTGGAGCTGACGATCGCCGGCAAGGCGCTGGCGGGTCATCCGTTTCCCGGCCACATCGGGGCCACCGAATGCGTGCGCGTCATGACGGGCGCCTGCATGCCCGCCGATTGCGACACGGTCGTGCCACAAGAACTCGTGGAGCGAAGCGCCGACGCCAGTTCGATCCGTTTTTCCGCCGCCGCCGTCAAAGCCGGCGGCAATCGCCGGCTGGCTGGCGAAGACCTCGCGCGCGGCCATGTAGCGTTGCGCGCCGGCCGCATCATGCGCGCTTCGGATCTCGGCTTGCTGGCCTCGCTCGGCATCGGCGAAGTTCATGTGCGTCGACGCCTGCGCGTGGCGTTCTTTTCGACCGGCGACGAACTTCGCTCGATCGGCCAGCCGCTCGAATCGGGCTGCGTCTACGACAGCAATCGCTACACGCTGTTTGCCATGCTGCGGCGTCTGAATGTGGACACGCTCGATCTCGGCGTCGTGCGCGACGAGCCCGCTGCGCTCGAGGCCGCGTTGCGCAGCGCCGCGGCCAGCGCCGACGTGGTACTCACCTCGGGCGGCGTTTCGGTCGGCGAGGCGGATTTCACCAAGCAGTTGTTACGCACGTTCGGCGACGTCGCCTTCTGGAGTCTGGCGATGCGTCCGGGGCGCCCGCTCGCCTTCGGCCGCGTCTGGTCCGGTGAACGTCCGGGCGTCGGGCTGCCTGCGTTATTCTTCGGCTTGCCGGGCAATCCCGTCGCCGTCATGGTGACCTTCTACCAGATCGTGCGCGAAACATTGCTGCTGATGGCCGGCGCCACGCCGTCGCCGCTGCCGGTCATTCACGCAGCAAGCCGTCAACCGATCCGCAAGCGCGCCGGGCGCACCGAATTCCAGCGTGGCGTTGCCGCGCGCGACGCGCAAGGCGAGTGGCACGTCACGCCCACCGGCTCGCAAAGCTCCGGCGTGCTGAGTTCGATGAGCGAGGCGAATTGCTTCCTGATACTCGGTCATGACCAGGCCGATATCGCCGAGGGCGAACGCGTCGAGATCATGCTGTTCGACGGGCTCATCTGACACTGCCCGCCACCTGCGATCACGGCGGCAGATTCAGATTAAAAAATTACCCATTACCACTACGACACACGGGTTTGACTTAGATGAAAAAACAGATCTCGTTCATTGCACCGGGACAAACGGCCAAGGCGCTTATCCTCGTGTATCTGACCTTCTCGGTGCCTATCGTGCTGCTCGGCGTGCTGGTTGCGTTCATTCGCTACGGCTCCGTGGAACTGAGCACGGTGTTCAGCGCGCTGCTGCTCAATGCGATTCTCGGCTTCGTCCTGCTGTGGATTGCTTGCCATGCGTACAACTGGGTAGCGTCGCGTTTCGGCGGCATTGAAATCCAGCTGACCGACGCGCCGGAAGAAGCGTGATGACCGCGGAGATTCGCGAGGCCACGCCCGCCGACGTCGCCGCGATCTTCGCACTGACTTACGAACTGGCCGAGTTCGAAAGCCTGACGCACGTATTCGTCGCCACTCAGGACGGCTTGCACGACGCGCTATTTGGCCCACGCCCGTCCATCGAGGCACTGGTTGCGCAAGACGGTGAGCGCATCGTGGGATACGCGTTGTTCTTCCATAATTATTCGAGCTTCGTGGGCAAACGCGGGCTCTACCTGGAAGATGTCTACGTGCAGCCGTCACAACGCGGCAGCGGTCTCGGCACGGCCTTGCTGGCGCACCTCGCGTCGATCGCGGTGGAGCGGCAATGCGGACGTTTCGAGTGGACCGTGCTGGACTGGAACAAACAGGCTATCGGTTTCTACGAAAAATTGGGCGCGACGGTCATGCCCGACTGGCGCGTCGTGCGGCTGACAGGCGGCGCGCTCGAACAACTGGCCGCGACCGCCCGCCCCGGCGCTTGAAATACCGCTTGAAATTCGGCTCGAACGCCGGCCCGTCCGCGCTGAACTGAATCGCTTCAGGACTCGTCGGGGTCCACACCGGCTAGAGCATCTCCGAGCAACCCACTCGCCTCGTCGCCCGGCAACGCCTCGACGTCGCGCAGCTTGCGGTTCATGACTCGCGTGCGTGTCTCCGCCGCTTCGATCGACCGCGTGACGGTTTCGAGTTGCGCTTTGGTCTTCGCCAACACGTCGCCGAACTTGCCAAATTCCGTTTTCACCGCGCCGAGCACCTGCCACACTTCGCTCGAACGCTGCTCGATGGCAAGCGTCCGGAAACCCATCTGCAAACTGTTGAGCAATGCGGTCAACGTAGTGGGACCGGCGATCGTCACGCGATAGTCGCGTTGCAACATATCCGTCAGGCCAGGACGACGCAGGATCTCGGCGTACAGCCCTTCGGTCGGCAGAAACAGCAGCGCAAAATCCGTGGTGTGCGGCGGCGACACATACTTCTCCGCAATCGTGCGCGCCTCGGCCCGGATTCGCGCTTCGAGCGCGCGCGAAGCTTCTTCCACCGCGACAGGGTCGGCACGTTCCTGCGCGTCGATCAACCGCTCGTAGTCTTCGCGCGGAAACTTTGCGTCGATCGGCAGCCACACCGGTGTGCTCGCGCCGCCCGGCTCCGCGCGACCCGGCAGCTTGATGGCGAACTCCACGCGATCGCCGCTCTTCGGTATCGTCGCGACGTTTTTCGCGTACTGGTCGGGCGTGAGCAACTGTTCCAGCAGCGCTTCGAGTTGAACCTCGCCCCACGTGCCGCGCGTCTTCACGTTGGTGAGCACTTTCTTCAGATCGCCGACACCGGCGGCAAGCGTCTGCATTTCGCCCAGGCCGCGATGAACCTGCTCCAGCCTGTCGGACACCTGCTTGAACGACTCGCCCAGACGCTGTTCCAGCGTGGCGTGCAACTTCTCGTCGACGGTGCGGCGCATTTCTTCCAGCTTCGTCGAGTTGTTCGCCTCGATGTCTTTCAGACGCTGCTCGATGGTCGCGCGCACTTCGGCGAAGCGCCGGTCGTTGGCCTCGGTGAGTTGCCCGAGTTGCAGCGTGAGCGTTTCGCCGAACTGTTTGAGCGTGCGGGACTGTTCGTCACGCGCCATTTGCGCCTGCTGTTGCAGACCGTGACGCACCACGTCGAGTTGTTGCGCGAAGCCGTCGATCTTGCCCGCCTGAACCGTCGTCATACTGCTGAACTGCGAAGCGAGCGTTTGCTGAAAGTGCGCGAAGCCGCTGCTCTGCTCGGTACGCGAGACACGCGCCGTCTCGGCGATATCGTTGCGCAACTGCCGCTCGAGCCTCTCGTAGGCGTGCGACTGCGCGTCGGCCGCGGCGTCGATACGCTCGGCGAGAATCTCGAACTGCTCGCTGTCCGCCTCGCGACCCGACGCGCGAATCAGCAACGCCAATGCGATAACCAGGGCGACCGCCAGCACCGCGACGGCCGCCACGAGAATCATGGTCATGAACGCGCCCGGCCGATGACTTCAGGGTTGACCGGATTCGGCGGATTGCCCGCATTCGGACCTTCGCCCAAGGCGGCAATCAGATTGTCCGCGGCGAGATTCGCCATGGCGCGGCGCGTGGCTTCGGTGGCGCTCGCGATATGCGGCGTCAGCACCACGTTCGGCACGCTGAGCAAGTCGGGGTTCAGATTCGGCTCGCCCTCATAGACGTCGAGACCCGCGGCGGCAATCTGCTTCGTGCGCAAAGCCTGGACGAGCGCCGCGTCGTCGACGATGCCGCCGCGCGCGATGTTGGTGAGCGTGGCGGTCGGCTTCATCGCGGCGAGTTCGGCCGCGCCGATGGTGTGATGATTCTCGCGCGTGTACGGCAAAACCAGCACCACGTGGTCTGCGCGACGCAGCAGATCCGGCTTCGAGACGTACTCTGCGTTCAGCTCGGCCTCGATTTGCGGCGAGACGCGCGAACGGTTGTGATAGATGACCTGCATGTTGAAACCCCTGGCGCGGCGTGCCAGCGCCTGGCCGATGCGGCCCATGCCGATCACGCCGAGCGTGGAGCCGTACAGGTCCGTACCCAGAAAGCCGTCGTACGACCACTTCTGCCACTTGCCCGCACGCAGCCAGTGTTCGGACTCCGCGATGCGTCGCGCGGCGGCCATCATCAGCGCCCAACCGAAATCTGCCGTCGACTCGTTGAGCACGTCCGGCGTGTTGGTGCCCAGCACGTTCGACGCATTGAATGCCGCCATGTCGAAGTTGTTGTAACCCACCGCCATGTTCGACACCACGCGCAAACGCGGCGCTGCGGCGAGCTGCGACGGACCGACCGGATCACCCGCGGTCAAGGCGCCGTCTTTGTCGGCGAGACGGCGTGTGAGTTCATCCGCGGACAACACTTCGCCCTCGTTCCATTCCACGTCGAAGTACTGCTTGAGCCGTTCGACCACATCGGGAAAGATCGGGCGGGCAACAAGGATCTTCTGCATTGCAATTCTCCGAATAGCGCGTCGAGTTCAGTTGCCTCGGCGCCGTCAATCAGCTTAGAAAAAAAGCCAGGCGGTGACGAGAAAAAGCGGCATCAACACCGCGCCGGACCAACCCAGATACGCAAAGAAACTCGGCATGCGAACACCGCGAGATTCTGCAATCGCCTTGACCATGAAATTGGGCGCATTGCCGATATAACTGTTCGCGCCCATGAACACGGCACCCGCCGAGATGGCCGCCAGCGTCGTGGCGCCGGTGGTCATGAGCGTTTGTGCGTTACCGCCGGCCAGATTGAAGAACACCAGATAGGTCGGCGCGTTGTCGAGAAAGGACGATAGCAGGCCGGTCGCCCAGAAGTAGCTCGCGTCGTGCGGCTGCCCAGCCGCGTCGTTGACCAGATGGACGATGCCTGCGAAAGCGCCCGCTTCTCCCGCGCGCAAGATCGTGATGACCGGCGCGATCGTCACGAAGATACCGGCGAAAAGTTTGGCGACTTCTTCGATCGGCGCCCAGTTGAAGTCGTTGCCGGCGCGCGCGGCGCGCGGTGTGATCGCAAGCGAGAGCAGGCTCACGCCGATCAGCGCGATATCGCGCACGGCGTTCTGCAATGCCACATGTGTGCCGAACACGTCGAACATCACACCCGGCTTCCAGAGTCCACTCATCAGCACGAGCGCGATGACCACGGCCAGCAGCAGGAAATTGATCTTGCCGTCGATGCCGAGCGGCGGCGAATCCGGCGTGGGATCGAGAAAGGGCGAACGCTGCTCTTCCCGATGTCGAAAATAGTATGAATCGAGCGCGTAAAAACCCGCGAGCAGCACGCCGCAAATGAACAGCATGGGCAATGCAAGATGCGTGGTCGTCCAGAAAAAATCGACGCCCTGGAGAAAGCCGAGAAAGAGCGGAGGATCGCCAAGCGGCGAAAGCGAACCACCCGCGTTCGCCACCAGAAAAATGAAGAACACGACGACGTGGACGACGTGCTTGCGGTTGTCGTTGGCGCGCAGCAATGGACGGATCAGCAGCATGGCGGCGCCCGTCGTGCCCATGATGCTGGCAAGCACAGTGCCGAGCGCGAGGATTGCCGTGTTCAGCGCGGGCGTGCCGCGCAAATTGCCGCGTACGCAAATGCCGCCCGCTACGGTGTAGAGCGCGGTCAACAGCACGATGAAGGGTATGTACTCTTCGAGCAGCGCATGGATGAACGTGCCGAACGCGATGCCTGCGCCGAACACGAACGCGAACGGCACGAGAAACAGCAACGCCCACGCTGCCGCGATCTTGCCGAAATGGTGATGCCAGAACGCCGGCGCGATCAACGGAAACACGGCGATCGACAACAACACGCCCGCGAACGGCAAACCCCACAGCGCCGACAGCGACGCGCCGTCGAGCGTTGCCGCCGAAGCCGGCTGCGCCCACATCGTCAATGCAAAGATCAGCGCGAGATTCAGCGCGGCGGCATGCGCCATGCGCGCCGGTACGGCGTGTCGTTTCATCCTGTTGATTTCCTCGATGCAGCGAGCCGGAGCGCGCCGGTTAAGACGCGCCGGCCCGCCCCGCTCAGGCGCCACGCACGACGATCACATGAACCCGATACGGTCCATGTGCGCCAAGCACGATGGTTTGTTCGATATCGCCGGTACGCGAAGGTCCGGAGACAAAATTGACCGCCCGCGGAAGTTCGCCGCGTTCGCTGCGGATCAAACCAAACGCGTCTTCGTGCCCGGCGACGATTCGCGAAGCCGGGACGATCGCGATATGCGTTTCCGGCAGCAGACCCGCCGACGCATAAGTCTCTGGACCTGACAGAAGCACCAGGGTGCCGGTTTCCGCCGTCGCACAGAAACAGCCCGTGAGGCCGACTACGTCGCCGTCGCGCGGCTTGCGGAATTCAACGCCGAGGCCCGCTTCGGCCCACGGCAGATCTTGCAGCGTTTGCCATGCGATGGCCTGCAGCGGCAAAGCGTGTTGATCGAGATAGCGGTAGGTGGCGGCAGGCACGTCGTTCAACGACTCGACGGTGTCTACCGTGGTGGACATTTTCAGCGCTTCTTCGATGAAGCGCGCGGTGAGGTCGGCCGGCATGTCCGGACGCGGACCTTGCGGATGGCGCGTTAGATAATCGGTGGCGGCCGCGCGCTCGGAAGCGGACGGCTCGGGCTCGCGCCCTTGCGCCGCGCGGATGCGCGCCAGGATGTTGCGGCGGGCAGTCGATGTGTCCATAGGCGAAATCCTCGTGTCGGCAGCCGTGCGATATGCCAAGGATTATACCGGCGACCCCGTGCGCGAACACCCTGGCCGAACGGGCTATTGCCGCGCACGGCGTGCTGCGGGCAAACTATTTGCCGGGCGCTTCCTCGGGTTGCGCGATGCCGAATACCTGACGCAGATAGGCGAGATAGGCCTTGTCGTCGCACATGTTCTTGCCCGGCGAGTCCGACAGTTTCGCGACCGGCTGGCCATTGCACCGAACCATCTTGATGACGATCTGCAGCGGGTTGTAGCCGAGGTCGTTGGTCAGGTTGGTGCCGACGCCGAACGCCAGCTTGCAACGGCCGCGGAAGCGTTCGTAGAGTTGCAGCACCTTCGGAATATCGAGCGCGTCGGAGAACACCAGAATCTTGGTGCGCGGGTCGCAGCGATTCGCTTCGTAGTGTTTGAGCAGGCGCTCGCCCCAGTCGAACGGGTCGCCCGAATCGTGACGCGCGCCGTCGAACAGCTTGCAGAAGTACATGTCGAAGTCGCGCAGGAAGGCTTCCATGCCGTACACGTCCGAGAGCGCGATGCCGAGGTCGCCGCGATATTCCTTCGCCCACATCTCGAAGCCGAAGATCTGCGAATCGCGCAGCCGCGGACCGAGCGCCTGGCAGGCCTGCAGATATTCGTGGGCCATCGTGCCGAGCGGCGTGAGGCTGTGCTTCATCGCGTAATAGACGTTGCTGGTGCCCGCGAACTGTTCGCCGAGGCCATCTTTGAGCGTGAGGATCACTTCCTCATGCCACTGCTTGGAGAAGCGGCGGCGGGTGCCGTAGTCGGCGATCTTGCAGTCGGCGAATTCGGGGCGTGCGCCCAGCAGCGCAATCTTTTCGACCAGACGGCCGCGCCCTTCGCTGTAGTCCGGCTTCTGCTGGGTATTGCGGAAGTAGACCTCGTTGACGATCGCGAGCATCGGGATCTCGAACAGGATCGTGTGCAGCCACGGTCCTTTGATCTCGATGTCGATTTCGCCATTGCCTTTCGGCGACGGCTCGATCGAAATGTATTTCTCGTTCAGATGAAACAGCGCGAGAAACTCGATGAAGTCGCCCTTGATGAAGCGCATGCGCCGCAGGTAGTCGAGTTCGTCGTCGGTAAAACGCAATTCGCACAGCTTGCGGACTTCGTCGCGAATCTCGGCAATGTACGGCACGAGATCGACGTTCGGCGTGCGGCAACGGAACCGGTATTCGACATTCGCGGCGGGAAAGTGATGCAACACCACTTGCATCATCGTGAACTTGTACAGATCGGTGTCGAGCAGCGAAGTAATAATCATGATGGTGCGAACTGGACTGCGGAAAAACGGAAAAGGCCGGACTCAACCCTTGCGCATGCGGCGCGCCCCGTGCGCGTCGACTTGACGCATGTTACCCGAATGCGTCCAATGTCAGCGCGCCGCCGCGGGCCTCGTGGCCGGTGCCATAAACTAATCACGAAAACATATAAGAGCGGCTGCGCGCAGCTACATGCGCCTCTTGACGTTACGATACAATAGCGCTTTTGGCGTTTGCGCCTCCCCAGATACCGCATGCAGGAGCTGCCTGAATGACTCACGTTGTGACCGAAAGCTGCATCAAGTGCCGCTATACCGACTGTGTCGATGTGTGCCCGGTGGACTGCTTTCGCGAAGGTCCCAACTTCCTCGCGATCGACCCCGACGAATGCATCGACTGCGCCGTGTGCGTGGCCGAGTGCCCGGTGAATGCTATTTATGCTGAAGAAGACGTGCCGGGCGACCAGCAGAACTTCATCGAGCTGAATGCCGACCTCGCAAAGAACTGGCCGAGCATCACCAAGACCAAGGCACCGCTGCCGGAAGCCGACGAATTCAAGGACGTGAAGGAAAAGCTGGCGCTGCTCGCCCGTTAAACGGCGCGCGGCCTGTCCCCTGTTGTTGCATTCGTTCCTAACGAGATGAACACAGGGTATTGACAGGCGGTTTAGCTCCTCCTACAATTTCGCTTCTCTGCTGTTTGTTGTTCTGTTCCTCGATAGCTCAGTCGGTAGAGCGCCGGACTGTTAATCCGTAGGTCCCTGGTTCGAGCCCAGGTCGAGGAGCCAAGAATTGCAAAAGCCCGTTAATCACTACGGGCTTTTTTATGTAGATCAAGTTGTACTGCTGTTCCTCGATAGCTCAGTCGGTAGAGCGCCGGACTGTTAATCCGTAGGTCCCTGGTTCGAGCCCAGGTCGAGGAGCCAAAATTTTAGAAGGCCCGCATTCGTGCGGGCCTTTTTGTTTTGCGTCGCAGGTTTTGCGTCGCACTCACGCGTGCCGGCATTTTGTCGGCGCATGGCTGGTGGCACGTGAGAAAGTCTGCTTGGGGCGCGTCGGCGTCTTTCGAATGCTGTCGGCGGATCGGATCATTTGGAGCCGCGCGTTATACGATGGCGTTTCCCCGGACGCCTCGCGCTCCGCCAGTCCGTTCATCATCGGCGATCCTATGAAATTCACCCTGTCGTTCATTGCGTTTGCGGCCGCCGGCGCGGTGCTGATGTCTTCGGCTCACAGCGAAGAAGTCGCCAGCGTCAACACTAACTTCCGCGTCACCGGCTCGGACCGCGTGGTCGTCGAGGCCTATGACGATCCGCTGGTTCAAGGCGTCACCTGCTATGTGTCGCGGGCGCGCACGGGCGGCGTCAAAGGCACCCTCGGCATCGCCGAAGATCCGACCGAAGCGTCGATTGCGTGCCGCCAGGTCGGCGCGATCAGCTTCACCGGACCGGTCAAGAAACAGTCGGACGTGTTCTCGGTCAGCATGTCATTGATCTTCAAGTCGCTGCATGTGGTGCGTGTCGTCGACGCCAAACGCAACACGCTCGTGTACATGACCTACAGCGATCGCGTAGTCAGCGGCAGCGCAAAAAATAGCGTGACCGCGGTGCCGATGCCGTCCGGCACGACGATTCCGGTCAAGTAATCCGCCGCTCGCGGCCAACGCGCAGGCGGACGGTTCAGGCGTAGCCCCCAGTGCCGCGGGGGCGCGCTAAACTGACCATTCCGACGCCGGGAACCGCTAGGCGTCGTATCGCCATCGAGCCGAATCACCGTCACTCAGGACCGCAGAACCGCCGCAGCGCCACGATCTTCGACATGACCGCCCATCGCTTTCAGGACTCCGCCCGCTACTGGCGCACGCCGCTTCTGCCCGGCGCGGACCTGCTCACCGCCGAATATCGCGACCACGAATTTTCGCCGCATTGGCACGACGCCTACACGATCCCGGTGATCGTGGCCGGCGCCGAGGGCTATCGGTATCGCGGTTCGAACTATGTCGCCGAGGCGGGCAGCATTCCGATCATCAATCCCGGCGAGTTGCACACGGGTTCGAAAGCGATCGAGGACGGCTGGCGGTATCGCGTGATCTACGCGCCGGTGGACTACATCCGCGATCTCGCCGACGAAATCGCCGGCAAGCCGTGCGACATGCCGTGGTTCGAGCCGGGCGTGATCCGCGATATCGATCTGGCACAGCGTCTGATGCACGCCCACCGCCTGCTCGAATCCGGAGGCGATCCGCTGGCCGGCGAAGCTGCCATGCTCGACGCACTGTCGACGCTGCTCGCGCGCTATTCGCAGACTCAACCGGAAGCGGCCCGCCTTGCCACCGACGACGTGCGCGTCGCCACGATGCAGGAATGTCTGACGGGCGATCTCACGGCGTCCGTCACACTTGCAGAAATCGCGCGTGCGGCCGGTCTTTCAGCGTTTCACGCGGCGCGGCTATTCGCTCAGGCCACCGGCATGCCGCCGCACGCGTGGCGCAACCAGGTGCGCCTGCAGCGCGCCTTGGGGCCGTTGCGCGCCGGCGTCTCCGTCACCGAAGTGGCGGCAGCGAGTGGATTCACGGATCAAAGCCACTTCACGCGCCACTTCCGACGCATGTTCGGCGTTCCGCCAGGGCGCTGGCAGAGCAATTGAGGCGAGCGCCAAGGGTGTTGCAGGAGTTTGCGGCTTGGCGTTTAGCTCGCTTTCCCGCTTTCTCTATCTCCAGCGTCACCGCTGGCCGTTTGCCGTTTGCCGGCTTTCCAACTTTCCAACTTCCCGGCTTCCCGGCTTCCACCCTCCCCCTCCGCAAGAACGTACAAGCCCCTCCGCCCCCCGCCCGCTATGCTTCCCGTACCAAGGAGGCAAGATTGACCCATTCCATCTCCGGCCGGCACGAAAGCAACGGCCGCTTAAAAGCATTCACCGCCGGCGCGCGCGACATCATCCCGATGATGGTCGGTGCGGCGCCCTTTGGCGTCATCTACGGCACGCTCGTCGCGTCCGGTCCGCTGCAACTGTGGCATGGTCAGTTGATGTCGCTGGTCGTATTCGCCGGCTCGGCGCAATTCATTGCGCTCGGACTGATCGCGGGTCACGCGAGTTTCGCGGTGATCTGGGCGACGACGCTCGTCGTCAATCTGCGTCATGTGCTCTACAGCGCGACGCTGGCGCCGCACGTCGCGCATCTGTCGGCGCGCTGGCGCTGGGCGCTCGGCGCACTGCTCACGGACGAAGTCTTCGCGGTCGCGTGGGAACATTACCGGCATCGCGAGCCGGGCACGGTCGGTCCGCACTATTTCTTCGGCGCGGGCGTCGCCATGTATCTGAACTGGCAGATCTGGACCATCGCCGGTCTGCTGTTCGGCGCAGCCTTTCCAGGCCTGCAGTCGCTCGGGCTGGATTTCGCCATGGTCGCCACTTTCATCGCAATCGTGGTGCCGCAACTGGTCGCGTTGCGCTACATCGCGGCGGCCGTCACGGCGGGCGCACTGGCCTTTTTCTGGCAGGCATGGCCCTACAAGCTCGGGCTGCTCGGCGCAGTGTTCGCCGGCGTGGCGGTGGGCGTGCTGCTGTCCTCGCCGTGGCTGCGGCGCGACGGCGCGCGCGGCGACCGCTCGGCCACGCCCTCCAGCCCGCCGGAAAACGCGCAATCCACCGCACGCGAAACGGCGGGGAAATCGCCGCGTGAACTGCGGGAAAACAGCCGCGGCGCGGAGCACAACCTGAGCCACAACGCCGGCCGCACCGCCAACAACACCACCCGCGCCGCCGGAGCCTCGCAATGAACTACGTCGTCCTGATCCTCGGCATGGCGGCCATCACCTGGGTGATTCGCGCAGCCGTTTTCGTCCTGGGCGATCGGCTGGTATTCCCGCCGCTGGTGCGCACGGCGCTCGGTTTCGTCCCCGTGACGGTGTTGACGGCGATCATCGTGCCGATGGCGGTCTCGCCGCACGCAAACGGCGCCGAACTGACCTGGCGCAATCCGCAACTGGTCGGCGCATTGGCCGCTATCGCCGTGAGCGCGCTGACCCGGCGCCCGCTGCTGACCATCGCGGTCGGCCTCGCGGTGTTCTTTGCCTGGCAAGGTCTCGTACTCAAATGATCCGCACCGGCGCCGGCCTCCTCGCCGGCGCCGAGGTCCGCCTCTAAACCTGACGGCGATCAGACCGCATCCCTCAAGTTTCCTTCCAATCCGCCGATATGCAGTCGAGGTCCGCTCGTCGGGATACGTCCCGCTGGTTATGCGGCAACAGGCAGGAATCAAGCGCGCCGGCATCGGCGTCGTGTCTCGCGGGTCCGTGCGCCATCGGACGACACGATCATGCCGCGCGGGAGGACCAAACGGGATAACACATGGGTCAAATCACCCTCACACTCAAAGACGAGACCATTGCGACGCTGCGCAAGGATTTCGACGCCTTTCTGCGGGTCTCGCTGAAGCTCGACCCGCAGTTCGCGACGCCCTCGTTCGAGGACTTCTTGCGCGCCAAGCTGCTCGACAATATGGTGCCGCTGACCGAACACGCGGTTCAGCGGATGTTGCAGGGTGGTCAGTACGCGTGGGCGAAACGCACGCTGGACAAGGAGTTTCCGGATGTCGTCGCGATCCTGATGCGTCAGGCGGGCGAGTTCGGCTTCGGTTTCGCGTCGCGCGCAGAGTGGACGCCGGAAGAACTGGCGAAGCAGTGCCGCGACTGGGCGGCTGCCATCGTGAAGGAAGCGGAAGGCGACGCCGTGCTGATCGACCCGCTGGCGGCGCAGATCAAGAGCGCGTCTCAAGACATTCAGGCGCTGGAAGAAGTCATGCAGACACCCGCCTGGCGGCTCGTGGAATCGCTGCGCCAGCGCGTGTACGAAGCCAAGGTGGCCTGCGAGACGGGCGTGGGCAGCACCGCGCGCGAAAAGCTCGGCGAGTTGCGCGGTCTGCTGCGTCTGGGCATTTCGCACGGCTCGATCCAGAAGCAGGAAGCCCAGCAGATCATGGAATATCTGCGCCTGCTGAAGCCGGAAATCTTCGTCGAAGAACCGTACGACGTGTTCTCGCGCCTCGCCGCGTGGCTGCGCAATTTCTTCGTGCCGCCGCGTCCGGTCACCCAGCAGCAACAGCAGCGCCAGTCGCGCTGAACCACGGCGCGCGGCCCGCGCCGTGCGCATTCAACCAGGCAGCACTCAGTCCCACATCTTCCTGAGCTTCGCCCCGATCTCGAGCTTCGCGCGCGCCGCGGCGGCCAGCCCCGTAGCCGTGGGCGCGCTCGGCACCGGCACGCGCGGCCACGCGTAGGCATCGAACAGCGGCATCAGATGCGCCGGAATGAAACGCGTGCGCGACGCCCACACGTGACGGTCGCCCATATGCGTCTGGTTGTGCACGTAGAAACGCTGCGGCACGACGATATGCAGATCCTCTTTCGCACGCGTCATCGCCACGTATAAGAGGCGCCGCTCTTCGTCGATTTCCTCCTCGGTGCCCGTGCCCAGATCAGACGGAATACAGCCGTCGACGCCATTCAGCACGAACACGTTGCGCCACTCCTGACCTTTCGCGGAGTGGATCGTCGAGAGGATCAGATAGTCTTCGTCGAGCAGAGGCACGCCGGATTCGTCGCTGGTGGCGTCGGGCGGGTCGAGCGTCAACTCGGTCAGAAAGCGCTCGCGCGTCGGATACGTGGCCGCGATGCTTTCCATCTGCAACACGTCCGCATGACGGATGGCCGCGTCTTCGTGATTGCGCTCCAGATGCGGCTCGTACCAGCGACGCACCATCTCGAACTCGGCCGGCCATGGCGTCTGCCGTCCGTACACACTCGACATCAGCTTGACGAACGGATGCCAGTCTTCCTGCGCCCGCGCGGGCGGGGCGAACGCGGCCAGCGCATGACCGGCGTTTTCACCGAACTCGGCCGCTTCGCCCGCGAGCGCGCGGGCCACGACCTCGTCCAGCACCTTGGCCGCCGTTGCCGGACCGACGCCCGGCAGCAATTGCACGACCCGGAACCCGGCGACGCGATCGCGCGGATTCTCCGCCCAGCGCAGCACCGCGAGCACGTCCTTGACGTGCACCGAGTCGAGAAACTTCAGGCCGCCGAATTTCACGAACGGAATGTTGCGCCGGGTCAATTCGATCTCCAGCGCGGCACTGTGATGCGCGGCCCGAAACAGCACCGCCTGCGACTTCAGCGTCATGCCCTGCTCGCGCGCTTCCAGCACCTGCTCGACGATATAGCGCGCCTGGTCCGCTTCATCGGCGACCGTGACGAGGCGCGGGCGCTGCGCCGACGCCGTGTCGGTCCAGAGATTCTTGGTGTAGCGCTCGCTGGCGAGTTCGATGACCGCGTTCGACGCCGCCAGAATCGGCGCGGTCGAACGGTAATTGCGCTCCAGCGTGATCTGGCGCGCCGGCGGATCGAAGTGCGAGGGAAAGTCGAGAATGTTGCGAACCGTGGCGCCGCGAAACGAGTAGATCGACTGGGCGTCGTCGCCGACCACGGTCAGGCCGCAGCCGTCCGGCTTCAACGCGAGCAGGATCGACGCCTGCAGGCGGTTGGTGTCCTGATACTCGTCCACCAGCACGTGATCGAAGCGCGCCGACAGATCGGCGGCAATGGCCGGTTCCGCCGCCATGTGCGACCAGTACAGCAGCAGGTCGTCGTAATCGAGCACGCTCTGCTTCTGCTTGGCGTCCACGTACGACGCGAAAAGCATGCGCAAATCGGCTTCCCATTCGCGACACCACGGAAACGCCTGGTCCAGCACGTGGGTAAGCGATGCGCCGGTGTTGACCACGCGCGAGTAAATGGCAAAACAGGTGCTCTTGGCCGGGAAACGCCGCTCCTTCGCCGACAAACCGAGTTCGTGACGCACCAGATTCATCAGATCGGCGGAATCTTCCCGGTCGTTGATGGTGAACGCGGGGGCAAGGCCGATCAGATCGGCGTATTCGCGCAACAGTCGCGCGCCGACGCTGTGAAACGTACCCGACCACGTCAGGCCCTGCGCCAGCGCCGCTCGCGCGCCGAGCGCGGCGCCCGCGATGCGGCTGACGCGCCGCGTCATTTCGAGCGCTGCGCGGCGCGAGAACGTGAGCAGCAGGATGCGGCGCGGGTCGGCGCCCTTCACCACCAGATTGGCGACACGATGCGCGAGCGTGTTGGTCTTGCCCGAGCCCGCGCCGGCAATCACCAGCAGTGCGCCCGGCGGCTCGCCGGGACGGTCCGCGCCGTATTCGACGGCTTCGCGCTGTGCTTCGTTGAGCTTGGCCAGCCAGTCGGCCGCCTCGGCCGCGTCGGGCGATGCAGGCGAAGCGGACGGCGGCGGAGATTCGGCGACTGGAAGCACAGTGGATTGAGCGTGAGAAAGTCTTCGACCGGGTTGGGGAGACAGCGACGCATACTGTATATCCATACAACCCTCGCCGACAAGCGACCCTTTTTTCTGCGTGACGTCGGCGTCCTGCCCACCAATGAAAATGGCCCGGGGCGCATGGTGCGCACCGGGCCACGGTTCCATTCGGCAGCGAGGGCCGTCAGCCGGCTTACTGCTTCTTGGCGTCCTTCACGTTGGCGTCCGCGTTCGCCTTGTCGGCGTCGGCCTGAGCGTCCGTCTTTTTCTTGTCGGCCTTGGCTTGCGCCACCGACGCCTTCTTGTCGGCCTTCGATTGCTCCTTCGCGGCCTTCTTGTCGGCGTGCGTCACCGGCGCGGCGGCCGGGTCGCTAGCCTGCGCGAAAGCCATGGTCGACAGACAACCGGCAATCAGCGCGGCGTAGATCCTGCTCATCGATTTTTGGCGAGTCATGCGTACCTCCTTGATTGACGGGAGCGATTCCGCTGCCGGCGCGTGTCAGTGCGTCACGTTAGTGCTTCACGTCCGCGCCGTCGGTCTGGTCGCCCGCCTGACCTTGCATGTTCATCTTCATTTCGTTGTTGGCAGTCTGCTTGTCCGCCTTCTGGTTGATCTTGGCGTCACGCACCTGCTGCTTGTATTGCGACTTGGCGGCCTTCTGCTGATCCTTCAATTCCGCCTTCGATGCCTTCTTCGACGTGCGATAGTCGGCGTTGGCCTGAGCATTCGCGTCGCGCTTCTGCACCAGCGGATCGGTCGAACCCGACGCCGTCAGGCGGGTCGGTGCCGGCGTCACGCCTTGAGCGGCCGGTGCGGCCGGCGCCGCGCCCGGAGCCTGAACCTGCGCCGACATCGCGGCGTCCGGCTGGGTGGTTTGCGCCATGGCGGCCGTAGCGGCAAAGGCGGTCAAAGCGGTACCGATCAGGAGTGTGCGAATCTGGGTCATGGCTTAATCCTCTCTAAGTTTGTTGTGTCGCGAGCGCTCGATGGATCGTGGCGCGTGGTGTGTTCCGCTGTTCCACGGTCATTCACGTTGTTCACGTGAGGCGCCCGGCATCCCTGTCACTGGAAAACCAGCAAGCTTTCCTGCTGGAATCCACTTTAAGAGGGAAAATCGTGAGAAACGACCAGTGTTACGGAACGTTTCACTTTCCGACAATTGCATAACACTTGCATAACACCTGCTTGCAATTGCCTGTGCCGATCTTCCCGCGCACGCGACTTTCATCCAGGGCAAGCTTGTGGCTTATGATGCGAACCCTTTGCCTGAAGGTGCAAACGCCATGCCCAACCTCGATTTCACCCTGACCGGCGACTACGTCGAACTGCACAATCTCCTGAAGATAACGGGTCTCGCGGACAGCGGCGGCTCGGCGAAAATGATGGTCGCCGACGGCGCGGTCACGGTCGACGGCCGTGTCGAAACGCGTAAAACCTGCAAAATCCGCGCAGGCCAGGTCGTGCTGCTCGGCGACACGCGCATTGCCGTGCACGAAGCCTGACGACCGCGAGGCGCATACGCGGAGAGACGCCGCCCGCGTCCAACCGCCGACTCCGGAAAATCGCAGGACAGTACGCACCAGAATCGTGCTTCCTCCATCGACATTGCCTGACGAAGGCAATAAGCTGTCAGCTTCGATCGAACCGACAACCGGCTGACAGCCGCCGCTCGCATCCGGCGAGCCTTACCCTTCCATGACTCAATCCGGCTTCACCCGGGTCGCCGCCCGGCCGCCGACCCTCACCCGCCACGCCGCCGACACCGCCAGGCTCGCCGCGCCGCTCGCGATCGCGCAGTTGTCGCAGATGGCCATGGGCGTCACCGACACGATCCTGCTCGGCTCGCTGGGCGCCGACGCGCTCGCGGCCGGCGGTCTCGGCGCCAACCTGTTCTTCGTGGTGGTCACGTTGCTGCAGGGCGTGCTGACCTCGGTCAGCGTAAGCGTCTCGCACGCGCGCGGCGCGCAGAACGAGGGGCGTGTGCCGCACATCTACTGGACGGGTCTGGTGCTGTCGGTGCTGCTGTCGGTGCCGGCGTTCTTCCTGCTCTCGTTCGCCACGCCCATCCTGCTGGCGTTCGGCGAGCCGGCGCTGCTCGCGCACAACGTCGGCGAATATGCGGCGGTGCTGCGCTGGGGATCGCTGGGCAGCCTGATCGGCGTCGGACTGATGCGCTCGTTCCTGCCGGCAATCGGCGCGGCCAAGCGGCTGCTGTGGGTGTCGCTGGTTAGCGTGGTGGTCAACGGCCTGCTCAACTACGGGCTGATCCACGGTGTCTACGGTTTGCCGCGGCTGGGCTTTCTCGGCTCGGCGGCCGCCACCTCCATTACGGTCTGGCTGAGCGCGCTCGTGCTGATGGCCCTGCTGCATTTCCGGCCGCGCTACCGGCATTTCGTCGTCGCCACGCGGCCGAACGTGCCCCTGATGGGCGAACTGTTCGGCATCGGCTGGCCGGTCGCCATTACGTATGGCGTCGAATCCACGCTCTTTCTCGCTACCGGCCTGATGGTCGGCCTGCTGGGCGAATCGCAACTGGCCGCGCATCAGATTGCGCTGAACGTCGCCTCGGTGGCGTTCATGGTGCCGCTCGCCATCGGTCAGGCGGCCAATGTTCGGGTCGGCTACTGGTCCGGCGCCGGGCAGCCGCTCGCCGCCCGCCATGCCGGTTTCGTCGCGCTGGCGCTGGGCGTCGGCTTCATGACGCTGTCGGGCATCGTGCTGATCGCGGCACCGCACTGGATCGTCGGCCTCTACTTGCATCTCGACGACCCCGCGAACGCGGCCACCGTGACGCTCGCCAGTTCGCTGCTCGGCGTGGCGGCAATTTTCCAGATCGTCGACGGCATGCAGACGGTCGGTTCCGGCTGCCTGCGCGGTCTGAAAGACACACGCGTGCCGATGATCGCTGCAACCTTCGGTTACTGGGCGATCGGCTTCCCGACCGGCTACGTGCTTGCGTTTCACTTCGGCCTCGGCGCCCGCGGGCTGTGGTGGGGTCTGGCGGCCGGTCTCGCGAGTGTCGCGCTGCTCATGACCCTGCGCTTTCACAAACTGAGTCTGCGGCGCGGCGTGAGCAGCGCGTCCACGCCGACCGCCGGTTCCGCGTGACGGTCGAATGCAAAAGCCGAACGCAAAAACAGGACGCAAAGTCGCAGCGCGAAAGCGCGCCACGCGCTAAGCAAAGCAGAGATGATTGGTTTGCCGGCCGCGCGCGCCGCGTTACGATGAGTCATGTCTCCTTGACATACTCTGAATGGGTTTAACCCGCGCACGGCGCGGGTTTCTTTTTTTGTGCCGACGCTTTTCCGCGCTATCCTCCGCCGCTCACGGCCGCCGATTTCCCGCCCCGCCCGCCGTCAACGGTAAAATGCGCGTCCGGCTTGCCTGCGCGTATCGCGCGACGCCATCCGCGCACCTCATAAAGGTCCGCGCCGCCCGCTGCCCCATCCGCCGCCAGCGTGCATTGCCGCACTACGCAACACGCTTCCGGGCGCGCCGCTCACATGCCGCGCCGCTCGACCGACCTGTCTTCTCGCTATAAACACAATCAAGGACCACCCGTCATGCTTGCCCGCGTCACCCGCCTGTTTCCGCTCTGGGCCGTGCTCGTTTCGATCGCCGCGTATTGTTCGCCCGCCTCGTTCTCCGGAATTGCCCCGCACGTCACCACCCTTCTGACGATCATCATGCTGTCGATGGGCGTGACGTTGTCGGTCGCCGACTTCCAGCGCGTCTTCACACGCCCCGCTCCGGTGATCGCCGGCATCGTGCTGCACTACCTCGTCATGCCGCTGGCCGCCTGGGTCATCGCCAAGGCACTGCGCATGCCGCCCGATCTCACCGCCGGCATGGTGCTCGTCGGCAGCGTGGCGAGCGGCACAGCATCGAACGTGATGATCTATCTGGCGCGCGGCGACGTCGCCCTTTCGGTGACGATCAGCGCGCTTTCGACCCTCGTCGGCGTGTTCGCGACGCCGCTGCTCACGCGCCTTTACGTGGACGCCTCGATTGCGGTCGACGTGCACGGCATGCTGATGAGCATTCTGCAGATCGTCGCACTGCCGATCGTGGTCGGCCTCGTGGTGAATCATTTCTTCAACAAGGCCGTGCGCAAGGTCGAGCCGATCCTGCCGCTGATCTCGATGATTTCGATCGTGCTGATCATCGGCGCGGTGGTGGGCGGCACGCAGAAGAGCATCGCTTCCGTCGGTCTGGTGGTGATGGTCGGCGTGGTGTTGCATAACGGCATCGGCCTGCTCGGCGGCTACTGGGGCGGCAAGCTGCTCGGCTTCGACGAAGCCGTGTGCCGTACGCTCGCCATCGAAGTCGGCATGCAGAATTCCGGACTCGCCGCGACGCTCGGCAAGCTGTACTTCACGCCGATCGCGGCCTTGCCCGGCGCGCTGTTTTCGGTGTGGCACAACCTGTCCGGCTCGCTGCTCGCGGGCTACTGGGCCGGCCGCCCGGCGAAGGGTTCCACCCATCCGGACGGTCAGCGCTCGCTGAACGCCGAGCGCGGCTAAGCGGCTCGCACGCCGCCGGGCTTTCGCAGTCCGCGGCCTTCTCTGGGCTCCGTGCGCGCCGCCCGCGCACGGACACCGCATATGGACACTTCTCGCAGCGCATCGGCATCGCACCTTGCTCTCAAGGCCGCGATCCGAAAGCCTGACATGAATGAAGACGCAGCCCGACACGGCTCGACCGCCCCTTCCCTCAATTCCCCTTAGAATGCATTTCTCGCCAGCGCGTACGACGTCTGGATCCGCGCGATGAGAAGCCTGCCATCAAGGGAGAAAACAGCGTGCCGGGGTATCAAGATCAAAACCAGACTACAACGCAATACGAGCGCGTGCGACGCGCGCACCTGAGCCGATCGACCTGGAGTACAACGAAGCAGTTTTTTCTGCTCTGCCTTGCTTCGGCATGTTTGACCGCCTGCGCGACCAAGCCACCCGCCACCGCCTTCGACCGTCCGGTCACCCACGCCCTTCCCGCTACCGACACCAATCCGCTGCACAACGCGCTCGCGCCGCTCGAAGCCGCGCATCCGGGACAGTCGGCCTTCCGTGTGCTGTCGAGCGGCACCGACGCCTTGCAGATGCGCATCGCGCTCGCCCGCGCCGCGACAAAGACGCTGGACATGCAGTACTACATCGCCAACGAAGACACCACCGGCAAGCTGCTGCTCGGTGCCGCGCTCTATGCGGCCGACCACGGTGTGCGCGTGCGCATGCTGGTCGACGATCTGAACTTCAAGGACATCGACCGCGTGATGGCGGGTCTGAACTCGCACGACAAGATCGAGATCCGCGTGTTCAATCCGTTCGGCAGCGCGCAGGAAGGCGTGTTCGAGCGCACCACGAATCTCTTCACGCAGATCGGCCACTTCACGCGGCGCATGCACAACAAGGCGATGATCGCGGACAACCAGCTGGCGATCGTCGGCGGCCGCAATCTCGGCGACGAATATTTCAGCGCCAGCGAGACGCTGCAATTCCGCGACCTCGACGTGCTCGCAGCCGGTCCGATCACCGCCGACGTTTCCGCCAGCTTCGACGACTACTGGAACAGCAGCATTTCCTATCCGTTGCGCGCGCTGAACAAACAGAAATTCGACGCGAAAGAACTCGACCAGACGCGCGACGATCTGCGGCAACACTGGCGCACCAATGCCGATCCGTACAACGCGAAACCCCTGAACGCCACGCCGCTCGCCGCGCAGATCGCCAAAGATCAACTCGCGCTGACCTGGGCGCCCGCGGAGTTCAAGGCCGACCTGCCGGAGAAGATCGAGCATCCGTCGCCCGATTACGTGAGTCCGCCCATGCAGCGGCTCGGCGAGTTGATGAAAGACGCGCAGAAAGACTTCCTGATCATCTCGCCTTATTTCGTGCCGCACGAATCCGGCGTGAAGGCGGCGAGCGAACTGACGCGGCGCGGCGTGCGCATCGCTGTCCTGACCAATTCGCTCGCCGCCACCGACGCCGTCGCCGTGCAGGCGGGCTATAGCCCGTTCCGCGTGCCGCTGCTGCAGCAAGGCGTCGAACTGTACGAATTCAAGCCGGACCAGCAACCGCCGCGCGCGAGTTTCGTGGGCTCGCGTTCGCGCGCGAGTCTGCACGCCAAGACCTACGTGATCGACCACAAGATTCTGGTGATCGGTTCGATGAATCTCGACCCGCGCTCGGCCAATCTGAACACCGAACTCGCGCTCGTGATTCATAGCCCGGTGCTCGCCGAACAGGTCGCGCAAATCTTCGCGCGCGCCACCGCGCCGCAGGAAAGCTATCGCGTCACGCTCGCCGACGACGCACAGATCGCCTATCTGCGCTCAATCGGCGCGCCGCTCTCGCCGCTCGTCTGGAGCGACGAAGAAAACGGCGTGCGCCGCACCTACATTTTCGATCCTCAAGCGGGCTTGTACCGTAACGCGCTAACAGGACTATTCTCCTTATTGCCTGTCAACGCAGAACTTTGAAGCGGAGTGGATGATGACTGAAGACGTACGAATGGAGCGTGACACATTCGGTGAAATCGCCGTGCCGAACGCTCGTTTATGGGGCGCGCAGACCCAGCGCTCGTTGCAGAATTTCCGCATCTCGACCGAGAAGCAGTCGCCCGAACTGATCACTGCGCTCGCCGTGATCAAGCGCTCCGCCGCGGAAGTCAATCACGGTCTGGGCGTGCTCGACGAAAGCAAGGCGAAGGCGATCATCCAGGCCGCCGACGAGATCATCGCAGGCAAGCATCCCGACGAATTCCCGCTTGCTGTCTGGCAAACGGGCTCGGGCACGCAGACCAACATGAACCTGAACGAGGTCATCGCGAATCGGGCGAGCGAACTGCTCGGCGGCGAGCGCGGCGAATCGCGCAAGGTGCATCCGAACGACGACGTCAATCGCGGCCAGTCGTCCAACGACGTGTTCCCGACCGCCATGCACGTGGCCGCGGCCTATGCCATCGTCAAGCATCTGCTGCCGTCGCTCAAGACGCTGCGCGACACGCTCGACGGCAAGGCCCGCGCGTTCGCCGGCATCGTCAAGATCGGCCGGACCCATTTGCAGGACGCCACGCCGCTGACGCTCGGTCAGGAGTTTTCCGGCTATGTCGCGCAGCTCGATCACGGCATCCGTCACGTGGAATCGGCGCTGCCGCATCTGTACGAACTCGCGCAAGGCGGCACGGCGGTCGGCACCGGCCTGAACGCGCATCCGCAATTCGCCGATAAGGTCGCGGCCGCGATCGGCAAGCAGACCGGCCTGCCGTTCGTCTCGGCGCCCAACAAGTTCGAGGTGATGGCCGCGGCCGACGCGCTGGTGTTCGCGCACGGCGCGTTGAAGACGGTGGCGGCGAGTCTGAACAAGATCGCCAACGACATCCGCTGGCTGGCGAGCGGGCCGCGTTGCGGACTCGGCGAACTGTCGATCCCGGAAAACGAACCGGGCAGCTCGATCATGCCGGGCAAGGTCAATCCGACCCAGTCCGAAGCCCTGACGATGCTGTGCTCGCAAGTGTTCGGCAACGACGTCGCGGTGAATATCGGCGGCGCGAGCGGCAACTTCGAGCTCAACGTGTTCCGCCCGATGATCGCGCATAACGTGCTGCAATCGGTTCGTCTTCTGGCGGACGGCGCGCAGAGTTTCAACGACAACTGCGCGGTCGGCATCGAGCCGAATCACGAGCGCATCGACACGCTGCTCAATGAATCGCTGATGCTGGTGACGGCGCTCAATCCGCACATCGGCTACGACAAAGCCGCGCAGATCGCGAAGAAAGCGCACAAGGAAGGTACGACGCTGAAGGCGTCGGCGCTGGCGCTCGGTTACGTCACCGAGCAGCAGTTCGACGAGTGGGTCATACCGAAGGACATGGTCGGCAACACGGCCGGCTGATCTTCGCACGCGCCGCCGTGGCGACATGATGCGAAAGTCCACGTCATGTCGCCGGCCGGCCGTACGGTCGGCCGGCGGCTTACACCTTGCCCTGCGCCACTTCTTCCGGCTTCAGTTCGACGATCGCGTCGAGCGCTTCTTTCACGTCCATCGCGTACTTGGCAAGACGCTTCTGCTCTTCCGTTTCCGGCACGAACGCCGGCACCGGCACCGGATGACCGTTTTCGTTGACGGCCACCATCACGACCAGACAATCCGTGGTTTGCAGCAACTCGCCGCCTTTCGGGTCGCCGGCCTGAACCGACACGTGGATGTGCATGCTGGTGCGGCCCGTCGCCACGACGCGCGCTCGCAACTCGACCAGATTGCCCACCAGAATCGGCCGTCGAAAGCGGATATTGCCGACGCTGACCGTGACGCAGTAACGCCCCGACCACACCGCCGAGCACGCATACGCGGTTTCGTCGATCCACTTCATCAAGGCGCCGCCGTGCACTTTGCCGCCGAAGTTGACCGAGCTCGGCTCGGCCAGAAAGCGGAAAGTGGTTTCGGAACGGTCCAGCGGCGCAAAGGCAGGGGTGCTCATCTTGACTCCGGTCAATCGAATGCATTGAAAGGAGGCGATTATACGAGCGCCATATTGACTATGTTGTGGCTTGATCGCGTGCCATGCCGGGTAGGGGTTTGGCACGGCATGACGCCGTCAATAGCCTGGTGAGCTTTCATTCAGCCGCGACCCGTGCGGCGGCGGTGTTGTTGCCGTTGCCGTTGCCGACATGAAGCGCTCGCGGTAATCGAGCGGCAGCACGCCGAAGCGCCGCACGAAGGCGCGGCGCAGGTTCTGTTCGCTGCCGAAACCGCAGTCGAGCGCGATCCGTTTGAGCGGCCGGCGCGATTCCGCGAGCGAATGGGCCGCCGCTTCGAGTCGCAAAGCCGAGACGGTTTTGGCCGGCGTGCGGCCGACCTCGCCGACGTAGCGGCGCGCAAAAGTACGCGGACTCATCTGCGCGCGTTCGGCGAGTCGCTCGACCGAAAGATCGTCGCGCAAATGCGCCGCCATCCAGCCATGCAAGGCCTCGAACGGGCCGTCCGTCGACGCTTGCGCCGCCAGCGCCGCGCTGAACTGCGACTGTCGGCCCGGCCGCTTCATGAACACCACCAGCCGCCGCGCCGCCTGCATCGCTACCGCGTGGCCGACGTCTTCTTCGATCAGCGCCAGCGCGAGGTCGATGCCTGCCGTGACGCCCGCCGAAGTCCAGACGGCTTGCGCGCCGTCGCCGGGCTGAACGTCGCAGATGAAAATCGGATCGGCGTCCACCTGGACGCGTGGAAAGCGTCGGGCGAGCAGCGCTGCATCGCGCCAGTGCGTGGTCGCGCGCCGGCCGTCGAGCAGGCCCGCCGCGGCGAGGTAGAAAGCGCCGGTGCACACCGAGCAGACGCGCCGCGCCTGCGGCGCACGGCGCGCGATCCACGCGACGAGTTCCGCTTGTAGCGAGTCCGGTTCGTCCACTGGAATGCCGGGCACGATGAGCGTGTCGATCGGCAGATCGTCGAGCGAATCGAGCCGTTCGGTGACCACCGGCAGACCGGGGAAAGTTTGCAGGACGCCGCCGTCGATCGACGCAACGGTCGTGCGATAAGCCACCGGCCCAGATGCATCACCGGACTCGCCCGCTCTGAGCGTCAACTCGGCGCGCCAGAAAGCCTCCAGCGGACCGCATGCGTCGAGCAGCACGAGGTCGGGTGCGACCGCGAACACGATATGCCGCACAGTCATCGGAAATTCGCCTCCTTCAGTTTCTGGTTGCGCGACCAGGCGTAGGCCAGCGTCGTCAGTGCCGCCATGCCGAGCAGCGGAAAAATGGCCGCGTTGATCGTGGCCCAGCCGAAACGCGCCAGCAATTGCCCGGCGAACAGCGAGCCCAGCGCGGTGAACGCGAAGGTGGTGAATTCGCTGGTCGCCTGGGTTTTAGCGCGCTCGGCGGGACGGTACGACTGCGCGAGCAAGGTCGAACCGCCCACGAACATGAAATTCCAGCCGACACCGAGACACGCCAGCGCGGCGTAGAAATACGGCAGATCGGTGGAGTGCAAGGCGAACACGCCGCACAGCGCCGACAGTACGATGCCCGCGCCGATCACACGCAGCACGCCGAAACGCCGGATCAGCCCGGCCGACACCAGCGAAGGCGCGAACATGCCGACCAGATGCCACTGGATGATCGCGGCGCCGTCGCCGATCGTGTGGCCGCAGGCGACGGCCGCGATCGGCGTGGCGGTCATCACGAACATCATGACCGCGTTGCCGAGCGCGTTGTTGGCCAGCGCCGCCGCGAAGATCGGCTGACGCACGATCTCGCCGAGCGGCCGGGCGGCTTCATGCGCCGCTGCGTGATTCGCGGACGGAGCAGCGTCACGATACAGCGTGGCCAGCAAGACGATCGAGACGAGTCCGAAGCCGGTGACGAGCGCATACGATCCCGCGAACGCCACCGGCGCGAGCCAGTCCTTGCTCCAGGCGGCGAGCAAGGGCCCGCAAACCGCCGCGACCACGCCGCCTGTCAACACCGTCGAAATGGCGCGGCTCTTGTGATCGACGCCGACCGCATCGGCGGCGGCGAGACGGTAGTACTGCGCGAATGCCTGAAACACGCCTACCGTGGACGTGCCGGCGCAGAACGCCCAGAAACTCTGGTGGAAGATGGCCCAGACCGACACCGCGCCGCCCACTGCGCCGACGGCCGCGCCGAGCATGAAGCCCGCGCGGCGACCGATACGCGCCATCAGGAAAGACGCGAAGATCGTGGTCAGCGCGGCGGCCACGGTGATCAGCGAAAACGGCAAGGTGGCGAAGGCTTTGTCGCGGGCGAGCGTGTAGCCCACCAGGCCGGTCAAGGTCAGGTCGATGGAGACGGACGAGGTGTAGAGCGCCTGGCACACCGCCAGCACGCGGGCGGCGCGGCGGCTGTGCGGATCGGCGTCGCGCGGAGCCGTCTGGCTGACGGCGACGGAAGGTGCGGCGGGCGGTGGCGTAGGCGGCATCGGGGCTTCGGGAACGGGTGACGGTCGGGTAATCGTCACACGGCGCACTTTGGCAGAGATGCCAATGATGCTTCAATTCCAGCCATTCGTCCGATTGCCGATCAACTCTGGCGAGATCGTCCGGACGCCGCAGCGGGCCTACTTGTGAAAACTGATGCCTTCGTCGAGCGTGCCGTACATCGTGACGCTGCCCGTCCCCGCGCCGGACGACGAACCGCCCTGAGCGCATGCCCCCAGCAGCAAAGCGGCGGCTACCGCCGCAGCGGCAAAGAAGAATTTCATGACGACTTATCCTGCAAAGACAGGCTTCGATTCTAGCCTGGTGCCCTCGTACGACGCGGCAAGCGCCCGGAGCGCCCTGCCCGCCCGCGATCCACGCCTTTTCGTCGACACTACATCCGACGTTTCACGCTAAGCTGAAACATCGCCTACCGCCACCCGTTAGAGTGAATGTCTCGATGGCGGTCCATGCCGCTCATGACGCCAGAGACTTATCGGAGACGCCTCATGCCCGCGATCCTCGCAGACGAACAGAACCACTTCCCCGGTCTCAGCCGCATCGGTGCGCTGCTCGCCGACCCCGGCCGCGCCGCCATGCTGTGGGCGCTGATGGACGGCAGCGCGCGCCCCGCCGGCGAGCTGACCCTCATCGCCGGCCTGTCGCCGTCGGCGGCCAGCGCCCACCTCGCGCGTCTGACCGACGGCGGTCTGCTGGCGCTGGAGGTGCGCGGGCGGCATCGCTATTTCCGGATCGCGTCGGCGGAAATTGCGGCCTCCATCGAAGCGCTCGCCAACGTCGCCCAGGTCAGCGCGCCGCAACGCAGTGCGCCGCGTCCCGCGCGCACCGTGCCCGTCGACATGCGCTACGCGCGCACCTGCTACGACCACATGGCGGGCGAGTTGTCGGTGCAGGTCTTCGAGCGGCTGATGAAACGCGGTCTGCTGACCTTGCACGGCACGACGCTCGAAGCGACGCCCGACGGTGCCGCCCGCTTCGCCGAATGGGGCATCGACATGAGCGCGCAGAAAAGCCGCCGGCGCCGCTTTGCCTGCACCTGTCCCGACTGGAGCGAGCGGCGTCCGCATCTGGGCGGCGCGCTCGGTGCGGCGCTGCTCGATTCGTGGACCACGCACGGCTGGGTCGAGCGCACGGAGCGGCCGCGGATTCTGCGCGTCACGCCGTCCGGTCATCGGCATTTCGACGCGCTTCTGACGAACTGAAAACGGCTCGAACCGCCCATTGGGCCGACGAAAGGCGTTATCGAGACCTTTTGTTACACGGCGGTGAGACCGCCTTACAAATGTGGGGGCCTTGAAACAATCGCCACGGGTACAGTGACTCACGGATGCAGCAAGATGCCGCGTCCGTCGGAGATAAACCATGAGAACAGTCACCAGAACCCAACATTCGACCCGGCGCGTGATCGGCTACACGATGATCGCAGCAGCCGCATTCATGCTCAGCTCGCAGATCACGCTCGCGCAGGAAGCCGGCATGCCGCCGCCGGGCGCGGTCGCCGACAATCCGCAAGGCGGACCGCAGACTTCGCCGAACGGCGATCCGCCGGGACGCATCGCGCGCCTGAACTACACGGCCGGCGCCGTCACCACCGAGCCGGCCAGCGCGACCGACTGGTCTTACGCGCAGATCAACCGTCCGCTCACCACCGGCGACCAGCTCTGGAACGACCAGAACGCGCGCTCCGAATTGCATATCGGCTCGACCGCGTTGCGACTCGACCAGTCCACCAGCCTCGACATCCTCAATCTCGACGACAACACCGCGCAACTGAAGGTCGTGCAAGGCACGCTGTCGGCGCGGGTCCGCGAACTGCCGCCGGGCTCGTCGTACGAGATCGACACGCCTAATCTCGCGCTGGGCCTGAACGGTCCCGGCGACTACCGCGTCGATGTGGCGCCGGACGGCAGCAGCACGACCGTCACCGTGCGCAGCGGCAGCGCCACGGTGTACGGCGAGGCCGGTCAGGTGCCGGTGGCGGCGGGTCAACAGATCCGCTTTGCGGGCACCAACCTGCAACAGGCCGCGGACAACGGCGCGCCGGGTCTCGACGGCTTCGATCAATGGGCCGCGAGCCGCGATGCCGCGGAAGATCGCTCGGTGTCGGCGCGCTACGTGTCGCGCGACATTCCGGGCTATCAGGACCTCGACGCCAACGGTACGTGGCGCAGCACGCCGCAATACGGCGAAGTCTGGGTGCCGCGCGCCACGCCGGCCGGCTGGGCGCCTTATCACGACGGTCACTGGGTCTGGCAGGCGCCGTGGGGCTGGACATGGGTCGACGACGCGCCGTGGGGCTTCGCGCCGTATCACTACGGACGCTGGGCGCAGATCGACGACTCGTGGGCGTGGGTGCCGGGCCCGGTCGTGGTCGACCAGCCGCCCGTGTATGCGCCGGCGCTGGTCGGCTTCGTGGGCGGCGGCGGCGGTGGCGGCGTCGATTGGGGCGTGAGTCTGGCCATCGGCGGCGCGGTCGCGGCGGGTGTCGCGTGGTTCCCGCTCGGTCCGGGCGAACCGTGGCATCCGCGCTGGGGCGGTCACGACAACTGGAGCCCGCGCTACTACGACCGGGTGAACCGCACCACCATCGTCAACAACTACAACCGCAACGTGACGAACGTGAACGTGACCAACATTCACAACACGTACGTCAACTATCGTCCGGGTGCGGTCACGGCGGTGCCGGCAACCGCCTTCGTCCATGGACAACCTACTGGCCGTTTTGCGCAGAAGGTCGATCCGCGTCAGTGGCGCAATGCCCAGATCAACCCGGGCGGCCCCGGAATCGCCCCGGTCAAGGAGAGCTTCAGCCCGGGTCTGCGCAACGCCAATTACCGGCCGCCGGCCAATGCGATGACGCGGCCGGTCGTCGCCACGCGTAACCCGGCCATGCCGGCGGCGTACCACGACAACCTCGCCCAGCATTTCGCGCAGAACGGCGGACGGGTGCCCGGTGCGGGCGCGCCGATCGTGCGCACTTCCGTGCCGGCGCATATGGCCGGCGCACCGGGCATGCCGGCGCAGAACGTGCGCGTCGTGCAGTCGCATATGGCCGGCCGTGCGCCGGGCATGGCGCCGGGCGCGCCGAACTTCGCCCAGCAGGCGGGGCAACGTCCGGGTGAAGCGGTGCCGAACGGTCAGCCGCCGCGCGGTGGCGAACCGCAAGCGCGACCGGGCGTGCCGCCGCAGATGGCGAACCAGCGTCCGCAACAGGGTGAAGCCGGTCGTCCGGGCAACGGCGTGCCGCATCCGCCGCAAGTCAACGGCGCCGTGGGTGCGAACGGTGGCAATGGCGGCAACCCGAACGCATTCGCCCAGCAACACGGCGCGCCGGCGCAAATGGGGCAGCCGGGACAGCAGGCCGAGGCCAACGGACGTCACGAGCCGGCCTGGACGCAGCCGCATACGCCGATGGCGCAACAGCGCGGCGGTCTGCAGGAACAGGCCGGTCGGCCGAACTACGCGCAGCAGCCGGGTGCGCAACCGAACGCGGCCATGCAGCAGCACGGCGCGCCGCGTCCGGCGGAAAACGCCGCCGCGGAACAGGCTCGGCAGCAGCAGCGTCAGCCTGAAGCACAGGCACCGCGTCCGCAGCCGATGCAACCGGCCCAGCAAGCCCAGCCGCGCCAGGAGTTTCATCCGCAGCCGGCGCAGCAGGCTCGCGAAGAGCAGCGTCAGCAGATGCAGGCACAGCAGCAGGCCCAGGCGCAGCGTCAGCAAATGCAGGCGCAGCAGCAGGCCCAGGCGCAGCGTCAGCAGATGCAGGCGCAGCAGCAGGCCCAGGCGCAACGTCAGCAGATGCAGGCGCAGCAGCAACGTCAGGAACCGCGTCCCCAGCCGCAACCGCAGCGTGTCGAGCAGCCGCGTCCGCAAGCACAGCCGCAGCGTGCCGAACAGCCGCGTCCTCAGCCGCAACGCGCCGAGCAGCATTCGGGCGGCGGCAACCGCGACGAGCACCATCGGGGTTGAGTCCGTCTGACGAGCGACGCCCGCTTTCCGGTGACGCAAGTAAAAAACCCCCGCGATCTGCATCGCGGGGGTTTTTCTTTGTGCATCTCGGATCGACGAAACGAACTCGCCGACGCTTACGTCATACCGCCATGGGCGCCGTCAGCGGCTCGTGATGCCGGTAGTCGACCAGCGAGAAATCCGACGGCTCGATCTTCTCCAGCCATTCCGGCTCGTACACGCCGGTTTGCGCATAGTCCGGCACACGGTCGGCAATCGCGAAAGACGGGCTTTCGTACGGCTCGCGCGTGAGCTGCTGCTGCAGCATGTCGAGCTGATTTTCGTAAATGTGCGCGTCGCCGATGAAGTACGTGAACCAGCGCGGCGTGTAGCCCGTCAGACGGCCGACCAGATGCAGCAAGGCCGCGCCTTCGGTCAGGTTGAACGGCGTGCCGAGCCCGACGTCGTTGCTGCGGATGTAGAGGCACAGCGAAATCTCGCGGCGCGCGACGTTCGGCAGAAACTGATACAGCAGATGGCAGGCGGGCAGCGCGATCTGGTCCAGCACCGCGGGATTCCAGGCGTGGAACAGAATGCGCCGGTCGCCGGGGTTTTGCATGATCGTGTCGAGACACTGGCGAAGCTGGTCGATGGCCTTGTAGAGCAGCACCTTCGGCGTGCCGTTTTCCTCGAATTCGGTCACCACCTGAAAACCGCGCGAGGTGGCGTCAGCCAGCTGCGCGCTCGCGTTCGCGTCGAGCACCTTGTAAGCCGGCCACTGACGCCATTGCACGCCGTACACGTCGCCCAGATCGTCGGGCCCCTGACGATACGGATTGGCGAGCCATTGCGGATTCTGGTTCGCGTTGGCGTCCCACACCTTGCAGCCGAGATCGCGAAAGTCCGCGGCGCTGCGCGACGCACGCAGAAAACCGACCAGTTCGCCGATCGCCGACTTGAACGCCAGCTTTTTCGTCGTGACCGCGGGGAAGCCTTGCTGGAGGTCGAAACGCAACATGGCGCCCGGCATGCTGATGGTGCGGATGCCGGTCCGATTCTCCTGCCACGTACCGGTGTCGAGAATCGTGCGAACGAGGTCCAGATATTGTTTCATGCGGGTTCCTTCGACGGGACGCGCGTCCGGCTGGGATCGGCGTCTCGGAGATTGAGCGGAAAACCCGATTTTAACAAGCGCGGGCAGGCGCTGCCCGGCAACCATCTGCCGGCGCGAGGAAAAAACGGGGAGCGTTGCGCGAAACCGGGCAGGCACCGTACGCGGGCCGGCCCGCGACGCCCGAACCTGGCTCGCAAGCGGCGAGTGCTAGGTCGTCGGGTCGTCGGGTCGTCAGGCGCCGGATCGGCGGTCGATCAGAGATGCGGAACCGAAGCCGGCAATTCGCCATGCGGCGCGGCCAGCGGTTCGCTTTCCATATGACGCATGCCGTGCGCGCACAGCAGGCGGTACAAGGTGACACGCGAAATGCCGAGTTCCTGCGCGGCATCGCCGAGCCGGCCGCGATGACGCAGCAGCGCGAGTTCGATGGCCTGCCGCTCGGCGGCCTCGCGCGCCTGCGCCAGCGACACCGGCACGATCTCGACATACTCGGCGAGTTCGAGATCCCGCGCCGTGATCGCGCGCCCTTCCGACATCACGATGGCGCGACGCACGCGGTTGATCAACTCGCGCACGTTGCCCGGCCAGCCGTAGTTATGCAGCGCGGCGATCGCGTCGGGCGCGAAACCGCGCAAGCGGCGGCTCGCGTCTTTCTTGAAGCGCTCAAGCATATGGCGCGCGAGCAGTTCGATATCCTTACCCCGTGCACGCAACGGCGGTTCGTCGATCTGCAGCACGCACAGACGGTGATACAGGTCGGAACGGAAGCGCCCTTCGATCATTGCCGCCGTCATGTCGACGTGAGTGGCCGAAATGATCCGCACGTCCACGTCGATCGAACCGTGACCGCCCAGCCGCTCCACTTTGCGCTCCTGCAGAAAACGCAGCAGGCTCGCCTGGCTTTCCAGCGGCAGGTCGCCGATTTCGTCGAGAAACAGCGTGCCGCCGTTGGCCGCTTCCACGCGGCCGATCTTGCGCTGATTGGCGCCAGTGAACGCGCCACGTTCGTAGCCGAAGAGTTCCGATTGCAATAGATGCGGCGGAATCGCGCCGCAGTTGATCGGCACGAACGGCGCACTGCGACGCGCCGAACGTTCGTGGATAGCCACTGCCGTCAGTTCCTTGCCCGTGCCCGATTCGCCGGAGATAAACACCGGTGCGTCGGTCATTGCGACTTTGCGGATCGAACGGAACAGCGCGAGCATGGCGTCGCACGAACCGACCATTTCACCCTCGGCGCCTTGCGAGGCGTCGTTCGACGCGGGTTCGCCCAGCGAGACCATGCCATATGCATGACCAACGGAATCGACGATGCGATCGCCGGAGTAAGGCACCGTTACATAGTCGAAACAATAGTCGCGCACGAGGCGCCGCAAAGCGGCGTCCTGAAGCTGGCCGGGCATGGTTGCCGCGACCCAGCCGACGTTCGGCATGGTCAGGCAGGACTCGAAAGCGGCAATCTCGTGTGACTGAAAATGGCTGGAAAGATCGAGCAAACCACCCGCTGCCATTCCGGCGCGCACAGCACGGCGCACGTCGCGCGCCGACCCCACGACTTCCACATGCCAGCCGCGCTGATTAAAACGAGTGTGCAATTCCGCGCTCGGATCTCGCGAAACGTAAATCAGTTGCCGCGTTGCGGGTTCCATTATTCAGATCCTCTCGTCAACGAACGTTAAGGATGACGCACGCACCTGAACGAGGTTCAGACACGCTGACTCGGCCGGGATTCGCAATAGCAAAACCCGAACGGTCATTCCATTCCGTGCGGACAGCTGATCCCCAAGAAAGCGGCGTGTGTGTTTGAGACGGCCTTTAACAGGCTTTTTTAAATCTGAAGCTGTTTTCGAGAGCTTACTATACGCGCGCCGCTTGGAAAACAAATATGCGAATTTAATCGGGGACTCTTTGCCCAGCAAGGCCTGGCGGGCGATTCACGGTTATTAAGCCTACAAATAAAAACATTGTGGAAGCGCTTTTCCTAGTGTTCACCCGAAGGTAGTTCGTACCGTCGCGATTAACGAATTATAGGTATTTTCTGCCTGCCGTTTCAGCGCTGAAACATTTTTGTCCGATTTCTCCTTCCTTACTCCGCGGATTGCGGTGCGTATCCACGCGCATCAATGGATTGCGACTCATGGCACACGTTTCGCTAAATGCCATGCACCAAGGAGACACATCATGCGACTCGCTTTACGCATCGATCCGGGCACCACTGCACCATACGCAGCCATTTGCACCGCAATAGCACTGTTTATTGCACTGCCTGCACCCGTGTGCGCCCAGCAGGCCGGACTGGCGCAATCCGCCATGGTGGCCGATTCCGCCGATACCGGATCCGCCACTTTGGTGACTTCACAAGCCTCGACGATGTCTGCGCCGGATTCGGCCGCGCTCGTCGACGGCCCGCTCGCCGCGCCGGCGCTCGGCATCACCGCTGATGCATTTGTGAACGACTTTTCACTCGACGACCAGATGCTGTCGCGGCAACGCGGCGGCGCGGTCGGCATGCTGATGGTGGCCGCCACGCCGCAACTCATGCGCGGCAGCAGCGGCAGCACGGTGACGCTGTGGGACGAGATCGCTCCGCCCGCTCAATTGCCGATTCCAGTCGATGCCGCGCGCGCTGCCCAGGGCAACGTCGCCAGTTACCAGAGAAAGTAGCCGGAACAATTTAACGATGCAAACCGGCGGCGTGGCGAAGCCCACACACCGCAAGCTAAAGAAGACTAAAGCCAAGGACCGATCATGATTTCCTCACCTCAGAAGCGGCGCGCCTTCGGGCCGCCGGTGGCATTGCTCGCCCTGGCGCCGGCCGCCATCGCCGCCGTCGCCGCTCTGTCCGGTTCGCTTCTCGCCTTCGACGCTCACGCGCAACAGGTCGTGAATCCCGGCGACATCATCGTCGAGCGCACGGTCACGCCACGCGACGCCTTCGTTCCCGTGCCGAGGAACCAGGACCCGGTTGCCGTGCGTGCCACCACTTTCCCTGCCAACACGTTCAATCCGGCCGTCGCCCAACTGGTGGGCGACACCGATCTGACGAATGCGCATGGATCGAGCGGCGTGGCGGAGGGCGGCGTCCTCGGCGGCACCGGCATGCAGGCAGTCACGCAGATTCTCAGCGGCAAGGCGACCGGCAACAACGTCGCGCTCAACGCAGGCGGCATCGGTGCGCCGGGCCCCGGCATCGGCGGCACGATCACCTCGTCGGTGACGGGCTCGCTCGCGCCGCTCTCGAACGTGCTGAGCGGCGCGCTGGGAGGTCTGAAATGAGCCCGCGCGATCCACGCAAGCCGGCCTTGAGACTCGGCCCGCAACCGCTTCACACGATGCTCCTGCTCTGCCTGAGCGCAGCCGCGCTCGCGGCCGGGCAGGCCCACGGGCAATCGGCGCCGGTCATCGGCGCCAACGCGACGATCGGCAACGGCGCCGGCGCGGGCACGACAGGCGCCTTCACGGTCAACGAAACGGCCGGCCTCGACAACGTGCAGGCCAATCAGGTCACGGTCTCGAACGGCGGCGTGGTGCGCAACGCCAACCTCAGCGGACAAAGCGCGTCGGTGAACGCGAAAGTCACCAGCGCGCGGGCGTCGATCGAGGCCAATGCTTTTTCGAACACATCCGGCGCGGTGCTGGTGAACCAGTCCGCCGGAGCAGGGAATCTGCAGCGCAACAGCACGCAACTCGGTACTGCGGCGCTCGGAGTCGAGACCGTCTCGGATGGGGAGCTATCCGCGACGGCCCCGAAAAACGGAGGTTTGGGTCAATCCATCGGGGTTCATAGCGTGCGTGAAGCAAACATCTCCAGCGATGCCTTCAGAAACGCGAGCGGGATCGTGCAGATCAACCAGACAGCCGGCGCCGGTAATGCCACGGCAAACAGTTTTGTGCTCCGTCCCCCGGCGGGCACTTTTTTTAACTGACCACACTTAAAGTATCGGAGCGAATCATGAAGCGCACTCTTATCGCTGCAGCCGTACTCGTCGCCGCTTCCAGCAGCGCGTTCGCCGCATCGCCGAAGGCCTACCTGTTCAATGCGACGCTGATCGGCGAAGCAGTCGGCGTGGAAGGTCTGGTTGGCCTGTATGGCTGCGTGCATGTCTCGAGCACGGCCGGCGCCGTCATCAACAACACCCAGTCGGTCAACGTCAACGCTTCGCTGGTCCCGCAAGCCCAGAGCTATAACACGGGCAACGTGAAGACCAGCTACAACAACGCCACGTTCGCAGTGAGCGGCACGGGCGCCAACAGCAGCTACCACACGAGCGGCTTCTCGACCGCGCAGCAAGGCGGCGGCAGCTTCTCCGCTTCCGGCTCCGAATCGACCAGCAGCAGCTCGTCGCATAACTCGACCAGCGCCTACAGCTACGGCAACACGGCTTCCGCCAGCGAAGGCAGCGTCTATCACCAGGCGAGCGACAGCGGCCGCACCAACAACAGCGCCTACTCGAACACCTCGAACATGGCGCATAACGACAGCAGCACGCACACCGCCAGCCAGGGCGCGAACTACACTGCCACGCAGTCGCAAGGCGCACAGGGTTCGGCCGGCATCGGCGTCGCGACGTCGAGCGGCGGCAACCTCGGCAACGGTCATGCAGCGATCGGCATCGCCGGTTACGAGCAGACCTCGTCGGGTTCGAGCGGCTCGATCGCGGCGAACGAAGGTTCGTCGAGCGCGAACTCGCACGGCTCGTCGAATGCATCGAACGGCACGCACTCGTACGGCGAAGCACAAACCGCCTATCGGGACGGTTCGCAAAGCTGGGCAGCCACGGCATCCGACAGCGGCTCGGGCGGCCGGTCGTCGAGCGGCAGCCAGAGCCAGTCCCAGAGCGCGTCGGGTTCGGCCAGCGGCTCGCTGTCGTTCTCGTCGAACTACTCGACCGCTTCGGCCACCACGAGCTCGTCCGGCTATAGCGTGAACGACACGCTGAACGTGACCGATCAGACGACCACCGGCAGCGTGACGCAGCACATCAACACGCAAGCCGCCGGCACGCTGAACGCCACCACCGGCACGAACGCGGCCAACGGCGTCTCGGGCAACCTCGGCATCAACATCGCCGAAGGCATCAGCAACGCCCAGAGCAACGACGTGTCGCTCGCCTCGGTCGATATCGGCAACGTGTTCGGCAATGCGCAGATCTTCAACAGCCAGACCTCGGCCGGCATGGCAAAGATCAACAACTTCAATCTGAACGCGTCGATCGGAGATGGCTCGCTGTCGGGTGTGACGGGCAATGTCGGGGTGAACGTCGCCTCGGGTATCGGCAACGTGCAGAACAACAGCCTTGCCGGCGCCGTGACGACCACCAACCCGATGAACGCGCAGACCACCGCCATGGTCGCCACGGACGACAACTCGCAGAACGCCAACATGGCGGTCAAGGGTCAATTCCAGGGCACCGCGATGCTGGGTTCCAACTCGCTGGCTAACGCGTCGGGCAACATCGGCGTGAACATTGCCGGCGGCGCGGGCAACCTGCAACACAACGGACTGGCGATCGCCGCGCTGAACAGCGGTCACTGAGCGGCTCGCGGTACGCGGACCGATACAGGCTGACAGCAGGCAACACAGTCTGAAAAAGCAGTAAGAAGGAAACGCGCCGGCGGCCACTGAAGCCGCCGGTGCGAGCGGAAGGGGGAGACCAGCATGACCGGGTTCAAGGGGTTCCTGGCGCTACGGTTCGCCGTAGCGCTGGCCAGTTGCACGCTCTGCGCGGGCCACACCTATGCGCAGGCGAGCATCGACACGTCGACCTTCACGGGTGTTCCGCTGACCAAGACGGTCCGCTCGATGAAGGACATCCGCTATAGCCACATCGTCAGCCAGCAGTTCGACTACAGCTGCGGTGCGGCAGCGCTCGCGACCCTTCTCAAATTCGGTTACGGCATCGACATTCCGGAGACCGAACTGATTCGCCGGATGATGGTGTTCTCGACACCCGAGGTCGTGGTCAAGAACGGCTTCTCGATGCTCGACATGAAGAAGTTCGTCGAAACCATCGGCTTGCGCGGACGCGGCTTTCGCGTGAACGCCGACGCCCTCACCCATCTACAGATTCCCGTCATGGTGCTGATGAACATCGACGGGTACGAGCATTTCGTGATCGTCAAGCACGTTCAGGACGGCCGCGTGTTCATCGCGGACCCGGCGCTCGGCAATCGCATCGTGCTCGAAGAGGACTTCGCCAGGACCTGGAACGGTCTGGTGTTCGCGGTCCTCGGCAAACCCTTCAGGGAGGATTCCCCGCTCTTGCAGGACAACGAGTCGCTCGCGCTCAAGCTGCGCGCCAGTGCGCTGGCCAACGGCACGGCGGCGACTCCCTTCGTCGAGTACGGCTTGATCAAGGCAGACCTGTTCTGACCCAAACCATGAAGCACTCTCTCAACACGCTTCTTACGACACGCCTGACGCCGCTCGCCCTCGCCGTCTGCACGATGCTGTGCAGCGTCAGCACGAACGCCGTCGCGTCGGAAAGCAGCGCTCGCGACATCGACACCGCGCCCGTCAAGGTCCAGATGGTCGACGACGACGTGCTCTCCACCCAGACCGGCAAGTACGCCGGCGCCACGATGATTTCCGGCTTCGTTCTCAACGTGATATCGCAATGGCAGTTGCCCAACGGCGTGACCGCTCTCGCCCAGGGCACGCTCGGCGCGGTGCAGAACGCAGCCGGCCAGGTCCACAGCACCGTCAGCACGCTCGCGAGCGTGAGCGGCGGCAATTCCGGCAATGCGGCCAACGCCGGCGCCAATCCCAACGCGCAGGCCACCGGCGGACAGAACATTTCCGTCAACGGCGTCTCGCAGATCACGCAGGTGGCCGGCGATCGCAACACCGGCACCAACTCCGCGCTGATCGATTTCAACAATAACGCCGTAACGCTGACGGGCGCCGCCACCGCTCCGTCCGCCGTCGCGAGCAATTCGACCGGCTCGATCAAAGCCGGCATTTCGTTCGGCAGCAACGGCGTGAGCGTCGCGCTGCAGACACCGGCTGGGCTCGCAACCCAGACCATCACGCCAGGCAACGGGCAGATCGCCCAGTTGCTGCAGATTGCAGGCAATAACCAGCAGGTCGCCAACGCATTGCAACTGCATTTGCAGACGCAGCAAATGTCAGCCGCGATGATCCGGCAACTCGGCGTACTACAAGCACTGCAGAACTCAAGGAGATGACGAGGCGGGCCGCCACCCGCCGCTCGCAGCACCAGCAGTAAAGATACGGCCGCGCCTTGTCGGGAGACAGACGCCGCGCGGCCGGAACACCGGGGGAGTACAGAATGAATAATCGTTTAACGACAAAGGTGCCGCGTACGGCACTGGCGGCTATTCCTGCCGCCGTGATGCTGTTCGCACTTTCACAGGGCGCGGGCGCGCAGGCGCTCGCGGGACAGTCCGTTGAAGAACGGCTCAACACGTTGATGCGGGTGGTCGACGAGCAGCAGCGGCAGATTCACTCGCTCGAGCGTCAGGTGACCAACCTCGAAATGGCGCAACGCGGCCGTGGCGCACCGGGCTACGGCGCGCCGGCGGGCAGTGAGGCGGTAGCCGAGCAGCCCGGCGCCGACGGCCTGCCCGTCCCGCTGCCGCCGCTCGCCCAGGTCAATCCGGGCGCGCCGGCGCCTGGCGGCACCACCGGGACGGCGACCGGCGTCCCGGTGTATCCGCCGCCACCGGACGGCAGCAATGCAAGCGCCGCGGCAGGCGGACTGCCCGCCGCCACCGACGGCAGCGGCGCGGTCGGCACGACGCAGAAAGCCGCCGAGCCGGTGCGCACCCAGGCCGAAGAAGCCGTCGTGCAGCGCGAACACGCGCCGCTCTTCGATCACAAGCTGACGATGGACTGGGGCATCAGCGACACGTATTACGATCGCCGGCAATTGCAGTTGTCGGGCTTCCTCGCACTCGACGCGATTTTCCTCGGCAACATCAACCTGGGCGAGACCAAGTCGCACCAGGTGATGGCCGACCTCGATACGCGCTACGGCCTGACCGACCGTATGAGCATCGACGTCGACGTGCCGTACATCTACCGGCACAGCAACTTCATCGTCGGCGGTGCGGGCGGCGCGGCGAGCACGCTCTCGGACGCGTCGGTGAACGGCAACGCCATCGGCGACGTCAACTTCGGGATCTACTACCAGTTCCTGAAGGAAACCAACAGCCTGCCCGACATCGTCGGCAGTCTGCGTTTCAAGGCGCCGACGGGCACCTCGCCATTCGGCGAAAAGCTGGTCCAGGTGGACGCCAACAACACCAATCTGGTCGCCCCGAACAAGCTGCCCACCGGCACCGGCTTCTGGAACGTCACGGCCGGCGTGTCGCTGCTGAAGACCTACGATCCGGTCGTGCTGTTCGGCAGTCTTTCGTACACCTACAACATCGCCCGTTCCTTCGCCGACATCTCGTCCGTGCAAGGGCAGACGCAACCGGCCACCGTCAAGCTCGGCGACATCGTGCAGTTCGGCGGCGGCGTGGCGCTCGCGTTCTCGGACAAGGACTCGGCAAGCATCTCGTACACCATGGCGCTCGAACCCGAATCGAAGACGCGCGCGCCGGGCGGCTCGTACGAAAAGGTGCCGGGCAGCGAGACCACGGCGGCCGCGCTGAATTTCGGCCTGAACCACGTCGTCAACAAACACCTGACCATCAACGGTTCGGTCTCGGTCGGCCTGACGCCGGACGCGCCGAACTTCGTGGTCGGCGTGCGCTTTCCGTACACCTTTTAACCGCCAACGAATCGAGGTCGAACGTGCGTGAATCACCTCATCTGACCAGTGTGACGCCGGTGGCGGGAGTGGGCGCGGGAGCGGGAGCGCATCTGGCGCGTGCCCGGCCGGCGGAGGCCGCCGTCGAGCGTTGTGACGACGTGCCGGCGCGGCCCTCGGCGACGCTCACCGCGGTGACGGGCGGCATGGCCGCGCCGCGCGCGCAAACCGGACGCACGCTGCTGTACGTCGCCCGAACGCCCGACGACACCCTCGTCGCGCATCTGAAGAGCCGTGGCTGGCAAGTCGCCGTGGCGCGCTCGGCGCACGAACTCGGCAAGCTCGTGAAGCCCGACGTGGCTTGCGCCGGCGTCGTCGATCTGGCGAGCTTTCCGCCGCGCGATCTGGGCGGACTCGAAGCGAGCCTGCGCCAGCAGCAGGTCGGCTGGATCGCGCTCGCCACCAACGAGCGCCTCAACGATCCGCTGGTGCGGCGACTCGTGCGCCACTACTGTTTCGACTACGTCAAGATGCCGGTCGCCCACGCGACGGTCGACTATCTGGTCGGTCACGCGTTCGGCATGGTGACCTTGTGCGAACCGGAGATCGCGCCGCCCGCGAGCGCATCCGGCGACGAGGAAATGGTCGGCACCTGCGAAGCGATGCAGCAACTGTTTCGCACCATCCGCAAAGTGGCGAACACCGACGCCAGTGTGTTCATCTCGGGCGAGTCGGGCACCGGCAAGGAACTCACCGCGCTGGCGATTCACGAGCGCTCGCCGCGCCGCAAGGCGCCGTTCGTCGCGATCAACTGCGGCGCGATTCCGCATCATCTGCTGCAGTCGGAGTTGTTCGGCTACGAGCGCGGCGCGTTCACCGGCGCGAACCAGCGCAAGATCGGCCGGGTCGAAGCGGCCGACGGCGGCACCTTGCTGCTCGATGAAATCGGCGATCTGCCGATGGAAAGCCAGGCCAGCCTGCTGCGCTTCCTGCAGGAAGGCAAGATCGAGCGGCTCGGCGGTCGCGAATCGATTCCCGTGGACGTACGCATCATCTCGGCCACCCACGTCGATCTCGAAGGCGCGATGCGCGAAGGTCAGTTCCGCGCCGACCTGTTTCACCGTTTGTGCGTGCTGCGCGTGGACGAACCGCCGTTGCGCGCGCGCGGCAAGGACATCGAAATTCTCGCGCATCACATCCTGCACAAGTTCAAGATCGACAGCGCGCGCAAGATTCGCGGCTTCACGCCGTCGGCGATCGAAGCGCTCTACAACTACAACTGGCCCGGCAACGTGCGCGAACTAATCAACCGCGTGCGTCGCGCGATCGTGATGGCGGAGAACAAGCTGATTTCCGCCGACGACCTCGACCTCGCGCAATTCACCGCGCAGCAGGCGATGAGCCTGTCGCAAGCGCGCGAAGCCGCCGAGAAACGCGCGATCGAAGCGGCGCTGCTGCGGCACAGGCATCGGTTGAACGAGGCGGCGGTCGATCTGAACATTTCGCGCGTGACCTTGTACCGTTTGATGGGACAGCACGGACTGCGCGAGATCAGCGCCGCCGACAACGACACGCCCGCGGATTAGCGTGCGCCGGAGCGCCGGAAACGAACGGGGAGACGGGCGCCGGCGCCGCACCGCGCGGCGGCCCGGTGCTTGCGACGGACCGGTCACGCGGCTCAGGTAGAATCGGTACGGTTCCGTTCTCCCTTTCATTCGATGACGACGCTCACCCTGATCGTCGCTCGCGCCAACAATGGCGTGATCGGCCGCGACAACCAGTTGCCCTGGCGACTCCCCGAAGACCTCGCGTTCTTCAAGCGCACCACCATGGGCGCGCCCATCATCATGGGCCGCAAGACGCACGAGTCGATCGGCCGGCCGTTGCCGGGTCGCCGCAACATCGTCGTGACGCGCGACGCCACGCGCCGCTTCCAGGGTTGCGACGCGGCCACCACGCTCGAAGCAGCGCTCGAACTGGCGGCTCAGGATCAGGCGCCGGAAGCGTTTCTGATCGGCGGCGCGCAGTTGTATGCGGAAGGTTTGCGTCAGGCGGACAAACTCATCATCACCGAGATTTCCGCCGACTTCCAAGGCGACGCCACGTTCCCCGAACTCGATGAAGACGAATGGGAAGAAGTCGCGCACGAAACGCACCGCGCGCACGCGCCGAACGATTTCGACTACGCCTTCGTGACGTACACGCGCAAAGGCGCGTGACGATCACGCCGGATAGCGCAGAAACAGAAACGCCACGCAATGCGTGGCGTTTCCTTTTTGTGCCGAAGCTTCTGCGCGGCCACTTCAGCCCGCGCAGTCAGAGGCCCGCTTACTGGCCGGCGATCGTCATCCGTTCGATCAGCACCGAGCCGGTTTGCTTGGTGCCGCGCGTGATCGTGTCCGCGCCGACCGCGACGATGTGGCGGAACATCTCCTGCAGCGTGCTCGCCACCGTGATTTCTTCCACCGGATACTGGATCTTGCCGTTCTCGACCCAGAAGCCCGACGCGCCGCGCGAGTAGTCGCCCGTCACGTAGTTCACGCCCTGCCCCATCAACTCGGTCAGCAACAGGCCCGTGCCGAGCTTTCTCAGCATTTCCTCGAAGTCGTCTTCGGGACGCGTGGTGGAGCTGCGCAGCGAGAGATTGTGCGAGCCGCCCGCGTTACCGGTGGTCTGCATGCCGAGCTTACGCGCCGAATAGGTGGACAGGAAGTAGCCTTCCACCACGCCGTCCTTCACCACCGAGCGCTGCTTCGTGCGCACGCCTTCTTCGTCGAACGGCGCGCTGCCCATGGCGCGCGCCACGTGCGGATCTTCGACCACCTGAATGTGCGGAGCGAACACCGGCTTGCCGAGGCTATCGACGAGAAACGAGGTCTTGCGATACAGCGCGCCGCCGCTGGTGGCCTGCACGAAAGCGCCGAGAATGCCGGCGGCGAGCGGCGCCTCGAACAGCACCGGCACCTTGCGCGTATCGAGCCCGCGCGCGCCGATGCGCGACAGCGCGCGTTGCGCCGCGTAGCGTCCGACCGCTTCCGGATCGGCGAGATCGCCCGCGCTGCGGGTCGAGGTGTACCAGTCGTCGCGCTGCATGTTGCGTCCGCTGCCGGCGATCGGCGCGCAGGCGATGTAATGGCGCGAATACGGGTAGCCGGCGAGGAAACCGCGCGACGTAGCGAGCACGAACTGCGAATGCTGCGCCGACACGCTCGCGCCTTCCGAGTTCTTGATTTGCGGATCGGTCGCGAAGGCCGCGTCTTCCGAGCGACGCGCGATTTCCACGGCTTCGTCGGCGCTCAGATTCCACGGATGATAGAGATCGAGGTCGCGCGGTGCGGTTTCGAGCAGTTCGGCTTCGGCGAGACCGGCGCAATCGTCTTCCGCGGTGAAGCGCGCGATGTTGTACGCGGCCGCGACCGTGTCTTTCAATGCCTGCGACGAAAAGTCCGAGGTACTCGCGTTGCCGCGCTTGTTGCCGATGAACACCGTCACGCCGACCATCTTGTCGCGGTTATGTTCGATCGTCTCGACTTCGCCGCGCCGCACGGAGACGGACAGGCCGTCGCCTTCGGAAATCTCGGTCGCCGCGTCGGTGCCGCCGAGCGACTTCGCGTGACGAAGGATGTCCGAGGCGATTTCCTTCAGTTCATCCTGGGTATGCGGAAAAAAGCGCTGCTTGACGTCCATGTCTGCTGCCATTGTCGTTGCCATCCTGTTGGGGCCGGCGGCCCTGTGTGTTCGCAAATGCCTGGCGAGCCCGAGCGCATGTGCGTGCTCATCGGAAGCGCGTCCGCCTGCGCTATCGCTCGCGTTCTGATTCAGTGCGTTGCTTCACTGCCTCGCTCCGCTGCCTTGCTTCAACGCGTTGATTCATCGCGCCCGTTCGCATCGATGCTCGCGGTTTCGCTCTCGCAAGAGCGCGCGGCTCAGCGGCGTGACGCATCCCGCGATCATAGCAAGGTAAGCGACGCCGTACCTGGCATTCGCCTCGGGTCCGCCGGACGGGAACCGGGCGCGCGGCAGATGGGCGGCAGGCGCGCGGGCCGGAGCCGGACGGGGTTTGTCGGGCGCGGCACGCTACAATATCGGTATGACACGCAAAACCCGCATTCAACCCATCGAGTCCGCCGAACCGGAAGTCGACGAAAACGGCTACGACCGTCCCAGCAAGTCCCAACTCAAGCGCGAAATGCACGAGTTGCAGGAACTGGGCGCGGCGCTGATCGCCTTGCCGAAAGACGCGCTCAAGCGCATGCCGATGCCCGAAAACCTCGACGACGCCGTGCGCGAAGCGCGCCGCATCACCGATCACGAAGGCAAGCGCCGCCAGGTGCAGTACGTCGGGCGCGTCATGCGCTCGCTGCTGGACGAGGAAACGGCCGCCCTGCGCACCGCGCTCGACACCTACAACGGCGTCAACAAGGCCGAGACGGCCAAGCTGCACTGGATCGAGCGCACCCGCGAAAAGCTGCTCGCCGACGACGCCGCCCTGACCGACTTCATCCGTCAGCACCCGAACGCCGATCCGCAACAGGGCCGCACGCTGATCCGCAACGCCCGCAAGGAAGCGCAGCAAAGCAAGCCGCCGCGCTACTTCCGCGAGCTGTTCCAGTGGATCAAGAACGCGGACGGCCCGTCCGCGCAAGCCGATTCCGACGCTGACGAAAGCCAGGAAGACGACGATGACGACCACGACGCCTGACAACGCGCCAAAAGCAGGCCGAAAGGTGGCACGCCGGCATCCGGACGAAATCGTGATCGGCCTCGTTTCGATCAGCGACCGTGCGTCCACCGGCGTCTATGAAGACAAAGGTATTCCGGCGCTGCAGGAATGGCTCGGCGCGGCGCTGAGCTCGCCGTTCCAGCTGGTCACGCGCCTGATCCAGGACGAGGCGCCCACCATCTCCGCCACGCTCACGGAACTCGTGGACGTGGCCGGCTGCGATCTGGTGCTGACCACCGGCGGCACCGGTCCGTCGCGCCGGGACGTGACGCCCGAGGCGACGCTCGCGGTAGGTACAAAGGAAATGCCGGGTTTCGGCGAGCAGATGCGGCAGATCAGCCTGAATTTCGTGCCGACGGCCATTTTGTCGCGCCAGGTGGCCGTGATCCGCGAAACCGCCGATCACGCGGCGTTGATCGTCAATCTGCCCGGTCAGCCGAAGTCGATCAAGGAAACGCTGGAAGGTTTGCGCGACGGCGAAAGCGGCGCGGTGAAGGTGCCGGGCATTTTCGCCGCGATACCGTATTGCATCGACCTGATCGGCGGCCCGTATGTGGAGACGAACGCCGAGGTCGTGAAGGCATTCAGGCCGAAGAACGCGGTGCGCGCTCCCCGGCAGGACTGAATCTCGTGAGCGGCGGCTTGCACGCGCCGCTCGCGGCCGAGAACGGGCGCAATCTTATTCCGCCGCCGACCCGTCCGGCGCCGACGGAATCAGGAAGTGCTCGCGGTAGTACTTGAGTTCGTCGATCGACTCGTGGATGTCGGCCAATGCCGTGTGCATCGCGCGCTTCTGAAAGCCTTTGTAAATCGCGGGCTGCCAGCGGCGGCACAGTTCCTTCAAGGTGCTCACGTCGAGATTGCGGTAGTGGAAGAAGCGTTCCAGATCCGGCATCCAGCGCGCCATGAAGCGGCGGTCCTGACAGATCGAATTACCGCACATCGGCGATTTACCCGGCGGCACGTAGGCGCTGAGGAAATCGCGAATCTGTTCGGTGGCGTCGGCTTCGCTCACCGTCGACGCCTTCACCCGGTCGATCAAGCCCGAGCGGCCGTGCGTGTTCTGATTCCACTGATCCATTTTGGCGAGCGTTTCGTCGCTTTGATGAATCGCCAGCACCGGCCCTTCGACCATTCTGTCGAGCGTGGAATTGGTGACCACGACGGCAATTTCGATGATGCGATCGGAATCGGGCTCGAGTCCGGTCATTTCCATGTCCAGCCAGACGAGGTTCATTTCGCTGCGGACGAGCGGCTGTTCGGTGGAGGCGAGGATGTCAGTCATGAAGGCAACCCTGATGGCCGGGCAGACGACTGGCGGGAATCGGGCCCTGGCGGGCCGTTTTCGCGCCGTCGTGCCGCGGCGATTGTTCGTTTGAAATTGGTGAGCCGTTTAAAGACCAGCTTAAAGCAGCGCGGAGAGCCACTCATGGCGGGCCTCCACGGCTTTTGGCCTATCTTCCGCCTGCCGGCGGGAAGAAACATATAATTCTCGCATAGATACCACGGAATCCCCGGATGCCTACCCTGTACTTCACCGTTCTGTTCGTCGTCGCCGTCGTGGCGATGGTCGGCACCAAACTGTGGCTCGCGTCGCGGCAAATCCGCTTCGTCGCCGCGCACCGCGAGCAGGTGCCGAGCCAGTTCGCCGGCACCATCGCGCTGGCCGCGCATCAACGCGCCGCCGACTACACCGTCGAACGCACCCGCCTCACCATGATCGAGATCGTGGTCAGCGCGGCGGTGCTGATCGGCCTGACGCTGCTCGACGGCGTGCAGGCGCTCGATCTCGGCCTCTCCGACTGGCTCGGCCGCGGCTATGTCGGCCAGATCGCGCTGGTCGCAGCCGTGATCGCGATCACGAGCGTGATCGACCTGCCGTTCGACTACTACCGCCAGTTCGTGGTCGAACAGCGCTTCGGCTTCAACCGCATGACCAAGGGCATCTTTTTCGTCGACCGAATCAAGGGCGTGCTGCTCGGCGCAGCGTTCGGCCTGCCGCTGCTGTTCGTGGTGCTGTGGTTGATGAACCAGGCCGGCAGCCTGTGGTGGCTGTGGACCTGGATCGTGTGGGTCGTGTTTCAGATGCTGGTACTGGTGCTGTATCCGTCGTTCATCGCGCCGCTCTTCAACAAGTTCGAGCCGCTGAAAGACGAAGCGCTGAAAAGCCGCATCGAATCGTTGATGCAACGCTGCGGTTTCGCCGCCAAGGGTCTCTTCGTGATGGACGGCAGCCGCCGGTCGGCTCACGGCAACGCGTATTTCACCGGCTTCGGCGCCGCCAAGCGCATCGTGTTTTTCGACACGCTGCTGGCGCGTCTGTCGGGCAACGAAATCGAAGCGGTGCTCGCGCACGAACTCGGCCACTTCAAGCGCCGTCACGTGATCAAGCGGATGCTCGTCACGTTCGCGATCAGCCTGGCCATGCTCGCGCTGCTCGGCTGGCTGACACAATGCGTATGGTTTTACGAAGGGCTCGGCGTGCGTCCGTCGCTGATCGGCGGCAATAGCGGGCTCGCGCTGGTGCTGTTCTTCCTCGCGCTGCCGGTGTTCCTGTTCTTCGTCACGCCGCTCGGCAGCCTGAGTTCGCGCAAGCACGAGTTCGAAGCGGACGCCTTCGCCGCGACGCAAACCGACGCGCAGGATCTGGTCAACGCGCTGGTCAAACTGTACGAAGACAATGCGTCGACGTTGACGCCGGACCCGCTCTACACCGCGTTCTATTACTCGCATCCGCCGGCTTCGCAGCGGATCGACCGTCTGTTGCGGCACGCATGAGCGGCCGTTCGCAGAAGAAAGCGCCGCGCGCGCCGTCCAGCACGCGCGTGGGCGGCCTGGTCGTGGCCGCGCATGGCCGCCATTACCTCGTTGCGCCGGAAGACGGCGGCCCGATGCTCCAGTGCTTCCCGCGTGGGAAACGCAGCGAAGTGGCCGTCGGCGACCGCGTGATCTACGAACCCACATCGGCCGACCAGGGCGTAATCGTCGAAATTGGCGAACGGCGCAACCTGCTGTATCGCTCGGATCAGTACAAGTCGAAGCTGTTCGCGGCCAACCTCGATCAGCTTCTGATCGTGCTCGCCACCGAACCGCACTTCAGCGAAGACCTGCTCGGGCGTGCCCTCGTGGCCGCCGAAGCCAACGAACTGAAGCCGTTGATCGTGCTGAACAAGATCGACGTCGAGGGCGAACTCGCCGGCGCGCGCGCCCGGCTCGCGCGCTACACGGCACTCGGCTATACGGTCGTGGAAGTCTCGATCAAGATGCAGCCCGACGCCGCACGCGCCGCCCTGATCGAACACCTCCACGGACATTCCACGCTGCTGCTCGGTCAGTCGGGCATGGGCAAATCGACGCTCGTCAATCTGCTGATTCCGAACGCCGAAGTGGCCACGCGCGAGATTTCGACGGCATTGAACAGCGGTCGCCACACCACCACGTTCACGCGCCTCTACCCTTTGCCCGACAGTGCGGACGGAACCGGTGGCGCGCTGATCGACTCGCCCGGCTTCCAGGAATTCGGCTTGCATCATCTGACCGAAGGACGCCTCGAGCGCGCGTTTCCCGAGTTCCGGCCGCTGCTGCCCAATTGCCGCTTCTACAATTGCCATCATCTGCATGAGCCGGGTTGCGCGATTCTCGAAGCCGTCGCCGATGGTCGCATCCGGCCCGAGCGGCACGCGCTGTACGCGCAACTGGTGCACGAAGCCAGCCAGATCGTGCGCTGACGCGCGGCATCTTTCACAGACGAAACGACAATGAAATTGATGCGCGCGCCGAACCTGATCATCGGACAGCATTGGGTCAACGTGCTGGAGACGGCGGGCATTGCGTGCGAACTGCATAACCGCTATCTGAACGGCGCGCTCGGCGACATTCCCGCGGATCAATGCTCGCCCGAATTGTGGCTCGTCGACGAACGCGATGAAACCGTGGCGCGGCGGTTGATCGATGCGGCTTCGCAAGGGCCCGACGCGGGGTCGCCTGCCTGGCATTGCCGTGAATGCGGCGAGACGCTGGAGGCGCAGTTCACTGTGTGCTGGCAGTGTGGAACAGCGCGCAATCCGCTCGACGGTTGATGCCGCGACCTTCACATCTCACCGACGTATAGACGTAAAAAACCGGGACTTGCCCGGTTTTTTTATGCGCTGTGCTGCATGGTCCGACCTGCCGCGATATCAGGCTAGCCAGACTGCGATGGTGAGCATCAGCAACAGGATCATCCACAACACGACGGCGCGCCACACCAGTCCCACTGCCGATTGCAACGTACGCGGCGTACAGTCGTCGCCGACCTGCATCGGACCGCCGTCGCCGGTGGCCAGCGCGTCGAGACTCGACGGTTCGGCGAGCGGCCCGCTCAGGCGCGCGCCCAATGCGCCGCTGCCCGCTGCGAGCAACACGCCGTCGTTCGCATCCGGCCACTGACGCGCATGATTGCGCCACGCATAGATCGCGTCTTCGAAATTGCCGACGATCGCAAAGCCCAGCGACGTAAGCCGCGCCGGCACCCAGTCGATGACAAAAAACGCGCGCTGCGCAAAGCTGGAGAACGCGACGGTCCGGTCGTCCGCCGGACGCGCCCATGCGCGCGCCAGATATTCGGCGATCCGGTACAACACCGCGCCTGCCGGGCCGACCGGAACCAGGAACCAGAAGAACACACCGAATACATGCCGGTGCGACGCGACAACCGCGTGAATCAGCGTGTGCCGCACGATCTCGCTCACCGGCATGTCGACCGTGTCGAGGCCGGTCCATTCATTCAGGATCTCGCGCGCACGCGGCACGTCGTCGTTGTTCAACGCGAGATGGATGTCGGTGAAGTAATGGCTGAACTGGCGGAAGCCGAGCGTGAAATACAGCACGGCGACGTTCCACAGGAACGCCAATGCAAAATGGATGTGGTACAGCACGTAGTAGACGAGCGCGACAGCCAGTGTCCAGGGCAGCACCACTACGAGCCAGGCGACCAGACCATGCTTGGGCTTGCCGGCATCGAATCCGTGCGCCGCCGACTCCGCATGGTATTGAAGCAACGCCGACACCGGATTGCTCGGCGACAGCGCGCGTACCTGTTCAATGATCAGAGCCAGCAATACGGAGAAAAAAGTCATGCGGTGCGCCGTGCTTTTCGAGTTTTACGATTATTTTATAACGATAGCACAGGGTCGGATGCGACTGAGCACAGACGCCGACAAAGGCCTGACGAGCGCGTAGCCCGTTGCATTCATGCCGCAAGGAAGCGATAAAAGTTGCGCAACATCGCAGCCGTGGCACCCCAGATGAAGTGATGGCCACCGACTTCAGCGTCACCTTCCGTCGATTTGGCACGCGGATATGGCATGGCAAAAAACCGTCGCTCGCCGCCTTCCCAACGAAACACGCGCTCTTCGTGGTGCGCGGGGTTCATCAGGAAAGCAAGCGGTACTTCGAATACTTCCGCGACTTCGAGTGCGTCGGCCTTCAACGTGAACGGCGGGTGCACGAGTCCGATCACCGGCGATACGCGGAAACCGGTGCCGGTCAGATAGTCGGGCAGCGCACCGAGAATCTCCACGCGCGACGGGTCGAGGCCCACTTCTTCCTGCGCCTCGCGCAGCGCGGTGGCTGTAGCGTCGGCGTCGAAGGGTTCGTGGCGGCCGCCGGGAAAGCTGACCTGGCCGGCGTGGTCGTTCAGATGATCGGCACGTTGCGTCAGCAACACGGTCAGACCGTTCTCGCGGACCACCAGGGGCACTAGCACGGCAGCCACTCGCGGATCGACGTGCTGATCGCGCCAGGGTGCTTCGATGATGGGTTCGGGGGTCCAGTCGAGCCGTTGCTCGAAACGCGCCCGCAGCCCATCGGGCGTCAGACGACCGGCAGCGACCGGCGGCAGATTGGCGCCTGTCGCTTCGACAGGCAGGGATTCGGGCTCAAAGGCGGGACGGATCAACGGGTCTCTCGGAACGAGCGGTTAGGAGCATCTCGCTATTTTGACCTGGCAAACAAAAAAGCACCCGCGAGGGGTGCTTTTTCTTACAGCTTTTACGCTTCGGCAGCTGCGCGATCTTTCTTCGCGACCAGCTTTTCCTTGATCCGGGCCGACTTGCCCGAACGGTCGCGCAGGTAGTACAGCTTTGCACGACGCACATCGCCGCGACGCTTCACGACGATGCTTGCCAGCAGCGGCGAGTACGTCTGGAACGTACGCTCGACGCCTTCGCCCGACGAAATCTTGCGGACGATGAACGACGAATTCAGACCACGGTTACGCTTGGCGATCACGACGCCTTCGTAAGCCTGAACACGCTTACGCGTACCTTCAACCACGTTCACGCTGACGATCACCGTGTCGCCGGGGGCGAATTCGGGGATGGTCTTCTCGCCGAGGGCGCGCGCGATTTCTTCCTGCTCGAGTTTTGCAATCAGATTCATTACTGACTCCTAGATCCATCTTGTCGGCGTTCGTACCTGCTTTGCGCAAACTTCCTTGCTGCGCTCGGCTACGGCCCCGATAGAGGATGGGTTCACATCTGGCGCCGTACACGCATGTGCGGCGCCGCCTATGTCCGCTCGAAAGACCCAAAAGCCTTACGCCTTCGATGCTTCCTTTGCGAGACTCGTAAGCCATGCCTCGTCGGCACGGCTCAACATCTTGTTCTTTCTGGCCTTCACGATCAGATCCGGCCGTTTGTTCAGCGTGTTACGCAGTGCTTCGCGCCGACGCCACGCTTCGATTTCCGCATGGTGACCGCCGAGCAGCACGTCGGGCACACGCACGCCGTCGTATTCTTCCGGACGCGTGTAATGCGGGCAATCGAGCAGCACGTCGACAAAACTGTCCTGCACTGCCGACTGCGAGTCGTTCAGCACGCCGGGCAACTGGCGCACTACAGCGTCCATCAACGCCATCGCGGGCAATTCGCCGCCTGACAGCACGAAGTCGCCGAGGCTGACTTCTTCGTCGACGACACGGTCGAGCAAACGTTGGTCGATCGCTTCATAACGACCGCACAGCAGAATCAAACCGGGTTCGGCAGCAAACTGCATGACGCGATCGTGATTCAGCGTGGCACCTTGCGGCGACATCATCACGACACGCGATGCGCCAATGCCCTGCTCTGCCTGCGCCGCTTTTGCCGCGCCGATCGCGTCTTCGAGAGGCTTCGCCAGCATCACCATGCCAGGGCCGCCGCCGTAAGGGCGATCGTCGATAGTGCGGTAGTTGTCGGTCGTGAAATCGCGTGGATTCCACGTACGCAAACCGTAGCGCTCCTGCTTCGCCGCACGACTGGTAATGCCCCAGTCGGTCAGCGCACGAAACATTTCAGGAAAGAGCGTGACGACATCGAACTGCATCGCTCTCTCCGTTCAGCGAATGATTTAGTAATCGGCTTCCCAATCGACGGTGATCTGCTTCGCCGCCTGATCCACCGTTTTGACGAACACGCCGACGAACGGGATCAATCGCTCGCCGGTGACCGGCTTACCGTTCTTGTCGGTATCCGGATATTCGATGCGCAACACCGAATGCGCACCGTTGTCGATCATGTCGGCAACCTTACCGAGAGCAACACCGGCAACGTTCACCACATCGAGCCCGAGCAGATCGACCCAGTAAAATTCATCGGCCGGAAGGGCCGGGAACTCACTGCGGCTGATATACACACGGGAACCGCGCAATGCGAGCGCCGCATCTCGATCAGCAATGCCGCCCAGATGAGCCACCACACTGTCGCTATGCGTCTTAGCCTGCAACGACGGCGCCGACTTACGCTCATGGCCTTTGATCAGCCACCAGCGCTTCGCGCTCAACAACGCGTCGCCGCCATGGCCGGCGTCCGCATGAGCGGCCACCTTGACCCAGCCTTTGAGGCCGTAAGCGTCGACGATTGCGCCGACCTCGACCGCATCGGCCGGCCAGCTTTCCGCTGTTTCCGCGCGCATTTCTGCAGCACCGGAATCAGCGGCAATAACATCGGCTTTCGCCTTGCCTTCGGCTCGCTCGACCGGCTTACGGACGAATGCGCCGAACGGCGACTGATCAGACGTCTTTGTACGCGGCACTGCTGATTTTGCCTTCGCGCGCCCTGACCCGCTGGAATCACGCTCAGACATAATCCAACCTCACCACAAATGTCGACGCCTGCGTCAGTAAAACTCGCGCATCGAACTGCTCACGCAAATTGCGCGAGCCGCCGGCCGAACCGGCCACGATACGCTTGCTGGCTACCATTAAGCAGCCGGCTGCGCCTTTTGCGCTTCTTTCACCAGACGCTCGACGGTCGGCGACAGTTGTGCGCCAACGCCTTGCCAGTACGTCAGGCGGTCTTGAGCGATACGCAGCGACTCACCCTTCGTAGCGACCGGGTTGTAGAAGCCAACGCGCTCGATGAAGCGGCCGTCACGACGGTTACGCGAATCGGTTGCGACGATGTTGTAGAACGGGCGCTTCTTGGAGCCGCCACGAGCCAAGCGGATGATGACCATATTAGAATCCTTGAAAACCGGGGTGCGGAACGACTGAAACACGCGATTATAGCGGGAAACCGACGCCATAACAAACACTTACCGGATAAACTGGGCTATGCGGTCTCGTCGGGCCTCTGGACGTGGCTCGCGGACAACGCCGAAACGCCTGAATTACCTGACGGAACGCCTGTGAAACTCCTGCTCCAGACCGCGTTTTTGTTCGTCTCCTTAATTTTGCTGCCCGGTTCGGCAAACGGGCCGCGAAGACGCGCCGCCGGGTCGGGACTGGCGCTGCTGTTCGCCGCTGCCAGTCTGCCGGCGCTTGCCGCGCTGCCGGTCGAACGCATCAAATTGCCGCCCGGCTTTCATATCGAAGTGCTGTCCGACGCCGTGCCGAGTGCGCGCGGCATGACGCTCTCGCCGAAAAACATTCTTTATATAGGCAGCCTCGACGGCCACGTCTACGCGCTCGAGTTGCAGGATGGTCACGTGACTGCGCGGCACGTCATCGCATCGGGGCTGGAAACGCCCGCCGGCGTGGTCTGGCATGACGGCGCGCTTTATGTCTCCGCCGTTTCGAAGATTTTGCGTTTCGACGCCATCGACTCCCATCTGAACGATCCGCCCAAGCCCGTCATCGTCACCGATAAATTGCCAACCGAGACGCACCACGGCTGGAAATTTCTTGCCTTCGGCCCGGACGGCAAGCTCTACGTTCCGCAAGGAGCGCCCTGCAACGTCTGCCTGAAAGACCGGGACCGCTTCGGCCTCATTGGACGGATGGACCCGGACGGCAGTCATTACGAGGTCGTGGCGCGAGGCATCCGGAACTCGGTCGGCTTTGCCTGGCACCCGCAAACGCATGACCTGTGGTTCACCGACAACGGCCGCGACCTGTTAGGCGACGACGTTCCCGACGACAAACTCAACCGCGCCCCGCGCGCCGGCATGGATTTCGGCTTCCCGTTCTGTCACGGGGGCGACACGCTCGACCCTGAGTTCGGCAAAGATCGCTCCTGCAGTTCGTTCACGCCACCCGTCGTCAAACTGGGCGCGCACGTGGCCGCGCTCGGCATGCGCTTCTACACCGGACCGATGTTCCCGGCGGCCTATCGCAACAGCATCTTCATCGCCGAACACGGCTCGTGGAATCGCAGCAAAAAAGTGGGCTATCGCGTCGTACGCGTGAGCGTCGATCCGAACGGCGCCAATGCCCGCCAGGAAGTCTTCGCCGAAGGCTGGCTTCAACCTGGCGAGACGGTCTGGGGCCGACCGGCGGACGTGCAACCCTTGCCCGACGGCTCGCTACTCATTAGCGACGATTACGCCGGTGCCGTTTATCGCGTCACCTATTCGGCGCCCTGAGCCCGCCTCGCGCATCGGCTCAGAATTCACGCGCCTATATAGGAACCGCTATTCCGATGCGGTCTTAGCGCATGTGACCGCCTGCGTGCCGGCGGGCGTAGAATGCGCCTCGACCCGCTGCCGCCGATGCAGTCCGCCTTTCGACCCGCTCTCATCCCTTTCTCGCCTACATGTCCACTCTGGTTTCGAGTTCTCCGCGCTTTCGATCCAAAACCATCACCGCCGCGCTGGCTTTTCTGTTCGGCAGCCTGGGCGCGCATCGCTTCTATCTGTACGGCATGCGTGACATTTACGGCTGGGCGCATCTGCTCGGTACGCTAATCGGCATTCCGGGCGCAATGCTGCTGGTGGCAAGCGAGCGCGCTTCGATGCTCGGTTGGCTGCTGGTGTTTCCCGGCGCAGTCTCGCTACTCGCCGCTTTTCTGGCCGCTATCGTCTACGGTCTGCGCCCCGACGAAAAGTGGGACGCGCAATTCAACGCGCAAACGCAGCGCACGAGCCGTTCAGGCTGGACGGTTATCTTCATCGTGATTTTTTCGCTGCTGATCGGCGCGTTTCTGCTCATGACCGGCCTTGCCATTTCGTTCCAGACTTATTTCGAAAGTCAGGTGCAAGCCGCCAAAGCGTTGTCGCAGTAAAGCTGGCGGCATTAGAAGAGTCTTAGTTGAGGGTTGACCGGTGCCGGCTCGGCCGCCGGCTTCGGCGGTTCGGCCCGGCGAAAATGCGACATATCCAGAATGCCGCGATCGCGCTGATTCAATCCCAAACGACGCGCCGCATTATGAAACCGCTGCTTCAGCAAGTCGGCCCATAAACCTTCGCCTTTCATTCGCGTGGAAAAGGACGAGTCGTAATCCTTCCCGCCGCGCATGTCGCGCACGCGGCTCATGACGCGGTCGGCGCGGTCGGGGAAATGCGCACTCAGCCAGTCTTTGAACAGTGGCGCGACTTCCCAGGGCAAACGCAGCACGATATAGCTCGCGTTCGTTGCGCCCGCCTCCGCGCATGCTTCCAGCACGCGCTCCATGTCCGGCTCCGTGACGAACGGAATAACCGGCGCAATGCTGACGCCGACGGGAATGCCCGCCTCGCTCAGCGTGCGGATTGTGCGCAAACGGCGCGACGGCGTGGCCGCGCGCGGTTCGAGCGTACGTGCGATCTCGGCATCGAGCGTGGTGATGGTAATGGCAGCCATGAACTGACCGCGCGCCGCCATTGGCGCCAGCAAATCCAGATCGCGCTCGATGAGCGACGACTTGGTGATGGCCGCAAACGGGTGCCCCCGCTCGCTCAGCACTTCGATGACTCGCCGCGTGATCTGCATGTCCCGCTCCGCCGGCTGCCAGGCGTCGGTATTCACGCCCAGCGCGATCGGCTCGGGCACGTAAGATTTCTTCGACAGCTCGTGCTGCAACAACTCCGGCGCGTTGATTTTCGCGTAGATGCGACTTTCGAAGTCGAGACCCGGCGACAGGCCCAGATAACTGTGGGTGGGCCGCGCAAAGCAATAAATGCAGCCGTGCTCGCACCCGCGATAGGGATTCAACGACACGCAGAACGGAATATCTGGCGACGCATTGCGCGTAAGTATGGTTTTGGCTCGCTCTTCGAAGACCTGCGTGCGTAGCTTCTTCGGCTCGTCGCCGTCTTCTTCAAGCGGCTGCCAGCCGTCGTCTACCGCCTCGCGCTGATCGACTTCGTAGCGGCCTTGCAGATTCGTGACCGCGCCGCGCCCCTTTCTGGGCGCAGGCGGTGCAATGGAAAATTCGGGGCAGGAATCGGTCACGGCGGCGGCACTTGCAATTACAAGACAGGATCGCGCCGCAAAAGGAAACGGCGCAAATTACCTGTATAAATATACAGTGTTTACGCCGTTTGTCGAGCCTTGCCATCACGCTCAGAATGGAATGCCCGTTGGCCCCGCTCAGTCGCCGACAGCGATGGTCAGCGTCTCCTTGATCTCTTCCATCACGACATAGCTTTTCGACTGCACGGCGCCCGGCAACTGCAGCAGGATGTCACCGAGCAGCTTGCGGTAGTCCGCCATTTCGCCAATGCGCGCCTTGATCAGATAGTCGAAATCGCCCGACACCAGATGGCATTCCAGTACCTCGGGAATCTTCTGCACCTCGCGGCGGAACTGGTCGAACATGTTGCCGCTCTTGTGATCCAGCGTGATTTCGACGAACACGAGCAATGCCGCCCCCAGTTCCGCCGGATTCACGCGCGCGTGATAGCCGGTAATCACACCGTCGCGCTCCATACGCTTGACCCGCTCGATACAAGGCGTGACCGAGAGTCCGACCTGTTCCGCGAGGTCTTTCATCGCCATCCGGCCGTCCTGTTGCAGGAGTCGCAGGATCTTGTGATCGAGTTTGTCGAGGGCCCGGATCGGTTGGCGCTGTGTTCGCATGGTGTTTTTGCTGAAAATCTTGAAAATACAATAACAAAACCTACCTGACTGTTAATAGTATAGCGGTTAACACTGGACAGTCCGCGTTAGACCTCGTCAATCGAACGAACGCAAAACGACACGGCGAGTGCGGCGTCCACCGACCTCTTATCGAACATCTGGAGCAGCTATGCGAGTCGTCGTTTTGGGCAGTGGCGTCGTAGGGGTGACGAGCGCTTATTACCTCGCGCGCGCCGGTCACGACGTGACCGTGATCGACCGTGAAGCCGGCCCGGCACTCGAAACCAGCTTTGCCAACGCGGGCCAAATCTCGCCGGGCTACGCGTCGCCGTGGGCGGCGCCGGGCGTGCCGCTGAAGGCCGTCAAGTGGATGTTCCAGAAACATGCGCCGCTCGCCATTCGCCTCGACGGCACGCAGTTCCAGCTGCAATGGATGTGGCAAATGCTGCAGAACTGCACGTCGTCGCGCTACGCGGTCAACAAAGGCCGCATGGTGCGCCTCGCCGAATACAGCCGCGATTGTCTGCAGGCGCTGCGCGCCGAAACCGGCATCCAATACGAAGGCCGGACGGGCGGCACCTTGCAGGTGTTCCGCACCGAGCAGCAGTTCGAAGGCGCGGCCAAAGACATCGCGGTGCTGAAAGAGGCCAACGTGCCCTACGAACTGCTCTCGCCTGCCGAACTGACACAGGCCGAGCCGGCGCTCGCGGCGGTGTCGCACAAGCTCACGGGCGGCTTGCGTCTGCCGGGCGACGAAACCGGCGATTGCCAGATGTTCACCACGCGCCTCGCCGCGCTCGCCGAAGAACTCGGCGTGAAGTTCCGCTACAACACGCCGATCGATTCGCTCGCCATGGCGGGAGACCGCATCGCCGGCGTGCAATGCGGCAGCGAGCTGGTACGCGCGGACTCGTTCGTCGTCGCGCTCGGTTCCTACTCGACAAAATTTTTGTCCGGCCTCGTCAAGATTCCGGTTTATCCGCTCAAGGGTTATTCGATCACCGCGCCGATCGTCAACGAAGCCGCCGCGCCGGTGTCCACCGTGCTCGACGAAACGTACAAGATCGCCATCACGCGTTTCGACGACCGCATTCGCGTCGGCGGCATGGCAGAGATCGTGGGCTTCGACAAATCGCTGCGCGAAGCACGTCGCGCCACGCTGGAACTGTGCGTGAATGATCTGTTCCCGGGCGGCGGAGATACGTCGAAGGCCAGCTTCTGGACCGGCCTGCGCCCGATGACGCCGGACGGCACGCCGATCGTCGGCCGCACGCCGGTTTCCAACCTGTTCCTGAACACCGGCCACGGTACGCTGGGCTGGACGATGTCGTGCGGCTCGGGTCAATTGCTGGCCGACGTCATGTCGGGCAAGCAACCGGCCATCAAGGCTGACGACCTCTCGGTCCATCGCTACCTTGGCGAAACCGGCGGAGCGCATCGTCCCGCTTACGCCTGAGCATCGGCATCGAAGCCGTCGCAAACATTAGCGACGGTGACAGGCTGCAAGACAAACGGCGCCTCACGGCGCCGTTTGCTTTTTGCTTCAGCGTTCGCGAATGATCGCGACGCCCGGCAAGCTCAGAACTGATCGTCCGACAAGGCCAGCACGCTCTCGCCGCCCTTCGCGGTGACGATCGACGCCTCGAGCGCCGACGCCTGCGCCAGCACATGCTCGGCATAGAACTGCGCGGTCGCGATCTTGGCGCCGTAGAACGACGGATCTTCGTCGCGTTTTGCCGCCGCGACCAGCAACGCGCGCGCCATCTGCCAGCCGCCCAGCACGACGCCGGCCAGCTTCAGATACGGCACACTGCCGGCGAACACCGCGTTCGGATCGCTCTTCGTATTCGCCACGACGAAATCGACCACGGCGCTCAACGAGTCGTGACCCAGCGCCAGATATTTCTTCATCGATGCAAACGCGGGACCTTGCTGCGAACCGAGCGCTTCGACCGTTTCCGCGACGCCGGCCAGCAGCGCCTTCGCGACCTTGCCGCCGTCGCGAACGGTCTTGCGGCCGATCAGGTCGTTGGCCTGAATCGCGGTGGTGCCTTCGTAAATCGGCAGAATGCGTGCGTCGCGATAGTACTGCGCCGCGCCGGTTTCTTCGATGAAACCCATGCCGCCATGCACCTGCACGCCGAGGCTCGTCACGTCGATGGACAGCTCCGTGCTCCAGCCCTTCACGATCGGCACGAGGTATTCGTAGATGGCCTGATGCTCGGCGCGCTTCGCCTCGTCGGGATGACGGTGCGCGATGTCGCAATGCGACGCCGCCACATAGGCCAGCGCGCGCGACGCTTCGGTGAGTCCGCGCATGGTCGAGAGCATGCGGCGCACGTCCGGATGCTGGATGATCGCCACGGATTGCTTCGCCGTGCCGTCCACCGGACGGCTTTGCACGCGATCCTTCGCGTACGCGACGGCCTTCTGATACGCGCGATCCGACACGCCCACGCCTTGCATGCCCACGGCAAAACGCGCCGCGTTCATCATGATGAACATGTATTCGAGGCCGCGATTTTCCTCGCCGATCAGATGGCCGATCGCGCCGCCGTGATCGCCGAACTGCAACACGGCTGTCGGGCTCGCCTTGATGCCGAGCTTGTGTTCGATCGACACGCAATGCACGTCATTGCGCTCGCCGAGCGAACCGTCTTCGTTGACGAGGAACTTCGGCACGATGAATAGCGAAATGCCCTTCACGCCTTCCGGTGCATTCGGCGTGCGCGCCAGCACGAGATGGGCGATATTCGCCGCCATATCGTGCTCGCCCCACGTGATGAAAATCTTCGTGCCGAAAACCTTGAACGAGCCGTCGCCCTGCGGTTCGGCGCGCGTGCGCACCAGCGCCAGGTCGGAGCCGGCCTGCGGCTCGGTCAGGTTCATCGTGCCGGTCCACTCGCCCGAAATCAGCTTGGGCACGTAGGTCTGCTTTTGCGCTTCGGTGCCGGCCGTGAGCAGCGCTTCGATCGCGCCGTCGGTCAGCAACGGACACAGCGCGAAAGACAGGTTCGACGCGTTCAGCATCTCGACGCAAGGCGTGGCGATCAGCTTCGGTAAGCCCTGGCCTTCGTAATCGGTCGGATGCTGCACGCCTTGCCAGCCGCCTTCGGCGAACTGACGGAACGCCTCCTTGAAACCGGGCGTTGCGCTCACCACGCCGTCTTTCCAGCTGCTCGGATTGCGATCGCCTTCGACATTCAGCGGCGCCAGCACTTCACCGCACAGTTTCGCGGACTCTTCGAGCACGGCCTGCGCGGTGTCGAAATTCGCGTCTTCGAAGCCCGGCAGGCTCGCGATGTCGTCGAGACCGGCCAGCTCTTTCATCACGAACAGCATGTCCCTGATCGGCGCGTTATACATTTCAGTTCTCCTCCTGATTTTCGATAAAAAAAGGGCGCCGGACTACATAGGTCCCGCGCCCTTTGTTCATGGCCAGACGCCGCTTTCAATACGCGGCGCTGCGGCGCTTAGCCGAGTTCGCCGACCAGTTCCGGCACGACCGTGAACAGATCGCCGACGAGACCGTAATCGGCCACGCTGAAGATCGGCGCTTCCGGGTCCTTGTTGATCGCGACGATCACCTTCGAGTCTTTCATGCCGGCCAGATGCTGGATCGCACCCGAAATGCCGACCGCCACGTACAGTTGCGGCGCGACGATCTTGCCGGTCTGTCCGACCTGATAGTCGTTCGGCACGAAGCCCGCGTCCACTGCGGCGCGCGATGCGCCCAGCGCTGCGTTCAGCTTGTCGGCCAGCGGCTCCAGCACCTTGGTGTAGTTCTCGCCGTTGCCCAGACCGCGACCGCCCGACACGATGATCTTCGCCGACGTCAGTTCCGGACGGTCCAGCTTTGTCACTTCACGGCTTACGAACGACGAGATGCCGCTGTCTGCCGCGGCCTCGATCTTCTCGACCGCTGCGCTGCCGCCTTCGGCCGCCACGGCGTCGAAACCGGTCGAGCGCACCGTGATGACCTTGATCGGGTCAGCCGATTGCACCGTCGCGATGGCGTTGCCCGCGTAGATGGGGCGCTCGAACGTGTCAGCCGAATCGACTGCGGTGATGTCGCTGATCTGCGCGACGTCGAGCTTCGCGGCGACACGCGGCGCGATGTTCTTGCCGTACGCCGTTGCCGGCGCGAGGATGTGCGTGTAGTCCTTCGCGATGTTCAGCACCGTGGCTTCCACGTTTTCCGCGAGACCCGCTTCGAGTTGCGGCGCGTCGGCCAGCAATACCTTCGACACGCCTGCGATCTTCGCTGCCGCGTCGGCCGCTGCCTGCGCGTTGTGACCGGCGACCAGCACGTGAATATCGCCACCGATCTTCTGCGCCGCTGCAATCGTGTTCAGCGTCGCGGCCTTGATGGACGCGTTATCGTGTTCTGCAATTACCAGATTCGTCATTTTGTCTCGCTCCCTCACAGCACCTTGGCTTCGGTCTTCAGCTTCTCGACCAGCGTCTTCACGTCCGGCACCTTCACACCGGCGGAGCGCTTGGGCGGCTCGGCGACTTTCAGCGTTTTCAGGCGCGGTGCAACGTCGACACCGAGGTCTTCCGGCTTGATCGTTTCCAGCGGCTTCTTCTTCGCCTTCATGATGTTCGGCAGCGTGACGTAGCGCGGCTCGTTCAGGCGCAGGTCGGTGGTGACCACGGCCGGCAGCGTGAGCGACAGCGTCTCAGCACCGCCATCCACTTCACGCGAAACAGTAGCTTTACCGTCAGCCACGACAACCTTCGACGCGAACGTCGCCTGCGGCAGGTTAGCCAACGCGGCGAGCATCTGGCCGGTCTGGTTCGAATCGTCGTCGATGGCCTGCTTGCCCAGGATGATCAGCTGCGGCTGTTCCTTGTCGACCAGCGCCTTGAGCAGCTTGGCGACCGCCAGCGGCTGCAGCTCTTCGGACGACTCGATCAGGATCGCGCGGTCCGCGCCAATGGCCAGCGCCGTGCGCAGCGTTTCCTGCGACTGCGTCACACCCGCCGACACGGCGATCACTTCCGTTGCCACGCCCGCTTCTTTCAGGCGCACGGCCTCTTCAACCGCGATTTCGTCGAACGGATTCATCGACATCTTCACGTTCGCGATGTCGACACCCGTGCCGTCCGATTTCACACGGACTTTCACGTTGTAGTCGACCACTCTCTTGACTGGCACCAGGATTTTCATGCACACGCTCCAAAGTTACGAATACGTCAACCCGACGAACATTATAACGACTGCCCTTTCGCGGCAGCCTTCTCGCGGGCGCTTTAGCAGGAGGATATCGCTCCTCAGTTGCGTGACGGCAATATCGAACGGTCGTTCTATTTTAATCCCGAAAAAACCCGGGCGACAACCCCGGGTTCCGACATTCGACTCTAATTCGCATTGCCGTCGTGTCTTTTCATGTGAAAACAGCCGCTCAACCGGCCGCTGACCGGCTTACCAGGCCGTAATGACCGCGCCACCGAACTTGTTCTCGATGAACTGCTTCACTTCCGGCGAATGATACGCCGCGACCAGCTTGGCGACCCACGGCTTGTTTTTGTCGGCTTCGCGGATCGCGATGATGTTCACGTACGGACCCTTCGGGTCTTCGATCGCGATGGCGTCCTGCTTCGGCTTCAGGCCGGCTTCCATCGCGAAGTTCGTGTTGATCGCGGCGGCATCCACGTCGTTCAGCGAACGCGGAATCTGTGCGGCGTCCAGTTCGACGATCTTCAGCTTCTTCGGGTTATCGACGATATCGAGCGGCGTCGCCTTCAGGCCCGCGTCGGCGCGCAACTTCAGGAGCCCCTGCTTCTGCAGCAACAGAAGTGCCCGGCCGCCGTTGGTCGGGTCGTTCGGCACGGCGATCTTCGAACCCGGCTGCAACTCGGCCAGCGTCTTGATCTTCTTCGAGTAGATGCCCATCGGGTACGTCACGGTGTCGGCAATGCGGATCAGCTTGTAGCCGCGATCCTTGACCTGCGCCTGCAAGTACGGGTCGTGCTGGTAGCTGTTCGCGTCGAGATCGCCGCCGGCGAGCGCCGCGTTCGGCTGCACGTAATCCGAGAATTCGACGATCTTGATGTTCAGACCGCTCTTCGCGGCGACCGTCTTCACGACTTCCATGATCTGCGCGTGCGGGCCACCGGTCACACCGACCTTGATGGTGTCGTCGGCGCGAGCCGTGGTAGCGGCGGCGAAGAGCGATGCGGCGCCGAGCGTGGCGGCCAGCTTGAGAATGAAGCGACGTTGCATGATGGACCTTTCCAAACCTGTTGATTTGCCGGGCTGTGACAGCCCTGTTTTATTTATGGCTCAAACGACGCACGAGCCAATCCCCGAACGACTGCACCAGTTGCACGAACACGATCAGAATCACCACGACCGTGAGCATGACTTCCGGCAGGAAACGCTGATACCCGTAACGGATGCCCAGATCGCCCAGACCGCCGCCGCCGATCGCGCCGGCCATCGCCGAGTAGCCGACCAGCGAAACGAACGTGATCGTCAGGCCGGCGACCACGCCCGGCAACGATTCCGGCAGCAGCACCTTGAAGACGATCTGGCTGGTCGTCGCGCCCATTGCCTGCGCGGCTTCGATCAGTCCGCGGTCCACTTCGCGCAGGGCCGTCTCGACCAGACGCGCGATGAACGGCGCGGCGGCGATCGTGAGCGGCACCACCGCAGCCGCCGTTCCGATCGACGAACCCACCACCAGACGCGTGAACGGAATCACCGCGACCAGCAAAATGATGAACGGCGTCGAGCGCACTGCGTTGACGATCACACCCATCACACGATTCACGGCGATGTTCTGCAGCACCCCCTGACGGTCCGTCAGATACAGCAGCACGCCGAGCGGCAAACCGACCGCCGCGCCGACCAGTCCGGAAATGCCCACCATCACGAGCGTTTCCCAGAACGACTGGACGAACATATCGAACATTTCACTCAACATACGAGAGCTCCTCTACCACCACACCCTGTTCGCGCAGATACGTCAGCGCCTGCGCCACCTTCGTCGGTTCGCCGCCCGCCAGCACGGCGAGCGAGCCGAACGCCTGCCCCTGAATCTCGTCGATCTGGCCGTGCAGGATGTTGAAATCGAGTTCGTAGCGGCGGATCGTCTCCGACAGGATCGGCTGGTCGACGCCCGAACCGGTGAAGGCAAGGCGCAGCAGGTGGCCGCTACCGGTCTTCAGACGTTCGGCGACGCGCGCCTTCATCGCGGGCGGAAGTTCCTGCGCGATCACGTCGCCGATCAACGCGCGCGTAACGTCATGATGCGGCTGCAGGAACACGTCGATGACCTTGCCCTCTTCGACCACGCGGCCGGCGTCCAGCACCGCGACGCGGTCGCAGACCTGCTTGATCACGTCCATCTGGTGCGTGATCAGCACGATGGTGAGGTTCAGTTCGCGGTTGATGCGCTTGAGCAGTTCGAGAATCGAGCGCGTGGTTTCCGGATCGAGCGCCGAGGTCGCCTCGTCCGAGAGCAACACCTTCGGCTTGCTGGCAAGCGCGCGCGCAATGCCGACGCGCTGCTTCTGTCCACCGCTGATCTGCGCCGGAAAGCGATCTTTCTGCGCCGACAGCCCGACCAGTTCGAGCAGCGGCAGCACGTTGGCCTCGATCTCGTCGCGCTTCATGCCGGCCAGTTCGAGCGGCAACGCGACGTTCTCGTAGACCGTGCGCGAGGACAGCAGGTTGAAGTGCTGGAAGATCATGCCGATCTCGCGACGCGCCTCGCGCAGTTGCGCGGCCGGCAGCGTCGTCAGATCGCGGCCGTTGACGACGATGTTGCCTTCGGTCGGACGCGTCAGCAGGTTGATGGTACGCACGAGCGTACTCTTGCCCGCGCCGCTGCGTCCGATGATGCCGAACACTTCGCCCGCCGGAATCGACAGATTGACGTTGTGCAGCGCCTCGACCCAGCCCCGGGGCCCAGGAAAGCGCTGAGAGATATTGCGTATTTCGATCATGGAAAAACGAAACGGCGGAGTTGCCCGGCGAGCGTCATGCGCTCCCGACAAGCGGCCGCCGTTGCTTTATTGGGATTTGAGCCCGCGATTCTACCGCAGCGTCGACATTCCCTTTAATAATCAATTACGATCTTTTCATAACCTGAGGGTATTAGAGGCTCAGCCAAGCCGGATCGCTCGCGCGGCGGCTCGCGCTGCGTCTATGATCGGGCGACAAAAACTGCATATCTGGCGGCTATGGAAATATCGCAAACGAGCAAGGCGGACCCCAACGCGGGTGGCTCCAAAAACAGCATGTCGCAGCGCTCGACGGTCACGACGAGCGACGGCGTGAACTTGCCGCTGTACCGCTGGCCGGCGGCGGCGCCGACGCGCGCCACGGTCGCGCTGCTGCACGGACTCGCCGAGCACGCCGGCCGTTATGCGGCACTGGCAGCGCGCCTGAACGCAGCCGGCATCGAACTGGTCGCCGTCGATCTGCGCGGTCACGGAAATGCGCCCGGCAAACGCGCTTATGTCGGCCGCTTCGATCAGTATCTGCTGGACGCGCAGGCGTTGCTCGACGCCGCCGCGCAAAGTTGCGCCCCGCTCTTCCTGATGGGGCACAGCATGGGCGGCGCGATCGCCGCGCTGTACGCGATCGAACGGCTCGACGCGAGCGGACGGCGGCTGAGCGGACTGATTCTGTCGAGTCCCGCACTGGCGCCGGGGCGCGACGTGCCGGTCTGGATGCTGAAGCTGAGCCAGGTCATCAGCCGCGTCTGGCCGACCTTCCCGGCGATGAAAATAGACGTGAAGTTGCTGTCCCGGCTCGAACCCGTGGTGAACGCCAACCTCCGCGATCCGCTGGTGCATCACGATTCGATTCCGGCGCGTACTGGCGCCGAAATCCTGCTCGCGATGGCGCGAATCGAGCGCGGCCGCGCCGGCTTGCGCGTCCCGCTGCTGGTCTACCACGGCACCGCCGACAAGCTCACCGAACCCGACGGCAGCCGCGCGTTCGGCGCGCACGCAGGCTCGCCGGACAAGACGCTCACGCTGCACGAAGGCAGCTATCACGAGACGATGAACGACATCGACCGCGACAAGGTGATCGGGGAACTGATTGCGTGGATCGAAGCGCGTCTGCCGAGAGCCTGAACGACGCGCGAATCTAGCGCTTCCAGCCGGGCGGCCGTTTGTCGATGAACGCCTGCACGCCTTCGAGCGCGGATTCGTCCATCATGTTGCAGGCCATGGTTTGGCCCGCCAGTTGATAGGCGGCTTCGATGCCCATTTCGAGCTGGCGGTAGAACAGCCCTTTGCCCGCGCTGACAGCCTCGACCGGTTTGGCGCAGATGCTCGCCGCGAGCTTCGCCACTTCGGCGTCGAGCGCGTCCATCGGCACGACGCGGTTGATCAGGCCTTCGCGCTTCGCGCCCACGGCGTCGATGAAGTCGCCGGTCAGCAGCATTTCCAGCGCCGCCTTGCGCGACAGGTTGCGCGACAGCGGCACCGACGGCGTCGCGCAGAAAAGCCCAAGATTGACGCCGGACACGGCGAAGCGCGCGGTGTCGGCGGCAACGGCCAGATCGCACATGGCCGCCAGTTGGCAACCGGCCGCCGTGGCGATGCCGTGCACGCGCGCGATCACCGGCTGCGGCATGCGCTGGATCGTGAGCATCAGCTTCGTACAGCGCGCAAAGAGACTTTGGTAATAAGCGAGCGACGGCTCCGCGCGCATTTCCTTGAGATCGTGACCCGCACAGAAAGCGCGGCCCGCGCCGCCGATCACGATCACGCGCGTACTGGTTTGCGCGAGGTCGGCAAGCGCGGTTTGCAAGGCGTCGAGCAACGCTTCGGAGAGCGCATTGAACGCCTCGGGACGGTTCATCGTGACGGACACGACGCCCGGCACGCCGTATGCGTCGTGCGCAATCTCGACCAGTGAAGCAACGCGGTTTTCGGCATTCATGGCTCGACTGTCCTCATGGCATTTTTTATCGCGCGCGGCTCAGATGCCGGCCAGCGAACGCACGTGGGCGACCACGCTGCGCCCGAGCGCCGACAGGTTGTAGCCGCCCTCCAGACAACTGACGATGCGCCCGCGTGCATAGCGTTTCGCGATCTCGCGCATCTGGTCGGTGATCCACGTGTAGTCGTCTTCGACCAGTCCCATGTTGCCGAGATCGTCCTCGCGATGGGCGTCGAAACCCGCCGAGATGAACAGCATCTCCGGCTTGAATTCGTGCAGACGCGGCAGCCACAGCATATCCACCGCCTCGCGCACCGCCATGCCTTTCGAGCGCGCCGGCATCGGCACGTTGCACATGTTCGGCGCCTGATTGTCGGCGCCCGTGAACGGATAAAACGGATGCTGGAAGATGCTGCACATCAGCACGCGCGGGTCGCCGGAGAAAGCCGCCTCGGTGCCGTTACCGTGATGCACGTCGAAGTCGATGATGGCGACACGCTGCAGGCCGTGCACGTCGAGCGCGTGGCGTGCGGCGATCGCGACATTGTTGAAAAAGCAGAAGCCCATGGCGCGCGCCGGCTCGGCGTGGTGGCCGGGCGGCCGCACGCTGCAGAACGCGTTGTCGTAGCGGCCTTCGATCACGGCGTCGGTGGCGGCCACGGCGGCGCCCGCGGCGCGCAGCGCGGCCTGCCAGGTGTGCGGGTTCATCGTGGTGTCGGGATCGATCTCCGCCATGCCTTCTTCGGGCGAGCGGCTGCGAATGTAGTCGACGTGCGCCTGGGTATGCACGCGCAGCAGCGCGGCTTCGTCGGCGAGCGGCGGCGACTCGCGTTCGATCAGCGAATCGATCCGGCTTGCGATCAGTTGATCTTCGATCGCCTGCAAACGCGCGGGACACTCGGGATGCCAGTGTCCCATGTCGTGCAGCAGACAATCGGCGTGGGAATAGAAGCCTGTTGCCATGAGTCTCTTCTGCGGCGCGTCGCCTTCGGGCGCGCGCGGCGTGTCTCCATCCAGGGGCGCACACACGGGGTGCGCCAACACTCGTCAAGTTACCACACGAATTACGTCGACACGTACGCCGTGACGTGCCTGGCACAGTTTTGCGCAGGGGCGTCGGGTATACTGCCCCGTACCGTTTTTCCCCTGTCTCTTTCGCACTGCGCCCCAGCTCACTATGACCGTCAAGCTTGCTCTGTCTGCACGAAACCGGCTACGCATGAAAACCGTGGCTGCCGTACTCTCCGTCGCATCGTGCATGTTCATGGCAACCAGTCCCGCAACGGCGCAGACCGTCGGCAAAAAACCGCCGCTGCTGCTCGCGCAAAGCCAGCCGCAATCGGCCGTGCCGCAAGGCCAGACGTTCGAGGAAGAGATCATCCCGCAGCGTTACGCCAACAATCCGGATGTCGACGCGTTCATCAACGACCTGTCCGCGCGCTACGATTTCGACGAAGCCTCGCTGCACGCGCTCTTCGCTCGCGTGAGCTATTCGGCAACCGCGGTCAAGCTCGTCACGCCGTCACCGTCGCCGTCCGTGAAAAACTGGCGCGCGTATCAATCGCGTTTTCTCGACCAGGTGCGCATCAACGCCGGCGTGCGTTTCTGGCGCGCCAACCAGGCCACGCTGCAACGCGCTTATGAAGAGTTCGGCGTGCCGCCGGAAGTGATCGTCGGCATCATCGGCGTGGAGACGATTTACGGCCGCTTCATGGGCAACTTCCGCGTGCTCGACGCGCTCACCACGCTCAGCTTCGACTATCCGAACACGGCCAATCGCGCGGACCGTCAGGCAACCTTCCGCAAGAATCTCGAAGACTACCTGGTGTGGACGCGCGATTCGCAGATCGATCCCACCACGGTGCTCGGCTCCTACACCGGCGCGATCGGCATTCCGCAATTCCTGCCGAGCAGCATCGTGCAATACGCGGTGAGCTACGACGGCAACAAGCAAATCGATCTGCGCACGAGCCAGGCCGACGCAATCGGCAGCGTGGCGAATTATCTGCGTCAGAACGGCTGGGAAAACGGCCGGCCGGTGGTCTGGAAAATTGGCACGGACGCGGGCAGCCTCGGCGTCGCACAAGCCGCAGCCGATGGTCAGCCGGAACCTCACTGGCAACTGCAGCAGCTGCTGAGTGCAGGTTTGCTGCTGAACGAGCCGGGTGTCGACATCGCGTCGGAAGCCGGTACGCCGGTCACGGTGGTCGATCTGCCCACGCCCGGACGCGGCACCGAATTCAAGCTCGGTCTAAAAAATTTCTACGTGCTGACGCGCTACAACCGCAGCTTCTTTTACGCTCTCGCGGTTTATCAACTCGGCGAGCGCGTCAAGGCGCAGATGCTGGCGAACGACGCGGCGAATGCCGGCAGCAACGCAGCTGCCGCACCGGCAGCCGCTTCGCAGTAAGCAAACTGCGCAAGCATGCGAGCCACGTAAAAAAAGCGCCAATCGGCGCTTTTTTTATTGGCTGTCGCAGTGCGGACGAACCGCCTGCCAGAGCACAGCTTATGCCGGAAACACGCCCGTCGAGAGATAACGGTCGCCGCGATCGCATACGATAAACACGATCGTCGCGTTCTCGACCTGACGCGCCACACGTAACGCCACTTCGCACGCGCCGCCCGACGAGATGCCGGCGAAAATGCCTTCGACCGACGCCATGCGCCGTGCCATCGCTTCCGCGGCGGCCTGACTCACGTTCTCCACGCGATCCACGCGGCTACGGTCGAAGATTTTCGGCAAATAGGCTTCCGGCCATTTGCGGATGCCCGGAATACGCGAGCCTTCTTCCGGTTGCGCACCAATGATCTCGATCTGCGGATTCTGTTGCTTCAGGTAAGTCGACACGCCCATGATCGTGCCGGTGGTGCCCATGGACGAGACGAAGTGCGTGAGGCGCCCTTCGGTATCGCGCCACAATTCCGGCCCCGTGCCTTCGACGTGCGCCGCCGGATTGTCCGGATTCGCGAACTGGTCGAGGATGATGCCCTTGCCTTCGCGTTGCATCTGCTCGGCGAGATCGCGTGCGTATTCCATGCCGCCGGTGACCGGCGTGAGGACGATCTGCGCGCCGTACGCCGCCATGCTCTGACGACGTTCCACCGACAGGTCTTCCGGCATGATCAGCACCATCTTGTAGCCGCGAATGGCCGCTGCCATGGCAAGCGCGATACCGGTGTTGCCGCTGGTCGATTCGATGAGCGTGTCGCCCGGCTTGATACGTCCGCGCGCTTCGGCTTTCTTGATCATCGACAACGCCGGGCGGTCTTTCACCGAGCCAGCCGGGTTGTTGCCCTCGAGCTTCGCGAGAATCACGTTATTGCGGCTGCGGATTTCGTCGTCGGGAAGCCGGACGAGCTGGACGAGCGGCGTATTGCCGATCGTGTCTTCAATCGTTTTGTAAGCCATAGCGGTTCTGGTGCCGTCGATGCGGGGAGTCTCGAATCCATCGATTCTAAACCACCGTGCGTGCGGCTGCCGTGCGGCCCTTCTGCCCGCATGGATGCAGACGATCTGATGTCTCCGTTGGGCGTATGCGCGCGTCGCTCGGGTCGCGCTCGATGTCATTCACGTTCGACGCAGCCGCCCTGCTCACGTCACGCAAAAAGCCCGCGGGTGAGTACCGCGGGAGTCAGTCAAGTGCATGACAGCTGAAGGAGTGTTCTTGCCGACTCCGACCATGAAGGGGAACAACGATGGCGAACCGCGCGCGGCTGACCACACCCGCGCGCAGCCCGCTTGCTTACTTCTTCACCGCCACTGTGGTGCTGCTCTTTGGCGCGGCGGATGAACCGGACGTAGCGGCCGGGCCTTTGGCCTGTGCAGACGCCGCAGTTTGCGCGTTAGCAGCCGCGCCAGCCGGACCGACAGCGAGACCCTCCGCCTGCAGGCGCTCGACGGTATGCCCGCCCATGCCCTTGACGCGCTTGCCGAGGTCGGCCGGGTCTTTGAACGGACCATGCGCGGAACGCTCGTCGAGAATGGCTTTCGCTTTGGCGGGACCGATGCCCTTGATTCCGCGCAATGCGTCTTCGTTAGCCGTGTTGACATCGACCGCCGCGTACGCGTGACCGAAAGCGGCGAGCATGGCCGCGGTAACCAGAATTTTTCGAAACATATGGAATCTCCCTCGTACAACCGGTTGGCGACCATCACCAACCGGGAGATTCCAGTTTAAAGAGGTATCCGAAGGATTTACACCTGGCCGAATAGCCAACGCACGTAGCGATCGACGCCTTCCTGCACGCTCAAAAACGGCGCCTCGTAGCCGGCCGCGCGCAGTTTGGTGAGGTCCGCTTGCGTGAAGCATTGATACTTGCCACGCAGTGCGTCCGGAAACTGGATGTATTCGATCAGCCCGCGTTGCACCTGCTCGGCCAGCGACAACGGTGCTTCGTTGTTCAGCGAGCGCAGCGAGTTGACCACGGTGCTGGCGATGTCGTTGAACGGTTGAGCGCGGCCGCTGCCGAGGTTGAAGATGCCGGACTTCTCGGGATGATCGTAGAAGAACAGGTTCACCTTCACGACGTCTTCAACGGAGACGAAATCGCGCGTCTGCTCGCCTGCGGCATAGCCGTTGTACTCGCCGAACAGCTTGACCTTGCCCTCGGCACGGAACTGGTTGAAGTTGTGAAACGCCACCGACGCCATGCGCGCCTTGTGCGTTTCGCGCGGACCGTACACGTTGAAGTAACGGAAGCCGGCAATCTGGCTTTTCGCGGACGGCAGCACGCGGCGAATCACCTGGTCGAACAGGAATTTCGAATAGCCGTACACGTTGAGCGGCTGCTCGACTTCGCGCTCTTCCACGAAGCGGCTCGAACCGCCGTAGGTGGCGGCCGACGACGCATACAGAAACTGGATGTTCTGCGCGAGACACGCTTCGAGCACGTCCTGGCTGTAACGGAAGTTGTTTTCCATCATGTAGCGGCCGTCGGTTTCCATCGTGTCCGAGCAGGCGCCTTCGTGGAAAATCGCGCGTACCTTGCCGAAGTCGCCGCGCTGGAAACGTGCGACGAATTCGGTCTTGTCGAGGTAGTCGTCGATCTCACAATCGACGAGATTCTTGAATTTATCGGCGCGCGTGAGGTTGTCCACGGCGATGATGCGTTGTTCGCCGCGCTCGTTGAGCGCCTTCACGAGATTGCTGCCGATAAAACCGGCCGCGCCGGTGACGATGACAGTCATGATGATCCTGCGGTAATGAGCTTTGCACGGGATCGAAGCCGGCGCGAAAGCGTGAACGCGCTAACTTCGATCGACCAGTGCCGTTGACGTCGCACGGTTTCAGCCCTCGCGGTTCGGCTTGATGCGCGAGCTTGAAACCGGCGGCCCGAATCAGTGAAAAAGTTCGTCGTAATCGACCGTGGCGGTGCCGAGTTTGCCGACCACGATGCCCGCCGCACGGTTCGCGAGGCCAACCGCTTCGACCAGCGTCAAACCCGCGCCCAGCATGGCCGCCAGCGTGGCGATCACGGTGTCGCCCGCGCCCGAGACATCATACACTTCGCGTGCGACGGCCGAGGCGTGCAGGATGCCGTCGTCGGAGAAGAGCGTCATGCCCTCTTCCGAGCGCGTCAGCAACAGCGCCTTGAACTCGAGATCGGCACGCAGGCGCGTCACGCGCGCAATCAGATCGTCTTCCGATTTCCACTGCCCCACCACCTCGCGCAATTCCGCGCGGTTCGGCGTGATGAGCGTGGCGCCGCGGTAGCGTTCCCAGTCGTCGCCTTTCGGGTCGACCAGCACCGGCTTGCCCGCCGCATGCGCCTTTGCGATCATCTGCGTGACGTGGGTCAGACCGCCCTTCGCGTAGTCGGACATCAGGATCACGTCGTGCGACGGCAGCAGTTCGTCGAAACGCGCCAGACCGGCGAGCAGTACTTCGTGCGCCGGCGTATTTTCGAAGTCCACACGCAGCAATTGCTGCTGACGCGACAGAACGCGCAGCTTGATCGTGGTGAGCAGATCGGGGTCGCGCTCCAGATGCGGCGCCACGCCGCTTTCGTCGAGCAGTTGTACGATGCGCTCGCCCGGTTCGTCGTGACCGACCACACACAGCAAGCCCGCCTGCGCGCCGAGCGCCACTGCGTTGCGCGCCACGTTAGCGGCGCCGCCGAGGCGGTCTTCCTGACGCTGCACGTGCACGACTGGCACGGGTGCTTCCGGCGAGATACGGTTAACATCGCCGAACCAGTAGCGATCGAGCATCACGTCGCCGACGACGAGCACGCGCGCCGCGCCGAGTTGCGCCCGCGGGACGACGGTGAGTTCGGGCGCCGTCACGGACGGACTGGCCTCAGACCTGGCTGGAGACATGGGTCGGAAGTTCAGTGGGTTGGGCATAGGGGCGTCCGATCGAGTGGTAGTCGATGCCGAGTTCGGTCATCGCGTCCGGCTCGTAAAGATTGCGGCCGTCGAAAATCAGCGGCGACTTCAGCACCGATTTCAGATGGACGAAATCCGGGCTCTTGAATTCCTTCCATTCGGTGACGACCACCAGCGCGTCTGCGTCGGTGAGCGTTTCGTCCTGGGTACTCGTGAACGTCAGACGGGCGAGCTGGTCGGGTGCGTCGTGAAGATCGAGCGCGAACACACGGCGTGCTTCGGTCACCGCGACCGGGTCGTAGGCGCGCACTTTGGCGCCGCGCGCCAGCAGTTCGGCAATCACACGACGGCTCGGTGCTTCGCGCATGTCGTCGGTATTCGGCTTGAATGCGAGGCCCCACACGGCGAACGTGTGACCGCTCAGATCCTGGCCGAGCTTCTCCGTGATCTTGTGCACGAGTACGTCTTTCTGCTTGTAGTTCACTTCCTCGACCGCTTCGAGGATGCGCAGATTGTGGCCGGTTTCGCTCGCCGTGCGGATCAGCGCCTGCACGTCTTTCGGGAAACACGAACCGCCGTAGCCGCAACCGGCATACAGGAAGTGATAGCCGATGCGCGGATCGGAGCCGATGCCGCGGCGTACCGCTTCGATATCCGCGCCCACGCGATCCGCCAGATTCGACATCTCGTTCATGAACGAGATGCGCGTGGCGAGCATGGCGTTGGCCGCGTACTTGGTGAACTCGGCCGAGCGCACGTCCATATACAGCGTGCGTTCGTGATTGCGGTTGAACGGCGCGTAGAGACGCTTCATCAGCTCGCGCGCGCGCAGGCCGGCTTCATCTTCGTCGCTGCCGAGCACGATGCGATCGGGGCGCATGAAATCGTCGACGGCGGCGCCTTCCTTCAGAAACTCGGGATTCGAGACCACCGAGAACTGATGCTGCGCGCTGCCGGCGAGGCCACGCGTAGCCAGCTCTTCCTCGACCACGGCGCGCACGCGCTGCGCCGTGCCGACCGGCACCGTCGATTTATCGACGATCACCTTGAAGCCGTTCATCGTGCGGCCGATATTGCGCGCGGCCTCGAGCACGTATTGCAGGTCGGCGGAACCGTCTTCGTCAGGCGGCGTGCCGACCGCGATGAACTGCACGTCGCCGTGCGCCACGCTCGCTTCGATATCCGTCGAAAACGTGATGCGGCGCGCGGCCCGCGTGCGCTTGATGATTTCCTGCAATCCCGGTTCGTGAATGGGCACGCCACCGTTATTCAGAATCTCGATCTTGCGGGGATCGACGTCGAGACAGAAAACGTCGTGGCCGATTTCGGCGAGGCACGCGCCAGTGACGAGGCCGACATAGCCCGTGCCGATAATGGTGATTTTCATACGCTTTCCGGTAGAAGGTTCCGGTGATGAATCCCGGTGGTGATGCCGGTTATGAACACAGCGCAGGGTCCGCGCGCGGACGGCGCATTGCCGCCCCTACGCTGGATTCGCCGCGCAACCTCTGTCGCGACGGTCGACACCGCGGCGGTTCCTGCGGCGTCAGCTCGACGCCGTGATCGGTTCCACGCGACGCGGTGCATAGGTTTCCCAACCGCTGCAGCCGGGGCACTGCCAATAGAACAGACGCGCCCTGAAACCGCAATTCTGGCACGTATACCGTGGCAGATTTTTGGTGCGCTGCCGGATCAGGGTGCGCATCAGTTCGAGCTCGCTGCGACGCGGCTCTTCGGCGACGGCCTGCTGCGCCTCGAGCAGACGCGTCATGCCGGCCAGATTCGGCGACTTCTGCATCTGGCTGCGCGCCAGCGCGTGAGCGGCATCCGGGCCACGCAACGCCGCGACGTGCTGATAGGCGATGTCGAGCAGGTCGTTGGTCGGATAGCGGTCCACCCAGGTGGTGAGCAGATCGGCGCCGTCCTGAGGCCGGCCGAGCGCCTCGTATGCCTTCATCAGCTTTTCCGCGACGAGCGGCAGATACGAGGCATTCTGCTCCTCGACACGCAGCCATTGCGTAATCGCGGCTTCGTGTGCGCCGCCGACTGCGTCGACATCGCCGAACAGGATCGTCGCGCGCACGTTGGTCGGATTGGCTTTCAACGCCAGACCGAGTTGCCGGCGCGCTTCGTCCGCGTTCTTCTGCTGCAGGGCTTCCTGCGCAAGCTCACAGTGGAACTGCGCGATTTCCTTGTCGAGCGATTCGGCGCCCATTGTTTCGAGATGACGCGCGGTGTCGATCGACTTGACCCAGTCTTTCTCGATTTCGTAGATGGTCAGCAGCGCCCGCTGTGCGCCGAGCGCGTAGTCCCCGCTTTCGAGCGAGCGGAAGGTTTCTTCGGCGCGATCGAGCAGGCCGGCTTTCAGGAAGTCCTGCCCCAGTTCGTAGAGCGCGTGATCGCGTTCCGTGACCGGCAGGTCGGCGCGGCTCAGCAGATTCTGGTGCACGCGGATCGCGCGATCGGTCTCGCCACGACGACGGAACAGGTTGCCCAGCGCGAAGTGCAACTCGACCGTTTCGGGGTCGAGCTTGACGACCTCGATGAACGCATCGATCGCCTGGTCAGGTTGCTCGTTGAGCAGGAAATTCAGGCCGCGGAAATACGAACGCGGCAGGTTGGCGCTCTCGGACAGCAGCGTCTTGAGGTCGTAACGCGCGGCCATCCAGCCGAACGCGAAAGCGACGGGTATGACGAGCAGCCACCAGAAGTCTAGATCCATGCGATTAATGCAAACGAAACGGAAGGCAACAACGAAGGGCCGCGCGTTGACTCGCGCGGCAGAAGGAAACTTAGATCAGCGGCGGCATGGGCGGCGTCTCGACCACGGCCGGTGTCTCGCGCGCCACACGCAATTCGCGCTTGAGCCGACCGTTTTCCATACGCAGGCGCACCGTAGCAGGCACCGACGACACCAGCCCGGCCAACAATCCCACCACGAAGAAGGCGAGGCCGATCAGGATAAGCGGCGCAGGCCAGGAGTAGCCGGCGAGGAAATTCAGCGTAGCAGGTTGCGTATTGGAGAGTGCCAGCACGAGCAGCAGCACGAATACCAGTACACGGATCAGCCAGACGATAAATTTCATGTATAGATCTCTTCACGGCAGTTGCGGGATGACGCCGGCCTGATGACGCGTCGCGCCACGGTGTTGCCCGCGCCGAAGTGACCCGTATTGTAATTGAAGCCCTCGCGGCTGGGCAGGAACTGGCAAATGCGGGACTTACGCGAGATTTATGCCGCGACGTCGGGATGTGGCGAGGGACGTGCTGCGGGCGGGTCGAAGAGGCGCGGGGTGGTGATGCTGGCCGCGTGTGGAACGCGGTGGTGCGGGGTATTGGCGGGCGTTGTGGCTGTAGCGGCCTTTTCGTGAGCGCGCGCTTGGCTTGATGCGGAGTAGCTTGGCTTGGCTTGGCTTGGCTTGGCTTGGCTTGGCTTGGCTTGGCTTGGCTTGGCTTGGCTTGGCTTGGCTTGGCTTGGCTTGGCTTGGCTTG
>NZ_JBNDMM010000006.1:0-557401 GCF_050436585.1 Paraburkholderia sp. GAS199 | reverse complement strand
TCGGCGGAATTCACCAAATACGCGGCCAACGCGATGCTCGCCACGCGCATCTCGTACATGAACGAACTGGCGAATCTGGCCGACATCGTGGGCGCGGATATCGAAGCGGTGCGCCGCGGCATCGGCTCAGATCCGCGTATCGGCTACGACTTCCTGTACGCCGGTTGCGGCTACGGCGGCTCGTGTTTCCCGAAAGACGTGCAGGCGCTGATCCGCACGGCCGCGGACCATAAAGCGAATCTGCGCATTCTCGAAGCGGTGGAAGCCGTGAACGATACGCAGAAGAAGATTCTTGCCCACAAGATCGTGGATCGTCTGGGCGAGGACCTCTCGGATCGCAGCTTCGGCGTGTGGGGTCTGGCGTTCAAGCCGAACACCGACGACATGCGCGAAGCGCCGAGCCGTCCGCTGATCGCCGAGCTGTTGCGTCGCGGCGCGCGCGTGAAGGCCTACGACCCGGTCGCGATCGACGAATCGAAGCGCGTCTTCGCGCTGGATCTGAAGGACGTGCCGCAACAGCACGCGCGCCTCGAATTCGTCAACGAAGAAATGGAAGCCGCCGAAGGCGTGGATGCGCTCGTGATCCTGACCGAGTGGAAGGTGTTCAAGAGCCCGGATTTCGATGCGTTGAAAACCATGCTCAAGACGCCGCTGATTTTCGACGGCCGCAATCTGTACGAACCGGACGCACTGCTCGAACTCGGTATCGAGTATCACGCGATCGGCCGTCAGCATGCGCTGCGGATTGCACCGGCGAAGGTCGGCGCGAACGGCTCGCCGGCGGATGCCGCGCGCGCCGGCCGGGCCGCGCTGGCCGAGGCCGTGCGCTAGGCCCGCGTTACCCAGGCAAGCCCCAATAAGCCCGATCCGCGTCCCCGTTCATACGCTCAAGGAGCCCGCTATGTTCGCCAACGTTCTGATTGTCTGCCACGCCAACGTGTGCCGTTCGCCCGCTGCCGAAATGCTGTTCAAGGCACGGGGGCGCACCGCGTCGCGGTCGTCCTCAGCGCCGATCGCGTTTCATTCCGCGGGCCTGCGCGCCGTCAACGGTCACGGCATGGACCCGGTCATGCGACGCCTGCTCGCCGAGCAGGGCGTCGCCTCCGGCATCCACTATTCGCGGCGACTCGACCGCCGCCTCGTGCGCAGCGCCGATCTGGTGCTGGTCAGCGAGCGCGCCCAGGTGAGCGACGTCGAAGCGCTCGATCCGGCCTCGCGCGGCAAGGTCTATCCGCTCGGCAAGTGGGAGGACGACTCCGACGTCGCCGATCCGCACGGCGGCGAAGAGTCCGCTTATCGCGAGAGTCTCGTGCTCATCGAACATCTGGTCATGGGATGGCTGAAGAAAATATGCTGATGAAAAAACTCACTGCAACCTCATTCGCGAACGTCCGCTCGAAGTTCGCCGCCACGCTTTTGCTGACCTCTTTCCTGTCGGCCTGCGCAACCGCACCCGGCAACTATCTCGACACCTCCCGTCTGAAAGACGACGGCCAGCATCAGGGCGAGGCCGCCAACGAGACCTATCCGGTTCACGTGATCGACGGCCCGCTGGTGGCCGCGCAAGCGCAGGCGCAAGCCAGTGCCGCGCAGCAGGCGCTGCCGGTGTCGCGTTACAGCGATCCTTCGCAATACGTGTACCGTCTTTCGCCGCAGGACATTCTCGGCATCACCGTATGGGATCACCCTGAATTGACCACGCCGCAGGGCAGCACGCTCTCGGCGGGCGGCAACACCACGCAGTCGATCGGCGGCGCCTTGCAGCAGCCGTACACGGCTGCCTTGCCGGGACAGGCCGACCCGTACGGCCAGACCATTGCCGCCGACGGCACGATCTTTTTCCCGTTCGTCGGCCGCATTCGCGCCGCGGGCAAAACCGTGGGCGAAGTGCGCGATCAACTCGCGAGCGGCCTCGTGCGCTATATCCGCAACCCGCAGGTCGACGTGCGCGTGCTGTCGTATCGCGGCCAGAAGATTCAGGTGACGGGCGAAGTGAAAACGCCCGGTCCACTCGCCGTCAGCGACGTGCCGCTCACGCTCGTCGACGCCATCACGCGCTCCGGCGGCACGACCAATGACGCCGACATCCAGCGCGTGCGTCTGACGCGCGACAAGAAGCTGTACGTGCTCGACGCCAACCGCATGCTCGACAAGGGCGACACCAGCCAGGACGTGATGCTGCAGGGCGGCGATGTGATCAACATTCCGGATCGCAGCGACAGCCGCATCTTCGTGATGGGTGAAGTGAAAACGCCGATCCAGGTGCCGATGCTCAAGGGCCGTCTGACGATCGCCGACGCGCTGACGCAGTCGGGCGGCATTCTCGATACCGACGCCAATCCGCGGCAGATCTTCGTGATGCGCGGCATGAAGGATCATCCGACCACGCCGGACGTGTACCGCCTCGACATGACGCAACCGGACGCGATCATGCTGTCCTCGCAGTTCCAGTTGCAGCCGCTCGATGTCGTGTACGTGGGCACCGCCGCTTCGACCACCTTCAACCGTGTGTTGCAGCAGGTCTTGCCTAGCGTGCAGACGCTGTTCTACCTGAAGCAGCTGACGCGCTGATCTTCCGGCGCTGTCGACAGGCCCGCGCCGCTCGCTCAGGGCGCGGAGCCGAAGTAAATGCAAACGCAAGCATCAACGCAAACGCAGCAAGCCCACGCTAACGCAACCGTTACGGGAACGAATTGTGAACAATCAAATTTCTCCGCACATGGTCGCACCGGCCAGGACCGAAGAAGAGGACGTCGTCCTCGGCCAGCTGGTGCAGGTGATCATCGACGACATCTGGTGGCTGATCGCCATCGCCGCGGTGATCGTCGGGATCGCGGGGGCGTACTGCTTCCTCGCCAAACCGATCTACTCGGCCGACGCCCACGTGCGCGTCGAGCAGTCCGACAACACCTCGCAGGCGCTCACGCAGACGCAGACGGGCGCGGCCATCACGACCGGCTCGACTTCGCTGCCCACGGACGCCGAAATCGAAATCATCAAGAGCCGTGGCGTGGTCGGTCCGGTGGTCCAGCAGCTGAAGCTGAACTTCAGCGTGGCGCCGAAAACCTTCCCGCTGCTCGGCAGCATCGCCGCGCGCTTCGCCACGCCGGGCCAGCCCGCGCGTGCGTGGCTGGGTCTGTCGTCGTATGCGTGGGGCGGTGAAGAAGCCGACGTCGATTCGATCGACGTGATTCCCGCACTGGAAGGCCAGAAGCTGACCATGACGGCCATCGACGACCAGCACTACGAACTGGTTGCCGCCAACGGCGCGTTGCTGTTGCGCGGTCAGGTCGGCCAGCAGGCGCAGGGCGGCGGTGTGACGATGCTGGTCAACAAACTGGTCGCGCGTCCGGGCGAGCAGTTCACCGTGATGCGTGCCAACGACCTCGACGCGATCGCCGCGTTCCAGTCGGCCATTACCGTGCAGGAGCAGGGCAAGCAGACCGGCGTGATCCAGATCTCGCTGGAAGACAAGAGCCCCGAGCATGCCGCGCTGGTGGCGAACGCGCTCGCGCAGTCGTACGTGCGTCAGCACGTGCTGAGCAAGCAGGCCGACGCGAGCAAGATGCTCGACTTCCTGAAGAGCGAAGAGCCGCGTCTGAAGAGCGATCTGGAGCGCGCCGAAGCCGCGTTGACCGCTTATCAGCGCCAGTCCGGCTCGATCAACGCGAGCGACGAAGCCAAGGTCTACCTCGAAGGCAGCGTGCAGTACGAGCAGCAGATCGCCGGCCTGCGTCTGCAGATGGCCTCCATGACCGAACGCTACGGCGACGACCATCCGATGATCAAGGCCGCGCGCGAACAGATGGCCGAATTGCAGGCGCAACGCGCCAAGTACGCGGACCGTTTCCGCGATCTGCCGGCCACCGAAGTGAAGGCCGTGCAGTTGCAGCGCGATGCGAAGGTTGCCGAAGACATCTACGTGCTGCTGCTGAACCGCGTGCAGGAGTTGTCCGTGCAGAAGGCGGGCACCGGCGGCAACGTGCATATCGTCGACGAAGCGATGCGTCCGGGCGCGCCGGTCAAGCCGAAGAAGGTGCTGATTCTCTCGGCAGCGGTGATTCTCGGTCTGATCGCGGGTACGGGTTTCGTGTTCCTGCGCCGTAACATGTTCAAGGGTATCGACGACCCCGACCATATCGAGCGCGCTTTCCATCTGCCGGTGTTCGGCCTCGTGCCGCTGAGCGCCGAGCAGGCGTTGCTGGAAACCGGCTTCGAGCGCGGCGGCGAGCGCCTGCGTTCGGTGCTGGCGAATGCGCGTCCGAAAGACGTCACCGTGGAAAGTCTGCGCAGCCTGCGCACGTCCATGCAGTTCACGATGATGGACGCGCGCAATCGCATCGTCATGCTCACGGGTCCGATGGCCGGTGTCGGCAAGAGCTTTCTGACCGTCAATCTCGCCGTGCTGCTCGCGCATTCGGGCAAGCGTGTGCTGATGATCGACGGCGATATGCGCCGCGGCGCGCTCGAACGTTATCTCGGCGGCCCGCAGGACAACGGTCTGTCGGAACTGCTGAGCGGCCAGATCTCGCTGGAAGAGGCGATCCGCGGTTCGGTGGTGGACGGCCTGAGTTTCATCTCGTGCGGCCGCCGTCCGCCGAATCCGTCGGAGCTGCTGATGTCGCCGCGTCTGCCGCAATATCTCGACGGCCTCGCCAAGCGCTACGACGTGATCCTGATCGACACGCCGCCGGTGCTCGCCGTCACCGACGCGTCGATCATCGGCGCGTACGCCGGTTCGACGTTCTTCGTGATGCGTTCGGGCGTGCACAGCGAGGGCGAAATCACCGACGCGCTCAAGCGTCTGCGTGCAGCGGGCGTGCACGTGCAGGGCGGCATTTTCAACGGCATGCCGGCGCGTTCGCGCGGCGGCTACGACCGTAGCTACGCCGCCGTGCAGGAATATCTGAGCACCTGAGCCCGGCCACGGTTTCATGCCCAACGCGCAAACAAGACAAGCAGAGGACATCACGATGAAAGTGACGGTACTGGTTCCGACTTACCGCCGCCCGGCCGATCTGGCGCGCTGCCTCGCAGCGCTGCAGCGGCAGTCGCGCACGCCCGATGAAGTGGTAGTGGTGGCGCGCGCCGACGACGAAGCAACGCATGCCTGCCTGCGCGATCCGGCGGTGCCCGGCGCGCTGCCGATTTCCATCGCGCTGGTCGAGGTGCCCGGCCAGGTCGCGGCGCTCAATCGCGGACTCGACGCCGCCAGCGGCGACGTGATCGCCATCACCGACGACGACGCCGCGCCGCACGCCGACTGGGTCGAGCGGATCGCCGCCGCATTCGAAGGCGACGCGCGTCTCGGCGCGCTCGGCGGGCGCGACTGGGTCCACGAAAAAGGCCGCGTGCTGGACGGCGAGCGTCCGCTGGTGGGCAAGGTCACGGCGCACGGCAAGATCATCGGCAACCATCATCTCGGCGTGGGCGGCGCCCGCGAGGTAGACATCCTGAAGGGCGCCAACATGAGCTACCGCCGCGAGGCGGTGCGCACCATCCGCTTCGATCAGCGCCTGCGCGGCGCCGGCGCCCAGGTGCACAACGACATGGCCTTCAGCCTCGCGGTAAAGAACGCCGGCTGGAAGCTGATGTACGACCCGCGCGTCGCGGTCGATCATTTCCCCGCCGAACGTTTCGACGACGACCGGCGCGACGCGCAGACCATGGCCGCGCTGCGCAACGCCGCCTTCAATTTCCATCTGATCCTGCGCGACCAGTTGCCGCCCTTGCGCCGCGAAACCGCCTGGTGGTGGTGGACGCTGGTCGGCACGCGCGTCTATCCGGGGCTCACGCACGCCGCACTCGCGCTCGTCTCGAAGCAGGCGAGCCTGAAGCTCACGCGCTGGCGCGCGGTCCGCACCGGCGCGCACGAGGCGCGCCGGGCGCTGTCGCGCGCCGCGTGAGCCCGGCTGTCTGCATGACCTGCACGTTCGTGCAGCGGTACGCGCCTGATTGCGCGCGCGCCGCTGTTCCTTTCCACCGGCAGAGCGGAGTGTCTGCATGAGTACGAAAGTTCACGTTCATCTGTTTTACGGCGCCGACCCGCGCTTTTACCGTCAGGGCGACAACATCGGTTGTCTGTATGGCTATCACCACGCCGAATCGGACGCGTTCAAGCTGACCTATTCGCAGGACGCCCGCGAAAGCAAACCGGTGCGCCTGCTGCGCCGCGCGTTGAAGGCGGCGCTCGGTTTCGACTTCATTCACACCTGGCGCAACCGCGCCGAGATGCTGCGCTCCGACGTGATCTGGACGCACACCGAGCAGGAATGGCTCTCCACCGCTTTAATGCTGCTTCTGAGCGGCCGCAAGTCCGGCGACGAGGCAGGGCCCCTGTTGCTCGCGCAAAGCGTCTGGCTGCTCGATAAATGGCCTTCCTACGGCATCGTGCGCAGCTGGCTGTATCGCAAGCTGATTGCGCGTGCCGATCAGCTCACCACGCTCGCCAGCGAGAACGCGGAACTCTGCAAGCGCTATTTCCAGCGCGAGGCGAAGTCGCTGCATTACGGTCTGAATACGCGCGACTTTCCCGTGACCGCGCCGACCGCGTGGAAGCCGCACGCGCCGCTGCGCATCGCCGCGATCGGCAACGACCGCGACCGCGACTGGGAAACCCTGATCCGCGCCTTCGGCAACGACCCGCGCTACACCGTCAAGCTGGCGACGCGGCGGCGCATTCCCGCTTCGTTGCGGGCCACGAATGTCGAGATCGCGCTGTTCTCGGGCATCGTCAAGCAACGCGAACTCTATGACTGGGCCGACGTGATCGTCGTGCCGTTGCGGCCGAACACGCACGCCTCGGGCATCACCGTGATGCTCGAAGCGGCCGCGCTCGGCAAGCCGATGGTGGCGACCAACGTCGGCGCGTTGCAGGACTATTTCCCGGCGGGCGAAGCGTCCTACGTGCCGCCGTTCAACCCGCAGGCCTTGCGCGATGCCGTAGACCGCCTCGTCGCCGAGCCGATGGAAGCGCTGCGTCAGGCGCAGGCGGCCGCAAGCGGTCTGCTCTCGCGCGACCTCACCACGCAGCATTACGCGATGCAGCACGTGCGCGTCACGCAGGACATGCTGCGGGCGAGGGCGGCGTCGCGCGTGCGCTCGGCGGCCGGCATGGCGACGGCGGCGGGCGTGGCGGAAGCCGAGCGTCCGGCGCGTCAGTCGCGCGGAGGACTCTGAACGATGTCGACCCTGGCGCGAAGCACCCATGGCGCGAACGAAGCCGCGCGCACGCCCGGCAAAAGCCGCAAGGAATGGTTGCCGGAGGCGCTGCTGTGGTTCGTCACGACGCTGCTGATCGGCGCGCATCAGGGCACGGTGCTCACGCTCGCGTTTCCGTTGCTGGCGATTCTCACCGGCCTCTGGCTGTATTTCAAAAGCCCGGCGCGCTACATCGGCTTCATGTGGTGGCTGTGGTTTCTGAGCCCCGAAGTGCGACGTCTCGCCGACTGGTCGAAGGGATCGTTCACGCCCACCAGCCTGATCCAGGTCGCGCCGCTCGCGGTCACCATGATCAGCGCGTTCTCGCTGCTGCGCTATTACCGGCTGCTTTCGCAGCGGCGCGGCCTGCCGGTGCTGCTCGTGCTGCTCGGGCTCGCCTATGCGTTCATGATCGGCGTGATGTCGAGCGGCCCGCTCGCCGCCACCTACGATCTGGCCAACTGGCTGTATCCGATCCTGATCGGCTTTCACATCATGGCCCACACTCGCGAGTACCCGAAGTACCGCGACACCATCGTCAATACGTTCATCTGGGGCATGCTGGCGATGGGCGGCTACGGGCTGATCCAGTTTTTCATCATGCCGCAGTGGGACGCGCTGTGGATGCTGGGCTCGCAGATGAACTCGCAGGGCGATCCGGTGCCGATGGGCGTGCGCGTGTTCAGCACCATGAATTCGTCGGGACCGTTCGCGTTCGCGATGATGGGCGCGATGGTCTTCGTGATGGCCGCGACTCACCGGGTGCGCTGGGTCGCGGCGGCGCTCGGCTTCTTTTCGTTCGCGCTGAGCCTCGTGCGCTCCACCTGGGGCGGCTGGGTCATCGCCTTGCTGATCCAGCTGGTCAAGTCGAATAACAAGGTGCGGGTGCGGATCGTGGCGAGCGCCGTGCTGCTGGCCGGGCTCTGCGTGCCGCTGCTGGCGGTCGGCCCGGTAGCCGAGCGGATGCAGGCGCGTCTGAGCACCATCGTCAATCTGAACGACGACCAGAGTTACGCCGCGCGCAACGAGTTCTACGCGAACTTCGCCAAAACCGCCTTCACCGATGTGTCCGGCGAAGGCATGGGCGCCACCGGCACCTCCACCAAGCTCTCGAACGACGGCGGCCAGCTCGGCCAGTACGGCAACTTCGACAGCGGCGTGATGAATATCCCGTTCGTGCTCGGCTGGCCCGGCACACTGCTCTACATGTCGGGCATCGTGTGGCTGCTGGTGCGCGCCGTGCTCGCCTCGTTCAAGCTGCGCAACGACAAGTTCGTCTCCGCCTGCATGAGCCTGAGTTGCGCAACCTTCGCGATGCTGGTGTTCACCAATTCGCTGGTCGGCACCGGCGGCCTGCTGCTTTTCATGAGTGTTTTCTCGATTCTTTCCGCGGTGCATTACGAAAAAATCAACCGCGCGAGCCGGTTCGCCAGCATGGCCGCCGGTTCGTCCCACACGCACATTTCTCACGGAGGCACTGATTGAGAGTCGCCATTGTCACGCACGTCGTGCGCCATAACGACGGCCAGGGCCGCGTCAACCACGAGATCGCGCGCGCCGCGCTCGACGAGAACATCGGCGTCACGCTGGTGGCCTCGCACGTTGCGCCGGATCTGCTCGCTCATCCGAATGTCCGCTGGGCGCCGGTCAGAATCGGCAAATGGTGGCCCACCAATCTGCTGCGCCAGCAGGTGTTCGCGTTCAAGAGCGCGATGTGGCTGCGCGCGCATCGCCGCGAATTCGACGTGCTGCACGTCAACGGCTTCATCACGTGGATGCCCGCCGACGTCAACACCTCGCACTTCGTGCATAGCGGCTGGTTCGGCAGCAAGTACTATCCGTTCGGTCTGACCAAGGGCGTGTGGTCCGCGTATCAGTCGATCTACACGCGCTGCAATGCACTGCTGGAGCGTTGGGCCTACCGTCGCTCGAAGGTCATCACGGCGGTCTCGCAGAAAGTGGCCGACGAAATTCGCGCGATCGGGCTCACGCCGAACAACCGCGTGGACGTGATCTACAACGGCGTGGACACCGCGGGCTTCGCCGCCGCCTCGGGCGACCGCGCGAAATTCGGCTTGCCCGCCGACGCATTCCTGCTGCTGTTCGTGGGCGATCTGCGCACGCCGCGTAAAAACCTCGGCACCGTGCTCAAGGCACTCAAGCATCTGCCCGAGCATGTGCAGATTGCCGTGGCCGGTTATCTGCCGGGCAGTCCGTATCCGGAAGAAGCGAAAGCGCTGGGCATCGCGCATCGCGTGCATTTTCTGGGGCTCGTGAAGGAGATGCCGGTCCTGATGCATTCGGTCGATGCCTTCGTGTTTCCGTCGCGCTACGAAGCGATGAGCCTCTCGCTGCTCGAAGCGATGGCGGCCGGGCTGCCGGTGGTCACGGCGCGCACCGCGGGCGGCGCTGAAATCATCACGCCGGAATGCGGCATCGTGCTCGACGATCCGGACGATCCGCGCGCGCTCGCCGCAGCCGTTGGGCGTCTTGCGGAAAACGACAAAGCGCGTCGCGCCATGGGCGTGGCCGCCAACGAACTCGCCACGGGCTTCGGCTGGGCGCGCATGGCCGCGCAGTACATCGCGCTGTACCGGCAGCTTGCGGGCGAGCAGACACATCGCCGGCGCAGCGAAGCGGAGGCCACGGTGGCCGCCAGAACCGACGCGCTGACGCTCAACACGCTGGCCGGCCACGAGCGCGCGGAGTGAGCATGTCCGACACCTATCCGCACGCCAGCCAAACGACACTATTCTCAGAACGCACAGGGGTCACAACCATGACGACGAAATCCATCAAATCGCTGCAGATCGGCATGCACTGGTTCCCGGAACGCGCGGGCGGCCTCGACCGCATGTACTACTCGCTGGTCGGCGCGTTGCCGGGCGCGGGCGTCGCGGTGCGCGGCGTAGTGGCCGGCTCGCCGAAAGTGGCCCAGGACACGGGCGGCGCCATCAACGGTTTCGGCTCCGCCGCGCAATCGCTGCCGCTGCGTTTGATGGCCGCGCGCCGCGCGCTGCGTCAGGAGATCGACACGTCGCGTCCCGATGTCATCTCTTCGCACTTTGCGCTTTACACGTTTCCGGGTCTCGACGTGACACGCGGTATTCCGCAGGTCTCGCATTTTCAGGGACCGTGGGCCGACGAAAGTCACGTTGAAGGCGCCGACTCGCTCGGTCAGCGTGCGAAGCGCTACCTGGAGCAATCCGTGTACGCGCGCTCGTCGCGACTCATCGTGCTGTCGGATGCGTTCGGCAAGATTCTGACCTCGCGTTATCGCATCTCGCCGGAGCGCGTGCGGGTGGTGCCGGGCTGCGTCGACGTGGAGCAGTTCAATCTGCCGATCTCGCCGGCCGAGGCGCGTCTGAAACTGCAACTGCCGCAAGACCGGCCGATCGTGCTGGCCGTGCGTCGCCTCGTGCGCCGCATGGGTCTCGAAGACCTGATCGACGCGGTGAAACTGCTGCGCCGCAGCCAGCCCGACGTGTTGTTGCTGATCGCGGGCAAGGGCCGGCTCGAAGGCGAATTGCAGGCGCGCATTGCCGAGGCGGGTCTGGAAAACAACGTGAAGCTGCTGGGTTTCGTGCCCGATCAGCATCTCGCGGCGCTGTATCGCGCGGCCAATATCAGCGTGGTGCCGACTGTCGCGCTGGAAGGTTTTGGCCTGATTACCGTGGAATCGCTCGCGTCGGGCACGCCGGTGCTGGTCACGCCGGTAGGCGGTTTGCCGGAAGCCGTGGCCGGGTTGTCGCCGAATCTGGTGCTGCCGGAAACGGGCGCGAAAGCGATTGCCGACGGACTCGCGGGCGCGCTGAACGGCACGCTGAAACTGCCGGATTCGGACGCATGCCGTGCCTACGCGCGCGCCAATTTCGATAATTCGGTGATCGCGAAGCGGGTCGCGTCGGTGTACGCGGAAGCCATTTCGGCGGGTGGCGTGCACTAAGCGTCAGAGATTCACCGGCAGCGTAGCTGCCAATAAAAAGCGAGGCCCGATCGTAAAAAATCGGGCCTCGCTTTTTTAATCTCTACCGGCAGGTTCCGGTTGTCACGCACACGGCCGCGTCGAAACCCGACGCGGCCGCATGATTGCGATCAGAACGTCTCGTGATGTTCGTTGCGACCGAGGTCGGCGTGAACCATCATGTGGCACAGTTGCTCCAGCGTGGTTTCGGGCTTCCAGCCAAGTTTCGCGTGGGCTTTATCGGCGCAACCGATCAGCAGATCCACTTCCGCCGGACGATAGAACTTCGGATTCACGCGCACCAGCGTCTTGCCGGTGGCCACATCGATACCGGTTTCGCGTTCTTCTTTGCCCGACCACTCGAGCTGATAACCCGCCGCGGCAAACGCCATACGCACGAAATCGCGGACCGTTTCGGTGCGGCCGGTGGCGAGCACGAAGGTGTCCGGCTCGTCGGCCTGCAGCATGCGCCACATGCCTTCCACGTATTCGAGCGCGAAACCCCAGTCGCGTTTCGCGCTCAGGTTGCCGAGTTCGAGCACTTCCTGCTTGCCGAGCTTGATCTTCGCGACGGTGTCCGTAATCTTGCGCGTGACGAATTCGCGGCCACGCAGCGGCGATTCGTGGTTGAACAGAATCCCGCTGCTCGCGAACAGGCCATACGATTCACGATAGTTGATGGTGGACCAGTGCGCGAACAGCTTGGCGACACCATACGGGCTGCGCGGATAGAAGGGCGTGTCTTCGCGCTGCGGCACGGCTTGCACGAGGCCGAACATTTCCGAGGTCGAGGCCTGATAGAAGCGTGTTTTCGGATTCAGAATGCGAATGCCTTCCAGCAGATTCAGCGCGCCGATGCCGGTCACTTCGGCGGTGGTGACGGGCTGGTCGAACGAGACACCCACGAAGCTTTGCGCGGCGAGGTTGTACAACTCGTCGGCCTGCGCGCCTTCCAGCAGACGCAGCGTCGAACCGAGGTCGGTGAGGTCGTGCTCGACCAGACGCAGGTTCGGATGATCGAGCACGCCGAGCTCACGGATGCGCCAGAAATTCACCGAACTCGTGCGGCGATACGTGCCCGTCACCTGATAGCCCTTGTCGAGCAGCAGTTTGGTCAGATAGGCGCCGTCCTGTCCGGAAACGCCGGTGATGATCGCTTTGCGTGGTTGGCTCATAGCTCGCCTTCGATATTGGTAAAAGAGAAAAGAAGAAGCAGTCGCGCCTCTCGGCGCATTTCATCGGCACACTCGGAAGCAGATTTCAGAAGCGCGCTGCGATGGCACTGCATCGAAGCGCACTTGAAAAACAGCTTCAACGCGTGCCGTCCAGCAATTGCCGCACTAACGGATCGACGACACGAAAATCCTGATCGGCCTTGAGGCGGTACAACTCGGGCTTCGGATGCGCGCCGTCGGACATCAGGCTCTTCCAGTCCGGCACGCTGCTCACGTACGCGAACTGATCGACGAGCGGCACGTTCTGTTCGACGGCCACGCGTCGCGTCATGGCGACCATCGCGGCCAGCCGCGCGTTGAGGCGGTTATCCGGCATCGGATTCGAGGTCTGCAGCACCGGCAGCTTGCCCTGCGCGCGAGCGGTTTTCACCAGCGTCGTTTCGGCGGCGTAGAACTGCTCGGGCGTCTGGTTCTGCATCACTTCGTTGATGCCGTAATTGATCAGCACGATGCGCGCGGACGACGCGGCCAGCCGCTCCTGCCAGGGCAAACCGGCAGTGGGGCCGGCGCGGCGATTGCCGGTGCCGTCGCGCAACTGGCTCGCCATCGTGCCGCCGACGCCGTCGTTCGCAACCTGGACGCGTTCGCCGTAACGCGCTTGCAGCGCATCGCGCAGATACGTCACGGCGTTCTGGTCTTGCGGACCGCAATGGCCGTTGCTGCAGGTAATGCCGAGCGTGGTCGAATCGCCATAGGCCTCGATCTGGATCGAAGCCGCGTGCGCAGCAGTGGCCGCGTACGCGTTCAGCACGAACGAAGGTGCCGCCAGTGCGCCGAGCCAGCTCGCCACGAGCCACGCGCGGCGTCTCATGCGCGGCCCTGGCTGGCTTGCGGCGCGCTTTGCGTGACACCCGTACCGGCCGCTTTCGCCGGGCCGTGAATCAGGCGGCGTTCGAACGCGAACCATGTGATGCTCGCATAGGCCAGCGTGATGGCCAGCGCCAGCGCCGCGGTTACGAAACGGTTCAGATGCAGCGGCCACAAGGTGTACAGCACGCTCAGGTGAATCAGGTAGATCGTGTAGCTGATGGTGCCGATGTACACCAGCACGGGATTGCACAGCAGCCGTTTGACGATGCCCTTGCTTTGCAGGGCGATGACCACGACGGACGTACAAAGCACCAACGAAACGCTGTAGAGCCCGGCATTCGAAAGCGGCGTATTGGCGGCCCGAAAGCGCGGGTAATGCAGATGCAACCACGCGAGCACGGCCAGCGCGGCGAAAAAGCCCAGTACCGCGAGTCCCTTGAAGGGTTCGAGTGCATCGCGGTTGCGGCGCACGGCCACCGCAAGCAGCGCGCCGGCCGCCAGCAGGTCCATGCGGAACGGCGTGAGGTAATAGATCGGCCAGAACGAATCGAACCAGGGCGTTGCGACTGCGCGCAGTACCGGCACCAGCACGATCAGCGCCGCGGCCACGTAGCCGAGCACGCGCTCGGGCAGCAACAAAATCACGAACGGCCAGAAAATATAGAACTGCTCTTCCACGGCGAGGGACCACAGCACGTTGAGACTGTCGTGGCCGCTCTGATTCAGCGCGTCGCCGATGTTGGTGGCGAAGAACGCGTACCACTCCCAGTGCTGCGCCCAGCCGAAACCGAACAGAATCGACGACACCACCATCAGCAGCACGTACGGCGGCAGAATGCGGCGCGCCCGGCGCGCATAGAAGTAACCGAAATACGACTGCTCGCGTGCCTTGCGTTCGAGCAGGATGCCGGTAATCAGAAACCCGCTCAGAACGAAGAACAGATCGACGCCCATCCATAGCGGCGCTTTCAGCGCGTGCTGGGCGAAGACCGCGAGCACGGCGATGGCGCGCAAGCCGTCGAGCTGCACGATGCGGCGGGAATGTGAAGGCGCTGAGTTCAGTGCGCTAGCAGTCATGAACCATCCATGGTGTGAAGCGGGTAGGCGCGCAGGCGGCGAGGGCACTTCACGTCGTAACGGAAGTGCAATCGATTCTAGGGAAAAGAAAATCGTGAAAAAACGGGAATGAATTGGTTAATTGAATCAGATTGCAACAGGGTGTTTCGTTATCCATTTGGAATGGATTTTTATGCTTGCCCATGTGGAGCGCAGAACAGGTGTTAAATCGCGAAGTCCATGAGTAAGAAGTGCGACGCTGTAGCGATGACGTCGGTAAATAGGTGGTGCGGCGCGCGTCCGGGTCGGTGCTCCGGGCGGCCGTATGCGCGAATCCGGATTTAATTCATTTTTAAAGTCATTTCTTTCGCGCCGCTTAAAGCTTCGAATATTTTTGAATTATTTTCGATTTTCGTTGCGGCGTTTTTTCCGCGTAATGTGAGCCGTGCGGATTGGGCCTGCGGCGCGGGTCGTTGCCTCGTCAGGGGCGAACGTGCGAGCCGGCTGTGTGAGCGTTTGCACAGGCCGCAGCGGGTCGCTTTCCGGTGGCTCACCGGCGGCTCATTTCTTTGCCCCGTCATTCAATCGTGTCACCGCAAGCGGTTTGCGCCGCGCGGTTTTGCGGTCCTGTTTGCAGCACTTTTTGCCGCGTCTCTTTTTTCACCGCCCATCTCGCACGCGGCTTTTTTGCCGCTCGCGATGCGGTTCTGACTGGAGGAAGTACTTTGTCGCGTTTCACGTTCAGGAGCTGGCTCGCTGTGCTGGCCTGTGCCGTTGGTGTGGCCGCCGGATCGGTCAGCCTCGCTGCGCGCGCGGAAAACGCGTTGAACGCGAAAACCTCGTGGATCGGCAATACATTCGGTTTCGGTGACGGCAGCTGGACACAGATCAACATCACGGCGATTGCCGTGGCGCCCGACGGCCGCGTCTATACGAATGCGCCGTGGGACGAGAGCGGCGCGGAAGCGAGCGTTTATCAGAACGGCAAGATGCTGGGCTTCGCGGGCGGCACGCACGGCTGGGGCAATGGCGGCGGCAATGCGATCGCGGTGAATCGCAAGTATGTGTTCGTGGCAATCGCCGTGGGCAATGAAAAAGGACATCTCGTCGAGCAGGGCGTGTGGCCGGAGAAGGGCAAGCAATGGTTCGGCATTTCGCGCCGCCAGATTGCCGATCCGAAACGCGCGGCGCCGTTCCAGCCCGCGGCGAAAAGCGCCGATCCGCACGCGCAGCTGGCAGCCGGATTCCTGATGATGAACGAAGTGCCCACGGGCACGAGCGCGGAGATCGGCGGTCTTGCGGCCACCGACAGCACGCTGTTCGCGTCGAACACCGCACGCGACCGCATCGAGGTGTACGACGCCGAATCGATGCAGCAGAAAACCACGTGGACCGTGCACGAACCCGGCCGCATCGCGCTAGCACCGGACGGCACGTTGTGGGTGCTGAGCGGCACGCGCACGGACAAGACGCCCGTGGTCGAGCACTACACGAGCACCGGCAAACGGATCGACGAAAACTTCACGCTACCCGCGGACACGGTCGCGGTGGATCTCGCCGTGGACGCGCAAGGCCGCGTGTTGATCGCGGATAACGGCGTGCGCCAGCAGGTGCTGTTCTTCAGCAAAAGCAACGGACGTTACGCGCAATCCGGCACGCTCGGCGAGCGCGGCGGCATTTTCAGCGGCACGCCCGGCAAGCCGGGGCCGCAGCGCTTCAATGGACTGACCGGCGTGGGCGTCGATGCGCGCGGCAACGTGATCGTGTCAACCAATGGTATCGGCCCGCGCTACGAACCGATCGGCGCGGGCCTCGGTGCAACGCTGGAAAGCTATGCGGCGGACGGCAAGCAGAACTGGCAGGTGCAGGGTCTGCTTTTCGTCGACGGTGCGTGGATCGATCCGTCGCGGCCCGATAGCGTCTATACGGGCAACAAGCGCTTCGAGCTCGATCTCTCCAAACCTGCCGGACAGGACTGGAAATACGCGGGTTTTCTGTCGAACCGCTTCAAGTATCCGGACGATCCCGTGTTTCACACCGACCAGTATCCCGGTCTGCCGATCGCTCGCAAGCTCAAGGGCCGCACGTTCCTGTTTCTCACGGACATGTACGCGGACCATCTGAAAATCTATCGCTTCGATCCGCAACACGACGGCGAAACGGCGATTCCCTCGGGCTTCATTGCCGGACGCGAGCGTGCCGTGTCGCGCATCCCGAATGCGCCGCCGGGCGGCGACTGGATCTGGCGCGACGCCAACGGTAACGGCAAATTCGACAACGACGAATTCGCGCTCAACACGAGCGGCACGAAGCTCGCGGGAGGCTGGGGCTGGTGGGTGGACAGCGCGGGCGACATCTGGCGCACCCGCGACAACAAAGGCATCTACCGCTTCCGTTTCGGCGGCCTCGACGCGAAGGGCAACCCGGTCTACTCGTATTCGAATCTCACGCAGTATCCGGTGCCGCAACCGTTCACCGAACTGCATCGCGCGATCTACGAACCCGATACCGACACCATGTACGTGACCGGTTATACGGCCGACACGCCGCCGGATCGCGGCTTCTGGAAGGAAGTGGGCCGCGTGCTGGTGCGCTACGACAAATGGTCGAGCGGCAAACCCGTGCAGCGCTATTCGATCACGCTGCCGTGGACCACGCAGACCAAGCCCATCGCCACCATCATCGGCCTCACGGTCGAAGGGCAATACGTGTTCGGCGTCGAACCCGTGGGCGCCGTGCACGTCTGGGACAAGGACAGCGGCCGCGAACTCGGCGTGATCCGTCCCGGCGCGGAAGTGGGCAGCGCATCGGGCTGGGTGGACGTGCCCAACGGCATCAGCGCGGCGAAGCGCAGCAACGGCGAATACCTCGTGTTCGTCGAGGAAGACGCGCGCGGCAAAGTGATGATGTACCGCTGGAAACCGTGACGGAAACGTCGCGCGAAGTGGAAGCATTCAAGGCAACAAAGCGCAGTACAACGCAGTAAAACTCAGGGCATCCGATGGATAAAGGCATTCTCAAGAACGTAGCGATCAACTTCTTCGGGCTGGTGCTGCCGACCTTCGTCTCGCTCGTGACCGTGCCGTCGTATATCAAGCTGCTCGGCGTCGAGCGCTACGGCGTGATCAGTCTCGTGTGGACGCTGATCGGCTACTTCGGGATTCTCGATCTCGGCATGAGCATGGCCGCGCAGAATCACATTTCGAAGGCTCGCGCGTCCGGCGACCAGGGCGAGAGCGCCCGAGTGTTCTGGAGCGCCACCTGGCTCAATCTCGCGACGGGCGTGATCGGCGGGCTCATCATTTATTTCGGCGCGTTCCTGTACACGGCGTATTTCACCAAGGTGTCGCCGGAGTTGCAGCACGAGGTCTATATGGCGCTGCCGTGGCTCGCGGTAGCCATTCCGATTGCCAACGTGTCGTGGGTGTTCGCGGGCGCGATCAACGGCGCGGAACGTTTCGGGGTCTACAACACCAATCAGACCATCGGCACGTTCCTGTTCCAGTTGCTGCCGCTCGGCGCGGCGCTCTGGATGGGGGCGACCTTGCAGAACGTGCTCGCGGCGGCCGTGTTCGCGCGCATTCTGGCGGCGATCCTGCTGGGCCGTTCGGCGCTGAAAGTGCTGGAAATACGCAGTATCCAGCGGCCGCAGTTCGGCGTGGCGAAGGGGCTGTTCAACTTCGGCGGCTGGATGCTGATTGCCAGCGTGACCAACATGGTGGCCGAATCGCTCGACCGCGTGATGCTCGGCACCAGTCTCGGCGCGCGCTTCGTGACGTATTACACGGTGCCGCAAAACCTCGTGACACGGCTGAATATCGTGCCGACCGCGCTGGTGCGCACGCTGTTTCCGCGTCTGTCCGCCGTGGGCCGCGCCGATGCCGATACGATCACCCGGCAGTCGCTCGAATTTCTCAACGGCGTGTTCACGCCGGTCGCGCTCGTCGCGATGCTGGTGCTCGAACCGTTTCTGCATCTGTGGGTCGGCAATGAAATCGCGACGGTGGCGGCGCCTGTCGGGCGAATCATGATCGTCGCGGTGTGGCTGGTCGGTCAGGCGAACGTCACGCGCATCCTGATCCAGTCGCAGGTCAATCCGGCCACCGCCGCGCGCGTCGGCCTGTTCGAATTGCCCCTGTTTGCAGGGGCTTTGTGGCTCGGCATCACCCATTTCGGCTTGACGGGCGCGGCGATGGCCGTGGCCGGACGCGCACTGTTCGATTACGCGGTGCTGCTGAAACTCTCGGCAATTCGCGCGCGTCAGATCGCGCTCGACATGCTCGCCCACCTTGCTTTTCTGCTGGCCAGCCTCTGGCTTGCCAGTTTTCTGCCGGGTCTCGCTGCGGCGATCGTCGCTGGTGTGTTGATGGTAGGCGCGAATGTCGCCTGGTCGATCACCATGACGCCCGCCTTGCGCGATCTTGCGCGTTCACTGCTGTTGCGACTGAATCCGAGGAAAAGCGCATGACTAACGAAGTCCTTGAAAAAGCCGTGCTGCAACCTGCAACGCGCAGCGCGCTGGCCGAACTGACCACGGTTCCGGGCGTGCAGGCGCCGCCGCGCCGCGCCGGCCTGCGTGCCGGCAAGCAGGTGCGTGTCGCGATCGTGCACGACTGGCTCGTCACGTATGCGGGCGCGGAGAAAGTGCTGGAGCAGATCGTGGCGTGCTTTCCCGACGCCGATCTGTTCAGCCTCGTCGATTTTCTCGACGATCGCAGCTTTCTGCGCGGCAAGCCGGTCACCACTTCCTTCATCCAGAAGCTGCCGCTCGCGCGCACGAAGTACCGTACCTATCTGCCCTTGATGCCGCTCGCCATCGAGCAGCTGGACGTCTCCGCGTACGACGTGGTGATCTCCAGCAGTCATGCGGTGGCCAAAGGCATTCTCACCGGCCCCGACCAGGTGCATATCAGCTACGTGCATTCGCCGATCCGCTACGCGTGGGATCTGCAGCATCAGTATCTGCAGCAGTCGAAGCTGACGGCCGGGCCGAAGTCGGCGATGGCGCGGCTGATTCTTCACTACATCCGTAACTGGGACATCCGCACGTCGAATTCGGTGGACGGCTTCGTCGCGAATTCGGACTTCATCGCGCGACGCATCAAAAAGGTCTATCAGCGCGACGCCAAGGTGATCTTTCCGCCGGTGGACGTCGAGGCGTTTTCGCTGTGCACCGAGAAGGAAGATTTTTATCTGACGGCCTCGCGTATGGTGCCGTACAAGAAAATCGACCTGATCGTCGAGGCCTTCGCCACGATGCCCGAGCGCAAACTCGTGGTGATCGGCGACGGCCCCGACATGCAGAAAATCCGCGCCAAAGCCGGGCCCAACGTCGAAATCATGGGCTATCAGCCGTTCAAGGTGCTCAAGGAAAAGATGAGCCGCGCGAAGGCGTTCGTGTTCGCCGCGGAAGAAGACTTCGGTATTTCGGTGGTCGAGGCGCAGGCTTGCGGCACGCCGGTCATCGCATTCGGCAAGGGCGGCGCACTGGAAACCGTGCGCGATCTGTCGGAGCCGCGCCCCACGGGTCTTTTCTTCGACGAGCAGAACATCGAGTCGATCGTCGCGGCGGTGGCGCGTTTCGACGAGCATCGCAAGCGCTTTTCGCCGAACGATTGCCGCGCGAATGCCGAGCAGTTTTCCGCCGCCCATTTCCGCGAGCGTTTCTTTGCGCACGTACGGGCCTCGGCACCGGCCTTGCGCCTCGCCACGCTGCCGGCGTATGTGCCTTACAAGGCGGACTCTTCTGCTTCGAGTGCGGCCAACGCGCCGCGTATTCTCGCGGTCGATCAGAGCGGCGTGCTGGGCGGTGCCGAACTCTCCTTGCTGGAAATCGTGAAGGCGCTGCGCTCGCGCATCGAAGTGGTCCTGTTCGACGACGGCCCGTTTCGCACCGCGCTCGCCAAAACCGGCGTGACCGTCAACGTGCTGGAAGCCGGCGCGCTGCGCAACGTGCGCAAGCAGGGCGGCTCGTTGCCGAAGGGCCAGGCGCTGAAGGGTCTGATGTCGCTCGTGCGGGCCACCGCGAAACGCGCCCGCAACGCCGACGTGATTTACGCCAACACGCAGCGCGCGATGGTGATCGGCGCGATTGCCGGCAAGCTCGCGAAGAAACCCGTGGTGTGGCATCTGCGCGATATCGTCAGCGCGGAGCATTTCGGCAGCAAGCAACTGTCGATCATCAAATGGTGCGCCCGTCTCGGTCTCACGCATGTCATCGCCAATTCGGCGGCGTCGGCGCGCGCATTTGCCGATCTCACGCAGTTCGACGAAAAGCGTATCGACGTCGTGTTCAACGGCATTGCTGCGGCGCCTTTCGACGCCTTGCGCACGGTCCCGCAGGCGACCCTGCGGCATCACCTCAATCTGCCGAAGGACGCATTCCTGGTGGGTTCGTTCAGCCGTCTTGCACGCTGGAAAGGACAACACGTGCTGCTCGAGGCGATGGTGCTCAATCCGCAGATGCATGCGGTGCTGGTGGGCGCGCCGCTGTTCGGCGAAGATCAGTACGAGATCGAATTGCACGCGTTCGTGGCCGCGCACAACCTGGGCGCGCGCGTGCATTTTCTCGGCTTCCAGGACGACATCGCGGCCTGTATGTGCGCGGTCGACGCCGTGGTGCACACGTCGATCACGCCCGAGCCGTTCGGCCGCGTGATCGTCGAGGGCATGCTGGCGCAACGGCCGGTCGTGGCCGCGCGCGCGGGCGGTGTGCTGGAGATCATCGACGACCACCAGAACGGCGTGCTGTGCACGCCGGGCGACGCGCACGAACTCGCCGACACGCTGGCCGAACTGCGCTCGAACGACGAATTGCGCAACCGGCTCGTCAGGAACGGCTACCAGACGGCGCTGAGCCGGTTCGGCACCGAGACCTATGTCGCAGGTGTCGAACGGATTCTGAAGCGCGTGGCGGGGCGTTAAACGGTATTGCGGAGGGTGTTGCGCGGCGCCATCGCGCCGCACAGGGTTCAGCTGGCAGATGAAGGTGAAAGGAAGAAGGTGAAAGGAGCGGAAGCCGAAAGACTTCCGCTCCTTTTTTTATGCGCGTTGCGCGCCATGGGGATTGCGACTCGCGGGCTTGAAACTTGCCGACCACTTCATGGCCGGCAATTCGACCAGCCGGTAGAACACGTACGCGACCGGCACGGCCACCAGCATGTAGCCGAACGACGGCCAGATCGACATTTGCAGCGACGAGCGGAACAGCAGCGACGAGAGCAGCACGAAGATCGGCAGATGGATCAGGTAGAGCGAGAAGCTGAAGTCACCGAAACGCGAAAGCAGACGCAAGCCGGGCGTATCGGCGTTGCGCCGCTCCAGTGCCTTGTACAGATAGAACGCGAAGCCGAGCGCCCACAACTGGAACGCGCCGTATTGCCCGAAGTGGAACGCGACGCAGCCGAGCGCGATGAGTCCGGCTGCCACTACGTAAAGCCAGATCGACGAGCGTTTATCCGCCGCACGGTGGGCGCGGGCGTCGGCGATCCACGCGCCGAGCGTCCAGGCAAACCAGTAGGACGTGAAGAACTGGATGTCGTGCCGCTCCAGCACATACGCCGAGACGACGTTGACGACGGCGACGATCGCCAGCACCGGGGTCATGCCCAAACGGCGGCGCAATGCGAATAGCAGCGGATAGATCGCGTAAAACTGCACTTCGAGCGAAAGCGTCCAGAGCGCGCCGTTCGAGCCATACGTCTTGCCGGCCACGCCCTGCAGCGAAAACAGATTGACCAGAAATGCCTGTACACCGATCTCGCGAATCTTGTGATTGACCGGCGGCAATTGCAGACTGACCCAGTCGAGTGCGAGGGTGAGCACGAGCGCCGCGAGCAGCACGGGATAAATCCGCGCAAAACGGCGTACCCAGAAATTGCCGGCATCCAGCTGATAGGCGGGATTTTTTGCAAGCCGCAACGCACCGCCGCGGTGAATGCAATAACCGCTGATCACGAAGAAAATCGGCACGCCGGCCGAACCCCATGCAATCGGAAAGGTGAGATACGCGGCGATCGAATCCAGATTGAAAGCGTGTCCCGCGTTCTGGTGGAACGTCTGCATGCCGACCCATTCCACCTGACGGCAGTGAAAATACGCCACCAGCAACGCGGCGAAGCCCCGCAATGCGTCGATCACGTGCTCCTTGCCGGCGCTGTCGGCCCGCGCCTCGCTTTGCGGGCGTGCCTGCGCTGTCGAGGCGCGTGAAGGTGTGAGGGGCAGGGACGAGCCGCCGGCATCCAGTGCTGAGTCGCTCATGCGCGGTCCTTATTCTGAGGAAGAGAAAGCGTATTCCGGCCACGCGCCATGCGCGCGCGGTGGGTCCATGCTAGAGCACCGGCGCGGCAAAAAATCGATAAAAAAACCGTTATTCAATTCAATTGAATGGCGATTTTGTGACGAATTGTAATTAAGCATAATGAGTCGTGAGCGCGAATTATTTGCCGCTTTTGTCATGATAATTTGAGTGACGGATTCTCTTGACCCGAGGTGAAGTCATGAACCTGCATCTACTTGCCGGCATTGCCGTGCTGCTCATACTGGTTGCGGCGTCCGCCTATCGGGAGGCGCTGCGCAACGAACCGATCCGCCGGTTCCGCATTAACCAGGCGAAGCTGCCGCAGGTCGACGAGAACGAATGAGACGGCCTAGCGCATTGGCGTGAGCCGTCGCATCCGTAAATTTTTCGGAATTCCCGAAAAATAATTCATCACGAAACTGTAATTGTTTCCTGATTCTCGCCGAGCCCCGCCGGCTTTGTTCCGGCACTGCAATATCGAATCAATTTATTTATTCGATTCGAATAGTTTCAGACGTGAACCGATTTGTTTTTTTTGCTAGTCTTTCCGGCGACGCCGATTGGCCGCCAGGTCCGCGAACACTCTAATTTCTAACCGATCAGGGATTGCCTACCATGCTGAAAGTCACCAAAGCCGTGTTTCCCGTAGCGGGCCTCGGGACACGATTCCTGCCGGCTACCAAAGCAAGCCCGAAGGAAATGCTGCCCATCGTCGACAAACCGCTGATTCAGTACGCGGTGGAAGAGGCGATCGCAGCGGGCATTACGGAAATGATCTTCGTGACGGGGCGCAGCAAGCGCGCCATCGAAGATCATTTCGACAAGTCCTACGAAATCGAAGCCGAACTCGAAGCGCGCAACAAGCAGAAGCTGCTCGACCTCGTGCGCAGCATCAAACCGGCGAACGTCGACTGCTTCTACGTGCGTCAGGCCGAAGCGCTCGGTCTGGGTCATGCCGTGCTGTGCGCCGAGAAACTGGTGGGCGACAGCCCGTTCGCCGTGATTCTCGCCGACGACCTGCTGCATAGCGCGAAGCCGGTGATGAGCCAGCTCGTCGATACGTTCAATCACTATCACAGCTCGGTGATCGGCGTGGAAACCATCGACCGCGAAGACAGCCGTTCGTACGGCGTGGTGGATGGCCGCGAGTGGGAAGACAACGTCATCAAGCTCTCGGGCATCGTCGAAAAGCCGGCGCCGGAAAAGGCGCCGTCCAATCTCGGCGTGGTGGGGCGTTACGTGCTGATGCCGACCATCTTCAAGCACATTCGCGCGCTCAAGCCGGGCGCGGGCGGCGAATTGCAACTCACCGACGCCGTGCAATCGCTGCTCACCGAAGAGCAGGTGCTGGCCTATCGCTACTTCGGCACGCGTTTCGATTGCGGCAGCAAGCTCGGCTATCTGAAGGCCACGGTCGAATTCGCGCTGCGTCATCCGGAAGTCAAAGCGGAATTCGAAGCGTATCTGCAGAATTACATGCAGGCCAACCTGCCGGCGCAGTACACGGCCGAGGCGGCCTGAAAGTACGCGAAAAGCAGGAAGCGCGTACGAAGCGAATCGAGGCGGAGGAGACGAAGGCTTCCATGGAAGCCGGGCGCATGAGCGCAAGCAAGGGACGTTTCGATCCCAGAACATGACTCGATCCATGACCGACGGCGCGGCCCGCAGAGCGGGCCGCAGCCCGGCAAGTCAGGCAGAGACGTCAGGCAAAGACAATCAGGGAAGCAGGCCGCTAAGCCTGGCAGCTAAGCCACGGCATGTGGCACGAAAATTCACGCAAGGGTTCACGCAGAAGCAACGCGCATTAGCCATGCGCAAATTAAAACGGGCGCCGTGTCATGCGGCGCCCGTCTTTCTTTACAGCTCAGGTTTTGAGCCTGCTATAGCGGCCTTACTGCGCCTTCTTCACTTCCAGACGGAACTTGTGCAGCAACGGCTCCGTGTAGCCGCTCGGCTGCTGGCGTCCTTCGAATACCAGCGCTTGCGCAGCCTTGAAGGCGAGCGTATCGAAGCTGGGCGCCATCGGCTTGTAGTGCGGGTCGCCGGCGTTCTGACTGTCCACCACCTTGGCCATACGTTTGAACGTTTCTTCCACCAGTTCGCGTTTCACCACACCGTGATAGAGCCAGTTGGCGATGTGCTGGCTCGAAATACGCAAGGTGGCGCGGTCTTCCATCAGGCCGACGTTGTGAATGTCCGGCACCTTGGAGCAACCCACGCCCTGATCGATCCAGCGCACCACATAGCCGAGAATGCCCTGAACGTTGTTGTCGAGTTCGCTGCGGATCTCGTCGTCGCTCCATTTCGCTTCGGCCACCACCGGAATGGTCAGAAGTCCGTCGAGCAGTTCGTCGCGCACCTTGGCGTAATCCGTGCGTTCGAGTTCCTGCTGAACGGCCTGTACGTCGATCTGATGATAGTGCAGCGCGTGCAGCGTGGCCGCGGTGGGCGAGGGCACCCACGCGGTGTTGGCGCCGGCCTTCGGATGCGCGATTTTCTGTTCGAGCATGGCGTGCATCAGGTCGGGCATCGCCCACATGCCCTTGCCGATCTGCGAGCGGCCGCGCAAGCCCGCGCTCAAACCGACCAGCACGTTGCTGCGTTCGTACGCGGCGATCCAGGCGCTCGACTTCATGTCGCCCTTGCGCATCATCGGACCCGCTTCCATCGCCGTGTGCATCTCGTCGCCGGTGCGGTCGAGGAAGCCCGTATTGATGAACGCCACGCGCTCCTTCGCTTCGCCGATACAGGCGAGCAGGTTGACGCTGGTGCGGCGCTCCTCGTCCATGATGCCCATCTTGATCGTGTTGCGCGGCAGCTTGAGGAGGTCTTCCACGCGCGCGAACAGCTCGCTCGCGAAAGCCACTTCGGCCGGTCCGTGCATTTTCGGCTTCACGATATAGATCGAGCCGGTGCGCGAATTGAGCTTGTGCTTGCGGTCGTGCATGGCGCACAGCGTCGTGATGACGCCGTCGAGAATGCCCTCGGGAATCTCGTGACCGTCTTTCGTGAGCACGGCCGGGTTGGTCATCAGATGGCCGACGTTGCGGATGAACAGCAGCGAGCGTCCATGCAGTTTCACCGGTTGACCATCGGCGCCGGTGTATTCGCGATCGGCGTTCAGACGGCGCGTGAAGGTCTTGCCGTTTTTCGTGACGTCTTCGGTCAGCGTGCCGTTCATCAGGCCGAGCCAGTTGCGGTAGAGCTGGACCTTGTCGTCCGCATCGACGGCGGCCACCGAGTCTTCGCAATCGATGATCGTGCTCACGGCCGCTTCGACCAGGACGTCTTTCACGTGCGCCGAATCGGTCTTGCCGATCGAGTCGTTGGCGTCGATCTGGATTTCGAAGTGCAGGCCGTTGTGTTTGAGCAGAACGGCCGATGGTGCGCTCGCATCGCCCTGGAAGCCGATGAATTGCGCGGGCGTTTTGAGTGCGGCCGGGCCGCTTTTCAGCGTGACGACGAGTTTGCCGTTCTCCACGCTATAGAGCGTGGCGTCGGCGTGCGAACCGCTCGCGAGCGGCGCGGCTTCGTCGAGAAACTTGCGTGCGTAGGCGATCACCGCGGCGCCGCGCACCGGATTGAAAGCCTTCTGCTTTTCCGCGCCGTCGGTGTCGGGAATCGCATCGGTGCCGTAGAGGGCGTCGTACAGGCTGCCCCAACGCGCGTTGGCCGCGTTCAGCGCATAGCGCTGGTTCGACAGCGGCACCACGAGTTGCGGGCCGGCCTGCTCGGCGATTTCGGTGTCCACGTGGTCGGTCGTGGCTTTGACGCTGGCGGGCGACGGCACGATATAACCGATGCCTTCCAGGAAGGCGCGATACGCGCTCAGGTCCCGCACCGGACCCGGATTGGCGCGATGCCAGGTGTCGAGTTCGGTTTGCAGGCGGTCGCGTTCGGCAAGCAGCGCGCGGTTTTTGGGCGCCAGCTCGTGCACGAGGGCGTCGAAACCCGACCAGAAAGCTGCGCTGTCGATTCCGGTGCCGGGCAGGGCTTCCGTTTCGACGAACTGGTCGAGGTTGGCGGCGACTTGCAGTCCACCGCGCGTGTTCATCTGAGTCATCGACTGCTCCATCTGATTGGGGCCGATGAGGGGGCATCGGCCCGTTGATGCTATTGAAAGCGGCTTTCTTTCGTGCCGCCGCTCATGAGGCTGTGTGAACCTGTTTGAATCCGCTTGACTCCGAGCGAAGGCGGCTCAAACGCCCAGCGCCTGAATACCCGCTTTGGCGACCTGCGCGTCCTGATCCGCCTTGACACCCGAAACGCCGACCGCGCCGATCACCTGGCCGTCCACGATCACCGGCACGCCGCCTTCGAGCGTGCCCAGCAGCGGTGCGCTCAGAAACGCGGTGCGGCCGTTGTTGATCATGTCTTCGTATACCTTGCTTTCGCGACGGCCGAGCGCCGAAGTGCGGGCTTTTTCCGTCGCGATATACGAACTGGCCGGCGCGCTGCCGTCCAGACGCAGCATGCCGAGCTGATGGCCGCCGTCGTCCACGACCACGATGGCGACCGCCCACTGGTTCTTTTCGGCCTCCGCGCGGGCGGCCTCGAGGATTCGGGTGGTTTCGGCAACGGTCAACACGGGTTTGCTCAGCATAATGAATTTCCTGTTTCGTTTATGGTAGGGATGCTTCTACAAGTTCAATCCAATGCGTGATCGGGTGTACTGGCGCGCGTTCTCGCGGACTTTTCCGGGAGTGCGCCTCCGGCATGTCGGCGCCGCCGTCGAGATGCATCTGGCAGCCGATGTTGGCGGTGACGATCCGCTCCGGCGCACCGCTTTCCAGCGCGTCGAGCTTGTTCTCCCGCAGCCGTTGCGCGAGCTCGGGCTGGGTGATCGAATACGTGCCCGCCGAACCGCAGCACAGATGCGCGTCCGGCACCGCGGTCAACTCGAAGCCCAGGCGCTGGAGGATCGACTCCACCGCGCCGCCGAGCTTCTGTGCATGCTGCAGCGTGCAGGGGCAGTGAAACGCGATCCTGCGACGCTCTCCAGCCGCTTCATGGGGCAATCCATGCGCCTGCAACCGGTCGAGCGGCTCGTTAGCCAGTACCTCGACGAGGTCTCGCGCCAGTTCGCTGACCCGCTGCGCTTTTGACGCATAGCGAGGGTCGTGACGCAACAGATGCCCATACTCCTTGACGAACGCGCCGCAGCCGCTCGCCGTCTGCACGATCGCTTCGGCGCCGGCCTCGATGGCGGGCCACCACGCGTCGATATTGCGCCGTGCGCGGGCGAGTCCGGCCTCCTGCGCATTCAGATGATAATCGGTCGCGCCGCAACAGCCGGCCCGTTTTGCATCGACGATGCCGATGCCCAGCCGGTCCAGCACGCGCGCGGCGGCCGCATTGGTGTTCGGCGACAGCGTGGGTTGCACGCAGCCCTCCAGCATCAGCATGGTGCGCGGATGGCGCGGCGCCGGCCTCGGCAGTGGCCGGGCTGTCCGGCCGTCTGCGCTCGCGACGCTTCGCCTGGGGATTTTACGTCCAAGCGCGGCGGGAAGAAACGGCCGCATGACGCGGCCGGTTTTCAGCAGCGCGCCGAACACCGCCGGATGAGGAATCACGCGGCGCAGTCCCTCGCGCAACAGGCGTTCGGAGACGGGGCGCTCGATGCGCCGTTCCAGCTCCGCGCGGCCGATATCGAGCAGCGTGTGATAGGAAACGCCGGACGGGCAGGTGGTTTCGCAATTGCGGCAGGTGAGGCAGCGGTCGAGGTGCAACTGGGTTTTCTGCGTGACGGGTTCGCCTTCGAGCATCTGCTTGATGAGATAGATGCGTCCGCGCGGACCGTCGAGTTCGTTGCCGAGCAACTGATAGGTCGGGCAGGTGGCGTTGCAGAAGCCGCAGTGCACGCAGGAGCGCAGGATCTGCTCGGCTTCGTCGGCACGTGACAGGGTTTTGGCGGAGTCGCTAAGATTGGTTTGCATGCTGGGATACCTCGGAGGGTTCGTGCGTCGCGGGAGTCGGTCGTTTCAGAAGTCCACGTCACAGGTCAGCATAAAAGCGTCCCGGATTGAACACGCCGCGCGGATCGAGTTGCCGTTTGAGTTGCCGGTGCAGCCTCAGCAGCGGTTCGGGCAGCGGCGTGAAGGGTTCGGCGCCCGTGCCCGGCGTGAAGCAGGTGGCGTGGCCGCCGGCTGCGTGCGCGATCTGGCGGATCGTCGCGGCCGGTGCGTCGCTCTTGAGCCAGCGTTGCGCGCCGGCCCAGTCGAGCAAGATGCTGCCGGGCAGCGCGGGCGAGGGCGTTGCGCTGGTCGTTGCGCTGCTGGTCACATCAGCCAGCCCATCAGGCAGTCCATTGGGCAGCGCATTGGGCAGTGATACGCGCCACAGCGGACGCGGGTCGTCGAAAAACGCCAGGCGCTGTTCGCGCAACGCGAGCCAGAATCGAGCATCGAGGCGCTCGCCGCCGATGCGGTCCGCCGCCGAGGCCACCGAGCCGACGCCGCCTTCGAGCCGCACATGCAGCCGTCCGTCGAGCCAGGCCGCGCCGCTCACCGGCAACGCCGCGCGGCGCCACGCCGAGAGTTCGCGCAGCGCTTCGCCCGCGTCGAGTTCGAGCGCGAGGCAGGCGGTCGCGCGCGGCTTCGGCAGCACTTTCAGCGAAACTTCGGTGATGACGCCAAGACAGCCGAAGCTGCCCGCCATCAGACGCGATACGTCGTAACCCGCGACGTTTTTCATGACCTCGCCGCCGAAGCGCAAGGGCCGGCCGCCGCCACCATTGCCGGCGATCACGCGGCAGCCAAGCACGAAGTCGCGCACCGCGCCGGACCAGGGCCGGCGCGGACCGGCCAGCCCGCTTGCGACCATGCCGCCGACCGTGGCGCGGCCGTCGTAGTCCGGCGGCTCGCACGGCAGCATCTGGCCGGCGGCATCGAGCACTGCGTTCAGTTCGGCGACCGGCGTGCCGGCGCGTGCGGTAATCACCAGTTCGGTCGGGTCGTAGCTGACCACGCCGCGATGCGAGCGCGTGTCGATCGGCCGGCCTTGTACGGGGCGGCCGAGAAAAGCCTTGCTGTCGCCGCCGCGAATCCTCAGCGGTGTGCCGTCGGCGAGCGCGGCTTGCACTTCGCCCGCGAGCCGCTCGCTATCGTCGCGATCGAGGTTGAGATCGTCGGTGGCGGTGCGGGCCGCCGCGTCCATCATGGCCGGTTCGATCAGCATCAGAAACGCTCCAGTTCGGGAAAGGGCAAGGCGCCGTGATGAACGTGCATCGCGCCGAATTCGGCGCAACGGTGCAACGTGGGCACGTTCTTGCCGGGGTTGAGCAGGCCGAGCGGATCGAACGCCGCCTTCAGCGCGCGAAAGAAGCCGAGTTCGTCCGGATTGAATTGCACGCACATCTGGTTGATTTTTTCGCGGCCCACGCCGTGCTCGCCGGTGATGGTGCCGCCCACCGCCACGCACAGTTCGAGAATTTTTGCGCCGACCGCTTCGGCGCGTTCGGTCTGGCCGGGCACGTTCGCATCGAACAGAATGAGCGGATGCATGTTGCCGTCGCCGGCATGAAAGACGTTGGCCACCTGCAGCCCGTATTCGCTGGAAATGGCTTCGATGCTTTTGAGCACGCCCGGCAATTCGCGGCGCGGGATCGTGCCGTCCATGCAGTAGTAGTCGGGCGAGATGCGGCCCACCGCCGGGAAGGCGTTCTTGCGGCCGGCCCAGAAGCGCTGGCGTTCGGCCTCGTCTTTGGCGACGCGAATGTCGGTGGCGCCCGCCGCGCGCAACAGGTCTTCGACCCGTTGCGCGTCTTCGTGCACGTCGCTCTCCACGCCGTCCACTTCGCACAGCAGCATCGCTTCGGCATCGACCGGATAGCCCGCGTGAATGAAGTCTTCGGTGGCGCGAATCGCGAGCTTGTCCATCATTTCGAGGCCGCCCGGAATGACGCCTGCGCCGATGATCTGCGCGACCGCCGCGCCGGCTTTTTCCACGTCGTCGAAACTGGCGAGCAGCACTTTCGCGCTCTGCGGTCGGGTCAGCAGCTTCACGGTGACTTCGGTGACGATGCCGAGCATGCCCTCCGAGCCCGTGAACAGCGCGAGAAAATCGAAGCCGGGCGCGTCCAGCGCATCGGAGCCGAGCGTGACGCACTCGCCGTCGATCGTGACGATTTCGAGCTTCAGGATGTTGTTCACGGTCAGGCCGTATTTCAGGCAATGCACGCCGCCGGAGTTCTCCGCCACGTTGCCGCCGATCGAACAGGCGATCTGCGACGACGGATCGGGTGCGTAGTAAAGACCGAAGGGCGCCGCGGCCTGCGAGATCGCGAGATTGCGCACGCCCGGCTGGACACGCGCCGTGCCGGCTTCCGCATTCACGTCGAGAATGCGGTTAAAGCGCGCCATCACCAGCAGGATGCCTTTTTCCAGCGGCAAGGCGCCACCGGACAAACCGGTTCCCGCGCCGCGCGCCACCACGGGAATGCGTCTTTCATGGGCGAATCTGAGCAGCGCCTGAACCTGCGCGACCTGATCAGGCAGGGCGACCAGCATCGGTGTGGTGCGATAGGCGGCGAGGCCGTCGCATTCGAACGGACGCAGTTCTTCCTGTTCGTGCAGCAGTTGCAGGTCGGGAATCAACGACTGCAACTGCGCGACGATGGTCGATTTATCGTGCGTGGCGAGCGCGCCGTCGATACGTTCGTCGTACTGGTAGCTCATGGCGGTGTCTCCTGCGGGCTTTTTCTCGGGTCGCGCGCCGGCTTGGGGTTCGAATGGATCAGGTCGCGCGAGCCGGTCTCAGACGCGATTGTTGGCTCTGACGCGAGCGCTGTCGACAGGCCGGACGAGTGGTCGTACCAGTTTTTATCGGCGTATCTTTCCGCCTGTTTATCTCTCAAGCATGCCAAGAAAGCGTTCGAAGTTTTATTCACTCTGCCGTCGTGCTAGCATCGTCAGGTGGTCATACCAGTTGAAACGACGATGAAAACAGTGGAGCAGGAGCCGATCCGGCAGGTCGCCGACGTGGTCGCCGAGCGGATCGAACGGCTAATCGTGGACGGCGTGCTGAAAACCGGTCAGGCCTTACCCTCGGAACGGCGACTGACGGACAAGCTCGGCGTGTCGCGCACGGCGCTGCGCGAAGGGCTCAAACTGCTGCGGGCGCGCGGCATCATCGAGACATCGCACGGGCGCGGCTCGTTCGTGGCGAGCCTTACCGCGCAGCCTGCGCTCACACCGATGATGCATCTGCTCGGCTCGCAACCGCGCACGCTCTACGATCTGTTCGAAGTGCGAGGCATGCTGGAAGCGGAATCGGCGCGGCTTGCGGCCTTGCGGGGCACGCCGGCCGATTTCGTGCTCATCACGCGCCGCTACGAAGAAATGCTCGCCGCGCATGGCACCGAAACCAGCGCGTCCACCCATGCGCGTCTCGATCACGCGTTTCATCTCGCGATCTGCGAGGCTTCGCATAATCCGGTGCTCGTGCACACCTTGAGTTCGTTGACGGACCTGTTGCTCAGTTCGGTGTTTGCGTCCGTGAATAATCTTTATCATCGCGAGCCGCAAAAGCGCGTGATCGACCGGCAGCATGCGCGGCTGTATAACGCCGTGACGGGCAAACTGCCGGAGCAGGCGCGCAAGGCCGCGACCGAGCACATACGGAGCGTGTGCGCCAATCTGCGGGAAATCGAGCAGGAAGAGCAACGCCTCGTGCGCGCGACGCTGCGGCTGGAAGGCTGGGAGTGAGCCGCATGCCAAATTTTGTATGGCCGGGGCGCGCGGCAAAAACGGCTCCACAGGGTTAATGGCGCGCTTTACAATCGTCGCGTACGTGCTTGCGTACGCCGGAAACCGCGTGTGTCCTTTCGAGTGTCTTCAGCATGCCCACGATCAGCGAACTGTTCATTTATCCCATCAAATCCTGCGCGGGCATTCCGCTCGCCGAAGCGCGCCTGCTTGCCACCGGCCTCGAATTCGACCGCTGCTGGATGGTCGCGGACCCGGCAGGCGCGATGCTCACGCAGCGGGTTTATCCGCGCATGGCCCTGATCGAGGTTGCGTTGGGCGAACGTGAACTGACGATCCGCGCGCCCGGCATGCCGGAGTTGCGCACGCCGCTTGACGCGCACGAACTGGTGGAGCCGCGCAAGGTCGCCACCACGGTGTGGAGCGACGCCGCGTACGGGCTCGATACCGGCGACGACAACGCAGCGTGGTTTTCTACGTTTCTCGGCGTGCCCGCGCGGCTGCTGCGCTTCGATCCGCAACACGCTCGCGTGGTCGATCCGGATTACACCGGCGAGCTTGCCGCCAATACGCTGTTCGCGGACGGCTTTCCGCTGCTGGTCGTCGGGCAGGCGTCGCTCGACGATCTGAACGTGCGGCTCACCAGCAAAGGTGCGCCCGCGATTCCGATGAACCGCTTCCGGCCGAACATGGTGGTGAGCGGGCTCGATGCGTACGAGGAAGACTACGTCGAGAGCCTGAGCGTGGCGGGGAGCGTGGACGGCAGCGTGGAACTGCGGCTGGTCAAGCCGTGCTCGCGCTGTCCGATGCCGACCGTCGACCAGGCGAAGGGTGCGCCCGATCCCGACTGGCCGAATGAACCCACGGACACCATGAGCGTCTACCGGGCCAATCCGCAGCGCGGCGGCGCAGTGACGTTCGGCAATAACGCGATCGTCGCGCGGGGTGCGGGAGCCTGGTTGCGGGTTGGGCAGGAAGTCGATGCCGAACTCGGGTTCGGCGACTGATCGAAGCATGAATGACGGCGCGGCCGGCGCAATTGGGCGTGTGATTCGCGTCCAGCCGAACGCGAGTGCGAGCAACTAGTGGCCCGCGCGCCGGGTCAGCGCCGCGAGCACCAGCGGCATGGCTACCGGTTTGACGAAATGGGCGTCGAAGCCCGAGCGCAGCGACTCGCGCCGCTCTTCGTCGCGCGCCAGTCCGCTGACGGCAACCAGCGTCGGCGTCGGCCACGCGCCCACGTAGCGTATCCGCCGCGCCACCGCGCGGCCGTCCAGACGGGGCATTTCCACGTCGAGCAGGGCGGCGTCGGGATGCCACGCGCAGTACAGCGCGAGCGCGTCGAGACCGTTGCGCGCGGTACGGATCTCGAAACCGAGCGTGGTGAAATACAGCACATAAGCGTCGAGCAGATTCGGATCGTCGTCCGCGATCAGCAAGCGTGGTTTCTCTTGACAGGACATCCGGCCTCCCGGGTTACTTATCTGGGAGTGAGCAAGGAGAGGTCCCGCTACGGTGCGGCATCCATCAACGGCGCAGTCGAGCCCGCCATGTCACGGGGTTTCGTGCGTCGATTCACCTGTGTGCGCGCATTTGCATGGCCCGTGCTGAGGCCTTCGCAGGCGCGTAACTACAATTCCAGCGGCTATCTTGCGGTGCCGGTCGCGTCCTTCGAGAATTCTGCCCGCCGCGGCAGGTCGGAAATTTGTGCGCCCTTCGGCCGTGATACGGCCAAATTGCCCGCGCCTGTATCGCTTATCGCGCTCAGGCCGCACGCGCGACTTCTGGTTCGGCCGTGTCCTGCATCAGACTGGACTGATCGCGGTTTTCATCGTGTTTTTCATACGGACGCTCGCAGCTTTCTCCCACCGCATCGCCCACCAGGATCACCGCGGGACTGCCGAAGCCCGCGTGCGCGGCGTCGGCGGCCAGGCGATCGAGACGGGTCAGCAGACGTTGCTCGTTAGCGCCGCCAGCCCATTGCACGACCGCGGCCGGCGTATGGGGTGGCAAATGCTTCAGCAGGGCGCTGGAGAGGCTCTCGATGCGTCGCATGCCCATATAGATCGCGAGTGTGGTGCGGGTTTTCGCCAGCGCGGCCCAATCCGGTTCGTCGTGATCTTCCAGATGGGCCGTGACGAAACTCACGCCGTGACAATGGCGACGATGCGTCAACGAGATGCCGAGCGCCGTGGCCGCCGCGAAGCCCGACGAGATGCCGTTGACGATCTCGACGCCGATCCCCGCGCCGCGCAACGCAGCGATTTCTTCCCCCGCGCGGCCGAACAGCAGTGCCTCGCCGCCTTTTACGCGGACCACGTGCTGGCCCTTGAGGGCATAGCGCCGCATCAGCCGTTCGATGAACGCTTGCGGTGTGGAGCGGCAGCCGCCGCGCTTGCCGACGCGAATCACGCGCGCCTGCGGCGCGAGCGAGGCGATCCCGGGATTGGCCAGATCGTCGAGCAGCACGACGTCGGCCGAGGCGAGTGCTTTGGCGGCCTTCAGTGTGAGCAGATCGAGATCGCCGGGGCCGGCGCTCAATAACGTGACCTTGCCTTCTCTCGTGTTCATTCGCGATTTTCCTGAAAGTGTGCGTTGGCGCGCGCCAAACAAAAACGGCGTCCGCACGTGATGACTCACGCGCGGACGCCGTTGTCCGGTGTTTCCGATTTTCCGTTCTGCCTTCACCTCGAATTCACGCACGAGTGCGTCGCATTCGGGGGACCGGCTGCGTTGCCGGCGAGCGAACACGATGCAAGTCCCGCGCCATCGTCACGCCGTATCACCGCGTTTGCTGTGGGCGCCCGTCGCGGTGCGAGTCGAACGCGGATTCGTTCGCGGAGCGTGGCCCACGTTCTGTGCTCATGTGCGCACGTATGCAGTGCTGCGTCGCACCATGCATGTGCTTCGCTGCATCAAAGTGCGTCGCAGCCACAGCGGGCCGCACGCCTGTGCGTTTTGCCTCAAACGCATGCGCGACGGCGTTCGCACGGGCTTTTGGCGCAATTGGCACAGGCTTTGCATTAAGCGTCTCCAGCGGATCAACGTGGATCCGTCGCGAGCGCAACGACAAGGCGCGCGCTGCAGCACAGGTCAGGACAACGGCGTCCCCCGGATTCAGTCATCGGCTGAATTCGCGGGACGCCGTTTTTTTTCCGGAATCGCTTTTCGCACCCAGCACATTGAGGAAACCGCGGTCATGAAAATCATCGTTATCGGTCACGGGATGGTCGGCCACAAGCTGGTGGAAAGTCTCGCGCAGGATGCCGCGCACGGACTCGACATCACGGTGCTGTGCGAAGAATCGCGCCCGGCCTACGATCGTGTGCATCTGTCCGAATTCTTCGCGGGCAAGTCGGCCGACGATCTCTCGCTGGTCGAGCCGGGCTTCTTCGAGCGCCAGAACGTGCTGCTCAAGCTGAATGCGAAAGCCGTTGCGATCGATCGCGAGGCGCGCACCGTCACCGTCTCGACGGGCGAAATCCTGCCGTACGACAAGCTGGTGTTCGCCACCGGCTCGTATCCGTTCGTGCCGCCCGTGCCGGGCCGCGAGCGCACGGATTGTTTCGTCTACCGAACGATCGACGATCTCGAAGCCATGCAGGAATGCGGCGCGCGCTCGAAGACGGGCACGGTGGTGGGCGGCGGTCTGCTCGGATTGGAATGCGCTAAAGCATTGCGCGACATGGGTCTGCAAACGCACGTGGTGGAATTTGCGCCGCGCCTGATGGCGGTGCAGGTCGACGAGGGCGGCGGCCGCGTGCTGCGCACGAAGATCGAAGAACTCGGCGTAACGGTTCACACGCAGAAGAACACCTCGGCGATCGTCGACGGCGAGGACGGCACGCACCGCATGCAATTCGCCGACGGCAGCCATCTCGATACCGACATGATCGTGTTTTCCGCGGGCATTCGTCCGCGTGACGACCTCGCACGCGAATGCGGTCTCACGCTCGGCGCGCGCGGCGGTATCGTGATCGACAACGCGTGCCGCACCAGCGATCCGCACATCTACGCGATCGGCGAATGCGCGCTGTGGAACGGTCAACTGTTCGGCCTCGTGGCGCCGGGCTACGACATGGCGCGTACCGTGGCGAAGCAGTTGCTCGGCGAATCCGCCGAATTCGCGGGCGCCGACATGAGCACCAAACTCAAGCTGATGGGCGTGGACGTCGCGAGTATCGGCGACGCGCACGGCAACACGCCGGGCAGCCGCGCGTATCAGTTCAGCGACGAACGCAAGCAGGTCTACAAGAAGCTGGTGGTGTCCGAGTGCGGCAAATATCTGCTCGGCGGCGTGATGGTGGGCGATGCCAGCGAATACGGCACGCTGCTGCAGATGATGCTCAACCGCATCGAGTTGCCGGAAGCGCCGGAGTTTCTGATTCTGCCGGCAGCGGACGGCAATGCGAAACCGGCGCTCGGTGTCGAAGCGCTGCCCGCGGGCGCGCAGATCTGTTCGTGCAACAACGTCACGAAGGGCGAGTTGTGCGCGGCCGTGAGCGCCGGCGCGACCGACATCGGCGCGCTGAAATGCGCGACCACGGCGGGCACGTCGTGCGGCGGCTGCGTGCCGCTCGTCACGCAGGTGATGAAGGCCGAAATGAAGAAGCAGGGGCTCGCCGTCAACAATCACGTTTGCGAGCACTTCCCGTATTCGCGCCAGGAGCTGTATCACATCGTGCGAGTGGAAGGCGCGCGCAGCTTCGGCGAATTGCTGGCGAAGCACGGGCGCGGACTAGGTTGCGATATCTGCAAGCCGACCGTGGCGAGCATTCTGGCTTCGTGCTGGAACGAATTCGTGCTGAAGAAAGAACACGCCTCGCTGCAGGACACCAACGACTACTACCTCGCCAACATCCAGCGCGACGGCACGTATTCGGTCGTGCCGCGCATGGCCGGCGGCGAGGTGACGCCCGACGGTCTGATCGCGGTGGGCCAGGTCGCGAAGAAATACGGTCTGTACACCAAGATCACGGGCGGCCAGCGGGTCGATCTGTTCGGCGCGCGCGTCGAGCAATTGCCGCTGATCTGGGAAGAACTGATCGCCGCCGGTTTCGAATCCGGCCACGCGTACGGCAAATCGCTGCGGACGGTGAAGTCGTGCGTCGGCTCGACGTGGTGCCGCTACGGCGTCGGTGATTCGGTGGGACTCGCGGTCGAAATCGAAAATCGCTACAAGGGCCTGCGTACGCCGCACAAGATCAAGTTCGGCGTGTCCGGCTGCACCCGCGAATGCGCGGAAGCGCAAGGCAAGGACGTCGGCATCATCGCCACCGAGAAGGGCTGGAACCTGTACGTGTGCGGCAACGGCGGCATGAAACCGCGCCACGCCGAACTGCTCGCGTCCGATCTCGACAAGGAAACGCTGGTGCGCTACATCGACCGTTTCCTGATGTTCTACGTGCGCACCGCCGACCGTCTGCAACGCACCAGCGTGTGGCGCGACAACCTCGAAGGCGGCTTGCAGTATCTGATCGACGTGGTGGTCAACGACCGCCTCGGTGTCGCCGAGGAACTCGAAGCGGAGTTGCAGCACGTGGTGGACACCTACGAGTGCGAGTGGAAAAAAGCCGTCACCGATCCCGAAACACGCAAGCGCTTCCGTCATTTCGTCAACAGCGGCGAAGTCGACAGCCATGTCGAATTCGTCGAGGAGCGTGGCCAGATCCGGCCCGCGACGCCCGCCGAGCGACGTGCCGGATCCGCGGCCGCGCTCACGAAGATCGAGTCGATTCCCGTGATTGTCGAAACCGTCTGATTTGCCGCGCACTCCATCGAGGACTTCCATCATGAATCAGGACCGCCTGCCGCTCGCCTGGACGCCGATCTGCGCGCTCGACGAAATCGTACCCAATACCGGTGTCTGCGCGCTCGTGAACGGTGAGCAGATCGCCGTTTTCCACGTGAACGCCAACGACGCCGACACGACTGTCTACGCCATCGGAAACTTCGATCCGGGTTCCCATGCGGCCGTGCTTTCGCGCGGCCTGATCGGCAGCCTCGGCGAGCGGATCGTGGTGGCGTCGCCCATCTACAAGCATCACTTCGATCTGCGCACCGGCGAGTGCCTCGAAACACCGGCGTATTCCGTCAACGCGTTCCCCGCGCGTGTGGAAAACGGCCAGGTGTGGGTCGCCGTTTAATCACTCGCGAAATCATTGCCCATGTCTTCCTCTACCGTAAAAACCGTGTGTCCTTACTGCGGCGTCGGCTGCGGCATGGTGCTGCACGTCGAGGACGGACAGGTCGTGAAAATTGCCGGCGACAAGGAGCATCCAGCCAACTTCGGACGGCTCTGCACGAAAGGACAGTCGGCGCACGTGGCGCTGCGCAAGTCGGGGCGGCTCGAAGGCGCGTTCGTGCGCCACGCGCGTGACCAGGACCCCGCGCCCTTGCCGATGGCGCAGGCCATCGGCACGACGGCGGCGCGTTTGCGCGGTCTGCTCGACGAACACGGACCGGATGCGCTGTCGTTCTACGTGTCCGGACAGATGTCGATCGAGGCGCAGTATCTGGTCAACAAGCTCGCCAAAGGGTTTGTCGGCACCAACAATATCGAATCGAATTCGCGTCTGTGCATGGCGAGCGCGGGCAGCGGCTACAAGCTCTCGCTCGGCGCGGATGGGCCGCCGGGCTCTTACGACGATATCGACCACGCCGACCTGTTTTTCGTGGTCGGCGCGAATATGGCCGACTGTCACCCGATTCTGTTCCTGCGCATGATGGATCGCGTGAAAGCGGGCGCGAAACTGATCGTGGTCGATCCGCGCCGCAACACGACGGCCGAGAAAGCCGATCTGTTCCTGCAGATCAAGCCGGGCACCGACCTCGCGCTGCTCAACGGCCTGCTGCATCTGTTGCACGAAAACGGCCATACGGATGCCGCTTTTATCGACGAATTCACGCAAGGCTGGGAGAGCATGCCGGCGTTTCTCGCGGACTACACACCCGAGCACGTCGCAAGCATCACCGGTCTCTCCGCCGACGACATCCGCCGCGCGGCGCAGATGATCGGCGCCGCGCCCGAGTGGATCAGCTGCTGGACCATGGGCCTGAATCAGAGCACGCACGGCACGTGGCACACCAACGCAATCTGCAATCTGCATCTGGCCACCGGCAAGATCTGCCGTCGCGGCAGCGGTCCGTTTTCGCTGACGGGGCAGCCCAATGCGATGGGCGGCCGCGAAATGGGCTACATGGGACCGGGTTTGCCGGGCCAGCGCTCGGTGCTGGTCGAGGAAGACCGTGCGTTTATCGAAGATCTCTGGGGCATCGCGCCCGGTACGCTGAAAACGCAGGTGGGCAAGGGCACGATCGACATGTTCGAGCGCATGGCCGCGGGCGAGATCAAAGCCTGCTGGATCATCTGCACGAATCCGGTGGCGAGCGTGGCGAATCGCCAGACGGCGATGGCAGGTTTGCGCGCGGCCGAACTCGTGATTTCGCAAGACGCCTTTCTCGACACCGAGACCAACCGTTACGCCGATATCCTGCTGCCCGGCGCGCTATGGGCCGAAGCCGAAGGCGTGATGATCAATTCGGAGCGCAATCTCACGCTGATGCAGAAGGGCATCGAGCCGCCCGGCGCCGCATTGCCCGACTGGCAGATCATCGCGCGCATTGCCTGCGAAATGGGTTTCGCCGACGCCTTCAGCTATGCGAGCGCGGACGAAGTGTTCGCGGAAATCACGCGCGCGTCGAATCCGAAAACCGGCTATGACCTGCGCGGCGCGAGTCATCGCCGCCTGAAGGAATCACCGCTGCAATGGCCGCTTGCCGAAGCGGACGGCGGCGAACGCAATCCGATCCGCTATCTCAACGACGGTGTCAGCCAGACCCTGCAGGAGCGCGCCGACGGCACCCGCGCGCGCCTCGTGTTTCCCACTGCCAGCGGCCGCGCGATGTTTTTTGCGCGCGCGTTTGCCGCGCCGGCCGAATTGCCGGACAACGAATTTCCGATCGTGTTGAACACGGGGCGCCTGCAGCATCAGTGGCACACCATGACCAAGACCGGCAAGGTCGCGATGCTCAACAAGCTGAATCCCGGGCCGTTCGTCGAGATTCATCCGGAAGATGCGGCCACGCTCGGCATCGAGGCCAAAGACGCAGTGGAGATCCGCTCGCGTCGCGGCCGCGCGGTCCTGCCTGCTGTCGTGACCGAACGCGTGCAAGCCGGCAACTGTTTTGCGCCGATGCACTGGAACGATGTGTTCGGCGACGACCTGTGCATCAACGCGGTCACGAGCGATGCCATCGATCCGGTTTCGCAACAGCCCGAACTCAAATTTTGCGCGGTCTCGTTGAGCCGCGTGCAGGTCGAGCGTGGAGTGGCGAATGAGGTGGCCGACGAGTTGGCCAATGCAGTGGCCACTGCTGCACCCGACGATGCGCTCACCGTTGCACCGGCTCGCGCCGAGGAATCCGCTATGCCCCGAATCGACGCAATCACGAACCTGTTGCAGCTTTCCGCCGCACCGGCGCCGACTTTGACGGAACAGGAGCGCGTGTATCTGTCCGGCTTCGTGAGCGGACTGCGTTCCGCCGAAGCGCAAGGTATCGACGGCGTGCCGGTGTTGCCGCTCGCCGCGCCGTTCGCGGACGGCAGCCGTTTTTACGTGGACGGTCTGCTTGCGGGGCTCTACAGCCGCAGCACTACGACGGGCGGCGCCGCAGCGGTCGTCGCAACCGCCACCAGCATGCAGACCGCGACAGTGGCCGCGCAGGAAAGTGGCGTACGTATCGTGCGCGCGCGTCCCAAGGTGACGTTGCTATGGGCCTCGCAAACGGGCAACACCGAATCGTTGACCGAGGCGTATGCCACGCGTCTGATGGAATCGGGCTTCGAAATCCGCACGACCTGCATGAGCGACTACGAAGCCGGCGCGCTCGCCAAAGCGCAATATGTACTGCTGATGACCAGCACGTTCGGCGACGGCGACGCGCCGGATAACGCTCAGGGTTTGTGGACTCAAATCGCTGCCGACACGGCGCCGCGTCTGAACGACGTACGTTACGCGGTGCTCGCGCTCGGCGACCGTAACTACGATCAGTTCTGCGGCCACGGCCGCCGTCTCGACGAACGGCTCGCGACGCTCGGCGCGCTGCGTCTTCTCGAACGCACGGATTGCGACAGCGAGTATCAGGAAACCGCAGACGCCTGGCTCGAACGGGTCATCGCGCGCATCAAGGAAGAAGATGCCGCGCTGCATGCGGTGCCGCCCGGCGGCATGATCAACGCGGTGATCCCAGGTGCCGTGCCGACCAAGACCCAGCCGGCGGCTTCACGCCTCGTCACGAATCTGCAATTGAACCGCCGTGGCGCGGCAAAAGACACGCGTTATTTTTCGCTCAGCACCGCGGATTCCGGTCTCGAATACGAAGCAGGCGACGCACTCGGTGTGTGGCCGAGCAACTGTCCTGAACTGGTCGACGAACTGGTTGCATTGAGCGGCGCGCGGGCCGATGCGCCCGTCATGGTTCCGGGTGCGGGAGAAATGCGTCTCGCGGATGCGCTCGGCAAACACTACGAAATAGCGCGCCCGAATCCGGACGCGCTCGCCTTCATCGCGGCACGTACGCGCAACGGCGCGCTGCGCGATCTGCTCGCGCCGCAGCGCAAGGCCGATCTCAAGCAGTGGCTTTGGGGACAACAACTCGCCGACGTGCTGCACGAATTCCCGGTCGAACTCAGCGCCACGGAATTGACCGGCATGCTCAAGCGTCTGCAACCGCGCCTCTATTCGATCGCGTCGAGCCCGAGGGCGCATCCGGGTGAGGTGCATCTGACGGTGTCGGCGGTGCGCTACAACAATGGCCGGCGTCATCGCAAAGGCGTGTCGTCCACCTTTCTCGCCGACCGTGCGGGCGACGTGAATGTCCCTGTTTTCGTGCAGAAATCCGCGCATTTCCGTCCGCCTCATGTTCACGACACGCCGATCATCATGGTCGGTCCTGGCACCGGCGTTGCACCGTTTCGCGGCTTCCTGCACGAGCGCCGTGCACGCGGTGACAAAGGACGCAACTGGCTCTTCTTCGGCGAGCAGCACGCCGCCACCGATTTCTACTATCGCGACGAACTCGAAGCCATGCGCGAGAGCGGTTTGCTGACCCGGCTCGACGTCGCGTTCTCGCGCGATCAGCCGGAAAAGATCTACGTACAGGACCGGATGCGCGAGCAGGGCGAGCAGTTGTGGTCGTGGCTCGAAGACGGTGCGCATTTCTACGTCTGCGGCGACGCAAGCCGGATGGCGAAGGACGTGGACGCATGCCTGAAGGAAGTGGTCGCGCGGCACGGCGGCATGAGCGACGACAAGGCCGCCGACTACGTGAGCCGTCTCGCGCAGGAAAAGCGCTACGTACGCGATGTGTATTGATCCCTGTTTGAAGTCCTGTTTTGCAATCTTGTTTCGCGGTCCTGTTGTGAGGTCCTGTTTTAAAGCGCGCAGGCACGCATTGAAGTTTATGTAGATAGACCCGGATGGCATGGAGGTTGCATGAACAGACCGGTATTGAACATCGTGACCATTCCGGTGCGTGAAGTCTGAATCAACGCGCTGCGCAGGGTGAACGAACCAACTGTATTTGTGAGGATGTCTGATGAAAAACGTGATGAGCTCCCTGAAGTCCGGAGACTGGCGCGCGCTGGTTGCCTGCTTCCTCTATTTCGACACCGGCTTCACGGTCTGGGTGCTGTACGGGCCGCTGGCGCCGTTCATCAGCAAGAGCATTGCGATGACACCCGCGCAACAAGGTCTGCTGGTCGCGGTGCCGGTTCTCTCGGCGGCGATTCTGCGCGTGACGCTCGGCAATCTCTATCAGTCGGCGCATGGCAAACGTATCGCGCTGATGGGCGTGCTGCTCTCGGCCGTGCCGACCATCGTCTTGCCGCTGATGCCTTCGGTGCCGTCCTATACGGTGCTGCTGGTACTCGGCGTGTTTCTCGGCGTGGGCGGTGCGAGCTTTGCGGTCGCGTTGCCGATGGCCGGCAGCAACTATCCGCCGAAAGTGCAGGGCCTCGTGCTCGGTCTTGCGGCGGCCGGCAACATCGGCGCGGTGCTCGACGGCTTCCTGTTTCCGCAACTGGCCACGCACTATGGCTGGCAAATGGCGGCGGGCGGTGCATTGCCGCTGCTCGCCATCGCGGCGATCACGCTGTATTTCTGGGCCAACGATTCAGGCATCAAGTCCGGCAGCGTGATGCGCGCATTCGGCAGTTTCGCGGTGACCCTGGTCGGCCTGATCGTGCTGGTGCTGCTGGTCGAAGCGGGCATGTTCGGTTCGGGCAAGACGGGTGTGCTGCTGTTGCCGGTGATCGGCGCGCTGCTCGCGATTGCCGTGCTGCCGCCGCGTTATCGCGCGGTACTCGGTGAGCGCGATACGTGGGTCATCATGCTGGTGTACAGCATCACGTTCGGCGGTTTCGTCGGCATGTCGTCCTACGTGACGCTGCTGCTCACCAATCTCTATCAACTCTCGAAGATCGACGCGGGTCTGTTCATGGCGCTGCTCGCCGCGACCGGCGCAATGGTGCGGCCGTTCGGCGGCCTGATCGCCGACAAGGTCTCCGGCGTGCGCGCGCTGACCGTGCTGCTGGCCGTCATCTCGCTCGCCGATTTCATTTTCGCCGCAGTCATGCCGACGCTCGCCGGCGGTATCGCATTGCTGCTCGTGCTGTACGTGGCATTCGGTCTCGGCAACGGTGCGACCTTCCAGCTGGTGCCGCATCGCTGGGCCGGCCGCACGGGTCTGATGTCGGGCATCGTGGGCGCTGCCGGCGGTATCGGCGGCTTCTATCTGCCGGTGGTGATGGGCATTGCCAAGGAAAGCACGGGCAGCTATCAGATGGGCTTCGCCACCTTCGGCGCGCTCGCTGCCTGCGCGTTCGTCGCGATCGTCGCGCTGCGCCGTCCGTGGATGGCGTGGTCGATGCAGAGCGGCATCATGCACGCACACGCAACGGAATGAAGAAAGCGTAAGACGGTATCAGCGAGGCGCGACGAACGCCTCGCGGAATGCATGAAAAGCCGCTTCGGTGAAGGCCGGTGTCTGTTCGAAGATGCGGGCGCGGTGGCCCATCATGTGTTCGAGGATGCGTGGATAGTCCTGGCCCGGTTCGAGCACGCGCGTGATCAGTTCGCGCGTGGGCGCTGAAACGATCGCGGCGGTGTCGCGGCCGAGCAAGGCGGCGCCCGCGAGTTCCAGCTGGTGATCGTAGCGCTCGACCAGATCGTAGGCGTCGCCGTAGAGACGGTCCTGATTGCCCGCGGCCGAATAACTGGCGAGCAGAAACAGCAGGTCGGTCGCGTCTTTCCGGTCCGACGCGTGGCGGTCGTGCCACGCCACGATCTTCAGCATGGCCTGTCCCGGCAGCGAGGCGACCGGCACGGTCAGGTCGGCCGCGACTCGCACGCTCACGGCGTGGGCGAGCGCTTCCGCAAAACCGGCCACGTTCATCCGCACGGCGTGGTCCGGCGGCCACGAGATTTCACTTGCGCCCGACGGACGCGCGCTCGGTGCATTTCCGGTATCGCCTTCCAGACCGCCGAACGGCACGATATCCAGCCACATCAATTCGCCGTTCGTGGGGTCGCGATAGTACAGACGATGCGTTTCGCCGCGCTGTTCGAACGTGCCGCTCGCCACGAGCGCCTGCTTGAGCGCCGCATGCCCGGTCCAGCTTTCCACGTTCACGCCGATATCCACGTCGGCGGTGGCGCGGGTGGCTTCGATGCCGTACACGTGGGTCAGCAGGATGTCGCGCGCGCTCGCGCCGCCGACGAACCATTCGATTTGCGCGGCGCGCGCGGTGGCCTCGACCTGGCGCAGCAGATCGATCACCAGCGCGGGCAGCGGCCGCCGGGGGAGCGGATCGAGCGGACCAAGCGGATCAGGCGGCAAGGAACTGTTCACGAAGCATCCGCGCGGTTTCGATGTTGCGGGAGTCGCCGGTCGCGACGAGGTCGGCGTAGACCAGCACGGGATGCGCAACCGAAGGCGGCACGCCGGCTGTCTCGACGGGCGGTACGGGCGCCGTCAGGACTTCCACGTCGCCTTGCGGGTCGAGCCGCAGGCGGGCGTCGATCATCCACTGACGCGGCAGCGCCTGCTGGCAATAAAGCGTGACCGTGGCCGGCTTCAGATAACCGGTGAGCAGCGCGGCGGCCACTTCGCCGCCGAACTGGCAGTGTTCGGCTGCCGGATCGATAGTGCGCCACCACGACGGATCCGCCGCACGATAGCGGTTCACCAGCAACTGGCTGCGCAGGCGGGAAGGGTACAGCGCGGCCCATTCGTCGAGCGAGCGGGCCGCGTCGGCGAATACGAAACCGCTTTTACGCGCGACGATATCGCCGCGTTCGATCAGATCGCGAAAGGTCGATTGCGCGGTGCCGAGGCTGACGTTCGCACGCTGCGCAATCAGCCGTTGACCCGCGTCGAGGAGCGCGGGGTCGCACAGCAGGGCCAGCACCACTTTCATGCCCTTGGCGGTCCACGCGCGCTCCCTGATGCGGCTCGCCGCGCTATGGCGCTTTTCGCCCGAGATCATGATGAGGTTGCCGTTGCTCTGGATGACGGCGTTGCCCGACATGTCGAGCGCGTCGAGCCCCAGCTCGCGGCAATGCCGCAGCAGATTGGGCGAGAGATAAGGCGTGACGACCACGAACGGATCGTCGTCACGCAGATGAGCCGTGGATTTGATGGCGGCGAGCGTGGCGAAGCGATCTACGTTGTCGACCAGCAGAACGGGCCGCGCCCATTTCACGCCGGGTGCGGCCTGAAACTGGATTTTCGCGGCATAGTGGGCGCGCTGCGGCGGCCGCAGCACGCGGGTCGCCACGCCGGTGGCGGCGGAAAATGCGTCGGCGGCGGCCTGAATGGTCGGGTCCGGCACGAACGGCGGCGGGGTCTGGCTTGGCATGGTCCACCCTTGTTCAATTTTCTCGAGTGTATACGTAACGTGAACAGCATGCAAAAGTTGAACGGTTTCGGTGTTGCCAAAAGTTCGTTCAAAAAAATGCGTGGTATACGGAACGTGAACATCGGGAAAAATTGAACGGCCGTGGCGAATCCGCCAGCGGCCGCTTCAGATGGTGCGCTTTAGCCGGTGAACTTCAGCCCATCAGAACTTGTGGCGCAGCGCCACGCGCACGGCAACCTGATTGCCCGTCGACGACGGCGCCTGCACGCCCGGAATGAACGCGTCGTCGAGAATCGAATTGGTCTTGTCGCCGGCTACCTTCTGGTATTCGCCCTGCACGTAGACGTCCGTGCGTTTGGAAATGTTGTAGTCGGCCATCAGACCCACGGAATGGATTTTCGGCTTCACGCTGCCGGTCGACGCGTCGTAGTTTTCCATCGTGTACACGTACTGCGCACCGACGAAGAAGGCCGGCGTGAACTGATATTTGCCGTTCACTTCGAAATTCTGGTACTTCAGCGTGTTCAGGGTGACGCCGGCCGCGGCAAGCGGAATGCCGATATAACCGTTGCCGGTCGGGTTCTTGTAGTTCGAGTTGGTGTACGCGAAGCCCGCGGTCGCCGAGCCGAACGTGTAGTTGATGCCGCCGCCGAATACGCGCATGCGTCCGGCAATGAAGCTCGCGTCGTTCGCGGTGATCGCGCCGGTCGAGCCCACGCCCGGATTGTCCGCCTGCATGTAGGCGGCCGCGACCAGCAGCCCGCCGTTCGCATACTGGCCGCCGAAGCTGTACGCCCGGTTGTTAGCGAAGTTGGTGTCGTTGCTGAAGCTGTACACGCCGCCGAACTGGAAGCCCGCGAACTCCGGGCTCGCGTATTTCACGCTATTGCCGAGTCGAAACGAGTTGTCGGTGTTGTCGTTGTCGTACGGATGGGCGAACAGGTAGCCGGCCCAGTTGCCGTTGGCCGTGGTCTGCGCGAGGTAGTCCACCACCGAATCGTACTGACGGCCGAGCGTCACCGTGCCGAAGCGGTCGCTGCTCAGTCCCACGTAGGCCTGACGCCCGAACATCCGGCCACCCTGGCCGAGCCGCCCCGAACTTACGTCGAAACCGTTTTCCAGCTGGAACACGGCTCTCATGCCGCCGCCCAGGTCTTCCGCTCCCTTCATGCCCCAGCGGCTGCCTTGCGCATAGCCGCTCGCCATTTCCCAGACCGCACCGCGCCCCGCGTTGTTGGTGTAGTCGATGCCTTCGTCGAGCACGCCATACAAGGTCACGCTGCTCTGGGCGAAGGCCGGCGAGATGCCGAAAGACGCCATGGCGGTGACTGCGGCGACGGCGAAGAGATGCTTTTTCATTGAAGACTCCGGACGTTGGTAATGAGCGGCCAGCCCGTTCCCGACGGGTTCGACGAGGCCGCTGCTTTTTGGCAAAGCCCGGATTCTGCTATTCGGCACGCAAAAGGCGTATGAGGCACATCCCTGGATAAACGTGACTTTTTCGAATGTTTGTCGCGCGAAATATTCGCTTGTGGGCGGTCGTGCTGCGGAGAAAAATTCCGTCAACGCAGCTTCGATGCGATTTGCGTCATCGAACGCCATGCATTCATGCACCAGGACATCAGGAGACAGCCATGCGACTCGATCGTAATTTTGCCAACGGCCGCTTTATCGACGCGGCAAGCGACGAGCGCATCGCCGTCATCAACCCGGCAACCGGCAGCGTGGTCGCCCATGTGTCGAGCGCCAGCGAAGCCGAAGTGCTGGCCGCCGTCGATGCCGCCGCCATCGCACAGAAAGCCTGGCGCAAGCTGCCGTCCGCCGAACGCGCGGTCTACCTGCACAAACTCGCCGACGCGCTCACCGACTGCGCGCCCGCCATTGGCGAGGCGCTCGCGCTGGAGTCGGGCAAGAGCGTGGCCGACGCCACCAACGAAGCCATCTACGCCGGCCAGATCACGCGTTATCACGCCGAATGGGCGCGCCGTATCGAAGGCGAAGTCATTCCGAGCGACACACCCGACGAAAATCTCGTGCTGCATCGCGAGCCGATCGGCGTGGTGGCCTGCCTGATTCCGTTCAACTATCCGGTCTACACCTTCATGCGCAAGGTGGCGCCCGCGCTGATCGCCGGCAATACCGTCGTGGTGCGGCCGAGCAACAACACGCCGACGTCGGCGTTCGAAATAGCCAAGGCCGTGGAAAAAGCGGGTCTGCCCGCCGGTGTCGTCAATATTCTGGCCATGAGCCACGCCACCGCCGAAGTGCTCTGCACGCATCCGAAGGTCGGCATGATCACGCTCACGGGCAGCGTCGGCGCGGGTCGCAAGGTGCTCGACTACTGCAAGGCGAATATCGCCAAGCCTTCGCTCGAACTGGGCGGCAAGACGCCCGCCATCATCGAGGCGGACGCCGATCTGGAAAAAGCCGCGCGCGATCTGGTCGCCTCCAAGACCACGCACTGCGGCCAGTTGTGCACGGCGATCGAACGCGTCTATGTGCAGGACAGCGTGCACGACCGCTTCGTCGCGCTGCTGAAAAAGCACATGAGCGCGGTGGAATCCGGTGACCGTTCGGAACAGGCCTCGCTGATGGGACCGCTCGTCAACGAAGCATCGCGCCGCTCGATTCACGCCATGGTCGAACGCGCGGTGGCGGCTGGCGCCACGCTCGAAACCGGCGGCGAAGTGCCGGCGGGCAAGGGCTTTTTCTATCCGGCCACGCTGCTGACGAACTGCCGTCAGGACATGGAAATCATCCAGGAAGAAACCTTCGGCCCGATCATGCCGGTCGTGCGATACAGCACGCTCGACGAAGCACTGGAGATGGCCAACGACCACCAGTTCGGTTTGTCGTCGGTGCTCTATACCGAGAACTACCGCAGCGCGATGAAGATCGCCAACGGCATCGAAGCGGGCGAACTGTATGTGAACCGCACGCCGGCAGACCCGTATCAGGGCTTCCACGCAGGCTGGAAGCGTTCCGGCCTCGGCGGCGACGACGGCAAGCACGGCATGCTCGAATTCACGCAGACCCGCCTCGTGGTCATGAAGTACTGAAGTCGCGCCGCGCGCCGTGTCGAAAAGAGGCGCGGCGTGCGGCAAATCTGAAACCGTCACACCCGACCGCAGCCCACACGCTGCACACCCATAACAAAACATATTGGAGACCCGCCTGTCTTTGGACCGGCGCCGAGTCTCTGAGGAGCGCTCACGTGTCATCCCAACCCGTCCAGAACAGCGCTTCGCTCGCCATGCGCGACGAAGCCGCCCAGCAAACCGGCAAAGCGCAACGCTACATCCAGCTCATGTTGCTGGTGATCGCCGCCGGTGCCATCTATCCGATTCTGTATCTGCGGCAGGTCTATCAACCGACCATGCTCGAAGTGTTTCACATCACGGACAGTCAGCTCGGTTATCTGTATTCCTCGCTCGGCACGATTTTTTTGCTGAGCTATCTGCCGAGCGGCTGGCTCGCCGACCGCATCGCGCCGCGTCTGCTGATCTGCTTTTCCCTCATTGCAACCGGCGTGCTCGGCCTGTGGTATTCCACCGCGCCGTCGTTCCCGATGCTGATGCTGATCTTCGGCGGCTGGGGTTTGTCCACGGGGCTGACGTTCTGGGCGGCCGTCATCAAACGCGTGACGATGATCGCCGGCACGCATGAACAGGGCCGCTTCTTCGGCCTGCTCGACGGCGGCCGCGGTCTGATCGAGGCCATGCTCGCGACCATCGCGATCACGCTGTTCGCCTGGTTCACGCAAACCAAAGGCGAGCCGGTCACCGCGGGCTTCAAGCTGGTCGTCTACATGTACGCGTTTCTTTGCATTGGCCTGGGCGTACTGCTCGCGCTCGTCAAGGACCCGCAAGGTACGCAGGATGCCGAAGCAAACCGCGCCGCACGCAAACGCAGCAACGTGCTGGTCGATCTGAAGACGCTCGCGGCGATTCCGGAGTTGTGGCTGGTCGCAGCCATCGTGTTCTGCGGCTATCAGGTGTTCTGGGCCACGTACAGTTTTTCCGCTTACCTGCACGAAGGCGAAATCGGTCTGACGGTGGTGATGGCCGGCACGATCACCACGCTCAAGCTGTGGATGCGCCCGATCGGCGGTATCGGCGGCGGCTTTCTCGGCGACCGCTATTCGAAGGTGTCGGTGCTGGTGATCGCGCTGTTCCTCGCCGCGCTCTCGCTGCTCGGTCTGATGGCGGCGCCGCGCATCGCGAGCCACGTGCTGCTGGTGTTCCTCGTGCTCTTCATCGGCATTCTGACCTACGCGATTCGCGGGCTCTACTGGTCGCTGCTGGACCGCTGCAATATTCCGCTCGAAACGATGGGTCTCGCCATTGGCCTGATTTCGGTACTCGGCTATTCGCCGGACGTGTTCCTGCCGCTCATCAACGGCTATCTGACGCAGAACTTCCCGGGCGTCGCCGGTTATCAGCTTTACTTCGGTTATGTGGCCGCGATGGCCGCGCTCGGCGGCTTCGCCGGCCTCGCGCTACGAAACATGCTCAACAGGAAAGAGGTTGCGTAAATGAAAGTTGTCTCGCTCGAAACGCATATCGTTGCCGTACCGCCGCCGCACGTGGGCGGCATGTACTGGATCTTCGTCAAGCTGAAGACCGACTGCGGTATCGAAGGTGTCGGCGAAATCTATTCGGCCACCTTCCATCCCAACGCGATGACCCACATCATCGACGACGTGTTCGGCCGCTATCTGCTCGACCGCGATCCGCATCACATCGAACGGCTCTGGCGCGAAGCGTATTCGAGCGGCTTCACGCAACGCCCCGACCTGACGATGATGGGCGTGGTGAGCGGCCTGGAAATGGCATGCTGGGACATCATCGGCAAGGCGGCCAACAAGCCGGTCTACGAGCTGCTGGGCGGCATGGTGAACCAGCGTCTGCGCTCGTACACCTATCTGTATCCGAAGAACAGCCGTGGCGAATACGACTACGACGACCCCGATCTCGCGGCCGAATGCGCGCTGGAAAACGTCCGGCGCGGCTTCACCGCGGTGAAGTTCGATCCGGCGGGTCCGTACACGGCGTATTCGGGCCATCAGCTGTCGATGGAAGTGCTGGATCGCTGCGAGACGTTTTGCCGACGCGTGCGCGAAGCGGTGGGCAGCAAGGCCGATCTGCTGTTCGGCACGCATGGTCAGATGGTGCCGTCTTCGGCAATCCGGCTCGCGAAGCGGCTCGAAAAATATGATCCGCTGTGGTTCGAAGAGCCGGTGCCGCCGGGACAGGAAGGCGCCATGGCGCAGGTCGCGCAGCACACCAGCATTCCGATCGCGGCCGGCGAGCGTCTCACCACCAAGTACGAATTCTTCAAGCTGCTCGAAGCCGGCGCCGCGTCGATCCTGCAACTGAACGTGGCGCGCGTGGGCGGTCTGCTGGAAGCGAAGAAGGTCGCGGCAATCGCCGAGGTGTATTACGCGCAGATCGCGCCGCATCTGTACAACGGTCCGGTCGGCGCGGCCGCGAGCATCCAGCTGGCCGCCTGCACGCCGAACTTCCTGATTCAGGAAAGCATCGGCACGTGGGACGGTTTTCACGCGGCCGTGCTGACGAAGCCGATTCAATGGGAAGACGGCTACATCGTGCCGTCTTCGGAACCGGGTCTCGGCGTGGAACTGAATATGGACGTGGTCAGGCAGCACACGCCGTACACCGGCGAGCGTCTGCATCTGCAAATGGCTTCGCAACCCGCCGACGTGAAGGATCTCGCGCCGGCCAAGGGTTGAACGGTTTTTTCGCATTCACTGGATTGAGCGCCCGCGGGCGACATAGAGCATGAATTACGATTACATCATCGTCGGCGCGGGGTCGGCGGGCTGCATTCTGGCGAACCGGCTGTCGGCATCGGGTCAGCATTCCGTGTTGCTGCTCGAAGCGGGCGGCAAGGACAGTTCGTTCTGGTTCAAGATCCCGGTGGGTTTCACCAAGACGTACTACAACGAAACCTATAACTGGATGTACTACAGCGAGCCGGAAAAGGAACTCGACAACCGTCCGATCTATTGTCCGCGCGGCAAGGTGCAGGGCGGTTCCGGCTCGATCAACGCGATGATCTTCGTGCGCGGCCAGCCGCACGACTTCGACGACTGGGCCGCGGCCGGCAACAAGGGCTGGGGCTTTCGCGACGTGCTGCCGTATTTCCGCAAGCTCGAATCGCATCCGCTCGGCAATACCGAGCATCATGGCGCGGACGGCCCGATCCGCATTTCGCCGATGAAAGACGCGGTGCACCCGATCTGCCACGTGTTCCTCAAGGGCTGCGATCAGGCCGGCTATCAGCGCACCCAGGATTTCAACGGCGCGCAGTTCGAAGGCGCGGGCATCTACGACGTGAATACGCGTAACGGCCAGCGCTCGTCGAGCAGTTTCGAGTATCTGCATCCCGCGCTGCATCGTGCCAACCTGACGGTCGAGCGCGAGGTGCTGGCGAGCCGCGTGCTATTCGACGGCAACCAGCGCGCCATCGGCGTGAGCGTGACGCAAAACGGCACGACGCGTCAGTTCATGGCAAATCGCGAGGTGATCCTCTCGGCAGGCGCGGTAGATACGCCCAAGCTGCTGCAACTTTCCGGCGTGGGCGACAGCGCCTTGCTCGCGAAGCATCGCATTGCGCTGGTCAAGGACTTGCCGGCGGTCGGCCAGAACCTGCAGGACCATCTGTGCGTGAGCTTCTACTACCGCGCCAACATCAAGACGCTGAACGACGAGATGCGTCCGTTGCTCGGCAAGCTCAAGCTGGGTCTGCAATATCTGCTGACCCGAAAAGGGCCGCTCGCAATGAGCGTGAATCAGTCGGGTGGGTTCTTCAAAGGCAACGAGGGCGAGGCGAATCCGAACTTGCAGTTGTACTTCAATCCGCTGTCGTACCGCATTCCGAAGAGCAACAAGGCGAATCTGGAACCGGAACCGTATTCGGGCTTCCTGCTGGCGTTCAATCCTTGCCGGCCCACGAGCCGCGGCTCGATCGAGATTGCTTCCAATCGTGCCGAAGACGCCGCGAAAATCCGCATCAACGCGCTGACCACGCAGAAAGACATCGACGAAGTGATCCAGGGGTGCGAGCTGGTGCGCAAGGTAATGGCGTCGCCCGCGCTGAGGGATATCACGGTCGAGGAAATCTCGCCGGGACCGCAGGTGACTACCCGTGAAGGCTTCCTGCAGTATTTCCGCGAGCAGTCGGGGTCGATCTATCACCTGTGCGGTTCGTGCGCGATGGGCGACGATCCGCGTACCTCGGTGGTGGATGCGCGGTTGCGCGTGCATGGCATCGCGGCGCTGCGCGTGGTGGATGCGTCGATCTTCCCGAACATCACGTCGGGCAATATCAACGCGCCGACCATGATGGTGGCGGAGAAGGGCGCCGAGATGATTCTCGAAGACGCCGCGCTGGAAGCGGCTTCGAAGCCGATGCCGGTGGAAATGGCGGCGGCGGCCTAAAAAAGCCGGCGCGTGAGCGCCTGCATCGCGCGTTAGCCGTGAAGCGTGCCGGTGGCGATGCCACCGGCACGCTTTTTCTTTTTGCCGCGACCGCTGCGGATCAGTCCGCCTGTTCCAGTTGCGCCGATGCCGACGAATCCACCGCGCGCTCCGTGAGCCAGATTTCCTGCTGCAGCCAGTCGCGAAACAGCGCAACGTGCGGCGGCTCTTCCTGTTCCGCCCGCGTGACGAGCCAGTAGGACTGGTGTCCGTCGACGTGTACGTTGAGCACCTGCACCAGTTGTCCCTCGGCCAGTTCGCGGCCGATCATATGGCGGTCGGCGATGGTCACGCCGAGGCCGTCGATGGCGGCGCGAATCGCGTGGTCGAGCAGATCGAACTCGTAACCGCCGCGCGTATCCACGTTTTCGATGCCCGCCGCCTTCAGCCAGTGCTGCCAGGTGAGAAAGCGCTGATCGGCGCTTGCCAGCACGTGCAGCAGCGTGAACTGGTTCAGATCGATCTCCGCGCGACCCGCCTGACGCGCGAGCAGCGCGGGAGCGCAGACGGCGATATGCCGCTCGTTCATCAGCAGACGATTGTCGAACCCTTCCCATTCGCCATTGCCAAAACGGATCGCGCAATCGAGCACGCTCGATTCGGCGAGATTGTCGTCCACGCGCGTGGAGAGGCTCAGTTCGAGGTGAGGATGGGCGTCGCGCAAACGGCCGAGGCGCGGCATCAGCCAGCGGCTCGTGAAGGTGGGCGGGGCGTTGATGCGCAGCCGGTTGCGGTGCGTTTTTTCCTGCAGGCTGCGCACGGTCAGCTCGATGCGGTCGAACGACTGCTGCAATGCCTGCAGCAGGATACGGCCCGCCGCCGACAGTTCGAGGTGGTGATGGTGACGCTGCAGCAGCGTTTCGCCGAGTTGCGCTTCGAGCTGGCGCACCTGCCGGCTCACCGCGCTTTGCGTGACGTTCAGCAGTTCCGCGGCACGCGTGAAGCTGCCCGTGCGGCCAGCCACCTCAAAGGCTTTGAGCGCATTGAGCGCCGGCATTTTGCGTTTCAAGTTGATCGACCGGAGAAATAGCGCGCAGCGCGCGCGAACCCCGTCATTTTACTGATTCGCGCCCGCTTTCTCACGGCCGGTCAGAGGCCAAACATGGCAAACCGCAACGTCGTCCGTAAAAAAACTCAGTCGGCCAGACGTTTGTCCGCCAGCGCATTCTGGCAGTCGGCGAGCACCTGCTTCACCAGACGCGCCTGGGGATCGAGTTCGTCCGTGTCGAGAATTTCTTCGACGGCGTCCCGTGCCCAGTCGTGATCGACGAAACTCGCGTGCCGCTGGGCGATTTCGACCGCCACGGCAGTGAGCTTCGCGACGCTCAGCCAGTCGGCCTCGCGCATGCGGCGATCGAGCCACTTATGCGCGGCCTGCACATGGAAAGCCGCGTCGGGCCAGTCTTCGTTCAGATAATAGGAACCCAGACTGCCGCAGGTGAGCCAGCACAACAGCTCCAGGCGGTCACGGGGACTCAGATGGTGGCGTACATCACTCATGGCGACGCTCGCTGCGGTAGATTGCATTCGGGTAGGAACGGCCGGCGGCCGCTCTCCGCTTCGCTTCAACAATATCACGCAGAATTCAGAAGCGGCAATGACCCTCATGCGCCCAATGTTGCAGCGACGCAAACCCGGCAGCGACGCCCGGCAACCGTGCCGCGAAACGGCGCGCCTGGAGTGAGTCCGGCGCGCCCACTCGACGGTCGCGCCTAACGCGTGGCAACGATGAACAGACGCGGAAACGGCAGCAGCACCGAGCCGTCCGGCAGCGTGGGATAGGCCCGCGCCACCGCATCGCGGTAGCGCGCCAGAAAATCGGCCTGTTCACCGCTGTCGAGCCGGGCGAGAAAGGGCCGCAGCGCGCTGCCCTTGAACCATTCCACCACGGCGTCGGGGCCGCCGGCGAGCGGGTGATGGTAGACCGTGCGCCACACGTCGACGCGCTCGCACAGCGGCTTGAGCAGCGCGTAGTACCACGGCGCCCCGTAACGCGCCGTCCGCTCCACGCCTTCGAGCTTGCGCGCCCACGGGCCGCCGGCGGCGACTTCGCGCATTGCGTGGTGGGCGGGCTCGTCCAGGTTGTCGGGCATCTGCACGGCGAGGCTGCCGCCCGGCGCGAGCTTTGTCGCTAGCGACGCGAACAGCGGCTCGTGATTCGGCACCCATTGCAGCACGGCGTTCGCGAGAATGAGGTCGTACGGACCGGCGTCGTTCCAGGCCGAGATGTCGGCTACCTCGAAGCGCAGTTGCGGCAGACGTCGACGGGCCGCTTCGATCATGTCGGCGGAACTGTCCAGGCCGACGATCGTCGCGCCCGGCGCGTGCGCGGCGAGCGTTTCGGTGGAGTTGCCGGGGCCGCAGCCGATATCCGCCGCGAGCCGGACGTCGGTGGCGGGCACGGCGGCCAGCAGATCCCGCACCGGCCGGGTGCGCTCGTTTTCGAACAGCACATACTGTCTCGCCTGCCAGTCTGTCGTTGCAGTCATGTCGCGCTCCTTTTTCTCAATCCTAATACGACTGACGGCGCGACGTGCCGTTCTCTCTCATCTACGTGACTTCCATCGCGCCTGGTTCATGCGAAATCCGTCGACCGCGACAGCGTTTCCCACGCCTCGATTTCGGCGGTGAGCGAGGCGAGCTTCGCTCGCACCAGGTCGAGCGCGTCGCTGCCGAGCAGCAGATGAACCGGCGGATTGTCCGCTTCGACGATTTGCAGCAGCGCCTGTGCGGCTTTTTCCGGATCGCCCGCCTGTTTGCCGCTTTTGGCCTCGCGCGCCGCGCGGATCGGATCGAAGAGCGCGTCGTAATCGGCGATGCTGCGGCCCGCGCGGACCATCGAGCGGCCGGCCCAATCCGTGCGGAACGAACCCGGCGCGACGGCCGTGACCTTGATGCCGAAGCCGGCGAGTTCTTTGGACAGGGTCTCCGAGATGCCTTCGAGCGCGAATTTGCTGCCGCAATAGTAGGCGATGCCCGGCATCGTGATGAAGCCGCCCATCGACGTGATGTTGACGATGTGACCCGAGCGGCGCTCGCGCATCGCGGGAAGCACGGCCTTGATCATCGCCACCGCGCCGAACACGTTGACGTCGAACTGACGGCGCATGTCGTCGAGCGGCGACTCTTCCAGCGTGCCTTCGTGACCGTAGCCGGCGTTGTTGACGAGCACGTCGACCGGGCCGGTCGTCGCGGTGACGGCGGTGATTGCCGGTGCGATGGCGTCGAAATCCGTGACGTCGAGAATCAGCGCGTGGGCGCGTCCGGCGGCGAGCGCCTCGAAGGCTTCGCGCGCCGCGTCGTTGCGTACGGTGCCGATCACGGTATGGCCCGCGTCGAGTGCGGCCTGCGCGAAGGCGCGGCCAAAGCCGGAACTGACGCCGGTAATCAGAAACGTTTTGCTCATGGTGCTGGCTCCTCATCGGTTGAGCGGTCCGCGCGTGGTTGCACGGGCTGCATGCCTGACCTGCATGGTAGGCGCGAGGCGCCTGCACGCGAATGCCGGTTCGTCTGAGGTGATTGCCTGATCCTATGAGCGCGTGGCTTTTCCCGCGCGACGATGGCACAGTGAAGCCTGGCGAACGGGGCGACAGGACATGACGTGAAGCGCAAACATCCGCAGACGGCCGCCCAGCGGCGCATGGTGACTCTGCTCGAGGAACTCGCGCCGGTGGAAGGCTACAACCTCACCGCGCTGCCCGACGTGCGCTTTCTGCGTTCGAACCGGCCGCTCGGCCGCACGCCCGTGCTGTACGACCCAGGCATCGTGATCGTGTGTCAGGGCCGCAAGCGCGGCTTTCTCGGCGAGACGGTGTATGTGTACGACGCGCAGCACTATCTGGCGGTTGCCGTGCCGGTGCCGTTTTCCATGGAAACCGAAGCGAGCGAGGCCGAGCCTCTGCTGGCCATCTATTTCCGGCTCGACTTCAAGGTCGCGGCCGATCTCATGCTGCAGATCGACGACCGTCGCAGCGGTGCGGCGGCGGAGCCGCGCGGCATGATGTCGACACGGCTCGACGCGCGGCTTGGCGCTTCGGTGCTGCGTTTTCTCGAAGCGATGAGCGATCCGCTGGAGGCCGACCTGCTCGGGCCAGGACTCGTGCGCGAAATCTATTTTCATGTGCTGACCGGCGAGCAGGGCGGCTCGATGCGCGCGGCGCTCACCGCGCAAGGGCAATTCGCGCGCATTTCAAAGGTGATCCGCAAAATCCACGCGTCTTACCGCGAGCCGCTCGACGTCGAACAACTCGCGCAGGAAGCGAATATGAGCGTGCCGTCGTTTCATTCGCACTTCAAGTCGGTGACGCAAACGTCGCCGATGCAGTATCTGAAGTCCACGCGGCTGCATCAGGCGCGTCTCTTGATGGTGAGAAACGAGGTGACGGCGGCCGCGGCCTGCGTGCAGGTGGGCTATGAAAGCGCGTCGCAGTTCAGCCGCGAATTCAAGCGGCTCTTCGGTCGCACGCCGGTCGAGGAAGCGGAGCGCATGCGCCGCAATTTCGCCGTGCCGCCGCCCGCGCCGGATTCGACGTTCGTGGCTTCGCACTGAATTGTTGCGCGGACGTTTGGACTAGCGTTGCGTGCCGCGAACTGGCCTTGCGTGCGAGACTCAAAGTGTCCATGTCCGCGATAAGAGGCGGGCGATAGGCTATGGTTCGAACCCGACTGTGCATCAGCACCGTGCACCATTTCACGCGACTACGCCATGCTGCAAATACTCGGCAAGACGACTTCCATCAACGTACGCAAGGTGCTGTGGACGTGCGCCGAACTCGCGCTGCCGTTCGAGCAGCAGGACTGGGGTTCGGGCTTTCGATCCACGACTGTGCCCGAGTTTCTCGCGCTCAATCCCAACGGCATGGTGCCCGTCATTCGTGACGGGGAATTCGTGTTGTGGGAGTCCAATTCGATCATCCGCTATCTGGCCGGCCGCTACGGCGACGAAGCGCCCAACGCAGCCGAAGCACTTTATCCGCGCGATCCCGTGGCGCGCGCACGCTGCGATCAGTGGATCGACTGGCAGGCGAGCGAGTTGAACCGCTCGTGGAGCTACGCGTTTCTCGCGCTGGTGCGGCATTCCCCCGCGCATCAGGATCGCGAACTGATCGCGCAGTCCGCCGCGAACTGGACGCGTCACGTCGCCATGATCGAACGGCAACTGGAAAAAACCGGCGCATTCGTAACGGGCCAGGCGTTTTCGCTCGCCGATATTCCCATTGCGCTGTCGATCAATCGCTGGCTCGAGACGCCGTTGCGGCATGCGGAATTCCCGGCGGTTGCGGCATATATGCAACGGCTCGGTGAGCGTGAAGCGTATCGGCGTTACTGCCGCAATGGCACGCCTTGAGCGTATGCACGCGGGCACGCCCTGAGGGCGCGCCGTGCCGTAATGGCACGAGTGACAAAGATGGCCATGGTAGAACGCGTAGGCTTACAGAATACCGTGCGTCATGCTTACGAATTCTCGAGTCTGCGGCGCTTCTGCGCAATGACCGCCGACTCGCCTACAATGCCGCTTTTGCGAAACAGATTGAAGGTTCGACGATGCGGTTAATTGGGCAAATGCGTGGGCAAATGAGCAGGCAAATGAGGACGCAGATAATCCGCGCGGTGGTCGCGCTGACGGCGTGCTTCGCCGTCAGCGCTCACGCGGAAATGACGGCGGCGCAATACAAGGAATGGGCGCACGCCGATAACAACTCGGTCTACGCGGCCTACATTACGGGCGCGATCAACGAGTTGGGATGGGCGAACGGCGACCTGGTGTCGAAGAAGCGGCCGGCACTTTTCTGTCCGCCGAAAGATCTTGCCATCGGCAATCAGAACGTCTATCCGCTGCTGGATCAGTTCTTCACCAACCATCCGGGTATTTCGGACGATTTCCCGATCGGCCTTGCGATTCTCCGCACCCTCCAGGCCGCGTTTCCCTGCTGATCGACGAATCATGCGCTGGCTGGTTAGCGAGCGCATGATCCGGCTCAGGCCGCGCTGAGCGCCTCGCGCTCGTAGTTGTCCGCGTAGGCGTTCTCCACGCCTGGCAAAATTTCGACGATCTGAAAATAGCGATCCCAGAACGGCGTCTCGCGCAACGCTTCCACCACCAGCTCGTAAGCGTGATGGCTTTTCGCGTCCCATACCCAGATATCCGTGACACGCGCCGAATAGAATTCGATGTCGTAGAAACGCATGGTGACCTCGTCGGCGTGCGCCTTGAGAATCGGTTCGACGTGTTCGGCCAGCAGGCGGAAGCGTTCGTCGACGGGCAAGGCGAGCCATTCGGGCAGCGTTTTCACGAGCATGAAGACGGTCAGCACGGTTTTTTTCGCAGATGAAGTCATGATTGTCAGTCCGGTTAGTTGGGGTTGAGTGGCCGGCGCGTCATTCGACGGCACGGGTTTAGAATACGAGTATTCGCTCACATTCGAAACTCGCATTCCGGCCATGTCGAAATCCCCTGCATCACATCGTCTGAAGCCCCGTAAACAGCCGCTTCAGCGGCGTTCGGCGAATACCGTCGAGAGCGTGCTCGAAGCCGCTGCTCGCATTCTGGAGACGCATGGAGTCGACGCGTACACCACGAACGCCGTCGCCCAGCGTGCCGGTGTGAGCATAGGCTCGCTTTATCAGTACTTTCCCAATCGCGACGCGTTGACCGTTGCGCTGATCGAACGCGAAAGCGCGCAACTGCTGGCCGATATCGAAGCCGCGCGTTGGCTGGCGCATTCGCGCGAATGCGTCCGCGCGATGGTGGGCGCGGCGGTGGCGCATCAGATGCGCAGGCCCGCGCTGGCGCGGATCATCGATGTCGAAGAGCGCCGCTTGCCGCTCGGCGAGCGCAATCAGCGTGTGGCCGCGACGATTCACGCGGCGATTGTGGAAGCGTTGACCGTCAGGGACGGCGCACCGGATTTATCGGAAGCGAGTCTCGTTGCGTACGATTTGCTGGCGATCGTGCGCGGCATGATCGACGACGCGGGTGAGCGGGGAGAGCGTGATGCGGCAGCGCTGGAAACGCGCGTGATGCGTGCCGTGGATGGCTACGTGGCGCAGTCGAGGCGGGATGGTGCTGTGAAAAAAGGCGGGCGCGCGAGGCGCGGCTGAAAAACGGCGGGGCGCGAACGGCCCCGCTGGTGTGCCGATCCGGAGCTGCGTCCGGATCGATCATTTACTGCTGTATCGTCTGCAACCGAATTTACATCTGAACGAGATTCGGAATCTGCACGTCCGGGTTGGTGTCGGCTTCGTAGTCGACGCCCGCGATCTCGAAACCGAACAGACGCAGGAAGTCGGTCTTGTAGCCCGCGAAATCGGTCAGTTCGTAGAGGTTGTCGTTCGTCACCTGATCCCACAGTTGCAGGACTTGCTGCTGCACTTCCGGATCGAGTTCCTTGTAGTCGGCGCGCAGGCGGCCGTCTTCGTCGATGTGCGGCGCCGTGCCGTACAGGCTGTCTTTGTAGAGGCCGTAGACCTGTTCGATACAGCCTTCGTGCGTGCCTTTTTCCTTCATGACCTTGAAGAGCAGCGACAGGTACAGCGGCATCATCGGAATGGCGGAACTGGCTTGCGTGACGACGGCCTTGAGCACCGCAACGCGCGCATCGCCGCCTTTGGCCGCCAGTTTTTCGCGGATGCCGAGCACTTTCTGGTCGAGGTCTTTCTTGGCCGCGCCGATCGAACCGTTCCAGTAGATGTCGTGAGTGATCTTTTCACCGAGGTAGGTGAACGCGGTGGTTTTCGCGCCGTCGGCGAGCACGCCGGCTTCCTGCAGCGCGTCGATCCACATCTGCCAGTCTTCGCCGCCCATGACCGCGACCGTGTGATCGATTTCGGCTTGCGTAGCGGGTTCGAGAACGGTTTCCTTGATGACTTCCTTGTCCGTGTCGATGCCGCGCAGCGTGACCGCCTTGCCGATCGGTTTCAGCGTGGACGTGAAGACTTCGCCGGTTTTTGGATGCGTGCGCTTGGGCGCCGCGAGGCTGTAGACCACGAGGTCCACCTGACCCAGATCGCGCTTGATGACTTCGATCGTGCGTTGTTTGACTTCGTCGGAGAAGGCGTCGCCGTTGATGCTGGTGGCGTACAGGCCCTTTTCCGTGGCGAATTTCTCGAAGGCGGCGGTGTTGTACCAGCCGGCCGTACCGGCTTTGGTTTCGCTGCCGGCGCGTTCGAAGAAAACGCCGAGCGTGGCCGCGTCCGAGCCGAACGCGGCGCTGATGCGGGCAGCGAGGCCGTAGCCCGTGGACGCGCCGATCACGAGCACCTTCTTCGGGCCATTGTCAATAGGGCCGCGTGCCTTGACGTAGTCGATCTGCTCCTTCACGTTGGCTTCGCAGCCGGCCGGATGAGTCGTCACGCAGATGAAGCCACGCACGCGCGGTTTGATGATCATGAAGCACCTCTTGTCGGAATTTTGGTGGATATTATAAAGGCGGTGGCCAAGGGGGAGGGGCTTGCCGGTGGCTGTTTTGCTTTTTGCCTGCGGTGGCTGTGTTTCTTTTTGCTGCGGATGTGTTTCTTTTGTTTGTGGTTTATTAGCGTTGCCCCTGTGCGGGGCGGCACTTACTTTCTTTGCCGCGGCAAAGAAAGCTAAGCAAAGAAAGCCGCTCACACCGCTAACTCTAAGCGGGCATCTCTCATAACAACACGGAGTGGAGACCGATAGGGCCGACCGTGGATCGTAATTGGTAGTGGTACAGCAGTCATCCGTTCCGGCGACGCTGCGCGCGCCGGAGCGGTACTTCACCAAACCCCTCACTTCGTTTTTCGCTAGCGATGCCGTCGGCTTCGCCTCGGCGAAACGCTCAATGGAAACCTTCGGTTTCCCGTGCATGCCGCTCGGCGCGCGGAGCGCCGCCGGAACTGATGACGGCCTTGTCACTCACGCGGAGTGCGCGACGGCCCGGATGCTCCGGGGCCACTGCGGTAAAGAAGCGCCGCTGATAACGAATAGCATTAGCGGTGTAAGCGGCTTTCTTTGCTTACCTTTCTTTGCCGCGGCAAAGAAAGTAAGTGCCGCCCCGCACAGGGGCAACACCAATAAACCACTAACACAAAGAACGAGCGCTACGCGCAAAACACCACCACCACCAAAAACCAGAAAAAAGAAAATTACTTGGTAGCATTCACCCTTTCCCCGTATCCAGAAACCCCGAGTGAAGCGCCTGACCGAAGTATCGCTAAAGAAAACCGCCGATAAAGCGCTCACCAAAGCGCTCACCGCCGTCAATCCGCTCATCGCCCAAGGCTGGTGGCATCTGCGTCATCCCACTCGCCGGGGGCTCGTCAAAGCGTGCGCGGCGCTGCCCGTGCTGATGCTTCTTTATGTGCTGCTTCTGATTCCGTTCACGCCCAGCATCGGCGATATCCGTAAAGCGAAAATCGAGCAGCCGGCGCAGATTCTGTCCGCCGACGGCAAATTGCTGGCCGAATTCAAACCGTCCAATCGGGAATGGGTCAAACTCAAGGATATTTCGCCGAACGTCGTCAACGCGCTCATCGCCACCGAAGACCATCGCTTCTATCAGCATTTCGGCCTCGACTGGCGTCGTACGGCTTCCGCGGCACTGCACACGTTTTCCGGCGACCGGCAAGGTGGCTCGACCATCACGCAGCAACTCGCGCGCAATCTCTATCCGGACGAAATCGGCCGTGCGCCCACGCTCAACCGCAAGTTGAAAGAAGCCATCACGGCCTTCAAGATCGAGGCGCTCTACACGAAGGACGAAATCCTCGAGACCTATCTGAATACCGTGCCGTTTCTGTACAACGCCTACGGTATCGAAATGGCGGCCCGCACCTATTTCGATAAATCGGCGGGCGAGTTGAACGTGCTGGAAAGCGCGACGCTCACGGGCATGCTGAAGGGCAATAGCTACTACAACCCGGTCATCAATCCGGAACGTGCCTTGCAACGGCGCAATACGGTGCTCGGGCAGATGCTCAAGTACGGCAAGCTCACGCCGGCCGCCTACGATTCGCTCAAACGGCGGCCGCTGCGCATCGATTTCGAACGGCAGACCGAGCCGCCGGGACCGGCGCCGCATTTCGCGCAGCAATTGCGTAAATGGCTGGTGTCGTGGGCCGATCGCAACGACTACAACATCTATTCCGACGGTCTGGTGGTGCGCACCACGATCGATTCGCGTCTGCAAAACATGGCGACGCAGGCGGTGATCCTGCAAGGCAACCAGTTGCAGGGCATCGCCAATTCGGCGTGGGGCGCGCGCGCCGGCTGCGCGGGCGGCAAGGACCTGTTGCAGACTTTCCTGCGCGAAACGCCGGATTATCGTGCGGCCAAAGACGCGGGCCTGACCGACGAAGACGCGCTCAAGCGCGTCTCGTCCGACCGCAATCTCGTGCAGTCGGTGTGCGAAAGCAAGACGCGCGTGCAGGCCGATTTCCTCGCCATGGACCCGCGCAACGGCCAGATCAAGGCGTGGGTCGGCAGCCGCGATTTCAGTCAGGATCCGTTCGATCACGTGCAGCAGGCGCGCCGTCAGCCCGGCTCGACGTTCAAGCCGTTCGTCTACGCGGCCGCCTTCGAAAACGGTGCGAAGCCGAGCGATACCTTCGTCGATAAAGCGGTCGAAATTCCGCTGGCGGGCGGCGAAATCTGGCGTCCGAGCGACGAGGACGAACCGAGCGAGCGCGCCATCAGTCTGCGCGATGCGCTGGCTTTTTCGCGCAACCGGATCACCGCGCAACTGATGGAAACGGTCGGTCCCAACAAGGTCGCGCGGCTCGCCCGCGCCATGGGCGTGCGCGACAGCGAACTCGACGCGGTGCCGTCGCTCGCGCTCGGCACGAGTCCGGTCACGCTGAAGGAAATGGTCTCCGCCTACGGCACGATCGCCAACCTCGGCGGCTATGTCGAACCGGTGATGGTCACGCGCATCGAAAACCGCAGCGGCGAGGTGCTGGCCGATTTCGCCCCGGCCTCGCCGCAGCAGGAATTGCCCACGGACGCCGCGCGCACGCTCATCGACGTGATGCGCGACGTGGTGAGCCGTGGCACGGGTTCGACGATTCGCAGCCGCTTCGGCGTGCGCGGCGATGTCGCGGGCAAGACGGGCACGACCCAAGGCAACGCGGACGGCTGGTTCATCCTGATTCATCCGCAACTGGTGGCGGGCGCGTGGGTGGGCTTCAACGACAGCCGCGTGACCTTGCGCAGCGACTACTGGGGGCAGGGCGCGCACAGCGCATTGCCGATCGTCGGCGACTTCTTCCAGCGCGCGCAGCGCTCGAAGCTGGTGGACAGCCGCGTGCGTTTCGACACGGATCAGACGCCGGGCTTCTTCGCGCAGGCGTCGGACAAGGTGCATGCGTGGTTCCAGCAACTGCTCGCGTCGAAGAAGGCCGAGGCGCCGGTTGCGGTGCGCAAAACGCCGCGTCATGCGCCGCAAGCAGGCGCACAGACGCAGACACAAACGCAGCCGCAGCCGCCGGCGAACCAGCCGCAGGCACTGCCGCCAATCCTGCCCGCAACGCCGCCGTCAGCCGGGGCATCGAGCGGAACGTCGAGCGGTGCGGCCGCAGGCTCGGTGGACGGTCAGGCGCACGGTAACGCGTCGCCGGCTTCCGCGCCGACGCCTACCCCGGACGACGTGATGACGCCGGACGCCGGCGCGCCGTCGAACGAACTCTCGACGGGCGGCAACGGCTCACCCTGATCCGCTAACCCGCTGATCCGCTGATTCAGGGCCCCGCAACCCGTCCGCTGCCGGGATGCGGTTCGCCGAGCCCGGACGCCGACGATTCGATCGACGCGTCGTGATGCAGCAGCAGCACCGCCGCCACGCCGACGAGGCCCGCGCCCGCGAGACACAGCAGGCCGGCGCCGAAGCCGCCGGTGCTGTCCTTGATCCAGCCCATCGCGTACGGGCCGAAGAAGCCCGCCAGATTGCCGAGCGAATTCACGGCGGCGATGCCGCCCGCGGCAGCCGCGCCCGAGAGAAACGACGCGGGCAGGGTCCAGATCACCGGCAGGCAGCCGAAGATGCCGAAGCCGGCAATCGACAGCGCGACCATCTTGAGCACCGGATTGTCGAGCCCGGCTGCCGCCGCGATGCCGCCGGCCGCCACGAACAGCGCGATGGCGATGTGCCGCTTGCGTTCGAGCTTGCGGTCGGAATGACGGCCCCATAGCACCATGCTGATGACGCCGACGATGTACGGCAGCGACGTGACGAAACCCGTCTGCAGATTGCTGAGTCCGAACGACTTGACGATCTGCGGCAGGAAAAAGCTCAGGCCGTAATTGGTTGCGTTGGCGCCGAAGTAGATCAGCGCGACGGCCAGCACGCGCGGATTGAACAAGGCTTCCTTGACGCTGAAGCTGTGCACCGCCTCGCGATGTTCGCGCTCGTGCGCCTGACGTGCCACCAGCCAGTTGCGCTCGTCGGCGGCGAGCCAGGTGGCGTCGCTGGGCCGGTCGGTCAGATAGGCCAGCACGGCGAACGCGAGCAGCAGCGCCGGCGCGGCTTCGATCAGATACAGCCATTGCCAGCCGGCCAGACCGCCGCGTCCGTCGAGCGAGAGCAGCGCGCCCGAGATCGGGCCGCCGATCACGGTGGACAGCGGAATCGCGGCCATGAAATAGCCGACCACGCGACCGCGATACGCGGCGGGAAACCAGAGTGTCAGCAGGAAAATGATGCCGGGGAAGAAGCCCGCTTCGGCCACGCCGAGCAGAATGCGCAGCGTGTAGAAAACGTGCGCGGCGGACATGCCGGTGAAGCGCGCGATGTCCGGAATGAAGGCCATCGCACCCGCCAGAATGCCCCACGTGAACATGATCCGCGCGATCCAGCGTCGCGCGCCGAATTTTTCCAGCAGCAGATTGGACGGCACTTCGAAGAAGAAGTACGCGATGAAGAAAATCCCCGCGCCGAAGCCGAACTGACTCGCCGACAGCGCGAGCGCCTTGTTCATTTGCAGTGCAGCAAAACCGACATTCACGCGATCGAGATACGCGATGAAGTAGCAGAGCATCAGGAACGGCACGAGCCGAGCCATCACGCGAGCCATGGTGCGTGTTTCGAGATCCATCGATGTCTCCTCCGGTTCAGCGTCCGTTTAGTTCGACAGGGTTCGCTAAAGACTAGACGCTCGACGGCGATTCGGGAAGATTTTTGGCGAAACGACGGTGGAAACCACGAGAAACGCCCGCCTCGCGCGCACGCTTCACGTCCACGGTACGTGCACCTTGTCCAGATTGCGGTCGAGTTGATACGCCGCGCTGATGAGCGCGAGATGAGTCAGCGCCTGCGGGAAATTGCCGAGCGCTTCGCCGCTGGTGGCCACTTCTTCGGAAAAGAGTCCGACGTGATTGGCATAGGCGAGCATCTTCTCGAACACGAGCCGTCCGTCTTCCACCCGACCGGCGCGCGCCAGCGCTTCGGCGTACCAGAACGAGCAGGCGCTGAAGCCGCCTTCGATGCCGGGCAGTCCGTCGAGTGTTTCGCCGCGCGTGTAGCGGAAGATCAGCGGATCGACGCGTAATTCGCCGCCGATGGCGTCGAGCGTGCCGATCCAGCGCGGATCGGTAGGGCCGATGAAGCGCACCAGCGGCATCATCAGCGCCGAGGCGTCGAGCGTTTTCGAATCGGGCGTCTGCACGAAGGCCTGCAATTCGTCGTTCCAGAAATTCTCGTGAATGTCCTGGTGAATGGCGTCGCGCGTCTCGAACCAGCGCTTGAGCGGCGCGGGCAGCGAACGCTTTTCGGCCAGCCGCAGGGCGCGATCCACCGTCACCCAGCACATCAGGCGGGAATGCAGCAGCGGGCGCAGACCATTGCGGAATTCCCAGATGCCGTGATCCGGTTCGCGCCAGTGTTCGACCACGTAATCCACCGTGCGCGTGACGTCGCGCCAACCGTCGTAGGAAATCGCCGCACCGTACTTGTTGTACAGATAGATCGCGTCGAGCAGCGCGCCGTAGACGTCGAGCTGGGTCTGGTCACGCGCGGCATTGCCGATCAGCGGCAAGCCGGCGCCGCCTTCGGCTCCGGCTCCGGCTCCGGCTCCAGCTTCCGCGCCGCCGAGTTCGGCGACTTCGGTTTCAGCGGGCGGCTCGCGGCCGTCCACGGTGTACATCACGTTCAGCGAGCCGTCCGAGTCGCAATCGCGGCTGCGCTCGGCGATCCAGCGCATGAATTGCCGCGCCTCGCCGGTATAGCCGAGGCGCAGCAGCGCATACACGGAAAAGGCCGCATCGCGAATCCACGTGAAGCGGTAGTCCCAGCGGCGCGAGCCGTTCTGCGCTTCGGCCAGTCCAAAAGTGGGCGCGGCGACGATCGCGCCGTGTTCGCTCGAACTCAGCAGTTTCAAGGTCAGCGCCGAGCGCATCACGACCTCGCGATAACGGCCGCGATACGTGGATTGCGCGGACCAGTCGCGCCAGTAGCGGATCGTGCCGGTCAGCACGGCTTCGCAGTCGAACGATTTTTCCCGCAATGCGCCGGCCTCGCCGAAGGCGAAGCCAACCGAGTCGCCGTCGCGCAACTCGAATTCGGCGTGCGCGTCACCGCCCGTGGTGGCGAGCGCGCGCGTGCAGTTCAGACGAAGCACCAGCGACTGATCCGCGCCGCGAAATTCCACCGCGTTGTCGCCGACGGCCCGCGCCGTGTGTTCGCCGCGCGCGTAGTCGAAGCGCGGCGCGCAGCGCACCGCGAGCGTCATGCGGCCATGCACCATGCGCAGCACGCGGATCACGCAATTCGGCAATTCGGTTTCGAGCCCGGCGCCGCCGCCGTCCTCGGGCACCGGCATGAAGTCCAGCAATTCGCAGACGCCGTCCGGGGTCATGAAACGGGTCAGCAGGACATTGGTGTCCGGCAGATACATCTGCTTGACGTTGGCCGTCTGCTGCGCCGGTTCGATCGAAAAGGCGCCGCCGCGCGACGGGTCGAGCAGCCCGGCGAAGATGGTCGGCGAGTCGATGCGCGGAAAACACATGAAATCGATCGAGCCGCGCAGCGACACCAGCGCCGTCGTCTTCATGTTGCCGATCATGCCGCGGGCGTCGGCGGGAAGCGCCGGTCGTGGCGGAACGGGGCGTTGATCGGGCATGGCGGGTTGCTCCTTTAGACGAACCTCAACCGGTATGTTTAGCAACCGCCGTGCCGTCGACGATTGTTATAGTCAGGGCAACAGTGTTTTCAGGTGGCGAGGCTGATCTTCGCGGGCCGATTACGGATAATTTCGTCATTGAAAGACTGCCCCGGATCAACCATGACCACGCCCGACACCGCCACGCCTTCCCATCCCGCCCGACCCCAGCGCAACAGCGGGTGGACGAAGCGCGCGCATGCGGTATTCGCCGCGCTGGCCGTGTTCGCGAGCCTTGCGGGCTGCGCTTCGTCGTCGGATGTCGTGGCCACCGACAAGCCCGGCACCTATTCGGTCGCCGCGAGCGCCACGGGTGGCCGGATGGCGTGGGCACGCGCGCACGAGCATGCCATGAACGAAGCGCGCGATTACTGCGAGCGGCGCGGCATGCAAAGCAGCGTCAGCAATGAAACGGTGACGGGCGTCGAGGTGCTGACCGCGCACGCGTCGTCGGTGAACTTTGAGTGTCACCCGAAATTCTGAGTCATGCCGACCCGGCCTGTTCCTCGCGCGTCATGCCGCTTTGCAGATCGAGCGCGATGAAATCCACGAAAGCGCGAATCCGGGTCGACATCTGATGCCGCTGGGAATAGACCGCGAAGATGTCGGCATTGGGCGTTTCGTGCTCGGGTAGAACCGGCACGAGCGCGCCTTCGTCCAGATACTGACGGATGTCCCACTCGGCGCGCAGCAGAATGCCATGTCCTTCCAGCGCCCACTTCACCGCAATTTCGCCGTCGTTGGTCGTCAGGCTGCCGTTGATGCGCACGGCTTCGGTCTTGCGCGCGGCGCCGCGGCCCGACGTGAGTCGCCAGACGCCGTAGGCTTCGTCGCCCTGGCGGATGCCGATGCAGTTGTGGCGGCTCAGATCGTGCGCGGTGAGCGGCATGCCGTGCCGCGCGAGATAAGCCGGCGCGGCGCACAGCAGTCGCCGGTTGGGTGCGAGGCGCCGCGCGACCACGCGCGTGTCGGGCGGCTCGCCGAAGCGGATGCAGACGTCGAAAGCGTCGTCCGTCAACGGCGGTGGAGTGACCGACAGCTGCAGCTGCACGGCCACCTGCGGATAGCGTGCCACGAAGCGCGACACGGCGGGCGCCACGTGGCTGCGGCCGAAGCCCAGCGTGGCATTCACCCGCAACAATCCCTTTGGACTCTGCTTCGCGCTGCCGAGCAACTCGGCCAGTTCGTCGATTTCGTCGAGAATTCGCCGCGCATGTTCGAGATACAACTCGCCCTCGGGTGTCAGCATCATGCGGCGCGTGGTGCGGTTCACGAGCGGCACGCCCGCGCGGCTTTCCATCTGCGTGAGACGTTTGCTGACGGCGGCGGCGGTCAGGCCCAGCTCGCGCGCGGCCGCGCTCAGGCTGCCCGACGCGGCCAAGGTCGAAAAGAAGCTCAGGTCGGCTGGCTGCACAGCGCCGTGGATGGCCATGACTTGTGAATTCAAGTTAAAGATGCTTTGAGTCTAGCACCGGTTTCTCTACCTGAAGTCGAGTAAAGTCGTTTCACACACCAGACCTATTCGAAGGACGGAGACATGAAGACCTATCGCATCGCAACCATTCCCGGCGACGGCATCGGCAAGGAAGTCGTGCCGGCCGGCCAGCAAGTGCTCGAAGCGCTCGCCACCACCACGAAAGCCTTCGCCTTCGAGTTCGAGAACTTCGACTGGGGCGGCGACTACCACCGCCGGCACGGCGTCATGATGCCGGCCGACGGCCTCGACGCGATCCGCGACAAGGACGCCATTCTGTTCGGCTCGGCGGGCGATCCGGATATCCCCGACCACATCACGCTGTGGGGATTGCGCCTGAAAATCTGTCAGGGCTTCGACCAGTACGCGAACGTGCGTCCCACCCGCATCCTGCCCGGCATCGACGCGCCCCTGAAACGCTGCAAGCCCGAAGACCTGAACTGGGTGATCGTGCGCGAAAACTCGGAAGGCGAATATTCCGGCGTGGGTGGCCGCGTCCACCAGGGCCATCCGATCGAAGCCGCCACCGACGTGTCGATCATGACGCGTGCCGGTGTCGAGCGGATCATGCGCTTCGCGTTCCGCCTCGCGCAATCGCGGCCGCGCAAGCTGCTCACCGTCATCACCAAGAGCAACGCGCAGCGTCACGCCATGGTGATGTGGGACGAGATCGCGCTGCAGATCTCGAAGGAATTCCCCGACGTGACGTGGGACAAGGAACTGGTGGACGCGTCCACGGCGCGGATGATAAACCGGCCGGCCACGCTCGACACGATCGTCGCGACCAACCTGCACGCCGACATCCTCAGCGATCTCGCGGCGGCGCTCGCCGGCAGCCTCGGTATCGCGCCGACCGGCAACATCGATCCGGAGCGCCGCTTTCCGTCGATGTTCGAACCGATCCACGGCTCGGCCTTCGACATCATGGGCAAAGGTCTGGCCAATCCGGTCGGCACGTTCTGGTCGGTCGTGATGCTGCTCGAACATCTGGGCGAATTCGACGCCGCGCAACGCGTCATGCGCGCAGTCGAAGCCGTGACCGCGGATACCTCGCTGCATACCCGCGATCTCGGCGGCAACGCGACCACGGCGCAGGTGACCGCCGCCGTGTGCGCGCTGCTCGAACGGACTGCGGTTCCCGCCGCGGCCTGAGTACCGGCGCGACATGTAAGAAGACGCCTCGCTTCACCGGCCCGCACACGCTCGACCACGCCGCGCCGTTCGACCGCCGATGCCGGCGGCGCACGACGGCCGGCGCCGGGCGTCCGTTTGCCCGCCACGAAGACGAAAGCGCTCAAGCCTCCAAGGAGGAGACAATGATTTCGGAACTCGAAGCGAGGGTGTCCCGCAAGCTCATGCTGCGGATCATTCCGTTCGTCATGCTGCTGTATTTCGTGAGCTTTCTCGATCGCGTGAACGTCGGTTTCGCCGCGCTGACCATGAACAAGGCCATCGGTCTGTCGCCCACGGCCTTCGGTCTGGGCGGCGGCCTGTTCTTCATCGGCTATTTTCTGTTCGAAGTGCCGTCGAACCTGATTCTGCATCGCGTCGGTGCGCGCATCTGGATCGCGCGCGTGATGGTGACGTGGGGACTCGTGTCGGCGGCGTCGGCATTCGTGGTCGGGCCGACCAGTTTCTACGTGCTCCGGTTCGTTCTGGGCGTCGCCGAAGCCGGTTTCTTTCCCGGCATCATCCTGTATCTGAGCCTCTGGTTTCCGGCCCGGCAACGGGCCGTGGCTGCCGCCTGGTTCATGGCGGCCGCGCCGATCTCCACGGCCATCGGCTCGCCGATTTCCGGCGCGATCATGAAATTGCCGCCGATCGCCGGTCTCGCCGACTGGCAGATGTTGTACATCCTCGAAGCGGTGCCGGCCGTGCTGCTCGGCTTCGTCGTGCTGAAGTTCATGACCGACACGCCGTCGAAAGCACACTGGCTGCAACCGCAGGAGCGCGACTGGCTGATCGGCAAGCTGAAGCTGGAAGCCGAGGCGCGGCATGCGAACGCGGGCCATACGGCGGGCGCGCTCAGTGCCTTGCGCGATCCGCGCGTGCTGGCGCTCGCGCTGATTTACTTCGGCACGTCGGCGGGGCTCTACACGCTCGGACTGTGGGCGCCGCTCATCATCCGGCAATACGGCTTCGGTTCCTTCGAAACGGGACTGCTGGCCGGCGTGCCGAGCGTTCTGGCGGTAGTGGCGATGGTCTGGTGGGCACGGCATTCGGACCGCACCGAGGAACGCACGTGGCACGTGGTGATTCCCTGCGTGCTCGCCTGCGTGGGCTTCGTGTTCGCGGGCAATGCGGCCACTGCGTTGACCATCGTGCTGGCGCTGGTCGTGGTGAACGTGGGGATCAGCGCGGCCAAGGCGCCGCTCTGGGCCATGCCGAGCATGTTTCTGTCAGGGGCGGGGGCGGCGGCCGGCATTGCGATGATCAATTCCGTCGGCAATCTCGGCGGCTTCGTGGGGCCGTTTGCGATCGGCTGGCTGAAGAACGTGACGGGCAGCTATACGGCGGGACTCTACGTGGTAGGCGCGACGCTGGCGGTGTCCGCCGTCGTCACGCTCATGCTGGCTCGCCAGTCCCGCCAGCCGGAAGAACCCGCGGCGGCCGTGCCCATCGAGGAACGTCATGGGCACTGACCGCGCGGGCGGTCAGACGAGGCTCAATCCTTGACGACCGACGCCTGGTAGATTTCGTCGACGGCTTCGGCGAGCGCGCTGTCGAACTCGCTGTCGCTCATCGAGACGCGCAACTCGTTGATGAGCGCCCGCGAGAAGCTCGCGATGATGCCGTGATTGTGCGAGAGCCGTTCGCACGCGTCGGTGCGGGTGTAGCCGCCGGACAGCGCGACCACGCGTGCGACGCGCGGATGGTCGACGAGCGGCTTGTAGAAGTCGGGCTCGTCGGGAATGGTGAGCTTGAGCATGACGAGGCTGCCTTCGGGCAGCGCGTCGAGACCCTTGATCAGTTCGGCGCGCAGCGTGGCTTCGGCGGCGGCTTTATCCGGTGCCTTGATCGAGACTTCGGGTTCGAGGATCGGCACCAGCCCATGCGCCGAGATCTGCTTGCCGAATTCGAACTGCTGCGCGGCGATGGCGGCAATGCCTTCTTTCGAATCGCCGTGAATCACCGAGCGCATCTTGGTGCCGAAGATACCCAGTTTGGCGGCGCGGGCGAGCAGGTCGTCGAGACCCGGAATCGGTTTCATCAGCTGAACGCCGTTGGCCTCGGTTTGCAGGCCCTTGTCGACCTTGAGGAAGGGCACGACACTACGGTCTTCCCACAGGAACGACGGCACCGGCTTGCCGTCCACCTGACCGTCCATGGTGGCTTCGAACAGAATCGCGCCGATGATCTTTTCGCCGGTGAAGGCCGGCGCCGTGATGATGCGCACGCGCATTTCGTGCATTAGCCTGAACATTTCCGCGTCGCCGCTATAGGCGCTTTCGGGAATGCCGTACAGCTTGAGTGCGCCCGGCGTGGAACCGCCGCTTTGATCCAGTGCCGCAAAAAAACCCTGTTTGTCGCAAACCTGAGCCAGCTTCCTGTCGTTTGACACGTGCATCTCCCTTCATTCAACACCGATGGCAGGTCGGAGCGCGGCGCGTGGCCGGTCCGTTGCCCCCAGTGTATTAGCTGCGCCGGGGTTCGCGCAAATATCTGCGTCAGGAAAAAAATTCGCAAAAAATCATCTGGCTGGCGTCAATCCTCGCTGGAATCGGGGTCCTGCCGCGGGTTTCGCCGCGGCTCTTGCGGTGGAGACTGCTGCAAACTGGCGCTGCGCAGAAAATCGAAGTCGACGCCCTGATCGGCCTGCGTCACCGATTGCAGGAACAGCTTGCGATAACCGCGCGCGGCGCTCGGGCGCGTGATGGGCTGTGCGTCGGCGCGCTCCCGCAAGGTCTCCTCGGACACCAGCAGGGCGATTTCGCGGCGCGCCACGCTCAGGCGGATGCGGTCGCCGTTGCGAACGTAAGCCAGCGGGCCGCCGATCGCCGATTCGGGCGTCACGTGCAGCACGATCGTGCCGAACGCGGTGCCGCTCATGCGACCGTCGGAAATGCGCACCATGTCCTTCACGCCCTGGCGCGCGAGCTTGCGCGGAATCGGGATGTAACCCGCCTCGGGCATGCCGGGCGCACCGAGCGGGCCGATGTTCTTCAGCACGAGGATGTCGTCGGCGTTGACGTCGAGTGCCGGGTCGTCGATGCGGGCGGCCAGGTCTTCGAGGCCTTCGAACACCACGGCGCGGCCTTCGTGCTCCATCAAACGTGGATCGGCGGCGGACTGCTTGATGATCGCGCCGCCGGGCGCGAGATTGCCGCGCAGGACCGCGAGGCCGCCCTGAGGATAGATCGGCTGGTCGAACGCGCGCACGACGTCCTGCGCGAACGCGGGGCCGCTCGCGTCGATTTCCTCGCCGAGCGTGCGGCCGCTCACCGTCAGCGCGTCCAGATGAAGCAGCGGTTTGAGTTCGCGCAGCAAGGTGGCGACGCCGCCCGCCGCGTGAAAATCTTCCATGTAGTGATCGCCCGACGGTTTCAGGTCGAGCAGCACCGGCGTTTCTCTGCCCATACGGTCGAGCAGGTCGAGGTCGATGGTATGGCCGACGCGTCCGGCGATCGCGCTCAGATGCACGACCGCATTGGTCGAGCCGCCGATTGCCAGCAGCACGCGCAGGGCGTTGTCGAAGGCCTGGGGCGTGAGGATTTTGTCGATCGTCAGGCCTTCGTGCGCCATCTTGACCGCCAGCATGCCGGTTTCCTCCGCCACGCGGATGCGCGCCGCGGTCACGGCCGGCGGCGCGGCGCCGCCCGGCACGGTCATGCCGAGCGCCTCGGCGAGACAGGCCATGGTGCTCGCCGTGCCCATCACCGAACAGGTGCCGACGCTCGCCACCAGCTGATTGTTCACGGCGGCCACTTCGGCTTCGTCAATTTCATTCGCGCGGAATTTGGCCCAGTAACGGCGGCAGTCCGTGCACGCGCCGACCTGTTCGCCGCGATGCGAACCGGTCAGCATCGAACCCGTGATGAGTTGCACGGCCGGCAGACCCGCCGACGCCGCGCCCATCAGTTGCGCGGGCACCGTCTTGTCGCAGCCGCCGATCAGCACGACGGCGTCCATCGGCTGCGCGCGAATCATTTCCTCGGTGTCCATCGACATGAGATTGCGCAGATACATCGAGGTCGGCGCGGCGAAACTCTCGTGAATCGAGATGGTGGGGAAATCCATCGGCAGGCCGCCCGCCAGCATCACGCCGCGCTTCACGGCCTCGATCAGTTGCGGCATGTTGCCGTGACACGGGTTATACGCGCTGCCGGTGTTCACGATACCGATCACGGGACGCTCGAGGGCGTGGTCGGTGTAGCCCGCGCCCTTGATGAACGCCTTGCGCAGGAACAGCGAAAAACCCTGATCGCCGTACGAGGTCAGGCCGCGTTGCATGCCCGAAGCGGGCGGGGCGCTTGCGTCGGTCGCTGCGGTTGTTTCGCTATTCGCGGCGGCATCGGACGGCTCGGTCATGACAGTCTCCGTTTCGGTTCTGATCGTGATTCCGGCTGAGGGCGTAAGGGTGCCGTGACGCGGTCCATGGCAGCAGCTTAAAGGCGGACACGCGCCACGGACGCAGTTCATACGAGCGTTTTCACGCGCGCGTCGAGCCACGTGCGCAACGCAGCCACTTCCTCGCCGCACACCGAATGCGGCATCGGATACGCGTGCCATTCCACTGTATTGCCCTGGGCGCGAGCGAAGTCGCGCGCAGTCTCGCCGAGCTGGATCGGCAGGATGTCGTCATAGCTGCCGTGCGCGGCGAACACCGGCGTCGCGCGGTTGGCCGGCGCGAGACGGCTTTCGATGAACGCCCGCGAAGGCAGGTAGCCCGACATCACGATCAGGCCGGCGAGCGCCTCGGGGTGGGTGAGTCCCGCCGAGTAGGTCATCGCGCCGCCCTGCGAAAAACCGGCGAGAAAAATGTTCGAGGTGGGAATGCCGCGCGCGTTCTGCGCGGCGATCAGTTGCCGCACGGTAGCGCAGGAGGCGTCGATGCCGGCTTCGTCCACCTGATGATCGATCGACTCGAACGAGCGGATATCGTACCAGGCGCGCATCACGTACCCGTTGTTCGCGGTCACGGCCATGTCGGGTGCGTTGGGAAACACGAAGCGCACGGCGGTGCCGCTTGCGAGAGGCAGTTCGGGCACGAGCGGCACGAAGTCGTTGGCGTCGGCGCCGAGGCCGTGCAGCAGGATCACGGCGACTTTCGGGTTCGGGGCGGTGTCGATTTCGACGGGCGGCGGCGTGGTGGACATGGGGCTCGTGAGGCTCATGGGGCGATTCCTTCGTGACTCGGTTCAGATGATCGGGACCAGTATGAGCACGATACCGCACAGCGAGACGACCCACACCAGCGAGCGCAGATACGGGATGCCGGCAGCGTAGATCGGCACGTAGACGACGCGTGCGAGAACATAGAGCCACGCGCCCCAGAGCGTCAGCACGTTATCGCGGTCTGCGACGTGCGAAATGAGGATGGCCGCGGCGAACACCGGCAGCGTTTCGAAGAGGTTGCGTTGCGCGCGTTGCAGCCGGCCCGTGACCTTGCCGACCGGCGGCCCGGATTCGTCGCGCGGGCCCGCGTTGTAGCCGAGGCCGGTCTCGCGATTGCGGAACAGCGCGGGCAGCAGCACCTGAATGAGCGCGAGGACCAGCGTCCAGGCAAGAAGCGTGAGTTCGATGGTCACGGTGTCTCCGGTTGACGGCTGCGATCCTGAAGTATTGCATGGGCGATCTTCTCGCTCATGGATTCTATCTTTACTCAGGCATCCCCTCGCGCCACGCAAACCGGTCGCGTGAAATCATGCTGCTATGACATCGGCTCTTCGAGTTTGAGTTGTTCGAATGAGCGCAACACGCGGCGCGCGGTCAACGCGAACTTCCAGTAGCGCTCCTTCAGTGCAGCGCCGACGAACACGTTGCGCGGCAACACGATCGCGCCGCGTCCCCAGTTGGGCCGCCAGGTGCGCGCCAGTCCGCGTCGCATGAAGAGTGAGAGCGTCGGTACGCCGAGGGCGGAGGCGAGATGGCCGAGACCGGAATCGTTGCCGATGAACCAGCCGGACTCGGCAATCCACGCGGCCACGTCGGCGAGACGTTCGAACGAGCGCAGACACGCCGCAGCGTCGGGCTCGCCGAGCCACGCGGTCTTCTCTTGCGGCGCCACGAGGAAGCTCGGGCTGAAGCCGCGCCGCGTGAGCTTTTTCGCCAGCGCGACGAACTTTTCGCGCGGCCACATTTTCTGCACGTGACTGCCGGTGGGATGAATGGCGACCCGCTTTTCGTGCGCCCGGAAACGGATTTCCGGCGGCGCGGCGATGCCTGTCTCGCGCGTGATGTTCGAGAGTCCGAAGCAATCGCGCGCGACATCGACCAGCATGTCGATCATGTGCGAGTGCGTCCTGAACGGTTCGAGTGACACGATTTCACACACCGCATTGCTTGCAGATAGCGCCGCGCCTTCCGTTGTGGCGCGCAACTGGATCACCAGATCGAAGCGCCGGGCTGGGTCGGCGCTGCGGACCACGTCGATCTCCGGGAACCACGCCGCCAGTTCCGCCACGACCCAACTCACCACGACGGGACGGTAGCCGTTACGCACAAGATTGTTGACGAGGACCATCATCAGCAGCGAATCGCCGATCGCGCCAGGCAACACCACGACGATCGAAGCGGCGCCTTGCAGCGACAACTTCGTGTTTGCGCACGGAATCGTGCTGACCTGTGTGCCCGGCTTCTCGCCGACTTGCGTACTCGAATTCATGCTCATGTCGGTGTGATCCTGATCGCGGCTTGCGTGGCGATTTGCGCTGCGGACTCTGGCGTCGCCTCCACCCGCGAGCGCAGCGATTCGAACGCAGCGGCGACGCGGCGCACCGAAATCGACTCGCGCCACCAGCGTTCCTTCAGGCCGGCGGTCGGAATCCACCACGGCGGCACGACGACCGCGCCCGCCGCAAAGCCCGGTCGCCAGCGCTGCGCGATCCTGCGACGGCGAAACACCGTGAGCGTCGGCACACCTAGCGACGAGGCAAGATGACCCACGCCGGAATCGTTGCCGATAAACCAGCCCGATTCGTAGAGCCACGCGGCGAGTGCCGAGGTGTCGGCGAAATGACGTAGGGGCGGCAGCGCATGCAAAATGCCGAGGCTGTCCCAATGCGGCTTTTCGCTTGTTTCCAGCGTGAATTGCGCTTCAAAACCGTTTCGCGCGAGGTGTCGCGCGAGGCCGACGAAACGCGTGCGTGTCCAGCGTTTGTCGTCGCTGCTTGCTTCGGGATGCAAAGCAACGCGTGTCGAATGGCGACGAAACACGAGCCCGGCGGGCGCCCGCATACCGTTCGACACCACCACATCGCGCAACCCGAAATGTCGGGCGGCGAAGGCGGCGAAACGTGCCGCCATGCACTCGCCGTTTTTCGCGTATTCGACGTCGTGCAGATGGATGAAGCCGGGATGCCACTCCTGCAGATCCGCGCAAGGACGATCGCGGTGCATCTGCACGACCGTGGCATAGCGCGCCAATACGTCGCGCGCTTCGCTAGCCCGCAGCGCGGGTGCGACGGACATACCCGGCAGCCAGGCGGCAAGCGCGTTCGCATGGTTGCCGAATACCTGAACCTGCCGGCCGGCGCGCGCGAGGTTATGAGCGATCACCAGAAGATTGAGCGTGTCGCCGAGCGCGGGCGACATCACGAACGCGATCGACTGCTGCGCGGGCCGTCGCGTGAACGCGGACGGTTCACGCGAAGCGGTCGCCTGGGCGAACGGGACTTCGTCGCGGGTCATACACTTGCCTCGGGTTGCCCTGGTCGAGTCGGCGGACTCAGTTTGTTTTACCGCTGGCGATAGTGTCACAGAAGACGTTACCGGTGATGTCCGAAGTCTTGCCGTTCCTTTCTGCCGCGACCGGCCTCAGAAGTCGGTCGTGAGCGACAGCCAGGCGGTGCGCGGCGCACCTTCGGTCAGGTATCCGCCGAGCGCGGACGACCAGTACGCGCGATTGGCGACGTTGGTCACCATCAGGCGGAACGTGGTGTCGTGTTTGAGCACCTGGGTTTTGTAGCGTGCGCCGACATCGAAGCGAGTCCACGCGGCAACCGGCAGCGTGTTGGCCTCGTCCAGATACTGTTTGCTGGTGTAGATCGCGCGGGCCATCAGGGTGACGCCGTTCAACTGCGGGATGTCGTACTCGACGTTGGCGTTGGCGGTCCAGGCCGGCACACCGATCGGATGATCGCCGTCGTTGGTGCCGCCGCTGGTGTTTTCGAGCTTCGCGTCGATGAACGACACACCGCCCATCACGCGCAGACCTTTGACGGGCTCGCCGTATGCCGACAATTCGACGCCGCGATGGCGTTGCGTGCCGTCGGTCGCGTAGATGCCGGTGGTGCTGTTGGTGTACGCCACGGGCTGCTGGATCTGATAGACCGCGAGCGCTGCGCCGTAGTGATTCGCGTCGTATTTGATGCCGGCCTCGACCTGCTTCGCGCGGTACGGCGCGAGCACTTCACCCACGTTCGCCGCGCCGCTCGGCGCCGTGCCGCCTTCGGTCAGGCTCTCGCTGCGGTTCGCGTACAGGGAGAGATTCGGCTGGATCTTGTAGACCGCACCAAACACCGGCGTCGTGGCCGATTCGTTGTACGACGAAGACTGCACGCCGGTGCCGTACGCGTAGTTGTTGACCAGCATCTCCTGATGACGCAGGCCGACGGTGAACAGGAAACGGTCGTGGAAGAAGCCGAGCGTATCGGAGACGGCGACGCTGCGCATCAGCGTGCGGCTCGTCACGCCGGGGTTCTCGAAGTCGCCGAGCGTGTAATACGCGGCGGGGCGCGCCACCGCCGGCGTGTTGTAGAGACTGGTGGTGAACGAACTGCCGAGGTCGTAGGCGCTGCGGCCTTCCACTCGATTGATCAGCGCGCCCACGTTGACGGCGTGGCTCACCGGGCCGGTATCGAAGCGTCCGCGCACGCCGACTTCCGCGGACTGTGCGTCTTCCTTGTGCGGCACGCCCATGCGATACGCAGTGGTAGTGCCGTCGTCGTAAGTCGGGCTCGCATAGTCGCCGTGTTCGTCCGAGTGACGCACGCCGCCCGCCGCGTACGCGGTCCAGTTCGGCGCGAAGTCGTACTCGGCGCGCAGCATGCCCACAGTGTCTTCGGTCTCTGAGTACGACCACGACTGGCCGTAGTTGTAGCTCGCGGACGGCGTGGCGGGCACCGTCGTGCCGCTCATGTAGACGACGGGCCGGCCGTCCGAGACATGCTGCTTCTGGTAGATGAAATCGCCTTCCAGCCGCAGCTTTTCGCCGCGATAGTCGAGTGCGATCGACGTCTGCTGCGTGTGGCGCTGTTCGTCGTGAATGCTGGTTTCGCCGCCTTCCACCGTTTGGTTCACGCGGATGCCGAACTGGTCGTTATCGCCGAAGCGGCGGCCGATGTCCACGTGCGTGCCGATCTGGCCCGAAGCGCTGCCTTCCACGGTGACGCGGGTGAGCGGCTTGTCGTCCGCGCGCTTGGTTTCCAGATTGATGCTGCCGCCGATGCCCGAGCCGCCCGGCGCCGCGCCGTTCACGAAGGCATTCGCGCCTTTGAAAATGTCGACGCGTTCGAGCGTTTCCGTCGCGACCAGCTGGCGCGGCGTGATGCCGTACAGGCCGTTCAAGGCAACGTCGTCGCTGTAGACCTCGAAGCCGCGAATAATATAGTTTTCCGAAAAATTGCCGTAACCATAGGCCGTGCGCACGGCCGGGTCGTTGGCGACCACGTCGGCGAGCGTGTGCGCCTGCTGGTCTTCGATCACTTTCGAGGTGTAGCTCGTGACCGAGAAGGGCACGTCGATCAGCTTCTGCTGACCGAGCACGCCGATCTGCGCGCCGCTCGCCAGCTGGCCGCCGGGATAGGCGGGTGCGAGGTCGCCCGGCAGTGCGGTACGCGCGGCGTCGACGGAAATCGCGGGCAGGGCATTCGTGGCACTGGTGGCGCTGGTGGCGCTGGTGGCGGTCGCCGTGCTATTGGCCGGCGCGGCGTCGTCGGCACGCGCGTTAATCGCGACGAGCGCGAGCGGCACGGAGATCAGCGGAATGGCGCGACGCACGGCAAGGGCGAGCGTGGAGAGGCGTTCCTCTGGGAAACGCAGACGGCGGCTAGAGATCATCAGGAATGGGCAACGTTAATGACGTCGGAAAAGCGCCTGAAAACGCAGTCGGACGACATGCGCGGCGTATTCCGCTATCGGTACAGGGCAGCAGCGTCCGGCGTGGTTGGGAGCGGGAAACTCGAGCCGGACAGCAGGGAAGCGATGTTATCTCTAAATGAGAATCATTGTTATTTTGAAATCTTCTGCTTCCTTACCTCGGTGACCGAGCGCACGTCGGCGCTCGTCCCGCTGCGGCGCCGTTATCGCGCGTACTGCCAGAGCGGCGAACTGACGAGGCTGTCGAGCGGCATCGGCCGGTCGAAGAAATAGCCTTGCGCCTGGGCCGCGCCCATTTCCTGCAGCACGGCCAGCGTGCTGGCGTCCTCCACGCCTTCCGCGACGAGCGTCAGACCGAGCGACTCGGCCATGCGCACGATGGCGCGAACGATCGCGCGGCTGCGTGAACTTGCGGTGAGTTCGAGAATGAACGACTTGTCGATTTTCAGGCCGCTGAAGCGGTACTGATGCACGTAGCTCAGCGACGAAAAGCCCGCCCCGAAATCGTCGAGCACGACGGACATGCCGTTGTCCGCGAGACGCTGCATCGTGCTGCGCGCGAGATCCGGCTCGGCGACCAGCGCGCCTTCGGTCAGTTCGAGGCACACGCGCGAAGGCGCGACGCCGTGGCGCTGCAGAAGCGCGAGCACTTCGTCGGCGAACTCGGGGCGCGTGATGCTGTAGCTCGAACAGTTCACGTGCACGCGCGGCCAGTCTGCGTGCTGCGGCTGCGCGAGAATGGCCGCCACGCAGGTGAGCATGTAAAGATCGACCTTGCCGATCAGCTTCAGCCCTTCGACTCGCGGCAGAAACTCGCCGGGGCCGACTATTTTTCCGTTCGCCTGACGCCAGCGGATCAGCGCTTCGAGCGCCACCACTTCGCCCGTTGCGACATCGACGATCGGCTGGAAAAACGGCAGCAATTCGTCGTCGCGCTTGAGTGCATTGCGCAATGCGCCTTCGCGCTCCACCTGGTCCGACACCTCGCGCCGCAACTCGTGATTGAACACGACGAAGCTGTCGCGCCCCGCATTTTTCACGCGATACATGGCGAAATCCGCGTCGCGCAGCAGGTCCGCGGGCTCGCGATGATATTGCTGGTCGGCCGTCACGATGCCGATGCTGCACGAAGAAAACACCACGTGTTCGTCGATATGAAACGGCAGATCGAACTTCGCGAGAATGCGTTCGGCGACGGTCACCGCATCGTTGAGCGGCGCATCCGGCGAGAGCACCGCGAATTCGTCGCCGCCCAGCCGCGCAAGCAGATCGCCCGGCTGCAGACAGGCATGAAGACGCGCGGCAGCCTGCACCAGCAGCAGGTCGCCGCAATGGTGACCGAGGTTGTCGTTGACGATCTTGAAGCGGTCGAGGTCGATGAACATCACCGTCAACTGACAGCCGTCCTCGCGATAGGCGTGCCATGCGGCCTGCAACCGGTTCAGCAGGTGAGCGCGATTGGGCAGGCCGGTGAGCGAGTCGTGCGAGTTCTCGTGCACCAGCCGGGCGTTGGCGTTGTCGAGTTCCTGGGTGCGGATCTGCACGCGTGCTTCGAGTTCGGCGTTGGCCGCGTGCAGCGCTTCGGCGGCACGCCGGCGCGACAGCGCCGTGTCGATGTGGCGTGAAACGAAGGTGAGCAGTTCCTGATCGCGCGGCGAATAGCGCACCAGTTGCGCGTAGCTTTGAACCGCGAGCACGCCGCGCACGTCGTCGCCGTCGAACAGCGGCACGCCGAGCCAGGAGCGCAGGCGCACGTCGCGCCCGCCGAGATCGATCGTGCCTTCGGCATTCAGGCGCAGCGCCTCGTCCTCGTCGATCAGACAGGGCCGGCGCTGACGGATCACGTATTCGGTGAGACCGCGCTGACCGCGGCGCGGCGGCGGCGGGGCGATGCTTTCGTCGACGTAATACGGAAAGGAGACGATCTGCGTTTCGGTGTCGAACAGCGCGATATAGAAATTGCGCGCATACAGCAGCTCGCCGACGATGCGATGCAGGCTGCGGAAAAACTCCACCATGTCGCCCGGCCGGCTCGACAGTTCGGCGATCTGGAACAGCGCGGCCTGCAGATGTTCGGCGCGCTCGCGCTCCGCGATACCTTCACGCAGCGCCACGTTGACGAGCGACAGCTCCGACGTGCGCAGCGCCACCTGCTCCTCGAGATCGGTGCGGTGCAGAATCCGGTCGAGCGCCATCGCCACGTGGCGGGCCACGACGAGAAACAGCGCGCGGTCTTCGGCGCTGTAGACGCGCGAGACGTCGTACACCTGCATCGCGACCATGCCGAACACTTCGTCGGACGCATTTTTCAGCGGCGCACCCATCCAGAATTCCGGACGATCGCCGATCGGATAAAAGCGGCCCTCGGCTTCGGCGATGCTCATCGTGGCGGCGTCGGCGAGCAGCGGCTGACCGGTGGTCAGCACGTGCGCGGTCATCGAAAGACGCTTCGGATTGAGGACGTCGTAGTTTTCCGCTTCCATCACCGCGGTGTCGATCACGTCCACGTAATACGGATACGTGATCCGGCCGCTCTTGCGGTCGTACAGCGCGAGGTAGAAGTTTTCGGCGTCGATCAGCGTGCCGAGGCGTTCGTGAACGCGTCGCAGGAATTCGGCGCGCTCGGGCACCGAACTCGCCAGATAGGCGATCTCGTACAGCACCCGCTGCGTGTTCTGCGCGCGGGCCAGTGCATCGGTCTGGGCGCGCTCGCCGAGATTGCGGGCGAATTCGCGCAGGCTTTCGTCGCCGGAAAACGCGTCGGGCGCGACCAGCCAGCCGAGCACGCTTTCGCCGCGACCCGTCGGCCAACGCTGCCAGCCGCGCGTCGCGCAGAGTTGCGCGAGTTTTTCCTCGTGGATGTTTTGCGGCCACGCCGGTGACTCGTCGCCCTGACCGGCGAGGTGCAACTGCTCGCCCGCGCGATACCACGCCCACGTCGCCGCCCACGGCTGGCCGCAATCCCGCACCGCGCGAAGCTGGGCTTCAATGGTCGGTACGTCCGGCACAGCGCTGTCGGCTGCAGTCCGGTTAATGAACGCGTCAATCATCGAGAAACACTCTTCGCCGTGCGAGGGAAAAATTCCGGCCCGCTTGATCTGTCTGTTGGTGGGATGCATGCCGGAGGGACGCACGCGAACTGGCCGCACGTCGGTCCGTCTATCACGGGCTAACGGCACGCGCCGCCCGGGGCTTGAGCGGTTTTTCTCGGGCGCGGTCCAGCGGGCCGCGAATGGCACGACCGGTCGATTCCGGCGCGTCGCCATCATCGGCCCGCGCGTCGCGTTCGTGCGTTAGATTAGTATTGTCGGCGAACAAAAAACGGATTGGCGGACGTCGCGCTTTGCGAAGTTCGGGCGTATGCCGTGTCCGGTGCGAATGGTCCATTTTTTTCATGAGGTTTCGATGAACGCGGCGCTCAAGGTAGTTCTGGTCGGCATGGCGATTTATCCGATGACCGGTTTTGCGCAGACGAACAGCTGCGACACCAAACGTCACGCGATCGAGCAGGAAATCGCCTATGCGCAGGCGCATGGCAACGGCAAACGCGTCGATGGACTGGAGACCGCGCTTGCCCAGCTGAACGCCAACTGCACGGACGCCACCTTGCGCAGCGACGCGCAACGCAAGGTGGCGTCCGCGCAAAAGAAGCTTGCCGAACGCGAGGAAGACCTGAAGAAGGCGAAGGCCGACGGTAAGGGCGCGAAAAAGATCGCCGACCGGCAGCGCAAGGTGGACGAGGCGCATGCGGAGCTGGAGAAGGTGCAGATGGAGGCGGCGCAGTGAGGTGAAGGGGGCGGCCCGTGATGAGCGTTTGACGGGTGAGTGCGGCCAAGCGCACAGAGCGGCGCGCTGCCAGTCGCTATTCTGTTCTGCGGCACAGGCGTGCCTTTGCGCTTCTATCGGGCTGAGTCCGCGCGGGTGAGCCGCCATCACCCGCAAAACCACCACAACCATCCAGTCGACCCCGGGGACACACGCTGCGTTTGCCAGCAGTGCTCATGCAGCAGGCGCCAGCAGGAGTCAGCCATGCGTCTCCAGGCCGTTCAGTTTGCGTTGCTTCTCACGTGCGGTTGGACAGTCAGCTTGCCGGCCTTCGCCGTGGACCCCGACGCCGCCGGCGTGGTGAAAACCGTCAAGGGCACGGTTCAGATCGAGCACGGCGGCGCCAATGCGGGCGCGGTGATCGGCAGTCAGGTTTATGGCAGCGACCGCGTCGTGACCGGGCCGGATTCTTCCGTCGGCATCACGCTGCGCGACACCACGCAACTCTCGGCCGGCGCCAATACGGTCCTCGAACTCAACAAGTTCGCTTTCGATACCACCACGCACGAAGGCGTGCTCGACGCCGCCGTCAAGCGCGGATCGCTCGCCGTCATCTCCGGAAAACTGGCCAAGGCGAATCCGGATGCCGTGCGCTTCAGTACGCCGACCACCACGTTGGGCGTGCGCGGCACGGAGTTCATCATCGAGGTCGACGGGCAACAGGAGGGCGGACACTGATGAGCGCGCCAATCACCCGTGAACGTTCGCGAGCGGCGTGTTCAAGCCTGCTCGCCGCGCTGTTCGTGCTGACGGCTTGCAGCACGCCCAAAGACCGGATCGTGTTGCTGCCCGACCCCGAGGGCAAGGTCGGTGCGGTCGTGGTGCACAGCGCCACCGGCGAGCAGACCATCGACAAGGCCTACGGTCAGGCGGAAGTGAGCCAGAGCGGCACGATCGAGAAAACCGTCGACAGCCAGTCCGACGTGCAGACCCGCTACGCCGACGTGCTCGCCGCCCGGCCGCCCCGGCCCATGACCTTCACCATTTTCTTCCTGTTCGACTCGGCCACCGAACTCGCGCCGGAGTCTGACGCCACGGTGCAGAAGCTCAAGGCCGTTCTGGCGAAGTGGCCGGCGCCGCAACTCGTGGTGGTCGGTCATACGGATCTCGCCGGTTCTCAGGATTTCAACGACAAGCTGTCGATGCGCCGCGCGCAGACGGTGGCGGCGTTTCTCGTCAAGGAGGGCATTCCGGCGAAGGAAATCGACGTGGCCGGGCGAGGCAAGCGCGAGCCGCTGGTGCCCACCGCGGACGGCATGCCGAACCGTATGAACCGCCGCGCGGTCATCACCATCCAGTGACACGCGGCTCTTCAACGCCAAACGGAACGCCGACCCGCGCATTGCCGCGACGAAAACCGCCCATGAAACGCCGATGAAACGCTATTACACGCCGTGGCTCGATCGGACCCGGGCGCTGTTTCAGGCGGCTCAGGGACGTCCGATGGCGTTGGCGGTGCTGCTAGGTCTGAACCTCATCAACCTGTCGAGCGAATGGCCGAGCGACCTGCATGAACCGGCCTTGGTGGTCTGGCTCGACGAGGCGCTGCCCGATTCGTTCAAGACTGCGCGGCAGTTGCTGTTCGACCAGTATCAGCGCCACTTTCCGCGCGTGCCGACCACGCAGCCCGTCACCATCGTCGAGATCGACGACGAGACGCTCGCCACGGTCGGTCAGTGGCCGTGGCCACGCAACCGGCTCGCGGGTCTCGTGGACGCCATCGGCGCGCTCAAGCCGCTGGCGATCGGCCTCGACATCTACATGCCCGAACCGGATCAGACCTCGCCGGACAAAGTCGCCGCCAACCTGCCGCCGACGGCCGCCGCGCTCGCTGCCGAACTGCGCGCGTTGCCGAGTCACGAGGCGATTCTCGCGCGTTCGCTGCACGCCGCGCCGACCATCCTCGGTGCCGCGCCGCTCGATCACGACACGTTCGCCGCCAGCACCGATCTGCAAAGCGCGCCGATTCTGGTGCACGGGCCCGATCCGCTGGATCGCGTGCAGCGTTTCGACTACGTGCTCGCGAGCCTGCCGCAATTGCAAACCGCCGCCCACGGGGAGGCGATGCTGAGCGTGGCGCTCGAACAGGGCGTGGTGCGGCATGTGCCGCTCATCATGGGTCTGCGAGAAAAGCTGGTGCCCAGCCTGCCGATGGAAATGCTGCGGCTCGCCACCGGCTCGTCGGCGATCGACGTCTTCGCGGGGACGTCGGGCGTGCAGGCGGTGGGCGTCGCCGACGTGCGCGTGCCGACCCAGCCCGCCGGCGACGTCTGGCTGCACTACGCGTCGATCCGCTCGACGCTGAGCCGTTACGTGTCGGCGCGCGACATCCTGCATGGGACGGTGGACCCCGAGCGCATTCGCGACAAACTGGTGCTGGTGGGACTGACGGGCGCCGGTGTCACCGATATGCGCACCACGCCGTTAGGCGAACTGGTACCCGGCATCGAGATTCAGGCGCAGGTCATCGAGACGATTTTCGAAGGACGCTTTCTGCACCGTCCTCCGTGGCTCAAGTGGGCCGAAACGGCCTTCATCATGACCTTCGGCCTGCTGATCATCTGGTACGTACCGCGTCCGACTTCGCGTCTCGCCGTGTTTATTCGCGTCGTACCGAAGGGCGTGGCGGCGCTGGGCCTTTCTCTGCATCTGCTGAATCTGTTGTGCTGCTTCGTGATTTTCATGCGCTTCGGACTACTGGTCGATGCGGCGGCGATCTTCATCATTCTGTCGGCCGTAATGGGCTGTTTTCTTTCTTCCTCGCTGCTGCGCGGTGAGGTCGCAAGGACGCCGGATGGCAGGCTCGTGATCGAGCCGGAAGACACCGGCAATCCGGCACGCAAGGCACCCAGAACCTGACGACGTGCCGGTGAAGGTGTGCAAACGCTTTCCTGCATTTACACAAACTTCGCACAAACGTTCGTTTGAAGCGTCAGCTGAAGTCGCCGGTGCCGAGCACGATCATGGCGAGTCGTGGATTGGCGCGGCGCGACTTGTAGGCCGCGAGGCGTATTTTCGATTTGTTTGCCCTGAATACGTCGGATGGCGAATTACCTGTGTCGTCCCTAAGGATTTGCATCGCATGTGCCGATATACGGGCAGGGATCGTCGCAGTGCCGTCGTGGATCGTGAAGCTCAGATGTCCGCTGGGTGTGTCGTCGCGCGGGTCCGCTATGTCGAATACCTGTTCCACGATGGTGTCTCCATGGAAATACCGGCGTCTTTGCAAAGCAGCTTCGCGAGACGCGAATGAGGGTATTGAGTGTGCTGAATGGATACGTGTCAGCAAAAAACGGACCGCTGCCGTCGTCATTCAGGCTGCGAGACGCCATGCGCGACGCGAGAATATGGCTTTAATCAGGCCACATGTTGTATTCACGCCAACAGAAATTTTTCCCGATCCGGCGTGAGTATTGGCGCACAGAAAGGCTGCGGGCATTGCTTATATTGATTGCCTTGGGCCATGGCGGCCTTTAGAGGGATGTTACTCACATTCCCCAATCGTCTTTATTTTTCTCCGGCCTATCATGGCTGCGTGAGTGCTTGGGAGGGCGCATATATGGCGATCGGTTATTTTGTCGACGGAAGGCGGGTGAACCCGCATGCGCCCGGCGATCTCTTGTCCGCGGATTCAGTGGCCGAATTACACGGCGACGATTTCGTACGCACGTTCGGCGCCGAAATGTTCCGGCGCCTGCCGCTCGATCAGCAGGCCGCCGTCGTAAAAGCGTGGGCCGACGCCTATTCGATCATCAGCGCCGAGCGCGGCAAGGCGTTTGAAGCACTGCTAGGCGAAATTTTCGCCACGGCCTGAGCGGCGAATTCATACGGCAGTTTCCACGACGCGCTTCTGTCTTGAAGCGTGCATGACATCGCACGTCTTCGTGTGGCGGTAGCGGGCCTTCGCAGTTTTTTTCCGGGCTAAACCGCATCCGCTACACGCTAGGCTGATGCCGCTCTTTATCTCTGGGACCGTGCCGTTCGTCCGACACCTGCCTCGGCGAGCGATTTGCACCAGACCCGCCAGCGTGTCGTGGATCGTCATGATGCGGATGCTCGCTGCCCGCCATCCGCTGATCGTGCGCATGATCGTGTGACATGCCATGGCCGGACGCGGCGCTCGCGTGACGTGACACGTCGTGATGCGCAAAGTGCGTCGATGCGTGGACCGGCGGATGAACCGGCGCGTGCGCGGGCCGATGAGCCGCGACCGAACGCAAGTTCTCGCGGCGCAGAAACACTTCGCGGCGTCGGTCGCCGTGAGCATAGAAATGTCGGTGACGGTGTCCGTCCGGACCCATGGCCCAGATATACGTGCTGCCGTTGATGAACACGATATCGGCGTTGGCGGCGCCGGAGATGTAGATGTCGTTCGTTTCAGGCATCACTTCTTCCACGACAACCGGCCTCGCGACAACCACCGGCCGCGGCGGAGGCGCACTCGTCACTACCGTGGTAGTCCGCTGAGGATAGACGGCGGGGCGTGCGTTGACCTGCGCGGTTCCTGTCGTCGTGCATCCGCCCAGATAAAACGCGGCGATAGCGCCCGCGAGCGATGCGGCCAGTCTTGTATTGTTCAAGCAGTGCTCCGTATTCCGACTCGTATGTTGTGTCGAGATAACGGCCGCTCGAAAGGAATCTTTAAGGGAAAATGAAGGCGCCGGTTTCGTCGCCCTGCGTGCGCCTGCGTGCGCCTGCGTCGGCGCGTCGTCGAAAACATCAGTTGCTGCCCGGCGGCCCGTCCATTTTCGGGTTTCTATGGGGCACTTCGACGTGTCCCGGGTCCGGTTGGGCGGACGAAGAAGAGGTCGACGACGGGTTCTGTGCGACGGATGTCGCGCAGCCCGTCATGAGCAGCAGTAAAGCCCAGAGTAGGGTTCTGGCCATCGTGGCCTCCGCAGTGGAAGCTCGATATTACGACAGAACTTCGTGCGTACCCGCGCTTCGGCTTCGGCGTGTCGTCACGAAGCGCGGGGTATCACACGTTACCGCAACGCGTTACGCCAGGTCACCGACCCGTCAGACCGATTCACGCAGGGTTTTCGCCGCGGCCACCATGTTCGTGAGTGCGGGAATCACTTCGGCCCATGCGCGGGTTTTCAGACCACAGTCCGGATTCACCCACAGGCGTTGCGCGGGAATGCGCTCGGCGGCTTTCTTCATCAGGTTCACGATGTGATCCTGGCTCGGAATGTTCGGCGAGTGAATGTCGTACACGCCCGGCCCGATCTCGTTCGGATACTTGAAGTGGTCGAAGGCATCGAGCAGTTCCATATCCGAGCGCGACGTTTCGATCGTGATGACGTCGGCGTCCATGTTCGCAATCGACGCGATGATGTCGTTGAATTCCGAATAGCACATGTGCGTGTGAATCTGCGTTTCGTCCCGCACGCCATTGGCCGTGATACGGAACGACTCGACCGCCCATTGCAGATACTCGCTCCATTGCGCGCGACGCAGCGGCAAACCTTCGCGCAGCGCGGCCTCGTCGATCTGGATCACGCGCACGCCGGCTTTTTCGAGGTCGAGCACTTCGTCGCGGATCGCCAGCGCGAGTTGATAGCACGACACCGAGCGCGGCTGGTCGTCCCGCACGAACGACCAGTTCAGAATCGTGACGGGACCCGTCAGCATGCCTTTCATCGGCTTGTCAGTTTGCGACTGCGCGTATCGGGTCCACTCCACCGTCATCGCTTTCGGGCGGCTGATGTCGCCGAACAGAATAGGCGGCTTGACGCAGCGCGAACCGTACGACTGCACCCAGCCGAACTGGCTGAACGCGTAGCCGTCGAGCTGCTCGCCGAAGTACTCCACCATGTCGTTGCGCTCGGCTTCGCCATGCACCAGCACGTCGAGGCCGAGTGCTTCCTGTTCCTTCACGGCGCGCGTGATTTCCCGCTCCATCGCCGCCTTGTAGCCGGCCTGATCGAGTGCGCCTGCCTTGAACTGGCTGCGGGCGTGACGGATTTCCGCCGTTTGCGGAAACGAGCCGATCGTCGTGGTGGGAAACGCGGGCAGATTGAGCAACGCGGACTGTCGCGCCGCGCGGCGTTCATAAGCGCTCGTGCGCCGGCCGAGTGAAGCGTCGATGCGCGCAATGGCGGCTTTCACGGCAGGGTTATGCACGCGCGGCGACGTGCGGCGGCTTTCGACGGCCTTCGCATTCGCCGCGAGCGCATCGGCGACCGACTCGCGGCCGTGATTCAACGCGCCCGCCAGCACCGTCAGTTCGTCGAGCTTTTGCAGCGCGAAGGCAAGCCACGATCGGATTTCGGCGTCGAGTTTCTGTTCGCTATTAAGGTCGACGGGCGTATGCAGCAGCGAGCACGACGGCGCGATCCACAGACGTTCGCCGAGTGCACGATGCAGCGGTTCGAGCCAGTCGAGCGCCGCCGTCAGATCGGTCTTCCAGATATTGCGGCCATTGATTGCGCCCACCGAGAGCACCGACGTCACGGGCAATTGCGCGACCACGGTCGTCACTTCGTCGCGTGCGTTGATCGCGTCGATGTGCAGGCCATCGACGGGCAGCTTGCACGCGAGTTCGAGGTTGTCCTGCAACTGGCCGAAGTAGGTGGCGAGCAGCAACTTCACGCGTCGCTCCGACAAGGCTTCATAGGCGGTGCGAACCGCCTGACGCCAGGTGGCGTCGAGTTCGGTGACGAGCACGGGTTCGTCGATCTGCACCCAGTCGATGCCCTGTGCCGTGAAATAGTCGAGCAGTGCCGCATAGACCGGCAACAGGCGCGGCAGCAGCGCGAGTTTGTCGGACTCGTCCTTTGCCTTGCCGAGCCACAGATACGTAATGGGTCCGATGATGACCGGCTTGGCTTTCACGCCGTGCGTGCGCGCTTCCCTCAACTGTTCGAGCAGACGCGACGGGTCCAGCGAAAACTTCGTGTTGGCATCGAACTCGGGGACGATGTAGTGGTAGTTCGTATCGAACCACTTGGTCATTTCGCCCGCCGCCACGCCGCCGCAGCACGCGTCGTGATCGTCGTTGCCGTGGGCCGAGCGACCGCGTGCGACGCGGAAATAGTTGTCGAGCGTGTCGCCATGAAAGCCGCGTACGCGCTCGGGCAGATTGCCGAGCGTGAAGCTCATGTCGAGCACCTGGTCATAGAACGAAAAATCGCCGACCGGTGCGAGATCGAGGCCGGCCTGGTCGTTCCAGTGACGCTCGCGAAGTTGCGCGCCGACGGCTTTCAGTTCATCGCGTGACGAGTCGTTTTTCCAGTAGCGTTCCAGTGCGAACTTCAATTCGCGTCGTGCGCCGATGCGCGGAAAACCCAGATTGTGTGTCGTGACCATGTTTCGTTCGCCGTTCAGAGGAAAGTATCTGGCAGCGATGATAGAATTTTCGATGTATGAATAAAAATGGATTTATTTCATACATGCATCGATTCTGTTCATGGAGCGGTTTATGCTGGAGCGCAGTCATCTGATGGTCGTGCGGGAAGTCGAGCGGCAAGGTTCGCTCACGGCCGCCGCCGATACGCTCAATCTCACGCAGTCGGCGCTCAGCCATGCGGTGAAAAAACTGGAGCAGCAACTCGGCACGCCCGTATGGTTACGCGAAGGCCGCTCGATGCGCCTCACGCAGGCGGGCCAGTATCTGCTGCGGCTTGCCAACCGCATGCTGCCGCAATTCGAACTCGCCGAAGAACGCGTGAAGCAGTATGCGCAAGGCGAGCGCGGCACCTTGCGCATCGGCATGGAGTGTCATCCGTGCTACCAGTGGCTGCTGAAGGTGGTGTCGCCGTATCTCGCGCGTTGGCCGGACGTGGATGTCGACGTGAAGCAGCGCTTTCAGTTCGGCGGCATCGGTGCGCTGATCGGCTACGAGATCGACGTGCTGGTCACGCCCGATCCGCTAAAAAAGGCCGAATTGCACTTTCAGCCCGTTTTCGACTACGAGCAGGTGCTGGTGGTGGCCGATGGCCATGCGCTCGCCGGCGAAGCCTATGTGACGCCCGAACAGCTCGCGAACGAGGTGCTGATTACCTATCCCGTCGAAACCGATCGGCTCGACATCTACACGCAATTCCTCACCCCGGCGAACGTCGTGCCGAAGCGGCACAAAACCATCGAGACGACCGACATCATGTTGCAGATGGTCGCCAGCGAGCGGGGCGTGGCCGCATTGCCGCGCTGGCTTGCGGAAGAATACGCGGGCTGGATGCCGCTCACGCCGTTGCAACTCGGCCGGAAGGGCATCGCGAAACAGATTTTCCTCGGCACACGCAAGGCGGATCAGGAGATCGACTATCTCAGCGCGTTCGTGAAGACCGCGCGCGAGTCGAAAGGGGCGGGGGCGAAGATGCGCCGCTAGTTTGCCCGCGATGCGGGCAAACTCAGGTGCTCAGGCGCTCAGGTGTTCAGCACGGCGGAGCCTTTCTCCGCGTAAGCGCGCAGTAGATGATGGGCAATCGCAAACGGCTTGGGTGCCGAGAGTCCGTCGGCATGCGTGCCGGCGAGCATCGCCACCACTTCGTCGCGCGAGAACCAGCGTGCATCTTCGAGTTCGTTCACGTCGACGACGATCTCCGTGGAGCCTGCCTGCGCGAAGCAACCGATCATCAGCGAAGAAGGAAACGGCCACGGCTGGGACGCGAAATACGCGACCTGGCCGCAGTTCACGTGCGCTTCTTCCATCACTTCGCGGCGCACCGCGTCTTCCGCGGTTTCGCCCGGTTCGACGAAACCGGCGAGCGCCGAGTACATGCCCGGTGCGAAATGGCGCTGACGTCCGAGCAGGCAGCGCTCGCCGTCGATGACCAGCATGATGACCACCGGATCGACGCGCGGAAAATGACGCGTGCTGCAGGTATCGCAGATACGCTGCCAGCCGGCACTCGTCACACGGCTCGGTGAACCGCAATTGGCGCAGAACGAGTGACGCCGGTGCCAGTCGAGCATCGATTTCGCCTCGGCCAGAATGCCGAGTTCCGACGCGGCAACGAGGCCTTGCTGTGCGATCGAACGCAGGTCGATGCGTTCATGGCCCGCTTCCGGCGATACGTCGTTCAATGCGAGCCCGAGCGCGAACCGTCCGCTGCCGTCGGCGGCTTCGCCGAGAAAGATGCGTTGCAGCGGCTCGCCGATCGCTGCCGCTTCGTCGGCGCGAAACCACGCGTCACACTCGCTGCCGCGTTTGAGCAAGGGCACGTCGCCGTCGAAGACGAGAAAGCGCGCGGCCGGGCTGCCATGCAGACGGTCGATGAAGGCGTGATCGTCGCGCTTGTCGGAGTGGCGGTTGAGCGGATTGAGGTTGAAGCCGATGGACTCGGAAACGGCGGTCATCTCGGTGGTGGATAGCTGAAGGAGAGGGTCCGTCAGTATGGCACGGTATCGGCCCCTCGCGCTCGCGCTGTCACCACCATGACGGCCGGGCGAGTTACTCGCTTACACGCTCGTGCGGCGGCCTTCCACGGGATAGTTCGGGTCCGTATAACCGGCGGTCGATGCATGCCCCGGCGGCACCAGACTATCGACGAACTTTTCGTCGTCGGGTCCCAGTTGCAGGGTCAGGGCTTCCATGTAGCTGTCCCAGTGCGCCTGCGTGCGCGGCCCGGCGATCGCGGAACTCACGAGCCGGTTTTTCAGCACCCAGGCGATCGCGAATGCGATCGCGGTCGTGCCGCGCTCGGCTGCGTAAGCGGCCACTTTCTGCGCAATCGCAAGTGACTCAGGACGCCACTCGGTCTGCTGGATGCGTTTGTCGCCGCGCGCCACGCGCGAATCGGCGGGCGGCGCATTGCCGGACGCATACTTGCCGGTCAGCACGCCACGCGCCAACGGGCTGTACGGCACGACGCCGATGCCATAGTGCGCGGCGGCGGGCATCAGTTCCATCTCGGCGGTGCGATCCACCATGTTGTAGACCGGCTCGATCGCGACGGGGCGATCGATGCCCATCTGCTCCGCGAGGCGCACGATCTCCGCAATCCGCCAGGCGCGGAAATTGGACACCCCGAAGTAACGCACCTTGCCCTGACGAATGAGATCGCCGATGGCGCGGACCGCTTCTTCGAGCGGCGCATCGACGAGCGCGCGGTGGAAATAGAGAATATCGATGTAATCGGTGCCGAGACGTTCGAGGCTGGCGTCGACTGTCTGGAATATCCATTTGCGCGACTGCCCCTGTTGGTTCGGACGCGCGGTGGCCGAGGCCGGATAGCCGAACTTGGTCGCCACGACCCAGTCGTCGCGTCGCTGAGCGATGGCGCGGCCGACGATTTCTTCGGAGCGGCCGGCGTGATAGACATCGGCCGTATCGAGAAAATTGACGCCTTGCTCGAAAGCCGCGTCGATGATCCGGCGCGAGGTGGGTTCGTCCGTTTCGCCGCCGAACATCATCGCGCCGAGACACAGCGACGAAACTTTAAGGGCGCTTCGACCCAGATACCGATAATCCATGCTCATCCTCTCCCTGCGAAATAGTTGCGGCGACGAATGCGCCACGGCGAGAGAGACGATGATATGTCGGGCGACCCCGACGATTAAGCCCGTCAATCGGCAAGCTCTCATGAACTGCAATCATGAATGCTTTTATCCGCGAGCGGACGGTGTTTTGCGATAACGGATCGCGTCGATCACCACGGTCATGGCGCGCGAGAATTCGCGCCGCGTCGCGTAGCAGGCGTGCAGTCCGGGAAAGACCGGGCACCAGTCTTCCAGTACTTTCGCGAGGCGTCCCGCTTGCACATGAGGCTCGGCGAGATCGGCCGGGATATAGGCGAGGCCGTATCCCGACAACGCGGCCGCCAGCATCTGATACGTCCCGTTGAAAGCGAGTTGTCCATCCACGCGAACCTGCACTTCGCGACTGCCTTTTTTCAACTCCCACGCGTAAAAACCACCGTGTGTCGGCAAACGGAGATTGATGCAATTGTGCGCGGTCAGGTCCTGCGGTTTCTTCGGCGGCGTTCGCGTTTTCAGGTACGCGGGCGATGCGACGATTGCCATGCGCATGTCCGGCGCGAGACGCACGGCGATCATGTCCTTCGCGACCTGATCGCCATGGCGAACGCCGATGTCGTAGCGCTCCGCGACGATATCCGACAGGCCATAATCGGTGACGATCTCCACCTTGAGTTCCGGATAGTCGTGCAGGACCGGCGCGAGACGCGGCCACAAAACCGTTTCGGTCGCGTAGTCGGTTGCGGTGATGCGGATCGTGCCCGCGGGTTTGTCCCGGAACTCCGTCACCGCCGCGAGTTCAGAATCGATCTCTTCGAAACGCGGGGCGATGCTTTTGATGAGGCGCTCGCCGGCTTCCGTGGGCGCCACGCTGCGCGTGGTGCGAGTCAGGAGTCGCGCGCCGAGCCGTGTTTCCAGCGAGCGGATGGTGTGGCTCAAGGCCGATTGCGAGACGCCGAGTTGCGCGGCGGCACGCGTAAAACTGCGCTCGCGTGCAACAGCAATCAGGGCAAGCAGGTCGTTATAGCTGTCGCGGCGCATTGATGAACTCGTTTCATGGGTGTTTGCCGATTCTAGCGCCTAGTCGGCCCCACGCGCGTGCGTTAGATTCTGCAGGTGATGCTTCACCGTGAATAAAGGAAAGAGTCAAATGCAAAGTCTGGAACATTTCTCCGCCGCTAACATGTTTTCTGGCATGAGCGCGGTTTCACCGGCGCTCCAACGCTATACGAAAGATGTTCTGCTGGGTGATCTCTGGAAACGTCCGCAGTTATCGGCGCGCGACCGCAGCATCGTGACGCTGCCGGTGCTGGTTGCGCGCAATCAGGTGTCTGCGTTCCCGTTCTATCTCGAACTCGCGCTCGACAGCGGCGTGACGCCAGGCGAGATTTCCGAAATCATCGCGCACCTCGCGTTTTACTCAGGTTGGGCCAATGCGATTGCGGCCGTCGAGGCGACGCACGCGGTTTTCGACAAGCGCGGCATTAGCGCGTCACAACTCCCGCCGGCAACGGTCGATTTTCTGCCGCTCGACGAAGCGGCGGAAGCGCAGCGCGAAAGCACGGTGCAGCAGAACTTCGGCGCGGTGAGCGCGGGCGTTGTCGATTTCACGCGGGATGCGTTGTTCAACGACCTGTGGCTACGACCCGGTCTGGCGCCGCGCGACCGCAGCCTCGTCACGGTCGGCGCACTGGTTGCCACGGGGCAGGTCGCGCAGCTCACTTACCATCTCAACCGCGCAATGGACAACGGCCTCAGCGAGACGCAAGCGGCAGAGGCCATGACGCAACTGGCGTTTTACGCGGGCTGGCCTAACGTGTTTTCCGCGCTTCCGGTTGTGAAGGACGTGTTCGCGAAACGTGCCGCCTGAAGCCGATCAAAACTAACCGAGGTTAAATAAAGGCCAATATCAAAGGCAAATACCAAAGGCAAATAAGCTGATTAAAGCCGCCTGTGCCGACTTCATCCCGCTGCGTTTTAATTTTCCCTTAAAATCCCCCATCTCATGAAGATCGAGCCCGCGAGCGCCTGGTTTTAACAGGCGTCGGGCTTCGATATTAGTCAGACCAAAGCCGCAAAGGCGCAATTATTTTTATCAGCCAGCCGGGACGAAGCGAGGGCAGAGCGGCAGCATCGCTCTGATTCGGTCCCGGACTCAGAACAAGCCATAAGCAGAAGCGCCAAAGGATGCCACGTGCCGATCAAACTCTCATTCGAGGTGCTGGAAGTATTGGAGGCCATCGATCGAACGGGCACTTTCACCGAAGCGGCCAAATCGTTGCATCGGGTGCCGTCTTCGATCACTTACCTCGTTCACAAGGTAGAGCGCGACGCGGACATCGAACTCTTCGATCGTCGCGGCAGGCGTGCGACTTTCACGCAGGCAGGCCGCGCGATCGTCGATGAAGGCCGCCGGCTTCTGCGTGCCGTGCGGCAACTCGAAATCAAGGCGCAGGGTATTCGCGACGGCTGGGAGTCCGAGCTGCGTTTGTGTTTCGACGAGATTCTGCAGATCGGCTCCATGTGGCCGTATGTAAAGAACTTCTATGAACTAGAGAATCCCACGCAACTGCGCATCTCGACCGAAGTACTTGGCGGCGTCTGGGACGCGCTGATTTCACGTCGCGTCGACCTGGCGATCGGCACGGTGGGTGAACCGCCGCTCGACTCCAATATCGTCGCGCATCCGATCGGCACGCTGCATCACGTGTTCGTCATGGCGCCGCATCATCCGCTGGCGCGTCTGCCCGAACCGCTGGACAGCGAATCGATCGCCGCTCATCTCGGTGTGGTGATGAGCGACACGTCACGCGAATTGGACCCGGAATCCGTGGCGATTCACGAAGGACAGCCGCTGCTGTTCGTCTCGAACCGCGAGTCGAAGCTCGACGCGCTTCGCGAAGGCATTGCCGTCGGCATGCTGCCGGCGCCCCTGGCCGAATCGTATTTGCGCAAGGGCATACTCGTGAAACGCCAGGTGGTCGGCGTGCGCGAGTACTCGAATTGCTACATCGCCTGGCGTCGCGACAAGATCGGAAAAGCGCTGGACTGGTGGATCGGGCAATTGAACAAACCCGATATGATCGAACGCCTCTTTACGCGCATCACGTCGTAAATCACGACGTTAATGACGACGTTAAGCACGTCGTTGAGCACGACGTAAAGACGCCCGCGCTGACAGCGAGCCTCACCGGGCTTTTCACGCATCACGCGGCAGCATCAGCACGGCCTGCAGTCCGCCTTGCGGGCCGTTTCGTAATGTCAGTGTGCCGCCGTGCACGGCGGCAATGCTTCGTGCGATCGTGAGGCCGAGTCCGGTGCCTTGCGCCGCGGAATGTTTCGCGGTTTCAACACGGAAATACGGCTCGAAAACACGCTCCAGCATCGCTTCGTCGGCGAGGCCGGGACCGTTGTCGGCAATCACGATCTGTACGCCGCTGTGCATACCGTTCTGCACCTCGTCGACGTGAATCGTGACTTCATCGCCGTGGCGGTTGGCGTTGTCCAGCAGGTTCTGCAGGCAGCGCTTCAGATTGCGCGGATAACCCGACAGCGGACGCGTCGCGCGACCGCTCACGCTCACGTGGTGTCCCGCTTCGCGCGCGTCGTCGGCGAGACTGTCGAGCATCGAATCGAGGTCGATGTCGTGACGCGTTTCTGTGACTTCCACGCCTTGCAGTGCGTCGAGCGTGGTGCGCACCATCGCTTCCATATCGTCGAGATCGCCGCGCAGGCGCTCGCGCCAAGTCGGGTCGGGCAGCATTTCGGCGCGCAAGCGCAGACGCGTGAGCGGTGAACGCAAATCGTGCGAAACGGCCGTGAGCAGGCGCGTGCGCGCGGCCATGCTGTCGGTCAACTGCTTCTGCATCGTATTGAACGACTGCGCCGCGCTGCGTACTTCGAGCGGACCGCGCACGTCGAGCGGCGGCCGGTAGATGTTGCGCCCGAGCGCTTCGGCAGCCTTCGCGAGTTGCTTCAACGGCCGCACGGCAAAACGCACGGCGATCAGCGCGAGCAGCAGCACGGCCGTGAAGCGCACCAGATAGATTCGCACCAGATAATCGAGCACGAGCGCGCGCGGTTCGGTCTGCATGCCGGCCTGACCTTCGTTGGCCTGCACGTCGAGCCACGCGTCGGGTGCGATGTTCAGCTGCGCGTGAAAGTCGCCGGTCGGCATGCGCGAATTGAAGAGGCTGAGAATGCCGTGACGGCCTTCGTCGTCGCGCAGGTGCGCGGCGAGCAGATGCACGTCGACGGGTGCGCCGAGCCGTCTCGCGATCACGCCGGACACCAGATCGCCGACACTTTTCTGCGCCACCGACGCAGCCGGCACCGCGTCGGGCGCGGCGATCCAGCGCAGACGATAGCGGTCGTCGCCGAGTGCCGCGACGATCGCGTCGCGCGCGTTCTGGTCGGGTGCGCGTTGCAGTAGCCGAACGGTGTCGGCCAGACGGCTCGCAAACAGGCGCGCGGGAATTTCGAGCGTGCGGTGGTCGTGGGTTTCGAACCAGATCGTGCTGGTGAACAGTTGCCCGGCGAACATGCCGACCACGAGAATCAACACGAGCCGCCCATAGAGCGAGCGCGGCCACGGCCGCCACGGCTGGGTGTCGCACGCCTCACGCGCCTCAGGATTCATAGGCGACATCGGCGACCAGCATGTAACCTTCGTTGCGCACCGTGCGGATCAGCGCCGCGCGCCGTGCCGCATCTTTCAGATGCTGACGCAGGCGGCTGATGCACACGTCGATCGAGCGATCCAGCGGCGTGCGTTCCTTGCCGAATACCTGGTCGAGCAGAAACTCGCGGGAGAGCGGCCGGTTCGGATGATCGAGCAGGGCGCGCAACGTCCGGAAATCCGAGCCGCCGAGCGACACGATCACGCCGTCGGGCGACAGCATCTGCTTCATGCGCGTGTCGAGTCGCCAGCCCGCGAAGCTCACGAACGCAGCAGGTTCGGCGCGCCGCGTGTCCGGCAGCGCGCGCGCGCGCCTGAGCACCACTTTGATCTTGGCGACCAGCTCGCGCGGATCGAAGGGCTTGGGAAGGTAGTCGTCGGCGCCCATTTCGAGGCCGAGAATGCGGTCGAGCAGGCCGCCGCGCGCGCTCAGAATGATGATCGGCACACTATCGTCGCGGCGCAGTTCGCGCGTGATGTCGAGACCGTCCTCGCCGTCGAGCATCAGGTCCAGCACGATGAGATCCACCTGCGAAGTCTTGATGATCCGGTCCATCTGCGCGCCGTTTTCGGCGGTGCTCGTCTCGTAGCCCATGTCGCACAGATAGTCGCGTAGCAGCGAGCGGATGTTGGGATCGTCGTCGACGATCAGTATGTGGTCCATCGTTCAACTCTTCTTATTGTGGCGTGCTTCAGCGCCGCGCTTCAGTACGTCTTCCGGCGCCGATCCTGGCCGCGATGCGCGCATCGCGCGGCCGTCTTCGACGGATTCCGTCGCGCCAACACATTCCATTACAAAACAGCCGCTTTTCAACACATCGCCATTACATTGCGTCGCTAAAGTGTCGCCAAATGGCAATCGTTCTCATTTACTAACTATATCATGTCGACTTTCCGGACCCGTTCCAGCGGACGCAAAAGCGCGTTTTCCATGCGCGCGCTCGCGGTTTCCCTCCTCGTGACATGCGGCGCCTTGCTCGGCGCGCAGACCGACGCGAACGCGGCCACGGCGCCGGTTCAGGCTGCACCGGGCCCGCAGGCCACGCAGACCATCACCGATCTGGCCGGCCGCACGGTGAAGATTCCCGCCGAACCGCATCGCATCCTGCTCGGCGAAAGCCGTCTGCTGATGGCCGTGGCGTTGCTGGAAGGCAAGAACCCGCTCGCACGCATCGTCGGGTGGCAGGGCGATCTGCCGACCATGGACCCGCAAACCTACGACGCCTACGCCGAACGATTCCCCGGCATCCGTCAGGTGCCGCTGATCGGCAAGGCGACCGAAGACAGCATCAGCGACGAAAAAGCCTTGAGCCTGAAACCCGACCTCGCGATTTTCAGCGTGGCGGGCCACGGCCCGAGCCGCTATAACGCGCTGGTCAAGCAACTCGAAGCGACCGGCACGACCGTGGTGTTCGTCGATTTCCGGCTTCATCCCATGCAGAACACCTTGCCGAGCATCAAGCTGCTCGGCGCGGTGATGCATCGCGAGAAAGAGGCCGACGCTTACGCGCAGTTCTACCAGCAGCATCTGGCCCGCGTGCAGAGCGTGGTGAACCAGGTGCCGGCGGCGCAGCGCCCGAAAGTATTCGTCGACCTGCTCGCGGGTGTGTGGGACGCGGGCTGCTGCCACACCGCGGGCAACGGCAACTTCGGCGAATTCGTGACGGCGGCCGGCGGACGCAACATCGCGGCCGGCCTCGTGCCGGGCGTGCTCGGCGACATCAGCATGGAGCAGGTGATCGCGGCGCGTCCCGACGTGTACATCGCAACCGGCAGCCGCACCAAGCCGGGCCTCGCGTCGCTGCGCGTGGGCGCCCTGACGAGCGACGCCGACGCGCGCTCGAGTCTCGCGGCACTCGCCGCGCGACCGGGCTTCGACACCATTCAGGCGATCCACGACGGCCGCGTGCACGGCATCTCGCACAACTACTACGATTCGCCGTACAACATCGTCGCCATCGAGGCGTTCGCCAAGTGGTTCTATCCGCAACAGTTCAAGGACCTGGACGTGCATGCGACGCAGGCGGAACTGTACCGGCGCTTTCTCGCCGTGCCGCCGGACGGCGCGTACTGGGTGGATAGCCCGAGTCCCGCGACGCCCGTCGCCGCGCGCTGAGCGTTGCCTTCGATGTCCACGCTCCAGAATCCCGCGGCGCTGGCCGGCGACAGCGTTCATCACTACCGTCGTCTGACGCAGCGACGCGTGTCGTGGCTCGCGGTGCTCGCGCTCCTGATCGCCGCGTCGCTGCTGTTCGACCTGCGCTCGGGGCCCTCGGGCCTGCCGCTCGGCACGCTGCTGCGCACCGTATTCGATCGCGCGTCCGCCGATCCGGCAACCAGCGTGATCGTGTGGCAAATCCGTTTGCCCTATGCGGTGATGGCGCTGGTGGTCGGCGCGTCGCTCGGACTGTCCGGCGCCGAGATGCAGACCATCCTCAACAATCCGCTCGCCAGTCCGTACACGCTCGGCGTGTCGGCAGCGGCGGCGTTCGGCGCCTCGCTCGCCATCGTGCTCGACCTCGCGATTCCCGGCGTCGCGCAGACGTGGATCGTGTCGGCCAATGCCTTCGTGTTCGCGCTGCTGTCCGCGCTGGTCCTCGACGGCGTCGCGCGCTGGCGCGGCATGAGCACGGCGGGTGTGGTGCTGATGGGCATTGCGCTGGTGTTCGCGTTTCACGCGCTGGTCTCGCTGATGCAGTTCATCGCCTCGGCCGACGCGCTGCAAGGTCTCGTGTTCTGGACGCTCGGTTCGCTCGCGCGCGCCGACTGGACGAAGATCGGCGTGCTGAGTGCAGCGCTGGCCGTCGCCGTGCCGCTCTCGATGCGCAACGCGTGGACGCTGACCGCGCTGCGTTTGGGCGAAGACCGTGCCGCGAGTTTCGGCATCGACGTCCGACGCCTGCGGCTTGGCACGCTGCTGCGCGTGTCGGTGCTCTCGGCGTTGGCGGTATCATTCGTCGGCACGATCGGATTCGTCGGGCTGATCGCGCCGCATATCGCGCGCACGCTGTTCGGCGAAGATCACCGTTTCTATCTGCCGGGCAGTGCGTTGCTCGGCGCGCTGATGCTGTCGCTCGCGTCGATCGCCTCGAAGCTGCTGATTCCTGGCGTGCTGATTCCGGTCGGCATCGTCACCGCGCTGGTCGGCATTCCGCTGTTTCTCGGCATCGTGGTGCGCTCGCAAGGTGAACTCGGATGAGCGGTCTGCACATACACGATCTCAGCGTCGGCTACGCGAAGCGCGACGTGCTCGATTCGCTCGAAGCCGGACCGCTGCCGCGCGGCGAAATCACCGCGCTGCTCGGACCGAACGGCAGCGGCAAATCGACCTTGCTGCGCACGCTCGCGGGACTCACCCGCGCGAAGCGCGCCACGCTGACGCTCGACGGCGAAACGCTCGCGCTCTCCGCGATCAGCGCGCGTTCGCATAGCGTGGTGTATCTGCCGCAAGCCTTGCCGGCCGGCGTGCGACTGCAGGTGCTCGAATCCGTGCTGGTGGCCTGCCGCGCCACACGCGGCATGGCCCATTACACGAGTCACGCGGACGATGTCGGCCACGCGCATGCGGTGCTGCAGCGTCTCGGTCTCGATGCGCTCGCCGCGCGCCCGCTCGACGAACTCTCGGGCGGCCAGCGGCAACTCGTCGGCATCGCGCAGGCGCTGGTACGCGACCCGCAAGTGCTGCTGCTCGACGAGCCGCTGTCGGCGCTCGATCTGAATCACCAGTTTCACGTGATGCAGGTGTTGCGCGAGGTGACCCGCGAGCGCCGCATCGTGACCGTGGTGGTGTTGCACGACATCAATACCGCCATGCGTACCTGCGATCGCGCGATGTTGCTGCATGGCGGGCGCATCGTGCATTTCGGCGCGCCGCAAGCGGTCGTCACGCCCGCCAGTCTTGCCGAAGTTTTCGGTGTGCTCGCGCGAATCGAGCCATGCTCGCGCGGCCACCATCAAGTGCTGATCGACGGTCTCGCCGGTCACACCACGGGCATCGCCAGCCGATAGTCGAACGGCCCAGCCAGCCTGCTTTAAAACCGCCTTCACGTGTCCCGCGCCGGCGCACTTGCCGGGGCGTCGCGGCGGCACGCGTGCGCGCGGTGTTTCGATCTCTCAACACTCCAGGAAAAAAATGAAGAAGGTTCTCGTGATCGCCGCTTGCGCGGCGGGGTCCACCGTGGGTTTCGTCTCGACGGCGCAAGCGCAGTCGAGCGTGTCGCTATACGGCATCATCGACGCGGGCTTGTCGTACACGAACAGTCAGGGTGGTCACAGCAACGTCCAGGCGGGCAGCGGCAACGTGACGGGCAGCCATTGGGGCTTTCGCGGCGCGGAAGATCTCGGCGGCGGCACGTTCGCGATCTTCCAGCTCGAAAGCGGCTTCAGCGTGATGAACGGCACGCTGCGCCAGGGCGGCCGCGAGTTCGGCTATCAGGCGTACACGGGGCTCACGAATCACCAGTACGGCACGGTGACGCTCGGCCGTCAGTACGATTCGGTGGTGGATTATCTGGCGCCGCTCAGCTTCACGGGACATCATCCCGGCGGCAATAATCTGTCCGCGCATCCGTACGACAACGACAATCTGAACAACTCGTTTCGCGTGAACAACTCGCTGAAATTCACCAGCACCGATTATTCGGGTCTGCGTTTCGGCGCGCTGTACGGCTTCTCGAACGAAGCCGGCGGTTTCGACGACAACCGTCTGTACAGCTTCGGCGCATCGTACGATGCCGGCCCGCTGAGTCTCGCGGCGGGTTACCTGCAGGCCGACAACGGCGGCGGCAGCAACACGGGCGGCGCACTCACGCTCACGGATCGCACCTTCATCGCGGCGCGTCAGCGCACCTACGGCGCAGGCCTGAACTACGTGCTCGGCGCGGCGAAGTTCGGCTTCGTCTGGACGCGTACGCAACTCGGCGGACTGACCACGATCAACGGCGCGAACAGCCTCGGCATCGCGGTGAACGGGCAGGGCGCAAGTTTCAGCAATTACGAACTCAACGCGAGCTATGCGCTGACGCCGGCCTTGAGCCTGAACGGCGAATACACCTATACCGACGGAGCGATCTCGAACGCGAGCGGCGCGCATCATCCGAAGTGGCACGAGGTCTCGGTGCAGGCGGATTATTCGCTGTCCAAACGAACGGACGTGTACGTGCAGACGAGTTACCAGCACATCAGCGCGGACGGTTCGGGTTTGACCGCGGACGTGAGCGGGCAGAGCGCGTCGTCGTCGAACCAGCAGGTGGTGGTGGGCGCGGGTCTGCGTCACCGGTTCTGATGAACGGAGCGAGCGCCGGCTGATTTTTTATCAGCGGTGCTCGCTTACGGCAAGATTCACAGCGCAACTGGATTGCCGGTCGACTGCGATGTCGAGCACGGCCTTCGCGGCTTCCACGCGCATTTCGTCCGGCAGCGCGACACCGTTCTTGATCGCCGTCACTTCGGCCAGCACCGAGACGGCGATTTCAGGCGGCGTGCGACTGCCGATATAAATGCCGACGGGGCCGCGCAAGCGGTCGAGTTCGTCCTTGCCGAGATCGAAATACGTTTCGAGCCGCTCGCGCCGCGCGGCGTTGTTGCGTCGCGATCCGAGCGCGCCGACATAGAATGCCGGCGTTCGCAGCGCTTCCAGCAGCGCGAGGTCGTCGAGCTTCGGATCGTGCGTGAGGGCGATCACCGCGCAGCGCTCGTCGAGTTTCATGTCGAGCACGGCGTCGTCGGGCATCGTGCGCACGAGCGTGGTGCCGGGCACGTGCCACGTGTCCGTGTATTCCTCGCGCGGGTCGCACACCGTCACCTGATAATCCAGCCCGAGGGCGATCTGGCAAAGATAGCGCGAAAGCTGGCCGGCGCCGATCACGAGCATCCGGTAGCGCGGACCGTGAATGGTCAGCAGTCGCCGTCCGTCGAAATCGACGCCGTCGGTGGCGCAGGCCGGCACGAGCCGCGCCGCGCCAGTTTTCATGTCGAGCGAGCGCGCGACGAGTTGCCCGGCCGCCACGCGGCGGCATAGATCGTCGATGCCGCTTGCGCGCGTCAGCGGTTCGAGCACCAGTTCGATCGTGCCGCCGCACGGCAGGCCGAAACGATGCGCCTCGTCGGCCGAAATGCCGTACTTCAACGCCTGGGGGCGCGTTTCTTCGATGCCATGCCGCCGCACGCGGTCGATCAGATCGTCCTCGATGCAACCGCCGGAGACGGAGCCGACCGCCGCGCCGTCGTCGCAGATGGCGAGCATCGCGCCTTCGGGCCGCGGCGACGAACCCCACGTCCTGACCACGGTGACGAGCAGCACACGCCGGCCGCTTTCGATCCAGCGAACGCTCGTCTTCAGCACTTCGAGATTGACGCTATCCATAGTGAGACTCTCGGCGCACTCGCCCGTCAGTGCCGCGACAGCGCCGAGCGCAAGGACATTTCCCGCGCGGCTTCGGGCGTGATGGTCCGGTTCAGCATGAAGCAGGCCACGCCGGCTGCGAGCAGCGGCAACGCGCCGAGCAGGAAGATCGTGCCGATCGGCGTGCCGAGCGCAATCAGCACACCGGCCAGCAGCGGCCCGACGATGGCGCCGATGCGCGCCACCGCGAAGGAGGCGCCGGTCGCCGTCGAACGGATGAAGGTCGGATAGATCATGCTCGAAATGGCATTGAGGCCGATATTGCCGCCCAGCACCAGCAGCCCCGAGGCCAGCGCCATGACCATGGTCAGGCTGGCGCCCGTGCCGACGGCCACGCCGAGCGCCGCCACCGGAATCGCGCCGAGGATCATCGTCAGCGTCATCACGCGCACGCCTTTGCGGTCGATCAGCCAGCCGAAGAACCAGCTGAAGCCGGCACCAAGCTGGAACAACGCCTGGCTGCGGGCCGCATTCGCATAGCCGATTTCGTCGGTGAGCAGCGTCGTCATCCACTGCGACAGGAAGAAGTGCGTGACGAAGGAGAAGCCGAGCGCAAGCCAGAGAAAAGCGGTCATCGCGGAACGGCCTTCGGTGAACAGATGGCGCACCGGCACACCCGTGCGCGCCTGCTCCTGGAAGGTGAAGCGCGTGTCGTCCGCGAAGCGCGCGCTCGGCTTCAGTTTGCGGGCATAGGCGAGGATGCGTTCACTGGAAGGATTGCGCAGGCTCAGATAGCGGATCGATTCCGGCAGTCCGATGAACAGGATGACGACCGCCACCACGGCGCCGGCACCGCCGAGATAGAAGACCGAGCGCCAGCCGTACGCCGGGATGATTTCCGCCGCGAGCAGGCCGCCGCCGGACGAGCCCGCGGTGTAGCCGAGATAGAGCAGGGTGATGATCAGCCCGCGCTTGCCCGAGCGGGCGTAGTCGGTGATGAGCGAGACCGCCATCGGCATGCCGCCGCCGATGCCGAGCGCGGCGCAGAAGCGCAGAATCGACAGTTCCACCAGGTTGTGCGCGAACGGCACGGCGAAAGTGAAGCCGCCGAACAGCGCGGTCGCCAGCAGAATGGCGCGCCGCCGGCCGATGCGGTCGGCCAGCATGGCGAAGACGACCGAACCCGCCATCCAGCCGACGATGCTGATGTTGAACACGGGCGTCATCAGCGCCCGGTTGATGCCCCATTCCCTGATGATGCCGGGCGCGGCGTAGTTCAGGGCCTGGTTGTCGAAACCGTCCGCCAGCATCACGAGGGCGCACAGAATGAAGAGGCTCACGGTGAACCAGCTGCGTTCCTGCGTCTCGACGACCTGGGCGATATCGACGGTAGTGTGTTGAGTCATGGCTGTCTCCGGATGCCTCTGCTCCTGGGTTGCCGACGTTCGGCGGGCGCGTGGCGTGGGCCTCGTGTGTCCTTGTCTGCCGCGCTCATGGGTTGCGCTCGTTCGTCACGCTGATTCGTCGAGTTCACTCGCCGTGTCCGCCCGACGCCTCGCGCACCGGCGTCTCCGGCTTCACGCCGCCGCGCCGGTTGGCCCAGGTCCGTTCGCCCGTTTCGCGCCATCCACCCTTGGTGGCCGCGTCGGCATAGTCGTCCCAGCGCTTGTCCCAATCGCCCAGGTGATAGCCGTGCCATGGCGACTGCGGCGTGAGTCGCGGCAGGTCGAGTTCTTCCCAGATCTTGCGTGCGGCGCTCATGAAGGGCTCGGTCGGCAGCGCCAGCGGCGGCATCGGATGCTTGAGCGTCGCGTCGATCAGCAGCGTGCTTTCGAGCGGCGCCCGGCCGGACTTCGGACCGTGGCCGCTGGCGCGATAAGGTGTCACGTGCAGGTCGTGGGTGAAGTCGGCCCGGTAGGCGAGCGACCAGAAAATCGCGTCCGCATTTTCCGGATTGATGTCTTCGGACACGGCGATCACCAGCTTGCCGCACTGCGCCTGCAGTGTCGCGGCGCCTTGCAGGCCGCGCCAGACTTCCGCCTGCTGCGTGCCGCGCGCGAATTGCAGGAAAATCACCTTGCGCAGATTGGTGAGCGGCTCGTGCATCACCACGCGCTCGATGCCGCGCACGCCCATCACCTTGCGCAGATGTTCGAGATACAGAGGTTCGTAGGCGACTTTCTTGAGCACGGAGCTTTCGCTGGGCGTCACCTGGCTGATGATCGACACGAAAACCGGCTTCTTCTTCATCGTGATCGCAGTGACGTGCATGGACATGTTGTAGTCCTCCAGCGCGATGTGTCCGTGGCTCTCGCCGAACGGACCTTCGGGCTCCAGCGCGTCGGTGTCGATCAGGCCTTCGATCACGATTTCGGCGTCGGCTGGCACGACGAGGTCGATGGTCTTGCAACGTACCACCTCGACCGGCGCGCGCATCAAACCACCTGCCACGGCCATCTCGTCCTGATCGATCTGCAGTTTTTGCGGGCCGGTGAACAGCACCGCGGGCGCGCAACCCAGCACGATGGCGCACGGCATCTGCTTGCCTTCGGCCCGATATTTTTCCCAATGCAGATAACCGCCCGCGCCGGACAAGCGGCTCGCCATCCGCACGCCCAGACGGTCTTCCGATTTCAGCGCGGCGCGGTACGTGCCCATGTTCTGCACGCCGCTTTCAGGATCTTTGGTCACGCAAAGCGTGGCGGTGAGATACGGCGCCGCGTCGAAGCCCGGCGTGGATACCGGCACCGGCAGGCGCGAGAGACCGCGCGTCTTCAGCGCGTCGCCGCTGATCACCACTTCCTGACACGGCGCGTGCGTCACCATGACGGGCGGCACCGGCTCGGCAATCGCCTCGGTCCAGGCTTTCCCGATCTGCTCGACCGGCAAGCCGAGGCCCGTGGCGTAGATTTCCGGCGAAGCGGCGAGGCCGCCGATCAGCACCGGAATGTCATACGTGTTGCCTTCGCCGTCGACCACGTTGGTGAACAGGAAAGCGCGCCGCTGATCCTCGTGCAGGCCGCCCTGGAATTGCCAGCGCGCGAGCGGGTGCAGTTCCGTGTCCTTGTTGATCGGCCGGTCGATGCGCGTCAGCAGGCCCTTGGCCTCCAGCCGGGCGATATGTTCCTGCAGATCGTGCGGTGCGCCGGTGGTGGCGTCGGTGCGCGAAACTTCGTGAGCCGATGATGACATTCTGTCTCCTGGATATGAGACCCAGCATGTGGGTGATTCAGTGTGATTGTATGATTGCATGTCAATACGACGGCTGTCAACGCGGCGATGTCGCCCGTTTGAACGGGACAAAACCGCGCACGGAAGCGCGCCCGACACGCGGCGCGCCATGCCGTGCAGACACTGCCGGACGCCGGCTTTTGATGAAGGCCAGGGGGCAATTTCGGGTAGAAAGTCGACGCGACCGGCCGCCGAACTACCTGCCAGGCCCCGCCGTCAGCCGGCGCCGCTCAAAGGCCGCCCATGCACAGATATTTGATTTCCAGATACTCCTCGATGCCGTACTTCGAGCCTTCGCGGCCGAGGCCGGACTGCTTCACGCCACCGAATGGTGCGACTTCGTTCGAGATCAGGCCGGTGTTGATGCCGACCATGCCGTATTCGAGCGCTTCCGCAACGCGCCAGATGCGGCCGATGTCGCGGCTATAGAAGTAGGCGGCGAGGCCGAACTCGGTGGCGTTCGCCGCGGCAATGGCTTGCGCTTCCTCGTGAAAGCGGAACAGCGGCGCGACCGGGCCGAAAGTTTCCTCGGTCGCGAAGCGCATCGAAGCAGTGACGCCGTCCACCACGGTCGGTTCGAAGAACAGCTTGCCCGCCGCGTGACGCTTGCCGCCGGTCAGCACGCGCGCACCGTGCGCCACGGCGTCGGCGATATGCGACTCGACCTTTTCCACCGCGGCCTCGTTGATGAGCGGGCCTTGCGTGACGCCCCCTTCGAAACCATTGCCGACCTTGATGCGGGCGACTGCCGCCGCGAATTTTTCGGCGAAGGCGTCGTACACGCCGTCCTGCACGTAGAAGCGATTCGTGCAGACGCAGGTTTGCCCGGCATTGCGGTACTTCGAAGCAAGCGCGCCCTCGACGGCCGCGTCGAGATCGGCGTCGTCGAATACGATGAAAGGCGCGTTGCCGCCCAGTTCGAGCGAGAGTTTCTTGACCGTCGGCGCGCACTGGCTCATCAGCAATCGTCCCACCGGCGTCGAACCGGTGAACGAGAGTTTGCGCACGATGGGATTGCCGGTCATCTCCGCGCCGATCGCACGCGGGTTGCCCACGACCACGCTGAACACGCCGGCCGGCACACCCGCACGATGCGCGAGTTCGGCGAGCGCGAGCGCCGACAAGGGCGTGGCTTCGGCGGGTTTGACGATCATCGCGCAACCGGCGGCGAGCGCGGGCGCGACCTTGCGCGTGATCATCGCGGCCGGGAAATTCCACGGCGTGATCGCGGCACAGACGCCGATCGGCTCTTTCGTCACCAGCATGCGTTTGTCGGCGGCGGGCGAGGCGAGCACGTCGCCGTCGATCCGTTTGGCCTGTTCGGCGAACCATTCGATGAACGACGCCGCATAGCCGATCTCGCCCTTCGCTTCGGCGAGCGGCTTGCCTTGCTCGGCCGACATGATGATGGCGAGGTCGTCGGTATTGGCCACCATCAGCGCGTGCCAGCGCTTCAGAACGGCGGCGCGCTGTGCCGCGGTCAGCGCACGCCAGCCGCGCTGTGCACGCTCGCCGGCTTCGATCGCGCGGCGCGTCTCGACGTCGGTCATGAGCGGGACGTCGGCGAGTTTCTCGCCGGTGGCGGGATCGTCGACCGCAAAGGTGCGGGCATCGTCGGCGCCGCACCATACGCCGTCGATGTAGGCGAGCGTGCGCAACAGGCTCGGATCGGCGAGCCGGGAAAGCGGATTGGATTCGGTCATGGTCATCGCGAGAGGCGGCTCGCCGCCGCGCTGTGCGGCGAGCCTGTGAGGTAGGGAGTGACAGCGGGACGGCCCGCAGAGTGCGTGGCTTACGACTCCTGCGGCTGGTCTTTCCAGCGCTTGACCACGCCGGTTTCGATGTCGAACAGATCGAGCATGCGGCCGACCGTGTGATCGACGATATCGGCGATCGTTTGCGGCTTCGAATAGAAGGCCGGAACGATCGGCGCGATGATCGCGCCCATGTCGGAGAGCTGCACGAGCGTGCGCAGATGTCCGCCATGCAGCGGCGTTTCGCGCACGCCGAGCACGAGACGCCGGCGCTCTTTCAGCACGACGTCGGCCGCGCGGCTGATCAGCGAACTGGTGATGCCGGTAGCGATTTCGCTCATCGAGCGCACCGAGCACGGCACGATCAGCATGCCTTTGGTCTTGAACGAGCCCGACGAAATGGCCGCGCCGATATCGGCCGGCGCATACCACTTCGACGCCAGCGCGCGCAGATCGGCCGCGCGGAACTCGGTTTCGTAGGTCATCGTCAGTTCGGCGGCCTTGCTGATCACGAGATGCGTCTCGACACCCGCCTCGGCGAGCAGTTCGAGCGCACGGATGCCGTAGATCACACCGGATGCGCCGGTGATGCCGACGATGATCCGCTCAGGCGTGCTGTTATTCGTCGCCATGATTGCCCTCGATGCCGCGCACCGGCGAATTCGGCTCGACGCCGCTCCTGCGGCGCGCCTGATAGGACGCGTCGCGTTGCATCCATTCGCCGCGCGTGGCCTGCTCGGCATTGCGGTCCCATTCCTCGGTCCAGTCGCCGAGCGAATAGCCGTACCACGGCGATTCCGGCTTGAGCTTCGGCAGGCCGAGACGCTCCCACAACACTTTGGCGTTTTCCATGTATTCCTTCTTGGGCAACGCGAGCGGCGGCATCGGCGCCTTCATGGTCGCGTCGACCAGCATGGCCGAATCGAGCCCGGTGTCGTGATCCGAGCGCGGACCGTGGCCCGGCTCGCGGAACGGAATCAGCTTCACGTCCTCGACCGGATTGCAGCGGTAACCCATTGCCCAGAACACGGCGTCGGCGTTGTCCGGATCGATATCGTCGTCGACGGCGATCACGAACTTGCCGATTGCGGCCTGCAGCGACATCGTGCCGTACAGCGCGCGCCAGACTTCGGTACGCTTCGCGCCGCGTTCGAACTGCAGGAACACGAAGCGGCGCAAATTCGTGAGCGGCTCGTGCAACGACACTTTCTTGATGCCGCGAATGCCGAGGTGATCGCGCAGGTGACGCAGGAACATCGGCTCGTAGGCAAGACGTTTGATGACGCTCGATTCGGACGGCGTGACCTGCGAGATGATCGAGGTCAGCACCGCATCCTTGCGGCGCGTGATGGCCGTGACTTCGATCGAGAGGTTGTAGTCTTCCAGCGCGACGTAGCCGTGGCTTTCGCCGAACGGACCTTCCGGCTCCAGATACGTCGGGTCGACGTAACCTTCGACCACCACTTCCGCTTCCGCCGGCACCATCAGATCGACGGTGCGACCCTTGACGACGCGGATCGGCGCGCCGGCAAGGCCGCCGGCCACGCTCAGTTCGTCGACGTTGGGGCGCAACTTCTGCGGCCCCTGGAAAGCCACCAGCGGCGGAGCGCCGAGCACGATGGCGACCGGCATTTTCTCGCCTCTGGCCGAGTATTTGCGCCAGTGATCGAGACCGCCCGCACGCAGATTCACGAGCATCATCATGCCCAGACGGGTGGCCGATTTCAGATGGCCGCGATAGGTGCCCATGTTCTGCACGCCGGTTTCCGGATCGCGCGAGATCACGCCGGTCATGGTCATATACGGCGCGGCGTCGAAGCCGGGCGTCGAGATCGGCAGTGGCAGCGACTCGAGTCCGTTGCCGGGCCCTTCGAGATCGCGGCCTTCGATCACGATGTCGTGCACCGGACCGCTCTCGACCACCACGGGCGGCACCGGATGGTCGATCGCGCGATTCCACGCGTCGCCGATGTCGTCGAGCGTCGGCACGTTCATGCCGATCCGGTAGATCTCCGGATTCGCGGCAATCCCGCCGACGATAACCGGAATGTCGTATTTGCGGCCCTTGCTGTCGACGATATTCGTGAAGAGGAAGGCCTTGCGATCGGCTTCCGGAATGCCGCCGCGAAACTGCCAGCGCACGAGCGGATGCATTTCGGTGTCTTTATTGACGGGCTCGTCGATGCGGTACAGCAATCCGGCGGCGTCGAGACGGGCAATGTGCTCGTGCAGATCCGCGTAACCGGCGTTCGCGGCGTTCGCGGCAGTCGTGGAAGTGGTGTCTTGTTCAGCCATGGCTAGAAGTCCCGTGTAACGCCGCGTTGCGCGGCGCCCTTATTGCTTGAAATGCTGCCCGGCGCGGGCAGGGTAGTGCGAGTTCGATCCGTGGCGCCGATGCCGCGCGAGCGGCGGTATTCGGCGCGAGCCTAGCGGCGCATCGACGTCATGGCGTTCGCGAGCGAGGCGCCCGCCACTTCGCTTGCCAGCGAGAAGTTGGGGATCGTGATCTCGCGGAAATACGTCTTGAGCGTCGCGATGGCGATCCGGTCGCGCGTGCAGATCGACGCGACCATCGCGTCGGCGCGTTCGCTCAACTTCGCTGCCGGCACGACTTCGGCGACGATACCCCAGTCGCGCGCATTCGCGGCGTCGATGGTCTCGGTGAGATAGACCATGTGCGCCGACGCCTTCGGCGGCACCTTGTAGCGCAGCACGGACAGCACCAGCGTCGGCGGCAGGTTTTTCTGCAGCTCGGGCAGATTGAAGCGCGCGCTGTCCGCAGCGACGGCCATGTCGCACGCGGTGACGAGCGCACAGCCGAAACCTTCGGCGTCGCCTTGCACTTCGGCGAGTAGCGGCACTTCGCTTTCGTGCATCGCGCGGTAGACGTCGAGAATCGGATCGGCCACGTTGCGGCGGAACTGCTCGGAACTCTGCGGCGTGGCGGGCGGTGCGCTGGCCGCGCGGCCGCGGCAGAAGGCGGGGCCGGACGCACGGATGCGGATGATCTTCACATGGCTGTCGCGCCCGGCCTTGCGAATCTCGGCGGCGAGTGCGCGCATCGCATCGAGCGTGAGCGTGTTGCCCAGTTCCGGCTGGGACAGGGTGATCCGGTATTCGGATTCGTGGAGCGCTGCGGTGAATTCGGTCGTCATGGAGAAAGGTCCAAACAATGAAAACAGGGAGTGGCACCCGCATCGCGCGGGCGCCTGCGCAGGTCAGCGCGCGTAGGCGCCGGCCTCCTTGAGTTTCTGGAACACGCGCTGCGGCACGAGCGGCGCTTCGGTGAATTCGACGCCGTACTCCGAGAGCGCGTTTTCGATGGCCGAAACGATCGCCGCGGCGGCCGGAATCGTGCCGCCTTCGCCCGCGCCCTTGACGCCGAGCGGATTGAGCGGCGAGGGCGTTTCGAGGTGCACGATGTCGACGTTCGGCACGTCGGTCGCCATCGGCAGCAGGTATTCGCCGAAGTTGGTCGTGGTGGGTTGCGCGTTCTCGTCGTACTGCATCCATTCGAGCGTCGCGTTGCCGATGCCGTGCGCGACCGAGCCGATCACCTGACCGTCGACGATCATCGGATTGATGAGCTTGCCCGAGTCGTGCGCCATCACGTAATTGAGGATGTTGATGTGGCCGGTCTCGCGATCCACTTCGAGTTCCACCACGGCCGTGCCGTTGCAATACGTGGACTGCGCGGGCGAGAAGTATTTGGTTTCTTCGAGTCCGGCGGTGAGACCCTTGGGCATCGTGAAGCCCGGCATGCCTTGCGAAATTTTCGCGAGCTCGCCGTAGCTGATGCGTTGTTCGATGCCGGAACGCCGCGCCACATGACCTTCGATCAGCACGAGTTCACTGGTCTCGCATTTCCACAGATGCGCCGTGAGCGTGAGCATTTTTTCGCCGACGGCCTGCGCGGCGATGTAGACCGAGTTGCCGGCATTGACGGTTGCGCGGCTCGCGAACGTGCCGACGCCCATCGAAATGCCGCCGGTGTCGCCGGTAATCACGTCGATAGTTTCGAGCGCTACGTTCAGCTGCTCCGCGCAGATCTGCGCAAACGTCGTTTTGTGGCCCTGGCCCTGCGGCGACGCGCCGGTGATCACCACGACGCGGCCGCTCGCCTGCACGCGCACCGTCGCGCCTTCGAACGGACCCATGCCGGTACCTTCAACGAAGCTTGCCATGCCGATGCCGATGAAGCGGCCCTGACGGCGCGCCTCGGCTTTGCGTTCGGCGAAGCCCTCGTAGTTCGCGCGATCGAGCGCGGCTTTCTGGCACGCCGGATAGTCGCCGCTGTCGTAGCGCAGCGGGCTACCGTCGCGATAGATGAAGCCTGCGTCGTACGGCATCTGCTCCGGCTGGATCAGATTGCGCCAGCGCAGTTCGGCGCGGTCCATGCCGAGCGTGTGAGCCGCTTTGTCGAGAATGCGCTCCATGGCGAACACGGCTTGCGGGCGGCCCGCGCCGCGCACCGGCGAGGTCGCGCATTTGTTCGTGTACACGACATCGAGTTTGGCGTGCATCGCGGGGATCACGTACGGTCCCGGCGTGGTCGTGATGGAGATGTACGGAGTGATGATGCCCCACGGCAGGAACGCGCCGTTGTCGTGCACCATCTCCAGCTTCACGCCGCGAATCTTGCCGTTGTTCTCCAGCGCCATGCGCACGGTCCACCACTGGTCGCGCTCCTGCGTGACCGCCAGAAAATGCTCGCGGCGGTCTTCGATCCATTTGACGGGACGCTTGAGCGCCACCGCCGCGATGGCGACGAGTGCTTCTTCCGGATAGAACGGCAGCTTCGGACCGAAACCGCCGCCGACGTCGTTCATCAGCACGCGCAGTTTCTCGGGGTCCCATTCGAGCAGTTCGACGAGATTCTTTTTCTCGTGGTGCGGCGCCTGACCTGACGACCACACCGTCAACTCGTCGTTGGTGGCGTGATATTCGGCAAGATAACCGCGCGTTTCCATCGGATGCGCGGAGCCGCGGTTCTGCCAGTACGTGGCCTCGACGACATGCGGCGCGTTCGCGAAGGCGGCGTCGATGTCGCCGAAACCCATGTCGATGTGCGCGACGACGTTGTCTTTCGCTTCGGTGTGGCACAGCGGCGACTCCGGAAGCAGACCTGCGCGGCAGTCGGCGACGGCGGGCAGCGTGTCGTATTCGATCTCGATCAGACCGCACGCGTCTTCCGCGATGTAGCGGTTGTCGGCGACCACGAAGGCCACCGCTTCGCCCGCGAAGGTCACTTCCGTCGAGGCGAGCAATTCCTGGGTGCGCTCGAAGCGGATCGCCGGATTTGGCAGCATGGAAGGCGCGCGGCCACGGGCGCGGCCGTTCAGATCGGCGTGCGTGTAGACGGCGTGCACGCCCTTGAGTTCGCGTGCGGCGCTGCAGTCGATCGAAACGATTTTTGCGTGCGCGTGCGGACTGCGCAGTACGGCAGCCTGCAGCATGTTCGGCAGATGCACGTCGTCCACGTAGGAGCCCTGGCCCTTCAGCAGCTTTTTGTCTTCGGTGCGAGCAATGCGCTTGCCGATGAAGCGCTGGTCGGTCGGGGCACCTTTCAGGTCGGAAATTTCCATCGTGTTACTCCGTCGCGTGCGCCGTCGGTGCGGTGGCGCGCTGGTCGCGGATACGTTGCGCGGCGAGCAGGGCGGCGGCGACGATCGGCTGGTAGCCCGTACAGCGGCACAGATTGCCGGTGATCGCTTCGCGAATCTCGGCCTCGCTGGGCGAATCGGTTTCGTTCAGCAGTTCGGTCAGCGTCATCAGCATGCCGGGCGTACAGAACCCGCACTGCAAGGCGTGCGTTTCGCTGAAGGCTTTCTGCAGTTCGTTGAGCGTGCCGTCCTCGTGCGCGAGTCCTTCGACGGTGGTCAGCGAGCGGCCGTTCACCTGAGCCGCGAGCGTCAGGCAGGCGCGTGCCGTGCGGCCTTCGATCAGCACGGTGCAGGCGCCGCATACGCCGTGCTCGCAGCCGTAGTGCGTGCCGGTGAGTTCGAGGTCGTGACGCAGGAAGTCGCCCAGCATGCGGCGCGGTTCCACGTCGCGCTCGTAGGCGGTGCCGTTGACGACGACTCTGACAGTACGAGTCTCCATGTCTCTCTCCTTGCTCACTTTATGAGGGTCTTGCGACGCGCGAGAACGCGGTCTTCAGCGCTCTTTCGGTCAGAACGCCGGCGAGATGCTGGCGATAGTCGGTGCTGACGTGCGCGTCGGTCATCACGTCGAGTGCGCGGGCAGCGTCGCTCGCGATCCGCAGCGCGGCGTCGTCCATCGGACGGCCGCGCAACGCGGTCTCGACTTCGTGCATGCGCACGGGGCCGGGCGCGACACCGCAGATAGTCAGCGACACGCGATCGAGATGTCCTTGCGGATCGGCCGTGCAGAGCGCCGCGACGCCGACGATGGCGTAATCGCCATGACGCCGTGCGAACTCTTCGAATGCATAACCGTGGCCTTCGGGCCAGATGTCGAGCGAGATGCCGGCGAGCAGCTCGCCTTCTTCGAGCGCGGGCGTCATGTACATCATCGCCCAGTCGGACATCGGCAACTCGCGGGTGGTCACAGCGCCGTCTTCGTAACGCGCGATCGACAGCACACCGTCGAGCGCGGCCGTGAAGCAGGGCTGCTCCGACGACGGATCGAGCTGGCACAGGCTGCCGCCGAGCGTGCCGCGATTGCGGATCTGTTTGTGGCTGACGAGCTGATACGCCTCGCGGATCAGCGGCGCGCGCTTCGTCACGAGCGGCGACAGTTCGATATCGCGCTGGCGTGCCATCGCGCCGATATGCAGACGGCCGTCGCGTTCCTCGATACGGGTGAGCGCCTCGACGCCGTTCAGATCGATCAGATGACTGGTCATCAGATACCGGAAGTTCATCATCGGCATCAGCGACTGGCCGCCCGCGAGCACGCGCGCGTCGTCGAGCGTGCCGAGCAGTTGCGCGGCTTCGTCGATGGTGGTCGGCGCGTGATACTGGAATTCACTGGGTTTCATGCGTACTCCGATAGTGCGGCGGCCTGGTCAGTGGTGCTGCTTGAGTCCGAAGAGCCGCGCGAAGTAATTGCGGATCGACTGCCACATGGCCTTGCGCATGAGTGCGCCCGCATCGAGCGGCGCGACCGGAGGGGGCGGCGGACGGCGCGGCTGGGTGGCGGGGCGCGGTGCGGCCGCCGTTTCAGTTTGCGGGGTCGGCGTGGCCGATTCGTGGCTGACGTTCGGCGCGCTCGCCTGGGCAGACGGCGTGGCCGAACCGGCGGCGTTGATTTCAGCGCTGCTTGCCGCGTTTCCCGTGGCGGCGCTTTCCGTCACTTCGGCAGGCTCGGCGGCGTGCGCCGTATCCGACTCGATCAGCGCGGTCAGATTTTTGGCGAACTGATTGAGCAACTGTTGCGAGAGCGCCTCGATCATGCCGGCACCGCGTCCGTACTGTGCCACCGTGCCCGACAGATTCACGTCCGAGACCACGTCGACTTTCGTCTTGCCGCCGCCGGCATCGGTGACGGCCGCGTTGATCTGCGCGTCGGCGCCGCCGCGGCCTTTCGTGTCGGTGCCGCTGGCGGACACGACGACCGTGCGGTCGGCGTCGTTCTGTTCGGCGATCTTGAACTTGCCCGCGAACTTCAGCGTGAGCGGGCCGAGTTTGACGGTGAAACCGCCTTTATAGCTGCCGTCGGGCTGCTGTTCCTTGAGTTCCGCGCCCGGAAAACACGGTGCGGACCGTTCGATGTCGATCATGGTCGTCCAGACATCCGACGACGGAGCGTCGACGGTGAAAGACGAGCGGATTGTGATTGCCATACTGCCTCCTTGGGGCGATCGGCCCATGCGGGCGTCGCTCCACTTATCTGATTACTCCCGAGCCGCGCGGCGCGTGAAACCGTCTTCACGCGAGCACGGGCTTGCGTGCCACGTCAACGGGCGAGAGCCGTGAGGAAATCGTCGAATACTTTCGTGAATGCCTCGCGCCGATCGAACGCGCCGAAGTGCGCCGCGCCCGGCACCACGACGAACTGGCCGTGGGGCAGCGCATCCGCGATTTTCTGCGACAACGCCGGCGGAATGCTGGCGTCGGCGTCGCCCGCGACGACCAGCGACGGCACGCTGACGCGCGCCAGTTCGCCGAGGTTGTCGAGCTGCGAGATTGCCTGCCAGTTCGCGCTCCAGCTGAACCAGTCGTCGGCGGCGAGACGCTTGCGACACGTCTGGACGAGGTCGGGGCGCGGCGTGTCGGCAGCGAACCAGCGTGCAATCGTGTCGTCGATCACTTCGGACATCGAACCCTGGCGGCTCAGGTCGCCGCGCGCCAGGATGCGCGGGCGGATTTCGTCGGGAAATCCACCCGCCGTGGCGCAAAGAATCAACGCGCCGGCCAGCTCGGGAAACTGGATCGCGACGCGCTGCGCGATCATGCCGCCCATCGACACGCCGATCATCGTGGCGCCGGCCAGCTTCTCCTTGCGCAACACGGCGGCGACGTCGCCCGCATGGTCGGCGAGCGTGAGCGGCGAGGTGACGAGGCTGGAGTCGCCGTGACCGCGCAGATCGATCGCGACGACGTCGAACGATGCCGCCCAGTGCTGCACGTAGTCGTCCCACCAGCTCCGGTCGACGCCGATCGGATGCAGCAGGACCAGCGGCTGCCCCATCCCGCGTCGGGAGTAGGCGATACGGCCGGCCGGAATTTCACAAAAAGTTGAATGAGCCATGACGTATTCAGTATTGCGCGGGGGCCGGCGGACGCCTTGCACCGATGTGCACGGATCGACGGTTCATCCGGCAGCCGGGCCGCGAACGGACCGGTTGCCGGGTTGACGATCCGCAGTGCGCAGCGTCCGCGACCCTCAGGACCACCAGGCATATTTGCCCGGATCAGGATGACGAATCGCGAGCCCTGTCAGGCCGCGGCGGCTTTTGCTTTCAGTTCCAGTACGACCGCTTTGGCACGGCGCAGCCCTTCGGCGGCGACCGGAATACCCGCGTAAACCCCAGCCTGCAACACCACTTCTGCGATTTCCTCTTCCGTCACACCATTGTTGACTGCGCCGCGCGTATGCACCTCGAACTCGTGCCAGCGGCCGAGCGAGGCCAGCATGGCGAGATTCAGCATGCTGCGGGTGGCGCGGGTCAGGCCCTCGCGGTTCCAGACGTTGCCCCAGCAGACGTCTTCCGTGTACTCGAGGAACACGGTATCGAACAGGTGGGGACTGGCATTGCTCTGCGTATGGCTCGCGCCGAGCACCTCTTTGCGGATCTTTGCGCCGATGGCACGGCGTTCCGATAGCGTGATGTCTTCCATGTCTATCCTTTGGTTCAACCAGCTGTTGTAGGATTGTATAATGAGAGGCAGTATCGGAGCTTCGCCACACAATGTCAATATGATTGTATTACGAAGTTTTGGCGTGGCTCCTTAATTCTTACGGCAAAGGGATGGAATGAATACCAACAGACTGGTAGTGCGACCTGTGGCGACGCTGCGCCAGCAGGTGATCGACGGATTGCGTGCGTGTATCAGCGATCTCACCTTCAAACCGGGCGACCGGCTGATCGAACGCGAACTGTGCGAAATGCTCGGCGTGAGCCGCACGCTCGTCCGCGAGGCGCTCAGCCAACTGGTGGCTGAAGGGCTCGTGCAGATCATTCCGCACAAAGGTCCGATTGTTTCCGTCATGACGGGCGACGAAGCGCGCGGTCTCTATGAAGTGCGCGCGGTGCTGGAAGCTTTGGCGGGCCGCCAGTTCACCGAGCGCGCGACGCAGGAACAGCGGCTTGCGCTGAAACAGGCGCTGAACCAGCTTGCCCTGCTGCGCGACTCGGAAGGTCAGGAGGGCACGATGCTGTTCCTGAAACAGAAGGCCCAGTTTTACGACGTGATGCTCGAAGGCGCGGGCAATCCAGTGCTGACCGAGATGCTGCGCCTCGTCCACACGCGCGTGATGATGCTGCGCGCCACGACGCTGTCGCAGAAAGGCCGGCTCGTGCAGAGCTACGACGAAATCGCGACGATCGTCGACGCCGTCATGCGCAACGACGCCGAAGCTGCCGCCGCGGCATGCAAGCGGCATGTCGAGCAGGCCGAGAAACTGGCGGTCGAAGTACTCGCGGGCGAACCTCAACTGAGCTGATCGCCGCGCACGCGCCGTCTGCCGCCGTCATCTGTATAAAGACGTCGAGGCCGACGGTGCGTGTCCCATTTCACTGCGCCGATTGGCGCGCAAGGCGCGCGTTCCAGCGTTCCGGCGTGAGCGCTGCCTGGCGCTTATGCTTCTTCACCCGATCTTTTCCCTCGGCGCTGCGCGTCGTCATCTCCCGCTACGCATCAGACCGTAATACAATAATCTGTATTGCAATCTAATTGCATTACGCTATACTGCGCCAAATGACGAAAGCGGGCGACATGACCCGTATCGCACAAAGTCGCTCGCTTACGCGGTGAAAACAGGAGACGGGAACAATGGGCACATCGCAGGGCGCCAAGGCGGCGTCGGTGAGTTCGGCCGAACCTCAGGCATTCAGGTTGTCGCGATACCAGTGGCTGGCGCTGATTTCAGCGTTCCTCGGCTGGATGTTCGATTCGATGGACCTGAATCTCTTCACGCTCGTGCTGGTGCCGAGCGTCAGCCAGTTGCTGCACAGCACGGACGCAGCCGAAATCAGCAAGATCGGCAGCTACATCATTGCGGGCAAGCTGCTCACCTGGGGCATCGGCGGCGTGCTGTTCGGCGTCGCAGCCGACCGGTTCGGCCGCTCGCGCGTCATGGGCTGGACCATCCTCATCTACGCGGCTTTCACGCTGCTGAGCGCATTCGCCAAAACGTGGCCCCAGCTTGCCGCCGCGCAGGCCATGGCGGGCTTCGGGATCGGCGGCGAATGGGCGGCGGGCGCCGCGCTCGTCGCCGAATCGTGGCCCGGGCGGCAACGTGCCCGCGCCATGCAGATCATGCAGATGGCGTTCGCGTTCGGCTTTCTGGCCGCCGCGCTCGACAATCTGCTGCTCGGCAGCTTCGGCTGGCGCGTCGTACTCGGCGTGGGCGCCGCGCCCGCGCTCGTGACGATCGTAGTGCGCCGTTTCGTGCCCGAACCGCAGCGCTGGGTGCAGGTGCGCGACAGCGTTCTCGCCGAAACGGCCATGCAAACTTTCACCGCCATCTTCGCGCCGGGATTACGCCGCAAGACCATCATCGGCGTGATCGTCTCGTCGGCGGCCATGCTCGGATGCTGGGGCGGCCTCACGTTTCTGCCGAGCTGGATCCATCAACTGTCGGCAGTGGCAGACAGTCATCGCGACGTCGGCAAAACGGTCAGCTACGCCTTCATTCTGATGATGATCGGCGCGACGCTCGGCTATCTGACGCTGATCTGGATGCTCGACGCACTCGGCCGGCGCATGTCTTACTTCATCTTCTCGGCGGGCTCGCTGGTGGTGTCGCTCGTGCTGTTCATGACGGTGCACGACATCGGCGGCGTCCTGTGGCTGATGCCGGTGTACGGCTACTTCGTCATCGGCGCATTCGGCACCTTCGCCGCGTATCTGCCCGAACTCTTTCCCACCCGCGTTCGTGCGACAGGGCAGGGCTTCTGCTGGAACATGGCTCGCGCGCTCACCAGTATCGGGCCGATCGCCGGCAACGCGGTCGTCGCGAAGTTCGGCTCGTTTCCCGCTGCGTCGGCGGCCGTGTCGCTGCTGTTCATCGTCGGGATGGTGTCGATCTGGTTCGGTCCGGAAACAAAGGGCATTCCACTCGACAACTGAGGATCACTGAACAAACGGCGGATTTCCTGCGACGTGCAGCGTACTACATGCGGCAGGGCATGAAGCAGGCAGGGGTGACGCGCACGGTTCGCGTCACCGGATAGCGTTTCGACCTGGTCAAATGGATCACACCTTGAGCACAGACATGCCGAAAACTGGCGCTTCAAACCGCGAAGCCGTCGGAGCCAATCCGCCGGCACGTGTGTTCGATGTCGGAATCAACGAACGGTTGCCGCTTGCGCAACTCGCCGTGCTGGCGCTGCAAAACGTTTTCGGCATGACGGGCATGTTCGTGTTCCCGGGCATCCTGGGTCGCGCGTTCCATCTGTCCGATCCGCAAATCGCCTATCTGTATGGAATGACGTTCATGGCTTGCGGGATCATCACGATCCTGCAATCGGTGCTCCTGTTGCGTCTGCCGGTCGTGCAAGGGCCGTACGCGGGCAGCTTCGGCGCGTTGCTGACGGTCGGGCATCTGCAGGCGGGCGGGCTGGGCACCGCCTTCGGTTCCTTCTTTGCCGCTTCGCTGATCTGGTGTCTGCTCACGGTGCCGATTCGCGGACGCAGCGTAGCCGGCATGTTCGCGCGGCATCTGCGCATGCCGATCATTTCCGGAATGATGGTGATGCTGATCGTCGTGCAGATTGCGAGCGTCGCGCTGCCGACCTGGATCGGCGGCACGAAAAGCCCCGGTTTTCCGGTCGTGAACCTGCTTTCGGGCGCGGTCGCTGTGGCCGGCATCGTGTTTGCGATGTTGTGGGGCGGCCGGCGCTTGCGCCGCGTGGCGATCCTGGTTGGCCTGGCGCTCGGCACGCTCGCCTACACGCTGTTCCAGCCGGTTTCGTTCGCGGCGGTGGCCGCGGCGCCACTCGTCGTCGAACCCCACGTCTTTCCGTTCGGCTTCGGCGTGCGGCCCGATCTCGTCGCCGTGTTTCTGCTGGTCCTGATTCCGGCCGGCATGGGTTCGATGGCTCTGTATCAGACGGTCGCCGAATGGGGTAACGAGTCGCTGAGTCCGGGCCGTATGTCCGAGGGCCTGTTCGGCGTCGCGCTCGGTTCGGTGGTCGCGGCCATGTGGGGTGGTTTCAGCACGATCGCTTATCCGGACAACATCGGCATTCTGCGTGCAACCCGCGTCGGCTCACGCTATGTCACGCTGGCGGCGGGCATTCTGCTGATCGTGCTGGGCGGCTGCGTGAAGTTCGACATGCTGCTCGTCGTGGTGCCGATTCCCGTGATTTCGGCGGCCGCGACGCTGCTGTTCGGGATCGTCTTCATGCATGGTGTGCATATTCTCGCGCAGGTGGAGTGGGACGACCGCCGTCTGATCGCGTCGGGGCTCGCGTTTCTTGTCGGGCTCGGCGGACTGTTCATTACGCCCGAAGTGATTCATGCCATGCCGCTGATGCTCCAACTCGTACTCCAGCAGCCGGTGATTTCGGGCGGCCTCACGCTGGTGATACTGCATTCGCTGTTGTGCTCGAAACAGACACCGACGAGTACCTCGTCGGCCGCGCCGTCGCACGCGCAAAAACGGGCGTAGCCGCAAACGAAGAAGCGGGGGGCTGCCCGCTCACGCTTGTTTGAAATTGATCTGAATATCCGGGAAGGTCGTCGAAAAAGCGACTTTCTCCCGACTATTTATTTCGTTATCCGTATCAATAAATAGAGAAAGCTCTCGGAGCATGATTCGGCACAGGCTGGCATCTGCGTCGATAACCCGCTTCGCAGCCACACGTCACGGGTCTGGAAAAGCAGGAGACAAAGATGAAAATCAGATTGGGGTTGAAAGCCCTCGCCATCGGCGCGGCGCTGTTCGCACAAGCGGCGCACGCGCAGTCCAGCGTGCAGCTTTACGGATTGCTCGACGCATTCGTCGCGTACAAGAAGCCGTTGAACGGCCAGTCGACGGTCATTGCCGGCAACGGCGGTATGACGGCGCCGTATTTCGGCATGCGTGGGACGGAAGACCTGGGCGGCGGCACGAAGGTCGTTTTCGACCTCGAGGGCTACTTCAATATCCAGACCGGCGCGATGGGACGCACCGGTTTTCCGCACGACGGCCTGTTCTCGCGTAACGCTTACGTGGGCTTGACGGGCCCGTACGGCACGGCAACGGCCGGTCTGATTCCGCCTTTGCTGTGGTTTTCGACCATCACGTTCAACCCGTTCTTCAATTCGTTCGTGTTTTCGCCGATCGTGCTGCACAGCTACGTGGGCGTGAACGGGCAGGGTGTATTCGGCAATGCGGGCGAGTGGTGGAACTCGGTGTACTACGCCTCGCCGTCGTACAACGGCCTTGTCGGGCGCGCCATGTATTCGTTCGGCGGCGATCCCGGCCATCTGGGCCAGAACAAGTGGACCGGCCAGGTTTCGTACAACAACGGCGGCTTTGCCACCTCGTTCGTGTACCAGCAGATCAAGTACAGCCTGAACGCCGGCGACCTCGGCACCGTGCTGCCGAACCTGACCACGCAGTCGGTGGCGAACCTCGGTGTGTCGTACGACCTGAACTACGTGAAGCTTTTCGGGCAGTACCAGCACATCTGGGATTCGATCTCGACCGGCGACGTGGGCGTCGACACTGGCCAGATCGGTTTCACGATTCCGGTCGGCGTCGGCAGGATTCTCGGCTCGGACGCGTATTCGAAGAGTTCCGGCCATAGCTCGGTTTATCGCAACACGTGGGCACTCTCGTATGACTACCCGCTGTCCAAACGCACCGATGTCTACGCGGCGGTGCTGTCCGATCGCGCCACCAGGATGTCGAGCGGCACCACGATCGGCGGCGGCCTGCGCACGCAATTCTGACCGGCGGTCGAGCCAGCCGGCGCGCGCGACCTGCTGAATCACCTCCGCGGCAGACAGAGGCGAGCGCGCGAACTCAGACAGCGGGATGCGCGGCATACGCGCATCCCGCGCGCAACACATTCAATTATTTCAATGGAGGAGATATGTTCAAGTTTGGAGAGGCAGGTCGCGGTACGCGCAGGTTCGGTCTCAAGCGCTCGTTGGCCGCGGTGACCGTCGTGGGGCTGTCGAGCGGCGCAGCGCATGCGCAAAGCAGCGTCACCTTGTACGGCTCGCTGGACGGCGGTCTGCGCAATGTCGTGAACGGTACGAAGGCGGGTGGAGCAGCTTTGACGATGGCGTCCAACGGCGTCTATAAATCGAATCGCTGGGGCTTTCTCGGCGTCGAGGATCTGGGCGGCGGTTACTACGTGCGCTTCAATCTGGAAGCAGGCTACATTCTCTCGACCGGCGCAAACAGCAGTACCACTAACCAGTTGTTCCAGCGTACGTCGACCATCGGCCTGGGCGGTCCGTTCGGGCAGGTCAACGTCGGCCACCAGTTCACCTTGCAACACAGGTTGATCAAGGACTTCGAGCCGTTCGACCTGCACTATCTGGGCATTACCGAAGCGGCGGCGATCTCGGGTGGCACGAGTGGCCGGGACGACAACGCCATCCACTATCACGGCGACTTCGGCCCGTGGACGGCGCGCGCGGTCTACGCACCAGGCGGCGTGGCCGGCAGTCTCGAAAGCGGCACCATGTATGCGGGCGGCTTCAACTACCACACCAAACTCTTCAAATTCGGCGCGGGCTATACGCGCCGCTCGAATCCTTTTTCGGCTACCTCGAACACGTATTTCGCCAATAACCAGTACACGGCGGGCGGCGAAGTCACGCTTGGTCCGGTCGAAGTCATGGGCGGCTATTCGCTGGCGACACAATCCGTGCCGTCGACGGTACACGGCGAGACGCGCAATCAGTACATGTGGGGTGGTTTTCGCTACCACGCGACCTCGGTCTTCAACGTGACGGGCGCGTATTACGACAACAAGAACTCGACGAGCGGTGTGGACGGCAGAAAAGATGTCGCCATTCTCGGCATCAGTTATTCGCTCTCGAAGAGTACCGAGCTTTATGCCGACGTCGACTACACGCATTTCACCGGCGGCTACGTGACCAATGCAACGTTGAATCCGTCATTGCATGAGAAGCAGACAGGTGTTTCGTTCGGTATGAACCACTTCTTCTAAATCACGTTACATCAGCGATAGAAAAGGGGCGCTCGATGCGCCCCTTTGCACGATCAGACGGGTGCTACGACCGAAGTCGGATAGAGCAGCGTATCCGTTACGCAGATGCGGCTTGCGAACATGAACCGCTCGCCCTCGATCACTACACGGTCGATATACCGCCCCGACATCACCACTTCCGTCATTCTGTCGGACAGGGTTTGCAGGATCAAAAAATCCGCGCCTACGCGATAGCTGTCGCCATCCGCTTTCACCGACATGCCGCTGACGATGTGGCGCAGCGCGCGCGGCTGCGAGATCGTCGTTTGCGCCGTCGTGAATGCGCGATCGTCGATCATGCCCCGGCCGTCGCAGTAAATGATGGCGATCGGCAATCCGCGATCGTAGTTCTCTCTAGTCGTGAGGCGATACTCGGCTTGCGCGGTAAAACAACTGGCCCAGTCTTCGTAGCGGCCCTCGTCGAGCGCCGCGCTGTTCTCGGCGTACAGGTCCATGATGCCGAAGCGTACGTCCGCTGAAACGGCCGGCACGCGTTGTTGCGTCAAGGTACTCATAATCCCATCACCTTGCGATAGTGTTGATACAGGCCGCGCACGGCCACCTCGGTAATCGTATGGTCGTGATCTTCGACCGTGCGTCCGGCCATCTCGGCCACGCCCGCGCGGTCGTTGTAGGGCGTCACGCCTTCCTGCGACATCACCATGACCTCGCTGTCGTCGACCGATACGAAGCCCGCGGGACCCATCAGATTGGCCTGGCGGATGCGATGGGCGCGCATCTCGGGGGTGTCGTCCGAATAACCGAAAAACGTCCAGTGCAGATCGTGGCTGCCAGGCCCGCGCGGAACCAGGTGTCGCATTGCCAGCGTGTTCGATTGCTGCTGGATGATGAGATTAGGCCAGAAGGTGCACATCACCGCGGTGACGTCGCCGGGATATTCGCGGATCAGATCGAGCACGCGCGTGTCCTTCAGTTGCATATCGCTGCGCAAGGTTTGCCGCATTTCGTGCGCGGCCACTTCGTCGAGTTTGCCGCCGCGCCGGTTGATCATGGCGCCGTGGCGTCCGGTTTCGTCCATCTCGATCGCCGACTCCGCATCCATCCGGAAGAGGCCGAACGTCACGAAAAAGACGTGCAGAAGGCTGGCGTGATACGGGTCCTTCAGGTTTTCGAACATGAACTTCCAGTTGCCGTCGATCCGCTGCCGCATGTAGCCGAGCAGTTCGAGCTTGCGTCCGTCGAACACGCGGTCGAAGTAGGAGAGCATGCGCGGGCCGAGATACGCTTCGAACGGTTCGACGCTCTGATCGAACGAAGCGAAAATCGCCCCGTTACGCACCGTGACCGCGAGCGGTTGCGCGCGATGCTGGCTGATATCGAAGTCCGCCGGCATGCCGCCCTTGCCTTTGTAGCCGCGGCGAAAGGGCAGGCCGGTGACGTTGCCCTTCAGGTCGTAGCTCCAGTGGTGATACGGGCAGGTGAACGATTTCGTGTTGCCGTGCTCGCTCTGGCAGAACGCCACGCCGCGATGCGCGCAACTATTGCTGAAGGCATTGACGCTGCCGTCGGTGTCGCGAACTACGACGATCGGCAGATCGCCGACGAAGCTGCGCTTGAAGTCGCCCGGATTCGGAATCTCGCATTCGAGCGCGACATAGGCCCAGTTCGGCCCGCGAAAAATGCGCTCCTGTTCGCGTCGATAGATTTCGTCGTCCGTGTAGACCCAGAACGGAATGCGCGAGCAGCCGCCGTCGGGCCAGACATAATCGGGTTTGGTGCGATCGCTCGCGTCGGCGGTGGGCGCATCGCGTCGGGCCCATTTGATTTCGGTCTCCATGCTTCGTCTCCAGTTATCAGAAATGTAGGACGAACCGCATCCGTACGTGCCGTGCGAATGCAGTCGTGGTGTCAGTGAGCCGTCAGACTGGCAAGCGGCCGTTGCGCGTTGCCGATTTCCGCGCAGTCGATGCGCTGCCGGGTGTCGATCAGCCGTTTGACATGGCGACGCTCGCGGCCCGCGTTCACCAGCACCGCGCCGCGAATCGCGCCGTCGGCGACGAAAAACGCACACCATGAAGGCGCGCCGGCTTCGCCTCGCATCACGATGAGGTCGTCGGCCTCACGGCCGCCCAGCATCTGGATGTTGCGGTCGTACTGGTCGGTCCAGAACCACGGCGCGGCATCGGCGGCCGGTGCGGTACCCGTCATCGTGTTCGCGACGATCTGAGCCTGCAGCTCCGCGTTTTCCCACGACTCGACGCGCACCGATTCGCCCAGACGATGCACGCGTTGACGCGCAACGTCGCCGATCGCGTAGACCGACGGCAGCGACGTGCGGGCCTGCGCATCGACCAGCACGCCGTCCGCGCATTCGGCGCCCGCCGCGCGCGCCAGTTCGTCGTTCGCGACCGCACCGATCGCTACCACGACGACGTCGGCCGCGAGCAGGCTGCCGTCGGCGAGCCGGACAGCTTCGACGGCGGTGTGTCCTTCGAGCGCGGCAACGGTCGCACCAGTGCGTACATCGACCCGGTTTTCACGATGCAGGTCAGACAGATACCGGCCGAGGAAGCCGCCGAAAATACGCGGCAACAGTTCACTGCCGCTTTCGATCACGGTCACGGCGCACTGTCTGGCGACGGCGGTCGCCGCGATTTCCAGTCCGAGAAAACCTCCACCGATCACGACGACTCTGGCGCCGGCCGTCAGCCGCGCCGAGAGCGCCGTGCTGTCGCCGATCGTGCGCAACGTCAGCACGCCGTCGAGCGTCGCGCCCGGCACGTCGAGCAAACGCGGTCGCACGCCTGTGGCGAGCACGAGGTCGTCATAGGGGAGGGACTCGCCGTCGCCGAGCGAGAGCCGCTTTGTCCGCGAGTCGAAGGCGGCGACACGCACGCCGGAGCGCAGCGCGATCCGATGTTCTTCGTACCATGCATGGGGAAAAATAGTCGCCTTCGACGGCGCGGCGCCATTGAGTATGTCTTTCGACAACGGCGGCCGCTCGTACGGCAGATCCTGTTCCTCACCGAGCAGGGTGATCTCGGCGGTGTCGTCCAGGCGACGCAATGCGGCCGCCGTTCGCGCGCCGGCCTGACCGGCGCCGACGATGACGATTCGTTGGCTCATATCGTCACCCCGGTCGTCACCTCATGATTGCAACAGCATGAAATCCGGCTGGGGAGGGCGCGCTTCGCCTCATTCGACATCGACGAGCACCTCATCGCCTTCGACGCGCACGGCGAACGTCTGCAGATCGACGTCCACGGGGCCCGACACGGCCTTGCCGGTGCGCACGTCGAATACGCCCTGATGCAGCGGACATTCGATCTTGCCGTCTTCGAAGTAGCCGTCGGACAGACACGCATGAGCATGCGTGCAGATATCGTGAGTGGCGAAGAACTCGCCGTCCAGGTTGTACAGCGCAACCGGAATATTTTCGATGCGGCACGCCTTGACGGTGCCGGTCGGCATATCGGCAACACGTGCCATGGTTTTCCATGCCATCAGATCAGTCTCCTCATTGTCGATTCGAAACCCGTGATACGGACTTTGCTTCAAACGATGAAGGCTATTCTGCGCGCGATGATCGGGGGCCGCGTCGCTATTTGGTTGAGTGAGCATTCGCCGTTCGCGAACGCTGGAAGCAGCGGCGCCTGCGTGTCGGTGCGCGTGCCCGTTTCGATCATGCGCTCATGCGCCGTGTGTTAACGTCGCCGCGATGCGGGCTTGCGCGAGCACTAGCCAGAGAAGCAAAAGAAGACCCGCCGGCATGACGATGGAGACACGATGCGGTTCGATCTGATCGATTTGAGGCTTTTTGCGGCGGTCGCCGCTTACGGGAACATCACCAAAGCGGCGGAGAGCGTGCCGATCGCGGTTGCAGCGGCGAGCGCGCGGATTCGCGCGCTGGAGGAATCCGTCGGCGCCACGCTATTGTCGCGCCATAGCCGGGGCGTCGAATTGACACCGGCCGGCGAGGTGTTTCTACAGCACACGATCTCGATGCTGCGCGAAACGACGAAGCTGCGTCACGACCTCTCGCAGTTCGGCGAGGGCATGCGCGGCAACATCCGGCTCTATGCCAACACGAATGCCATCCACGAATTTCTGCCCGCGTTGCTCGCGCGATTTCTCGCGGACAACCCGAGGATCAACGTCGACGTGCAGGAGCACACCAGTCCGGAAACCGTGCGCGCGGTGGACGAGGGCAGTGCCGATCTCGGCATCATCGTGGGGCTCGTGAACACACGCAAACTCGCGGTAATACCGTTTCGCGACGACCGCTTCGTCGTGATCGTTCCGGACGAACATCCGCTTTCGCGTGAGCGCGCGATCCGTTTCCATCAGGTGCTGGAGTGGAATTACATCGGCCTGAACGAGCGCTCGTCGCACCAGCAATACGTATCGAAAACCGCGCTGCTGCTCGGCCAGAGCATCCAGTTGCGCACTCAGGTCGAGAGCTTCGAAGCGGTCTGTCATATGGTGGCCGCGGGTGTCGGCGTTTCGATCGTGCCCGAATCGACCACTCGCCGGTTGCGCACCACCTTGCCGTTTTCCGTCGTCGAACTCGACGAACAATGGTCCAGCCGTGAGCTGAAACTCGTCTCGCGTCCGCCGGAAACCCTGGCCGCGCCCGCTTACAAGCTTTTCGACGCGCTGACGCTCGCCGCGCGGTAGCGACGCTCGTATCGCTCGTGTCGCTCGTGCCGGGCGCATTTAAGCCCCGACTGAACAAACTGCCAAAACGTGCTGCATAGCGCACAGACCCGCCCAAATCGACCCTTCGGGACGCCGTCCGAGAGTGGTCAACGAGCAGCGGGCCAGATACACTCGCGCTACGATTTAAACACTTCATGTACGATCGGCTCCGATCCTCAGCTTCAAGCGTCGCGGCGGTTTCGCATCGACCGGCGAGGTGCCTGCGGGCGCACATCCGTACAGTAACGATCGCAAACGGGATAACAACCATGGCAAGCGGAATGGATTTGCGGCGGGAGGTGCGAACACCGATGTTGTTCCCGCCGTTGCTTCTGAACAAGGACGGCAAGGGGCTCGCCCGGGTTGCCGACCTGAGTCCGCATGGTGCGTTGCTGTACGCGAGGAACGGCGTTTTCTCGCACGGCGAGACGGTGGCCGGATGGCTGCAGTCGGCGCTGATCGACGAAGACGAAACGGTGGTGGCGGTCACGTTCAACGTTCGCTGGATCGACGAAGACCGGCAGCGCGGATGGACACGCGTGGGGTGTGAAATGCATCCGCTGGATGAACGCTCGTTGAGCGGACTGCAACGGTTGATCGAGAAGGCGGCGCCGTAGTGGGATGGCGACGTTCATGGCTTAAGCAGCCGCATATCTCATTTGACATAATATAAATTATCACCAATTTGTTTATACTGGGCCAAGCTGTAAAGTCCGCTCCAGCACGCCCAAACCGGCCCGCATCCCATGTGTAGCCACAATCCGCCGCAACGCTCGCCATCACCACACGCCCACATTCCTGCATCATGATGGACGTCACCCAATAAAGGAGGCTTCGACAATGGCTCGGCTGCAACTGGTGTCTTTCTTCGTCGGCGGCGCAATTCTCGCGAACGCCGTGCCGCAGCCTGTCAGCGGCGTCTTGGGCGGACATCGGCCGGTTCAGTCGGGATCACTCCGTCGAGGCATCGCATGAAGACTTCCATGATGAAATGGTCCGCGCTTTCGATCTCCGTCGCGCTGACGCTCGCCGCGTGCGCCGTAGCAGATTCGCCGCCGGGCGCGGCGCATCTGAGCCCGACGCAATGTCAGGACCTGGCCGCGCTCAGAAACAACGCACCGCCGACGCCGCAACGAAACGGCAGCGAACTCGCGGCCTTGCGCAAGGCGGGCTACGACCCGTCGAGATGGTTCGACCCGCACTATCCCGAGGACCTGCAGGCGGCGCAGCGCCAGGTCGATCTCTGGTTCCAGAGCGACTGCCATTAGTCGAAGCGTCTAAAATCCGGAAACTTTCTGCCTCGGCCGTCGGCCCGGATCAACACCCCGCTACCGTTTTTTGCCTTCCAGATGACAGATCAAAGCCAATCCGCCGCCGGCGCCGCGCCTGAGTCGCGCCCGGACCATCCCGATCGCGGCGTCGCGTGGTACGTCAGTCGCGACCTGCTCGCCATCGTCGACCGGCAAGGCGTGGTCACGGACGTCAATCCGACCTGGACGCGCACACTCGGCTTCGACGCCACGCGCTCGATCGGCGCCCATCTGGCCGCTTTCGCCGACGCGGCCGGCGCGGCGTCGATCGAGGCGGCACTGGCCACGCTGACCGAAGCTGGCGCAAGCGCCGACTTCGAAGCTGCCTTTCTGGCATCCGACGGTAGCTACCGCCTGCTGAGCTGGTCGATGACTCACGTGCGCGGACAGCTGTTCGGCGCGGCCCGCGACATCACCGACGAACGCCAGCGTCAACTGGCGCTCGACGACTCGCGCGACTTCGCCCGCCTTGCGTTGTCCGCCGTCAGCGGCGTCGGCGTATGGACCTACGAAGTATCGAGCGACTCGTTCTTCTGCGACGCAGCCATCTCGGAGCTTTACGCGATCGACGCCGCGCAGGCCGCCAACGGCATCCGGCGCGACCAGTTCCTCGCGAACGTTCATCCGGACGACCGCGACTCGCTGCGCAACACGATGTCCGGCGGTCTGCTGCACAGCGGCGATCTTGAACTCGAATATCGCATCTGCCATCCGGACGGCTCGGTGCGCTTCGTGCTGTCGCGTGGCCACACCTACTTCAACGAAAACGGTGTGCCGGTGCGGCGAACGGGTGTCGGTATCGACATGACGTCGCAGCGCGAACTCGAGCAGCAACTGCGGCAAAGCCAGAAGATGGAAGCGGTCGGCCATCTGACCGGCGGCATTGCGCACGATTTCAACAACATGCTGCAAGGCGTGATCGGCCCGCTGGAATTGATCCCGCACCTCATGGCCCGCGGCCGGGCCGGCGAAGTCGATCGCTTCATCGGCATGGCGGTGTCGTCCGCGCGTCGTGCCGCGGCGCTCACGCACCGCCTGCTCGCCTTCTCCAGAAAGCAGCCGCTTGCGCCCCGCTCCGTCGATGTGCGCGAACTCGTGCCGTCTATCGAAGACCTGATCCGCCAGACCGCCAGCAAGAACGTCCAGGTTTCGTTTTCCGTCGACACGCAAGCCTGCATGGTTCGCTGCGATACGAACCAGCTCGAGAGCGCGTTGCTCAATCTTTCGATCAACGCCTGCGACGCCATGCCGGACGGCGGCACCCTCGCCGTCGCGGCGTCGCTGATATCGATTGGCGAAAAAGAGGCGCTGTCTTACGACGGCGCACAGGCCGGCCGCTACGTCAGGATCGCGGTGTCGGACAGCGGTTTCGGCATGGCGCCGGAGATTGCGAGCCAGGTATTCGAACCGTTCTTCACGACCAAGCCGCTCGGTCGCGGCACCGGGCTCGGCCTGTCGATGGTTCACGGTTTCGTGCGGCAGTCCGGCGGCTTCGTGACGATAGAAAGCTCGGTCGGCAAAGGCACGACGGTCTCGCTGTTCCTGCCGGAGACGGCCATTGCGAACCGCGCCCAGCGTCACGCGAATCCGCAGATCGGCGAGCTGGCCGAAGGGCGTGGAGAAACCGTTCTGGTGGTCGACGACGACGAAACCATTCGCCAGCTCCTCACAGAACTTTTCGAAAGTTCGGGATACGAAGCAATCGTCGCGCAAGACGGGGCTGCCGGGCTGGCCATCCTGAAGTCCGACGCCCGCGTCGATCTGCTCGTTACCGATGTGCGACTGCCGGGCCTCAACGGCCGGCAGATGGCGGAAGCAGCACGCGTCGGCCGGCCCACTCTGCCGGTGCTGTTCGTGACCGGCTACGCCGAAGAAGCGGCGTCGGACGGTTTCCTCGATCCGGGCATGCACATGCTCACCAAACCGTTTTCGATCGAGTCCCTGCTGGCGCGCGCCCGCGCCCTGCTCCGTCCGCAATAAGCCAACGTTGCGGGACCGACAGCTGCCGGTCCCGCAATGCCCGCCCCAAGGGTTTTACCCGATCCCCTCACGCTTGACTCGTCCCCAGCCCAGATCGATACTTTGTCCGTACAAACAAACCTTTAAGACAGAGGGATTGCGATGCATTCGGACAGAGTGGGCAAGCAGCGTTACCGCGCCAGCTACGGGCGCTATCTGGAAGACTTCACGTTGGGCGACATCTACGAGCATCGCCCCGGCCGCACCATCACGGAAGCCGACAACATCCAGTTCTCCCTGCTGACGATGAACTTCCATCCGATGCATTGCGACGCGCACCACGCGTCGAAGAGCGAGTTCGGCCAGTTGCTGGTGAACAGCGGGCTGACGGTCGCGATCGTGCTCGGCATGTCGGTCAACGACGTGAGCGGCAAAGCCATCGCCAATCTGGGCTGGAAGGAAATCCGCCTGACGGGTCCGGTTTTCGTGGGCGACACGCTCTACGCGGAATCGGAAGTGCTCGAAGTGCGCGAATCGAAATCGCGCCCGACGCAAGGCATCGTCACGGTGCACACCCGCGCGTTCAAGCAGGACGGCACGCCAGTGCTGGACTTCATCCGCTCGGCGCTGATCGCCAAACGCGGACACGGCACCGCCGAAGACTGAGTTCCACCGGGCCGGCCGCGCGCCGGTCTCATGCTGGATCGCCGCTACAACCGCCGGACAGAGCGGCAGGCGATCCGTCCACTGCCACAGTACCGGAGACAACTGTGCGTAACTACGTAAGCTCAGGCGCTCGCCTCGACCGGCTGCCGATGTCGCGTTTTCACTGGAAGATCCTCGGACTCATCAGTGCCGGCGCCTGCCTCGACGCCTTCGATATCTATCTCGCCGGCGGCGTCGCGGCAGCCATGCTGAAAACCGGCTTTTCGACGCTGCAACTCAACGCCCTGTTCGTCTCGTCGGGTTTCTTCGGCATGGTGATCGGCGCGGGACTGTCCGGCTATCTCGGCGACCGCTTCGGACGCCGCTCGTCGTATCAGTTCAATCTCGCGCTGTTCGGCGTGATGTCGTTCGTCGCCGCATTCGCGCCGACGATCCAGTGGCTGATCGGCGCACGCTTTCTGATGGGCATCGGACTCGGCGCGGAACTCGTGGTCGCGGCCGGCACCTTGTGCGAATTCATTCCGCCCGGTTATCGCGGACGCTGGGTGTCGCTGCTGGGTCTCATCGTCAATTCGGGGCTCGTGATTGCGACGAGCGTGGGCTACGTGGTCATCCCGCATCTCGGCTGGCGCTGGATGTTCGGCATCGCGGGCATCGGCGCCCTGCTCGTGTGGATTCTGCGTCACCGTATGCCGGAATCGCCGCGCTGGCTGGAATCGGTCGGCCGGTCACAGGAAGCCGAAGAAACCGTCAGCGCGATCGAGGCCGAAGTGGCGCGCGAAAAAGGACCGTTGCCGGAATGCGCCCGCACGCAAGACCTCGAAGTGCCGCGCGTGCCGATCAGCGCTCTGTTCCGTCCCGGCATGCTGGGCCGCACCCTGACTGCCGCGCTCACGGCCATCGCAGTGAATGTTTCGGTGTACGGATTTGTCGCATGGCTGCCCACCTTCTTCGTGCACGAAGGCCGCGACGTCGTGACCTCGCTCGGCTTCACGACCCTGATGTCGCTCGGTGCGCCGTTCGGCGCCGTGCTCGGCTATCTGACGGCCGACCGTCTGGGACGCGCCAAGGGCCTCGTGATGTACAGCGCACTCGCCATCCTGCTCGGCTTCATCTATCCGCAGATGACCGCCAACGCGGCTATCGCGGTGGTCGGCTTCACGCTCGTCAGCTGCATTTTCGGCATCGTCACGCTCGGTCTGTTCGGCTATGTGCCGGAACTCTTCCCCACGGCGCTGCGTTTGCGCGGCACCGGCGTGGCGGGCGTATGCGGACGTATCGCGTCGATGCTGACGTCGTATGCCGCCGTGGTGCTGTTCGCGCATTTCGGCCTGTTCGGCGTGCTCGCGATGGTGTCGGGCGTGCTGCTTCTGCTGATCGTCGCGGTGTTGCGCCTCGGGGTCGACGCGAACCAGTTTTCACTCGAAGACATTTCGCCTGATGAAGAAGTCGCGACCAACGACTTGTCGCTCAATCAACAGGGAATCGCACGATGAATGCCCGCACCGATATCCAGCAGCACACCCGGACGATCTCGCAGCAACTCGCCGCGTTCACGACCTCACTCGAACTCGACGACGTGCCGCAGTCCGTACGCGAGCGGGCCAAACACCTGATGCTCGACAGCATCGGCCTCGCCTGCGCCACGCTCGATCTGCCCTATGCCACGTCGACTCTCGCCGCGATGCAGGAACTCGGCAGCGGCGAAGCGACGGTGTTCGGCCACCGGCAGACACTCGCCTTGCGCGACGCCATGCTGCTCAACGGCCTCCTGATTCATAGCCTCGATTTCGACGACACCCACGCACGCGGCGTGATTCACTCCACGGCCAGCGCACTGCCCTGCGCGTTCAACCTCGCCGAACGGGAAAACGCCAGCGGCGCGGACCTGCTCACCGCCTACCTGTGCGCCATGGAAGTATCGACGCGCGTCGGCGCGGCGGCGGCCAGTGGCTTTCACAACGCGGGTTTTCATCCGACCGGCCTCGCCGCCGCGTTCGGCTGCTCGCTGGCGGCCGCGCGCCTGCTCGGCCTCGACGAACAGGCCGCGCAACACGCGCAAGGCATTGCATTGTCAATGGCGTCGGGCAGCCTCGAATTCCTGCAGGACGGCGCGTGGACCAAACGCCTGCATCCCGGCTGGGCGGCGGTGGCCGGCACCACGGCGGCGACGCTCGCCAAACACGGCTACGTCGGTCCGGGCGCGCCTTACGAGGGACGCTTCGGCCTCTACGCGCTCTATCTGAAAACGCCGATCGACGCGGCCAATCTCGCGCTCGCCACCAGCGGACTGGGCGAAACGTGGGAGATCGACGGCGTCGCGCTCAAGCCGATTCCCGCGTGCCATTTCACGCACGCGTCGTCCGACGCCGCGATTGCCTTGCATCGCCAGCACGGCTTGCGCGCCGACGAGATCGAACGCGTCGAAGTGCTGGTGCCGGGCGCGACGATTCCGATTATCTGCGAGCCGGTTGAAAACAAGCAGAAGCCGTCGAATAGCTACGACGCGCAATTCAGCATTCCGTACATCGTCGCCACGGGTCTGCTGCGCGGACGTTTCGTGCTCGACGACCTCGAACCCGCCGCGCTCGCCGACGAACAGATTCGCGCGCTGGCGGCCCGTGTCGTCCACGTGGCCGATCCCGAATCGACTTATCCGCGCCACTACAGCGGCGAAGTGATCGTTCATACGCGCGACGGCCGGCGTCTCGCGCACCGCGAGGCGATCAATCGCGGCTCGGCCGACAAACCGCTCAGCAACGACGACATCGTCGCGAAGTTTTTCGACAACGCGCAGCGCGGCGTGTCGCGCGACCAGGCCGAGCGGATTTGCGAGGCCGTGCTCTCGCTCGACCGTCAACCCGCGCGGGCACTCGCCGCCACCTTGAGCGCCGCGCGCTGATTCGACCCACACCGAACACGTGATACCAGGAGAAGTGATGGCTACGATCGACATCGATCATCAAACGGACGCCAGCGACTATGCCGAGAACGAAACGCTGATTCTCGACATGCTGGACCGCTTCCTCAAAACCGAAGTGAAGCCGTACGTGCACGATCTGGACGCGAAGGACGAATACCCGCATGAGATCGTCGAGAAAATGAAGGACATGGGGCTGTTCGGCTGCCTGATCGCAACCGAATACGGCGGACTCGGCCTGTCGACAGCCACCTACGCCAAAATCGTCGATCGCATTTCGGCGGTGTGGATGTCGGTGAGCGGCATCATCAACTCGCATCTCATCATGGCGATGACGATCCAGCGCAACGGCACCGAAGAACAGAAGCGCGAGTTTCTGCCGCGTATGGCGAGCGGTGAATTACGCGGCGGTATCGGGCTGACGGAGCCGGATTGCGGCACCGACCTGCAGGCGATTCGCACGGTGGCGCGCCGCGAGGGCGACGTGTACGTGGTGAACGGCAACAAGACGTGGATCACCAATAGCAAGTACGGCAACATCCTCGCGCTGCTGGTGAAAACCGATCCGGACGCGCAGCCTCGCCATAAAGGCATGAGTCTGCTGATCGTGGAAAAAGGCCCCGGCTTCGAGGTGAGCCGTCAGCTGGAAAAACTCGGCTATAAGGGCATCGATACCTGCGAACTCACGTTCACGGATTTTCGCGTGCCGGTGTCGCGCGTGATCGGCGGGGTCGAAGGGCTCGGCCTCAAGCAGATTCTGAGCGGGCTCGAACTGGGCCGTATCAACGTGGCCGCGCGTGGCGTGGGTGTCGCGCAGGCCGCACTCGACGAAGCGGTGGCTTATTCCCAGCAACGCAAGACCTTCGGCAAACCCATCTGCGAGCATCAGGCCATTGCGCTGAAGCTCGGCGAAATGGCGACCCGCGTCGAAGCGGCGCGTCTACTGACCGATTCGGCCGCGCGTGCCTACGACAAGGGCCAACGCTGCGATATGGAAGCCGGCATGGCGAAGTACTTCGCCACCGAGGCCGCCGTGGAAAACAGCATGGAAGCGATGCGCATTCACGGCGCGTACGGTTACTCGAAGGAATACAACGTCGAGCGGCTGTATCGCGACGCGCCGCTGCTGACCATCGGCGAAGGCACCAACGAAATGCAGCGTCTCATCATCGCGAAGATGCTGATTGCGAGGAATCCCGCATGAGCTTGCCACTTTCCGGCGTGCGTATCGTCGCCATCGAACAATACGGTGCGGGGCCGTTCGCCACGCAGCATCTCGCCGATCTCGGCGCGGAGATCATCAAGATCGAGAATTTCCGCGAAGGCGGCGACGTGGGCCGCAACGTGGGCCCGCATTTTTTCGGCGAGGGCGACAGCCATTTCTTCGAAGCCTTCAATCGCAACAAGTGCAGCCTGACGCTCGATCTGAAACGGCCCGAAGCGCGTGAGGTGCTGCTGGACCTCGTGAAAACCGCCGACGCCGTATTCAACAATCTGCGCGGCGATCTGCCGGTCAAGCTCGGCCTGACCTACGAGCAGATGAAGGACGCGAATCCGGCCATCGTCTGCGCGCATCTGTCGGCCTATGGCCGCACGGGCAGCCGTGCGTCGTGGCCCGGCTACGATTATCTGATGCAGGCCGAAGCCGGTTATCTGTCCGTGACCGGCGAGCCGGATTCGCCGCCGGCCCGTTTCGGCCTCTCGATCATCGACCTGATGACCGGCACCACCGCGGCGATGGCCCTGCTCGCCGGCATCGTGCAGGCACGCGCAACGGGCATCGGTCGCGATATCGACACGAGCCTTTTCGACGTCGCGCTGCACAACCTCGCCTACGTGGCGACGTGGTATCTGAACGGCGACGTCGTTACCGGCCGCGATCGCCGCTCGGCCCACCCATCGCTTACGCCGAGCCAGTTGTACAAAACGAAGGACGGCTGGATCTTCCTGATGTGCAACAAGGAAAAGTTCTGGAGCGTACTGGCTGAAATTCTCGATAAACCCTCGTGGATCAACGACGAACGCTTCTGCAATTTCAAGGCGCGGCTCGCCAATCGCGACCTCGTGGAGCGCGAACTCGACGCCGCGCTGTCCACGGCGACCACCGCCGAGTGGCTTGCCCGTCTGGGTGGCCGCGTGCCGGCCGCGCCGGTCTACGACATCAAGGAAGCGCTCGACAATCCGTTCGTCGCCGAACGGCAAAACGTCGTGAATGCCGAACACCCGCGCTTCGGCAAGATACGCGGCGTGGCGGCGCCGGTGCGCGTCGACGAACCGCTGCCGATGCGCGCCGCGCCGGAACTGGGGCAAGACAACGCCAGACTGCTGGCCGAACTCGGTTACGATGCTGATCGAATCGCCGGCTTGCGTGAGAGCGGTGTCGTGCAATGACCGTATTGGCGACATACGATGAAACGATACCGGCGAGCCCTATCGTCAATCCATCATCGTGCGTTAAAAATATGGTCAACGTGCTCGGTCAGCAACCGCGCTACATGCAGCTGGCGCAGACGCTTATCAACGAAATACAGAGCGGCCGGTTTCCGGTCGGCTCCACCATTCCCACCGAATTCGAACTGTGCGAGCAGTTCGGCGCGAGCCGCTCGACCGTGCGCGAAGCGGTCAAGCAGCTCGTGCAACTGGGTATGGTGGTGCGCCAGGCCGGTGTCGGCACGACCGTGAAGGCATCCAGCGCGGAAGGCGGCTACCGGCAGGTCATGCAGCAATTGAGCGACTTGCACCGCTACACGGCGGACACGGTGCTGCAGTTGCTGAAGCAGGAAACCGTCGAACTCGCCGATCCGGCGCTCTGCGCCATGTTGCAGGCGAAGCCCGGCGAAACCTGGTTGCGGCTCGAAGGCGTGCGCCGTTCGCCCGAGAGCGCCGATCCGATCTGCCATACCGAGGTCTACATCCAGCCCGCGTTCCGCTCGCTCACCGGTGTAGCCGACGAACCGCACACGCCGATCTACACCATGATCGAGCGGCAGTTCGGCGAACAGATCGCGCAGGTGCAACAGGAAATCCGCGCGGTCGCCCTGCCCGCTTCGATTGCCGGCATCGTCAACGCCAAAGCGAAATCGCCCGCACTGTGGCTCTGCCGCCGCTATCTGAACCGGCGCGGCGAGATTGTCGAGGTGGCGATCAGCATTCATCCCGCCGAACGCTTCAGCTACTCGGAAACCTTCCAGCGGGGCTGGACAGGCTCGTGAAGATTTTCCGCCAAGGATGTCGCTCATGATTGAACGCAGTTATCTTTTCGTGCCGGGCGATCGCCCGGAGCGTTTTCAGAAAGCATTCGCCACGGCAGCGCATCAGGTGGTCATCGATCTCGAAGACGCGGTGGCCCCGGAGGCCAAAGCCGACGCTCGCGCGGGCATTGCCGCGTGGTTGCGGGCCGGCCAGACCGAAGCCGATCGCAGCCGCCTGGTCGTGCGCGTGAACGCGTCCGGCACGCCCTGGCATAGCGACGATATCGCCATGCTGCGCGAGGCCGGCGTGAGCCGCGTGATGGTGCCCAAAGCCGAGGACGCCGCGCAACTGGACGAGATCGCCGCGCGCTGCGTCGACCACGTGGCGCTGATCGCGTTGATCGAAAGCGTGGCCGGTGTGGTGCGGATGCGCGAGGTGGCGCAAGCGGAAAACGTGGCGCGCCTCGCTTTCGGCTCTTTCGATTTCACCGTCGACGCCGGTATCGAAGGCATGACGCGCGAACTGGATTTCGTGCGCTCGCAATTCGTGATCGAGTCGCGCTATGCGGATTTGCCGCCGCCGCTCGACGGCGTGACGCTGTCCACCGACGACGCCGACACGCTCGGCGCCGACGTGCTCGACGCGCGGCGTTTCGGTTTCGGTGGCAAGCTGTGCATTCATCCACGGCAAGTCGACGCGGTGAATCGCGGCTTTGCGCCGGGCGATGCCGAGCGCGCCTGGGCCACACGTGTGCTGGCCGCGCTGGCGGAGAATCCGCGCGGCGCCATCGCGGTGGACGGCAAGCTCGTCGACAAACCGGTTGTCGAACGGGCCAGACGGATTCTGGCGGCGTGACGCTTTCTTCTGCGAGCAACGGAAAACCAGTGAAACCAGCCAGCACGACGCCAACGGACCGCGTTCCGCTGCATACGCGGCAGATCACCCTGCAGGGCTATCGCCGCGCCGATGGACTTTACGACATCGAAGGTCATCTGCGCGACACGAAGTCCTACGACCGCGCCTCGAACGGCGTGTTCGTGAAGGCGGGCGAACCGGTCCACGAAATGATTCTGCGGCTGACGGTGGGGCGCGACATGGTCATTCGCGACGCACGCGCCGAATCCGTCGTGGTGCCCTACGCCGGTCATTGCGACAGCATCACCCACACCTATGAACAGCTCAAAGGCATGAAGCTCGCCCCCGGCTTCACCCGTCAGGTCAAGGCGCTCTTTGGCGGCGTTCAAGGTTGCACACACCTGACCGAGCTGATCGGTGCAGTGGCCACCGCGGCGTTCCAGACCATGAGCGAAGAGATCAACGCGAGCAACACCACGAAACCGTTCCAGCTCGACGGCTGCCACGCGCTCAAGACGGATGGTCCGCTCGTCAGGGAATTTCATCCGAAGTGGTATCGACCGACGGATGACGCGTGAACCCGCTTGCCGCACGAACGCCGCAAGGCGGCTTCAGCTGAACGCCTGCTCCGCCTCGCATTCTTCGCGCAACCGGTCGACGAAGGCCTGCTGCACGGCGGTGCCCAGCCAGTCGAGCCGCACCGTATAACCCACCGCGCGGTGTGCTTCCGGCATGGCCAGTTCCAGCGCGACCAGTTCGCTGCCCGGATAGGCGTCGCGAATCTGCGCGCGGGAAAGCAGCGTGATGCAATCGCTTTCCATGAGCATGGCGATCATCATGGCGAGCGAGGTGGTCTCCAGTACCAGCGGCGGCTTGACCGGCAGACGTCCGAAAATCGAGTCGATCACCGCGCGCCGCGGCACGTTGTGTTGCGGCATGACCCAGTCGTAATCCGCGAGGTCGAGCACGTCGATGGATTTCCGGCGCGCCAGCTTGTGGCCTTTGCGCACGGCCACCACGTAGGGGTCGGGAAACAACTCGACTTCCAGCACCGCGCCCGTGAGGCGAGGTTCCCGCAAGCCGCCCACGATGATGTCGATCGACGCACTGCCCAGCTCCCGCAACAGATGCGCGTGCGAGCCCTCCTCCACGGTCACGCGTGCCGCGGGATACTGCTCGCGCAAGCGTTGCACGGCACGCGCGACGAGCCGCGGCGGCATGAGCGGCAACGCGCCGATCGCGATCCGGCCGGTGAGCCGGCCGCGTGCATAGGCGAGTTCCTCACTGGCCTGCGCGATCTCGTACAGCGCGAGACTCAGACAGCGCGCAAACTCGATTCCCGCCGGATTCGCCGACACGCTATGCACTCGCCGCCGGTATAGCGACACGCCCACACTCTCTTCGATCTGACGCGCGGCCCGATGCACCGCCGGCTGCGAAATGCCGAGCGACAGCGCGGCCTGCGCGGCGGAACCCGTGTTGACGATCGCGAGGTGGCAGCGCACCTGCGCATCGGTCAGATGGCGGCAGATCTTCGCCGCGCCCGCCGTGGACTGGCCGGTCAGGTTCATCACGGCGCGCTCCATCTGGTCGAGCATGCGGCGCACGCGCCGCTGAAGCATCACGCCTTCGCTCGTCAGTTCGCTGCCGCCAAAACCGCGCTCGAACAATGGGCCGCCAAAACTCGCTTCGAGCTTGCTGATGGCGACGCTCACCGCGGGCTGCGTACGCCCTGCGCGCAGTGCGGCTTGCCCGATTCCGCCGGCTTCGCACACTGCGTCGAACAGGAAAAGACGCCGCAGACGCGCCTGATCGTCGTCTGCCGATGTGCGCTCCGCAGTCGCCATAACATCCTCAAAAAGACTATGTGAAAACCCTTAGCTTAACGCAAATTTATGGGCTGGGCCGTACTTCATATTGAGGGCTTCGCGGCGAACGCGCTTACAGTGACGTCCATTCCATTCAAAAAGTTTTCCGTCAGGAGCCACTTCATGTCCGTCGTGATCGACACCCACACTCACGCCATTTCCGCGGATACGCAGCGCTATCCGCTCGCACCTGTCGGTGGCCATCAATCGGAATGGTCGGCGAAACGCCCGGTCAGTTTCGAGGGCCTGCTTCGCTCGATGGACGAAGCCGGCATCGACCGCGCCGTGGTCGTGCAGGCTTCGACGGTGTACGGTAACGACAATAGTTATGTGGTCGACGCGGTTCGCGCGCATGGCGATCGCTTTGCGGGCGTGTTCTCGATCGACGTGCTGGCAGACGACGCCGTGACCCAGATGCAGCGCTGGCTCGACGCGGGCCTCGCCGGTCTGCGCCTGTTCACCACCGGCAGCACGATGCCCGGCCAGGCCGGCTGGCTCGACGACGAGCGCTCGTTTCCGGTGTGGGACTACGCACAGCGCAACAAAGTGTCGATCTGCCTGCAGATGACGGCGCAAGGTATTCCCGCACTGCTGAACATGCTGGCGCGCTTCCCGGATATTCGCGTGCTGCTCGATCACCTCGCGCGTCCCGAACTCGCCGGCGGTCCTCCGTATGAAGCTGCCGCTCCGCTTTTCAGTCTCGCGTCGCACGAGGGCGTGTTCCTGAAGCTGACCAACCGCACGATTGCCGAGGCGGCCCGCGGCGCCTCGACACCCGAAGCATTTTTCCCGCGCGTGCTCGACGCTTTCGGCGCGCATCGCATCGCCTGGGGCTCGAATTTCCCGGCCGCCGAAGGCGCCCTGCCGCAACTGCTCGACGACGCGCGCAAGAGTCTCGCCATGCTGCCCGCCGACGCGCAGGAAGCAATTTTCGGACGTACTGCATGTGCGGTTTATCCGTCGCTGGCTGGTTAAGACGGCAGTGTCCGGTCGGGTCCACGCGATCCGGTAGCAAGCCACTGGACAACCCAACACCGAAACACAGGAAGAACGCTCGTGAGCACGCCTCTCCCACCGCCGCGCCTGAATACCGCGCTGAAGACTTACCCGCATACGCAGCCGCTGAAAAGCGGTGAGCTGACCGATCCCGCCGTCGAGCTGGTGTTCGAAGAGATCGAACCGATTCATCGCGCGTTCGCGCCGATGGCGCGGCAGCAGGCCTACGACGTCAGCGAACTCGCGATCGTCACGTATCTGCAGGCCAAGGCCTACGGCAAGCCGCTCGTGCTTCTGCCGGCCGTCGTGGCCGCGCGCTTCCAGCAAGGCTGCATTATTTATAATGCCGCACAGGGCAAGCCCGAACTTGCCGATCTCGCGGGCAAGAGAATCGGCGTGCGCGCCTACACGCAAACCACCGGCATGTGGGTGCGTGCGATTCTCGGCGGGACCTATGATGTGCCGCTCGATCAGGTGGACTGGGTCACGATCGAGGGCGCGCATCTGGATGAATACACCGATCCGCCTTTCGTTCGGCGCGTGGGTCCGGGCAAGCAGTTGCTGGCCATGCTGCGCGACGGCGAACTCGACGCGGCGATTCTCGGCAACGACCTTCCGGACGGCCCGGAATTCAAACCGTTGATCGACAACGCGGCCGCGGCGGACAAGGCGTGGTACGCCCAACATCAGTACGTGCCGATCAATCACGTCGTCGTGGTCAGTCAGGAAGTGGCCGACTCGCAACCGCAAGCCGTGCGCGCGGTCTACGATCTGCTCAAACGCGGCAAGGCGTCGGTTGCCGCGCAGAACGCGGGCAAGCCCGACAAGCTGCTGTTCGGCTACGACGCGTTGCGCAAGCCGCTCGAAGAAACCCTCGCGTTCTGCGAGCAGCAGCGCCTGTTGCCACGCAAGCTGAGCGTCGACGAAATCTTCGCCGACAGCGCCGGCATTCTCGGCGAGGCCGGTTTCTAGGCACGTCAGCGCGTTCCACCCGCTTCACGATTTCTGAGCGAACCCGAGTTCGCCGCAGTTTGTTACGGAGACACCATGAGCTTGCCCCGTCAGTCAGCCGCATCTAAACCCAGGGAACGTCAGCCGTTCTATCGCGACCTCTCGTTTCAGGTGCTCGCCGGCATGGCGTTGGGTATTCTCACCGGCTATTTCTTTCCGAAGTTCGGCATCAACCTGCAACCGGTCGGCGACGCGTTTATCCGCATCATTCAGATGCTGATCGGGCCGATCATTTTCTGCACCGTGTGCAGCGGCATTGCGGGTGTCAACGACTTCAAGAAAGTGGGCCGCGTGGCGATCAAGGCGCTCGTCTATTTCGAAGTGGTGACGTCGCTTGCACTGGTGCTGGGCCTCGTCGTCATCAACGTGCTTAAACCCGGCGTCGGCATGAACGTGGACATGCACAGCGTGCATTCCGCTGCCGTCGATACCTACGTGGCTCAGGCTCATCACGTGGTCACCACCAGCGAGTTTCTGCTCAACGTGATTCCCCACACGGCGATCAGCGCATTCGCCGGTGGCGACGTGCTGCAAGTGCTGTTTTTCTCCGTGCTGTTCGCCTTCGGCCTTGCCGCGATCGGCGAACGCGCCAGGCCGGCGCTGAACCTGATCGACGCCGTGTCGGGATCGCTCTTCTGGATCATCGGCCTGACCATGAAGATCGCGCCGCTCGCCGCATTCGGTGCAATTGCGTTCACGGTCAGCAAGTTCGGCTTCGGCACGCTGATATCGCTGGGCAAGCTGGTGCTGGAGTTCTATCTGACCTGCGCACTTTTCATCTTGCTGATTCTCTGGCCGATCGCGAAACTGAACGGCTTCAGTCTGCTGCGTCTGATGCGTTATATCGGCGCCGAACTGCTGCTCGTGATCGGCACGAGTTCGTCCGAAACCGTGTTTCCTCAACTGATCGACAAGCTCGAACGGCTCGGCTGCGAGAAGTCGGTGGTTGGCCTCGTGCTGCCTACGGCGTACACCTTCAATCACGACGGCACCTGCCTGTACTTCGCCGCTGCCGCCGTGTTCCTCGCGCAAGCCACCAACACGCCGATGAACTGGCACGACCAGTTGGTTCTGCTGGCCGTGCTGCTGCTCACATCCAAGGGAGCGGCGGGCGTCTCGGGCGCAGCCATTGCCGTGCTGGCCGCGACATTGGCCGCGTCGAACACGATCCCCGTGGAATCGATTGCGCTGATTCTCGGCATTCACAAAGCCATGTCGAGCGGCTTCGTGTTCACGAATATCGTGGGTAACAGCGTCGCGACGATCGTCGTGGCGAACTGGGAAAAAGCGCTGGACCGCGTGGCGCTTCGCAATGAACTCAAGACCGGCTTTCGACCTATCGAAGCACCGCAGGCGCGCCTCAATCAGACGAGCAGTTAGGCACAAACCTGTTTTACGAGGGCGCGCGCAGATTCGAATGCCGCCGCCCTCACGATAAAAAAATTTAAAGCAACCGATTTAGTTAGTCATACGAATAGTATGAAATCGCGCTGCCGCAGTACAGCTTCAATAAAAACAGAAATACATTAAACCGGAGACACAGCATGAACAAAAAGGTTTGGAGAACCCTCGGCGTAGGCGTTTCGGTCGCGGCCGGCGCATTCGGCACAGTATCCGCGCAGGCGCAATCCAGCGTGCAGATTTACGGCACCGCCGACGGCGGCGTGCGTTATCAGACCAACGCGGCCAAGGGCGGCGGCACCGTGGTGACCATGAATTCGAATGGCTACTACAGTTCCAACAAGCTCGGCTTTCTCGGCAAGGAAGATCTGGGCGACGGCTGGAATGCGCACTTCCGCCTCGAAAACGGCTTCAATCTCGGCAACGGCGCGTTCGACAACACCACCGGCACGCTCTTTAACCGGCAGTCTTACGTGGGGATCGGCAACACGAAGTACGGCGCACTCGATCTCGGTCGCCAGTACACGATTTCGCACGACATCATCAGCATCTACGATCCGTTCGGCTTTCACTACACGCCGATCCTGCCGCTCACCACGGCGTCGGACGGCACGCGCAACAACAACGCCGTCAAATATAAAAACGACTTCGGGCCCGTGCTGTTCGAGGTGGACAATTCGTTCGGCGGCGTGCCGGGCAACATCAGCAGCGGCGCGACGCGTTCGGTGGGCCTCAGCTACCACGCGGGTCCGGTCGATGTCGGCGGCGTCTACGGACACCGCAATATCCTGACCGGCACGACCTATGTCGGCGACAGCTACTACATGGCGGGCGTGGGCTACGCGATCGGTCCGGTGCGCGTGTCGGGCGGCTTCATGTCGGAAGACCTGCAAAATCCGGCCACACCGCACCAGACCACCAACAATGCATTCGGCGGCCTTGCATGGACCATCACGCCGGCGCTGATCTTTACAGGCGGCTACTACCAGACCACCGTATCCAACGACAAAGCCAGCCGCCGCGGCCTTTCGATCGTTTCGCTTGCTTACCTGCTTTCCAAGCGCACCACGCTCTACAGCGAAGTGGATTACACGTCGTACAAGCATGCCGTGGTCAGCACGCTGAACCCGGCAGGCGCCTCCAGCCAGACTGCGGTGACCGTGGGTATCGACGTGCTGTTTTAGGGCGTTGGCGGCGGTTTGAAGGCCTGTGGGTGCGTTGAATGTGCGGGGCTTTGTATCGGTTGTCGCGTCGATGTATATCGACGCGGCTGTAGCGCCAAAGTCGAGGCATCGGGAACATTTACCAAATGGTAATGATTGCACTCCGCGAAACACTTACAAGCGTTTGAAAAAAGCGGACTGTCGAATCACATTAATCGACCCAATCAACCTACACACCACCGCCGCAAACAAAAAAGGCGAGGCGCAATATCACTCGCGCCCCGCGTCATTCACCCGCTCAGAGCGGGCGAACCTGCTAAAACCTTACTGCTGAGCCTTACTGCTGACCCGCCGCCGGCGACACCACGCTCGGACGCGCCAACGTATTGTTGCTCTTCGGCGCGCTGGTCGTTGCGTCGCTATTCGTTCCGTTCGGCAGACCCGAATTCGGTGCACGCATGGACATACCGCTGTCGGAATTAGTGGTGCCCGGCGTGCCGTAGCCGCTCATCGCACCGTTGGGCTGGTTGGCCTGATTAGCCGGGCCTGCCGTGCTGCCCGACGTCCCGCCCCCATTCGCGCCACCTGCAGTCTGGGCATAGGCGCCACCTGACAACGCAAGAGCGGCGACGGCCGCAACCAATGTGCTCATTGCCTTGTTCATGATCCGTTCCTCCTTGATCGAACTGGATTGTGGACGCAGACGACTCGCATCTGCTTGACAATGAATTGAGCAATCACTGTGCCGCGCTATCTCATTGGCACGGGAAAATGCCGGATCGCATGAATCAATTAGGTCCGCACCCTTCCCGTAATTCTGCGTTCACGAGCAGGCAGCACGTCGATAAAGCCGCGCTAATTCGCCGCTAATTTTTCCCCCTCATGATGGCCTCATCGAACCGGACGCATCTGAAGGAGAACATCATGTCACTGACCGCAATCGTTCACGGCACGCCAGCGTGGGTCTGGGTGCTACTGGCAGTTCTGCTATCGCGCGGATTCAAGGCGCTGAAAAGCGCGACCGTTCCGCTGTCGAAACTCGCCATCGTGCCGCTGATTTTTGCGGCCTGGGGCATCGCGCATCTGATCTCCGAACCGCTGGCGGGATGGACCGCCGCGCTCGCCTGGATGACCGGCGCGTTCGTCGGCGTTGCGGCTGGCGTCATTATCGCGAGCCAGTCGCGATTCATCGTCGATCCCGTTGCGAGAACCGTCATGTTGCCGGGCTCGGTGTTGCCCCTGCTGCTGATCGTCGGCACGTTTGCCAGCCGCTTCTGGCTCGGTTTCGAAATGGCGACCGTCACCGATGCATCGCTGCTCGGCACCTTCATCCTGATCGATGCGGTCGTGTCCGGCGCCGTCGCGGGTCTGTTTGCCGGGCGCTTTCTCACCTACTGGCGCGCGCCGAGCGAGCATCCGGCGCTGCATTTGCACTGACCCGACGCATCGCGCAAAAACTGATTCGAGCGAAAAACAGTTCTGTCGAAGTCGTGGCGCGCCGTGCGCCACGACTTCAACTCACATGATCTTGCCGCTCATTTTGTCCATCGTGGCGATCAGATCCGCGAGCGACTGCTTGCAGTCGGCCGCATTCGGACTGCCGGCACGCAACGCGCTGAGTGCGCGATCGATGGCCTTATCGACGGTGTGCCAATCCGCTGCGGCGCGAGGCTTGAGCGAGGCTTCGGCGTCGTCCCATGCCACTTCGAGATCCTTGATGCGTGTCTTGCCGCCCGCAAGATTGCCCTGATCGACGAGAGCAGCCGTATCGGCGGCAATCTTGCGGAATGGCGAGAGGTCGCCGAGTCTCGATGCCTTGCCCTGCTCCGCGGCTTGCGCGGATGCCATGCCGATGCCGCCCGATTCCGGCTGCCCCAGGCTGATCGCACACACGGCAATAAACGAAGCGGTCACGGCGTTACGAAGAATGCGTTGATTCATGATGTTTTCCGTCAGGTCGATGATGAACAAAGCGTGTTAAAAAAAGCGTGCTGCGCCTGCAAACCGTTCGCTATTCGCCCGACGTGGCGGCGCGCGCGGACCGTGTTCTCGCGACACTCGAGAACATCACCATCACGACGATCGCGCTGAGAAAAATCAGGCTGGTGTTGATCGTGCCGAGTCCGAGTCCGCCGTAGCCGCGCGCCTGAGACAGCAGATCGCCGAACGACGCGCCGAGCGGCCGCGTGAGGATGTAGGCAATCCAGAACGTGAGCACGGCATTGGCGCCCGCATAATATGAAGCAGCCACCAGCGCGATCGCGGCGGCGAAGATTATGGTGCCGATCATGAAGCCGAGTCCGAGCGCTTCCGTGGCGAGGTCGCCCGCCGCGGTGCCGAGCGCGAAGGTAAACAGAATTGCCGCCCAGTAGAAAAGCTCCCGGCGTCGGGTAAAGATGGTGTGGATCGATAGCGTTCGCTCGCTGCGATACCAGAATGCGAACGTCGCCGCCAGCGCGAGAGCAAACGCTATCGTGCTGAATTCCAGCGGGACATTGAGTTTGTCGGTCAGCGCGTCGGTAATCTGTGTGCCCACCACGCTCACCAGCACGACGGTCAGCCAGTAGATCCACGGTACGTAACGGCGCATGCGCAATTGCGCGGTCAGCGCGGCAATCAGCAGCGCCGTCATGATGCTGCCCGTAATGGCCGTGCCGAGACCGACATGCACCGCCAGATAATCGGCGCCGGTTTCGCCGACCGTGGTCGCCATGATCTTGATAGCCCAGAAGACGAGGGTCGCCTCCGGTACCTTGTTCGTTACCGGCACATGGGCAACGCGATAATTCGAAGTGACTGTCACGGCGGCTCTCCTGTCGATTGCATCGAGTGCGGCACCGCGCGGTTTCGCGTGTGCCTCTTTGCATCGACTATGCAACGGCGAGCCTTATGGAATCCTTACGGAAAGTAAATCGAAACAGCAGAATGCCGAACCGTGGTTTTCCCGCAGAGAAACCTGGTTATGTCAGTCGCCGCGGTAGACCGTTCGGGACAGCACACCGGCTTTTTTGCAGGCGGAGCAGATACCGAACAGCACGAGTTGCCGTCCCGACACGGTGAAGTCGCGGGCGTCGACAATCGCTTTCTGGCGAGCTTCGATCTGCGCGTCGAAGAACTCGTCGATCTCGCCGCACGCCGTGCAAACGATATGGTCGTGCGGCACGCCGTCGTCCAGTTCATAGACCGTGCGGCCGTCGCCGAAGGTCACGGCGGAGACGAGATGCGCGTCGACGAGTTGTCCCAGCACGCGATAAACCGTCGCCATGCTGATGCTGCGGCTGTCGCCGTTGAGAAGTTTGTAGACCTGCTCCGCGCTGTAGTGTTCGTGCGCGTGCGCGCTGAAGAACTCCAGAACCGTGGCACGCGGAGACGTGGGACGCAGTCCGACCCGCTCCAGTATTTTGTGAGTATGCATGGACTCGATCGTTGTGGAATCGGGACGCGGGTCGCGCGGCGCGTCGTATCCCGTGCCGATTGGACAGCACGAACGTGCGCTCGATGGAGCAACCCGGAAGTCCGCGAAGTATGAAATCGCGCTCCTTAAGAGAACCTTAAGTGCGGGTGCTTCGGGTCGTGCGCGCGGCGTGGTCCGGTGCGACGGGCACGTCGACGAAGCCGCCGAGCCGAAGCGACGACGCGCGGATCGCGGCAGCCACGCGCGCCGAGGTCAGCGCCTGCAATTCGTCAGCATGACGATAGAACTGCATCGACGCCGTCAACGGAAAATCGCCCGCCAAAGCCGGATGACAATAAATCTCGACCACGCCATGCGGCAGGTTCTGCAAAGCCGCCAGCCATGCGGCTTCATCCATCTGACCACTGCGTGCAATTCCCACGACGAAATCGTTGTGCGCGATATTGGCGCGCGTCAACTTTCTGCGCACGATCCACAGCCAGGGTTTGAGCCAGACCGGCGCGCCGACCTCGTACGGCAGACGCATCGCGCGCAGCCCATAATCTCGCCCGATTTCGAGGATGAGATCGAGCACCGTGGGATGCAGATGGAAATGCTTGTGCGTATTGACGTGATCGAGCGAGAGGCCGGTGCGGGCAAACGCTTCGAATTGCGCGCGAATCTCGCGCGCCAGTTGCTTGCGAACGTGCGGCAGGAAAAAGAAACGGACGCCGTCGTGCGCCATGTCGCTGCCGAAGCGGCCGCGCTCGTCGAGCAGCGCCTTGATTTCAGCGCGCGGCGCGACCGCGTCGCCGTCCGCCAGCACCAGATGCAGGCCGACCCGCAAATGTGGTAGTTTGCGTGCCCGCGCCACGGCGTCCTGCGCGGCGGGCGCGCCGATCATCAGACTCGCGGTCGTGAGCACGCCATGCCGGTGCGCATGTTCGACCGCCATATTCACGCGTTCGTGCAGGCCGAAATCGTCGGCCGTCACGATCAGCAGACGCGCGCTAGGCACCATCGGTCGGCTCCATCGCATTCAGCGACGCATCCCGCGCGGCCGGCGCGACGCCCGCCTCCACCGGGACCCGAGCGCCCCGCCACATCACGTGCGAGCCGAACGCAGCCGCGAGCCATTGCAGCGCGAGCAACGCGTCTCGGCACGGCACGAGCGTCAGATCGCGCCAGAACGTATGTTCGTGACGCGCGGCGCGCAGATGCAGCAGCAAACGCGCCGCGCTGCCGGCCGCCACGCTCGCGCCGCTGACCAGCGCGGCGCACAGATGCGCTGCATCTTCCGAGCGTGCGAGAAGATCGCCCGTCAGCCATGCACCGATCAACACCCACGGCGTCGGAAAGGTCACGAAGAGAAAGGCGAAGCCGAGCGGATTCACCGAACGGATGGTGCGCAGCCAGCGCGTTTCGCGCTGCCATAGCGCGGCAAACGTGGGCTCGATGACGTCGGTGGCGACCATCACGTTCGACAGCACGGTACGCAGTCCGAGCGCGCGCACGTGCTCGGCGAGCCAGTAGTCGTCGGCGAGGCAATTTTTGAGCGCATCGAAACCGCCGATACTCGCGAGCGTGGCGCGGCGCAAGGCCAGCGTCGCGCCGAAACCGAAACGGCGCGAGCCCGCCGCATGCGCCACGCGCACCGAGGGCGCAAACCATTCGTTGATGAACAACGCGCCCACGCGCGGCCAGAAGCCGCCCACGCCTTGCGCCACGTATAGACAGGTGACCACGCCCACCCGCGCGTCCGTGAGCGGCGCGGCGACGCTGTCCAGATAGTCGGGCTCGACGGCGATATCGCTGTCGGCGATGACGATCACGTCATGACGCGCGTGCCCCGCCATATTGATCAGATTGCTGACCTTGAGGTTGCTGCCGTGCACGCGGGTGTCGATCGCGAGTTCGATGTCGTGCCGGGGATACGCGGCTTGCAGGCGACGCACCACCGCGATGGCGGGATCGTCTGGCGACGAGACGCCGAGCACCAGTTGGAAATGCGCGTGCCGCTGGTTGCAGAAGGTCCGCAGGTTTTCGTAGAGACGCGGCTCGGCACCGCACAAGGGCTTGAGTACGCTTACGCCGACGGTCGCGAACGGATCGGCGTCGGACCCGCGTGATGCTCGCGTGCGCCGTGCCGAGAAGAACGGCATCGCCACCGCGGCGAGCGAGGCGTACAGCGCCGCGGCGCTACAGCCGGCCAGCAGAACCCATTGAATGACCGTCAATGCGTGCGCCGACATTGCCGGATTCCGTTACTGTCCGCCAAGCACGAATGGTCTGCCGATAAACCGTAAATGAAGAACCACGAGCCAGCGGCGTGGACAGTCTTCCGCGATCGACACCTGCCGCGTGGATCGGACCGTTGCATGCCGGCTCTGCACCGCGAGATCGAACGCCGCGTGCGCAAGTTGCCGGATGACGGCCACGCCGCCCACGATCACCGCGATGGCGACGAGGCGAAACGGTGTCGTGCTGAACATGTGCTGCGACACGGGCAGCACCAGCAGCGCAAGACCGGCCACGGCCTCGGCGCCCATGGCCGTGAGCGACGCCGCCATCAGATGGGCTCGCAGCATGTCGACGGTGACTGGCTTCATGGCTGGGTCTCGTGGCCTGACGATAAGCAGTGCGCGATTGAAGGATTGACCGGCAGCGATCCTGTCGGACCTCCATCGAAGCGCTGACGGCGGGCTTGCGCCGCGCCGCCGCACAACAGCTTGTTGGGTGACGCGACGGGCGCGTCGAACGCAATCTGTTGAGTGGCGATACTAGCGATCCAAGCTGAAGGAAACCTTAAGCATCGATGCGGTATAAAGCACGGCATGGCCGCACGAAATGGCCTGACGTAGCAACGATTCTGTAATGAACGGGCGATCTAAACTTCGCACACGGCACGACGCTTGCCCGATAATCGTCACCACCGTGTCCGGCACCTCGAACGGAAACTCTCACCCATGCGCCTACTCCTCGTAGAAGACGACGACCTGATCGGCTGCGGTATCGAAGCCGGTTTGAAACAGGCCGGTTTCACCGTCGACTGGGCCCGCGACGGCCACAAGGCCGATCTCGCGCTATCCACCACGGCGTATGCGCTCGTCGTGCTCGATCTGGGGCTGCCCAGGCTCTCGGGCATGGAAGTACTGAGCCGCTTGCGTCTGTCCGGCAAGGACGTGCCGGTGCTCGTGCTGACCGCCAAAGGCACCGTGGTGGATCGCGTGAACGGCCTCGAAGCCGGCGCCGACGACTATCTCGGCAAACCCTTCGATCTGACCGAACTGATCGCCCGCTGCCGGGCACTGCTGCGCCGCGCGCAAGGCCGTAGCGTGGAAGTGATCCGCTATCAGGACCTCACGGTCAATCCGGCCGCGCAAACCGTCGAGGTCGGCGAAACACGCGTTTCATTAACTTCACGCGAATGGGCGATCCTGATGCAGTTGCTCACGCACCAGGGAATACCGCAATCGCGTGCGCGCCTCGAAGACAGCCTGTACGGCTGGCAGGAAGAAATCGAAAGCAATGCGATCGAAGTCCATGTGTCCAATCTGCGCAAAAAACTCGGTGCCAAGCTGATCCGCACGGTGCGCAATATCGGCTACGTGGTGGAGAAAGCGTCGTGATCGGCTCGATACGTCGGCGGCTCGTGTTGCTGGTGCTCGCCAGCATCGTGCTGATCTGGGGTATCGCGCTGATGTCGAGCTACCGGCAGGCCACGCGCGAAGTCGGCGAATGGGAAGAAGCGCGCCTCGCCGAACTCGCGCAAATCCTCGCGATACTCGATCAGCACAACCTGAATACGCTGGCGAATGCGCGTATCGACGTGCGGGAAGAAGAAAAAGGCGGCGACCCCGGCGCGAACGACGATGACGACGACGACACCTTGCCGCGCGACGCGCTATTCCAGGTGCGCAACGCGAATGGCGACGTGCTTGCCGGCAGTCCGCAACTGCGCGATCTGCACGCCTGGGACCTGCCCGTCCCACCCGAAAGCGGCGCACAAACCATTACGCTCGGCGGTCAGATGTGGCATTCGTTCACCTTGCGCGACACCGCGCTCGGCCATACCGTGCGCGTCTTCGAACCGGCCAATACGCGCAGCGACCTGGTGAGCGGCGTGGCGAGCCGTATCGCACGGCCCACGCTCGTCGCGCTGCCGGTGCTCGCGCTGCTGGTATGGATCAGCATCGGCCTGAGCCTCGCGCCGCTCAAGACCCTCTCCGGCGCGATCCGCGTGCGCGACATCAACCGCCTCGAACCGGTTGATATTGGCCGCGCGCCGACCGAGGTACGGCCGCTCGTCGACGCGATCAACCTCGTGCTGTCGCGGTTGCGGCATTCGATCGAACGCGAACGCGCGTTCACTGCCGACGCCGCGCACGAACTGAAAACGCCGCTCGCCGCCATCAAGGTGCAGGCTCAAGTGGCGCTCGCCGAGCCGGATGCCGCCTTGCAGCGTCTCGCCATGGAGCGCGTGGTGCTCGGGGTCGATCGCAGCGCGCGGCTCGCCGAACAGCTGTTGCTGCTCGCGCGGCTCGATGCCCATGAAAAACTGTCGAGCGAACCGATCGTGGCCGCGTCCATCGCGAGAGACGCCTTGCTCGCCAACGAGCGCAACGCCCAGCAAAAAGGCATCAGTGTGGCCTTGACGGGCGACCCGCGCGCCGAGATCGACGCCGAGCCCGTGCTGATCGGCATCCTGCTCGATAACCTGCTCGACAACGCGATCAAGTACGGCAAAACCGGCGGCAAGGTCGAAATCGACATACGTCAGGCCGACCAGCGCGTGCTGCTGACGGTACGCGACGACGGCCCCGGCGTCGCGCCCGCCGACCTCGATCATCTGACGCATCGTTTTTTTCGTGCGACCGGCAATCAGGCAACCGGAAGTGGTCTGGGCCTCTCGATCGTCGCGCGTATCGCGGAGCACTTCGACGCAATCCTGAACCTGGGAACGGGCATCGGCGGCGACGGGCTGGGCGTCGACATCTCGTTTCCGGCGCATCGGGCGGCGCCCGTCAGCGGGACGGATGGCGAGCCGATGCTCGTGCGCAAGCCGGCTTGAGCAAACATGGGCGGCTGCTATGGCTGTGGTTGTCACGGCGGTAATTAACTTGCCGCTACCACGTTGCTAATGAACGTCCTAACGGCCCGCCTCCGACGCCCTCGCCCGTTCCGATGCCGGCAGCCGTTCCGCGTGCTGCAAAGGCTGCGAAGGCTGCAGAGGCTGCACAGGCGCGCGATTGGCCGCCTCGGCGAACTGCCAGGCGACGAGTCCCGGCACGAACATCACGAGATCGCGAATACGCCGGGCGGCAGCGAGCGCGAGACAGGTGGACGGATCGAGTCCCAGCGCGCCGCCGATCAGAATGAAGCCGCCTTCCTGCACGCCGAGACCGCCCGGCACGAAGAACGCCGCGCTGCTGACCGCCTGGATCAGCGATTCGATCACGACCGCTTCCACGAGCGACACCTTCACGCCCAGAAAATACAGCGCGAGCCAGATTTCGAGCGAAGTCAGGAAGCACTGCAACGGCTGCCAGAAGAACAGGTAGCGTAAAACTACGCCGCGCTGTCGCCAGATCAGCTTGATCGTCTGATCGATCTGCGCCGACTGACCGACGAGTTCGGCGAGCTTGCCGCTCGTCATACGATTGAGCATGCGCGTGATGCGCTCGAACGGACTCGCGTGCTGAACCAGCGCAAACAGAACGAAGAGCGGCGTGATGACCACGACGCCCCACGCGAGTTGCCCGGCCAGCCGCAATGTCTCGGACTGCGCGTGCGCGAACAGAAAGCCGATGCCGACCATCGTGAAAAGCAGCTGACTGATGACGGTGAGCTGCATGTCCACGATGATGCTGCCCACCGACATCGGCGCTTCCACGCCCCAGCGTTTGAGCATGCGGAACGACACCACCTCGCCGCCGATACGCGCCACCGGCAGCATGCTGTTCACCGATTCGCGAACCCACACGAGATACAGCATGGCGAAGTAGCCGGGCCGCTTGGCGTCGCTGATGAGCGAGCGCAGATCGCAGGCGTTCGCGATCATCGGCAACACGTGAGCGACGGCCGCCAGCAGCAGACCCGCGCCGGCGGTTCGCAGCGCGCCGAGTACGGCGGCGGGATTGTCCCGCCAGATCAGCCATAACGCGCCGAGCAGTCCGGCGAGCGCGGCCGCGCGACCGAGATGCTTCATCATGCGGCCTCTCCGCGTGCTATGCGATGACGGAGCCGGCGCGTCGTCGTGCGGCGCTCGCACCGTGTCGGAAAGTCGTCCTTCATGCCTGTCCACTCTGTTTTCATGCGCGACGTTCGAACGCAAGGCTCACTCTTCCGGTGCGGCCGACAGCAGGCCATCGCCATCCACGTCGAAGCAGAAACCACGCCAGATGACGCGCGACGACCAGAAGCTCGCCACGAAGATGGCAAAGGACACGATATCCCACAGCGGCAGCAGCCACAAATCGCGCCGCGCCTGTTGCAGTGCACGGTCCGACAGCATTTTTAGCGCGAGACGCGCGCCCATTGCCAGCGCGACGAGCGGCCACGCCCACACTGCACCGCCGGAAAACGCCACGGCCAGCAGCGCGAAAGCGAGCGGATGAATCAGCGCCGAGCCGAGATGGCCGAGCGGATCGATGCGGCGTATCGTGCGACTCCAGCGCAACTCGTGAGCGATCAGTTGCGTCGCGCTCGATTCGACGCAGGCATGCGCGATCGTGAACGGCGGAATCACCACCTGTTCGCCGAGCAGACGCACCGCCTCACCGATCGCGTGATCTTCGGCCAGATGCTTGACGAAAGGCATCAGACCGCCGATTTTCTCCAGCGTCTCGCGGCGCATGGCGATGGTCTGTCCGAAACACGGGCGCGCCAGACCGAGCGCCAGTCCCATGACCACGCCGGGCAGAAAATGATAGTTGGTGCCCTTGGCCGACAGCCGCGGCCAGAAGCCCGGATTCGGCAGCCCGCGATACACGCAGGTCACGAGCCCGACTCCCGGCTTCTGCAATTCGCCGACCACGTTGCGCAGATAATCGGGCGCAACGCTCACGTCGCTATCGGCGAACACCAGCAGATCGTGACGCGCCTGCGGCAGCATGTTGAGTATGTTGCTGATCTTGCGGTTCGGCCCGTAGAGGCGCGCGTCCGCTACCACGCTGATATCCGCTGCCGGATGCAGACGGCGCAGATCGTCGACGGTGCGCAGTGCCGGGTCGTTCGAATCGTGGACACCGAATAGAAATTGCACGGGTCCGGGATAATCTTGCCGGCAGAAACTCGACAGATTCGCGAGCAGCGCCCATTCGTCGCCATGCAGGGGCTTGACGATGGTCACCGGCGGGAAGCTGCTCGGCTCGGACACGGCGCGCGCAAAGAAGCGCCCCATCAGCGCCGCCGCGAGCACGGTGTAGCACACGCCGAACAGCGCGCCCGCCGCGCACGCATAGGCGAGCGCGTGCGACACCCACTGCGCGGCGCTCACGCCTCGTGTGCGCGCAGGAAGCGGAAGAATTCGACGCCTTCGCGCAGACGCCGTTTCATCATGTCCCAGCTCGTCAGCATCTCGCGAAGAATTTCCCAGATTTTCGACGGGCGGAAATAGAAGCGCTTGTAGAAGTTTTCGAGCTGGTGATAAATCTCGTCGCGCGACAGATGGGGATAACCGATCGCCGCGAGTTGCACGCCCGACTTGCTGACGAGATTGATCACCTTGTTCTCTTCGAGCCAGCCGTTTTCCACGGCCTGGTTGTACAGCGTCGTGCCGGGATACGGTGCGGCGAGCGACACCTGGATCGTGTGCGGATTGATTTCCTTCGCGTACTCGATGGTCTTCTGGATGGTGTCCTGCGTCTCGCCCGGCAGGCCGAGAATGAACGTGCCGTGAATCTTGATGCCGAGCTTGCGGCAGTCGTCGCTGAAGCGGCGCGCGATATCGGTACGCAGGCCCTTCTTGATGTTCAGCAGGATCTGGTCGTCGCCCGACTCATAGCCGACCAGCAGCAGGCGCAGGCCGTTTTCCTTCATGATCTTCAGCGTCGCGTACGGCACGTTGGCTTTCGCATTGCACGACCATGTCACGCCCAGCTGACCGAGGCCCCGCGCGATCTCTTCCACGCGCGGCTTGAAGTCGGTGAAGGTGTCGTCGTCGAACATGATCTCCTTGACCTCGGGCATGTTGTCGCGAATCCACTTCACTTCCGCCAGCACGTTTTCCACCGAGCGCGTGCGATAGCGATGCCCGCCCACCGTTTGCGGCCACAGGCAGAACGTGCATTTCGACCGGCAGCCGCGGCCCGTGTAGATCGACACGTACGGGTGTTTCAGGTAACCGATGAAATAATTGTCGATCGTCAGATCGCGCTTGTAGACGGACGCGACGAACGGCAACTCGTCCATGTTCTCGAGGATCGGGCGCGCTTCGTTGTGTTCGATCGAGCCGTCGCGAGCCCGGTAGCTGAGACCCTTGATGTCGGCAAACGGCTTGCCTTGCGCGACTTCCTGACAGGTGAAATCGAATTCCTCGCGACAGACGAAGTCGATCGCTTCGCTGGCCGTGAGCGAGTTGTGCGGGTCCACGGCCACCTTCGCGCCGACCATGCCGACCACGACGAGCGGCTTGCGCTTTTTCAGGTCTTCGGCAAAAAGCGCGTCGGTGGGAAAGGACGGCGTGCTGGTGTGAATCACCACCAGATCGTATTGCACGGCGATGTCGAGCGTGGCCTGTACGGAGAGACCGTCGGCCGGCGCGTCGAGTACGCGGCTGTCGGGCACGAGCGCGGCCGGTTGGGCGAGCCAGGTGGGGTACCAGAACGAGCGGACTTCGCGTTTGGCCTGATAGCGCGAACCCGCGCCACCATCGAAGCCGTCGTACGACGGCGCCTGCAAGAACAGGGTTTTCATGGACGCTCCAGCGAGCCTGTTGATTGGCGCTTCGAGTTCCCGGCGCAACACCGTCGGAACTATTTGCTCGCCGGGAAGCGAGCGATCGCGCAAATACTACGGAGCAAAGCTGAAGGAAACCTGAAGGACCGCCCGGCTCGCGCGGCGTAATCCTTCCCGTCCCTGTCACATGTTTTTGACATGTTATTATGCGAATAATTCTCATTTACCAAAGGTGCCGAGGCAGACCATCTGCTGCGGCCAGCAGCCCATGGCGGCAGACAAATCGCTCCTGCATCACGACATGCAGGTGCTTTACAGCAATCACCACAGCTGGCTTCAGGCGTGGCTGCGCAAGAAGCTCGGCTGCGCCCATCGTGCCGCCGACCTCGCGCACGACACCTTCGTGCGCCTGCTCGCTCGCGACGAACCGCTCACGCTTGACGAGCCGCGCGCCTTCCTGACCACCGTCGCCCAGCGCGTGATGGCCAATCACTGGCGTCGCGAGCAGATCGAGCGCGCCTATCTCGACGCCATCGCGCATGCGCCCGAAGCCTTTGCGCCTTCGCCCGAGGAGCGCGCGCTGATTCTGGAAGCGCTCTGCGAGATCGACGCCTTGCTGGACCGTCTGCCGGTGGCGGTCAAACGCGCTTTTCTGCTCGCGCAACTCGACGGCCTGACCCACGCCGAGATCGCCGCGCAACTGAACATCTCGATTGCCACGGTGAAACGCCATCTGGTGCGCGCCGGTGCGCAGTGTTTCTTTGCGCTGAGCGCCGCCTGACCGATGAGCGCGAGCGCCCGACCCGATATTCCCGAGCACGTCGCGCTGCGCGCGGTCGAGTGGTGGATGGAAATGCAGTCGGGCGAATCTTCGGCCGAGCATGCCGCCGCGTTCGATCGGTGGCGCGCGGAGCATCCCGATCACGACCGCGCATGGCAGCACATCGCCAGCGTCAGCCAGCGTTTCAAGGGACTGGCGCGCACCCTCGGCCCGGCCGGCGCGCAAGGCGCCGCACGCGCCGCGCTGACCAACCCCGCTGCCGCAAAACGCCGCGCCGGTATCAAGGCGCTCGCGGTTCTGCTGTTCGTCGGCAGCGGCGGCTGGCTCGCGCGCGAACACGCGCCGTGGCGCGCGGACCTGAGTACCGCCGTCGGCGAGCGTCGCACCGTCACGCTGGCCGACGGCACGCGCCTCACGCTCAACACCGACACCGCGATCGACGTCCGCTTCAGCAGCACCGAGCGGCGCATCCGGCTCGTCAGAGGCGAAATCATGGTCGCGACCGGTCATCGCGACGGCGCGCCGGCACGACCGTTCGTGGTCGAAACAGCGCAGGGCGATTTGCAGCCGCTCGGCACCCGCTTCGCAGTCAGGCAGATGAGCACGCTCACCCGGCTCGACGTGTTCGAAGGCGCGGTGCGCGTCACGCCGTCGGACGCGCGTGATCGCGCGCGCGTGGTGCGCGCCGGTCAACGCGTGCGCTTCATGCGCGAACAGGTCGACGCGGTCGAGCCGATCGACGACAACGACGCCGCCTGGACCGACGGCCTGATCGTCGCGAGCGGCATGCGGCTCGACGACTTCGTGGCCGAGCTGGACCGCTATCGACGCGGCCGTCTGAGTTGCGATCCGGCCGTCGCCGGATTGCGGATCTCGGGCACTTTCCCGCTCGCCGACACCGACCGCGTGCTGCAAGCCGTGACGAACACCTTGCCCGTCGAGGTCGTATTCGTCACGCGTTACTGGGGCACAGTGCGCGCCGCGCGCTCGTGATACGGGCCGTCCCGTCCGCGCACGAAAAAAATCGCATTTTCATGAGCTGTTTTCGAATCTCGCGTGACAAGGGAGATGAGAGCAACACATCGTCTATCTTCTGCGAGCTTTGAACATGGGACAGTATCAACGTACCGGCGGACCCACCGCCGGAGACACCGTCGGCCGAAGCGGTGCACGGCGCACGCGGCCACGCTCGCGTTTCGCGCGGCACATCGCCACCGCGGCGCTCATTTCGGCGGGTCTGCCGTGCAACGCGGCGCTGGCTGCAGATGTTCCCGCGGACGGCGCTGCGGATGTCATTAGCGACACCACTTCGCAGGCCGCGCCGCGCCGCAGCTACGACATTCCGTCCGGCCCGCTCGAAGCCGCGCTCAACCGTTTCGGCCGCGAAACCGGGCTGCTGCTGTCGTTTCCCGCCGCGCTGGCGGCCGGACGCGTCACCCAAGGCCTGCACGGCGATTACGACGTACCGCGGGCTTTCGGCCAGTTGCTGCGCGGCACCGGACTCGGCGCGGTGCAACAAGGCAACGGCAGCTATACGCTGGTCGAGCAGACGCAATCCGCCGATAGCGGCGCCGACGGCACCACCCTGCCCGCCGTCTCGGTGAATTCGCAGGCGATCAAACCCGGCAGTTACAGGCAGCCCGCCGAAGCCGTCGTGATGCGCTCGGACACGTCGCTGCTCGACACGGCTCAGGCCGTGAACGTCGTGCCGGCGCAGGTGCTGCGCGACCAGCGTCCGCGAAATCTCGACGACGCGCTCGCCAACGTCAGCGGCATCGTGCAGGGCAATACGCTGGCCGGCACGCAGGACACCCTGCTCAAGCGCGGTTTCGGCGGCAATCGCGACGGCTCGATCATGCACAACGGCATGCCGCTTGTGCAGGGACGCGGCCTGAACGCCGCCGCCGACAGCGTGGAAGTGCTCAAGGGCCCGGCCTCGCTTCTCTACGGCATTATGGACCCCGGCGGCGTAATCGACGTGGTGAGCAAACAGCCTTTGCTGAAGCCCTACCACGCGATCTCCGTGCTCGGTTCGACCTATGGCCACGGCCGCAACGGCGCGGGCGGCACGCTCGACACGACCGGTCCGATCGGCGACTCGGGCCTCGCCTACCGGTTGATCGTCGATCAGGTGAACGAGCAGTACTGGCGCAATTTCGGCGAACACCGCGAGACGCTGGTGGCGCCGTCGCTCGCGTGGTACGGACGCGATACGCAGGTGGTCGCCTCGTATGAATACCGCAAATTCCTCTATCCGTTCGATCGCGGCACTGCGCTCGATCCGAAGACCAACGAGCCGCTGGCGATTCCCAGCCGCGAACGTCTCGACGAACCCTTCAACGAGATGGACGGCGAGTCGCACCTCGCCCAGTTGAGCGTCGATCATCAGATCAACCCTAACTGGAAGGCGCATTTCGGCTACAGCTACAACCGCGAAACCTACGACGCGAACCAGTTGCGCGTGCAGGGCATCAACAGCACCACTGGCGCCGTGTCGCGCAGCAACGATGCGACCCACGGCGCGCTCAGCACGGACAGCTACGCGATTGCTTACGTGGACGGTCATTTCGACGTGGCCGGCCTGCGCAACGATCTGCAAGTCGGCGTGGACGACGAGTATCGCCGCATCTATCGGCGTGATCTGCTGCGTCAGGCGACGCAGTATCCGTTCAACTATCTGAATCCGGTCTACGGTCTGGAGAGTCCGTCGAGCACGGTGTCCGCGAGCGACAGCGATCAGACCGACACGCTGCACGACCGCTCGCTGTTCTTCCAGGACAGCCTGCACCTGACCGACAAATGGACGTTGGTCGGCGGAGCGCGTTTCATGAGCTACAACCAGGTGGCGGGCAAGGGCCGTCCCTTCGTCGCCAACACCGATCTGAACGGCAACAAGTGGCTGCCGCGCGCGGGCGTGATCTATCAGTTGACCGAGACGGTCTCGTTCTACGGCAGCTACACGCAATCGCTCAAGCCGGCCTCGACCATCGCGCCGCTTTCCACCGGCGTGGTGATCGATTCGTCGGTGCAGCCCGAGGAAGCGACGTCATGGGAACTGGGCGCGAAAATGGCCATGCCGGGCGGCCTGAGCGGCACGCTTGCGCTATTCAATATCGACAAGAAAAACGTGCTGGTGCAGCAGTACAACGACGCCACCAAACAGACCGACTGGCGCACCGCCGGCAAGGCGCGTTCGCGCGGCGTCGAACTCGACGTGTCCGGGCAGATCGGCCAGCACTGGAGCGTGATCGCGAGCTACGCCTTCATCGACGCGAAGACCACGCAGGACCCGCTCTACGCCGGCAATCGCCTGTGGAACGTGGCGGAAAACACGGCCTCGCTGGCCGCCGTGTACGACTTCGGCACGATCTTCGGCGGCGATCAGTTGCGCGTCGGCGCGGGCGCCCATTACGTCGGCTCGCGTCCCGGCGATTCCGCCAACAGTTTCACCTTGCCTGCCTATACCGTCGCCGACGCCTTCGCCACGTACGACACGAAACTCGGCAACCGCCGGCTGTCGTTCCAGCTCAACGTGAAGAACCTGTTCAACAAGACCTACTACCCGTCGAGCGTGAACAAGTACTTCGTTTCCGTGGGCGACGCGCGTCAGGTGTCGCTGCTGTCGACTCTGGAGTTTTAAATGAAACGTTCCGACCTCACGAAACACGGTGCCGATCAGCCGCACGCCACGGTGCGCGAGCGCCGCGCCTTCATGACGGCCGTCGGCCTCGGTGCGGCGCTCGCCGTCGCCGCGCCGGCAGCGCGTGCGGTGGCGAATGCCGTGGCGAGTGCGCCGGTCGCGGGCAAGAAGGTCTTGCTAGTCGTGCAGATGAACGGCCGCGATCTCGCCGTCGACCAGTCAATCGCCGCCCATCTCGGCGCGCGCGGCTACAGCGTGCGCATGGTCGATCAGACGCAATCGCCGCAGGCAACCGGCGACGCCGATCTGGTCGTGATGTCCTCGACGGTGTCGTCCAAAGAGGTGCCGGGCGGCTGGCGTTCCTGCCCTCGTCCGCTGCTGACGTGGGAAAACGATCTGCTCGACGACTTCGCGATGACCGGCAAGCGCCACGATGTCGACTTCGGCGAAGCGGAGAAGGAGCGCTATCTGTGGATCGTCAACGCGCCGCATCCGATCGCGGCCGGATTGCCCGCGGGCGTGACCAATGTCTACGGCAAGCAGGCGCCGATGAGCTGGGGCAAGCCGGGACTCGGCGCGAGCATCATTGCGACGCTATACGGCCAGCCCGAGAAGGCGGCGATTTTCGCGTACGAGAAAGGCGCGACGATGGACTACGAATCGCTCGCGCCGGCACGGCGTGTGATGTTTTTCCTGAACAACGATACCTTCGGCAATCTCTCGGCCGCGGGCACCCGTCTGTTCGACGCGGCGGTGGATTGGGCCGCCGCTTCGGGTACGGCCCAAGGTGCGGCCTAGGGCGTGGCCTGAAGCGCATCAACATCAGTCCGCGGACGACGCCGGATGCGACGCCGGCATGCCGCGTGTCGCCACCTGATGTGCGCCGTCGCGGCCATCGGTGTGATGCTGGATGGCGTAGACCTCGCGATTGCGCGCCACCGTGCTGGCCGACGGCGGGTAGTCGTTGTTCGGTGTCGGCACCAGTCCGGCGGCCTGGGCCTGCCTGAGTTGCGCGATGACTTCGGCGTGCGTGAGTCCCGAGGGATTCGATTGAGCGAACGCGTTCGCGCCGAACGTGAGGCCAAGGGCGGTCATCGTGGTAAGCGAGATAGCGGTAAGCAGTTTCATGATGTCTCTCCGATAGTGGACAGGAAGTGAGCTGAAATCAGGCCAGTGGCCAATGGCAAATGGCCACCTCGGGCCACCTCGCCTGAATCACGCTTCTCATTCTTGTCATTTCACCTGTCGGCGCACTGACCCGCGCATTACCGTTCTGTTATCTGACGGTTGGCGAGGCGCTGCATCCCGCCCGCGGCCCCGATCGCGCGGCATTTTTCCCCTCCTTCTCCCAGATAACAGACTTGTAATCTACCGGACCGCAAGCGGTAAGCGCGTGGCCGTCACACTCCCGGCCTATGAAGCGCATCTCATGCGCCGTCCGTTGCATTGCAGTCGTCGAATGACGGGCGCTTCCATTCGTCTCTTTTCAGGAATCCGTCATGTGGATCGTCAAGCTCGCGCTGCGCCGGCCCTATACCTTCGTGGTCCTCGCCGTGCTGATCTTTATCGTCGGGCCGCTTGCGATCCTGCGCACACCGACCGATATCTTCCCGAACATCGACATACCGGTGGTCAGCATCGTCTGGACGTACAACGGTTTTTCCGCGCAGGACATGGCGAACCGCATCACGTCGAACTACGAACGCGCGCTGACATCCGATGTGGACGACATCGAACATATCGAATCGCAATCGCTGAACGGCGTCTCCGTGGTGAAGATCTTTTTTCATCCCGGCGCCGATATCAACCGCGCGATTGCCGAGGCCGCCTCGAATTCCGCGTCGATTCTGCGCGTGCTGCCGCCCGGCACCTTGCCGCCGAACATCATCACGTACAACGCCTCGACGGTGCCGATCCTGCAACTCGGGCTGTCCAGCAATACCTTGTCGGAACAGCAGCTCTACGACATCGGCAACAGCCAGATCCGCACGCAACTCGCCACCGTGCAAGGCGCCTCCGTGCCGCTGCCGTTCGGCGGCAAAGTCCGGCAGATCATGGTGGATATCGATCCGCGCGCGTTGCAGGCCAAGGGTCTCGCGCCGCTCGACGTGGTCAACGCAGTAAACGCGCAGAACCTGATCCTGCCCGGCGGCACCGCGAAGATCGGCACGAAGGAATACAACGTGCAGATGAACGGCAGCACCGACACCGTCGCCGCCCTGAACGATCTGCCGATCAAGACCGTAGCCGGCGGCGTGGTCTACGTGCGCGACGTGGCTCACGTACGCGACGGCTACGCGCCGCAAACCAACATCGTGCGCAGCGACGGCAAACGTGCCGCGCTGCTGACCATCGAAAAATCCGGTAGCACCTCCACGCTGACCATCATCCAGCAGGTCAAGGCGATGCTGCCGCATATCTCGGCCGGTTTGCCCGCCGCCTTGCACATCACGGCGCTGTCGGATCAGTCGGTGTTCGTCAAATCGGCCGTGGTGGGCGTGGCGCGTGAAGCGCTGATCGCCGCCTGCCTGACCGCGCTGATGATCCTGCTTTTTCTCGGCAGCTGGCGCGCCACGCTGATCATCGCCGTGTCGATTCCGCTCGCGGTGCTCAGTTCGCTGATCGCGCTCAGCGCACTCGGCCAGACCATCAACATCATGACGCTCGGCGGCCTCGCGCTGGCGGTCGGCATTCTCGTCGACGACGCCACCGTGGCGATCGAAAACATCACGCATCATCTGGAGAACGGCGAGCCGCTGCACGACGCCATCCTGAACGGCTCGGGTGAAATCGCGGTGCCGACCTTCGTCTCGACGCTGTCGATCTGCATCGTGTTCGTGCCGATGTTTCTGCTCTCGGGCGTGGCGCGTTATCTGTTCGTGCCGCTGGCCGAGGCCGTGGTGTTCGCGATGATCGCCTCGTACTTTTTCTCGCGTACGCTGATTCCGACGCTCGCCATGTATCTGATGCGCGCGCGCAGCACGAAGCCAGTGACCGGCAATGGACCGATCGCGCGCCTCGTGCGTTTTCAGGCGGCCTTCGAGCGGCGTTTCGAAGCGCTGCGCGAACGCTATCGCGGCGTGCTCGGCGCGGCGATTGCCAGTCCGCGCCGTTTCGTGGCGATCTTTCTGCTGCTGTGCGTCGGCTCGCTTGCACTGATTCCGTTTGCTGGACGCGACTTTTTCCCCGCCGTGGATACCGGCGAAATCCGTCTGCATATGCGCGCCCCGACCGGCACGCGCATCGAGGACACCGCGCGCCTGACCGACCAGGTCGAGGCCGCCGTGCGCCGGGTGATTCCGCAAGCGCAACTGGCGGCGGTGCTCGACAACATCGGCGTGCCGGTGAGCGGCATCAATCTGACGTACGACTCGTCCGATCCGATCGGCCCGGAAGACGCCGACGTGATGATCACGCTCGCCACGAAACACAAGCCGACCGCCGCCTACGTGGCGACTCTGCGCACCGCTCTCGCGAAGCAGTTCCCCGGCGTGAGCTTCGCGTTCCTGCCCGCCGACATCGTCAGCCAGATTCTGAATTTCGGTCTGCCCGCGCCGATCGATATCCAGATCGTCGGCAACAAGCTCGACGCCAACCGGGTCGTGGCGAACAAACTGCTTGCCCAGTTGCGCGGCGTGCGCGGCCTCGTCGATGCGCGCATCCAGCAACCGGGCGACGAGCCCGCCATCAACGTGAACGTGGACCGCACGCGCGCCATCCAGGCCGGCCTGCAACAGCGCGAGGTCTCGCAGAATCTGTTGATCGCGTTGTCGGGCAGTTCGCAGACCACGCCGAATTTCTGGCTCGATCCGAAGAACGGCGTCAGCTATCCGCTGGTCGCGATGAGCCCGCAATACGACATCAACTCCTTGCAGTCGCTCGCGAATCTGCCGGTTGCATCCAGCAACGGCGCGAATGCCGCGGCGCTCAACGGCGACCGTCCTGCGCCGCAAAATCTGCTGGGCGCGCTCGGCACGCTTTCACGCGCCACGCAGCAGGCCGTGGTGTCGCACTACAACGTGCAGCCCGTGCTGGACATTTTCGCTTCGGCCCAAGGCCGCGATCTCGGCGGCGTGGCGGCGGACGTCACGCGTCTCGTCGACCAGATTCGCCCGCAATTGCCGCCCGGCGCGTCGATCGTCGTACGCGGCCAGGTGCAGGCCATGCACGATTCCTTTTCCGGCCTCGCGAGCGGCATGGTGTTCGCCATCGTCCTCGTCTATCTGCTGATGGTCGTGAATTTCCAGTCGTGGCTCGACCCGATGATCATCATCAGCGGCCTGCCCGGCTCGCTCGCGGGCATTGCGTGGATGCTGTTCAGCACCGGCACGCGGCTGAGCGTGCCGGCCCTGACCGGCACGATTCTGTGCATCGGCATTGCCACCGCCAACAGCATTCTCGTCATCAACACCGCGCGCGAGTTGCACCACGACGGCAAGCCGCCCCTCACGGCCGCACTCGAAGCCGGCTTCAACCGCTTCCGTCCCGTGCTGATGACCGCGCTCGCCATGCTGATCGGCATGCTGCCGATGGCCCTCGGCCTCGGCGACGGCGGCGAACAGAACGCGCCGCTCGGCCGCGCGGTCATCGGCGGCCTCGCGCTCGGCACGGTGTCCACGCTGCTGTTCGTGCCGGTCGTCTACGGGATGGTGCACGCGTGGCTGGACAAGCGCCGCGCCGCCCGGCAAGACAGGCAGGAAGCCGCCGTGGCCGCCCGCACCCATTGATCCCGACCAGAGCCCTCTCATGAACGATCTCTCTCCGCCGCCAAGGCCCGACGAAACCGGCACCGACGCCACGCCCGGCCCTGCCGCCGCGGCGACTACTTCATCGTCCACCGCTTCTGCTGCGACCGACGCCCGCCAGCCGCAACGCCGCTGGTGGCCGCTCGCGCTGGCCGGCGTCGCGGGCGCGCTCCTGCTCGCCGGCATCGTGCCGCGACTGCACGCGAGCGCCGCGCTGACGCAGCAGACCGAGGCGCAAAGCATGCTGACGGTGTCCGTCATCGCGCCGCGTCCGGCGCCGGCGGTCAACGAACTGTTGCTGCCCGGCTCGATCACGCCGTTCGCCGAGGCGTCCATCTATGCACGCACCAGCGGCTACCTCGCGCACTGGACGAGCGACATCGGCGCGCACGTCAAAAGCGGCCAGACGCTCGCCACCATCGACGCCCCGGAACTCGACGCCCAGTTGCGTCAGGCGCGCGCCGACGAAGCGACGGCGCAGGCGAACTACGACTACGCGAAAAGTACCGCGCAGCGCTGGCAGGACATGCTGAAAACGCAATCGGTCGCCCAGCAGGACGCCGACTCGAAGACGAGCGACATGCAGGCGCGCCGCGCCATGCTGGCCTCGGCGCAGGCCAACGTCGCGCATCTCGCGGAACTGGTCTCGTACGAGAAGATCACCGCGCCGTTCGACGGCGTGATCACCGCGCGCAACGTGGATGTCGGCGCGCTCGTCACGGCGGGCGGCACGCCCGGCACCGCCGGCATGACCGGTGAGCTGTTCCATATCCAGCAGACCGGCGTGCTGCGCGTTTTCGTCGACGTGCCGCAGAACGACGCGGCCTTCGTCACGCCCGGCACCAGCGTCTATCTGAGCGCGCCGCAATATCCCGGCCGGCACATTGCCGCGCGAGTGGCCCGCAACACCGGTTCGATCGACCCCGCGAGCCGCACCTTACGCGTCGAAGTGGACGTCGACAATCAGGATGGCGCGCTGATGCCCGGCGCCTACGCGCAGGTGCATCTGGCGTTGCAGTCGTCGACACCGGCGCTCGATCTGCCCGTCAGCGCCCTGCTGTTCCGCCCGGACGGCGTGACCGTCGCGGTGGTCGATGCGCAAGGACGAACCGTGCTGAAAACCGTGCATATCGGCCGCGATTTCGGCACCCACGTGGAAATCACCACCGGACTCGCGGCCAACGATCGCGTCATCGACAACCCCGGCGACGCCCTGACCGCTGGGCAGGCCGTACAGATCGCGCCGGCTGCGCATAGCTGAGCGGCGGCCATCGTGAGGAATTTCGCCATGCGTTTGACTGTTTCTCTGCTGACGAGCCGCGTCTGCCCGTTGCTACGCCGTCCGTTGACGCTCGCCATGATCGGTGTGCTTGCTGCCTGCTCGACGCTGCCCGCTTACCAGCCGCCCGCGGTCGACGTGCCGGCGCAGTTCGTCGGCGCGAAGGCCGATGCGAACGCGGGCTCAAATACCGATTCAACTACTGCCTCAACTCCCGGCTGGACCCAGGCCGCGCCCGCCGATGCCGCGCCGCGCGGTCCGTGGTGGACGATCTTCGGCGACCCCGTGCTCAATCAACTCGAAGCACGTGTCGCGGTGTCGAACCAGAACGTGCAGAAGGCCGTCGCCCAGCTTCAACAGGCGCGTTCGCTGGTCGATTATCAGCGCGCCGGTTTTTTCCCGACCATCACGGCCGGCGCGTCGCAGAATCGCGCGCGGGTGTCGCAGAATGTCGAAGGCCGCTCGCTCGCGGGCAAGACCGTGCCGGACTATTCGGCGGGCGTGTCGGCGAGTTGGGAGCCCGATCTGTTCGGCCGCGTGCGCGACAGCGTGGCCGGCGCGCGGGCCAATGCCGACGCGAGCGCGGCGGATCTCGAAGCCGTTCGCCTCGCGATGAGCGCCGATCTCGCCGTCGACTATTTCGCCTTGCGCTCGCTCGATACGCAGAAGAAGCTGCTCGACGACAGCGTGCAGGCCTACGCCGCCGCCTTGCATCTGTTGCAGCAGCAGTTGCAGAACGGCGCGATCGACGCCTCGGCGGTCGCGCAGGCCACCGCGCAACTCGAAGCGACGCGCACCCAGTCCACCGACATCGACGTGAGCCGCGCGCAGATGCAGCACGCCATCGCGACGCTGATCGGCATGCCGGCTTCGTCGTTCACGCTGGCGCCCGCGGCGCCAGATACGCAGACCGTCCCACCGCCGCCGATTCCCGTCGGCGTGCCGTCGCGCATGCTGGAGCGGCGGCCCGATATCGCCGCGGCCGAGCGTCGCGTGGCAGCGGCGAATGCGCAGATCGGCGTGGCGCACGCGGCCTTCTTTCCGGATCTGATGCTGTCGGCGAGCGCGGGCCTGGAGAGTACGTTCTTCGCGCCGTGGCTGAGCGCGCCGAGTCTGTTCTGGTCGATCGGACCGCAACTGGTCGGCACGTTGTTCGACGGCGGCCGCCGCAGCGCTACCTTGCATGGCGCCAACGCCCAGTACGACGGCGCGGTGGCCGACTACCGGCAATCGGTGCTGGTGGCGTTCCAGCAGGTCGAGGACAATCTGTCCGCGCTGAACTCGCTCGCCGACGAAGCCCAGAGTCAGCAACGCGCGACCCGCGCCGCCGATCTCTCGCTTCGCCTCACCACCAACCGTTTCAATGCGGGCGCAGTCAGCTATCTCGACGTGGTGACGGCCCAGACGATTGCGCTCACCAACCAGCGCAACGCGGATCAGATCGCCGCGCGCCGGTTGGAGTCGAGTGTGCTGTTGCTGAAGGCGCTAGGCGGCACATGGCAAGACGACGGCGCCGGCAGCAGTAACACCAGCACCACCGGCAGCGTGCCGGAAAACGCGGCCACGGCGTCCGCCGCCGTCAGCCGACCCGCGGGAACGTGAGAATGAAGCGCGTGCCGTGCGCGTCGCTTTCCGCGCGCACGGTGCCGCCATGCAGCTCCATGATGGTGCGGACGATGGCGAGACCGAGCCCCGTCGATCCCGTCGAGGCTTGCGACACACCGGCCTGCGGCAGCGTGCTGCGTGACGGGTCGATCCGATAGAAGCGGTCGAAGATCCGCTCGATGTGTTCGGGCGCGATCGGCTGCCCCTGATTCGTCACGCTCACGCGCGTTCCGCGCTCCGAGGCGCTGGCGTCGAGCACGATCTCGCCGTCGGGCGGCGTGTAGCGGATCGCGTTGGCGAGCAGGTTGCTGACCGCGCGCCGGAACAGTTCGAGGTCCGCGGTGAGACGCGCCGCGCCGCTGACACGCACGCTCACCCGCGCGTCTTCGGCAATGCCTTCGAAGTACTCCGCGATATGCGTCAGTTCGAGCGCCACGTCGAATTCGTGCATGTGTTTGACGAATTGCGGATGTTCCGCGCGAGCAATGAACAGCACGCTTTCGATCATGCGCGTCAGGCGGTCGCATTCTTCCACGTTCGAGGCCAGCAGCGCCTCGTATTCTTCGGTGGAGCGCGGCCGTGCGAGCGCCACTTCGGCCGCGCCGCGCATGTTGCTCAGCGGCGTGCGCATGTCGTGCGCGAGGTCGGCGGTAAAACGCGACAGGCGCTGGAATCCCAGGTCCACACGCGCGAGCATCGCATTCAGCGCGCTCACCAGCGCCGTCAGTTCGCTCGGCACGCGCGCCGTCTCGATACGCGTGTCGAGACGGTTGACCGTCACCCGGCTCGCGCTGGCCGCGATGTCGCGCAGCGGACGCAGCGCTGCACGGATGAGCAGATAACTCAGCAGGATGGCGAGCACTACGCCGACCACGCCGGCCAGATGCAGTTCGTCGCGATAGCGGTCGAGCAGCAGCCAGCGGTCGCTCATATTGCGCGCCACCAGCACGCTCGCCACTTCGCCGTCGCGCAGACGCACGTCGGTCAGGATGCCGCGAATCGGCGCGCCGTCGCGGCCGGTCCAGTCGCCGATATCGGTTTCGGTGATGCGCGCCATCGAGGGAATGCGTTTGAGCGGCGGCAGATCGGCGATGGATAGCGCGCCGCTCGCCGCGCCGGGCACCTCGGTGTCGCTTGCGGCGCGGTTTTCCGCTTCGCTGGCGAAGCGGCTCGCGATGTCGGCGTCGGCGCGGCTGGCGGTGCCGCTCGCCGCGTCTTTCGAACCGAGCGGCACGGCGAAGGTCGCGGCGATGTTGTGCTCGATCACCCGCTGCCCATCCGGGCCGAACATCGCCAGCGACATCGCTTCGTTGCCGAGGACCGTGCTCACGAGCCGGTCGCTGTGTTCGCGAATGCCTTTGGCCGTGTCGAGTTCCTCGGCGAGGCGGCGGGCGTGACGCGCGGCCAGCACGATGTCGAGGTTGTCCTGCGTCTTGATCTGCCGGTCCAGCGCGAGGTAAAGATAACTGCCGACGAGGGCGAACACCGCGAGCGTGGTGACGCCGAATGCAAGAGCGAGTGTCGCGGCGAGCGAGCGGCCGCGCATCAGCCGGCGTCCTTCACTTCGAGCACGTAGCCGACACCGCGTACGGTATGAATCAGTTTGACCGGGAAGTTGTCGTCGATCTTGGTGCGCAGACGGCGGATCGCCACTTCGACTACGTTGGTGTCGCTATCGAAGTTCATGTCCCACACGTACGAGGCGATCTGCGTGCGGCTCAGCACCTCGCCCTGACGGCGCGCCAATAGTTGCAGGAGAGAGAACTCGCGCGGCGTGAGGTCGATGCGCGTGCCGCCGCGTTTGACGCGCCGGCGATTCACGTCCATTTCCAGATCGCCGACCTTGATCAGTTCGCTTTCGCGCGGCGGCCCGCGACGCGCCAGCGTGCGCACGCGCGCCAGCAATTCGACGAAGGCGAACGGCTTGACGAGGTAATCGTCGGCGCCGAGTTCGAGGCCGCGCACGCGGTCGTCGATGTCGTCGCGCGCCGTGAGAAACAGCACGGGCGTGGTGCGCGTCGTGCGCAGCGTCTTGACGATGGTCCAGCCGTCCATGCCGGGCAGCATCACGTCGAGCACGATGACGTCGTACTCTTCTTCCTGCGCAAGAATGAGGCCTTGCGGGCCGTCGTTGGCGACGTCGACCGCGTAACCGGATTCTTCCAGGCCCTTGCTCAGGTAGGCGGCTGTTTTCAGCTCGTCCTCGATCACCAGGATTCGCATTTCAGGCTCCGCGTAGCGTTCACTGCCAGATCATACCGGCAAGCCCGGCGGCCTGGCGTGACTGGTCGACGTCACGGGTCGACGTGAAGATTGGGCGTGACAGGTCTTTCACGATTTCACCACCGCCTCGTAAGCGGCAAGGCCGGTGATCGACACGCGCAGACCAGGCGCGCCCACGTTGTTGCGCAACGCAAGACCGATCCGATGACGCTCGGCGATTCGCGACACGATGGCGAGTCCGAGTCCGCTGCCCTCGCCTTGCGCCTCTTCGCCGCGATAGAAGCGGTCGAACACGCGTTCGATCTCCGCCTCCGGAATACCCGGCCCGTTGTCGACCACGTCGAAACCGACCTGATCGCCCGTGCGCCGCAAAATCACATCGACGCGGCCGCCGGCCGGCGTATGGCGAATCGCGTTGTTGACGAGGTTGCCCAGCAGCACGCTCATGCCGTGCGTTTCGGCCAGCACGGTGTAGGCGTCGGACGCGCTGCGCGATTCTTCGCACTCGAGACCGAGGTCGATCTGGCGCGTCTCCGCCAGCAGCGAAAGATCGCCGACCACCTGCTCCGCCGTGCGGCGCAAGCTCATCGGCACCATTGAGGTCACCGGATGCGCGTCTTCTCTCGCCAGCGTCAGCAACTGCTGCACCAGATGGATGATCCGGTTCACGCGCCCTTCGACGCGCTCCAGGGTCTGTCCTTCGCCCTTGAGCGAGCCGTCGCGCGACGCCGCCTGGATTTGCAGCTTCAGCGCGGCGAGCGGCGAGCGCAGTTCGTGCGCGGCGTCGGCGATAAACGTGCGCTGTGCCTGCGACGCTTCGCCCAGACGCTGCAACAGATCGTTGAGCGCCTCCACCAGCGGCCTGATTTCGACCGGCACGTTGGCATCCAGCCGCAATGGTTCGAGAGAATCGATCGAGCGCGTGGACAATGCGCGAGACAGACCGCCGATCGGCGCGATGGCGCGTGTCACGACCAGCAGCACCAGCACGATCGTCATCGGCACCATCAGCGCGAGCGGCCACAAGGTGCGCAGCGCGAGCCGCAATGCGAGTTCTTCGCGCACCGACACCGGTTGGGCGACCTGGATGTAATGATCGGGCCGCGCGAGCCCGAACGTGCGCCAGTGATATTCGGCGCGCTCCACCGTGTTGAAGCCCTCGGGCAAACGCGACAGCACCGGCGCCTGCGACGAGTGATAGACGAGCGCGCCCGAACGGTCCCAGATTTCGATGACGATGCGGTCGTCGGCGAGATCGCCGAGATCGGGACGGCTGTATTCGCGGTCGCCGGTGCTCGCGAGATTCGACGGCAGCGAGCGCGCCACGGTGCGCAGTTCGTAGTCGAACAGCTCGCTCGCCTCTTCGCGCGCCGTGTGGAAAATGCCGTAAGCCGCGACCAGCGACGCCGCTGCCAGACCGAAAATCAGCCAGCCCAGCAGCCAGCGGCGAATCGACGTCATCAGCACCTCTTCAGACGGTAGCCGACGCCGCGCACGGTGACGACTTCTTCCGCGCCGATCTTGCGGCGCAGACTGTGCACATGCACTTCGATGGTGTTGCTGCCGACTTCCTCGCCCCAGCCATAGAGCTTTTCTTCGAGTTCGGCCTTGGTGAATACGCGCGTGGGTTCTTCGATCAGCGCCTGCAGCAACGCGAATTCGCGCGGCACCAGCGGCAGGGGCACGCCGTCCTTGGTGACTTCGTGCGCGGCGGGATCGAGTGTCAGTTGACCATGCGCGTAGACCGGCTGCTTCTGACCCGTGCGCCGGCGCAACAGCGCACGCACGCGTGCGGCCAGTTCGTCGAGGTCGAAAGGCTTGATGAGGTAGTCGTCCGCGCCCGCGTCGAGCCCGCGGATGCGCTCGTCGACGGCGTCACGCGCGGTCAGGATGATGACCGGCGCCGCACCGCCGACCTTGCGATAGGCGTTGAGCACGTCGATGCCGTCTTTCTTCGGCAAGCCGAGATCGAGCAGCACGAGGTCGTAGACACCATTGCCCAGCGACAACTCGGCCGCGCGGCCGTCCGCCGCCCAGTCGATCGCATAGCCCGAGCGGCGCATCGCGCCCAGCACGGTCTCCGCAATCATCTCGTCGTCTTCGACCAGCAATAGCCGCATGGCGTCTCCCCTGTCCGTTATGCCCGCATCGTGCGATACGCGTATTGTCCGCTGCGCAAGCTTAACGCTTCCTTAGGCGTTCCTTAAGTCCTGCTGCCAGGCAGCCTGAGGGACGCGCAAAAAGATTGCGGAGATTCGCGGAGATAACAGAACGGTAATCGCAAGGTCAGTGAGGCGACAAGCCCGCTGACGAAAATGGCAGGCGTGGCTCGAAGCTCCTTGTCCGCCACCCGATCCATTACCGGAGAGACATCATGAACTGCTTCACTGTATTGACCGCCGCCATGCTGAGCCTGTCGTTCGGCGCTCCTGCTTTTGCGCAGTCGGCTTCGCATGAATTGACCCGCGCCGAAGTGCGGGCGCAACTCGTGCAGGCCCAGGCCGAGGGCTTCGTGCCGGTGCCGAAGGGCGATTACCCGCCGTCACAGCAGGCCATCGCCCATAACCGGGAAATTTATGCGATCCAGCATGGCTCCGACGCCGCGCCGCTGGCGAACACGAAGAACCCGGCCGCCGACCATCCGGCATCGGCGGCAAACTGAAACGCCGATGCGCGGCAAGGCGGCGCCGGATTCGAGCGGCCGTCCGCCCGGGTGCTTAGAACGTGTGGCGGATACCGACGCGGGCGAGGAACTGGTTCGGACCCGACGACGGTGCGTCGGCGCCCGTGATGTATGCGGTATTGAGCGGCATCGCGACCAGGCCGCCGCTCGAAGCATGCTGGTACATGCCCTGCACGTAGGCGTCGGTGCGCGGCGACAGCGTGTAGTCCACCATCAGGCCGAACTGGTGGTACTTGGGCTTGGAATTCCCCGCGTTGCTGTCGAAATGGGCCAGCGTGTAGTTGTACATGGCGCCCACATAGGCCGCCTTCATGAACTGGTATTTCGCGTTGACCTCGAAGTTGTCGAACTTGAGGCTGTTCGCGGTGTTCGCGAAGTTGCCCACGTAGACCGAACCGGTCGCATTGTTCAGCGTGGTGTGGCTGTACACGAAGCCGAGTACCGTCGGGCCGATCGTGTAGTTGATCCCCGCGCCCCAAACCTGCTGACGCGAGGCGAAGAAGTCGGTGTCGTCGGTCGAGAGCGAGCCGCCGGCGGTGCCGCCCGGATTGTTGATCTGCATATAGGCGGCCGCCACGCTGACGGCAGCGCCCACGTATTGCGCGCCGAAGCTGTACGAGCGGTTGTTCGCGAAGCCGCCCGCCTGGTTGCTGAAGCCGTACAAGCCGCCGAAGGTCACGCCGCCGTAGGTGTTGCTCGTGTACTTCACGCTGTTGTTCAGGCGGAACGAGTTGTCCGTGTTGTCGTTATCGTAGGGATGCGAGAGCATGTAGCCGGCCCAGTTGCCGTTGGCCGTGAGCGGTGCGAGATAGTCCACCACCGAATCGTATTGCCGCCCCATCGTCAACGTGCCGAACTGCGCCGAACTCAGGCCGACATAGGCCTGCCGTCCAAACATGCGGCCGCCCTGGCCGAGCTTGCCGGTGTTGACGTCGAAGCCGTTTTCCAGCTGAAAAATCGCCTTGGTGCCGCCGCCCAGGTCTTCCGATCCCTTCAGGCCCCAGCGGCTGCCCTGCGCGAATCCGCTTTCCATCTGGACGTTCGAATGGCCGCCGGTATTGCTGGTGTAGTTCAGGCCTTCGTCGATCAAACCATACAAGGTGATACTGCTTTGTGCCATCGCGGCGATTGGAGTGAGCGTAAAGCCGAGCGCCGCATTGACGACCGAGGCCAGCAGAATTTTTTTCATGAATGCAGATCCTTGAGTGTGAGAACGCCGCGCCGGAAGCTGCCTGCATGGCGCGCCATGCCACGTCAGCAGATAGGCTCCGGTCTCGGGTGCTCGCACTGTAGGACCTACAAAATCCGTCCCGCCAGCAATTCAGTATTGCTCTCCAGGTGTGGCGCCTTGCCGACGCGCGCATCGTTTTCAGGCTTGTTTTCCAGTGGAATCCGACGATAGTGCTCCACCACGAAATCGATGAAGCCGCGCAACGCGACCGCCATGCGCGGCTGGCTCGAATACAGCAGCCAGACCGTGCGTTCGTCGTCGCACAGGGGCGCGTCGTCGAGCAATGCCTGCAGGCTGCCGTTGGCCAGTTCGTCGCGCACGAACGAACGCGACAGGCGCGCGATGCCGAGTCCCGCCTGCACGGCCCGCTTGACCACCTGCGGACTCTGTATGTTCATGATCGGCTGCACGACGACACGCTGCGTGCCGTGCGTGTCGCGAAACTCCCAGTAACGGCTCGGCGCATCCGACGCGACGAGCACGTCGTGCAAGGCGAGTTCGCCCGGCGTGCACGGCACCGGACAACGCGCGAGATAGTCAGGACTGGCGACGATGACATCGCGTATCTGCGCGAGCGGCCGGCAAACCAGCGACGAATCGCGCAAGCGCCGCTCCGCGCTGAAGCAGACGTCGAACTCGCTGACGGCCACGTCGCTCATGGTGTCGAACACCGTCAGCTCGAAACGGATGCGCGGTTCCAGCGCACGATACGTCGCCAGGACATCCGGCAGGTCGGTGGTCGCGTAAAGCGACGACGCGGCGATTCGCAGCGAGCCCGTGGGTTGTCCCACGGCGCACGCGATGCATTCGTCCATGGCGTCGAGCTGGCTCAGCAATTCGATGCTGCGTTCCCAGTACATCTGTCCGATGGCGGTGAGCGACACATGCCGCGTCGTGCGATTGACGAGCCGCACGCCGAGATGTTCTTCGAGCGTCGCGAGACTGCGTGTCACGACCGAGTTGGACATGTTCAGTTGCTTGGCCGCCTCGGCAAAACTCAAGCACTCCGCGACTTTGGCGAAGATCCGTATTGATGCCAGCTGATTCATCGTGTTCTCCGGCGCGCACCGGGTCGGCCATCGCGTGGACGCCATGCGCGGGCATCGCGGCTTGGTGCGGCCATGGTGCGGCATCAAGCGGCATCACACCGGCCTTCAGCCGCCCGAGCCTGGAAGTTGGAATAGAGGATGAATTCGAGCTTAGCGGGTACGGGCTTACGCGAGTCCGACCGGCAGATTACCGAATTGTCATGTGGCGCGAAGCTTCATTCGCGACGCCGGCCGATTGCAGTCTAGCGGGACCGGACCGCGCGGCGGCTTGTTTTGCCGAGCACCTTGACGTCCTTGCTCGCGAGAACCGGACGGCCGACTTCGCCGCGTTGTATGCGCGACAACACGCGCTTCGCGTTGGCGGCGCAATCCATCTCCGCGGGCCTGGCTTCGATCTCCTCGATCAGCCACACGAGATGTGTTTTGCTCTGCGCGAGGCGAGCCTCCAGCGCTTCGATGTCCTGCACCTTCAGACGCAGCGTGTCGAGCAAGGTGGCGTGCTGCCACTGCGCCGAATCGGGCGGCAGCAGCATGGCGATCTCGTCGAGACTGAAGCCGGCCTTCTGCGCGCTCGTGATGAGATCGAGAACCAGCGCGGCTTCGGCGGGATAAGTGCGATAGCCGTTCGACTCGCGTTGAACGGTCTTCAACAGACCGATGCGCTCATAGAAGCGGATGCGCGACGGCGCAAGCCCGGTGCGTTCCGCGAGTTCCCCGATTTTCATTGGCTCGATACTCCGTGAAGACTGCGTTGCGCCGTTCGTGCCGGATGGCGCAAACCTCGAAGCCGACTTTAATCCGCGAGTCGAAAAGCGGTCAAGCGGGCGCTCGGGGTCCACGTACCGAAAGCGCTTGACATTAAACTTCACTTCAACCTTAGAGTGTGCAGCACGATCAATCGAGGTGGTCCCATGAACGTGTTCGACACACTCACTCTCCCCAACGGTTCGGTCATCCCGAACCGGATTGCCAAGGCGGCCATGGAAGAAAACATGGCGGACGCCGATCACGCGCCCTCCGAAAAACTCATGCGCCTCTACGCGGCGTGGGCGAACGGCGGCGCCGGCCTGCTGATTTCGGGCAACGTGATGGTCGACAGCCGCGCCATGACGGGGCCCGGCGGCGTCGTGCTGGAGAACGCCGGCCAGTTGGCGAAATTCTCCCGCTGGGCGCAGACCGGCCGCGCCGGCGGCGCGCAGTTCTGGCTGCAAATCAACCATCCGGGCCGTCAGATGCAGGCCAGCCTCGGTCAGCCGACATGGGCGCCGTCCGCTATTCCGCTCGAACTGGGCAAGCTGTCCAAACGCTTCAATACGCCGCTCGCCATGACGCAGGAAGTCATCGACGACGTGATCGCGCGATTCGCCCGCACGGCGCAACTGGCGGAACAGGCGGGCTTTACCGGCGTCGAAATCCACGCGGCGCATGGCTATCTGCTGAGCCAGTTCCTGTCGCCGCTCACCAACCGCCGGACCGACCGGTGGGGCGGCTCGCTGGCGAACCGCGCGCGTTTGCTGCTGGCCATCGTCGAAGCGGTTCGCGACGCCGTGTCGCCGGCGTTTGCCGTTGCCGTGAAGCTGAATTCGGCGGATTTCCAGCGCGGCGGCTTCACGGCCGACGACGCGCGCCAGGTGGTCGAGTGGCTCGGCGCGTTGCAGGTGGACCTGGTCGAACTATCCGGCGGCAGCTACGAAGCGCCGGCCATGCAGGGCGAAGCACGCGACGGCCGCACTCTGGCGCGCGAGGCCTACTTCCTGGAATTCGCGCGCGACATCCGCAAGGTCGCCAGGATGCCGGTCATGGTGACGGGCGGCATCCGGCGGCGGCAGGTCGCGCAGCAGGTGGTGGAGAGCGGCGTGGAGATGGTCGGCGTGGGCACGGCCCTCGCGATCCATCCCGATCTGCCGCGGGACTGGAAAAGCGGCAAGGACAGCGCGCCCGAACTGCCGCCGATCGTCTGGAGGAACAAGACGCTGGCGTCGCTCGCGAACATGGCGACCGTCAAGTTCCAGTTGCGCAAACTGAGTCTCGGCAAAACGACCGACCCGGCGGTGTCCCCGCTGCGCGCCCTGCTTCTGCAACAGGCCACCGACGCATGCCGCACGCGCCGTTACCGGCGCTGGATGTCGCAACGCGCGGCCTGAACGCTGCGCCACGCGTTTGGCCGACTCGTATTGCCGACCCGTAAGGCCAGTTTAATTACAAAAAGCTTTCTGACGTGATAAGCTCGTGCTGTCTTTGGGGAGTAGCCGGCTTCTACCCAGAAGCGCCTGCGTCAACATTCTCGGTCGCCAGACCGTGGTGCAGGCAGCCCTTTAGTTGGCAAGACCATCGACACACCACGCGACCGGTCGGGCGCGGCGGTGTGTCGCGGTTTCCGCCCGACCACGAGCCACCTCTCTCATGAACCCTGTTGCAACGCTTTTCCTCGCTTTTGCCATGTCCACCGACGCCTTCGCGGCTGCGATTGGCAAAGGCGCGACCCTGCATCGTCCGCATTGGCGCGAAGCGCTACGCACCGGCCTCATCTTCGGTGTCATCGAAGCGCTGACGCCGCTGATCGGCTGGTTTCTCGGCCGCGCCGCGGCACAATACGTATCGGCCTGGGATCACTGGATTGCGTTCACGCTGCTCGGCGTGCTCGGTGCGCGCATGATCTTCAACAGCTTTTCCGCCAGCGAAACTCACGAGACGAAACCAACCGCCCATTCGTTCTGGCTGCTTGCGCTCACCGGTTTTGCGACCAGCATCGACGCGATGGCGGTCGGCGCCGGCCTCGCCTTCGTCAACGTCAACATCTACTCCACCGCCGCGGCCATCGGCCTCGCCACCGCGACCATGGTGACCATCGGCGTGCTGCTCGGCCGCGTCATCGGCAACGTGGTGGGACGACGCGCGGAACTGGCGGGCGGCGTCGTGCTGATCGGCATCGGCTGCGTGATTCTCGCCGAGCATCTGCAGGTGTTGTGAATCCGGCTGCGCGGCGCTCTCATTGAAGTGCGCGCGCCCCACCCCACGCGCCGCGAACCGATTAATGGCGTAAGTTGCGCCGCTCGCTGACGGCGCGGTAGAATCGCGGCTCTCATTGGGGAGTAGCCGCCTCGACTGCAATGTTCGAGGGTGCACGTCAACATACTTGGAGGTCGCCAGACCGCCATGGCGTGCACAGCACTTTGCCTGGCAAGACCGATGACTCGCATTCCGACCTGACCGGGTCGCCGGAGTGCGTGTCATTGCGTTCTTATAGAGCGGCCCGGCCCACAATACATGCAATCATTCCTCGTATCGACCAGCGTGGTCGGCCTCGCTGAGATCGGCGACAAGACCCAGCTTCTATCCCTCGTGCTGGCCGCGAGATATCGCAAACCCATCCCCATCATTCTCGGTGTGTTTGTCGCGACGCTGATCAATCATGCCGCGTCCGGCGCGCTCGGCGCGTGGCTCGCCAGCATTCTCAGCCCGGCCATTCTGAACTGGGCGGTGGTTGCCTCGTTCGCGGTGATGGCCGTCTGGATTCTGATCCCCGATAAGCTCGACGGCGCCGATGCCGTGTCCACCAAACATCCGATGGGCGTTTTCGGCACCACGGCCCTGACGTTCTTTCTCGCCGAGATGGGCGACAAGACCCAGGTCGTGACGATCGCGCTCGCCGCGCGCTTTCACGAGTTTTTCGGCGTGGTGGCCGGCACGACGCTCGGCATGATGCTGGCGAACGTGCCGGTGATCTACCTGGGTCACAAATTCGCCGACCGTCTGCCGACCAAGGCCGTGCACATTCTGGCGGCCGTCATCTTCGTCGTGCTCGGTGGCCTGGCGCTGCGAACCGCGCTGTATCCGCAGCAGTACCCGATGTTCTGATCCGCACGGCAAGCAGAAAAAAGCATATTTCAGCGGGCAATGCCATACCATAGGCATGCGTTGCCCGATTCGGGACGGGTGGCGCCCTTCGGGCTGCCACTTCCCGTCATCAGACCGCACGACCCGCCGTCACCCAGGGGCATTCAATGGACGATCGCATCGCTATCGCCGGCACTTTGATGGACGCGTACCACGTCTGCGCGTTCTTCGACAGCCGCGACCAGGAATACGAAGCCCTGATTCCGTATTACCGGCAGGCCGTGGAATCCGGCGAGAAGAACTTCCATATCGTCGCGCCCAATCTCGCGGAAGATCACCGCGCGAGGCTCGCCGCGGCGGGCATCGACGTCGCGCATTGCGAAGCGTGCGGTCAGCTCGAAGTCGTGACTTGGCCAGAAGCCTATCTCGACGAAGAAGGCCGTTTCGACAAACAGCAGATGCTGCGCATGGTCGATCACCTCACCGGTTCCGGACGCGACGCAGGGTTTTCGCGGCTGCGCATCATGGGCAATATGGACTGGGCGTTCGGCGATCTCGCCAGCGCGCCGGATCTGATCGAGTACGAGGCCGAAGTCAACGAGATCATCGAACGCAACCGGCAGCCCGCCGTGTGCGTCTACGACATGGCGAAACTGTCCGGCGCGATGCTGATGGACGTGTTGCGCACGCACCCGCTCACGCTGATCAACGGAATCGTGCAGGAAAACCCGTTCTTCATTCCGCCGTCTGAAATGCTCAAGGAACTCAAGGCCCGCCGCACGCAAACCGAGTCACAGACCCAGACGCAGACTCAGACGCAAGCCCAGACGCAAGCCCAGAACCAGGCCGGCGCCTGACGCAGCGAGCCAGCGATTCCGGCGTCATGAACAAACGCACCTGATGAGCATCGACCGTTACCACAACGAGAGCCCGGAGAGCGCTCTGAGAGACCTCATGGGCCTGCTCGCGCTGCCGGCGCTGTGGCCCGGCCGCGACGGCAACGCCATTGTCGCGCTGATGACGCAGGCCATCGAGCGGATCGTGCCGCTCGATATCTGCTACGTGGACGTCCCGCTGCTGCCGGAAACCACGCCGCTCGTGCAACTGCAAGTGCGCGGCGCGACGGTGAGCACGGACGAAAGAGAGCACTGGCAGGACGCCATCGCCGCATGGCGCCGGCTGCCTATCGGCACGAAAGTGAATCTGTGCGACACGCCGATCGGTCAGGTCAGAGTGATCCGGCTCAGCATGGGTTTCAGCTCCGGACAAGGCAGCATCTGGTTCGGCGCGCTCAACGATCCCGTCAACGCCGCCTTCCCCACCGTCAACCAGATCGCTTTTTTGCGTGCGGCCACCTCGCAGGCGGCAACCGGCATTCTGGCCGCGCGCGCCGCGCACGAGCGCGAAGAAGCCAACCGTTCGAAAGACGAGTTCCTCGCGATGCTCGGTCACGAACTGCGCAATCCGCTTGCCCCGATCTCGACCGCGCTCGCACTGATCCGTCGCGAGAACGGCAACGCCGCCGACAAATACCACGAGATTCTCGAGCGGCAGGTCGCGCATCTGTCGCGCCTCGTCGAAGATCTGCTCGACGTCAGCCGCATCACGCGCGGCAAGATCGAACTGCAGCGCGAAGGTCTGCGTATCGCTTCGGTCATCACGCGCGCCGTGGAAGCCGCGAGCCCGCTCGTGGAGCAGCGCCGGCAGCGCTTGTCGGTGATGCTGTCCGATGACGGCGCGCAGATCTACGGCGACCTGACGCGCCTCACCCAGGCCTTCAGCAATCTCTTCAACAACGCCGCCAAATACACCGACGTCGGCGGCGAAATACGCGTCAGCGCACGCACCACGGGCAGTCATGTGACCGTCTCGATCAGCGACGACGGCGTGGGCATCAGCGCCGAACTCATGCCGAAGCTGTTCAGGATTTTCGAACAGGGACGCACGACCATCGACCGCTCGGAAGGCGGCCTGGGCATCGGCCTCGCGCTGGTCAAGAATCTGATCGAACTGCATGGCGGCTCGGTGCGCGCAAGCAGCGAAGGTCCGGGCAAAGGCGCCACCTTTACGGTGACGTTGCCGCTGGCAACCGGCAGCCAGATCGCCAACGCGGCGCCGCAACGCATCCGCGTTCCCGAGCCGTTGTCTGCCCGCCCGGACACGCGCATCCTGCTGGTCGACGACAACCTCGACGGCCTGTTCTCCATGGAAGCCTTTCTCACCGACGTAGGCTTCGACGTGATCACCGCATCCGATCCGGTGCAGGCGTTGGATCTGGCCGCGCAGTTCAGCCCGGGCGTCGCCGTTCTCGACATCGGCTTGCCCGGCATGGACGGATACGAACTGGCCGTGGCGCTGCGCGAGCAGCCGCAGCACGCGGCACTCCGCCTGTTCGCGCTGACCGGCTATGGCCAGGCCGAAGACCTGAAACGTTCCGCGCGAGCCGGCTTCGAGCGGCATTTCGTGAAGCCGGTGGCGTTGATGGAGCTGGTCGAAGCCTTGAAGGAAACTCAACCGCCCTCTCGCTGACAGGTCGCGGCGCACGGCATGGCGCGCTTACATCGCGCCCGCCGGCCGCGCGTCGTCGGTGTCGACGCAGCACACCAGCACCTCGGCCTCCCCCTCGCCGACGCTCAGATAGACATGCCCGACTGAACTGTCGAAATACAGGCTGTCGCCGGGATTGAGCGTGAACACCTTGCCATTCTCGAAGCGCAACTCCAGGGTGCCGCCGAGCAGAAACACGAACTCCTCGCCCGCGTGGCGGATGTAATCGGGAAAATCGGCGAGTGTGCGCGCACGCACATGCGCGCGCATCGGCACCATGCGCTTGCCGGTGAGATCGTTCGCGAGCATGCCGTACTCGTAGTTCGGCGTGTCGTAGATCATCTGTTTGCCGGACGCCGTGAACGACGGCGTCATCGGCGTCACCGAACCGCGCCGGGGACGTCCGAAGACCGCGTCGAGGTCGAGTTTCAGCGTATGCGCGAGCGCCGCGAATTTGTCGTACGTCAGCGCGATATCGCCGCGCTCGCTCTTCGAAATGGTGGAAACGGCGATGCCGGACTGCTCGGAGAGTTGCGCGAGTGTCAGACCGCGCGCCTTGCGCGCCTGGCGCAGCCGCGCGCCGACCGACTTGTGATCGATCTGCGCCGCCGGGGCTGACGGTGAATCGGAGGCTGCCTTGTTGGGCATAGGGGGTTTGTCCACGACACGAATTCAGAAGGGTTTTTTCGTATACGAGAATTTATTTTTTCTCGTATATGATAACTCACGTCAATTCCCCAACCGAGGAGCGCACGTGTCAACCCTCGCACTAGATAAGCCCAGCTTGACCAAACGGCAGGTGATCGTCGCGACCACTCTCGGCACGGCGCTCGAATACTACGATTTCACGATCTACAGCTTCTTCGCGATCCAGATCGGCCAGCTGTTTTTCCCCGGCGCGTCGCCGGTCAACCAGTTCCTGCTGTCCATCGGCGTGTTTGGCGTCGGTTTCGTGGTGCGGCCGCTCGGCGGCATCGTGATCGGCGCCTACGCGGACCGCGTGGGCCGCAAGAAAGCGATGGTGCTCACCATCATGCTGATGGCGCTGAGTTGCGCGCTGATCGCCTGCGCGCCGACCTACGCCATGGCCGGCATGGCGGCGCCCTTCATCGTGCTGGCCGCGCGGCTCATACAAGGCTTTGCCGCGGGCGGCGAGTTCGGTCCGGGCACCACGCTGCTGGTCGAATACGCGAGCAACAACACGCGCGCTTTCTTTGCCAGCTGGAATTTCGCGGCCACCGCGCTCGGGCTGGCGCTCGGCGCTCTCGTCGCGACGCTCGTGAACGTCAGCTTGCCGAAGCAGGCGGTGCTCGAATGGGGCTGGCGCGTGCCGTTTCTGCTCGGCATCGTGGCGGCGCCGGTCGGCATGCTGATCCGCCGGCGTCTGGAAGAAACGCTCACGCACGAGCGTGCCGCCACCTCGGCGCCGAAGCCGAAAAACGGCGCGCTCAAGGCGGCGCTCACCACGCATCTGAAGCTCACGATCCTCGGTACGTTCGCCGAACTGGGCGGCTCGGTGTCGGTGTACATCACGGCCTTCTTTCTGCCGAGTCATGCGGTGCGCGCCTTGCATCTGTCGTCGACGGCAGCGGTGGTGTCGGGCGTGGTGAGTTCGCTCACGCTGTTCGTCGCGGCGCCGCTCGCCGGCCGGCTCGCCGATCGCGTCAGCCGCAAGCATGTGCTGGTGACGTCGCGGGTGGTGTTGCTGCTGTCGGTCTATCCGGCGTTCGCGCTGCTGGGCGCCTATCCTTCCATGTTGATGCTGTGCCTCGTCTCCGCCTTCCTCGCGGTCTTCGTCGCCGGACAGATCGTGCCGGTGCTCGTGATGATCCCGGAACTGTTTCCGAAGGAAGTGCGCGCCACCGGCATCGCCTTGACTTACGTGGTGAGCGCATCGTTTTTCGGCGGCTTTTCGCCCTTCATCGCGAGCTGGATCGTCGCGCGGACCGGCAATCCGCTCGCGCCGGCCTGGTATGTGGCGGCCGCGTGCGCGATCTCGCTCGTGCCGGTGATCTGGCTGCGCGACCGCACCGGCGAAGCGCTCGATTGAAAGCCGTTTGCCGATAATCCGAAGCTGCTCTGAATGGATCTTTGAGAAGGACTGCGCCTCATGAATGAAAACGCCGACCTGGTCAGCCGCTCCGCTGTCGAACTGCGCCGCATGATCGGTGCGAAAGAAATCTCGCCGGTCGAGTTGCTCGACGCCTGCATCGCACGGATCGAGGCCATCAACCCGGCCGTGAACGCGATCACGGCCACCTGTTTCGACGCGGCACGCGACGCCGCCCGAGCCGCCGAGCAGGCCGTGATGAACGGTGAACCGCTCGGGCTGCTGCACGGCTTGCCGCTCGGCGTGAAAGACCTCGAGGACACGGCAGGACTGCTGACCACCTATGGCTCGCCACCGTCGCGCGGCAACGTGCCCTCGCGCGACGTGCTGCTGGTCGAGCGGCTGCGGGCGGCGGGCGCGATTCTGGTGGCCAAGACGAACGTGCCCGAACTCGGCGCGGGCGCCAACACGCGCAACCCGGTGTGGGGCGCGACCGGCAATCCGTTCAATCCGGAACTGAACGCGGGCGGTTCGTCGGGCGGCTCGGCCGCCGCCCTCGCCTGCGACATGCTGCCGGTCTGCACCGGCTCGGACACCGGCGGCTCGCTGCGTATTCCCGCGTCCAAATGCGGCGTGGTCGGCTTCCGGCCGTCGGCGGGACTCGTACCCAACTCGCGTCGTCTGCTCGGCTGGACGCCGATCTCGGTGGTCGGCCCGCTGGGACGCACCGTCGGCGAAACGGCGTTGCAACTGGCGGCGACCGCCGGCCTCTCGGCCACCGATCCGCTCAGCTACGAAGTCGATGCGCTCTCGTTCGCGACGCCCGGCAACCTGGATCTGGCGTCGCTGCGCGTGGGCTACACCGAAGACTTCGGCAGCTGCGACGTGGACGAATCGATCCGCGCCACCTTCCGCTCGCGCATCGCCGCCATCGCGCCGATGGTCCACTCGTGCGAGCCGGTGAATTTCGATCTCGGCGACGTGCACCGCTGTTTCGACGTGATCCGCGCGGAGAGTTTCGTGGCCGGTCTGCGCGACACCTACGAGCGCGATCCCGGCGCGCTCGGGCCGAACACGCGCGCCAACTACGAAATGGGCGCGACCATGACGCTCTCGGACAGCGCGTGGGCGCAAGCCGAGCAGACGCGCATTTTCCGGCGCTTCCAGTCCGCCTTCGAGCGCTACGACGTGATTCTCTCGCCCACCACGCCGGTCTCGCCTTTTCCGTGGCAGCAGCTTTACGCCGCGCAGATCGAAGGCCGCGCGCAGGAAAACTATTACCGCTGGCTTGCCCTCACCTACGTGGTGACGCTCACCACGCACCCCGCGCTCTCGCTGCCGTGCGGCGTCGATCATGCGGGCATGCCGTTCGGCCTGCAGATCGTCGGCCCGTTTCACGGCGACCGCAAGACGCTCGCCGTCGCGCAGGCTTTCGAAGCGGCCTTCGACACCGTACCCGCGCTGCGTCGTCCGCGCCCGGACCTGAGCAAGCTCACGCAACCGACGCCGTCGCTCAAATCGATCGTCACGGCGCCGCCCATTTTCAACTCGACCGGTGAAAGTCACACCGGTCCTTCGACGGTATAACCATCATGTCCAATCCGATTCAACGTCTTCAGACCAACGCCCGCATGAGCCAGGTGGTGATTGCCAACGGCATCGTGCATCTCGCGGGACAGGTGCCCGACACGGCCGGCGCGTCGATCACCGTGCAGACCACGGAAATTCTCACCCACATCGACTCGCTGCTGGCTTCGGCCGGCGTCGACAAAACGCGGCTCGTCACCGCCAATATCTGGTTGAGCGACCCGAAGCATTTCGACGAATTCAACGCCGTGTGGGACGCGTGGGTGCCGGCCGGCGCCGCGCCGACCCGCGCATGCGTGCAGGCCTTACTGATGAAGGCCGGTCTCGATGTCGAGATCGCCGTGACGGCGCTTGCCTGAGCAGGTCCGTTCGAGCGCAGAATCCATCCGCTCGCGCCGCGTCGGCGGCGCGTCCGAAGGCAAGGAAACATGGCAAAGAAATTCGATACCGTCGTGCTCGGCGGCGGCATTGTGGGCGTGTCGATCGCCGTGCATCTGCAACAGCGCGGCCGCTCGGTGGCGCTGGTGGATCGCAAGCGGCCCGGCAACGAGACGTCGCTCGGCAACGCCGGCCTGATCCAGCGCGAAGGCGTCTATCCGTACGCGTTCACGCGCGAACTCGGCACGCTGCTGCGCTACGCCCGCAACCGTTCGTCCGACGTGCGCTATCACCCGCGCGCGATGCCCAGCTTCGCGCCGTTCCTGGTCCGCTACTGGCACCATTCGCAGCCCGCGCGCCATGCCGCGATCGCGCGTTCATACGCGACGCTGATCGAGCATTGCGTGAGCGAGCATCGCACGCTCGCGGCCGCCGCGGGTGCAAGCGACCTGATCCGCCAGTCGGGCTGGATGAAGGTGTTCCGCAGCGCCCAGGTACGCGACGAGGAAACACGCAACGCCGAGCGCTGGCACGCGGAATTCGGCGTCGCGTTCGACTCGCTCGACGCGGCGCGCCTGCGTGAGATCGAACCGGCGCTGCGCGGATCGCTGCAAGGCGCGCTGCACTACACCGCGTCGGATTCCGTGAGCGACCCGAACGCCCTGGTCACGGCTTATGCCGGGCTGTTCGAAAAACTCGGCGGCGAATTTTTGATCGGCGACGCGACCACCTTGCAGCCCGGCTGGACGGTCGACACGGAACGAGGCCGGATCGACGCGCGCGCGGCCGTGGTGGCGATGGGTCCGTGGTCCGACGTGGTGAGCACGAAGCTCGGCTACCGCCTGCCGCTCGCGGTCAAGCGCGGTTATCACATGCACTACGCGCCCGAGGGTGAAGCGCGCCTGAATCATCCGGTGCTCGACGTCGAGAACGGCTACATGATCACGCCGATGGCGCGCGGTATCCGGCTCACGACCGGCGTGGAACTGGGGCATCGGGATGCGCCGAAGACGCCCGATCAACTGACGGCCGTCGAGCCCATCGCGCGGACGCTGTTTCCGCTCGGCCAACGTGTCGACGACGAACCGTGGCTGGGCCGCCGTCCCTGCACGCCCGACATGATGCCGATCATCGGACCGGCCAGGCGTCATCGGGATTTGTGGTTCGCCTTCGGTCACGCGCATCACGGCCTGACGCTCGGCCCGATCACCGGCCGCATGGTCGCGGAAATGATGACGGGCGCACAAACGCTCGTCGACCCGGCGCCATTCCGGGTCGACCGCTTCTAGAAGCGCGAACGTCGTGAACCGCGCGAGCCGGGCTCGCGCTTATTTGCCGACGCGCACCGACGTCATGCTTTCGAGCACGCCGTCGCGCCGGATCAAGCCGTGGAACAGCGCCGCCGCGAAATGCAGCAGAACCGTGGCGAACAGCAGATATGCGAGCACGGTATGCAGCTCACGCAAGCTCGCGTAGACCGACGGACTCTTCGGCAGGATCGGCGGCAGTTGCAGCGGACCGAACAGCACGATCGGATAGCCCGCTGCCGACAGCATGCTCCAGCCAACGAGCGGCAAGGCGAACATGAACGCGTACAGCGCGAGATGCGACGCGTGCGCCGCGAACCGCTGGATGCCCGGCAGATCGGCGGGCAACGGCGGCGGCGGATTGATCAGCCGGTTCACGAGGCGCAGCGCCGCGAGAATCAGAATCGCGATGCCGAGCGGCTTGTGGATCGACACGAGCGTGCTGTACTGGCCGGTATTGGACGCAGCCATGCCGACGCCGATGAACAGCATGGCGAGAATGAGCACGGCCATGAGCCAATGCAGAATACGCGACGTTGCCGGAAAACCCGTGGTTTGAATGCTCATGACCGACCTCCCGCGTTGACTTCCTGCGGCGTAACCGCGCTTGGCGGCTTCGCGTTGCGCTCGCCTTCGCGCAAGGTGAAAGACCGGGAATAAGCCGCCGAGCGCGCGCTCGGGATCGGGTCGTCCGAGGCTTCGATGCCATCGGGCAGCACCATCGGGTCGAAGTTCACGTCGACGCAGGGGCCGTCGTCCTCGCTCGAAAGTTTGTCGATCGTCACCGTGCCGGCGTCGATCTGTTTGCGATCGGCCGGCCACGGCACGGTCGGGTCCGACGTCACGTCGCCGTCCTGGCCGAGCGTGAGGATCAGTTTCCACTGCACCGGATGCTGCACCACCTGGGCAATCAGCGCATCGAAGAGCGCGTTCTTGTCGGCGGCGGGACCGCCCGCGCCGGCGGCGACGAACGGTTGAACCGGCACCGCCGACCAGCGCACCGGCGTCGCCACACCGCTCGCATTGACGAAGCGGAAAGCGTTGAGCGCGTTATAGGTTGCGTCGGCGAAACCGGACGACACCTGGCGCGCCTTGATGAGCGAGATGGCCGCGCCGAACTCGGGATGCGCGCCCACGAACGCCTGCATTTTCGAAGGATCGGGTTTGCCGGTGGCGGGATCGGGCAGCACGGCGACCATCTGGTCGTAGAACGCCTGCGGCGTTCTGAACGGAAAGACCGGAATATTGATCATCCCGGTGCGCCACTCCTGCCCGCTGGCGGGCACGAAGCGCAGCGCGAGACTGCGTACGGTGGCGGGTTCGTCGGGAATGAACGGCATGCCGCCCGCGAACGCGATGCGGCCCACCACCGGCACCTTGCCCGGGGCGAACAGCGCGGCTTTCGAAATCGCACTGGCCGCGCCGTTGCTATCGAAATAGCCCGTGGCGCACACGCCCTTGGCGTGATTCCGTCTGAAGCCGGGATGCGGCCCGTTGGTCGCCTCGAAGGCGTCGATGACCCGCTTCTGGGTCAGCCGGTCGGGCGACAGCCAACCGCCCGTATAGGCGAAGGCGGCGGCCACGGCGAGTACCGCCACGCCGATCACACCGAGCCTCACTACCACGGCACCCGCACTCAGGCTGGCGCGGCCGCCGCCCGTTTCCCGCATATTGTCTGGCACTTGTGTGCTCCTTGGGTATGCACAAACCACGCACGACTACTACCGGCGACGGTAACCCATCACGTCGGTGACGCGTATTGCAGGGAGACGGTGTGGGGTCCGGCAGTGCTGCCGGGTTATCAATGTACATCAAGACATGAAGACACGTGCTGACGCACCCAAAAGGTGCGCAGCGCATGAATCGAAGCGGACGGGCGACCGGTGCGAGGCGATTCTGTCCGAAACGCCGCGCGGCTGGCGAAGTTATTCCACCGAGCCCATGCCGGTTTGCTGATAGTTCTGGATGCCGACCTTGTCGATCAGCGCGAGATTGGTCTCGAGCCAGTCGATGTGTTCTTCCGTTTCATCGAGAATGTGCACGAGAATTTCCCGTGAAATGAAGTCGCGCACCGTTTCGCAATAAGCGATGCCTTCCTTGCAGGTGGCTTGCGAGATCCGCTCCAGTTTCAGATCGCACTCCAGGATTTCCTGGGTTTCCTCGCCGATCAGCAACTTGTGCAGATCCTGCAGATTCGGCAGACCGTCCAGCATGAAAATACGTTCGATCAGCTGGTCGGCATGCTTCATCTCGCCAATGGATTCGTCATACTCATGCTTGCCGAGTGCGTCCAGTCCCCAGTGTTTGTACATGCGCGCATGCAGGAAGTACTGGTTGATCGCGGTCAGCTCGTTCTTCAATTGCGAATTCAGATATTCGAGTACCTTGGCATCGCCTTGCATCTTCGCCTCCCTGCATCAGATGGATTTACGCCGTTAATCGAGCATAGTCCATACGTCAGGCAATGCTGAAAATGGGAAGCGTACTCATTCCTGGGATGCAACCTCGACGACCGCATCGGCAAAAGCGGGCCGACGCTCGCTCTCGTTCGCTGCGGTGGCGGAAAGAATCGTGCTGCCGGCATGCGGCAAGCTGAAACGCTCTTCCGGCGGCGTGCCGTTCAGGTGATAACGCCCGATCAGGGCCTCGCGTTGCGCGGCCGGATTGTGCGAAGCGATCGTTCTCGCATTACGCCAATGCCGATCAAAGCGCCGCGTTTCGCTGGTTGCCGACGCCCCGCCCACTTCGAACAGCAGACTCGCCGCTTCGAGCGTCTGCTCGATCACGATCTGCTGCGCCTGGAAAGCCTCGACATCGACGGCGATGTAGTCGTCCGTCGTGGCAATGCCCTGCTCGCGCTTCTGATGCACGGCTTCGAGGCTGTGCGCCACGGACTCGACAATGCTGCGCGTCGAATAAGCGAGACTCGCAAGCCGTCCCACTACGCGTTGCACCAGCGGATTGTCGCGCGGACTCGATTGACCGGCCACGCCGAAGGTACGCGTACGGCCTTGCGTGAACGCGACACTGTCGCGCACGATGGCCTGCACGATACCCGCGAGCGTCGCCAGATGAACAGCCTGAAAATACGCGCTGAGAAACGAGTTGCGGCGCGGCTCGGACGCTTTGTAGCGCGACAGCACCCATTCCTCGGCGACCGCGACGTTGGTGAAACGCGTCGTGCCGCTCGCGGTCAGGCGTTGACCGAAACCGTCCCAGTCGTCGATCCGTTCGACGCCTGGCGCGGTGGCCGGGATCACCACGTTGATATCGCTTTCGTCGTCATGCGCCGCGACGCCGATCCAGTCGGCGTAGAGCGTGCCGGTGCTGTAGTACTTCTCGCCATTCAGGCGCAGCACGCCACTTGCCGCGTCGTGGGCGAGCAGCACCGAGTTGTGCGTCGAACCGGTGCGCTCGGAGGTCGCCGCTCCCACGGTCTCGCCATTGGCCACGCGTTCCAGCCATCGGCGCCGCTGCGCTTCATCGGTACTTTCCAGACGGTATTCGATGAAGCCGAAGTGCGCGCGCAGGATTTGCGGCAGGTTTGAATCGGCGGCACCGAGTCTGCTCAATTGACGGAAAAACTGCGGCAACGTAATGCCGCCACCACCATAAGCACGCGGCACGCGCAACGCGGTGAAACCGGATTCCTTGAGCCATTTCACGGCGTCGTACGCGAGTTCGCGATTCTGCTCGCGCTCGATACTGCCATCGGCAATGCGCTCGAAAATCGGTGCATAGCGTTCGTCGAGTTGCGCGTCGGTCAACTGGGTGCTGGTCATAGCTACGGTATCCTGAAGAGATGATCGTCGAGAATACGGTTGGCGGATTTCGTGGGCAACCAAGCAAACCTGCTTTGTATATCTCGTTGCGCGTGAGAAGAATTCGTCGAAGCCGCCACTCTGCTTCCCATGTTTCCGTGCCGCGATATCGAAGTACTTCGCAAAACCGGCAATCGCGACACGACGCGCTTGCTGCTATGCGTCACGCCAACGCGCATCACGCCGTGTATCGGCTTTTCGCTCTCTGCCGCGACGCCGAACCCGCTTCTTTTACAGCGGTTTAAATTCGGACTACACTGAATTCAACGTTAGCGTGTTTTTCATGCCTGCCAGTCTTCGGTAACAGATGGTTTTGTCGTACTCCGCGAGGCGAAGCAGTCGGGTCGGCTCGTGTCCAGTCACCATTCGAACGGGACGACTCATCATGGCTGATACGAGCTACATGGCACGGAAGTCCGTGGCCGATATCGTGGGCAGTGCGGACGCGCAAGCGCACGGCGACCACGCGCTGTCGAAAACCCTCGGCGCCACCAGCATCACGGCAATGGGTATCGGCGCGATTATCGGCGCGGGTATTTTCGTTCTGACCGGCACGGCTGCCGCGCAATTCGCCGGACCGAGCATCATTCTCTCGTTCATATTAGGCGGCATAGCCTGTGCGTTCGTCGGTCTGTGTTACTCCGAACTCGCCGCCATGCTGCCCGTATGCGGTAGCAGTTACACCTACACGTATGCCACGCTCGGCGAAATCTTCGCCTGGATCATCGGCTGGGATCTGATTCTCGAATACGCCATGGGCGCGGCCACCGTCGCCGTGGGCTGGTCCGGCTATATCGTGAGTCTGCTTCACAACGTGGGCATCGTCATTCCGCCCGCGTTCGCCGCCGCGCCCGGCACTGTCGTCAAACTCGCCGACGGCACCACGGTAACGGGGATCATCAATCTGCCGGCGGTGGTGATCATTGCCATTCTCACCACCATGCTCGTGCTCGGCACGAAGGAATCCGCGCGGCTGAACAACATCATGGTCGCGGTCAAACTGGTCGTGGTGGTGGCCTTCATCGCGCTCGGCCTGTTCTTCATCAATCCGGCCAACTGGCATCCGTTCATTCCTCCCAACACCGGCGAATTCGGCAACTTCGGCATGAGCGGAATTCTGCGCGGCTCGGCCGTGGTGTTCTTCGCTTTCATCGGATTCGACGCGGTCTCCACTGCGGCACAGGAAGCGAAAAAGCCGCAGCGCGACATGCCGATCGGCATTCTCGGTTCGCTGGTGATCTGCACCTTGCTGTATATCCTCGTTGCCGGCGTGCTCACCGGCCTCGTCCCTTACGCGGACCTCAACGTGCCGGACCCGATCGCCAAAGGCGTCGACGCCATCGGTCTGACGTGGTTTTCGGTGCTCATCAAGATCGGTGCGCTCACCGGTCTCACTACGGTGATTCTGGTGCTGCTATACGGCCAGAGCCGTATCTTCTTCACCATGTCGCAAGACGGCTTGCTGCCGCCGCTTTTTGCGCGCGTTCATCCGCGCCTGCAAACGCCGCATCTGAGCCAGATCATGATCGGCACGATCGTGGCGATCGTCGCGGCGCTGACCCCAATCAACGTGCTGGGCGAGATGGTCAGCATCGGCACGCTGTTCGCTTTTATTCTCGTCTGCGGCGCCGTGATCTATTTGCGCCGCAGCGACTCCGACGCGTCGCGGCCGTTCCGCGTGCCGGGTGTGCCGATCGTGCCGGTGCTCGGCATTCTGTTCTGCCTGCTGCTGATGGCCGGACTGCCGCTCGTCACCTGGGTGCGGCTGGTGGTGTGGCTCGTGATCGGCATGGTGATCTATCTTTCTTACGGGCGCAGCCATTCGAAACTGCGTTATCCGGAACGTCAATGAGCGTCGCCTGACGCACGCATGGCGCCGCCCCGGCGCCATGCCGGCACCATCGCAATCTTTCTCACATAGCCGTGAAAAATGCTCGTTTAGGGCCACGGTTGCACCTGCCTACACTGGTAGATGTCAACTGTCGTTCCGAAGACGAGGAGGTTTTCATGGACACCACCGTATTCGATATTCCCGCTGTCGTCATCGTACTGGGCGTGATCGGTTTTACAGTCGTCCGCGCATTTCTATCGTCGCGCGCCGACGATATCGACGTCTTCATGAAGCGCAGTCTGCCCGACGATCACCACGCCCATTAGCCACCACCAACACACAAGCCGCGTCATCGCGCCGGTTCGTCCAGGAAGTTAGACGCGCTCGCGCAGCGGCGGAAACCGCGGCGGTTCATTCAACGCAATCCTGACAGGAGGTTCGAACTACTGCATATTTTCTTATCAGCATTCATTGGTTGGATTCGGAGCAGCGTGAATCTAACGTGTGGTGCCATGCCCTGATGCACTGCGAAGCACTGCACGAACCGGCAAAACGCACTCCATTCCTTCCACTGACTGGTATCGCCGCATGCGCTATTTCCGTTTGCTGAAGTCTTTCGTTGCCATGGCAACGCTCTCGCTTGCCGCGGTTCACGCCTACGCCGACAAACCCGCCACGATCCGCATTGGCGTCGCACAGCAAGGCACCGGCGACCCACCCACCTTCGGCGGCTCGCCGGCCGCGACGGTGCAATTGCAGCAGTCGCTGGAAAAAGAATTCGCCGCCGACGGTATCAGGATCGAATGGCTGTTCTTCAAAGGCGCCGGGCCGGCCGTCAACGAAGCCATTGCCGACAAATCGCTCGACTTCGCGTTTCAGGGCGACCTGCCCTCCGTGCTGGCCCGCGCCAACGGCCTGAAAACACACCTCCTGCTCGCTTCCGGCGTGCGGACCGGCATCAAGGTCGCCGTGCCGACCGACTCCGACGTGCACTCGCTGAAAGACCTCAAAGGCCGCCGCGTCTCGATCTTTCGCGGCACCAATCTGCAACTGGTAGCGGATAACGCACTGGCCGCCAATCAACTCGACGAACGCGACCTGCGCGTCATCAATCTGGATACGGCCAGCTCGCTCGCCGCGCTGGCGTCGAAGGGCATCGACGCGTCGGTCAACGATTACCACGTGTACAAGCTCCGCGATCAGGGCCTCGCCAAAGTGGTCTACGAATCGCAGAACGACGGCCCGCAGTTCACGCGTCAATCGCATCTGCTGGTGGTCGACGATTTCGATCACGCGCATCCGGATATCGTGCAACGCGTGGTGAACGTATTCGTGCAAGGCGCGCAGTGGTCGTCCGACGAGGCGAACCGCGATGCGCTCTTCAAACTGTGGGCGAAAAGCGGCGTTCCCTATTCCTCGTGGCAAGCCGAATTCGCCAATCAGAGCCTGAAAGACCGCAACTCGCCGCTGATCGACCCGTTCATCGTCGGGCGATACAAGGCCGTGGCTGCCGACGCGCTGAAGCTCAAGCTCATCCGTCAGCCGGTTCAGGTGGACGGCTGGTTCGAGACGAAGTATCTCGACAACGCCCTGCGCACGCAAAAGCTCGACCACTACTGGACGCGCTACGACACCACCGGCAAACCGCTCGGCTGAAACAGACACCGCGACCCCGTCACCAGGAACTCGCACGATGAGCGAAACCGCACTCCACGCCGATAGCGAACGACTCGGCACGCCGGATCATTCCGCGCCACCTCAGCCGCTTTATCGCCATGCGCGGCTGCGTGCAGTGGCCTGGCGTCTTGCGCCGTGGCTGCTGCCCGCCGTCCTGCTCGCCTTGTGGGCGACGGGTTGCGAGCGTGGCTGGATCGCGCCGCAAATCCTGCCGCCGCCCGAACGGGTGGTCGATACCTTCATCGAACTGGCGCAGAGCGGCGACCTCGCGCGCAATACCTTCATCAGCCTGCAACGCGTGCTGCTCGGCTTTGCGGCTGGCACGTTGCTGGGCTTCGCACTCGGCGCTGCGCTCGGCCTGTCGCGCACGCTCGAAGCCTACGTATTGCCGAGTTTCAACGCCCTCGTGCAGATTCCCGTGCTCGGCTGGCTGCCGTTCCTGCTGCTGCTCGTCGGTGTGGGCGAGCCGCTCAAGTACATCCTGATCGCGCACGCCGCGCTCGTCCCCGTGACGTTGAGCACGCTGCAGGGATTTCGCCAGACACCCGCTGCGCTCGATGAAGTCGCGCGCGTTTTCGCCTATCGCGGCTGGCAACGCATCGTCTATCTGGTGTTGCCGGCCGCCGTGCCGACACTCGCGACCGGCGTGCGTCTCGCGTTCACCAAGGCATGGCTCGCGCTCGTCGTGGTTGAACTGGTGGCGTCGTCCGAAGGACTCGGCTATCTGATCGTCTACGGCCGCCAGCTATTCCAGCTCGATCTGGTGATGGCCTCGGTGGTGGTGGTCGGCGCCATCGGTTATGCGATGAACCGCTCGCTCGACGCGATCGAAGCGCGTCTGCGGCGCGGTCAACCGTCGGCATTCCGCGAGCAATAGCCGTCGTCCCGACGGTCACCCCGTGTCGCATCAAAGAGGTTTCCACGATGAGTCTCGCCATGTTCAAACGCTTTATCGACCGGCAGCCGCCAACCGGAACGTCGTGCGAATGCGCCGACGTGCCCTCGTCGTTCCAGCGCGCCGCGCGCCCGCGCCGCTCGCTGCTTGCGCGCCTGTCCCGCATCGACGCGCGGGGCGCCGTCCTGCCGCTGATCGCCGTCGCAATCTGGTGGGGCGTGTCGCAGGCGCATGTCGTCAAAAGCGGCTTACTGGTGAGCCCCGCGCAGGTACTCGACACCGCGCGGCAGCAGATCGCAAGCGGCGCGCTGCTGAAGGCGTTGTCGGCTTCGCTCGCGCGCGAGGCCAGCGGGTTCGTGATCGGCTCGCTCGGCGGTCTGCTGCTCGGCAGCGTGCTCGGCTTGTCGCGGCTCGCCACACGCATGATCGGACCGAGCTTCGACACGTTCAAGCAGATCTCGCTATTCGCGTGGATTCCGCTGATCTCCGTCTGGTTCGGTCTCGGCGACGCCGCGAAAGTGGTGTTTCTTTCGCTTGCGGCCTTGCTGCCGGTAGCGGCTCACACCTGCGACGGCATACACGCCGTGCCGCGCGCTTACATCGAAGTCGCGCGCGCCTTCCGCTATTCACGCTGGCAACTGATTCGCGCGGTGATTCTGCCCGCCGCCCTGCCTTCGATTTTCACCGGCATCTATCTCGCGCTGATCTATTCGTGGCTCGCCACGCTCGGCGCGGAATATCTGCTGGTGGCGGGCAGCGGCATCGGCAACACGCTGATCGACGGCAGTGAACAGTTCCGCATGGACCTCGTGCTGTTCGGCGTCATCGTGGTGGGGGTGACCGGCTGGGCGTTGAACGCATTGGCCCGCGCGGTCGAACGCGCGATCTTTGCCCGTCGTGCCTAGACCGCACCTGGACCGCGTCCAAGCCGTACTCGCATACGAATGTGCCACTGAATTTCCTTTGAATCTGCACGGATATCCATCGCGCCATGACCTCTTCCACGCTGTCCGAAAGCATCGACATTCTTCATGTGAGCAAGCGTTATACGCAGCAAGGCGGCGCACCGCTTGCCGTCCTCGACGACATCAATCTGCGCATACGTCCCGGCGAATTCGTCAGCGTGCTGGGGTCGAGCGGTTGCGGCAAATCCACCTTGCTACGGCTCATCGCGGGGCTCGATACCGACTACACCGGCGAGATCGTCGTGGCCGGCGAGAAAGTGCGCGACACATCGCTCGAACGCGGCATCGTGTTTCAGGACCACCGTCTGTTTCCGTGGCTCACGGCTTCGCAGAACATTCTCGCCGCCTTGCGCAACGCGCCGCTCTCGACGCATGAAAAACGCGATGCCGTGGCGCAGCACATCGCGCTGGTCGGACTGAACGGCTTCGAAAACGCGTATCCCCATCAACTATCGGGCGGCATGGCGCAGCGCGTAGCGATTGCGCGCGGCCTCGTGAACCGGCCACGCGTGCTGCTGCTCGACGAACCGTTCGGCGCACTCGACGCCCTGACGCGCGCGCGTCTGCAAAACGAATTGCAGCGTATCTGGGAACACGAGCGCATCACGATGATTCTCGTCACTCACGACGTGGACGAAGCGCTGTATCTCGGCGACCGCGTCGTCACCATGGCGCCGCGGCCGGGCCGCATCAAGCGCATCGTGGACGTGGCCCTGCCGCGTCCGCGCGACCGCAACGACCCGCGCTTCATCCAATTACGCGAGGAAGTGCTGGCCGATTTCGCGGAACAGCAGGCCTCGCATGAACCGCCGACCGACGACGACGTGCCGCGCGGCGGCTCACGGGTGCCGGCCGCGAATCCGCCGATTACCGAATGGCGGCTTGCGTGGTGAGCCACGGCAGGCCTTCCTCTCAGATCAACAGAACACGGAGCAGACAATGAGCGGCAACAAGCAATCGAACGGCGCGCCGAAGCGGCAGATCAGACTCGGCGCATTCCTCATGGAGACCGGCCATCACATCGCCGCATGGCGGCATCCCGATGCGCACGCGGGCGGCGGCCTCGACTTCTCGCATTACGCGGAGCTGGCGCAGATCGCCGAGCGCGCCAAATTCGACGCCGTGTTTTTCGCCGACAGCGTGAGCGTGCGCGATACGAATCTGCCCTCGCTGTCGCGCACCGCGCGCGCCGATCATTTCGAGCCGATCACGCTGCTGTCCGCGCTTTCCGTGGTCACGAAAAACATCGGCCTGATCGCGACGGTCTCGACCACCTTCAACGAGCCGTACAACCTCGCGCGCAAGTTCGCCTCGCTCGACCATCTGAGCGGCGGACGGTCCGGCTGGAACCTGGTCACGTCGAGCACGGAATCGGAAGCGCTGAATTTCAGCTTCGATCGTCATCCGGATCACGCCGTTCGCTATGAGCGCGCGCGCGAATTCTACGACGTCGTCGCGGGTCTCTGGGACAGCTGGGAAGACGACGCCTTTCTGCGCGACAAGGAAAGCGGCCTCTATTTCGACCCGGAAAAACTGCATGCCCTCAATTACGCCGGCAAGCACTTCAAGGTGCGCGGACCGCTCAACGTGGCGCGTTCACCGCAAGGCTGGCCGGTTGTCGTGCAGGCCGGCGCCTCCGAAGCGGGACGCGAACTCGCCGCGCAAACCGCCGAGGTCATTTTCGTCGCCCATCAGACGCTCGACGAAGCGAAAGCCTTTTATCGCGACGTCAAAGGGCGGCTCGCCAGATACGGCCGCGCGCCGGATCACCTGAAGATCATGCCGGGCATCTTTCCGATCATTGGACGCACGCAGGAAGAAGCCGATGAGAAGTTTGCGGCGTTGCAGGATCTGATTCATCCCACCGTGGGCTTGTCGCTGCTGTCGAACATGTCGGGCGGCGTGGACCTGTCGCAATACCCCGTGGACGGCCCGCTGCCCGAGTTGCCGGAAACCAACGGCGGCAAGAGCCGCCAGCGGCTGCTGTTCGATCTGGCGCGTCGCGAAAACCTCACGATTCGCGACCTGTATCTGCGCATTGCCGGCGCGCGCGGTCATCAGCAGGTGGTCGGCACGCCGCAAAGTATCGCGGACCAGTTGCAGCAATGGTTCGAGGAAGAAGGCGCGGACGGCTTCAACATCATGTCGCCGTGGCTGCCGGGCGGCCTGACGGAGTTCGCCGATCAGGTCGTGCCGGAATTGCAGCGGCGCGGCCTGTTCCGCACCGAATACGAAGGCAGCACGCTGCGCGACAACCTCGGATTGCCGAAGCCGGTGAATCGCCATACCGACGCGCGCAGGCAGACGGCCGCGGCGGCCGGCCGCTAGCATCGTCAAGGTTCAGAAAACAGCTACCTGTCCCCCACATTCATCTCACGACGGAGGCTCGCATGAGCGCAGCCGCATTGCAGGAAGTGCAGTCGATCCAGATCAAGCCGCTCTCCGCGCACATCGGCGCCGAGATTCACGGCGTGGATCTCACGCAAAAACTCGACACGCAGCAGGTCGCGCAGATTCGCGCCGCCCTGCTGAAATGGCGCGTGGTGTTTTTCCGCGAGCAGTTCCTCACGCACGAGCAGCATGTGGCCTTCGCTGCGCAATTCGGCGAACTGACGCTGGGTCATCCGGTATTCGGTCATGTCGACGGGCACCCTGAAATCTATTCGATCTCGAAGTACCGCAAAGCCACGCGTTTCGAAGGACAGGCGGTGTTGCGGCCATGGACCGGCTGGCACACCGACGTCACCGCCGCCGTCAATCCGCCGTGGGCATCGATCCTGCGCGGCGTGACGATTCCGCCGTATGGCGGCGATACGCAATGGACCGATCTCGTGACGGCTTACCAGAAACTCTCGGCGCCGCTGCGCGATTTCGTCGACGGGTTGCGTGGACTGCACCGCTTCACGCCGCCGGCCGGCGCGAGCGGCACCGAGGAATTTGCGAAGGCCGTCGAAAAACGCATCCTCGTGACCGAGCATCCGCTCGTCCGAGTGCATCCGGAAACGGGCGAACGCGCGTTGTATGTGAGCCCGAGTTTCCTGAAGTCCATCGTGGGCGTGACGCCGCGCGAGAGCCAGGTTCTGCTCGAATTGCTCTGGGAGCATGTCACGCGTGCGGAATTCACCGTGCGTTTCAAGTGGGAAGCCGGCAGCGTTGCCTTCTGGGACAACCGCGCAACCGCCCATCTCGCGCCCACCGATATCTTCGATCTGGAGTTCGACCGGCAGCTGTATCGCACCACGCTGGTCGGCGACGTGCCGGTCGGGACGGATGGCCGGCGGTCGGTGGCGATCGAAGGTTCGCCGGTGAGCGCCGCCGCGGCCGTCGCGCTGAACTGATCGACGCGCACGGCGGCTGAATCGCCGCCGTTGCGCACGCCGCAGCTTCAGGCGCGCAAGTACCGGTTTTGCGGACGCCGCAAGCCGAGGTTCTCGCGCAACGTGCGGCCTTCGTATTCTTCGCGAAAGAGCCCGCGCCGCCGCAACTCGGGCAGCACCAGTTCGACGAAATCGGTCAGACCGTCGGGCAGCACCGGCGGCATCACGTTGAAGCCGTCCGCGCCATAGTTGACGAAGCGCTCTTCGAGTTGATCGACGATCTGCGCGGGCGTGCCGACGAGTTGCCAGTGGCCGCGCGCGCCGGCCACACGCAGGTAAAGCTGGCGGATGGTCAGATTCTCGCGGCGGGCGAGTTCGATCGTCAGCGTCTGGCGGCTCCTGCTCGCATTCGTTTCCGGCAGTTCGGGAATCGGACCGTCGAGCGGATAGCTGGAAAGATCGAAGCCGCCGGTCAGCACCGACACCAGCGCGAGTCCCACGGTCGGATCGATCAGCGACTGCAACTCCTCGAACTTCTCGCGTGCCTCGCTTTCGCTGCGCCCGACAATCGGCAGCACGCCGGGCATGATCTTCAGATCGTCCGGGCGACGGCCGTATGCCTCCAGCCGCCCTTTCACGTCCGCGTAAAAATCGATCGCGTCCGGCAAGGTCTGCTGCGCCGTGAAAATCACTTCGGCCGTTTTCGCGGCCAGTTCGCGCCCCGCGTCGGACGAACCCGCCTGCACCACCACCGGATGCCCCTGCGGCGAACGCGCGACGTTCAGCGGCCCCTTCACCTGGAAGAAGCGTCCCTTGTGATCCAGCACGTGACGCTTGGCCGGGTCGAAGAAACGCCCTTCCTGCCGGTCGCGCACGAAGGCATCGTCTTCCCAGCTGTCCCACAGGCCTGCCGTGACCTCCGCGAATTCGGCCGCGCGCTCGTAGCGCTCGGCGTGCGCGAAATGCCGCTCGCGGTTGAAGTTTTTCGCTTCGTGTTCGCTCGACGACGTCACCAGATTCCAGCCCGCGCGGCCGCCGCTGATGTGATCGAGCGACGCGAATTTGCGGGCGATGTGATACGGCTCGTTGAAGCTCGTCGAGGCCGTGCCGACCAGACCGATGCGCTCCGTCACGGCGGCGAGCGCCGAGAGCAGCGTGATCGGCTCGAACTGCGCGACGTAGCTGTGCGCGGTGCGGCTCAGGAACTCGACGTCGTCGCCGCGCGTGCCGACGCCGTCGGCGAGAAACACGAGGTCGAATTTCGCGGCCTCGGCGGTCTGCGCGAGCCGCACGTAGTGGCCGAAGTTCACGCCGGCATCCACCTGCGCGCCGGGATGCCGCCAGGCCGCGATGTGGTGTCCGGAAGGATAGAGAAACGCGCCGAGGCGCAGGTGTCCGCTACGTCTGCTCATGGAAGTCCGCGAAGAGGAAGGGGTCCGGGGTGGCGCGCGCCACTGCTGCCGCCGCCATGCCGGGACCGACGGGCGGCGCACCGTGCAGGCAGCCGCGCGGCCGCTCACGTGATTCTCAGTGCACACCGCGCGCGCCGCCACGAACAAATCCACGAAACCATATTCGTGAGCGCGCTAACGAAAGCCCGTTGAAAAGCCGGCCTGGCAAGCCGGCCGTATCCCGTTGCGATCACATCGAACCGGGGCGGAGCGACTATCGGGTTTATGCAAATCGCATGAAACCGGATTGCCTGCTTCACGACGCTTTAGCGCGAAAGCCGTTTGATTCTCACGTCCATGCGAACGAACACACGGACAATTCTTTATGGATTTCTCTAGAGTTGAAGGGTTGTCGGTCAATTCCGACGGACAACATCGCATTGACTTCTCTCAATGCGGATTCAACCCAAGGGAAAACCAATGAGAACATCCGTTCACCAGGTAGCGTTGACCGACTCCATGGAGGCGCTCAGCCCTATCCTGCACGCCAATAGTGCTCCGCTCGCGCTCAAGCACACCATTCAACCAGAAGAAATACGGGACAACCTGCCCGCCGGTCAGGGCGGTATCGGGTTTTTATTTCACGCGACCGATTGGGAAACGCTTTCCTTTTCTTTCCACAATGTAAAACACCGGAATAGCGCTTTCGAAGAAGAGCTATGGAATACCAGTCCGTTTATTGCCTCGCCGATCTATCAGGGCTCGCAAATGATCGGCGCGAATATCGCATGTCCGGTGCCGCTCGAAATGTGGCTCGGCAGTCCGCGCGGCATCAAGCGTTTTCGCGAGACGCAATTCTTTCCTGCGCTGGAACTGGCTCGCCAGGCCGGCCTGAACATGGTGGCGATGGGCGCCTCCACGCCGTATGCGTGCAACTACGGCGCGCTGGCCCGTCCCACCAAACCGCCCCACATCACCACGGGACATGCCGCTACCGGCGCCATGCTCAAGGACTGGGCGATGCACTGCTGCAACGAGCTCGACCTCGAATTCGGCAAGACCCGCCTCGCCCTGTTCGGCGCGGCCGGACGGCTCGGCACGACGGTCGCCAAATACCTGCTCTACAAGGACGCGCCGAAAGAGCTGATCCTGATCGACCTGCCCGACAAGCTGAACCTGCTGCGCGACCAGGCGCAGGAGCTGCTGGCCGCCGACCCGCGCGGCCGCACCCGCGTCTCGGTCCACACGTTCAGCCCCGACACGCCCCTGCCGGCCTTCGACGGCGCCATTCTCGCGAGCAGCACCAGCGTGCCGTATCTCACCGCCGCCGACCTCAAACGGGCCCAGTTCTGGATCGACGACTCGCATCCACGGGCGGCGAGCGTCGAGGCGGAACTCGCGTCCCGCGGCCATACGCTATATATTGAGTGTTTCGCGCGTGGCCCGGCCGGATTGAACACCATGTTCCCGTTCAGACTGCCCAGCACACGCGATTGCTACACCTGTTTCGCCGAAGGTTATGCAGCCTGGCAAGAAGGCATCGCTTCCGATTTCATCATCGGCAGCCCGCCTGTGTGGTCGGTGTCTTATACCCACGGCTTGCTGAAAAAATACGGGTTTTCGGTTGGGCCGTTCCACGGGAAAAACGGCCAGGCGATTACGCTCGATGCCCAACATCGCGACAAACATGAACTGATGGGGTCGTGAACATCATTGGAGGCCTGATGGTGATGCCGCGGGAAAGCATGCGGGATTTGCTGGAAAGAAGCCGGTTTGCAATTCGATGGGGCGGCGCACTGGGCCTCCTGTGCCACCCCATCTATTACATCGTCTGGACCTACGTCCTGCCCCAGCCGTACGACAACCTGGCGCTGCGCCTGAGCGCGGCTGCCGTGTGCATTCCGTTGATCTTTCAGGCGCGCTGGCCCAAGCGGCTGAACAACGCCTTGCTGATCTACTGGCATTGCTGCCTGATCTACGTGCTGCCCTTCGTCTGCACGTTCCTCGCCATCCGCAACGGTTTCTCCACCATGTGGATGATGACCGAAGTCATGATGCTCTTCATCATGGCCTTGTGTATCGACAACCCGATTTTGCTGATGGGCTGCATCGGCGCCGGCATCTTTTCCGGCTCGCTCGCGGCCATATTCAGCTCGCCCGCGCCCATCGTGCTCACGGCCGCCAACCAGTCCGACCTGGCCGTGCTGCCGGTGGTCGTGCTGTGCAGCATGGCGTTCAGCCATGCGATCAGCAAAGGCCGTATCTTCGTCGAGAAAAACCGGGCGCTGAAGGCACTGGCAGGCTCGATCGCCCACGAGATGCGCAACCCGCTCAGCCAGTTGCGTCACGTGCTGGACCGTGTGGAAGAAGTGCTGCCGGCGGCGTCCGAGTCGAGCCGCGCGCCGGTGCTGTCGCATGAACGCGCCGCGTCGCTGTACCGTCATCTCGCGCACGGGCAACTGTCGATCGAACGCGGCCTGCGGATCATCGCCATGACGCTCGACGAAGTGAGCGCGAAGCCCATCCGCTCCGATCACCTCGCCTATCTGAGCGCCGCGGCGACCACCCGCAAGGCGCTCGACGAATACGGTTTTGCCGACCAGGTGGAGCGCGGCCGCGTGCGGCTCGTGGTGATCGAAGACTTCACCTTCAAGGTCGACGAAACCGTCTATCTGTTCACGCTGTTCAACCTCATCAAGAACGCGTTGCATCACATCGCCACGCAGGCGTCGGCCACGCTCACGCTCACCGTGGAGCGCCAGACCGTGATCGTGCACGACACCGGCCCCGGCATCGCCCCGGAGATTCTGCCGCACCTGTTCGAGCCGTTCCGCACCGCCGGCAACTCGGCCGGCACCGGACTCGGGCTGGCCTATTGCCAGCGCGCCATGCGCGCCTTCGGCGGCAGCATCGCCTGCCGCTCGGAACTCGGCAAGTTCACCCAGTTCACGCTGCAGTTCCCGCTCGTCTCGGAAAGCGAAGTAGCGGAACACGAACAGAAAATCTTCGACCACGCCAGGCCGTTTTTCAGCGGCAAGCATATTCTGATCGTCGACGACGAACCGACCCAGCGCGCCCGCACCGCACGCGCGCTCTCGAAGGTCGGCGCGCAGGTGCGCGAGGCGGAGAACGGCGAGCAGGCGCTCGTCATGCTGCGCCAGCCGCTGCCCTGCGATCTCGTGCTGATGGACATCAACATGCCGGTGAAAGACGGCTATACCGCCGCCGAGAAGATCCGCGCCGACCATCGGAGTCCGAACTGGAACGTGCTGATCGCCGCCTACACGGCGGAACCGGGCAACGTGACCCGCGTGCTCGCGCGGCGCGCCGGCATGGACGACATGATCAGCAAGTCGTCCACGGTGGTCGAACTCATCACCTCGCTGCAGACGCTGTTCGAGAACGGCAACCGTCATCAGCGCAGCCAGCGCTTCGACGGCTTTGCCGGCAAGACGATCCTGGTGGCCGACGACGACACCTATAGTCGGCTCGTCACCAAGGGCTATCTGGAGCGCTACGGCGCGAGCGTGATCGAAGCCGAGCATGGCCGCGCGGTGCTGACGCGCTTGAACGCCGAAAGCGGCATCGACGCCATCGTGATGGACCTGAACATGCCGGGCATGGGCGGCGTGGAAACCACCGCGCTGATCCGTGTGCGCAGCGACGCCTATGCCAGGGTGCCGATCGTCGCCCTGACGAGTCAGTCCGACATGGACGCGGTGCAAAGCTGTCTTGCCGCGGGCATGAACGAGGTCATGGTCAAGCCGGTGCAGGTGGGATCGCTGTACGCCTCGCTCGCGCGGCAATTCGCGCAGCAGCGCACCACCAGCACACGCGGCGCGAGCGCGGCACCGGGCCTGGCGGCCATGGCGGCAGGATCGGGCGCCACGGGCGCACGCGAGCGCGACCGGGACCCGAGCCTGAACGCGGCGGCCAACGCCGAGTCGCCGGTCGCGCAACCGGTGCCGCTCGCCCGGCTCGCGGCGGCCGCGGAAACGCCCTTACTCGACGAGAGGCATCTGGAAGAACTGGTCTCGCTCGACCTGCTCGATCAGACTTTCCTCAACGGTATCGCGCAGATTCGTGCGACGCTCGTGCAACTCGCGGCGAGCGAAGCGGCACAGGATCTCGACGCCGTGCACAGCGCCTTGCATCTGTTGCTCGGCGTGAGCGGCAATATCGGCGCGAAGGCCTTGCATCAGTATGCGCGGCAGATTTATCCGCGTGTCGTGGAAGGCGCATGGCCGTCCGAGTCCGACTGGCTGCAACGCATCGGCTCGCTGGGCGAGCGTTCGGCGGACGCCTTGCAGAATTACTTTTCGGCAGCCAAACCGGGCCGCACGAAAGTCCCAGCGCCGATTACAGCGACGCGCTGAGCGACGGATAAACGGGCGGCACCGGGCCGCCGATGTTCGCACTGACGTTGGCATTAGCGTTGGCGCCAAGCTTGTCGCCGAGGTTATCGATACCGACGACCCTGGCGGTGCGCTTGCCGCTCCCATTTTCGCTTTCTTCCACGTTGCTCGCGGCGATTGCGCGGGCGTGGCCGTGGAAATTCGGAAAGCCCATCACGACGGTGGTCCCCTCACCGACCGTCGATTCAATTCGCATCGAACCGCCGAACGATTGCATGATCCGGTTGCAGAAGATCATGCCCATGCCATGACCGCCCGACCCGGCGTGCGTGGTGACGGGATCGAGCAGCAGACGCGCCTTGATGTCCGGCGCGATGCCGGGGCCGTTATCGCGCACACGGATTTGCGGTTCCGGCTCGGCCACCACTTCGATGCGCAACGAAGGCGCCGCCATGCCGGCGAGCGCGCGCAACGCATTGGACAATAACGAAGACAACACCAGCGCCACGCAATTCGGCATGGCGTGCACGACGAAGTCGCGTTGCACGTCGAGCCCGATCCAGTCCCGTTGCGGCCCGGCGAACGGATAGGTGTCGAGCAGCGTGGCGATCAGGCGCGTGGCCCGCACTTCGCGGCTGCCGGGCGCCGACGCCGACTGCTGCGCGCCGCTCTTGTGCACCGTGGCCCAGAACGACGAGATGAGCGTGAGGCAATACTGCGCGTTGTTGAGCATGGACGACGCCGCGCGGCCGATGTCCCGTTGACGCTCGGGATCGTATTGCTGGCTGACGTCGGTTTCCACCGAGCGCGCGAACAGCGAAATGGCGGCGAGCGGCGTGTTCAGTTCATGCGCCAGGAACGCGAGCGTTTCGTCCATGGCGAGCAGCCGCTGCTGACGCGTTTCCCGTTCGGTATAGCGCGCGATGGCCAGTTGCAGCACCTCGCGCACGGTGTCCGTCCGCAGCGGCTTTTCGAGTATGCGGAAGATGTCGCCGGTGTTGACCGTTTGAAGCAGCATGTCTTTGTCTGCGTAGGCGGTCACGAGTATGCGCACGATCTGCGGATAGGCTTGCGCGACTTCGCGCAGCAGATCGTCGCCGTCGCGCTCCGGCATGCGGAAATCGGTGACGAGCACGGCGATCTCGCTACCGTGCGACGCCAGCGTGGCCATGGCGTGATCGGCGCCGTGCGCGACGTACACGCGGTAGTCGGCGCCGATCGCACGCTCAAAATGGTTGCGCGACATTTCGTCGTCGTCGACGAAGAGAATGGAAAACGGTGCTTGCAAGGTATCACTCATCGCAGTCCCGGACAGGTGCACAGCGTATTAAGCGCATTGGCAAAGAGGGAAATTATCTTACCATCGGGCTTGAATCGAGTTATGCATTGCCGACCGGTGGGCTTCTGCTTATGCGTTTTGTACTCTCCGCCGCGCAAGACGTCGATTTCGCATTTTCTCCGCAATGCACGGGGCATTTTCCCGGCGCGTGGCGCGGCGCTTTTCTAGTCGTTCTTCGCAATAAACATCGCGCCATTATTCACGCCCTCGGATCCGCGCCGGGATGCTGAAGACACGCCCGAGATAATCGCGCGGCAACTCCGGCCGTTTCGCGCTCCGACCGCCCTTCTCAATAACCGCCACTCGCGTGCTTTTCCGCCATTTCACCTGACTCGCTTTTCCGAGTCGGATTGCGCGACAAAATCGGCGAGTTAGGTCGCCCTTCCCATTTTTTATCAATAATCTTCAAATAAGAAATTGCTACCGAATCCCGCGAATAAAAGCAGAAAAAACGCGCCACGTTTTTTCTATTCAGCTTACTGATTTCGGGTAATAAATTCCCGCTAAACCGCCACCATTGCCATGCCATAAGCATATTTTGCCTGACACTTTTTTTTACATTTTTCCAGACAATTAAGCAATATCGCCTTGCTTAGAATCCTATGCATCGCAAATCAAAACCAACCAGAAAAATGAATCAAAAAAGCGTTTCGTTATTCGATGCAAGGACCGGGTTCAATAGAATAGCGCCGCCAATGAAAGCGTTTGAAGCGCGCGACCGGGGTAAGCCAACTGGCCAGCAGACGGGCCGTCCGCGCTCGCCTGGCGGCAGTCCACACGGCAGACCGTGACATGACGTTCGAGTAACGCATGGGCGTCGCCGTTCAAGCCGGCCGTTTTAGCCGGCCGTTTTAGCCGGATTAACGCGAAGTTTCTCTTCGTCGATCGCATGCGAGCCGGCGCACTCCCATCAGTTCCGTAACGGCCGGCCGACGTAGATGCCTATGCACGCATGGGCGGCAGCTACGGCAGGTACGTTTTCCAGCGCCACTTTCGAGACTTACCGCCAATGAGCAAACTTCTCCGGCTGCGCGTGCCGCGCACTTCCGTCGCCCTCGTTTGCGCGCTCGCCGCGCTCGTCGGCCAGATGCCCGCCGCGGCGCACGCCGCCGACTTCGCGAGCGGCTTCGCGCAGCTGAATCAGGGCGTGGTGGAAACGCGCACTGTCTCGCTCAAGGAACTCGGCCTCCTGACGAGCGTGACGCTGACCGCGCCCGACACCCGCCGCGAATTCTTCCTGCCGGTACCGGCGGACGTGCCGATCAGCGACGCCACCTTGCAATTTGACGGCGCCTACGTGCGCGGCGACGGCGGCCGCACGACGATGCTGCTTTCGCTCGACGGTGCGCCCGTGGTGTCGCGCTCGTTCACGCAACCGAACGGCGGCGCCTCGATCAATATCGGCGTGGACGGCGCGCCGCGTTCGGCCGGTTACGTGCGCCTCGGGCTCGGCTTCGCCTCGGTCATCAACGACAACGTTTGCACCGACCAGACCGCGATCGGCAACGTGCTGCGGGTCGATCCGTCGACGCGGCTCTCGTACCGTTTCAATCCCGCCGACGTCAACGATCTGCGCACCGCGTGGAGCGCGCTGCCCTATGCGCCGCTGCTGGCGATCGCCGGGCCGCGCCTGAATGCGGCGTCGCTCGATACCGCCTGGCGCACCGACGCGCTATTGCAACGCGACGGCAAGCGTCCCGTGATGCAGACACTGCCGGCTGTCGGCGACACGGTGGACCTGAGCGGACTCGACGTGCCGGCCGCCTTGCGCGGCCTGCCCGCCTTCGACGCGCTCGCGGCCGGCGGCCGTCAAGCGCTGGCCAATCCCGCCGAACTCGGCGCGTTGATCGCGCTTGCGCCGCGCACGGCGTTCGGCCCGGATGTCGTGATTGCCGACCCGACGCTGCGCGCGTCGGTGGATACCGCCATCGACGCCTTGCGCGCCCAACTGGCCACGACGTCTTCTTCGTCGGCGCCCGCGCTCGCCGCTTTCGATACATGGCGCGCTCGCGCCGTCGCGCCGCTGGCCGCGCCGCTCGCCCGCGGCGAAGTGCGCGTGGCCCATCTGGGCGGCCGCGCCGTGCTGGTGATCGCCGACAACGAAGGCGCCGCGGTGCTCGCACGCGGCTGGCGTCCGATCGACGTGTCGAGCCGCGTGGTGGTGCACCAGATCGATCCGGGCGCGCGCACGCATGGCGACATGATCGCGCTGTCCGATCTCGGCGGCGATCCGCGCAGTGTGGACGTGCACGACACCGCCTCGTGGGAAGCCAGCTTCGACATGGCCGCCGCCTCGGGCAACGGTCAACTGCCCCAGGAAGTCGTGCTCGATCTGGCCGCCTCGCCGACGCTCTCCAACGGCGGCGCCACCGCCACCGTCTATTTCAACGACGTGATGATCGGTGCCAAGCTGCTCGACGTGGACGGCCGCCGTCAGCGCCTCGAACTGCCGATCCCGCGTTATGCGCTGGCCCGCACCAACAATCTGCGCGTGACCTTCCGCCGTCAGCCTGACGCCGGTTGCCAGGCGCGTCAGTCGTATCCGGTGTCGGTGTTGCCGAGCAGCTATCTGAAGCTCGCCGAAGGGACGCCCGACAACGACTTCGTGGGCATGGCCGCGCGTTACGCGTCGTCCGCCACGGTGATCGTGCCGCAAGCCTATCTCGACGACGCCGTGCATAGCGTGCCGCGTCTGGCCACGCTCACGGGCGCCGCCGGCATCGCCCCGCTGCCCGCGAAATTCACGGTGGCCGCCAACGGCACGAGCCCGCGTCCGGACGGCCCGTTCCTCGCGGCGGATATCGGCGTGGCCGACGAGAAGAACCACGTGGAGTTTTCGCGCGACCATCTGCAACTCACCTCGGCGGCCGGCGACAAACTGATCGACGTATCGGGCCTGAGCAAGCTCGCGGTGCTGAGCGTCGCGACCTCGGGCAAGGAAAGCGGCATCGTCTACCGCTCGACCGGCGACGCGCCCGTCCTCACCGACAAGCTGCAACTCGCACGCGGCGATATCGCGGTGGTCGATTCGACCGGCGTGCTCAAGCACTTCGACACCGTGCATCCCGACGACCTGAGCGCGACCGGCGTATCGAGCACGCAATGGGTCACGCGGCATTGGGTGCGCTGGGGCATTCCGCTCGTGCTGCTGCTCCTGCTCGTCGTGCTGATCCTGTTCGCGAAGCGCGCGCGCCGCAAGAACCGGAACCAGCCGTGATTCTCGCCACGCTGAAGTACTACGCCAGTGTGCTGCTCGCGCAGTACTACCAGACGCTGGAGCACGTCGCGACCATCGTCGCGGCGATCATCCTGCTGTCGAGCCTCGACGATCTGTTCATCGATCTCTGGTACTGGATCCGCGAGACCGTGCGTCACTACACGGTCGAGCGGCAGCACCGGCCGCTGACCATCGCGCAACTCGACGCGCGCGAAGAGCAGCCGATCGCGATCATGGTACCGGCCTGGCAGGAGTACGACGTGATCGCCGCGATGCTCGAAGATATGGTGCGCGTACTCGACTATCGCGCCTACACGGTGTTCGTGGGCACGTATCAGAACGACGCGGCCACCATCGCCGAAGTGGAACGCATGCGGCACCGCTACAAGCATCTGCACCGGGTCGAAGTGCCGCACGACGGTCCCACCTGCAAGGCCGATTGTCTGAACTGGATCGTGCAGGCCATCCTGCGCTACGAGTTCGAAGCCGGTATCGAATTCGCCGGCGTGGTGATGCACGACAGCGAGGACGTGCTGCATCCCGTGGAACTGAAGTTTTTCAACTATCTGCTGCCGCGCAAGGACATGATCCAGTTGCCGGTGGCGTCGCTCGAACGCGACTGGTACGAACTGGTGGCCGGCACCTATATGGACGAATTCGCCGAGTGGCACGCGAAGGATCTGGTGGTGCGCGAAAGCCTGGCGGGCTCGGTGCCGTCCGCGGGCGTGGGCACCTGTTTCTCGCGTCGCGCAATGCTCGCGCTGGTGGAAGAAACGCAGAGCCAGCCGTTCAATACCGAAAGCCTCACCGAAGACTACGACGTCGGCGCGCGCATCGGGCGCCTCGGCATGCAATCGATTTTCCCGCGTTTTCCGGTGCAGTTCGCGACGCGCCGCCGCGCGTGGTTCGGCCTCGGCCCCGAACGCGAGATCGTCGTGACCATGCCCTTGTGCGTGCGCGAATTTTTCCCCGACACCTTGCGCACCGCGTACCGTCAGCGCGCCCGCTGGACGCTCGGCATCGGCTTGCAAGGCTGGAAGCAGACCGGCTGGACCGGCTCGCTCGCCAACCGCTATCTGTTGCTGCGCGACCGCAAGGGCGTGGTCACCGCGTTCATCGGCATGCTGGCGTATCTGCTGGTGGTGCAGTTTCTGCTGTTCGCGCTCGCTTCGTTTCTCGGCCTCACGCCCGATCTGTTCCCTTCGCCTTTCATCGACTCGACGTGGACGCAGTTTCTGCTCGCGGCGAATTTCGTGTCGCTCGCGCTGCGCGTGATCCAGCGCGTGATCTTCACGACCCGGCTGTACGGCTGGGAGCATGGCGTGCTGGCGATACCGCGCATGGTGATCGGCAACTTCATCAATTTTCTTGCGGTGTTTCGCGCGTGGCGGCTTTTTATCGTGCACGTGGTGACGGGCAAACGACTCGCGTGGGACAAGACGATGCACGATTTTCCCAGCGCCGACGGGCTGCGCAATACGCGTCAGAATCTCGGCGAACTGCTGCTATCCTGGCAGGCCATCGACGAGCGCAAGCTCGAAATCGCGCTGCGCGACGAGCATGCGCGCGAGGCGCCGCTCGGCCGTGTGCTGATGGCGCGCGGCTGGCTCGACGAAGAAACGCTGGCCGAGGCGATCGCGTTCCAGAGCGATCTGCCGCGCGGACGCTTCGACGCGGCGCGTCTCGAACGCGCGCTGCCCGGCCTGCCCGTGGATGTGCTGGTGCGCGCCCGCGCGCTGCCGCAAGGCGACGACGAGCACGGTCACGCGCTGTTCGTGGCCGCGAGCCTGCCGTCCGACGAAACGCTCGCGCAATTGCACGATGCCACCGGACGAACCGTGTCCGTGCATATCGTGCGCGAGAGCGAAGTGACCGCGGGTTTGCGTCTGCTGCGCGATGAGCAAACGCCGGCCTTCACGCCGCCGGGCGCCGATGCGCCCGCCGATGCGCTGATGCGCGGCGTGCCGCTGCTCGGCGATCTGCTGATCGAACTCGGACTCGTCACGCGCGCGCGTTTCGAAGCGGCGCTCACCGATTACCGGCCCGATCGCGACGGCCGGATCGGCGACTACATGGTGGCGCGTCACGTCATTTCGCGCGAGTCGCTGAACCGCGCGATGCAGGAGCAGCAGCGTCTGCGCAACGAACAGGCGGAACGCTCATGAGGCGTCGCCCGATCGATACGCTTGAGTTGGGGCAGCCGCGATTGCAGTCGCCTTCGCTTTCACTTTCACTTTCACTTTCACCTTCACCTCTACCGCTTGCACGGGCCGTCCGGCTCGCCCGTGCGCGCACGGCCACGTGGACGTTCGCCGCGCTGTGCGCGCTCGCCGGTCCGCACACCGCTCCGCTCGCGTATGCCGACGACGACTTGCCGCTGCCGCTCGCCGGTGCCTCGTACCGCGTCGCGCAGGAAGCGTACGCCGCTTACGCCGCGCATCGTTACGGCGAAAGCGCGCGGATTGCCCGCGAGGCGATCCGCCAGCGGCCCGACGTGGTCGAGTTGCGCGTTCTGCTCGCCAATGCGCTGGCCGCGAGTGGTCAGCGCGAAGCCGCGCGACGCGAACTGAGCGACGCGATCGCCGCGCTCGGTCCCGAACGCGCGCTGGTGGAACGGCGCCGGCAGATCGATGCGCTGATCGCGAGCGGCGACGACGGCACCATGGGCGAGCCCGATACGCCCGCCTTCAGGACCGCGCGCCGCGCCTATCAGGCCTATCAGCAGAAGGATTACGACGCGGCGATTGCGGAGGCGAACGAAGCGATCCGTCTCGCGCCCGACGCCGAGCGCCTGCGCTTGCTGCTGATCGACGCGCTGATCGCCACGAACCGCGACGCCGACGCCTACCAGCAGGCGCTCGACGCGGAAAAGCGTTTCGGCGACAGCGAAGCGCTCGATACGCGTCGCCATTACGTCGGCGCACGGCTCGCGCAAGGCTTCTCGCGCGACGCCGCGGCCGCGCGCGAACGCGGCGATACGGCTGCCGCGCTGCAACTCGCGAACGAGGCGGTGGACTACGCGCCGGACCGGATGAACTTCCGTCTGCAACTCATCGATCTGCAGTTCGAGCAGCACGATCTGGCGGGCGTCGAAAAATCCGCGTCCGGCGGGCTCGCGCAAGACCCGCGCAACGTGATGGCGTGGACCTTGCGCGGCTACGCGCGAGCCGCGCAGCACGAACCTGGCGCCGACGACGATTTCGCCGCGGCGCTCGCCATCGACGACGCACCGCCGCGCGACGCCCGCGTGGCGCGCGCGATCATCGCCGACGTGTGGATCGCCGAGGGCCGTCCGCAGGCGGCGCTCGATATGCTCACGCCGCTTGCCGACCGGCACGGCGGCAAGTCGGGCCAGCCGGATAGCAGTGGCAATGCAAGCAGCAACACCAATGCCAATGCCAATGCCAATGCCAATGCCCAGGACGATACGGATGCGATGCTCGCACTGCGGCGCTATCGCGCACAGCGTGCCATCGCGGCGCTTGCACATGGCAAGGGGGCTTCGGCTTCGGCTTCTTCAGCGTCGTCCACGTCACTCGACACCGCCGCCCGTCCCGTGTTCGACTGCCGCGCCGACCAGTACGGCGCCGCCTGCGACGTCTACGCGGGCGACCCCGGTTTCGCAGCCGCCCGCGAGGCGCGGCTGGCGGCGAGCCGCGGCGATCACAAGGCCGCCGCGGACTACGCACGCCAGGCAGCCGATGCCGCGCCCGACGATCCGCAGCACCGCGCCGAGCTGATCGACGCGCTGGTCGCCGACAACGACACCCGCGCCGCCGCGCAAGCCGCCCGCGACACCATCGACGCCGGCCTGCTCGACGGCATGAGCGACGCGCAGGCGGGCTTTATCGCCGAACGCGCGGGCGACAGCACGCTGGCCCTGCACTACTTCGAACAGGCGGATGCCCACGGCACGCTGCCGCCCAGCGCGCTCGCCGATATGGGCTATGCGTCGCTGCGGGCGCACCGCAACCGCGAGGGCGCGACTTACCTGGAACGCGCCATCGACGCCGGCACCCAGGCCGAACCGGGACGCGACGCCGCCGCGACGCCGCAGGCGCTGGCCGACGAACGCGCCGCGCACGCCGAAGCCACCCGCAACTGGGGTTTCACGGCGTCGATGAATTATCGGAACGGCGGCGGACCGGCGGGCTTTGCGTCCAATCCGGTGCCGGGTGTCACCAACAACTGGCAGGCCGGCACCGAAGCCTACTGGCGGCCGTTCGGCAGTCTGGGCGAGCGTACCTTCGAGCTGTACGCGCGCGGCTATGAAAATTTCGGTGTCAAGGGCGACGAGCCGTCCGGCGCGCAAACCTTGCAGGCGGCGCTGGGCGCGCGCGTCAAGCCGTTCGCCTCGGTGAACGCGATTTTTGCCTTCGAGAAGATTCTGCCGATCGGGTCGAGCGTGCGTTCGGACTGGCTCGCCCGCGCCGCGTGGTCCGATGGCTTCGGCACCGCGCTGCGCACCGACCGTCCGAGCTGGTGGACCGGCGTGGCCTACGGCGAGCTGGGGCATTACCTCACCCACCCGTCGACCTACGCGACCTTCAACGCGCGGCTCGGCCGCACTTACCGGCTCGACTCGATCAGTCCCACGTTGACGGTGTTTCCGCACCTCGTGGTCGGCGCGGATTACGACTCGACGATCGACCGCAGCATCCCCACGGGCATCGGCGCCGGTATCGCGACGCGCTACTGGTTCCGCGGCGGCCCGTACGACGCGCCGCGTTCGTTCGTGGATCTGTCGGTGCAGTACCGGCTGCGGATCGCGGGCGACGAGCGCGCCAAGGGGGTGTTCTTCGGCGCGGTGTTCGCGTGGTAACCCGCGTGGCAACTCACCTGGTGACGCAGGGCTAAGGACGATAAAAGAAAACAGACGACGAAGGCGCGCCGCGGCGCCGACGTCACGCCTTATTCGGCGATCGACAGGCCCGACTGCCGGCGCTCCGCCGACGGATGCTCCACCGCCTTGGCGGGCGGCTCGACGCGCGGGCTGGAGCCACGGATAAAGAGAATCGCACAGAAGGCGACCATGGCCCAGAGGGCAATAATGACGGTCAAAGCGCTCATTTCAGTCTTCGGAAGATCACTGCGATGGATTCCGCCGGCCTGCCGGCCGGTCTCGGGCTGTCGTAGCCTGCCCTGGACGGTGAAGCGGAAGCTCATCGGTCATGGCGCATCTGGCACGATTGAAGTGTGCGCCTGTGCTTGCCGCTTCAATTGGTGGAAAAGAGGCCAGTTTCGAAGCCAAATCCCAATGTGCATAACCTGTCGGACGTCTTCGGCGTCGCTAATACTCGTTGAGGGGCGGCAGTGCCGGCTTCGTCCGACGCCGTGTCCTCGCTCGTGCGTCGGCTTGCCGCAATGCGCCGGCGGCTTCGTCCCACGGAAGTTCCGGCGCGGCCGCACCGGCATAGTGCGCGTCGACGGCCGACACGAGCAGCGCGACCTCGGGCGCCGCCGCAGCCAGTGCGTCGAGGCGCGCCGGACGCCCGAACTCGCCGCTGCGATCCATCCAGCGATACAGCGCGGGAATGGTGGCGCGCCATTCGCCCTTGCGGCCAATTGTGCGCAGCGTGCGCCAGGCGACGGCGTCGCTGTCGCGGTACTGCGCGCGCGCGGCGTGCATGCGCTGGCGTAGGCGGCGCACGAACGCCGCGATCCGCGCGCGCCCCCAGACCAGCAGCGCAATGCCGAGCACGAGCGCGGTGCCGGCCATCACCTGCCGTCCATGGATCACGATGATCCTGTGCGGAAAGCCCTGACTGACAGCGTCGGTGGGCAGGTCGAACAGCGGTTTTTCGCGTACCGCCGACGCCGAGAACTTCACACCAGGCAGCACGATGCGCTCGCGCTTTCGCGTCTTCGTATTCCACCACTCGATGGTCACCGGCGGCAGTTCGAAACGGCCGTCGTGCGCGGCGACATAGGTCACGCTATCGGTCCGCTCGCCCGCGACCAGACCGACGCGGTCCTGCACGACATTGCGGGTCGTCGGCGCTTGCGCGTAGCGTCTGAGCCCCGCCACTTCGGCTGGCACGAGCGGCGGAATCAGCATCGACTCGGTGCCCGCCGCGCGCTGCGTGATGGTGCGCGTGACCGGCTCGCCGACCTTCAGATGCGTCGTCGATGGCGCGATGGTCTGCGTCGCCGTCAGCTTCGAGGTAGCGAAAAACGTGCTCATGCCTTCGGCGCCGGGCGGCAGCGTCGACACGAACCTGAGCGCGGGCGTCATGACTTGCACGGGCTTGCCGGCGCCGCCCGGATACACGGTGATCGCGAACGGCGCGATGACATAAGCCTTGCCCGCTTGCGGCGCGATCCGATAGGCGCGGCTCACTCCGAACCAGCGTACTCCGTCGATGTCTTCGGAGAGGTTTTCCGCCTGTTCGTCCGGCAAGCTGACGATGGCATCGGGCACCATGAACAGCGGCCAGTTCGGCGCTTCCGTGAACCACGTGGTAGTTAGTAGATCGACCACGAGTTTCACCTCGCTGCCCGCCATGACCGGACCCGCAGGGTCGAGATGCGCGCGCACCAGAAGTCGCGGCGCGTCGTCGGAGAACGCGGGCGCGGGACATACCGCGCAAAGCGAGAGCGCGACGAGCCACGCGGCATTGATTTGCATGACTCGGTGCATGACGTAGCGCACGTATGCGAATGCAAGCGTGAAGGCATGCATCGACGCAAACCGGTTCATGGCGAACCCGCTGCATGAGTGCTCGCCGCTACCCCGCTTGCTGCATTTGCGTTGGCAGCGTTGGCAGCATCGGCACCTGCCGCATCGACATTCACCGCCCTGCTTCCATTCGCGGAGCCATCCGACTCCTGCTGGAAACGTTGCTGCAAAAATGCCGCCGGCGACGTGTTCAGATTGCGCATCCACACGTCCTCGCTGGGACTCGGCGCGCCCTGCACCACCACCGACGTGCCACGTCCTTTCTTTTTATCGACCTGTATCTGATCGGGCTGCTCCTCTTCAGGATCGGATTCGTTCTGCTGATCCAGGGCGAGCAGCCTCAGCAGCAGCGAACGGTTGGCGACGGCATCGGGCCAGCCTGGCTGAAGCGCGAGCGCGTTGTCGTACGCCTTGATGGCGGCGTGATAATCGTCGAGATGCGCGAGCGTGTTGCCGATGTAGAAATACGCCTGTGCGCTCTTCAGATGCGAAAAGCTGTCGAGCGCGCCGCTGTAGTCGCCGGCCAGATACTGCGCGCGGCCCTTCCACATAGGGTCGTCGAAACTGCGGGCCGCGCCCTTGTAGTCGCCATGCTCGAACTGCCAGCGGCCCTGCTGATCGTGCGTGGCGAACAGGTCGAGCCACTGCCAGCCGGCCGCCTGCGCGTGACGCGGCGCTGCGCCGAGCGCGAGCGCCAGCAGCACGACCGGCAGCCATTTGACGCTCCAGCCGCGCCGGAAACTCCATAACGCCAGCAGCAACAGCGGCAACACGAGCCAGTAACCGTTCTCCTTCCAGCGCGGCACGATCTTCGATTCCTCGGCCTGCGCGAGCCAGGCTTGCGCGCGGTGCTGAACCCACACCACGTCATCGTCGTCCGCGCGCATGCTGGCAAGCGGAATGTTGGCCGCGTCGGCCGCGTGACGAATGGCGCGGGCGTCGAAGCTGCCCTGCAACGGACGCCCTTGCGGGTCCATCGCGATCCGGCCGTCGGCATCGCGAATCGGCCCGCCTTCCTCGGTGCCGACCGCGAGCCACAGCAACTGGTGTCGGAGAGATTTCGCTTTCTGCACGAACGCGTCTTCCTGATCGGAATCGAAACCGTCGCTCATGAAGACGATCGTGCCCGCCGCCGGATCGTGCGCGAGCAGGCGCTCGGCGGCGTCGAGCCCGGCGGTGGCGTTCTTGCCGTCGCGCGGCATCAGTGCACTGGAAAGCGCCGGCACGAACAGTTCGAGCATGGCGGGGTCGTCGGTGGGCGGCACGACCAGATGACCGCTCGCGGCGAACACCACGAGGCCGGTGCGTGCACCCGCGCGTGCCCGTGCAAGATCGAGCAATTTCCGTTTGGCGCGTTCGAGCCGCGTCGGCGCGACGTCGGTGGCGTCCATCGAATGCGCGAGTTCGAGCACGACGACGAGCGGCGCCTTGTCCTGATTAAACGGCGGCCGCTCCTGCTGCCATGTCGGTCCGGCAGCGGCGAGCGCGCCGATGCCGAGCAGCAGACCCAGCGTGTGAACCGGCTGAAGCACACGGCGCTTCGTGTCGCCGACAATCAGATGCTCCAGCAACGCAGGCTCGATGAGATGACGCCAGCGCGCGCGCACATCGTTGCGGCGCAGCCAGACGAACGGCAGGCCCACGGCCGGAATCAGCAGCAACAACCACAGCGGACGTAAAAAATGAAACGCCGTCAGATCAATTTCCATGACCCGCTCCGCCGGTGATCAGCGCCTCTTTTCCTGCTTCGGTGTTCGTGTGCGGTGGTGCTTCATGCGGGGCTTCAGGTTGCGCTTCATGCGCCCGCTCACGCGGCGCGCGCAACACGGCGATCAGCAGCGCGAGCACGTGATACAGCGCGAAAATCGCCACGGCGGCGCCGACCGGTACCCAGTAATAGTCGCGCTGCGGCCGGTAGATTTCGCGCTTCACCTTGTTCGGCGTGAGTCTGTCGAGCGTGGCATACACATCGGCCAAGTCCTGTTGCTGTCCGAGAGCACGGAACGCGCGGCCGCCTGTGATCGCCGCAATGCGCGCGAGCGCGTCGAGGTCGACCTTATCTTCGCCGCTCGTATTCGGGTCGCCGATGCCGATGGTATGCACCACCAGCTTGTGCGCTTTTGCGATCCCGGCGGCGCGTTCGGGCGGAATCGTGCTGGCGGTGTCGTTGCCGTCGGTGAGCAGGATCAGCACTTTTTCCTGCGCCTGCGAAGCTGTCATCAGCTTCACCGTAAGACCGATCGCGTCGCCGATCGCCGTGCGTGGACCGGCCATGCCGGTTTGCATCTGATCGAGCAGCACTTGCACGGCATCGTGATCGAGCGTGAGCGGCGCTTGCGGATAGGCCGCGTCGCCGAACACCACGAGGCCGATCCGGTCGCTCGTTCGTTTCGCGATGAAATCCGCCACCACGCGCTTCACGGCGCTCAAACGGTCCATGCGCTCGCCGGCGGCGTTCACGAAGTCGCGCGTCGCCATCGAGCCCGACAGGTCGATGGCCAGCATCAGATCGCGCGCGGGTTCGTCGCGCACGATGGGCGCTTCGACATAGACCGGCTTCGCCGCGCCGGTCACGAGCAGCGCCCACAACAGCGGCATCAACAGAATCTGCACGACGTGACGGCGCAAACGCACGCCGCCGGGCGCGGGCTTTTCGCCGGCCGCGCCCGCCATCTCGTGAAAAAACGGCACACGTACCGCGGATGCCGTGGTGCGATACGCGGGCACCAGCCACACTACCAGCAGCGGCAAAGGCAGCAGCGCGAACATCCACGGAAAATCAAACTTCCACATGATGATGTTCGATCCAGTCTCTCGCCTGAGCGATGAGCGTCGCGGCATCGTGCGCCGAGATGGCCGCGACCTGTTGCGTCGGCGCGTAACTCGCGAGCGTCAGCAATGCGCCGCCGGTCGAGTCGAAGTTCGAAGCGTGGCGACCATGACGGCCATGCGTGCGTTGCAGGAAGTCGAGCCACTCGGCGCCGCTCAGTGCCGCGACTTCGTCGCGCGGTGCGACGGCGAGCGCGGTGCGTTTGAGCAGCCGGGGAATCTCCGCCAGACAGCGTGCGCGCTCGCCGGTGTCGGCCGCGACGTTCTGCATCGCGACGAGACTCGCCTCGATGTGCGCGAGTTCGGCCAGCGCGACGCGCCGATAGCGCTGCCGCCGATGACGCCGCCAAAGCAGCCACACCACGACGGCGAGCACGACCATCAGCAGCAGCGCCACCGCGACCCAGCCGATCGTCTGCGGCGCGTACGATACCGCGTCGGGCAGCGGCAATTCCTTCAGATCCTGCAGTTGACCGGACGCGTCGGGGCCGCGCAGAACGAGCTGACCCGCGCCCTGCGACGACACCAGCGGCGCGCTCACAAGCCGCTCCCATGCGCCGGCCGGGCGCGTTCGCCAAACAGGCGCCGCACCTGTTCGACAACCGGTTGCGCGGTGGAGAGCGCCATCAGCGGCACGCCGCTCGAACGCAGCAGCTCGGCCACCTCGGCCGTGCGTCCGGCAAACAGGCTCGACAGCGGCGCGCGCACGCGTTCTTCCTCGACGCGCAATTCCACCTGCAAACGTCCTTCGCTGACCACCAGCGCGCGATGCTGCGTACGCGGCTCGTTCAACAGATCGAAGGCCGGATCGAAAATCATCGCGGCGATCACGTCGTTATGCGCCGACAACTGGCGCAACAAACGCTGGGTGCGTTCGCCCGCGCCCGCGAAATCGCTGACGATACAGATCAGATGATCGTGACCGGCGAGTTGCAGCACGCCTTCGAGCGCGACGTCCAGCTGCGTGTAATCGGTGCGGGCTTCGCTGTCGGCACGCAGCGCCTGGTTCATGCCGGCCAGCGCGCCGAACAGCGTCTTGATGCGGCTGCGGCTGCGCAAGGGCTTCACGCGCACGATCCGGCGATCGTCGAACAGCACGCCGCCGACGCGATCGCCCGCGTGAAAACCCATCCATACGGCGAGCGCGGCGACCTCGGCGGCCACCACCGACTTGAACGCGCGTCGCGAACCGAAGAACATGCTCATGCGCTGATCGACCACGACCAGCAAGGGCCGGTCGCGCTCTTCAGTGTAGGCGCGCACCTGCGGCTTGCCGAGCCGCAGCGAGACTTTCCAGTCGAGATGACGCACGTCGTCGCCGGGGAGATAAGCGCGAATCTCCTCGAAATTCAGGCCGCGTCCGCGCAAACGCGAAGCATGGCCGCCCGACAGCACGCTCGACACCGGCGCGGGCGCGACGAAGCTCAGGCCGCGCGCCTGGAATTCGAGCCGCGCCAGATGCGCCGCGTCGACATACACGCGGCCGATGGCGGCCTGGGCAGATTCGGGCACCTCAACCACGGCATTCCCTCCGCGTCGATGCACAGTGCGACGTTAGCGACGTTAGCGACGTTAGCGACGTCAACGACCTTAGCGACGGCACGCCGGCACGGCGTGTCGACCTCCGGCCTCAGGCCGGCACAGCGACCTTTTCGATCAGACGGTCGATCACCGCGTCGGCGCCGACGTTCCCGGCGTTGGCGTCGTAAGACAGAATCAGCCGGTGACGCAGCACCGGATGCAGCACGGCGCGCACGTCGTCGGGTGTCACGAAATCGCGGCCGGCCAGCCAGGCGGCGACGCGGCTCGCGCGGTCGAGGCCGATCGAGCCGCGCGGACTCGCGCCGATCTCGATCCACTTGCCGAGCGTGCCGTCGATCTGCGCCGCATGACGGGTCGCGTTGACGAGCGAGACGATATACGCGTCGATGGCCGGCGCCACCGCGATCGCGCGGATCGCTTCGCGCACCGCGAAAATCACTTCCTGGCCGAGCAGTTCGGGCGCGTCAGCCGCCCGGATGCTTTCCGAGCGGAGCAACTGCAGCATCGCCGCCTCGCTCGCGGGCGACGGATAGCCGATCAGGACCTTGAACAGAAAGCGGTCCATTTGCGCTTCCGGCAATGGATACGTGCCTTCCTGCTCGATGGGATTTTGCGTCGCCATGACGAGAAACAGATCGGCCATACGATGGGTTTTTCCGGCCACGGAAATCTGCCGTTCTTCCATGGCTTCCAGTAATGCGGATTGCACTTTGGCCGGCGCACGATTGATTTCGTCCGCCAGAATCAGATTGCCGAATATCGGCCCCGGTTGAAAACTCAGCGAATGTTCTGTGCCGCTTTGCAATAGCGTTTCTGCGCCGGTAATGTCCGAAGGCAACAGATCGGGGGTGAACTGGATACGGCTCATGGTGGCCGCGAGACGCGTGGCAATGGCCTTGACGGTACGCGTTTTGGCGAGTCCGGGCAGGCTTTCGAGCAGCACGTGGCCGTCCGCGAGAAGCGCGATCAGCACTTGCCGCACCACGGCCTGCTGCCCGACGATCGCTTCATTGACCCCTGCCTCGAAGCGCAGAATGGTTTCGCGCATAGCTATTCATTTCCCAATGATTTCGTGTTGGTCGACTTGGGACTCAATGCTCGCCGCAGACACGTTAATGCACTCGCGTCGATCCGTCAAAGTTTCGCGTGTGCTCAAAAAAAGCGTGAAATGTCGCTGAAAAGTTGTTAGCCTGCATCTGACGAATTAATGACCGGCCTTCAACGTTATTCCGTATCGCTAAGTTTCTTCCGTGCATATTAGAACCAGTCTGCGCTGCGGAAGCGGCGGGACTGGCAGCTTTATCTGCCAGAGAGAAGGGATGATGAGTACACGAAAACGTGTGTCGGCCAAAGCCGCCTCTCCGGGCGGCACGTCGTCTTCCGGTCGAGGTGCGTCGAAAAGCGCTTCTGCCGGCGCCGCATCCACTTCTTCCACGCCGTCCACTTCGCAGTCACCTTCTCTCCGTTATCGCAAGCTCGCGCTCTGGGCCGTGCTTCTCGTCATGCTTCCTGCATGTATCGGCGCGGCCGTCAGTTGGGCGGTCGCTGCGCGCACGCCCGATCATTTCAAGGTGGTGTACGGCGACGGCACGCACGGGCCGCGCGGCATGGCGTGGGTGCCCGGCGGCGAATTCCTGATGGGCAGCGACGCAAAGCAGGCCCAACCCAACGAACGTCCCGCGCACAAAGTACGCGTGCACGGTTTCTGGATGGACCGGCATCACGTGACCAACGCCGAATTCCGCCAGTTCGTCGACGCCACCGGCTATGTCACCACCGCCGAGAAAAAGCCCGACTGGGACACCCTGAAAGTGCAATTGCCGCCCGGCACGCCGCGCCCGCCCGACAGTGCGCTGGTGGCCGGCGCGATGGTGTTCGTCGGCACCAGCCAGCCCGTGCCGCTGGAAGACTATTCGCAATGGTGGCGCTACGTGCCCGGCGCGAACTGGCGTCATCCGACAGGGCCGGATAGCAATATTCTCGGCAAGGACGATCACCCGGTCGTGCAGGTGTCCTACGAAGACGCGCAGGCTTATGCGAAGTGGGCCGGCAAACGCCTGCCCACCGAAGCCGAATGGGAGTTCGCCGCGCGCGGCGGCCTCGAGCAGGCCACCTACGCGTGGGGCAACCAGTTCGCGCCGGACGGCAAGCAGATGGCCAACGTCTGGCAAGGCCAGCAGGCGCAGGCGTTTCCCGTGGTCAGCCCGAAAGCGGGCGGCGCGCTCGGCACGAGTCCGGTCGGCACCTTTCCGGCCAACGGCTATGGCCTCTCCGACATGACCGGCAACGCGTGGCAATGGGTCGCCGACTGGTATCGCGCCGACCAGTTCCGCCGCGAGGCGGTCGCCACCCGCACCATCGACAACCCCGCCGGTCCGCGCGAATCGTGGGACCCCGCCGACCAGGGCGTGCCCGTCGATGCGCCCAAACGCGTCACGCGCGGCGGCTCGTTCCTCTGCAACGAAGCCTATTGCCTGAGCTACCGGCCGAGCGCCCGGCGCGGCACCGATCCCTACAACAGCATGTCGCACCTGGGCTTTCGTCTCGTGATGGATGAAGACACCTGGCAGCAGCCGGCCGCTCGCCAGGCATCGGCTCGGGCCGCCGCGGTGGACGGCGGTTGAGCAAGGCGTTCGTTCGTGCCGTTCATTTTCGTCATTGGTTCGGAGCGCTGATTTTTTCCGCAGTGGTTGCCGCGCCGGTTCACCGCCCGCGCGGCGCTCAAAGCAAGGGCATCGCGCAACACACGCAATTCGGGTGATCCGCGGTCACGCAACCGGAATGGAGGTCGCATGCAAGCGAACTGGCTGCAGGAACGGCGAAACCGTGCCGTGCGGAGCATGTTCGGTTCGGCGGGCCGCGTCGCGCGAGCCACCGTGACGGCCTGTGCCGCGATCGCCATCGCGTTGGGCGCGGCGGCTTGCGGCACGTCTTCCGGCAGCGCGGACAACCCTGCAAACAGCGACGCCGCGGCTCGCGCGAGCGCACAGGCCGCGGCGCTACCGTCGTGGCGCGACGGTGCGGCCAGAAAAGCGATCGTGGCTTTCGTCGCCGATGTCACGCGGCCGGGTTCGCCGCATTTCGTCGCGCCGGCCGAGCGCGTGGCCGTGTTCGATAACGACGGCACGCTGTGGAGCGAACAGCCGCTCTACTTCCAGTTCATTTTTCTGCTCGATCAGGTGAAGGCTGCCGCGCCGCAGCATCCCGAGTGGAAGAACAATCCGGCCTACCAGGCCTTGATGGCGAAAGACTACGGCGCGCTGGCCGCGCAGCAGAAGCAGTTGCTGCAACTCGTGGCGATCGCCAACAGCGGCATGAGCGTGGACGACTACGACAAAACGATTCGCGACTGGCTCGCCACCGCCCGTCATCCGAAACTGAACCGCCCTTACACGGATCTCGTGTATCAGCCGCAACTCGAACTGCTCGCCTATCTGCGCGCCAACGGCTTCAAGACTTACATCGTGTCCGGCGGCACGATCGAATTCATGCGGCCTTGGGTGGACAAGGTCTACGGCATTCCGCCCGAGCAGGTGGTCGGCTCCAGTCAGGTCGTGCAGTACCAGATGCGTGACGGCCACGGCGTGCTGGTCCGTCTGCCCAAAATCGATTTCGTGGACGACGGTCCCGGCAAACCGGTCGGCATCTATCGCAACATCGGACGCAAGCCGATTCTCGCCTTCGGCAATTCCGACGGCGATCTGCAGATGCTGCAGTACACCACCTCGGGCAACGGCCCTCACCTTGCCTTGCTGGTCCATCACGACGACGCCGTGCGCGAATTCGCCTACGACCGCAACTCGAAGATCGGCACGCTCGACAAAGCCTGGGACGAAGCGAACGCCGACGGCTGGATCGTCGTCAGCATGAAGGACGACTGGCAAACTATTTACCCGCCGCCGAAGCCGTAAGCCGGCGCGGGATATCGAGCCGCACGCGAGAAGCGGCGTTACGAGGCATGCCGGCGCAGGGCGCACACGCACCGGATGAACTGAAGTCAACTCCTTTGGAGCGACACGATGAGACAATTCTTGCGCAAGGGGCGCTACGCCGCTGGAGCGGGCGTGGTCGTGCTCGGCGCGTTTGCCGCGCTGGTTTTTCCCTCACTCAATGCGCCCGCGCAAACTCCCGCGCCCGCCAAACCCGCTGCCGCCAACAGCGCGCCGCAACAGCCTGCGCCCAAAGCGTCGGCCAAGCCGAACATCCTCGTGATTTTCGGCGACGACGTCGGTCAGGCCAACATCAGCGCCTATACGCGCGGCGTGGTGGGTTACAAGACGCCGAACATCGACCGGGTGGCCAACGAAGGCATGATCTTCACCGACTACTACGCCGAGAACAGCTGCACGGCCGGGCGATCGTCGTTCATCACCGGACAGACGCCCTTGCGCACGGGCCTCTCGAAGGTCGGCGCACCGGGCGCGCCGGTCGGTCTGCAAAAAGGCGACATGACGATTGCGCAGGCGCTCAAACCGCTCGGCTATGCAACGGGTCAGTTCGGCAAGAATCACCTCGGCGACAAGAACGAGTACCTGCCGACCAATCACGGCTTCGACGAGTTCTACGGCAACCTGTACCACCTGAACGCCGAGGAAGAACCCGAGCGTCCCTACTGGCCGAAGGACAAGAACGACCCTTACGTGAAGAACTTTTCGCCGCGCGGCGTGCTTCACAGCACCTCGGACGGCAAGGTTCAGGACACCGGCCCGCTCACCACCAAGCGCATGGAAACCATCGACGACGAAACCGGCGCGCACGCGGAAGAGTTCATCCGCAAGCAGGTGAAGAACGGCACGCCTTTCTTCGTGTGGATGAACTACACGCGCATGCACCTGTTCACCCACGTCCGGCCCGAATTCCGAGGCAAGAGCGGCATGCCCGGCAACGAGTACGCCGACGGCATGTGGGAACACGATCAGGACGTCGGCAAGCTGCTCAAGCTGCTGGACGACCTGAACATCTCGCAGAACACGATCGTGATCTACACGACCGACAACGGACCGAACCAGTTCTCGTGGCCCGATGCCGCCACCACGCCGTTCCGCAGCGAGAAAGACTCCAACTGGGAAGGCGCGTTCCGCGTGCCCGCGATGGTGCGATGGCCGGGCCATATCAAACCGGGCTCGGTATCCAACGACATGTTCTCCGGACTCGACTGGTTCCCGACCTTGCTAGCCGCGGCGGGCGATGGTGGCGTCAGGGACAAGCTATTGAAGGGCTGGACGCCGAAGGCCGGTGGAACAAGCTTTAAAAACCACCTGGACGGCTACAACCAGTTGCCCTATCTGACAGGCCAGACCACGAAGGACCCGCGAACCGAGTTCTACTATTTCGACGACGACGGCCAGCTGGTCGCCATGCGCTGGGATCAGGACGGCAACGCGTGGAAAGCCGTATTCTGCGAGCAGCGCGCCAAGGGCAATCTGAACATCTGGCAGGACCCGCTGGTGTGCCTGCGTCTGCCGAAAATCTTCAACCTGCGCATGGACCCCTACGAACGGGCGGATATCACCTCGGACCAGTACAACGACTGGGTCACGAAGAACGCCTACCTCACGGGTATTGCGACGATGAAGGCGTCGACGTTCCTGCAGACCTTCGTCGACTATCCGCCGAGCCAGCGGCCCGCCAGCTTCAGCGTGGACGGCGTGCGTCGCCAGGTCGACAAGAAGATCGACGAGTCTTTCCGCAAGCGCGGACTCGAATAGCGCGAGCCCTGCCCGCGCCCGCCGGTTGTGTCGAACGGCGGGCGCGGTCGCGCCACGGCTGTTTCATTTCTGCTTCAGCGCCTATCCCACACCATGTTCATCCGATGACTCACACGCTGGCAAACCGCGCCAAAACCGCTCGCCGCGAGCGTCGCCCCACCGAACCCGCGAACCCAACCGGACGCCCCCGGCCAGATACGCCGCCTGCGTCTGCGCCCGCTTCCGCGCTGCCGGTTGCGTGGCCGATGCTGCTGCTGTTCGCGTCGGGCGCGGCCTCGCTGGTGTATCAGGTATTGTGGATCAAGCAGCTTGCACTTGTGGTCGGCGTCGACGTGCTGGCAGTCACTACCGGCGTGAGCGCATTTTTCGCGGGACTCGCCGCGGGCGGCTGGCTGATTGGCCGCTATGTCGATCGCGCTGCAGACCACGCTGCCGACCACGCTTCCGACAACACTGACGGCCGTCATGGCACACCGCTGCGGCTCTATGCATGGCTCGAAATCGGCGTGCTGCTGCTCGCCGTTGCCAGCACCTGGCTGCTGCCGCGCGCGGCGGCGCCCTTCGCCGTGTTGCAGGACCGGATCGGGCCGCTGGCGTGGCTGCTGCCCTTCGTGCTGGTCGGCCTGCCGGCGGTGCTGATGGGCGGCACGCTGCCGGTTCTGATGCGCTCGCTGGGGCCTGCAGCGTCGCAGATGAGCCGCACCGGCGCGCGGCTCTATGCCGCCAATACGGCCGGCGCGATTGCCGGTACGCTCGCCGCGAGTTTCCTGCTGATTCCATGGCTCGGCGTGCAAGGCAGCGCGTGGGCCGCGGCCGCGGCGAACGGTTGCGCGGCGGCGCTGGCGCTGCTGCTTGCGCGCGGCGCTCATGCGTTGCCGGCTTCGCATGCTGCCGTGTCGTCCACGCCCATGACGCAGACTCCCGCCGAGGCGCCCGTCCAGGCCCGCCTCGCCCTTGTGCTCTACGCGATCGCCGGCGGCGTGGCGCTAGGCTATGAAGTGGTGTGGTCGCAGGTCATCGTGCAGTTCATCAGTACGCGCAGTTTTGCGTTCGCGGTCGTGCTCGCCACTTATCTGCTCGGCCTCGCGCTCGGCAGCGCGTTGGCCTCGCGTTTCGCCGACCGCGCGCGCGATCCGTGGGGCACGTTTGCGGCGCTGATCGTCACGGCGGGACTCGTTGCCTTGCTCGAAGTGGCCGTGCTGGGCGCGTGGCTGCCGCAATGGCAGAGCGCCGCTCGCGAAGCCGCGCTGAACCTCACGGGCAATCTGCTCGCCGCGATGTGCGCGGGTTTTGCGGTGGCGGCGCTCTGCGTGGTGTTCGTGCCCACGTTGCTGCTCGGCGCCGCGTTTCCATTCGCCTTGCGATTGAATGTGGATGCCCGTCATCCCGGCCGCGACGTAGGCGCGGTGGTCGCGCTGAATCTGGCAGGCGGTATTGCCGGCACCCTGCTCACGGGCTTCGTGCTGGTGCCTCGACTGGGCCTCGTGCGCACGCTCGGCGCGCTCGCGTTGCTCGCCTGCGTGCTGGGTCTGGTCGCCGTGCTGCGCGGCACGAACGTGCCACGCCGGCCACGCTGGCGCGTCGCGCTGCTCGCCGTGGCGACACTCGCCACCGTCGCCACTGTCGCTATTACGCCACCCGACCGGCTCGCGGCACTGCTCGCGCAAAGCCGCGGCGGCACGCTGGCTTTCTACGAAGAAAGCGCGGGCGGCACGGTTGCCGTGATCGAACAGCAGGCGAGCGGACGGCCATTTCACCGGCTCTATATTCAGGGCGTATCCAATTCCGGCGACACGCTCACCTCGCTGCGCTACATGCGTTTGCAGGCCCTGCTGCCGCTGATCGTCCATCGCGGCACGCCGCGCAGCGCGCTCGTGATCGGCCTCGGCACCGGCATCACGGGCGGCGCATTGCTCACGTGGCCGGGGCTCGACCGTCGCGCCGTGGCCGAATTGCTGCCCGCGGTGGTGCGCGCGTCGCCGCAGTTCAGCGGCAACTACGGCATGAGCACGGATGCGCGGATGGACATCCGCTTGCGCGACGGCCGTCGCGAATTGCTGCGCAATCCGGCGCGCTACGATCTGATCACGCTGGAACCGCCGCCGCCATCGGCGGCCGGTGTCGTCAATCTGTATTCGGAAGACTTTTATCGGCTGGCCGCGGCGCGTTTGCAAACCGGTGGAATCGTCGCGCAATGGCTGCCGTTGCCGACCCAGAACGAAGACGACACCCGCTCGCTGATCCAGAGCTTCATCCAGGTCTTCCCGCACGCCACGCTATGGACGACGGAGTTGCACGAGATGATGCTGGTGGGTTCCATGGAGCCGCTCGATCTCGACGTGCCGCAGATTCAGGCGCGTTTCGCGCAACCGCAGGTGGCGGCCGCGCTGCGGGAAGTCGGCATTGCGTCGCCGGCGGCGCTGCTCGCCACCTATATCACCGACCGCGCGGGAATCGCTTACTACGCCGCCGACGCGCGTGCCGTGACCGACGACCAGCCGCGCATCGAATACGCGACATGGGTGCGCCCGGACGCTTTTCCGACTACGCTCGCCCATCTGCTCGCGTTGCACGCCGAACCGCCTCTGCAACACGCCGACGACACCTTCCGCCGCGACATGCAGGCTTCGCGCGACGCCCTGCACAGCTTTTACGCGGCAGGCCTCGACGCCTACCACGGCGATCGCGAAGCATGGGCGCGCGACCTCGGCGACGCTCTGCGCTCGGACCCGGACAACGCGTATTACCGCTGGCTGGTCGGCGACCGATGACGCGTGACCGGCGCTCGTCCGGCCAGCTCAGTTGCGTCAGCCGCGTCAGTCGTTCGGCCCCGCCACCGCCGCGCCTTCGATGTGATGGCGGGCGAGCGAGTCCGCCACGAAGCCCGAGCGCTTCATCTCGTCGACGAAGCCCGACAGATAAGCGGCGGCTGCATCGCCACGCGCTTTCGGCACGCCCATGGCCTGACGGATCACCATGAAGCGCTGATCCAGCAGCCTGACGCTGCCCGCCGTCGCAGCGTCTTTTTCGAGTTGCTGCTTCACGCCGGCCGCCACATCCAGATGCTGATCGAGAAAGCCTTGCACGACCGCCGGCGAAGTCGGGATGCGCACCAGCGTGGCGTGATGCAATTCACGCGTGAGGAACAGATCGTAGGCACTGCCCTTGCCTACCGCGACCGTCACTCCGGTTCGATCCACCTCGTCGTTACGCGTGATCGGCGAACTGCTGCGCACGAGATAAAAACCTTCGATCAGCACATAAGGCGGCGTGAACGCGATTTCCTCGCCGCGTTTCGGATCGACCGCGAAAAAGCCGATATCCGCCTTGTCGTGATTGACGTTTTCGACCGAGTCGCCCGCCGACTTGACGGCCACCAGTTGCAAGGGCACGCCGAGCCGCTTCGCGAACTCCGTAGCCAGATCGACGGACACACCCACGGGTTTGCCGCTCGCCGGATCGAGCGTGGCGAGCACCGGATTGCCGAGATTGATCGACGCGCGCAGCGTGCCGGACGGCGCGAATATCGCAGCCATGGAAGCGGTTGAGGCGTTCATACCTGGTGTTTGGGTGGGTTGTGCGGTTTGTGCGGATGCCGCAGGAGCGAGAGTAACGAACCCGCAGGCGATCGTTCCGAGCACGAGGAAATTTGCCAGCTTGCGGCCGATGCCGCGCTGGCGCGTCCATGTTTGCCGTGACATGTCAGGCCTTTTCGCTCGCGCGCGCTTTCGCGCCGGCCGCTTTGGGCGCGTTTTTCTTCAGATGCTGGTGGTTGTAGTCGATGGCCGCGCGCACGAGTTTTTTCAGCGCGCGGGTGTCGACGCGGTCGCCTTCCAGAAAATCGATGGCGCGCCGGGCGTTGCCTTCGAGGCCGGCGTTGAAGAGCTTGTCCGGATCGTCGAGTTGCGCGCCGTGAGCGAAGGTCAGCTTGACCTTGCCTTTATGGGCGTTGGCCACCGCGATCATGCCGTCGCGTGACCAGACGGGACTGCCCATCCATTTCCATTCCTCGATGATCTCCGGGTCTGCTTCGAGGATGCATTTGCGGATGCCGGCAAAAGTCTTGCCGCGCCAGTCGGTAATGCCCGCGATCAGTTCGTCGATACGCTCGGATGGATTCATGGGTTTTATGCCTCTCGTTAAGGTCTTGTCCAGTCCCGCTTTGCACCTCCCTCATCATACTGCAACGCACTCTCCCGACGTCACAAGCGCGGCTTACGCCGGTGCCGCGCTGGCCGCTCCATCGGCGCTGTCCGCCGGTTTCTTCTTCGCGCGGCTCGCGGCGCGTTTCGGTTTGGCGGGTGCCTCGCCTCGAGCGAACTTCACTTCGTCGCTGTCTTTGTCGTAACTGACGTCCACGCTGTCGCCCGACTTCAGATTGCCTTTCAGAATCTCTTTGGCGAGCCGCGTTTCCAGTTCCTGCCGGATCTGCCGCTTCAGTTCGCGCGCGCCGAATTCGGGACGATAACCCGCGTCGGCGAGATGATCGACCAGCGATTCGTCCATCTTGAGCGTGATGTCCTGCGCGGCCGCCGTACGCACCACCCGTTCGAGCTGGATCTGCACGATGGAGCGGATGTTCTCGCGCGAAAGCCCATGAAACACGATCACTTCGTCGATCCGGTTGAGGAACTCGGGACGGAAATGGCCCTTGAGTACGCCCATCAATTCGCCGCGCAGCGCCTTCTCGTCGAGACGCCCGGTTTCGGGCTTCTCCAGATTGTCCATGATGATCGAGGCGCCGAGATTGCTCGTCGCGATGATGATGGTGTTGCTGAAGTCCACGACTCGCCCCTTGCCGTCGGTGAGGCGGCCGTCGTCGAATACCTGCAGCAGCACGTTGTTCACGTCCGGGTGCGCCTTCTCGATTTCGTCGAGCAGGATCACGCAGTAGGGACGGCGCCGCACGCGCTCGGTGAGCTGGCCGCCTTCGTCGTAACCAACGTAACCGGGCGGCGCACCGATCAGCCGCGCCACCGCGTGACGCTCCATATACTCGGACATGTCGATGCGAATCACAGCCTGCTCGTCGCCGAACACGGTTTCCGCAAGGGCCTTCGCGAGTTCGGTCTTGCCCACGCCGGTCGGTCCGAGAAACAGGAACGTCGCGATCGGCCGGTTCGCCTGACCGAGCCCCGCGCGCGAGAGCCGCACGGCGTCGCTCACGGCAACCACCGCGTCGTCCTGACCGACCACGCGTTCGCGCAGTTTGTCTTCCATGTCGAGCAGTTTCTGACGCTCTTCCTGCGTCAGTTCCGTGACGGGAATGCCGGTCAGCCGCGACACCACTTCGGCAATCGACGCCACCGTGACCTCAAGCGTTTCCGAGCCTGTCTTGCGCTGCCATTCTTCGGTCAGTTCATCGAGCGTCTTCTGTTTTTCGCCGATACGTTCCTCGAATTTCTTCGCTTCGTCATAGCGTTTGCGCGACGACGCATAGTCCTGTTCGCGCTTGAGTTGCGCGACTTCAGCTTCGAGTTCCTGCATGTGCGCGGGCCGCGAGGTCGCGCCGATACGCACGCGCGCCGCGGCCTGATCGATCAGGTCGATCGCCTTGTCGGGCAGAAAGCGCGAGGTGATGTAGCGATCGGACATCTCGGCGGCGGCCACGAATGCGTCGTCGGCGAAAGTGACCTGGTGATGCGCTTCGAGCTTGTCGCGCAGTCCGCGCAGAATCACGATGGTCTGCTCGACAGTCGGCTCGGGCACCAGCACGGGTTGAAAACGCCGTTCCAGCGCGGCATCTTTTTCGATGTACTTCTGATATTCATTGAGCGTGGTTGCGCCGATCAGGCTCAATTCGCCACGCGCGAGCGCCGGCTTGAGCACGTTGGCAATGTCGAGCCCGCCTTCGCCGCCGCCCTGGCCCGCACCGACGATCGTATGCAACTCGTCGATGAAAAGAATCAGCTCGTCGCGCTTCGCGGTCACCTCGTCGATCAACTGCTTGGCGCGTTCCTCGAATTCGCCGCGATACTTCGCGCCCGCCACCATCGAATTGATGTTCACCTCGACGAGCCGCTTGCCGCGCAGATTTTCCGGCACTTCGTCGTTGACGATACGCTGCGCCAGACCTTCGACAATCGCCGTTTTACCGACACCGGGCTCGCCGATCAGCACTGGATTGTTCTTCTTGCGCCGCGCGAGGACCTCGATAGTGCTTTCGATTTCCTGCGCGCGCCCCAGCACCGGATCGAGTTTGCCCTGCCGCGCCATCGCAGTGAGATCGCGGCCGAACTTGTCGAGTGTCGGCGTGTTGGTGGGCGCGTCCACGCGGCCGTCTTCCGCGCCCTTGCCGACCACTTTCACCACTTTCTGCCGCAAGGCTTCCGGCGTGACGCCATATTTCTTGAGCAAGGTGCCGGCAATACTGTCCGGCACCGCCGCGAGTCCGATGAGAAGATGCTCCGGCCCGACGTAGGAATGACCGAGGTCGCGCGACGCCTGAAACGCGAACTGGAACGCCTTTTTAAGGCGCGGAGAAATGGTCATTTTCTCGATTGGCGTGTCGCTGCCGTCGGCACTGCCGGCCGTGCCCCTTTTTGCGTGCTGGTCGATATAGTCCTTGATGTCTTGCGGCGAGAGCTTGAGTTCCTTGAGCAGCGCGGCGCACACGTCCGCATCGGCGAGGACGTAAAGCAGATGCTCGGTGTCGAGTTCGTTGCGCTGCAATTCGTGCGCCTTTTCTGCGGCGCGCTGCAACAACTCCAGCGTCTGCTCGCTGAAAGCATCGGTCGCGTCGACGGATTCGCGCGGGACTTCGGCGGCGTAGCTGTCGTTGTCGTCCTCGTCGTAGCCGCCATTCGAATCGCCCATTGCACCGAAGAAACGCGACAGCCCGCCGCCACCGAGCAGCGAATCGAACGGATTCACCATGCTCTGATGACGCATCAACTGGCGGTAGTCGTAATCGCAGATCGACATCGACTTTCGCTCGCCGTTCTGAACGACAGTGACACGAGCGACGGCGGGACGGGCATGACAGATTTCGCAAAGGGCGGGCATCGGATCACCTTTTCTCGACGGAGGGGAAAAGCGCTGACATGACGAATGGCATGACGACAGGCGGCTTGCGCTTAATTCTATGAAGCGATCGACGCAAGGGAGATATTGGTTTTTCCGATGATCCGCCAGCGACGAAGTGATCGTCACTATCGCGCGTTGGGCTCGCGAATTATTTTCTGTTCGCACGCCGATTTGACGCGCGCTTGCCGACCCTGCATTCTTGCAAGGTGGTCGATTCCGCAATCGTTTTCAACGGAGCTCTGGATGCGCATACAGACGTCGTTCCTCTTCGATCTCGACGGCACACTCGTCGACAGCGTTTATCAACATGTGCTCGCATGGAAAGAGGCGCTCGACAGCGAAGGCATTCCGCTTTCGGTGTGGCGCATTCACCGCAAAATCGGCATGAGCGGCGGCCTGTTCACCAATCAGCTTCTGCGTGAAACGCACGCCGACATCAGCGTCGAAATCGGCGAGCGGCTGCGCGCGGCCCATGCCGCCGCGTACCAGCGTCTGCGCAATCAGGTTTGCCCTTTACCGGGCGCGCGTGACCTGCTTGCCGCGCTTACGCAGGCCGGCACGCCGTGGGCCGTGGCCACCAGTGGACGCATGGAAACGGCCGCGCTGAATCTGGAGGCGCTCGGCGTCGACCCCGCGCAGGCCGTCGTGGTGACGCGCGACGATGTCAAATACGCCAAGCCCGATCCCGATCTGTTCATTGCCGCGGCGGCTCGCCTCGGCGTGCCGATCGAACAGGCGGTCGTGGTCGGCGACAGCATCTGGGACATGCTCGCGGCGCAACGCTGCCGCGCGCTGGGCGTGGGGCTGCTTTCGGGCGGTTACGGCACCGAGGAACTCGAACGTGCGGGTGCGCTGCGCGTCTACGACGACCCGGCCGACCTGCTGATTCATCTCGACGAAGTGGCCTCGCGCCCCTGACCTTAATCCGACGTTAATCTGATGTTAGGCGCCCGCCTCGCGGCGCTCCTGCTCCGCGACGGTCAGGATCGCCTCCGGCATGACTTCGAGGCGCGCCTGCGGAATCGGGTCGCCACTTTCGTCGGATAGACCGTAAGTGCCTTCGTCGATTTTTTGCAGCGCGCGCACGATATCGCCGATGCGTTGATCGTTCACGTCGTTGAGCGACTGATCGATTTCCTTCTGCGCGAGATCCTGCGCGCCCTCCTCGTATTCGTGCGGCTCGTCGCCGTGCAACTCTCCTGCTGCGCGCTCTTCGTCGAGCGTGCCCACCTCGCCGCCCACCAGTTCCTGGCGCAGCGCCTGCAGCCGCGCACGCTGACGCGCGATGAATTCGGCGCTCAGGCCACCCGTTTGCTTCGACATGTTCTCCCCCTCATGGTGTGTCGGTCGCCGCGCAGAAGCGCGGGCGTCATGCACCCAGTTCCTGAAAGACGTGGCCATTGGCGGCTAGTCCTTTCAGCAATTCGGGTGTCAGTTCACTCTGCGCAACCGGCCCTGACAATTGCCAGTCGCCTGCGTCGGCGAGATCGGGCAGACCGGCGCCGCGCTTCACATAGAGGCCGAGCGTGGGCTTCTTCAGATTAATGTAGAAGTCGAACTCCTGCATAAGTCGCACCTCATGCAAATGAACATTCTGTCAGCATGGCTGATCAATTCGTCATACGAACCGACGCCACAGGTCTTTAAGCGATGCGTCTTCATGGCGGCTTGTCTATAGTGACGCTATGAGGTGATTCTATGAGCAACCCGTAGAAAAAGCAGAGAGGCTACGGACCATTCATTCAGGGAGAAATCGATGTCTGAACGCACAGTCTCTTATGGCGGCTTCGAAATCGTCGTGCGCACCGAACTCAATGCGCGGGGCGCGTGGATCGCCCCGGTCAGCCTGAAGAACGGCACGGAAACCGCCGTCGACGTTCGTCCCATGACGGTTCAACCCGAATGGCTCACGGAAGATGAAGCGATTCGCGACGCCGTCGAATGGGGTCAGCGATACATCGACCGCAATCTCGATGCCACACAGCCGCACTCATGGGTGGAAACGCGCGCTCGCGCGGAAAACTGGTTCCGCGACGAGCAGGAACACGCGCAAAAAAAATCCGGCAATCCCGACGCAGTGACTTGAATAACATCCGGCAGCAAGATCAGTGCCGCCGTAGATGTGCCTCGATTTCGCGGGTACTCAGCGCCGATAGGTCTTCGCTGATCTGCTCAAAGATCAAACGGCGTGTGTCTTCGCTCAGATCCGTGCGCACCATGCCGAGAAACTTCGGTTCGATGGCGAGTCGCAGGCGGTTGTACTGCTGGTGCAGCCGCCCTTCCTCCAGATATTGCGCCACGCGTTTGGCGAATTTCTCGCGATCTTTCTCGGTCAGCATCGTGCCGGTGGTTTCGTCGTTGACGAAATCTTCGACCTCCTGCAAGTCGAGCGTCAGCCCTGCCGTCTCGAACACGCGCGCACGGCCACCGTCGGCCACCACCAGCCACGTCGCTTCGACCATCATGCACCTCCAGCCAGGTAGGCCCGCATGGTTTGTTCGAACGGTGCGGGCGAATCTACTCAAGATAGCAGTCAGGTGAGCTACGCCCAAGGTCAATTTTGGGGAACCGGGTGGCGGTTCGATGCGAGCAGATTGGTGTGCATCCAGGCTTCGAGGTCGCTGACCGCTAAGCCACGCTGCGCGTTGAAAGTGTGCGCTTTATCCCACGCCACACCGACACCCTGCGCAAAGACCGCACGATATTTGCGCAGCGGATTGCCGGGGTCGCGCGCGAGTTCTCCTGTCAATTGCGGCACGCTCCACGTCACGCGGTGCACCGTGAGATCGAGCATCGCGTCGAGCGCATCCGCGAGTTGGCGGTACGTCACGGTATCGCCCGCCACATAGACCACTTGCCGGGCAATGCGCGGTTCGGCGAACACGATCTCCGTGGTCAGCGCGCCGATGTCCGCGGCGGTCGTCACCGTGACCGCGGTGTCCCAGCTGCCGAGCGCGTGGACCGTGGCGTTAGCGAGGTCCACGACGCCGAACGACGGTTCGAACAGAAAGCTCGTGAACATGCCGGTCGACACGATCACCCATTCGGTGGCGTCCTGCGAGCGCAGCAACGCGCGCACGTCGAGTTGTTCGTCGAACAGATCCTGCGGACTGCCGCGGCCGATCGCGTCGTAGTCCACGCCGAATTGCCACGGGAAATAACGCGGCACGCCGGCAAGCAGGACTGCCTTTGCGATCTTGAGTTGAACTCCGCTTCCGCCGACGAAACCCGTGCAGGAAATGACCGTTTCGAAGCGACCGAATACGCCCGCAAGCGCATCGACCGATTGCGCGGCGAGATCGCCCGGCACCAGTTCGACACCGAGCGCGCGCAACTCCGCCATGTCTTTCTGCTTGCCGGAACCTTGCGAATCGATCGTGGACTGGCGTACCAGCACCGCGAGCGCCGTGCCGCCGCGCACGCGAGGATGTCGCGCCAGACTGCGCAGCATCGCCATGCCGAGTTCGCCGGCACCGAGAACGAGAATGGATCGATCTTGCAACATGATGGTTAGCCCTCCAGTACGTGAAAACAGTGGGCGGCCGCGCCTCTTTGCGCGACTCGCCGTCATCGGCGCGTGGCTTCCCCGGGCATTCCCGGAAACGAAGTGGCCGGACGAATCGCAGTCTAGTGCTGCGGGCACGCCGCATTGTTCGTCGTGGCGAAATTGAGAACGCGTAGGCCACGAACGAACCGCGAACGATCCGTGGGTTGCACGACATGCCGGATGCGCGGCGCTACCTGTAAGATGAATGCGCCTTCGAATCGCCTCATCACTACGACCCAACGCCGCTCGCGGCGAGCATGCACAGGTACGCATTTCATGGACAAGCTGCAAGCGATGACCATCTTCGTGCGCGTGGTCGAAGCGCAAAGCTTCAGCAAGGCCGCGCAGACACTGTCGATGCCGCGTTCGTCGGTCACGACCACGATCAAGAATCTCGAACGTCATCTGGGCGCCGTGCTGCTGCGGCGCAGTACGCGCACGCTGAGCGTGACCGAAGCGGGCGAACGCTATTACGCGTCGTGCCGCGCCATCCTGTCGGAAATCGAGCAGGCGGAAAGCGGTCTTTCAATCGAAGCCAGCATGCCGCGCGGCCGCGTACGCGCCGACATGCCGGGCGTGATCGGCCGTGCGCTGGTCATTCCAAGGTTGCGTGAGTTCGAGCAGCGTTTTCCCGGCATCGAACTCGTACTGGGTCTGAGCGACCGTCCCGCCGACCTGATCTTCGACGGCATCGATTGCGTGATCCGAAGCGGTGAGTTGACGGACTCGACGCTCGTGGCGCGACGGGTCGGACAACTGAACTGGATCACGTGTGCATCGCCGCGTTATCTGAAAGACCATGGCGAGCCGGAAAGCGTCGACGCGCTTGGCGCACATCGAACCATCAACTATCTTTCGAACGCGACAGGCCGCCCGCTCGACTGGCGCTTTCAGGTGGACGGCGAGGCGCTCACGGTGCCGATGCAAAGCCGCTTTGCGGTGAACGAAACCGAGGCTTATCTGCAGTGCGCGCTCGAAGGTCTGGGGCTCATCCAGTTATCCGAGTTCGTCGCCGCGCCGTATCTGCAAACGGGGCGTCTGCGCGAAGTACTCGCCAACGCAAGATGCCTGCCCGTGCCGGTTTCCGTCGTCTATCCGAACGGTCGGCATGCGAGTACGGCCACGCGCGTTTTCGTCGACTGGATCACGGAAATCTGTCGCGAACACGCTGCGCTCGCCACGGCTTGAGATGAGCGAGATTAGCAATCAACGCGCGAGTTTCATCGCGTCGAGCACGCGCGCTAATCTGACGACGCCCTTGCCGATCGCGTCGGCGTCGACCGCGGCGAAGCCCAGCACGAGACCCGGCGGCACAGGACGCTCGAAGGCGTAATACGAGAGCGGCCGCGTTTCGATGCCCGCCGAGGCCGCACGCGCGGCGACCAGCGTGTCGTCGGTTTTGAGCGGCAGGAACGCGGGCGTGTCGAGTCCCGTGGTGATGCCGGGCGTGTCGAGCACGCCGCCGAGGTGCCGTTGCAACGCATCTTCGAGCGCCTGTGCGCGTTCGCCGTACAGCAGGCGCATGCGGCGGATATGCCGGCCGAAATGCCCTTCGGCGATGAACGCGTGGAGGATGGATTGCTGGTCGAGCGCGACGTGGCGCGCACTGAGCGACAACGCGGCGACGAACGGATCGACGAGACGGTCCGGCACGATCGCATAGGCGATGCGCAGCGCCGGGAACAGCAGCTTGCTGAACGTGCCGCAATAGATCACATGACCGTCCGAGTCGAGACTCTTGAGCGCCGCGAGCGGGCGGCCCGCGAAACGGAATTCGCTGTCGTAGTCGTCTTCCAGAATCAGCGCGCCCTTCTCGCGTGCCCACGCGAGCAAGGCGAGCCTGCGCTCGAGCGCGAGCGGCGGACCGAGCGGCGCCTGTCTGCCGGCGGTCACGTAGGCGATGCGCGCATGCGATGCGTGACGGCGCGCCCAGTTCACGTCCATGCCGTCGGCGTCCACCGGCGCACCCACGATACGCGCGCCCGCCGCTTCGAAAACGAATCGTGCACCGGGATAACCGGGGTCTTCCATCAGTACGGTGTCACCGGGATCGAGCAGCAAGCGCGCGCTCAGATCGAGCGCCTGCTGCACGCTGCCGAGCATCACCACGTTCAGGCCCGAGCAGGCGATGCCGCGCGCGGTTCGCACATGCTCGGCAATCGCTTCGCGCAGCGGACCATAGCCCTGCGCTTCGCCGTCGGTCAGCATGTCGGTGCGAAAACGCCGCGTGCGTCGCGCGGCGAGTCTCGACCACAGCGCAAAGGGAAAGGCCGTGAGATCGGGCTGGCTCGGACGGAATGCGAGCGCAGGCACGGCGCGCCCTTGCACCTGAAATGGCGTGCGCGCGAGCAGCCGTCCGCGCGCGGAAAGATCGGGGATGGCGGGACTCCACTCGGCGTGCGCGTCTGCGCTGGTTCGTGTCGCCTCTCGCGTCAGCGCGCGTGGCGGCGCTTTGCGCCTTGCCGGCGTGAGACGCCGCTCGGGCAACTCGGTGGCAACGAAGCTGCCTCGCCCCACGGCGCCCGACACATAGCCTTCCGCCGTCAGTTGCGCGAATACGCCGAGCACCGTGCCGCGCGAAATCACGTAGCGTGCCGCCAGATCGCGCGTGGCCGGCAGGCGGCTGCCGGGCGCAAAGCGGCCGCTCAGGATCGCGCCGCGAATTTCGTCATACAGCCACTGCTGGAGCGACACCCCTTCCGGCCGGGGCGCCAGCGCGATCTCGATGTCTTTGGCGCGTCGCACGGCTTCCTCTAAATGGCTCAGTCAGTTCGTCGATATTGGCTCTTTATCGCCGCCAATATGATAGCTAATCTGCGTTTCATGACGAACGTTTTCGTTCGACGAACCGGAGAAAAATGATGGCAGAGAGCGTATTTCTGGCGGGCGCGACAGGTGCGATCGGCACCGCGCTGATCCCGCTTCTGATCGACGCGGGCTACACGGTGTACGGCAGCACACGTCACGCGCAACGGGCCGCGAAGCTGGAAAACGCCGGCGTGACGCCGGTGATCGTCGATGTGTTCGATTTGGCCGCATTGACGAAGGCGCTCGCGCGCATCGAACCGGCCAGCGTGATTCATCAACTGACGGACCTGCCGCGCAATCTCGATCCTGCGCAGATGGCGCACGCCGTCGTGAACAACGCACGCATCCGCAGCGAAGGCACCCGCAACCTGGTGGCGGCGGCGTCGGCAGCGGGCGCCAGGCGGTTCGTGGCGCAGAGCATTGCGTGGGCCTATCGCACGGGTACGCGGCCCTACACGGAAACCTCGCCGCTCGATATCGATGCGCCCGCACCTCGCAGCATCAGCGTGCAAGGCGTCGTCGCGCTGGAAACCTGTGTACTGGAAGCGTCGGCCATGACCGGGACGGTGCTGCGCTATGGGCAGATATACGGGCCGGGCACAGGAAGTGCCGAACCGGCCGGCACGAGTCCGGTTCACGTAGAAGCCGCCGCGGCGGCAGCGTTGCTGGCGCTCCGTTACTCGCCGGGCGGCATTTACAACATTGCCGAAGATGAGGCTGAGGTGAGCAGCGCGAAAGCCCGGCGCGAACTCGGCTGGCTGCCTTCCTTGCGCAACGTAAAGGCGGCGGATCAGCCATGAACGTGACCGGCTCATTGAACACGAGCAGGATCGGCTTGCCGGTTCTCGCGGCCTTCCTGCTCGCTATCGGACCGGCCGCGCCACGTGCTGCGATCCAGTGGATCACGACGCTATGCAGCGCGACAAACGGCGCGGTATTGAATGCGGCAGGCACCGACGGCGAAGCCGTCAGCCGTCCTCGCACGACTCAGCGCGTGCTCGCGTGCGAGCCTCTACCGAACGTGCCCGGCAAATCCATCACCACCATGATCGTGGACTTTCCACCCCGCGCCTATACGCCCGCGCACCGGCATCCGGGATCGGTCACGGCCGTGGTGCTGCAAGGCACCGTCCGCTCGCAGATGGAGGGCACGCCGGCCGCCGTGTATGCCGCCGGTCAGACCTGGTTCGAGCCGCCACGTGCCCTGCACTTGTTCGCCGAGAACCCGGACCCGGCCCACTCCGCGAGGCTGCTCGCCACGTTCGTTGCGGATACTGGCTGCGGCGCGCTCGTGTTGCCGCCGGACGCGGGCTGACGCCAACACCTCCGGCCTCGCTAATGCACAAATCACCTACGATTCAAGCGGCTTTCGCCAGCTCCGCGTCGATCGCGGCGACGAGGCGTGGATCGTCGGCGGTGACGTCCGGAGAGAAGCGCCCCACCACTTCGCCATTGCGCCCAACCAGGAATTTTTCGAAATTCCACAGCACATCGGTCTGACTAGTGGGATTGATGCCGTAGCCCTTGAGCCGTTCGCGGAACGGACCTTCACCCGTCGCGGCAGGCACGGCTTCGGTCAGTTGCGCATAGAGCGGATGCTGGTCTTCGCCCAACACCGAGATCTTCGAGAACAGCGGGAAATGCACGTCGTAGTTCGTCGAGCAGAAGGAAGCAATTTCGCTGTCGCTGCCGGGTTCCTGGCCTTTGAAGTTGTTCGCGGGAAAGCCGAGCACTTCGAGTCCTTTGGCCTGCTTGTCCTGATACAGACTTTCAAGCGCGCTGTATTGCGGCGTGAGTCCGCATTTCGACGCCACGTTGACGACCAGCAGCACCTTCCCGCGATAGCTGGCGAGGCTCGTTTCGCTGCCGTCGATCTGCTTCAGAGGTATGTCGTATAACGCGTTTGCCATGAAAGCTCCTTGTGGATGGGGAAATGGGACTGCACGCATGAGTGCGCAGCCAAGCGCACGGTTCGACGCGCGCACTAAGACAAGAACGGACTGCGCGAACGCACAGCGGCGCGGTCCTGCCCATAGCGTAACGGATTCGCACTTTCGCTGCTGGCGCGTCCATTGCGTCACCGCCGCTACTGCGCCAGCCGCTCCATCAGGAAGTCGACGAAACTGCGCACGCGCGTGGACAGGTGCCGCCCGTGCGGAAAGAGCAGAATGAACGGGCGCGATCCGCCGCCGTATGGCGTCAGTACTTCCTTGAGCGTGCCGGCTGCCAGCTCTTTTTCCACCACGAAGCGATAGGTTTGAAAGAGGCCTGCGCCATGACACGCGAGCGTGACGCCGGCAAGCACGTCACCGGACGTGCCATACGCGCCCTGCGTCTCGATTTCAACGCTCTCGCCGTCACGCATGAAAAGCCAGGGAATATTGCGGCCGCTACTCGGCAATTCGAACTGGATGCATTCATGCGCGGCGAGGTCGTCCGGCGTCTTGAGTTTTGCGGCCTTGCGCAGATAAGCCGGCGCCCCCACCACGACGAGTTCCGCGTCTTCGAGTTTGCGCGCGATCAGCCCCGAATCTTGCGGCGCTTTCCCGCGAATCGCGAGATCGAAACCTTCGTCCGCGAAATCGATATTGCGATTGCTGAGGTGCGTTTCCACCGTGACTTGCGGATAGCGCGCGCGGAATTGCGCGAGTAGCGGCAATACGCGGTAATGGCCGTAGGGCGTGGGCATGCTGATGCGCAGCACGCCGGACGGCGTCACCTGTTGCCCGGTGGCTTCGCGCTCGGCATCGACCAGTTGCCGCAATGCCTGCTGACATTGCTCGAAGTAACGACGGCCCAGATCGGTGAGACGGATTTGACGGGTGGTTCGCACGAAAAGCCGTGCGCCGAGGCGCTTTTCGAGTCGCGCCACTGCGCGGCTCACCGCGGCCGGTGTCACGCTCGCCGCGGTGGCGGCGGCCGTGAAACTGCTCAACTCCGAGGCGAGACAAAACAGTTCGATGCTGCCGAGAAGAAGGTCTTCGAATTGACGCTGCATGGTCACGCTCTGACGATGGGCCCGTCTGTCATTCTGCCCGAATGACGGCCGCGCCGTGCCGATTTGTTCCTGCGCGTCACAAGTGTTTGTCCACGCCGGGTATTCGAACTTCTCGCCGATGCGCCTAGATTGCGTACCTATCGGTGCCGCTGGCCCGCTCGGCAAAAGGCCGATTCAACTTTCCCGGAGATCGAACATGAACACCTCGAACAAAGTCGCCGTCGTGACAGGCGCATCGCAAGGCATTGGTGCAGAACTCGTGAAGGCATTGCTGGAACGCGGCTATCGCGTAGTGGCAACCGCGCGCGGCATCCAGCCCTCGGACAATCCGAAGCTCGTGACGGTGGCCGGCGACATCGGCGACCCCGACACCGCGCGTCGCGTGATTACCGAAGGCGTGGCGCGCTTCGGCCGGATCGACACGCTGGTCAACAACGCGGGCATTTTCGTTGCAAAGCCCTTCACCTCGTACACCGCCGAAGACTACGCCGCCGTGACCGGCGTGAATCTCGCCGGCTTCTTCACCATCACCCAACTCGCCATCGGCGAAATGGAAAAGCATGGCAGCGGGCATATCGTGAGCGTGACCACCAGCCTCACCGATCACGCCATCGAAGGTGTCCCCTCCGTGCTCGCTTCGCTTACCAAAGGCGGTCTGAACGCCGCAACGAAGTCGCTCGCGATCGAATACGCGAAACGCGGCATTCGTGCCAACGCGGTCTCGCCCGGCATCATCAAATCGCCGATGCACGCACCGGACACTCACGCGGCGCTCGGCGCGCTTCACCCTGTCGGCCGCATGGGTGAAATGAGCGATATCGTCGACGCCATCCTGTTTCTGGATAATGCACCCTTCGTGACGGGCGAAATCCTGCACGTCGACGGTGGCCAGAGCGCGGGACACTGAGCGCGTCCATCCCGACTCATTCGCTGTTTGACTTATTCACGACCTGCCAAGGAGAGCATCATGCCCATCGTCACGATTCAGGTTACCCGCGAAGGCACGACACCGGGCGCCACCGGCGTCACGGCGCAAGAAAAGGCGCAACTCATTCAGGGCGTCAGCCAGTTGCTGCTCGACGTGCTCAACAAACCGCTCGACGCCACCTTCGTGGTGATCGAGGAAGTCGAGAAGGAAAACTGGGGCTGGGGCGGCTTGCCGGTTGACGAATACCGCAAGCAGCGCGCGCTCAAATAACGCGGCTACGTTTTCGCCACCCAGTTTCCCGTATTGAGAACACGATGAACCCGACCAGTCCCCCGCTTCCCGGATCGAGCACGACATCGGCGCAGCCCGGCTACGCCGAACGCAATGCGCTTCACTGGAAACGCAATCTGGCGGTGTGCGTGTTCGGCTCCTTCACCACGCTCGTCAGTCTGAGCATGCTGCTGCCGTTCCTGCCGCTATACGTGCGGCAACTCGGCGTGCAGTCCACGGCGGCCGTGATCCAGTGGTCGGGCATCGCGTTCGGCGCGACCTTTCTCGGCACTGCGCTGACGGCGCCGCTGTGGGGACGGCTCGCCGACCGCTACGGCCGCAAGGCCATGCTCGTGCGGGCCGCCGTCGGCATGGCGGTGGTCATGTCGCTGATCGGCGTGGTGCATTCCGTGCATCAACTGGTGGGCTTGCGGCTGATAGCGGGTCTGGTGGGCGGCTACGCGTCCGCTTCCACGGTGATGGTCGGCTCGCAGGCGCCGCGCGAACGGGCCGGCTGGGCGCTCGGCATTCTGTCCACCGGCGCGCTCGCGGGCAACCTGATTGGACCGCTTGTAGGCGGCCTGCTGCCGGGATGGATCGGCATACGCGGCACCTTCTTCGCGGGCGGCGCCATGATCGCGGTAGCGGCCTTGCTGACGATTTTCGTCGTCAAGGAAGACTTCAGTCGCGCGGACCGGTCCCGTCGCGGCGCGAGCCAGCCGCAGCGCACCACGCCTCGCCGCGCGAATTATCTGGTGATCGCCGCGCTGCTCGTCACCGCCATGATGGTGCTGCTCGCCAACATGTCGATCGAGCCGGTAATCACGGTGTATATCGGCGGACTCGGCGTGCCGGACGATCACCTGGCGCGTATCGCCGGCGTGGTGATGGCGAGTTCGGCGCTCGGCAGCATGCTCACCGCGGCAAGGCTCGGCGCGCTGGCCGATCGCATCGGCAGCTGGAACGTGATCGTGGCGTGTCTCGTGCTGACCGGCATCGTGATGATTCCGCAGGCGTTCGTCACGCACTGGTGGCAACTCGCGGCACTGCGCGTGCTGATGGGCATGACGCTCGCCGGACTGCTGCCCGCCATCGCCAAACTCGCCCGTCAGTCGGTCGACGAAAACAACACCGGCCAGATGCTCGGCTACCTGCAATCGGCGCAATTCAGCGGACAGGTGATCGGCCCGGTGATCGGCGGCCAGATCGGCGTGGCGCTCGGACTGCACTCGGTTTTCTTCGTCACGGGCACGCTGCTGGTGGCTTGCGCGGGCCTCGTGCACTGGGCGCGCAGAACGGCCTGAAAACGGCTGAATTCCTCAGACCCAAGCCGCTTCGAAGTGGTTACCTGAAATTAGCCAAAACCGGTCATTTAATCGAGCCAGTCAAACCTCTATTCTGCACTCACTGCCAACGCACCCATCAGCGCCGGCAACCACCCACCCAGGAGTGCATCATGGAACAACGTCTCGACTTCTACAAAGCCAATCCCGCCGCCATCAAGGCGCTGCTCGCCGTCGAAGAACGCATCGGCAAATCGGCCCTCGAAAAATCGCTGACCGAACTGGTCCGCCTGCGCGCTTCGCAGATCAACGGATGCGCGTTCTGTGTCGACATGCACGTCACGGACGCCCGCAAAGGCGGCGAAACGGAACGCCGTCTGGCGACCGTGGTGGTATGGCGCGAAACGCCCTTCTTCACCGACCGCGAACGCGCCGCGCTCGAATGGACCGAAGCGCTGACGCTCGTCTCGCAAGACCATGTGCCCGACGCCGTGTGGCAAGCCGTGCGCCCGCACTTCAGCGACGAAGAACTGGTCGACCTCTCGCTGCTGATCTCCGCGATCAACGCATGGAACCGCTTCGCGATCGGCTTTCGCAAGCTGCCCGCGTAAGCCGCGCGGCGTGCCGCCCCTCTCGTTCCAAACAGATTTAGAAGGATAGAAGCCATGAAGATCTTGCACGTCGACGCGAGCGCCAAGCGGGAGCGTTCCAACTCGCGCGCCTTGAGCCGGTTTTTTCTGGAGCGCCTGCGCGAGCAAGGCGTCGAATTCGAAGTCGATTATCTCGATGTTTCGGTCGACACTCCCGCGCACGTCACCGAAGCGTTCGCGATTGCGACCTACACGCCGGAGCATGAACGCACCGAAGCGATGAAGGCGACGCTCGCGCCGTCGGACGAATTGTGCCGCCGCCTGATCGAAGCGGATGCCTTCGTCTTTGCCATGCCGATGTACAACTGGTCGATTCCGTCGGCGTTCAAGGCGTATATCGACAACATCATCCGCACGAACCTGACCTACGTGAACACCGCGGACGGCCGTATCGAAGGCGTGCTGACGCGTCAGAAGGCGCTGTTCGTCACGAGCCGCGGCGCGGATCTGCGGGCCGGCTCGCCGTATGCGTCGATGGATGCGCTCACACCTGCGTTGCGCGCGGCGTTCGGTTTCATCGGCGTGAACGCACCGGTTTTCGTCGACGCCCAACCGCTGCAGTTTTCGGATCAGGCCGCACGCACCGAAGCGCTGGAACGCGCCCGCGCCGAGTTGACCGCGGTGGCCGCCGACTGGGCGTCGTCGTTCAATGCGGGCATGGCTAACGCGGCCGCCATCTCGACCAATCGCGACGACGTCGTCGCCTGAATCAGGAAAACATCATGAAAATGCGACTCTTCATCGCGACGGCCGCGCTCGCCGCAGCCGCTCTCACGGGCGCCTCGCCCGCCGCGCTCGCGGCCGATGCCGCCGCCGTGCCGGCTACGCCCGAAACGATTACACCGGCATTCGCCGAAGCCATCGCCAACGTGCCGGGCAAAACCATGACGGCGCTCGTGGTGGACTACGCGCCCGGCGGCAAGTCGGCCTCGCATCGCCACGGTCAGGCCTTCGTGGTCGGCTACGTGCTGTCCGGCGCGATCCGCAGCCAGGTCAACAACGGCGAGACGCGTGTCTATCATGCGGGCGAATACTGGACGGAGAAGCCCGGCGCGCATCACACCATCAGCGAAAACGCGAGCGACACCGAACCCGCGAAACTGCTGGCCATTTTCGTCGCCGATACGAAAGACAAAAAGCTGGTGAGCTTCGACAAGAAATAAGTCGTGATTCAGGGCGTGCGCGATGCAGAACGATGCCTGCATTCAGCGCTCGCCGCGCTGTCGTGACCTTGTTATAATTCTTTCAGGAAATCGAACGAAACATAACGCCACCCACGCTACGCGCCAGGACTTCCATGCTGAAACCCGACCGCCTTCGCGCCCTTGCCGATGCGTTGGCCAAACAGAGCGTGATGCGTCTGCGCGACGCCGCCAGTCTGCTGGGCGTGTCGGAGATGACCGTCCGGCGCGATATCGCGGGCAGCCCGGAACGCTTCACGTATCTCGGCGGCTACATCCTCAGCGCCACCGACGTCCCCAACAACGCCGGCTATTCCCTCGAATCCGAAAAAGACCACTTCGCGCAGGCCAAGGCGGAAGCCTCGGCCATCGCGGCGGGTCTGATCGGCAACAACGAAACCCTCTTCATCGATTGCGGCACCACGCTCACCACGCTCGCGCGGCTCATTCCCGCCGAGCGGCACGTCACCGTAGTCTGCTATTCGCTGAACGTCGCCGAGATTTTGCGGCGCAAGCCGAACGTGCGCATGATCCTGCTCGGCGGCGTCTACGTGCCGTCGTCGGATTCGTTCGCGGGTGAAGAGAGTCTGGAGATGCTTCGGCGCATGGGCATCAACAAGGCCTTCATTTCAGCGGGCGGCGTCGATGCCGCGCGCGGCGTGACCTGCTGGAATTTTCACGAAGTGGCGCTCAAGCAGGCGGCCATGGCGAGCGCCGTCGAACGGCATCTCGTGGTGGACATGAGCAAGTTCGGCGTGGTCAAGGCCGTGCGTTTCTCGCAGGTGGACGACTTCGACTCCATCATCACCGAGAAAGGCCAGGAGCACCGCAAGCGCAAGTAAGGCAGTAAAAAACACCGCAACCGAGGCATCGGGCGGCGCGCACGCAACGCGCGCACCGCTCCCGTAACGAACCTGTTCAGCTCTTGCGCTGCAGCGCGAACAGCGTTCCGGCGATCAGAATGAACGCGCCGATAATCACCTTCTGCCAGGTGCTCGGCACGCCCACCAGAATCAGTACGCTGTTGATCAGCGTCACCAGTGCGACGCCGAGCAGCGTGCCCGCCACCGTGCCCGTGCCGCCGGTAATGCGTGCGCCGCCGAGAATCACGGCCGCGATCACGTCGAGTTCCGAGCCCACCAGATCGAACGGATTCGCCAGACGGTTATTCGATACGTGCAGGATGCCCGCGATACCGGCCAGCATGCCTGTATAGCCAAACACGAACAGATGGATCGCGCGCAGGTTGTAGCCGAGGCGTTCGGCAATCGCGAGACTGCCGCCCATCGCGTAGACGCCGCGTCCCATCATCGTGCGGTTCAGCAGCCACCATGTCACCACTGCGGCCACTACCAGCGCCACCACGGAAACCGGCAACACCGCGCGCAAGCCGTCGGCCGTGTGATAGAAAAACAGCGGGATACGGCCGAAGCGATCCATGCTGTGCGGAATGTTCATGAAGAACGTCGTGCCGATGAAAGTCAGCAGCAAACCGCGATACAGGTACTGCGTGCCGATCGTGACGATCAGCGAAGGCGCTTTCAGCCGATGCACCAGCACGCCGTTCACCACGCCGAGTATCACGCCGCCGAGCGCGCCCGTGATCAGGATCAGCGCGAACGGCGCGTCCGGCCACCACGCGAAAACCGCCTTGGTGATGCCGTACATGGTGAGCGCGGCGATCGCGGTGAACGACACGTCGATGCCGCCCGACGCCAGCACGACGAGCGTGCCGAGCGCGAACAGCGACGTCGTGGTGGCCGAGTGCAGCAGATCGAACAGGGTCGCCAGCTGGAAAAAGCGCGGGTTCATCACGCCGACGATCAGACAGGTCACGAGAATCAGCGCGACGGTGAACCACTCGGGATTGCGCGCGAGTTTCGCCCGCAGACTGGGCGGCTTGACGCGTGGCGCGACTTCGACAACGGTGGGCGGGGTCATGGTCTGCTTGAGATTCGAAGTGTGTTGCGGTTCGATACGTGAATTCATGGGCGGAAACGTCCTCGGCGCTAGGCGGCTTCGGAAAGCAGCGCGTGATACAGGTCGGCTTCGCCAAGCGTGTCGGCGCGATATTCGTTGGCGACGCGGCCTTTTTTCATCATCAGGATACGGTCGCAGTTCTGCAGCAGTTCGGGCAGATCGTCGCTGATGAGAATAATGCCGATGCGGCGCTGCGAGAGCCGCTGCATGATGCGGTAGATGATGTCTTTCGATCCGACGTCCACGCCCACGGTCGGTCCATGCAGGATCAGCACGCGCGGGTCGATGGCGAGCCAGCGGCCGATCAGCACGCGCTGCTGGTTGCCGCCCGAGAGCGACTGCACGGGTTTGTCGATGCCCGGCGTGGCGATCTGCAGATCCTTCACGGTCTGTTCCGCCAGTTCGGTAGCGCGCGCCCGGTCGATCTGGCCAAAGCGGTCGCGCAAGCTCGAAATCATCGCGGTAATGACGTTGTCGCGAATCGGCTTGTCGAGAAATAGCCCTTCGTTCAGGCGGTCTTCCGGTACGTAGCCGATGCGATTGTTCTTCGCGTCCGAAGGCGTGCGCAGCGCGATGGCCTGGCCGTCTAACCACACCTCGCCGGATTGGGCCGGCGCCACGCCCGCCAGCGCGCGAGCAAGTTCGTTGCGGCCCGAATCCAGCAGACCCGTCACGCCGAGAATCTCGCCGCCGTGCAATCTGAACGATACGTCGCTGAACTGGCCGGCGCGGGTCAGGTTGCGCAATTCGAGCACGACATCTTGCGCATGCCCCGCGTCGCCCGCCTGCCGGTAACGTTCGTTCGACAGATGACGCCCCGTCATCAGTTCGCTGATCTGCGCCTTGGTGAACTGCGCAATCGGCCCTTGCGCCATTTTCTGGCCGTCGCGCAGCACGATCACTTCGCCGCCGATCGCATAGCACTCGTCGAGCTTGTGGCTCACGAACAGCACGGTCACGCCCTGCGCGCGCAGATTCGCCAGCACGGCGATGAGATTATCGACTTCCTTTTGCGTGAGCGAGGTCGTGGGCTCGTCCATGATGACGAACTTCGCCTCGCTGGCGATGGCGCGCGCGATTGCCACGAGTTGGCGTGTCGCGAGCGGCAATTGTTCGATCAGCGTCGCCTGAAAATCGGCGCTGCCCGGCAGGCCGACGGCTTCGAGCGCGCGTGCGGCGGTTTGCGCGAGCGCGCGGCGGTCGAAGGTACGCGCCAGTTTGCCAGCGTGCGTAGCGAGTTCGGCGGTGAGCGCGACGTTTTCCGCCACGCTCATGTTCGGCAGCAGGGAAAGGTCCTGATAGACGGTTTCGATACCGGCCGCGAGCGACTCCAGCGCCGAGAGCCGCGCATGGTGCACGCCTTCGATCACGAGTTCGCCTTCGTCGGGCGGCTGCGCACCCGAGATGATCTTGATGAGCGTGCTCTTGCCGCAGCCGTTTTCACCGAGCAGGTGATAAATCTGGCCGCGTTCGAATGCGAGGCTCACACCGCGCAAGGCATGCACGCCGGTAAAACGCTTGTGAACGCCGACCACCTGCAAAAACGGCTGCGCCGACGGCGGCAGCGTTTGCGATGGCGAAGACAGCGATGAGTCTACGTCTTGATTCATGGTGGCGAATTGCAAAGTGAGGCGTGCCCACATGGGCACGCCTTGCTGCACGAGTCGGATAAACTTGAGGCAAACAATCAGCCGTTCATCAGAACGGGTATTCCTTGTAGTTCGACTTGTCGACGTTCACCCAGCCCTGGCCACGCACGATGATCCCCTTGCCCGGACCCTTCGCGACCGTCACCTTGTTGTAGCCGGGAATGCCGAGGTCGGCGCCGTTCTCGACGGTCTTGCCGTCCACCAGCATCTGCGCGACCTTGTTCATCGCGATACCGGCCAGCTTCGGGTCCCAGAACGCAATGCCGTTGATGGCGCCGCTTTCGAGGAACTTGCCGGCTTCCGTCGGCAGGCCCGTGCCATACACGCAGATCTTGCCCTGCATGCCGGCTTCTTCGACCGCGCGGCCAATGCCGATCACATCCAGCGACGACGAACCCTGGAAGCCCTTCAGGTCGGGATGCTTGCGCAGCACTTCCTTCGCGACTTCGTAGGCGCGTTCGCCGTCGTTATTGGTTTCGAGTTTCGGCTCGACCAGATTCATCTTCGGATACTTGGCCTTGGCATTGCCGATGCCGCCGTCGGCCCACTGCACCTGCGAGCGGCTGCCGAGCGAGCCCACCAGCACGGCCCATTTGCCGTCGCTGTGCATGCACGATGCGAGCCGTTCGTTCAGGCCCGCTCCGTAGGCGGTGTTGTCGAACGCTTCGATGTCGACCATCGTGTTTTTCGCGTTATCCGCCTCGTGCGTCACCACCTTGATGCCGCGGTCCATGGCTTTTTTCAGCGCCGGTTCGAGCGTCGGCGGATCGTACGGCACCACCGCGATCGCGGTCACTTTCTTCGCGATCAGGTCTTCGATGATCTTCAGTTGCTGCGCGGCGTCGGCACGGCCCGGACCGGTCTGATAGGCGTTAATACCGGGATTGTCCTTGGCGAATTGCTTGACGCCGTCGTCCATGCGGTTGAACCAGTTGATGCCCGTCACCTTGACGACCGTGACGATCGTCTCGTTGGTCGCCGCGTGCGCCGCGACCATCACGCCCACCGTCAAGGCGCCGGCTGCGAGCGCGGTCCCCAGTCGAGTCAGTTTCATTGCGTTTGTCTCCTTTGTCTTTCGGTCTCGCCCCTCTTAGGCGTCGCGGACAGCCAGGGCATGATGTCCGCCTCGTACTTGAAACTCCCTGCACGTGCGCGCTTTTACGCGCACGTCAGCGTTTTGACGACGCTCCCGCTGCTCCCGCCGCTCCCGCACCTCCGCCGCCCAGGCCGAAGATCGCCCGCACCCGTTCGCCGCCCGCGAAAGCGAGCGAGAGCAGCAGCAGGAAACCCCAAGCACAGTCGCCGAAAAACTGCGACACGCCCATCAGATTGAACAGGCTCGAGAGGAATTGCAGCACGGTGGCGGCAAAGAACACGCAGATGATGCGTCCGTAGCCGCCCGCCGGATTCACGCCGCCCATCACCGCAATCAGAATGGCGATCAGCAGATATGAATTGCCGTAGTCCCATTTCGCGCTGGACGTATGCGTCGCGCTGATGAGACCCGCCAGCGAAGCCAGCACGCCGCACATCGCGTAGGTGAGGATCAGCATGCGCGCGCGCGGAATGCCGGCATAGAACGCGGCTTTCGGATTGGTGCCCATCAGATAGAGACGCAGGCCGAAGGGGCTGCGCTTGAGCAGCCAGCCCAGCACGATCACGGCGGCAATGAAGATGCAGAACGCGATCGGCACCTGAAACACCGTGCCGTTGCCGATATTCGACAGCGGGTCGACGTAATCCACGTGCACCGAGGCGCCGTTGCTGAGCACCACCGCGAAGCCGGTGAACAGCAGTTGCGTGCCGAGCGTGCAGAGAATCGGCGTGAGCCGCAGGCGGGCGATCACGATGCCGTTGAGCAAACCGCCCAGCAGACCCATCACCACGACGATGACGCAGAACAGCGCGGTATAGAGCGCCGGCGAATCGTCGCCATTGACGAAGCGCGGCACGATCAGCGCCGCGACCATGCCCGACAGATTGGCGAGCCCGACGCCTGACAGATCGATGCCGCCGTTGCCAGACACCATCGAAAGCATGATGCCGAGCGCAAGTAGGCCGAGTTCGGGCAATTGACCGCCCATCGACTGCAGGTTGTCGATATCGACGAACTGGCCGTGCGAAAGCCACGTCGCGATCAGCACGACGAGCACGTTGACGATCAGCAGAAAATTCAGTTGCCGGTCGGCGAACATTTTTCCAGCGGCGAACGAAGACTTCATGATGCGGACGATCTCCTTCGAACTGCGCTAACTAGTTTGACTGCGCGCTTGACTGCGCGCTTGACGACAGACGCCGTTCACGACGCCCGCGCCGTTTGCTCCTGCGTGCTGCCGAGTACACGATTCACTTCGTCGAGCGTGGGCATCGACGGCGCGGTGCCGGGACGCGTGACCGAAATGCCGGCCAGCGCGCAACCGAAGCGCATCGCCGTGATGGCGTCGTCGCCGCGTGCGAGCGAGGCCGCGAAACCACCTGTGAAGCCGTCACCGGCCCCCGCCGTCTCGACCACGCGTCCGCATTGGTACGCGGGCACCAGTACCGACTGGTCCGCCGAATGCAGCAACGCGCCCGCTTCGCCGAGCGTCACGATCACCGTGCCGACGCCCTTGGCGAGCAGCACGTCGGCGGCACGGCGCGCGTCGTCCGCGTTCGCGATCGGCACGCCGGTCAGCGCGGTGGCTTCGGTTTCGTTCGGGGTGATGTAATCGCACAGCGGGAAAATAGCGTCGTCGAGCGGCAGCGCGGGCGCGGGATTGAATACCGTCGTCACGCCATGCTTGCGCGCCACTTCCAGACCGCGCCGCGCGGCGGCCAGCGGCTGTTCGAGTTGCGTGACGAACACTTGCGCCGCGGCGATATCGTCTTCGATGGCATCGACATCGGCCGCGCTCAAGGTGCCTGCCGCGCCCGACGCAACGATGATCGCGTTCATGCCGCTGGTTTCGTCGACGAAAATATGCGCCGCGCCCGTGGAGACGCCCTCGGCCACCGAGGCGCGCGCCGTGATGCCTTCCGCGGACCAGGTCGCGCGGGCGATCTGACCGAACGCGTCGTTGCCGATGCGCGTGCAGAACACCACGTCCGCGCCCGCGCGCGCGGCCGCCACCGCCTGATTCGAGCCCTTGCCGCCCGGCCCCATTGCAAACGCGGAGCCCGCGATGGTTTCGCCGATCAGCGGCATGCGCTGTGCGCGGAATGTCAGATCGGTCACGTAGATGCCGAGTATGACCACGCGGCCAACGGATGTGCCAGGTGAAGTGCCAGATGAGGTGCTCATGAGCGCTCTCCCCGCTGGGTCTGATTCGGCGCATCCGGCGCAAGCAATACGCCTTTCTTGAAGACGAAGCAGCCGTAGCCGCGCTGCTCGCCGGTGGCGATCACACAGTAAGCGCGCCGCGCACGTTCGTAAAACGCAAAGCGCTCGATCGACGCAAACGGCACCTCGCGCCCTTCGGCCGCGTTCACTTCGGCTTGAGCCTCGCGTTGCACGGCGGGCAGCGTATCCGGCTCGCCGACCACTTCCATACGCGAAGCCGGGTCGTCGACGAAAGTGTCCAGCGGCAGCACCGACAACACCGCGCGAATCGCGCGCGCCGCATCCACGCCGTCGAGGCGCAGCAGTTTGCCGGTCACCGTTGCACGTGCAACGGAGTCGGCGGGAAAGTTTGCGTCACAAATGACGAGTTCGTCGCCATGACCCATCGCGCGCAGTGCATGCAGCACGTCGGCGCTCAGGAGCGGGTCCAGATTCTTCAGCACGTTGTCTCCTCCATTTCATGGTTGGCGTGCATTCGTTCAGATGCGTTGTCTGTCTAGCGTGACAGCAGCCGTCGTTCAGTCGCCATACGGCACCCACACGTTCTTGACCTGCACGGCCTGGCGCAGGAACGGCCGGCCTTCGCTCGACGTATCGAACCAGTCGAACTGGCGGCCGTAGTCGGTGAAGGTGCGCTTCAGATTGCCGACCGACTCGCGCTCGACGAGCGTGGAATCTTTCGCGCTGCCGAAACACCACAACGCGTCGACGTCGTTGTGACGGGCAAGCGCGGGCAGCAAGGCACCGCGCTCTCCTGTCACGATGTTCAGCACGCCGGCGGGCACGTCCGATGTTTCGGCTACCTGATAAAAATCGGTCACGGTGAGCGGACACGTCTCGCTCGGCAGCACGATCACGCGATTGCCCATCGCCAGCGCAGGCGCCATCAGCGAAACGAAACCGAGCAAGGGCGCTTCGTCCGGACACGCGATGCCGATCACGCCGAGCGGCTCGTGCATGGCGAGCGCCACGCCGCGCAGCGGCGGCGTATGCACTGCGCCGTCGAACTTGTCGGCCCACGCCGCGTACGTGAACAGCCGCGCCACCGACGCATCCACTTCCGCGCGCGCCGCGCTTTCGTTCACGCCGGTGCGCTGCATCAACTGACGGGTGAATTCGTCGGCACGCACCGCGAGGTTTTCGGCGATATAGAACAGCACCTGCGCCCGGTTGTGACTGCTTGCCTGCGACCACTTCGAGGCCGCCCGCGCCGCTTCGACCGCATTGCGGATGTCCTTGCGATTGCCCTCGCCGACTTCGCCCACCGGCGTGCCGTCCGGTGCATGAACCGGCAGCGAATAGCCGCTGTCCGGACGCACCTGCTTGCCGCCGATGAAGAGCTTCGCCGTGCGGTCGATGCGATCGAGCGTGACGACGTTCGCCGCCAGATTCGCTTCGTGCTCGCGTCGCTGCGCGCCGCCTTCTGCCTTGCGTGACGCGCGATCGCCCAGATTGAGCCATGCGCGCGGTTTCAGATATTCGTAGATGCCCTCACGGCCGCCTTCGCGTCCATAGCCCGATTCGCGATAGCCGCCGAAGCCGACGCCCGCGTCGAACAGATTCGTCGCGTTGATCCACACGACGCCGCATGCGAGTCGCGGCGCGATATCCAGCGCGCGGCCGATGGTTTCGCTCCACACGCTGGCGGCCAGGCCGTAGCGCGAATTGTTGGCGAGCGCGATGGCTTCGTCTGGCGTGCGAAAACTCATGGCCACCAGCACCGGCCCGAAGATTTCTTCCTGCGCGAGCGTGGACGCCGGCGCCACACCGGTCACCAGCGTGGCCGGATAGAAGCAGCCTTGCGTGGGCAACGTCGAACCCGGCGACTGCCACACCGCGCAGCCTTCGCGCTTGCCGGTTTCCACCAGCGATTCGATGCGCGCGAGTTGCACCGGATCGACGATCGCGCCGATATCGATGCTTTTATCGAGCGAATTGCCGACCCGCAGCGTTTCCATGCGCCGCTTGAGCTTGGCGATGAAGCGCGCCTCGATGCCTTCCTGCACCAGCAGACGCGAACCCGCGCAGCACACCTGCCCCTGGTTGAACCAGATCGCGTCGACCACGCCTTCCACGGCGCCGTCGAGGTCGGCGTCGTCGAATACGATGAAGGGCGACTTGCCGCCGAGTTCGAGCGTCAGCGATTTGCCCGAGCCCGCCGTGACCGTGCGGATCGTCTTGCCGACTTCCGTCGAGCCCGTGAAGGCGATCTTGTCGACGTCGGGATGGTCGACCAGCGCGGCGCCCGTGCGGCCGTCGCCGGTGACGACGTTCAGCACGCCCGCCGGCAAGCCGGCGCGATGCGCGAGTTCGGCGAAAAGCAGTGCGGTGAGCGGCGTGTATTCGGCGGGTTTGAGCACGACGCAATTGCCCACGGCGATGGCCGGTGCGATCTTCCACGCCAGCATCAGCAAGGGGAAATTCCACGGCACGATCTGCCCGATCACGCCGAGCGGCGCGTACGCCGCGAATTCGCTTTCCTGCAACTGCGCCCAGCCGGCGTGATGCAAGAAGTGACGCGCCACCAGCGGCACGTCGATATCGCGCGTTTCGCGGATCGGCTTGCCGTTATCGAGCGCTTCGAGCACCGCGAACAGGCGGCTGTGACGCTGCACCATGCGTGCGAGCGCATACAGATGCCGCGCCCGTCCAGCGCCGCCGAGCGCGAGCCAGCCCGGCTGCGCGGCGCGCGCCGCCGCGACGGCCGCGTCGATGTCGGCGGCGTCGCCCTGTGCGACCTCGGCGAGTGATTCACCGTTGGCGGGCGCATGCGACGCGAAGCGTTCGCCCGCTGCCGGCTCGTGCCACGCGCCGCCGATGAAATGCCCGAAACGCGCCTCGTGCTGCGCGAGCCACGCGCGCGCGGCTTGATCGTCCTCGGGTGCGGGACCGTACTCCATCGAAGAAAAATACTCGGCTACGCTCATGAGATCGGTCTTGTGTTCAGGCTACGGGGTGACGGTTGAAAGCGGAATACTGACCGCTCACGTGATGTTCGAGCTGGCGCTCGATGTCGGCGAGAAGACTCGATGCGCCGATACGGAACAGATCGGGTTCGAGCCAGGCGCGGCCGAGTTCCTCTTTCATCAGAATCTGATACGACAGCACCGACTTGGCCGTGGATACGCCGCCGGCCGGTTTGAAGCCGATCGGCACGCCGGTGCGCTCCTGGTATTCGCGGATCATTCGCACCATGACGAGCGAGACGTCGAGCGTCGCGTTCACGCCTTCCTTGCCGGTGGACGTCTTGATGAAATCGGCGCCGGCCATCATGCAGACCATCGAGGCGCGCGCCACGTTGGAGAGCGTGCGGATGTCGCCGGTGGCGAGAATCGCCTTCAGATGCGCCGGGCCGCAAGCCGCGCGGAATTCGCGCACTTCGTCGTAGAGCGCCTGCCAGTTGCCGGTCAGCACGTATTCGCGCGTGACCACGATATCGATTTCCTGCGCGCCGTCGGCCACCGACGCTTCGATCTCCTTGAGCTTCAGCGGATGCGGAATCAGCCCCGCGGGAAAGCCGGTGGAGACCGCGGCGACCGGAATGCCGCTGCCTTGCAGCGCATCCACCGCCGCCGCGACGAAGCGGTGATAGACGCACACCGCGCCGGTGGTGATGCCGCGCGGCTCGATGCCGAGCGCTTCGAGAATGTCGGCGCGCACCGGCTGCCGCGCTTTCGCGCAGAGGCGCCGCACGCGCCCTTCGGTGTCGTCGCCGGCGAGCGTCGTCAGGTCGATGCAGGTGACGGCCTTGAGCAGCCAGGCCGCCTGCGCGTCTTTCTTGACCGTGCGGCGCGTAGCGAGTGTCGCCGTGCGCCGCTCGACCGCGGACTGGTTGACGCGCAGACCGTCGAGCCACGAGGCGTCGAACGGAACACCCGGATTGCGGACCGGATGGATGAGCGGTGCGCCGCGCAACGCGACGACCGACGAAGACAGAGAAGGAGCTTCAGGCATGAGACATCCGGAAATTGATGCGAAGCACAACGGCAACGGACGGGTTGTTCGCATCTATGCTACAACGATTGATAGGATCGTAACAAGGTTTACGCGTCAATCATCACATCAGTACAAACCAGAGGGCCTTTTGGCCCGTGAATGTTATTGACGCACCATAACCGTGGTGAGAAGATCACAACAATCCGTCACATCGAGACGACACGACTTTCACAGCGCGAGTCCTGTTTCGCCGGTGTGAGACAACAAGAGAATTTCGTCGCAGAGACGAAGGAGACATGCCAGATGAGTGAGCCGGTAGCGGTCGCGGCCGCTTCATCGCCTCAGGTGCCCTTGATCCGTGTCGCGGGTGTCGCCAAGCGGTTCGGCGGCGTGCAGGCGCTGCGCGGGGTCGACCTCGAAGTGTTGCCCGGCGAAGTGCATGCCCTGCTCGGCGAAAACGGCGCGGGCAAATCCACCCTCATCAAGATACTCAGCGGCGTCCACAGCTACGACGAAGGCAGCATCGAAATCGCCGGTCAGCGTGTCGCTTTCGATTCGCCCGCGCAATCGCGCGAAGCCGGCGTCGCGGTCGTCTATCAGGATCTGAGTCTCGTCGAATCGCTGTCGGTCGGTGCCAATCTGCTGCTCGGGCGCGAGCCACGCACGCGGCTGGGCTTCGTGAAGAACCGTCAGCTCATGGCGACCGTCAGCGAGTTTCTGCGCGCGCACGGCATTCCGCTCGATCCGAAAGTACCGGTCGGATCGCTGCCTTTTGCGTACCGGCAGATGACCGAGATCTGCAAGGCTCTGATGGGCGATGTGCGCGTGCTGATTCTCGACGAACCGACCTCGGCGCTGACCGGCGGCGAAGAGCAGATTCTGTTCGACGCGATCCGCACCGTCACTGCGCGCGGCGTCGGCGTGATCTACGTGACGCACCGGCTCAACGAAGTGTTCCGTATCTCACAGCGCGTGACCGTGTTTCGCGACGGCGCCAACGCCGGCATGTTCCGCACCGCCGACACCGATATGAAGCAGCTCGTCTCGGCCATCGTCGGACCGGGACACGCGGCGATCCATGCGCGCGAGCGGATCGCCGCGGGCGCTGTGAAAGCAGACGCAAGCAGCGACGCCAGAGTCGACGCTCGCGAGAGCGGCACGGCCGACGCCGACGAGGCGGCCGTGCTCACGCTGTCCGATGTCAGCAACGACCGTCTGCATCATGTCGATCTCACCGTGCGTCGCGGCGAAATTCACGGACTCGCCGGCTTGATCGGCAGCGGGCGCACCGAAATCCTGCAGACCGTGTTCGGGCTGCGCGCAGTGGAAAGCGGCACGCTGACGATCGACGGCCGCCCCTGCACCCGCATGAAACCCGCCGAAGCCATTCAACGCGGCGTCGCGCTCGTCCCCGAAGATCGTCATGTGGAAGGACTCGTGCTCGACCATTCGATCGAACGCAATCTGACCTTGCCGCGCTTGCCGCATTTTTCGCGCTGGGGCTGGCTGCGCAGTCAGGCCGCGCTCGGCCAGGCCAAACGCTCGATGAAGGAACTCGCCGTCAAGGCGCCCAATTCGTCCACCTCCGTGAAGTTTCTTTCGGGCGGCAACCAGCAGAAAGTGGTGTTTGCCAAGTGGAACCATCCGCGGCCCAAACTGCTGTTGCTCGACGAACCCACCGTGGGTGTCGACGTGGGCGCGCGCGAAGAAATTTACGGCGTGGTGCACGACGTCGCGCAAAGCGGCAGCGGCGTGCTGGTGGTCTCGTCCGATCTCGACGAACTGCTGCGTCTGTGCGACCGCATTTCGATCGTCGCGGACGGCCATATCGCCGCGACGGTGGAGCGCGCCGCGCTCGGCAACGCCGAATCGCTGCATCACCTGATTCAACAATCCCGATCCTCCCTCGAGTCCTCGCAGGGGACTTCCTTCAAAGCGTACGCAACATGAACGACTCCGTCTCGCCGATGACGGCCGAACGACCGGCCGCCGCCCCGCAACGCAGCCGCGCGAGGCGTCTCGCGCAGCTTCTGCTGCAAGGCGACCGTCCGTACGCGCTGTATGTGGCGTTCGCGATCCTGCTGGTGGTGTTCAGCTTCGCCTCGCCGTGGTTTCTCTCCATCGACAACTTCCTGAACATCGGCCGGCAGACTGCGCTCGTGTCGATCATCGCGATCGGCATGACCTTCGTCATCATTGCGCGGCAGATCGATCTTTCCGTGGGTTCGACGCTCGCGCTGTCGGGCATGTCGGCGGCGCTCGCCATGTCGTACGTGGGCGATAACTGGGTGATCGGTGCGCTGGCGGGCATCGGCACCGGTGCGATTGTCGGCGCGATCAACGGCGTCGTGACGACGCGGCTGAACATTCCGTCGTTTCTCGTCACGCTCGGCACCCTCAGCGCGGCGCGCGGGCTCGCGCTGCTCGTCACCACCACCAAGCCGGTCATCATCACCAACGACTCGTTCATTTCGATTTTCGGCGAAGGCGATATTTTCGGCGTGCCGGTGCCGATCATCTGGACCGTGCTCGCCGTGATCGCGGGCATTCTGCTGCTGCACTACAGCGTATTCGGGCGACAGATCTACGCCGCCGGCGGCAACCCCACCGCGGCGCTCTATTCCGGCATCAACATCCGGCGCGTCACGACGCTCGCCTTCATTCTCACCGGCATGCTCGCGGGGCTCGCCTCGCTGGTGCTCGCGGCGCGTTCGCATGCAGCCCGGCCCGACGTCGTGCAGGGCCTCGAACTCGACGTGATCGCCTCCGTCACGCTCGGCGGCTGCAGTCTGTTCGGCGGCCGCGGCTTCGTGCTCGGCACGCTGCTCGGCAGTCTCATCATCGGCACGCTCAATAACGGGCTGGTGCTGCTCGGCGTCAGCTCGTCGCTGCAACTCGTCATCAAAGGCGCGATTATCGTCGCCGCCGTCGCATTCACGAAGAAGTAGAAGAGTAAGACTGGAGACGCAGGACCAACACGAAGACCAACGGAGGAGAATCATGAAGCAACGTCGTGGCTCAAACAGGGTATTAGCCGGTATGACGACAGCCGTGCTCGCGGCCTTCGCCGTGCTGGCCTCGTCGGGCGCCGGCGCGCAATGCGTGACCGGACTGCCGGCGGGATCGATCGGACCGAAGACGATCGTCGGCCAGGGACCGAACGGCGAGAAAGCCGCTTCGGTGGACGCCGTGAAACTGAGCGACGCCGACGTCGCGAAGATCAAGGCCGGCAAATTCAAGGTCGGCATTTCGATGCAGACCATGAACCTCGACTGGTCGCAACTGCAGGTGCAAGGCATTACCGACACGCTGAAAAAATACGGCGTGGAAGTGATCGGCACGGCGTCGGCGGAATACCAGGTCGACAAGCAGATCGCCGACATCGAGAACACGATCCAGCGCCACCCCGACGGCATCATTTCGATTCCGGTGGACGGCACCGCCACCGCCGCCACTTACAAGAAAGTGTCCGCGGCGGGCATCAAGCTCGTGTTCATGGACAATGTGCCGACCGGCCTGAAGCATCCCGAGCAATACGCGTCGATGATTTCCGCGGATAGCGAAGGCAACGGCCAGATCGCCGCGAAAGTGCTGGCGTCATGCGTGCCGAAAGGCTCGACCATCGGCCTCGTGAACTTCGGTGTGGACTACTTCAGCACGAAGGAACGCACCAAGGCCGTGAATGACTGGATGAAGAAGAACCGCCCCGACCTGAAGATCAAGCAGGTCGATTTCACGGACCCGTCGAAGGTCGGCCAGATCGCGGGCGACTTCCTCACGGGCAATCCGGACGTCAAGGGTCTCTTCGCGGTATGGGATCAGCCCGCGCTCGACACGCTCGCATCGATGCGCGCGCAAGGCGTGAACATCCCGATCACGACGGTGGACCTCGGCTTGCAATCGGCCATCGAAATCGCCAAGGGCGGTCCGCTGAAGGCCACGGGTTCGCAACGTCCTTACGATCAGGGCGTGGCCGAAGCGATGGCGATGATGAAGGCGCTCATCGGACAGACACCGCCCGCATGGATCGGCGTGCAGTCGTTGCCGGTCACGCAATCGACGGTGCTCGAATCGTACAAGACCGTGTTCAAGAAAGACCCGCCGCCGCAACTCGCGGATGCGTGCAAGAAGGCGGCGCCGGCTTGCGGTTGAGTCCGATGCAGTGAAAACGCGCGGCTGCGCTCTGCGCAGCCGCCGACTCGCTGATGCTTCAATAGCGCCGCTTGCGCGTTCCCTGAAAGTATTTCGCGTTCAGCGAGTCGTATAGCCGCCGTTTGCGAAGATCGTCTGCCCCGTGATCCACCATCCGTCCGTCACGAGAAATTTAACCAGCGGCGCAATGTCTTCGATATCGGTCAGGCCGGTTTTCGAATACTTGCTGAGCGCCGCGCCCGCCTTGTTATAGGCGGTCGAATCGTCGTTCTCCTGCCCGTAGAAGAACGGCGTATCCATCGGACCGGGTCCCACCGCGTTCACCGAAATGCCGCGCTCGCCGAATTCCTTCGATGCCGCGCGCGTGTAATGCTCGACCGGCGCCTTGCTGCCCGGATAGATGCCATAGAACGGCGTATAGGCCGCGAGAAGCGAGGTGACGATCGTCACGATGCTGCCGCGATCCTCAAGTGTTCGCCCCGCCTGCTGGATAAAAAAGAAAGCCGCTTTCGAATTGGCCGCGAAACTGCGCTCGTAGTCCGCCTCGGTCACGTCGAGAATCGGCTTTTTGATGACCACACCAGCCGTGTTGATGGCAATGCTAATCTTGCCGAAGTGCGCTTGAGTGGTGTCGAACAGCTTCACGCAGTTTTCCACGACCGACAGATCGCCCTGAAACGTGAGCACGTCCGCGCCTTTTTCCCGCAGTGCCGCCGCGGTCCTGTCGGCGTCGGCGCGCGAGGCGTCGCTGTTGAAATGCAGCATGACGCCGTGAGCGCCCGCGTCCACCAGTTGATGCGCGATCAACGCACCGAGGTTCTTGCCACCGCCCGCAATCACGACCACTCTGTCTTTGAGCGTAGGAGCCGACATATCCGATTCTCCAGAAGATAAGTTGGGTCCGCAGCGCGCGGCGCATGCAGGCCGCGCGCATTCCGAACCGTGCGAAGAGACACGGAAAGAAGGCTAACGGGCGATGCTCGCCCCGGCCTTCGAGAAACCTTCCGACTTTCAAAAAAAGCGCTGTTTTTCAAACGAGGACAGATCATGAAAGGCCACGAGGTGTGGGACGGCAATCGTCCGCTTTCCGAGCGCGTGGTGATCGCGCGCCGGCAACTTCTGACCGACGGCATGGTGGCGACGCTCGCCACGGAAAACGTCGAAGCGCCGACCGACTGGTGCTTCGAAGGCTCGCATCACACCGTGGTCGTGCATCTGGCGGGACGCCTGCGTCGCATGGAATCGACGTTTTCGGTCGGTCCATCGAGCAAGGCGCTGCCGGCCATCGGCGATATCTGGGCGATTCCCGCGGGCTGCCGCTACGCGGCGCTGGCGCATGGCGATCAGGTGAAATTCGCCGAATTCACGCTGCCGGCAGGTCTGCCCGACGATGGCGCGTTGAAGGCGCGCGTCGGCCACCACGATCCGTTTCTGTATCAGGCGGCCAGAAAGCTCTCGCAACTCGCCACGCGCGACGACGACCTCGCCCGCATGGCGCGCGATGCGTTGCTTCAGGTGCTGCACTTTCATCTGCGCGACGCCTATCTGCGCCAGCTGCGATCGCAACAGTCGCCTCAGTCGCACCATGCTCACCCCTCGCCCGCGCGCCCTCGCGATAGCGCGCGGCGCTTCTCGGAACGCGAAGCGCGCCTGCTCGCCGAACGCATCGCCGACATGGCGCATTGTCCGGTGAGCCTCGACGAACTCGCTGCGCTGCTGGACATGTCGGTTGCGCAGTTGTCGCGCAGCTTCAAGGCGAGCTTCGGCACGACGCCGTGGCAATACGTGCTGGGCGTTCGCATGGAGAAAGCGGTGGCACTGCTGCGCACGTCGACGGCGAGCGTGACCGAGATTGCCGTGGCGACCGGATTTTCGAGTCCGAGTCACTTCGCGACGGCCTTTCTGAAGCACTACGGCACGAGTCCATCGGCGTACCGGCGCGAACGTTCACGCTGAAACGCTGGCGCGGGCGCTGTCGTCCACATGGGCCGCGCCCGCCAATCCCGCCCGATCTGGCGCCAGATAAGCGCTAGAATGCCCGCCTTTGCCCGCGCCGGACGCGCCACAGGGCAAAATACGGGTTCTGCACGCGCGAAGGCGCGGCATGAGTCCGGATGAATCCGACCTCGGCGGCGACTCGAGCGCTCCTCGCGATTTCGCTCGAAACCCGCCCAGCAGGCCTTCTCAGGCGTGCCGCACGCGGCGCGCACAGGACAGCTCGTCCTCTAACAGAGCCCTTCAGGAGCATTGATGACCGATTCGAACCCCTCTTTTTTCGGCAGGATTTCTCTTGCCGTCAGCACTTTCTTCAGCATTCTCGGCGACGGCGAATTCGCTGCCGGCGTGTTGCGTCTGCGTAATGGCGGCGCTGCTGCGCCGGCGGCCGCACCGGTCGCCGCTCCGGCACCTGCACCTACTCCGGCACCTGCACCTACTCCGGCACCCGCACCCGCGCCGACCCTGAAGGAAGCCGGTCCCGAAGCCGCGCTGCAACTGCTCGGCCTGTTGCAACGCGACGCCCGCCTGATCGACTTCGTCGAAGAAGACATCAAGGCCTATAGCGACGCCGACATTGGCGCGGCCGCGCGCCTCGTCCACGAAGGCTGCCGCGCCACCCTGCGCGAACACTTCACGATCCGCCCGGTGCGCGACGAAGCCGAAGGCAGCCGCGTGACGCTCGCCGAAGGCTTCGACGCCAGCGCCGTGCGCCTGACCGGCAACGTGGTCGGCAAGGCGCCGTTCACCGGCAGCATCAGCCATCGCGGCTGGCGCGTCGAGGAAGTCCGTCTGCCGAAGCTCACGGAAAGCCACAACGCGAAGATCATCGCCCCGGCCGAGGTGGAGCTATGAGCGACATGCGCGAATCCCGCTATTCGATCGGTATCGATCTGGGCACCACGCATTGCGCGCTGTCCTACGTGGACACCACCGCGAGCGACGGCGAAAAGACCGCTCAGGGCGTGCTGCCGATTGCCCAGCTGACCGGCCCCGGCGCCATCGACAACCTCGATCTGCTGCCCTCGTTCCTGTATCTGCCGCATCCCGACGAACTCGCCTCGGGCGACCTGTATCTGCCGTGGACCGGCCAGCGCGAATTCGCGGTCGGCGAATTCGCCCGCAGCCGCGGCGCGGCCACGCCGATCCGCCTCGTGTCGAGCGCGAAGAGCTGGCTTTGTCATCCCGGCGTCGACCGTCGCGCGGCGATCCTGCCGAACGACGCGCCGCCGGAAGTGGCGCGCGTCTCGCCGCTCGAAAGCTCGGTGCGCTATCTCACGCATCTGCGCGAAGCCTGGAATCACGCGCATCCGGATGCGCCGTTCGACCAGCAGGACATCACGGTCACGATTCCCGCCTCGTTCGATCCGGCCGCGCGCGAGCTGACAGCCGAAGCCGCCGAAGCCGCGGGCTACGGCCGCATGACGCTGCTCGAAGAGCCGCAGGCGGCGCTCTACAGCTGGATCCAGAAGAGCGGCGGCGAGTGGCGCAAGCAGGTCCGGGTGGGCGACATCATCCTCGTCGTGGACGTGGGCGGCGGCACGACCGACCTTTCGCTGATCGCGGTGATCGAGCGCGAAGGCAATCTCGAACTGCATCGCGTCGCGGTCGGCGAACACATCCTGCTCGGCGGCGACAACATGGACCTCGCGCTCGCGCACGTGGTAGCGCGCAAGCTCGCGGCGCAAGGCACGCAGGCCGACGCCTGGCAACTGCGCGCCCTCACCTACGCGTGCCGTTCGGCGAAAGAAACGCTGCTGAGCGATGCATCCACGGATACCGTGCCGCTCGTCGTGCCGAGCCGCGGCTCGAAGCTGATCGGCGGCTCGATCCGCACCGAACTCACGCGCGCCGAGCTGACCCAGACCATTCTCGAAGGCTTCTTCCCGCAAGTGGACAGCGGCGCGCGTCCGGTGAGCCGCGCGCGTGCCGGTCTGACGCAACTCGGTTTGCCGTACGCGCAGGACGCGGGCATCACGCGTCACCTGGCCGCGTTCCTCGGCCGTCAGGTGGGTGCGCTCGCGGAACTCGACGGCCTGAATGCGCCGGTCAAGGAAGGCGCGAGCTTCCTGCATCCCACGGCGGTGCTGTTCAACGGCGGCGTGTTCAAGTCGCCGCTGCTGGTGGAGCGCATCATGAGCACGCTCAACGGCTGGCTCGCGGCGGAAGGCGCGGCGTCCGCGCGTCTGCTCGAAGGCGCCGATCTCGATCTCGCGGTTGCCCGCGGCGCGGCCTATTACGGCTACGTGCGACGCGGCAAGGGCGTGCGGATTCGCGGCGGCACCGCGCGTGCGTACTACATCGCGATCGAGTCGGCGATGCCCGCCGTGCCGGGTCTGGAGCCGCCGATCCAGGCGCTGTGCGTCGCGCCGTTCGGCATGGAAGAAGGCACCGACGCCGAATTGCCCGCGCAGGAATTCGGGCTGGTGGTCGGCGAGCCCGTGCACTTCCGCTTCTTCGGTTCGTCGGTGCGTCGTCAGGATCAGGTCGGCACGCTGCTGGACTTCTGGGGTCCTGAAGAATTGCAGGAACTCGAGGAAATCGAAGCCACCCTGCCCGCGTCCGGCCGCACGGCCGGCGAAGTCGTCCCGGTGAAGCTGCATGCGCGCGTGACCGAAGCCGGCACGCTCGAACTCGAAGCCGTGCCGCGCGGCAGCGAGGAGCGCTGGAAGGTCGAATTCGATGTGCGCGGCAGCGCCCATGCATGAGCGCGATGAAGCGCTTTGCCGTCGGGATCGATCTCGGCACCAGTAACACGGTGCTCGCCTACGCCGAGGCGGGGTCGCGGGAGATTCGCGTATTCGACGTCGAGCAGCTGGTCGGGCTCGGCGAAGTCGGCGCGCAACCACTGCTGCCGTCGGTGCGGTATCACGCGGCGGCCGGCGAACTGAGCGCGGGCGATCTGCAATTGCCGTGGCAGACGGCGGCCCATAGCGCGAACGCGCACGAGCCGCCCGTCGTGATCGGCCGGCTGGCGCGCGCGCTCGGCGGCCAGGTGCCGGGGCGTCTGGTGGCGAGCGCGAAGAGCTGGCTGTCGCACGCTTCGGTCGACCGCACCGCCCCGATCCTGCCGTGGGGCGCCGCCGACGACGTCCGCAAAGTCTCGCCGGTCGAAGCCAGCGCGAGCTATCTCGCGCACGTGCGCGCCGCCTGGAACCAGCGCTTTCCCGACGCGCGTCTCGAAGACCAGGACGTGGTGCTCACCGTGCCCGCTTCGTTCGACGACGGCGCCCGCGCGCTGACCGTCGAAGCCGCGCGCATGGCCGGCCTGCCCGCGCTGCGTCTGCTGGAAGAGCCGCAAGCGGCGTTCTACGACTGGCTGTTCCATCATCGCGACCAGCTCGCCGACGCCCTCGCCGGCACGCAACTCGTGCTGATCTGCGACGTGGGCGGCGGCACCACCGACCTCACGCTAATCGAAGTCGAACTGCGCGACGGCGGCGAGCCGGTCCTCACGCGCATCGGCGTCGGCAATCATCTGATGCTGGGCGGCGACAACATGGACCTCGCGCTCGCGCATCTGGCCGAAGCGCGCCTGTCCGGCGGCGGCGAGCGCACGCGGTTGTCCGCGGCGAGTCTGTCGCAACTGGTCGAACGGTGCCGCGGCGCGAAGGAACAGCTGCTCGGCGAAAACGCGCCGGCGGGCGCGTCGATCACTCTGCTCGGCGCGGGTTCCAGAATGATCGGCGGCGCACGCACGGCGCAGGTCACGCGCGAGGAAGTCGAGCAGATCATCGTCGACGGTTTTTTCCCGGCGGTGAAGTCGAGCGAGCGGCCGGGGCGTGCGCGCGGCGCGATCGTCGAATTCGGCCTGCCGTATGCGAGCGACGCCGCCGTCACGCGTCATATCGCGGCGTTTCTGAGCCGCTTCGCAACGCAATCGCGCAAGGCGCTGGGTGAATCCGACCCTGCGGACGACGCGAGCACGAGCGCGCCGGCTGCCTTGCCGGTGCCCGACACATTGCTGCTCAATGGCGGCGTGTTTCGCGCACAGGCGCTCACGCAGCGCCTCGCACGAACACTCGGCGACTGGCGCGGCGCGCCGCTCAAGGTGCTGCACAACGACAATCCGGACGTCGCGGTGGCGCGCGGCGCGGTCGCCTATGCGCTCGCCCGCGCGGGCAGCGCGCCGAAAATCGGCGGCGGCTCGCCGCGCAGCTATTTTCTGGTGCTGGACGACACCGATACCGATCATGACAACGCCACCGGTTCGACCCCACGCGGCATCTGCCTGCTGCCGCGCGGCACCGAAGAAGGCCACGAAATTCTCATCGAAGACCGCACGTTTGCGCTGCGTCTCGGCCATCCCGTGCGTTTTCACCTGGTGTCGTCGAGCGCCGATACGGTGTATCGCGCGGGCGAACTCGCCGATCTCGACGGCAGCGATTTCGTGCGGCTGCCGCCCATCGCGACCATCGTGCAACCGCGCGAGTCGAACAGCGCGCGAGAGACGGTCGTGCGCATCGCGACTTCGCTGACCGAAGTCGGCACGCTCGAAGTGCATTGCATCGAACGCGATCATGCCGCGCAACGCTGGCTGCTCGAATTCCAGTTGCGTCGCGAAGACGCGCAGGTCGATTTTTCCGTTGATGCAGCGCAGACGCGCCATTCCGCACTCGACGAAGCCATCGAACAGATCGACCGCAGTTTTGGCTCACGTTCGCAAAACGTCGGCCCGAAAGAAGTCAAAAGGTTGCGCGCACAACTCGAGCAGCTGCTCGGTCCGCGCGAAAGCTGGAACAGCGCCCTGCTGCGCGAACTGTTCGGCGCGCTGTGGGAACGTGCACGCCGCCGCCGTCGTTCGGCGGATCACGAACGTCTGTGGCTGAATCTCGCGGGCTATTGCGTGCGTCCCGGTTTCGGCTATCCGCTCGACGAATGGCGCGTCGAGCAACTGTGGTCGCTATTCGACGACGGCATCCAGTATGTTCAGGAGAGCCAGGTCTGGTCGGAATGGTGGACGTTGTGGCGGCGTGCCGCCGGTGGTCTGAACGAAGACGCGCAACTGCGCGTGCTCGACGCCATGACGTATCTGCAAACGGCTGCGCAGTCGCGCCACAAGCTGCCCTTCGACGTGTCGAAAACCGGCGTTGCCGATATGGTCCGGTTGAGCGCGTCGCTCGAAAGGATTCCGGTCGAACGCAAGATCGAACTCGGCGAGTCGGTGCTGGCGCGGCTTCGCAAGCCCGCTGAAAATCATCAGAGCTGGTGGGCGGTCGGACGGATCGGCGCGCGGCAACCTTTCTATGGCAGCGCGCACACGGTTGTGCCGCCAGAAACCGTCGCGCCGTGGCTGAACGCGATTCTCGCGCTCGACTGGAAGAAGGTGGACCCCGCCGCGTTCGCCGCCGTGCAAATCGCACGCATGACCGGCGACCGCTCGCGCGACCTGCCCGACGATCTGCGTCACGCGGTGGTGCGGCGGCTCGAAGCGGCCAATGCGCCGCGCGCGTGGATCACGATGGTGAGCGAAGTCGTGGCGCTCGATAACGCCGACGAAGGACGCGTGTTCGGCGAATCCTTGCCGGCGGGGTTGAAGCTGATTGGGGAGTGAAGACGGCCGGTAGTTACGCCATCGTCACCCGGTTCCGGCCCGCATGTTTTGACGCGTACAACGCGCGGTCTGCGCTGGCGAAACCATCGCGATGCGCCGGGCGCGACAGGTCGTTGATGCGCGTGAGCGACGCGCCCACGCTCACCGTCACCATGCCGAGCGGCGAAGCGCGATGTTCGATGGCGAGGTCTTCCACGCTCTGACGCATCGTTTCGAGCGTGCGTTCGAGCACGGCCGGCTCGGCATGCAGCACCAGCAGACCGAATTCCTCGCCGCCCATCCGGCCCGCGATGATGCGCTCGCCGTCGGCGGCCGCCTGCATCACCGAGGCGACCTTGCGCAGACAATGATCGCCCGCCTGATGGCCGTAGGTGTCGTTGTATTGCTTGAACCAGTCCACGTCGACCACGACCGAGCCCATCACATCGCCGTCGCGCGCTTCCTTCCATTTGAGCGCGATGCTTTCGAGCAGGAAGCGGCGGTTGTACAACTGCGTGAGCGGATCGATGGCGGTGGCCGTGCGCATCTTCAGATCGTTTTCGATCATCGCGCGCAGGTGATAGAACACGGCGCGCTGTCCGGCGTCGAGCCGGCCCGGCGACGGGTCCATCGCGCACAACGCCCCGACGATCTCGCCGTTCGGCGCACGCAGAGCGATCGCCGCGTAGAAGCGCACGAACGGATGACGCTGCACCAGCATGCATTCGCCGAAGCGCACGTCGTTGTGGGCGTCTTCGATCACGAACAGTTCTTCGTCGCGTACCGCGTAGTCCGCCAGCGAACGTGCCCGCGTGACGAGCGGCATGGCCATGCCGACTTCCGCCCGGTAATGCTGGTATTCGGCGTCGAGCAAGGTGATCGCGGTGATCGCCGAGCCGGTGACGCTCTTGAGAATTTCAGCGGCGTGCGTGAAGCATTCACGCATCACCTGATCGTCGTGCAACAACCACTCGATCACCGATGATTCCACCTCGGGTTCGCCCGCGGGCGAATCGTGCATCATCATCCGGCTGGCTAGGCGGTCGTTACTGTAAGCAAGTTGCACGGCAGGCTTCCCGAGTGGCATTGCTTGCTATCAACGGCAAAAACACCCGGAACTTGAGCCGCGCCTCTAATTTCTCCAGCAAGAATTTCCGCAGACAAATACGGTTGGCCGTCATGCCTGGCGCGGCTTGCCGAGATCCGACGCCGCTTCGCCGCCGCGCCCCCGAAGCTCGCGCAGCCAGTACAATCGACGCCGACACCGCGCAACGCCAGGCGCTGCGGGCAAGCGGCCATTCAGCAGACGATTGGGTGATGACTGATGTCACCCGAGCCGCCGCCCGGCTCGCTTCACCCGCCCCACGCCGCGCGATCTCGCCGCGCCCGCCCATTCATGCCAACAGAACCGGTCTCATTGCTCCCGCGCCCGCCCTCATCTGCCTTACCGGACCTTTCGTCATCGCCCGACACGGTGAGTTCTCGACCGCTGGTGCCGCGTCAATGAATCCGTCAACCGTATGCCCATGATCAATCTCTTCCAGGCCATGCAGGCCTTCGTCAAGGTGGCCGACGCGGGCAGTTTCGCGCAGGCGGCCACGCAACTCGGCGTCTCGACCTCGGTCGTGACGCGCCATGTGTCGAGCCTCGAAAAACATCTCGGCATTCGCCTGTTCCAGCGCACCACGCGCAAGGTGGTCCTGACCGAAGCCGGCGCGGATTACGCCGACGGCTGTCGCGTGTTGATGGCGGAACTGGAGGAAGTGGAGTCGCGCGCCACCACGACCTCGAAGGAAGTGGCGGGCGATCTGCGCATCGTGGCGCTAGGCAGCTTTTCGCTGTTTCGGCTCACGCCGCTGTTCGCGGAGTATCAGGCCAAATTTCCGCACGTGAATCTGCGCGTCACGCTGACGGAAAAGCGGGTCGATCTGCTGGAAGGCGGCTTCGATGTCGGCATTGTTACCGAGCACATGGTGCGCTCGGAGTCGCTGGTGGCGAGGCGGCTGATCAATTCGTCGGCGGTGCCGGTGGCGTCCGCGGCGTATCTGGCACAGGCCGGTTATCCGGCGACACCCGGCGCGCTCGCGCAGCATCGACTGATCGGCGCGCCGCTCGACACCAATCCGCAGAACTGGGTGTTCCGACCTCGCGCGGTGAATGAAAACAGCGAGGAAAGCATTTCGCTCGACGCATCGTTTACCGTCAACAGCATGGTCATGCAGAAGCAGGCGGCGCTCGGCGGCATGGGCATCGCGCTGCTGCCGCGCGAGATGGTGATCGAGGAATTGCGTACAGGCTCGCTCGTGCAGATTCTCACGGACTACGAAGTAGTCAACGGCGACGTGGCCGTGTCGCTCGTGTATCCGAGCCGGGAATTCGTGCCGCGCAAAATCCGCGAGTTCATCGACCTCGCGGTGGGCTTCTTCAATTAGCTCAGCAGGAAAACGCCGGCCACGCAGCCGGCGTTTCCGTTTTTCAGGGACGCTCGCCGCGCGCGAGACGCGCGTCGATGTCGTGCACCACGGGCATCAGATCGGCCACGCTGTCGATCACGTAATGCGCGCCGGCAGCCCGCAGCTTCTCCACCGCGGCCTTGCGCCGCCACGCAAACTCGGCGGGCGCGAGCGCCTTCACGTCGTCTTCGGCCATACCGAAAGCATTGCCGCTGACAGCCACGCCGACCGTCCACGTGCCGCCGTTGATGCCTTCTTCGATGCCGACCTCGGTGTCGTCCACCTTGATCGCATCTTTCGCGCGCCACACGCCCAGTTCGGGCAAGGTCTTGTAGATCATGTACGGCGACGGACGCCCTTCCGGCGTATCGCCGGTGCACACGATGCTGTCGGGCGAAAAGCCCTGGGCCGCTGCGCCCGGCACGATCTCGGCCATGATCTCGCGTGTATAGCCGGTGGTGGTGCCGATCTTGATCTCGTCGTGACGCAGCGCGCTCGCCACGTCGGCGACACCCGGAATCACCGAGCTATAGCTTGCCGCCACGGCGATGTTCTTCGGCACGAAAACGTCGTACACGGCGTCGATATCCGCTTCGCCGGGCACGTGACCGTACTTCTGCGCCCATGCCTGCGAGATGCGCGGCAAGGCCATCAGCGCGGCGATATGCGGACGCTTCGCCATGCCCATCGGACCGCGCGCTTCGTCGATGGTGATGGAAACGCCGAACTGCTCGAACGTTTCCACGAAGGCGCCCATCGGCGCGAGCGAACCGTAATCGACGACCGTGCCGGCCCAGTCGAAAATAACTGCTTTGACGTGTTTCATTGACTTCGATCCCAGAGATGACCCGTTCAGGCGACTTGCGCCAGCGTCTTGCGTTCGTCGAGCGCGACCTGCGGCGGCGCGGCGTCGTCGACGCCCATCGCGCGCAGCGATAGCGCGCACGCTTCGACCACCTTGCGCATCACGCGCGCGTCCACCTGGCCGATGCAGCCGATGCGGAAGCTCTCCACCACGGTCAGCTTGCCCGGATAGATGATGAAACCCTGCTGCTTCATCAGTTCGTAAAAACGCTCGAAACTGAACGACGGATGCGCCGGCGAGAAAAACGTGACGATGATCGGCGAGCGCCAGTTCGCGCCCAGCAGCGGTTCGAAGCCGATCTCGCGCATGCCGTCGACCAGCACGTCGCGATTGTTCGCGTAGCGCGCGAGACGCCCCGGCTGACCGCCTTCGAGGCTATGCAGACGCAGCGCTTCGATAAACGCGGCGACGGTGTGCGTAGGCGGCGTGAAGCGCCATTGCCCGGTACGGTTCATGACGTCCCACTGGTCGTACACGTCGAGCGCGAGCGAATGGCTGCGGCCTTTGGCCTGCTGCAACGCGCTTTTCTTCGCGATCACGAAACCGAAACCGGGTACGCCTTCGATGCATTTGTTCGCCGACGACACGAACGCTTCGCAGGCAATCTCGCGCACGTCGAGCGGCACGGCGCCGAACGCGCTCATCGAATCGATCAGCAGCTTGCGGCCTTTCTTCGCCGTGGCCGCGGCAATCTCTTCGATCGGATTGAGAATGCCGGAGCTGGTTTCGCAATGCACCGCGACCACGTGCGTGATGCGCGGATCGGCGTCCAGCATGCTTTCGACTTCAACGCCGCGCGGCGGCAGGTAGTCGCCCTTGTCGAGCACGGTGCAGGCACGGCCGAGGTAGCCGAGCGTGGTGGCGATGCGTTTGCCGTACGCGCCGTTCGCCAGCACCAGGGCGTGACCGTCGCGTGGAATCAGACTGCCCAGCATCGCTTCGACGCAGTAGCTGCCGCTGCCTTGCAGCGGTACGCAGTCGTAGTCGCCCGCAGTGTCGCCGGCGATCTCCAGCAGGCTGCGGCGCAGCAACGCGGTCATGGCGCGGAAATCGCCGTCCCACGAGCCCCAGTCGCGCAGCATCGCTTCCTTCGTCGAGAAGGCCGTGGTGAGCGGGCCCGGCGTTAGAAGATACGGTTCGCCGAGCGCCGGCGCCGCGCAGGACGGGGCGTCCGGCTGGGCTGAAGCTCGCGCGGACAATCGCGACGCAAAACGGTTGGACACGCTTTCCATGGTGAAACTCTCCGGGGGAAACGCTGTTTCGATGCCTGACACAGTACCGAATGCGCGTCCATCGGTAAAATCGATATAATCGATGCCACCATCTTAAAAACTTATACCCCGGAGCCACCGACGTGCAATACGCGCAATTGCGGGCCTTCCATGCGGTCGCCGAGCACGGCGGTTTCTCCCGCGCCGCCCAGGCGCTCTCGCTGACGCAGCCCGCCGTCTCCGACCACGTCCGGCGCCTGGAACAGGATTACGGCGTCAAACTGTTCGAGCGCGGCCCGCGCGGCGTCGAGACCACCGAACTCGGGCTGCGCCTCTTCAGCGTGACGCGGCAGATGCTGAGTTGCGAGCGCGACGCGCGGCAACTGCTCGAATCGGCAGGCGGACTGGAAACCGGCTCGCTCTCGCTGGTCGCGGACGCGCCCGATCTGGCCGTGGCGCTGATCGGCGCGTTCCGCAGGCTGCATCCGGGCATCGTCGTGACGCTGTCGATCGCCAATGCCGCGGACTGCATGCAGCGCGTGCTATCGAGCGCGGTCGACGCCGCCATCACCGCTGCGCCGCAAGTCCATAGCCGGCTGGAAGCGCGCGTGTTGCGGCGCGATCCGCTGGTGGCGATGGTGCCGGCGAGTTTCGCCGTCGCGAAGAAACGCAAGCTGAGTTACGCGGAACTGGTGCAGCAGCCGATGATTTTTCGCGAGGCGCAGTCGGTCACGCAGCAGTTGCTCGAAATCGAACTGGTGCGCGGATCTTTGCAGGTGGAACCGGTGATGTACGTGGACGGACGCGAGGCGCTCGAAGAAGCGGTCGCTCAGGGCATGGGCGTCGGTGTGATCGCGCGCGCCGAATTCAACGAATCGCGGCGGATCAGGATGATTCCGCTGGAGGATTGCCAGGTGCAGATGATCGAATCGCTCACCCGGCTCGCGGAGCGGCCGGGTTCGCATCTGCTCGACGCGCTGTTCGCCGTCGAACTGAGCGGCGCGGCGATCGAAAAGAACGGTTGAAGCCGGACCGGCCAGCGGCCCGGCTCATATCGCAGTAGACACTTAACGCGAGCCGCCGCTGACGATCAGGCTCTCGCCGCTGACCCAGCGGGCGTCGTCGGACGCGAGGAAGGTCACTACGTCGGCGATATCGCCCGGCTGACCGATGCGGCCGAGCGGCGTCGTGCTGACCGCCCATGTTTCGAAGTCCGATCCAATGATGCCGCCGCTATGCGTGCCTTCCGTTGCCACCATGCCCGGATTCACGGAGTTGACACGAATCTTGCGCGGCCCGAGTTCGCGCGAGAGCACGCCGGTGATGCCGTCCACCGCGCCCTTGGTGGCCGTATAAACAGCGCTTCCCGGCGGCGTGATGCGGCTCACCACCGAACTGATGTTGATGATGCTGCCGCCTTCGCCCAGATGTTTCGCGGCCGCCTGCGTCACCAGCAGCAAACCCAGCACGTTCACATTGAAGTGATGGTGGAAATGTTCTTCGGTGATTTCTTCGAGCGGCGCGAAGCCGTAGACGCCCGAATTGTTCACCAGCACGTCGAGCTTGCCGTAGGTTTCGATAGCGGTATCGATGATGCCCTTGGCGTCAGCGGCTTTCGACACGTCGCCGCCCACCGCCACCGCCTTGCCGCCCGCTGCCGTGATCTCGGCCACCACGGCATCCGCGCCCGCCTTGCTCGACGCATAGTTCACCACCACCGACGCGCCCTGCGCAGCCAGTGCCTTCGAGATTGCCGCACCGATGCCTTTCGAACCGCCCGTGACTACTGCAACCTTACCTGTGAGTTTGCTCATGATCGTTTCCTTTATGTGGGATTCGCGCCGAAGCGCCGGGCCAAGATTCGCGAGGCCGGCGCCGCTAACCAGACATGCCGAGGCGCTGTTACTGGGAACAATGTAGGCAGATACGCGGCAAGAATAAAGCGGCTCGCGGCGAACAGATACGACGGATGATCCGAACAATCGGACAAGCTTGTTAAGCCGGCAATGAAAAAGGCCTCGCGACGGTCCGCGAGGCCTGGTTGGTGGAAAACATTTTTTGCCTCACGGCGTCCGGCAAACCACGCTATCGATCCGATGCGAAGCCGCCGAAAACCGAGCGCGCATTCGCGTCGAGCGTTTCGATGTGATAGCCGCCTTCCTGCACGATCAGCGTGGGCAGCTTCAATGCGCCGAGCCGCGCGCCGAGCGTGCCGAAGCCTTCGGTGGTGACGGCCACCATCGACTGCGGGTCGTCCTTGTAGATATCGAAACCCAGCGCGATCACGAGCGCGTCCGGCTGAAAACGCCTGACCACGCGCAGCGCCGCGTCGAGTTGCTCGAAGAACACGGCTTCCGTGGAGCCGTGCGGCATCGGCAGATTGACGTTGTAGCCTTCGCCTTGCGCGCTGCCGCGTTCGTCTTCGTAACCCGCCACCACCGGATAAAAGTTGGTCGGGTCGCCGTGGATCGACACGTACAGCACGTCGTCGCGGCCATAGAAAATTTCCTGAATGCCCTGACCGTGGTGCATGTCGGTATCGAGTATCGCCACGCGGCCGTATTTCGCGCGCAGCGCCTGCGCGGCAACGGCGGCATTGTTCAGATAGCAGAAACCGCCCGCTGCTTCTTCGCGCGCGTGATGGCCGGGCGGCCGGCACAACGCGTAGGCTTCGCGCTCGCCGTCGAGAATCGCGTGAGCGCCGGCCAGTGCGCTTTGCGCGGACCAGTACGCCGATTCATACGTATGCTCGCCCACCGGACAGCTGCCGTCGGCGAGATAGCGCGCGGCCTGCGCGAGCACGCCGCGCAGCGGATTGTTTTCGCGGATATACACGTTCGACATCACTTCGTCGCCCCACTCCGCGGGAATCTTCTTCCACTCGCGATGCGCTTCTTCGAGAAAGCGCAGATAGTTCATGCCGTGCACGTCCGCGAGCGGCGCGGCGCCAAAATCGGCCGGCTCACGCACGTCGAAGCCGAGCGACTTCGCCGCTTCGACCAGCCGCAAGGCGCGCTCCGGCACTTCCTGCGGCGTGCGCATCTGTCCGCGCGACAGATAACTGCGCGGATGATGCTTCAGTTGCGCGGGATGAAAAAACGTCTTCATGTCAGCTTCCTTTGCTTCAGGCGTGAACCGGCGCGGCCACCACGGCCCGCGCGAGCACCGCATTGATCAATACATTCGCGCCCGCCGTTACGTCGGCTGGCAAGGCGTCTTCGGCTTCGTTGTGCGAGAGGCCGTTGACACACGGAATGAACACCATCGCGGTCGGCACGTGCCGCGCCAGATGAATCGCGTCGTGTCCCGCGCCGCTGACGATGCGTTCGTACGAATAGCCGAGTTGCCGCGTGGCCTCTTCGACCAGCCCGACGCAATGCGCGTCGAACGGTGTGGCAGGACTCGTCCAGTAAGTCGAAATCGACACCTGCACGCCACGTTGCGCCGCGATGCGCTCGAATGCGCTGCGCACGTCACGCTCCATGGCATCGATTTTCGTGTCGTCGGGATGACGCAGGTCGACGGTGAAGCGCAGCTTGCCCGCAATCGTATTGCGCGAGGAGTTCGGCACGTCGACCTGACCGATCGTCACGAGCCCGAGCGGCGCGTAATCGCTCGCGATGGCTTCCAGTTGCAGCGCCATCGCCGAGGCCGCGAACATCGCGTCTTTGCGGTACGGCATCGGCGTGGTGCCGGCGTGGGCCGCCACACCGGTCACTTCGATGTCGAGCCAGCGGATCGCCTGGCCGCCGGTCACCACGCCGACCGGATGACCGTGGCTCTCCAGAATCGGCCCCTGCTCGATATGCGCCTCGAAATACGCTTCCACACCGCTCGCGCCGAGTCGACGCGGCTGCGGATAGCCGCACGTTTTCAGCGCGTCGGCGAGCGACACGCCCTGGGCGTCGCGCGTGTCGAGTGCGACTTGCAGCGGCGTCGCGCCGACGAACACGGCGGACCCGAGCATGGCCGGCGTAAAGCGCGCGCCTTCTTCGTTGGTCCACGAGACGATTTCGATGGGATGCTCTGTTTCGATATCCTGATCATTCAGGCTGCGGACCACTTCGAGCGCGGCCAGCACTCCGTAGACGCCGTCGAAACGGCCGCCTTCGGGCTGCGTGTCGAGATGACTGCCGATCAATACCGCTTTCGCGCCGGCGCGTGCGCCCTCGCGACGCGCGAACAGATTGCCGACCTCGTCCGTATGCACGCTCATGCCCGCTTCCGTGCACCAGCGCGAAAACAGTTCACGTCCACGACGATCTTCTTCGGTCAGCGCGAGACGGCGCACGCCGCCGCGCGGCGTCGCGCCGATTTGCGCCATCTCCATCAGGCTCGCCCACAGGCGTTGTCCATCCACTTTCAACAGCATGTTCATTTCCCTTTCTGACTATCCGGTTCAACGTGCGGCCAACGCATCCAGTGCATCGGCACGGCGATGTTTCAACGCGTCCAGCGCGACGATGCAGAGCAGCGAAATACCGGCCAGACACGTGTAGAAAACCGCGAGCGGCCACCATTGCCCGGTGAACCTGTGCGCGAGCCAGGTGCCCGCAAGCGGTGTCAGGCCGCCGGCAATCGCGCCGCACACCTGGTACGACAGGGAGATGGCCGAATAGCGCACACGCACCGGAAACACGCCGCTGACAAAGCCCGCGATCACCGAATAGAAGCTCGCCATGCACACCACGGCAATCGCGATGCCGACGATCATCGACAGACGGTTGCCGCTCTGCACGAGCGTGAACATCGGATACGGCGACACCATGGCGCAGAGCGCGGCGAGCTTGAGGAAGCGCGCGCCGCCGAGCTTTTCAGCGAGCCACGCCGCGAGCGGCTGCGACAGGAACTGGATGATGGCGACCGCGAACAGACAGTCGAGAATCAGCGACTTCGACACACCGATGTTTTGCGTGGTGTACGAAATCATGAACGTGTTGGTGAAATACACGCCGGCAATCCCGATCGTGTTCGCGCCGATGCACAGCGCGACGAGCGCGCCCGACGAGCGGAATACCTCGGCAATCGGCAACTCGACGGTGCGTTTCGCTTCCTTCTCGCGGGCAAATTCGGGCGATTCGTTCACGCCCATGCGAATGAAGATGCCGACCGCGAGCAGCACCGCGCTCGCCAGAAACGGCAAACGCCAGCCGTAGGCGATGAAGTCGTCGTGCGGCATGGCGGTCACGGCGCGGAATGCGATCAGCGAGAGAATCAGGCCGGCCGGGCTGCCGAGTTGCGCGAACGAGGCGAAGAACGTGCGCCGCCCTTTCGGCGCGTGTTCGCCGGCCATCAGCACCGCGCCGCCCCACTCGCCGCCCACCGCCACGCCCTGCACCACGCGCAGTAACACCAGCAGCACCGGCGCGAGCACGCCGACCTTGGCGTACGCCGGCAGCAGACCGACGCAGACCGTCGCCACGCCCATCATCATTAGCGTGGTCATGAGCGCCTTCTTGCGGCCGATGCGGTCGCCCAGATGGCCGAAGATCACGCCGCCGAGCGGACGCGCGAAGAAGCCGACCGCGAAGGTCGCGAACGACGCCATCGTGCTGACGAACGGGTCATGCGACGGGAAATACAGTTCGCCGAACACCAGCGCGGCGGCCGTGGCGTAAATATAAAAGTCGTACCACTCGATCATCGTGCCGATGAATGCGGCGCTCGCCGCGCGCACCGGCTGACGCGCCGGCGGGATGGGTTGGTTCATGGTCGCTCCTCACTCGTTTTTTACGGAAATCCGCTTGAGCGTTTATCGCCATCCATAAAACATTAGTCAAATTTCGGTTTATTATCTTGACTATAAATCTGGCTAATACCTTTGCCCGTTACCTACCCTGACTCATCAAGGCGGCGTCATGACTCAACTGCGCGCGGACGTGACGCGCTTCCTCAACGACCGGCTCGACTGGAATCTGCTGCGCACGTTTCTCGTCATCATGCAGGAGCGCAGCGTGAGCCGCGCCGCGGCCCGCCTGCATCTCACGCAGCCCGCCGTCAGCCAGGCGCTCAAGCGGCTCGAAGACACGCTCGGGCGAAATCTGATCACGCGCCGCGGGCCGCACTTCGAACCCACGCGCGCCGGCGAGGAGGTCTACCGGATCGCCAGCGATATCTACGGGCACATGTCGCGGCTCGAAACCGAACTGGACGACCGCAGCGAAGACATCACCGGCTCGATCCGCCTCCTGACGGTGAGCCGGATCGACTCCGGCGTGTACGACGAATTTCTCGCGGACTTTCACAAGACCTATCCACGTGTCGATCTGCATATCGAGGTAATGCGTTCGTCGGACATCATTTCCTCGCTGCTGCAAAAAACGGCCACGGCAGGACTCGGCTTGTGCCGCACACCCGTCGACAAACTGGAACAGCGCTGTTTTCTGCGTCAACGGTATGCACTGTTTTGCGGACGGCATCACCGCCTGTTCGGCCGTCATGCGCTTTCCGTCGATCAATTGCTGGCGGAAAATTTCGTCTCGTTCACGAGCGACCAGATCGGCGACAGTCTCTCGCCGCTCACCGTGTTTCGCGATCAGCGCGGCTTCACCGGGCGCATCGTCGCCGCTTCGCCGAGTCTCGACGAAGTGCGGCGGCTGATTTTCGCGGGCTATGGCATCGGCTGTCTGCCCGAGCACATCGTGCGCGACGATCTCGCGCAACAGCGCTTGTGGCGCCTGCCGCCGGAAGAAGGACTGGTGGATGTCGACATCGACCTGCTGTGGCTGCGCGCGCGCAAGATGAACGCGGCGGAGCAGGCTTTTCTCGATGGCATGGAGCGCACCATGCAGCGTTACGCACTGCCCGAGCGCCTCGCTCCCCGTTAAGAATGTGCTACACAGGTCAGCACTTTTCGCGTTTTCTCCACCACGCGATCTTGGCCGCCACACTCGCCAGCACGGCCAGTGCGCCAAAGGTGTCCAGAATACTCGACCACACGATACGTCCCTCCTTCGTTTGCCGGACTCACTTCCTGTCAGACGAACGCGCGCGCCATTAACTGAATACCCAGGCCGAGCAGGCAAACGAAAAACCAGCGGCGAAACGTCGCTGCGCTGATGCGATCGCGCACGCGCTGGCCGATCCACATGCCGATCAGCGCTGGCGCGACGGCGAACACCGATTCGCGCAGATCGCTCAGGTCGACCGCCTGCTCGCGGCTCAGACCGATGGCAAGCGCGATGGTGGATACCGTGAACGAGAGACCGAGCGCCTGCACGAGATCTTCTTTCGACAAAGCCAGCCCCTGCAGATACGGCACCGCCGGCATCACGAACACGCCTGTACCGCCGCTGATCGCCCCCGTGACAGCGCCGATCAGCGGCGACAACCAGCGCTCGTGACGCGGCGCGACTGCCACGCGCCACTTCAGCAGACCGGCGAGCGCGTAGAGCGCGAGCGCCGCGCCGAGTCCCACCACCGCCCAGCCGCCGCCACCGCCCGCAATGAAGGACGCCGCCGCAAGCGTGCCCGCGACGATGCCGGTCATCATCGGCCAGAAGCGCCGCACCAGCGCCCCGACGCGCGGCCCGGCGAACAACTGCCACACGTTGGTGACGAAGGACGGCAGCAACAGCAGCGCCGCGGCCTGCACCGGCAGCATCAACGTGCCGAGCACGCCCATCGCGACGGTCGGCAGACCCATGCCGGTCACGCCCTTGACGAAGCCCGCCACGACGAAAGTCGCGGCAACGACGCTCATGCGGATCGCAAACGAAGAGATCATCGGCTGGACGAATTGAATGACATGGGTGGATTTTCAATCGCCGCAACGACGGCCACAATGCGTAAGATACGTACCGAGACTTAGGCTGCGGCTTAGGCTACACAACAGGCCGCGGGTCTCGCCAACCGCTTCTTCACGCTGTATTTTTCATCGTTGAACCATGCGCTTCGATCTGATCGACCTTCGCCTCTTTCTCTATATTCTGGAAACCGGCAGCATCACGCATGGCGCCGCGCGCGCCAACATGTCGCTGCCGTCGGCGAGCGCGCGGCTGCGCGGCATGGAAGAAACGCTGGGCATGCCGCTGCTCGAACGGGGCCGGCGCGGCGTGGAATCCACCGCGACCGGCGACACGCTGGCGCATCACGCGCGGCTCGTGCTCGGACAGATCGAGCGCATGCAGCGCGAGCTGGGCGAGCATCAGGACGGCGCCAAGGCGTGCATCCGTTTGTGGACCAACACCGCCGCGATCACCGAATTCCTGCCGTCCGCGATCGGCGTATTTTTGCGCGATCACCCGAACGTGCAGATCGATCTGAAGGAGCGCCCAAGCAGCGAGACAGTGAAAGCGGTGCTGAGCGGCGCCGCGGAAATCGGCATCATTTCCGACGCCGTCGAGCACGGCGCATTACACACGCTGCCCTTCGCCGTCGACAAACTCGTGCTCGTGACGAGCCGCGACGATCCGCTCGCCACACGTCGACGGGTGACGCTCGCGGAAGTGGGCGGGCGCGACTTCATCGGACTGAGCACGGGCAGCGCGCTGCACACGTATCTCGGAGAACGCGCGCTGCTATCCGGCCAGCCGCTCACTATCCGCGCGCATATGCGCACTTTCGAAAACGTCTGCTGCATGGTCGAACAGGGCGCGGGAATCGCCATCGTGCCGGCTACCGCGGCGAAGCGTTATCGCGGCACGTTGGGTCTGCGCACGATCGAACTCACGGACGCATGGGCCACGCGCCAGTTGCTGCTCTGCATGCGCGACAGGCATGCGTTGCGCCGGCCGGAAAAGGCGCTGGTGAGGCACCTCGCCGGCCAGTGAGCCGACCGTTTTCGCGTAGCGCGACGGCTCGCGCTACTTCACCGTGAACGAATAATTGCCCTGCGTGCGATGGCCGTCCGACGCCACTGCGATCCAGTGCACGTTGTAGCGGCCCGTTGCGAGCGGCGGCAACGCCACCGCGATCTGCGCGCGTTGCTGCGGATCGACCACGCTCTTCTCCGTGTTCACCGGCTTGCCGTTGGCGTCGCTCACGGTCAGCGAACTGAACGCGGCTTCGAGCGGGCCGTCGAACAGAATGCGCACCTGCGCGGGCGACGCCACCGTCGCGCCCGCACCGGGCTCCTGCTTCTGCGGAAACACATGCGCGAGCGCCGCGCTGCTCAGAATAAAACTCGCGACGAGCGCGGCCATCGTTTTCGACGCGCCGCGCCAGGTCATCCATTGCGTTTTCATGTTGGGCTCCTGCGTTACTGGAAGAGAGGTTTGCCGATCGTGGTGGGCGCCACATCGTCGAAGAAAATGTGCGCCTGCACCAGAATGCCGACGTGCGAGCCGCTCGCGCGGTTAATCGGAATCTGCGCCTCGACGCCGAACTGTCCATAACGGTTGATCCAGATAAAGCCCGGATTCACCGTGCCGGTTGTCTGTCCCTGACTGCGCGAGAGCGGAATCTCCACCAGTGGAATCACGTTGGCGAGCGGTTGCGGCAAGCCGATATCGCGCACGTGCTGCTGCAGATACGGCAGGCTGTACTGCACCGTGAAGCCGTAATTGAAGGCGTTCGGCTGCCCCGCGCCGGTGGTCAGCGCGGGGCCCGCTTCGCCGGTGATGGCGATCGGGCGCAGATACGCGAGCGAGTCCGGCAGATCGCCCATGCCTTTGCCCACGTACACCGTTGGCGAGATGGTCGAGAAATTGTCGGCGATGGCGCGGCTGCCGGTGCCGCCGAGTTCGGCATCCACGCCCACCGACGTCATGAACTCGTGCGCGTCGTTCACATACAGCAGGTATTTCAGACCGACCCCGAAGTTGTCGAACCCACGCGCGTGCGGGTTGTTCTGCATGACGTACGTGCCGCCCACCGAAAGCGCGAGGCGCGACGTGATGAGCTTGTCGTATTCGACGTCGAAGGTGTTGATGCTCTGATCGCCGTCGTCGCCGGGCACGCGCTGGTGACCGTACTGGAAGTTGGCTTCGTCGCCGACGCCGGGATCGTCGATGGACAGTGTCGCGGGGAAAACGCGGTCGCCGGCAATCGCATGCGCGTGGGCCGCCGTGGACGCGCAAAGCAGCGTGCCGGCGACGGCCGCGGCCAGTGAGACGGCCGCCAACGGACGGCCGCGCCTCGAAGATTCGTAGCTCGATGAAATAGACATGGTTCATCCTGTTCCTGAGTCGTGACAATGCCGGCGCGGCGTCGAATGGACGCGCGACGACACCGCGATGCCCACACGGCATCGCGACTGAAGGCTGGGGATCAGGAATGAAGCGGTGGCGCGCGAGGTTGCGCGGATGTCAGTGGTTCGACGCGACGAACACGCTCGAAGCGAACGGCAACGCGCAACTGGATCGCGCGGACGGTCACGAAGAACAGCGCCTCGACGCTCGGCACGGCCGGCATGTGGGCGAGCAGACTGCAATAGCCGCAGGCGTCGCCGTCGGAGGCGGCGGTGTGGGTGTGAGTGTCGGTGGCTTGGTTGGAGGCGGCCTTGACGATGGCGTTGCTGGCTGGTTTGCCGGCCATGTCGTGCATGCGGCTGCCGTGGTGCATGCCGGGCATGTCCGGCATATCGGGCATATCCGGCATCGACGCCATGCCATCCATCGGAGCCATCGACACCATCGCGCAATGCTCGTCCTGCATGCCGCTCGCGCTGCGCCAGGCGGCCAGCGTGTGAGAGACGGTCGGCGCGAGTGTGGCCATCAGGATCGCAAACAATCCCAGCCAACTGCCGATCATCCGATGGACACGACTCACGATACGCTTGGCGGCACGAGACGAACTTGCGCCGATTATGCCACGCGCCGCCGGCCGTTTTGAGCGTGGGACGCGCCCGCTGCGTGCGGCGCTGCACAGAGCCGGCGAGCGATTCGAGGCATCGCGCCGCGCCGTCTTCGTGCTGCCGCGCGGCCCAGGGATGACCCCGAGCGGATAGTGCAAACGCCAGCGGCAAAACCGCAGCCGACGGTGGACAATGATCCATCCCCGCTACCGGCATGGAGTGTCAATGAAAGCGCCTCGCCCGCGTCCCCCGCACTTCCCCGGCGATCATTCGCATGCAGAGTGGCGCGACCACACGCTGCCTTATGCCATCGTGGCCGCGCTGATCGTCGCGGTGGTGACGCTGATCGTGTGGGTGGTCGATCCCGCGCCGCCCAAGACGATCACGATGAGCGCCGGTCCGCGCGACAGCACCTTCATGGTGGCCGCGGGCCAGTACCGCAAGATCCTCGCGCAGAATGGCATCACCCTGAAGGTGCTGGAGTCGGACGGTTCCGTGCAGAACCTGGAACGTCTGCTGGACCCAAAGCAGCACGTCGATCTGGCGCTGGTGCAAGGCGGTGTCGCGGACGGCCACGACACCTCGCATCTGATGTCGCTCGGTAGCGTGTTCTACATCCCGGTGGTGGTGTTTTATCGCGGCACGGGTGTGACTCAACTGTCCCAACTCGAAGGCAAGCGGATCGCGATCGGACGCGAAGGCAGCGGCACACGACTGCTGGCGCTCAAGCTGCTTGATGCAAACGGCATAGCTCCGGGCGGCAGCACGACCCTCGTGCCGAGCGACGGCCTGCAGGCCGCCACGCAACTGGTTTCCAACGAGGTCGACGCGGCGATCCTCAACGGCGACTCCGCCACGCGCGGGCTGATGCTGCGCCTGCTGAAAGTGCCCGGCATTTCGGTGATGAACTTCGACGAAGCGAGCGCCTATACGCGCCTCTTTCCGTATCTCGATCAGATCGACCTGCCCGCGGGTGTGCTCGATTTGCGCCGCAGGATTCCGCCGGACACGGTACATCTGATCAGCCCGACCGTCGAACTCGTGGCGCGCACCAATCTGCATCCGGCCATCTCCGACCTGTTGATCGAAGCCGCTCAGGAAGTGCACGGCATGCCGGGCCTGCTGCAACATGCGGGCGAGTTTCCGAACCCGATTGCGCGCGAGTATCAGATCAGCGAGGACGCGCAGCGCTATTACAAGACCGGCAAGAGCTTTCTATATCGCACGCTGCCGTTCTGGCTGGCCAGCATCGGCGACCGCACGCTGGTGCTCCTGTTGCCGATGGCCGTGCTGCTCTTTCCGGCCATGCGCCTGATTCCCGCGCTCTATCGCTGGCGGGTGCGCTCGCGCATCTACCGCTATTACGGCGCGCTGATCGCAATCGAACGCGGCGCGCTCGCCGACTCGACGCAAGCCGAGCGCGTGAAGCTTTTCGCGGAACTGGATCAGATCGAGGAGTCGTTGAACCGGCTGCGCATGCCGCTCGCCTACGCGGACGCGTTTTACGTGCTGCGCGAGCACGTCGGCTTCGTGCGCGCGCGGCTGGGTGCGGTGTAGGAGAGACGTTTGCGCGCGGGCGTGGCGACCGCTCGACGGTCCGCGAGCGATGACGTGCGATTGGCGTGCAGCCTGGGGAATAACCTGAAGACAGCGCGACGCAGCGAGGCGTCGGCCTGATATCGAAGACCCGAGGCCGGCTCTGCATGAGGCAGCAGCCAGCCTTCGGGTCGAACCGCTAGCGCGGATTCAGCTTTGTGCGTCGGCCTGCGATGCCGTTGCCGGCGCGACGGGTTCCGCTGCCGGGGCGTTCGCGACGTCCGCGGCGGCCGGTTGCTGCTCCGGTGCATTGCTTTCGGCTCGCACCGCCGCAACGGTTTCGTCCGCCGCCGTCGTGCTGGCAGCCGCATTTGCAGCCGCACTGACCTGCGCGGCCTGCACGCCTTCAGCCGGCGCGCCTGCCGTCGCTGACTCGGCCGCATTCGCAGAACCATTGGCGGATTTCGCTGCGGCCTTGCCTGCGCGATGTGCCTGCAGACGTTGTGCGCCAGCCGCTTCCTGCGCCGTCACCACGCCTGCCGCGCCGCCCGTCAGATCGACGCGCGCAGCGCCTTCCACGAGGCTCTTCCAGTAGCGGCTGCCACGGCACCACGTCTTGATGGCGTCGCGCAACTCGGCTTCGCTCAACGACAGTTCCTTGGCATGCACCACAAGGTCTTCGAAGATACCGACCTTCAGCGGCAACTTCGGCGCCGGGTTCTTCGGGAACGCGGTCGGGAAGCGCTTCTGCAGGCGGCCGATCGACTTGACCACCGGGTCCACGGGCTTCGCATCCGGACGAGCCTCCTGCTTCGCTGCCGGCCGTGCGGCCTTGGCGGCGGACTTCGCCTCCGGCGCGGCGGCACCGGCATTGGCCGGCGCGCCACGGTGCGGCGCACCCGGCTTGCGCGCAGGCCTCGCACCCGGCTTTCCACCCGCCTTGGCGGCAGGTTTGGCGGCGGACACCGCTTCGGCCCGAGCCGCGGCCAGTTGCTTCTTCAGTTCAGCGAGTTGTTCGAAACCCATAGCGCAAAAGTCAAAATTCAAACGGGAAAGAAACAGATTGTAGCAGCGTGCGCCAACAGGCTCGTGACGCTGCCCACGCGGCCGCGCGCGCGTGTTGCGCGAATGCGGTTTTCAACGGCTGTTCGCAGCGGCATGCGGCGTCAAACGGCATTCGATAACTGCACGCAGACCACGCGAAAACTTACAGTTTTCAGGCAACGCTGCACGCCGCCGGCCGGACCGCCACACCGGCTACGCGCTTTCGCGCGAGCCGGTATGCACTGCCTCAGACGGGCTTGATATCCGCCGCCTGCTTACCTTTCGGCCCTTGCTTGATTTCAAAGCTGACCTTCTGGTTTTCCTGCAGCGACTTGAAACCTTCGCTACGGATTTCCGAAAAATGGGCGAACAGATCTTCACCGCCGTCGTCCGGGGTGATGAAACCAAAGCCCTTTGCGTCGTTGAACCACTTCACTGTACCGGTAGGCATCTCGATTCCTCGTTTGCATCTGGTTAATCCGGCGGCATCCGCCGTGTCGGCTTTCTGCTCGGCGTCCGGCTCACCGCTCAACCGGCAATCCGCGCGCGTCGCTCCTGCGTGCTGCGTCCCTGCGTTCCGTCTTTCCTGCGACCCTTCGTTGCTGCCTGCTGCCTTCTGTTGCGACCCGATCCATCGTGCCGGATGACTGTCGCCGTGAAACCCGGCTTGAAACCGGAATCCCGCCCGATGCTGCCATGGGCTTGCGCACGGCGCGGCGCTGCTTCCATCAGACCGATGCTGTCCGACTCTACGCCTCTTTGCAAGCCGGCGCTGTGGCCGGTTTCCCTCCACTGCGGCAACCGGTGCAGCAACACGCGTGCCGCGTCGTCGCCACACCCGCAGCGCCGGTACGATCCTTCACAATCAGATAAGATGATTACTATCGGCAGTCCATCCTTGGGCACGCGGGTCCCGCCGCTGTCGCGGCCGCGCGCCCCATCGCCTTGTTTTCCCCTCTACAGGAACCCAGCATGGCCACTTCGAGCTATACCGACACCCGACTTCTCATCAACGGCGAGTGGTGCGACGCCGCCAGCGGTAAAACCCTCGACGTCATCAACCCCGCTACCGGCCAGGCCATCGGCAAGGTCGCTCACGCCGGCATCGCCGACCTCGACCGCGCGCTGGCCGCCGCGCAGGCCGGCTTCAACGCCTGGCGCAAGATTCCCGCCAACGAACGTGCCGCGACCATGCGCAAGGCCGCCGCGCTCGTGCGTGAACGCGCATCGGACATCGCTCGTTTGATGACCCAGGAACAGGGCAAACCGTTCGCCGAAGCGCGCATCGAGATGCTGTCCGCAGCCGACATCATCGAGTGGTTTGCCGACGAAGGCCGCCGTGTGTACGGCCGCGTCGTGCCCTCGCGCAATATCTCGGTACAGCAACTGGTGCTGAAGGAGCCGGTCGGTCCGGTCGCGGCGTTCACGCCGTGGAACTTCCCGGTCAACCAGGTGGTGCGCAAGCTGAGCGCGGCACTGGCGAGCGGCTGCTCGTTCCTCGTCAAGGCGCCGGAAGAAACGCCCGCCTCGCCCGCCGCGCTGCTGCAGGCATTCGTCGAAGCCGGCGTGCCGGCCGGTACGGTCGGCCTCGTGTTCGGCGACCCGGCGGAAATCTCCAGCTACCTGATCCCGCATCCGGTGATCCGCAAGGTCACGTTCACGGGCTCCACGCCGGTGGGCAAGCAACTGGCGGCGCTCGCCGGTTCGCACATGAAGCGTGCAACGATGGAACTGGGCGGTCACGCGCCGGTGATCGTCGCTGAAGACGCGGACGTCGCACTCGCCGTGCGCGCTGCCGGTGGCGCGAAGTTCCGCAACGCGGGCCAGGTGTGCATTTCGCCGACCCGCTTCCTGGTGCACAACAGCATCCGCGAAGAGTTCGCAGCCGCGCTGGTCAAGCACGCCGAAGGCCTCAAGCTCGGCGACGGCCTGACCGAAGGCACCACGCTCGGGCCGCTCGCCAACGCCCGCCGTCTGACGGCCATGAGCAAGGTGATCGACGACGCGCGCAAGACCGGCGCGAAGATCGAAACCGGCGGTGAACGCGTCGGCACGGAAGGCAACTTCTTCGCGCCCACGGTGCTGACCAACGTCTCGCTCGAATCGGACGTGTTCAACAACGAGCCGTTCGGCCCGATCGCCGCGATCCGCGGTTTCGACAAGCTCGAAGACGCGATCGCCGAAGCGAACCGTCTGCCGTTCGGCCTCGCCGGTTATGCGTTCACGAAGGCGTTCAGCAACGTGCATCTGCTGTCGCAGCAACTCGAAGTCGGCATGCTGTGGATCAACCAGCCGGCAACGCCGTGGCCGGAAATGCCGTTCGGCGGCGTGAAAGATTCCGGCTACGGTTCGGAAGGCGGTCCGGAAGCCATGGAAGCCTATCTGGTCACGAAGTCGGTTTCCGTCACGGCAGCCTGATCCGCGCTGAACTGCGCCGGGCTGCCTCGACCGAGTAACGAGGTAGTAACGGGGCAGCCACTAGCCAGCCATGACCCAGCCAGGAAGGTCCGCGAACGCAGGTTCGCGGACCTTTCTTTTTTCGGCTCGTCGCTGCTCGCGTGGTTCACCGTCGCCCACGCTTCGTTCTATGATGATGCGCCGCGACACCACCCTTGCCGCCTCTCATGAACGACACCGCGTCTGAACTCACGCAAGCCACCCTCACCGGACCATCCGTCGAACTCAGACCGCTTCGGCAGGACGACGCGCAAGCGTTGCTCGGCTCCGCGGCGGACGGCGAACTGTGGACCATGACGCTCACGGTCGTGCCCGGCCGCGACACCATCGACGCTTACATCGCCACTGCACTCGCCGGTCGCGCGGCCGGCACGGTCATGCCATTCGTGATCGTCAGGCGAGACACGGGCGCGGTGGTGGGCAGCACGCGTTTCTGGAAGATCGACCGCGCGAATCGCAAGCTGGAAATCGGCCATACGTGGCTCGGAAAATCGGCGCAACGCTCGGTCGTCAACACCGAAGCGAAGTATCTGCTGCTCGCGCATGCATTCGACGCGATGCAGTGCGTGCGCGTGCAGTTCACCACCGACGAACTCAACGAGAGATCGCGCGCGGCCATCTTGCGCATCGGTGCGAAACAGGAAGGAATCGTGCGGCACGAGCGGATCATGCCTGATGGACGCAAGCGCAATTCGGTGCGCTTCAGCATCATCGACAACGAGTGGCCCGAGGTGAAAGCCATGCTCGAAACGAAGCTCGGACGTTAGCGCACGCGCGGCGAACGTTGCCGCCATGCACGAGGCCGCGCAACGCGCGGCCCCGGTCCGGATCAGTCGTATGTGAAGGTGGCGGCAGGCTCAGTCGCCGCGCCGGCCACGTGAACTAAAGCTGCCCGCCAGGAAGAATAGCTACCACGCACCGCCCTCATCCATGCACGTCACACATGCACGTCGCGCTGCTCGCTCAGCGGCGGCGGCGTGGTTGCGGAGACGAATTCCTCGCGCAAGGCGTCGCGCGCATGATGCCGGCGCGTCCATAGCGCGACCAGAATCGGCACCAGGATGGCCGTCACCAGACACGCGGTAGCGACCATCGCCGTGGCGGCCGGCACCAGCGGCTTGAAGCGCGGAATCATCTCGCCGATGATGGCCGGGTTGGCCACCGCAGCGCCCGCCGTCGACGAAGCCGCAAGCCCCGCCGCGCCATTGCCGCCCGCAATCCAGCGGTCCGCGAAAATCAGCGGAATGCCCGTCACGACGATCACGCCGAGACCCAGCACGATGCCCGGCAAGCCGCTCGTCACGATCACGTTCAGATCGATGCCGTTACCGAGCGCGAAGCCGAAGAACGGAATCAGCGGATGCACGCAGCGGCCGAAGAATTCGCGCAGTTCGCTATCCAGGTTGCCGAGCGCGAAACCCACCAGAAACGGCAGCACCGCGCCGACGAACAGCCGCGGCTCGAAGAACGCCACGCCGGTTGCGCCAAGAATGATCATGCTGACGAGCGGCCCGGATTCGATCGACATCAGCACGAACGCGCCCGCCTCTTCCTTGCTGCCGTACTGCTGCATGACCGCGGCGTAGAGGCCGCCGTTGGTCATGTCCATCGAGGTGGTGATGGCGAGCACCGAGAGCCCGGCGAAGAGGCCCGCCTTGACGCCGTCGATGGGGATGAAATGCGCGGCGACGATCGTCGCGATCCACGCCACCAGCATCTTGGTCACGAGCAGCGTGCCCGACTTGCGCAGCACGACGCCCGTGGCGCGCAGATCGATGGTCGCGCCCATGCAGAAGAACCACACCGCGAGAATCGGCACGGTGCCGCTGATCAGGCCATTGGTGAACGAGCCGAAGTATTTGCCCGCGCCCGGCGCGAACGTGTGAACACAGGCGCCGAGCAGCAACGGCACCAGCATCAGACCGCCAGGCACGCGGTCGATGGCCTTCTTGATCCTCATGTCTCCTCCGTGGACTATGTGTCCCGTGATAGGTAATTCCTTGAGTGAATCGCCCCTGAAGTGAAGCCCGGTCTATGCCGTTCGACTTCCTTTCGGCGCAATATAGCACCACGTAAGGAACACTAATCCGATTTCGGAGACGTTATCAGTCATCGTTTACCCTTCCAGACGGGGAAGCCTTATCTGGCAAGGACAAACCTGGAAGGATTCAGGTAATTTTCTCGAATAGTAGAGATATCCGTTGTCGTACAAGTTACGACGAAGATCGACAGACTCGCCGCCGGTGATGGCGCGACAGGACCGGTCCCGTCGCGCCTTCGGCCCTACGCCGCCTTCGCGGAAAGATTCGGCTGCACGCTGCGCGTGAAACTGCGGCGGCCGTCGACGCTGACCGGCACATCGCCCTTCAGCGTCACGCGTCGCACCACGCGATGCGCGTCGCCGTAATCGTTCACGGCGTAATGCTGGGTCGCGCGGTTGTCCCAGATTGCGACGTCGCCGGCCTGCCAGCGCCAGCGCACGAGGTTCTCCGGCCGCGTCACGTAGCCTTGCAGCACTTCCAGCAAATGCGCCGACGCCGACGGCGTCAATCCGACGAAACTCTTCACGAAGTGTCCCAGCACCAGGGTGTGCTCGCCCGACTCGGGATGCACGCGCACCACCGGATGCTCGGTCTCGTAGCGCGTCGACACGAACGCCTCGCGATAGCGTTTGATCGCGTCGACATCGCGGCCGCGCTCGCCGACGCTGGTGTGATTCGCGTAGTCGTATTCGTTGCTATGCACGGCCCACAACTGCCCGGCGAGCGCCTTCAAGGGCGGCGGCAGATCGTCGTAGGCGGTGGCCGTATTGGCCCACACCGTATCGCCGCCCACATCGGGAATCGTCACGGCGCGCAGGATCGACGCCTGCGGATAGGCCTCGACGAAAGTTACGTCCGTATGCCATGAATTCGCGCGGCCACCGCGATGCGAGTCGAGTTCGAGCAGATGGTCGCTGCCCTCCACCACCGGCACCGTGGGATGCGCGACCGGCTCGCCGAGCAGCCTCGCGAAAGCTTCCTGATCGGCATCCTGCAAATGCGACTGGCCGCGAAAGAAAATCACCTTGTGTCGCACGAGCGCCGCGCGAATCGCATCGATAGTCGACGCGTCGAGTTGGCCCGACAGACGCACGCCGCGAATTTCCGCGCCGATGCGGCCCGTGACGGGATGAATGTCCAAAGCACTGGACGTCGCGAGACTGAGGTTCGACATGCTGGGCGGCTCCTGATCGTGGGGAAAGTTTCACGATCTAACCAGCGTTCGTCGCACGCGTAAAACACTTGTTTCCGATGTGCTTATCACGCAGAGCGCAAACGCCCGTTTGCGGATGCGATGGTGTCGAAAGCGCCGCGATGCTGAATCGCGGACGCCCTTACGTGTGTGATCTGAAACTGAATGTATCCGCGCTGCATATCAGCCGCTACCTCGCGTTTCAAGCTTCGTGCCACTTCCCGGTTGCGCTCAGGCCGTGCTGAGTCGCGTCTGCACCGATCACGGCGCGGCAAATTACGTAACGCGCTCAACGGCTTGAGTCGCAGTTTCTGGCTGATTCATGCGCTGCACACGCTGCTGTCGCGCGTTTCATGGCCGCACGACTGCCGAGACGCGGTGACGCGCGAATCGACACGTCCTGTTACACACAAACACACTGGTAATTCCGCTGCTCAGTAGAGTTCGGTTCAAACGCAAAACGTATAAGGGAAGGCACCTCATGAAACGAATTTTCGCATTGCTCATTCTCGCCGTCTCGCTCGGCAGCGCACTCGGCGGCTGCATCGTCGTACCGGTGGGCGGCGGCTATCACGATCACTATCACCGCTATTGAGCAAAGCTCGCGCGGTTTGCGCGGTTCGCGGCAAACCTTTGCAGACAGCCATCACACGTTAAACACGAGAACAACATCATGAGCACTTCAACCCGCCGTCTGCTGTCCATGACGATCTTCGCAGCACTCGCCATCGGCGCTTCGTCGGCGGCATCGGCTCACGTCGACGTGGGCGTGAACATCGGCATTCCCGGCGTGGCCGTGGCACCGGAGCCGGTCTATGCACCGCCGCCTCCGCCGCCGCAATATGCGCCGCCGGTCGTGGTGGTCAGTCCGGGATGGTATGGCGACCGCTATTACGACGGTCATCGCTACTGGGCGCGTCGCGAATGGGAAGAGCGTCATCACGAGCGCGAGTGGCACGACGCACGCGGCTATGGTCCGCGCGGCGACTGGCACGGCCACGATGGTCATGACGATCACGGCGACCACGGCGATCACGGTGACTGGCACGGCCGCGATCATTGATACGCGCATCGGTGACGCGTCGGCGACGACGCCGCATCGATGCCACGCGGAAACTGGAAGCCGCGCCTTTTGCAGGAGCGACGAATGGTACGCAACGATCCACGACGTGTGACGGCGCAACTCGACGGCGTCGCCGTCTGCACGGAATACAGCGAACAGACCGGCCAATTGTGTTTGCGTCAGGACGGCATGGTGCTGCGCGAATGGTTTCCACCGCACTCGTGGATCGCGATCGCGTCGGCGGCGGGCGCGCGACGTTGGGGCACCCGTCCCACTGACGAGGACCTCATGGCCTTGCTGCAAAACGAGCTGGCGTTGCTGCGCATGCAGTGAGATCGCCCTACCCATAGTTCGCGCGCAAAGTGCTAATGCAGCGCACTAGACGCGCGACGCAGAACAATCGATAAAAAGCCGGCTATCGGAGTGATCCGATAGCCGGCTTTTTTGCATCTTTCACGACGGGTTTGACGGGTTACGCGGCGCTTCGACTACGCGCACGCGCCGCCGATAAATCAACGCACGTTGTGGATCGGCGGCGAATAGCTGCTGACGGTCGTGTCGCTGGAATTGCCGGCCTGCCACGAACCGTGGCCGCTCGGGCCATATCCGCTGGAATCGGCCGCGCTTTGCTGCGTGGCTTGCGGATTCTGCGGCTGATCGGACGATTGCGCGAACGACGCGATCGGCGCAGCCAGCGCCAATGCGATAACAGCGGATTGAATGAGCGATTTCATGAAGCCACCTCCGGAATAGGGTCTTGCGCGCCGTTGCAAGTCGTTGCGCCTTCAGCGCTGCGTTCCGGTTGAAACGCAGCAGTGAGTACAGTCTAGAAGGCCGGCGCGTCCGGATAAATCCTCATAACCCGAATTCAGTGTTGCTGCTGGAAATACAATGCGCGACAACGTGCGCGGGTGTCACACTGCCGCAATACCGACGTAGTTTTCCGCCATCGCGGTAGCCGCCGCGCGCGAAGTCGTCACGTATTCCAGTTCTGCGACCTGCAGGCGTTGCTCGAACGGCGACGCTCCTTCGATGCGATGCATCATGCTCGTCATCCAGTACGAGAAATGCTCCGCGCGCCAGATTCGCTTGAGCGCGGTTTCGCTGTAACTGTCCAGCAGATCGCTGCGATTGTCGGCGTAGAACGCGCCGAGTGCCTGAGTGAGCACGCGCACATCCGCGACTGCGAGGTTCATGCCCTTTGCGCCGGTCGGCGGCACGATATGCGCCGCGTCGCCGGCCAGAAAGAGCCGGCCGTGCTGCATGGTCGCCGACACGAAACTGCGCATCCCCACGATGTTTTTCTGGAAGATCTTGCCGTCCACGACTTTCTGGCCGTCATGCGAATCGACACGCGCGTGCAGTTCCGCCCAGATACGATCGTCGGACCAGTTTTCCACGGAATCTTTCGGATCGCACTGAAAATACATGCGTTGCACGTTCGCCGAACGCGTGCTGACGAGCGCGAAACCGCGATCGTGCCGCGCGTAGATCAGTTCGTCGGACGACGGCGGCCCTTCGCATAGGATGCCGAACCATCCGAACGGGTAGATGCGTTCGTAGTCGTTGCGCAGCGCCTGCGGAATCGCCGCGCGCGAGACGCCTTGCGAGCCGTCGCAGCCGATCACGAAGTCGCATTGCAACTCGCGCTCCTCGCCGTCGTGACGATAGCGGATCGAAGGCGTGGCCGTATCGATGTCGTGAATCGAGGTATCCGACACGCCGAAACGCAGTTCACCGCGTGCGGCGACGCGCGCCGCGACGAGATCCTTGATGACCTCGTGCTGCGCGTACACCGTGATCGAATGTCCCGTGAGCCCCGTCAGATCGATGCGGCGGCGCTTGCCCTCGAAGGCCAGTTCGAAACCATGATGCAGCGCGCCCTCGGCTTTCATGCGTGCGCCGACGCCCGCCTCGGTCAGCAGGTCCATGGTGCCCTGTTCAAGCACGCCCGCGCGGATGGTAGATTCGATCTGTTCGCGCGTGCGCGATTCGAGCACGACGGAGTCGATGCCGCGCAAATGGAGAAGATGGGAAAGAAGCAGGCCTGCCGGCCCGGCACCGATGATGCCGACTTGGGTGCGCATGGTTTGTCTCCTGAATGCGGCGATTGATTTGCACTCAGTGTGACGAAAGCCGTCTGTATCGCGCAACGCGATATGACGGATAGGCGATATCTAGTTTTGAGATAAAGCTCGCCGACAGATTGCTGGCCGCGCGCCGCTCAGATTGCCGGAAGCCGCGTCCCGAAAGCCCTGGCGACGTTTTGTGCGGATCGTGCGGCTTGCGAGGGCGAGGCATCGCGTCAAGGTAAACCCCGACGCGATGCATGGTTCAGCGTGGTCCGACTCGCTCGCTTCGCGAGTAAAAAACTACGCGAGAAACAACCGGTAAACCGGATTGTGCGTCTCTTCCCAGTGCGGATAACCGAGCGTGGCGCGAAACCGTTCGAACTCGCTGTTCTCGCTTTCCGGCACCTGAATGCCCACCAGAATCGAGCTGTAATCCGCGCCCTGGTTGCGGTAATGGAACAGGCTGATGTTCCAGTTCGGCGCCATCGACGAGAGGAATTTCATCAGTGCGCCTGGCCGCTCGGGAAACTCGAAACGGAACAGACGTTCGTCGTGCGCGAGCGGCGAGCGTCCACCCACCATGTAGCGGATATGTTGCTTCGACAATTCGTCGAAAGTCAGATCGACGGTGGCGAAACCGTGCGCCTCGAACGCGCCCGCAATCTGCGCCGACTCGCTGCGATTGCGGATCTGCACGCCCACGAAAAGTTGGGCGGAATGCGCGTCTGCAATGCGGTAGTTGAATTCGGTGACGCTGCGCGTGCCCACCAGTTCGCAGAAACGCCGGAAGCTGCCGCGCTCTTCGGGAATCGTCACGGCGAACACCGCCTCGCGCGCCTCGCCCACTTCCGCGCGCTCGGCGACGAAACGCATGCGGTCGAAATTCATGTTCGCGCCCGAGGTGATCGCGATCAGCGTCTGGTCCTCGATGCCTTCGCGCTCGGCATACTGCTTGGCGCCCGCAACGGCCAGCGCGCCGGCCGGCTCCAGCACGCTGCGCGTGTCCTGGAAGACGTCCTTGATCGCGGCGCACAGGGCGTCGGTGTTCACGAGCAGCACGTCGTCGAGATATTCGCTGCACAGCCGGAAGGTTTCCTCGCCGACGAGTTTCACCGCCGTGCCGTCCGAGAACAGGCCGACCTCGTTGAGCGTGACGCGCTCGCCCGCTTTGAGCGAGGCGGCCATCGCGCACGAGTCGTCGGTCTGCACGCCGATCACCTTGATCTCCGGACGCACCGATTTGACGTAGGCCGCGATGCCGGCCGCGAGTCCGCCGCCGCCGATCGGCACGAAGATCGCGTGAATCGGACCCTGATGCTGGCTCAGGATTTCCATCGCCACCGTGCCCTGACCGGCGATCACGTACGGATCGTCGAACGGATGCACGAAGGTCAGGCCGCGCTGTTCCTGTAATTGCACGGCGTGCCCGTAGGCGTCGCTGTACGACTCGCCGAACTGCACCACCTCGACGGTCGGTCCACCGTGGGCGCGCACGGCGTCCACCTTCACCTGCGGCGTGGTGACCGGCACGACGATGATCGCCTTCACGCCCATGCGCGCCGCCGACAGCGCCACGCCCTGCGCGTGATTGCCCGCCGAGGCGGTAATCACGCCACGCGCGAGCGCGTCGGCCGGGATGTGCGCCATCTTGTTGTACGCGCCGCGCAGTTTGAACGAGAACACCGGCTGGTTGTCCTCGCGCTTCAGATAGACCGGATTGCGCAGCCGCGCCGACAGGTTCGGCGCGCGTTCGAGTTCGGTCTCGCGAGCCACGTCGTAGACGCGCGCGGTCAGGGTTTTCTTGAGGTAGTCGTGTCGCAATGCCACGCTGTCGGCGGCTTCGGCGGCAAGCGGGTTGAGTTCGTGTAGCAGCAAGACAGGCTCCTGTGCGGCAAGATGAATCGGCAACAGGCTCCAGCAGGCGGACATAAAAAAACCCGCCTTGTGGGGCGGGTTGATTGTTGACTACTCTCAGACGCGCGCTAACCCACCATTCGATGAATGGTGCTAATAATCAGCGCAATACGGATGTCGAGGCAGTTCATGGAGTCGATCTTCGTCGACTTGCTCCGCTTTGTCAATCCCCGACGACACGCCGTGCCGCGACGTGCGCAGCCGCGCTGAGAAGCGAAAAGCCCTGAAAACACGACGAAATCTCAGGGCTGCTGCACTTCCGCCACGCACAGCCCGGCAGTTTGCACGACGGTTTCGCGTCGCGCGCTCAGCACCCGTTCGCGCAGGAACTGCTCGAACTGAAGCATGATCGCGTCGCGCGCCACCTGCGAAAACAGCGCGTGATCGACCTTGGCGATCACTTTCGCATCGACGTTCTTCAGCTTGCCGAGTTCGTTGCCGTCACGGCCGAAATACATCTCCAGCTCGTCGCGGCCTTCGTCGAGCGGACCGTACATCAGCGAGGTCTGCACGCCCTTGCGGTCCAGTTCCAGCGCGAGCCGGCGTATCGCGCCACGCGGCGTCGACTGGCCCATCAGGTACTCGACCGCCGCGTTCACACGCACACCGGCACGCACGATCATGCGCCGCACGAATTCGGCGGTGATGGCCGTGCCGTTCGCACGACCCGTGAGCAGGCGCAGCCACTTGCGCGGATTGCGGATCGACAGCCGGTAGACGCCCTTCGACGCCACCGGACGCGCGCCGGGCCGGCTCGCCGCGCTTCCCCACACGAAGAACGGCAGATTCACGGCAGCGCACCCCACCACCGCCGAATGCGTGAGCGCCGTATGAATCGCGACATACGCGCCCGTACAGACGCCGAACATCACGGCCTTCGCGTGCCCGGCCGCGACCAGCCAGTCGATGCCGGCTTTCGCATCCGCGAGCGCCGGTCCCGAGTAGACCATGTCGAGCGTTTGATCCTGCGCGAGCCGGACGCTGTCGCCGAGGCCGCCGAGATCCATGCGCAACGACGCGATGCCTTGCGCCGCGAGACGCCGCGCCATCAACACGGCCACGCGGCCGTCGCCGACGCGATGCACGCCGCCCGTGTTGACGAACAGCACGGCCGGTACGCCGTCGAGCGCACGCCTCGGCTGACAATAAATGCCCACGTAGCGGCCGCCGCCGAATATCACCGGCGTCTCGCGTCCGTCGGCAAAATCGATGCGCGCGCCCGGCGCGCACGCGAGAATTTCCGCCGCCGGTTCGCCCGCCTCGACGGCGCTTGCGCCGAGCCATTCGAGCACGCTGTCGAATGCGTTGCGAGGCGGCACGCTGTAATGCGGGTCGATCAGAAACTTGCTGTATTCGCCGTAAATCTGCAGTTCGGCGTGCGCGCCGAGAGTCTGATAACGCGCAGCGAGACGCTTGATGCGCGCGCCTTCACCGAGGTCCTGGATCAGCACGCGCTGCGCCGGACGCTGCGTGCGCCGCTCCAGATCGACATCGGCGAGCGTAGCGAGCGTATCCGGATAGAGACGGAAACCATGCGCGCCGACCGTCTTCGCCTTCTCCGTATCGTGGCTGCTCCCGACGCCCTCGATACCTTCGATGCCTGCTTGCGTGCGCAACCAGCTTTGATGCGCGAGGTCGAGTTCGCGCGCGTAGCTCTTGCCCGACGTGGCGGGCAGCAGCAGCACCAGATTCTCGATCTCTTCCATTTCTTCAGCGGCGAGCGCCGCGAGCGTCGCGCCGAGGCGCAGCCCGCACAAGGTGAGCCGGGTGACGCCGGTCTTCGCGCGCAACAAGGCGGCCGCGGCCTTGATGCTGTCGATCCATGCGCGCAGGCGCGCCGGATCGTCTTCGCTGCCGCTCGAATCGCCGGTGCCGGGATAGTCGAAGCGCACCACCGGCATGCCGCGCGCGGCGAGCGCCTCGGCGAATTCGCGCCAGCCGCGATGCGCGCATAACGCGTCGTAACCGAATGGACTGCACAGCACCACGCCCATCGACGGCTGGGCGGCGAGCGGCTGATGCAGCCATCCAAAGCAGCCGTCGAAGATGACCGGCCGCATGGTAGAGGGATTAGCCATCATCGAAAGTCGCGGTGCCGTATCAAGTTCGCGGCGCAAGCGATTCTTCCGGCGCGACCTGGCCGATCACGGCGGCCAATGCGTCGATGCTTTGAAACATCTCGTGAGTAATCAGCTCGCCGGGAATTTCGATGTCGAAATATTCCTCGATCGCCATCATCACCCGGACCGTGCCGAGAGACGAGAGACCCGCTGCGTAGAGATCGTCGCTATCGTTCAGCGTATCGACCGGCACGTCCAGACATGCGGTTTCCTGCAGAATACGGCGCACATGATCTTTCATCTTATTCCCCGATTTATTTGCCTAACAGGCACAACTATTCAGTCATCCGAAACATCTTTTTCTATCGACTTCACGCAACCGTATCGCCGCTCACGCATTGCAGCGCAAGGGCTTTCCTGTCGATTTTTCCATTGACATTGAGTGGCAACGCATCGAGCGACACGATGCGTTGCGGCACGGCATACACCGGCAGCCGTTGGCGGCACGCCTGCAGGATCTGCACATGGTCGCCTTGGGGCGACGTCACGAAGGCGATCAGGCCGCCCGCGCGGCCTGCGTCGTCCACCGGCCACGCGATCACCGCGCACAACGCCGCGCGACTGCAATCCTGCACGACGTGCTCGACTTCTTCGAGTTCGATGCGGTTGCCGCGAATCTTGACCTGCGAATCGAGCCGGCCCTGAAACACGATGCCCTGCCCTTCGACTTCGCGCGCTGCGTCGGCGCTGCGATACCAGCGCTGCGACCAGCAACCCGCGTAGGTTCGCGACACGAAGCGGCGATTGCCGGCCTCGTTCGGCGACAGATAACCGGGCGCCACCTGCGGACCGCCGATCAGCAATTCACCGCTTTCGCCGGGCGCAACCGGTTCGAGATCGGCGTCCACGATCAGCAGTTCCATGCCGGGCAATGCATGACCTAGCGGCATCACCGCATGCGCCGGATCGTCGGCGAAAGCCTGCGTGACCTCGAATTGCGCACAGCCGACCGTGGTCTCGGTCGGTCCATACAGATTCATAATCCGCGTGTGAGGCGCGGCACGCAGCCACGCCTGAACGACGAAACGGGACAACGGTTCGCCGCCGAACACCGTCATACGCAGAGTCGGAAAACCATCGGCCGGCAGCTTGCGGAACTGCTGCATGAAAGCGGCGACCGACGGCACGCTGTTCCAGTGCGTGATGCCATGTTGCTTGATGAACGCGGCGTTATAAATCGGCTCGACGGTTTTCGGCACGTACAGGCAGGCGCCGTTCGCCCAGCACACGAACATGTCGTGCACCGAGGGATCGAACGTGAGCTCGCAAAACTGGATATAGCGCGCGTCCGGCAGACGTTCGAAGTGGCGCAGTTGTGCGTCGACGTAGGCCTCGGCGTTCGCATGCGAGATCGGCACGCCCTTGGGCGCGCCGGTCGATCCCGACGTGAAGAGGATATAGGCGAGATCGCCGGGCGCGCGAGTTACATGCGGCGCAGGGTCCGACGTCAGCGGCAGTCGTTCGAATATGGCGGCATCAGCGTCGGCATCGTCGAGCATGAAGATACGCGGACACGCATCGAGCAACGGCACCACTTCGTCGAGCAGCGGCGCGCAACGGCGATCCACCAGCAGCAGGTCCGCGCCCGATTGCTCGATCACCGCGGCGATGCGCACGGCAGGCACGGTCGGATTGAGCGGCACGTAGGCGCAGCCGGCTTCGAGAATGCCGAGCAGACCCGCATAGGCCGCCACGCTGCGATGCGCGAACAGCAGACAACGCGCGGCCTGCGGTGTGTCGGCTGGCACGTCCGGTTGCGCGCTCAACGGCATGTCCAACTGCATGCCGGGTTGCAAATCGCGCGGCATGGCGGCCAGCGCCGCCGTCACGCCCGCGGCGACCCGCTGCGCTCGCGCGGCCAGCTCGGCATAGCTGAACAGACGTTCGTCGACCCATAGCGCGGGGCGGTCCGGCTCGCGCGCGGCAGTGTCGAAGAAAAAGGAATCCAGCATTCGCGGCCTCGAACCATGTGGGCATTGCGCACAGCGTCACGCCGGCACGATGCGCTGGCGGGAAGGCCGGCGTTCATGCCATGCGCGCTGCCGGGCGTCGGTGCTACCCGATGGCGCGCTACGTTATCGCAGGAGATGTCACAGACAGGTTTGCGGACGACTGCGGTTCCGTCTGACGGAAGACGGGACCGCATGAGAACGTCATCAACAGTTGGTAAGAATCATAAAAGCCGGCAAGGTCCGCATATGTGCGATACCGCTCTCAACCGACAATTGTCAAAAGCCGGGCCGTCCCGCCGTGCGCGGGAAGAAGTGGCCCGCCCTGCCGGGCGTGGCTAGTCGCGCACGCCGCTCTGCTTTTTGAACGCGCTCAAAATGTGCCGCTCCAGCGCGTTGTAGTCGCCGCCGAAGTGATGGTCGCCGCCGGTGCGAATCACCTCGACGCCGCTATTCGTCAATGCCGGGCACAGCGTGTCCTTCTCGTTCTCGCCGTAGAAGCATTGCACGATGGCGGGCGGCACGCGGTTCAGTTCGGGGCGGACCTTGAGCGCCTTGTCGCTGGCCGGCATGCCGAGCCAGCCGCCCACGCGGATCTGGAAATCCGCGTCGGGCGCGAAGCCGAGCAGCGCGATCAGCGAAACCTTGCTGCGCAGCGTCTCCGGCAGACGGTTATAGGCGAACGGCATGACGTCCGCGCCGAACGAGTAGCCGACCAGCGCAATGTGCTCGGCGTGCCAGCGCGCGCCGTAGGTCTGCATGACGCGGGCGAGATCGCGGCTGGTCTGCGCGGGCGGCTTCTCGCTCCAGAAATAACGCAGACTGTCCCAGCCGACCACCGACACGCCGTCTTTCTGCAAGGCTTGCGCGATGGTCTTGTCGAGGTCGCGCCAGCCGCCGTCGCCGGAAATCACGATCGCCATGAGGCCGTTGGGATGCGCCGCCGGCAATTCGATCAAGGGCAGATCGGAGACGTCGTCGTCGCTGGTGGAGAGCGTTTGCAGATGCGGCGACACCAGTGCGACGAGTCGCGCGCGATCGCCGTTGCCGGTGCTGGTCTTGTCGAGGAAGCCCGGCACCTTGTCGCGGATGATGGTCGGGTCCGGCGGACACGGCGCGAAACGCGGATCGAGGTCGCGTTGCGCATCCACCGAGACGGCGCCCGCGATCGTGTTCGACGGCGCCTGTTCCAGCACGCGCACCGCAAGCGTCGCACCCTGCCCCGTGCCGGCGACGATCGGTGCAAAGTAGCGGCTCGATTGCGACTGACGTTCGAGCTGATGGCTCAAGGCCTCGGCGTCGCCCACCAGTTGATGGCAGGCTTCGCTTTTCGCGGCGAGGTTGCTCGCGTAGCGCGCCGTATCCACGCCGACCACCATCGCACCGGACTTCGCGAGCGCGTCCGCGCTTTGCTGATCGGCCGCACTCCAGCCGGAGGCCTGCGAGTACAGCACCACGAAGCCGCGCAACGGTCCCACCGGCTGCGTGACGGCGACATCGCCGTAACGGCCGCCGGCCACGGTGCTGGTATTGAGCGCGCCGGCGGTGTTAGCCGTTGCCGCCAGCGCCGTGGCGCCGCCGGACATGCCGCCGAGCGCGGCGAAAGCAAGGCTCGCCGCAACGGCGCGCCGGAAAAACAGTTGCAAGGTCATGAACGCCGGCCTCCCGCCAGCAATGACAGGTCGGCCAGCGTGAAGAACACGCCTACCGAGCCCGACGCCGCGAGATAGCGCGGCTCCCAATGCGGCTGGAACTTGCTCTTGAAGGCTCGCAGTCCGCGGAAGTTATAGAAGCGGCCGCCGAAGCGCCACACGATGCCGGCCAGACGGTGCCAGCGCGACGCGAGCGGCGTCGGCTGCATGCCCGAAAGCGGCGCGATGCCGAGACTCAGCGAGCGGAATCCCGCCTGCTTCAGATGCAGCGCCAGTTGCGTGAAGAGATATTCCATCGCATACGGCGAAGCGCTTTCCACGTGACGCATCACGCCCACGGTGGCTTCGGTATTCAGATCGGTCGTCATGAAGGTGACGAAGGCGGCCGGCTCGCCGTTCTGGCGCACCAGCATGACGGATTGCGCGGCGAGGTATTCGTCGGTGAACGCGGCCACCGAGAAGCTCTTCTCGCGCGCGTCGCGGCTATCCAGCCAGCCGTCCGAAATCTCGCGCAGCGTGTCGAGCGAAGCCGGCACGTTCGCCTGATCGATCACTTCGACGGTGAAGCCGTCGCGCTCACCGCGCTTGAGTGCGTAACGAAGATGCGCGCGGTGCGAACCCTTGAGGTCGAAATCGTCGAGCGCCACGTGGGCTTCCTCGCCGAGTTTCATCAGCGTGAGGCCGGCGTCGAGATAAAGCGGCAAGGCGTTGGCCCGCACCTGATAGAACGCCGCGCGGCCGCCATGCGCATGCGCGAGCGCGACGAACTTGCCGATCAGCGCCGCCCACTCTTCACGCGGACCGACCGGATCGTGCAGCGCCGCCCATGTGCGGCCGTACTTCGCGTACATCAGAAACGCCTTGCGTGACTCGGAGAACAGGAAGCTCTTGTCGCCCATCAAGGCGAGGCCGGCATCGCTGCGCTCCTGGGCGCGCACGATGTGCGCGGCGTCGAGCAGATCCTCGGCGGGCGGCTTGACGAAGCGGCCCGGCGCCGGACGCAGCAGTTGCCAGAACGCGAAGGTCGCGGCGAAGAGACTCGCGGCGAGCGTCGCCCGCAAGGCGCGCGGCGCGCGTTCGTCGAAGGCGAATTGCCACCACAGGTCGCGCGTATAGGGCACGTCGCGGAAAGCGAACAGCATCACCCACACCGCCAGCATCAGCACCATCGCCACCGACACCAGCCAGCCCGCCGTGAAGCGCTCGGCAAACAGCGACGAGTGCCGGTTGAAACGCCGGCGCGTGGACAACAGCAGCGCGATCAGCATGCACAGCACGCCCGCTTCGACGAAGGCGAGCCCTTTGGTCAGCGACAACGCGAGGCTCAGCACCGCGAGCAGCAAGGTCATCCACCATGCGGCGTCGAGCCGGCGCAACAGGCCGCGCGCGACGAACAGCAGCGCCACGCCGAGCACGCTGCACAGCATCTGCGAGCTTTCGAGCACCCACAGCGGCAGCACGTCGCGCAATACGTGCAGACGTTGCCAGAACGCGGGCGTGGCGCTGGAGATCACCAGCATGCCGCCCACCACGAACGTGACGAGGCTCAGGAACAGCGGCGCGAGTTTCGATGCGCCCGCCGCGTGACGCAACGGCAGACGGCTTTTCAGCGCGCGTCCTTCGAAACCGGCCAGCAGGCCGGCTGAGACGATCAGCGGGACACCGAAATAGATCGCGCGATAAGCGAGCAGCGCGGCAACCATTTCGTGCGTATGCACGCTGCCGTTCAGCGTGAATACCATGGCGGCCTCGAATACGCCGACGCCGCCGGGCGTGTGACCAATCATGCCGAGCAGCATGGCCGCCGCATACACGGTGATGAAGGTCACGAAGCTCACGTCCGCATGCGGCAGCAAGGCCCACAACGCGAGGCCGGCCGCCACCACGTCGAGCACGGCGAGCGCGATCTGCGCGAGCAGGTCGCGACGCGCGGGAATATCGAAAGAAAGCCACTGCCAGCGCGTGCGGATCGGGCGGGTTTCGCTGCGGCATGCCGCGGCCATGACGCCGAGTGCGACGAGCAGCGCCGCGCCGATCAGACCGAGCGTCAGCGGTGCGAGATGCAGCATGCGCGCGAGCGGATCGGCGGCGCACACCATGCCGAGCGCCGTCATCAGCACCAGCGCGAGTGCCAGCGAGACGCTCGTGAAAACCGTCATGCGGCCGATCTGGGCCGGCGTGACGCTGGCCACGCCATAGACGCGCGCGCGCACCGCGCCGCCCGTCAAGGCGCCGAAACCGGTCGCGTTGCCGAGCGCCGAGCCCGCCGTCGCGCCGATCCACAACGCCGCGCGCGGCACGACAGCACCGAGATAACGCAGGCCGACCGCGTCGCGGCCGACGAGCGCGACGTAGCTGAGCGCCGTTGCGCCGAGCGCCGCGCTCCATTCCACGACCGACAGATTGCGCAGCTGGCGGATCACCGAACGGTAGTCGACCGCTTGCGAGAGATGTTGCAGGACGACCAGCAACAGCGCGCAAATGACGAGCGCGAGCAACGGCGAGAGGATGCCCCGGCTGCCGAGCGCTTTCGATACACGGTCGTAGCGCGCGCTCAGCTGGTCGAATTTATTGTGAACTCGGTGGAACATGGTCGATGCGGCCTTGCTTAGTGCTGTCGTGACGACGGGTCGTCTGTCACGGCGTCGCCCCAATCAGGCGATTACAAACGGATAACGGCAGACTGTTAAAAAGGTTGACACGCGCAGGGATATTGCAGGGTTTATCCGAGCGATTTCGCGCAGATAAAAAAGCAGGTCATCGCAATGAGTGGCCGCGTTTCGCGAAAACGGTCGAAATTACGGGTCGACGCAACCTTTTCGCATCGGGAACAACGCGTCAAACGGGGGCTGGAGTTTAAACGCTAATCGCGGATCGCGAGACAGAGATTGCGTCGTGCGATTTTTTTCGCGCCCCGTTTTAAACCGGGTTTTGCCGGGTCAAGATTTGCATTGGCGCGCCGTAATCGAGAGCTATAGCAGTTGAGTTTTCGTGTTGTCGTTACGCGTTATTTGCACTCGATGGAGAAGGATCATGGCGGAACTGGATTGGCTGATGGCTGGGGTGTATCTCGTGGGAATCGTGGCCAGTGCGCTGCTGGTGAGCGCGCTTTCCGCTCGGGCGACGAAAATGCGCCGGCCCGCTGTCGTACGCGTGGCGGAATGGAGGATCAGCCGACACTGACCGATCGCGCGGACCATCGGGTCTGCTCACCGGCTCGCCTGCGTGTTCGAGGCTTTGGTGCTTTAATCGATGACGATGCAACCATCGGACACCAGATCCAGCAGAACAACAGGAGAGACGGATTGACGAACGCAGCTCAACTTGAACAGCCAGCCGACGATCAGCCGGGCCAGCAACTCGAACGCTGGCTCGCGCGCGAACGGGAAGTGCTGGCGAAGATCGAAGCCGGGCCGGGGCCGGGTGTCGCGACGCCCGCTCAGGTAGCGGGAAAGACCGGCCTCGACGTGATGCAGGCCATGCTTGACGGCGAACTGCCCTATGCGGCGATCGCCGGTACGCTGGACTTTCTGATTGTCGAAGCCGAGGCCGGGCGGGCAGTGTTTCAGGGGACGCCGCTCGCGCAGCATCTGAATCCGCTCGGCACCGTGCATGGCGGCTGGATCGCAACGCTGCTCGATTCCGCGCTGGGTTGCGCGGTCCAACACCATGATGCCGCCGGGACGCGGCTACACCACGGCCGAACTGAGCGTGAACTACGTCAAAGCCGTGACGCCGCGCGTGCAACGCGTGCGCGCCGAAGGCAAGGTCATTCATTGCGGCAGACAACTGGCCACGGCCGAAGCGCGCCTGATCGGACCCGACGGCACGCTGTTCGCTCACGCCACGACGACCTGCCTCGTGTTTGAAATGCCCGTTCGCTGACGTCTAACCGACGTCTGACTTCCAGCTTCGACCACGACTTTGCGGGCGCGACATCCGGATAACCGGACAGCGCCCCGCTCCACCGTGCTTAGTTCGGACGACGATGCGCTTCGGCGATCACTGCGCAGTTTTGCAGGTGCAGGTTCAGCGCGTGCAGGGCCAAGGCGCGAAGCTTGCCGAAAAACGTGGTGCTGGTAGCGCGAGTGGCACGGGCGGCGGCGGTGTTCGTTGCGGTGTTCATGGCGACTTCCTGTATAGGGTTTATACCTAGGCAATAACCCGATTATAGTCTTCTCGTGTCGCACCGCAACAAATATCAATAATCCGGGGAAGTGTTGCGCCGCAACCACGACCGCCGGGCGCCCAATCCCAAAAAGGGCCGGGCCGAGCCTGGCGGCTATTAACCATCCGCACCGTACAGGTGCAATAATGCCCTTTTTGCTCTCCCGCCCGCGACGCTTCGCCGCAGCTCTTCCATGACGCTTGCCCAGCAGAAAGCCCTGATTGCGCCACTCATCGTCGCCTGCGCGATGTTCATGGAAAGCGTCGACGCGAACGTGATCGTCACCGCCTTGCCGGCCATGGCCCGCGACTTCGGGCGCGATCCGGTCACGCTCAAGATTGCGGTGACGAGCTACGTGCTCGGGCTGGGCGTCTTCATTCCGGTGTGCGGCTGGCTCGCCGACCGTTTCGGCGCGCGCACGGTGTTCCGCACGGCAATCGGCATTTTCGTGACCGGTTCGCTGCTGTGCGCCGCGTCGAATTCACTGGCAACCTTCACGCTCGCCCGCTTCGTGCAGGGCGTGGGAGGCGCGATGATGGTGCCGGTCGGGCGCATCATCATTTTCCGTGTTGTCGACAAAGCCGATTTCATCCGCGCGATGAATTACCTGAGCGTACCCGCGATGCTCGGGCCAGCCGCCGGTCCGCTGCTCGGCGGCTTCATCACCACGTATCTGCACTGGCGTCTGATCTTTTTCATCAACGTGCCGATCGGCATGCTCGGTATCTATCTGACCAACCGCTACATCGCCAACACGCGCGAACCGGACCCCGGCCCGCTCGACTGGATCGGGTTCCTGCTGTCGGCGGCGGGCGCGGTACTGCTTCTGCTGGGTCTTTCACTGGTGGGCGGCGAGCTGATCTCGAATCGCGACGCCTTCGGCATGTGCGCCTGCGGCGCGGTGCTGCTCGCGCTCTACGTGGCTTACGCGCAGCGCGTGAAACTGCCGCTGCTCGATCTGCGTTTCTTCAAGGTGCCGACGTTCCAGGCGAGCGTGCTGGGCGGATCGCTCTTTCGCATCGGCCTCGGCGCGCTGCCGTTCCTGTTGCCGCTGATGCTGCAGGAAGGTCACGGCATGAGCGCGTTCCAGTCCGGCCTGATCACCTGCGCGTCCGCGTTCGGCGGCATGTTCATGCGCACGATCGCATCGCGCGTGCTGCACCGGTTCGGCTTCCGTTCGGTGCTGGTGGTCAATGCCGCGCTCTCGGGCATATCGATCGCCGCCTGCGGCCTGTTCTTTCCCGGCACGCCGACCTGGATCATCTGGGTCGTGGTGCTGCTCGGCGGCTTCTTCCCTGCCCTGCAGTTCACCAGTCTGAATTCGCTGACCTACGCCGAAATCGCCAGCCGCGACGTGGGTCGCGCCACGAGTCTCGGCAGCGTCGTGCAGCAGATGTCGCTCGGCCTGGGCGTGACGATCGGCGGGATCGCGCTGCAGATTTCGCGCGTTCTGAACGGTCATCCGGCGCTCACGTGGTCCGATTTCTGGCCTGCGTTCCTCGTGGTCGGTCTCTGCTCGTTCGCGTCGATTCCCGTGACGCTGCGCATGCCGCGCAGTGCCGGCGAAGAGATTTCGCGCGGCGGACGCGGCTAGGATCGGCTCAGACCGCTGTCGCCCATGCCGAGAGCGTGTCGCCGAAACCGCCGTGTGCCCGCACCGCCGTGCGCGCACTGGTCGTCACGCGCGGCGCGGCACTCCATGCAATGCGCGCGCCGGTCGCGATCAGACGATCGACGAGCGCGACATCTTCGCTGCACGTGAGCGGCGGAAAACCTCCCGCGCGACGATAGGCCTCGGCGCACACGCCGAGATTCGCGCCGTGTATGTGCCGATGCCCGTCGGCATCGACGTAGGTCTTGCGAAAATATTCGCGCACGTTCTCGGGATGCGTGCGCCAGTCCCAGTCGTCGACGGCGATCGAGCCGCATACGGCGTCGGCATCGAGCGCCAGTTGCGCGACCAGCCACGCGGGCGACACACGGCTATCGGCGTCCGTGAATGCAAGCCAACGGGCGCTGTCGGCGAGCAGAAAATCGGCGCCCGTGCCGCGTGCCACGCCGACGTTGCGCGCCTCGACGTCGAGCGTCTCGACACCGTAAGCCCGCGCAATGGCGCCCGAAAAATCCGTGCACGCATCGAGCACGACGACGATGCGCACTGCCTCGCCCGCCAGGTCGGCGTGACGCGACGCCTCGATCAACGCGGCCAGACACGGCGCGAGCAGACCCTCTTCGTTATGGGCAGGAACGATCACGCCGATCATAGAAGCCCCTCGCGTTGCGCCACCGAGCGCGCATCGCGCGACCAGACGTCGATCAGCAGATCGGGCTCGTCGTGATGCGCAAGACGCGACAAACCGCAGCGCTCGTCGAACAGCGCATGCGCGGCGTCGGCGGATTCGAGCGCCTCGGCAAACGGACGCCGCCAGTGACAGGCGAGCAAGGTGCCGTCCGGCGTCAACGATGCACTGATGCGCGCCGCCAAAGTTTCGAGGTCGGCGGCGTCCAGGTAATACGCGAATTCGCTGATCACGATCAGATCGAACGGCCCGGTATCCGTGGGCCATTCGAGCGGCACCATGCGTTGCTCGACGCGCACCTGCGGCAGATCGGCCACCCGTTCGCGCGCGAGACTTACCGCCGTTTCGTGCAGATCGACGGCGAGCAGCATGTCGCAACGCGGTGCGAGCGCCGCAGTCAGCTCGCCGTTCGCGCAACCCGGTTCGAACGCATTGCGATACCGCGGACGCGGCAGCAACGCCAGCGTCAACGCCCGCTTTCGATGCTCGTACCAGCCTTCGCGCAGATGCCAGGGATCGTCGCTGTTACGGTAAAGCTCGTCGATGTAGATCACGGCGGATGACATATCAGCGGCCCTCCCTGCGTTGCCCGAGCGTCCATGGATGGTCCGCGTCGGCCGCGTCGCCCACGTCGGCCCGATGCTTTTGCACGACCGACTCGCCGAGTCCCGCGAGATCGCGTTCCGCGTGACTCTGCCGCAGAAACACCGGCAAATCCGCGAGCAAGCGGGCAAAACGCGCGTCGCGGCACAACGGTCCCGCGCCGAGCGTACGCGTCGCGTGCGTCATGACGGCGCTCGCGGCCTCTTCCACCGCAAGACGCGCGCGCACGCATTCGCGCTGCAAATCGGCTCGCGGATGCGCGTCGATCAGCGCGGCGGTTTCGCGCAGCAGCGCGGCCGCCCCCGATAGCGCGACATCCACTGCGCCGAGATGCGCCAGACGATGCGCGTCCGCGCGTTGCGCCGACGCATCCAGCAGCATCTCGCCGATCTGCGCGGCCGCGCCGAACCAGCAGGCCGCGATGCCCGCGCCGCCGTGCCAGAAACCGGGACGCCGCACATATGCGTGCGCGCCGCCGATCAGCGTCGCGGGCGTATCGGCAAAGCTGACGTCGGCGCTGGCGGTCGCCTGCATGCCGACGGCTTGCCATGCGGATGTGTCGATCGAGATCGACGGATCATCGAGCGCCACCGCGGCGAGCATGGGTTCGCGGTTGGCTCCACTATCCGTTCCATCGCTTAACCACACGGTGACGAGCGCGTGACTCAGCACGCTCGCGCCGGAGCACCAGGATTTGGTGCCGTTCAGCGTCAATTTTTGCATCGGGGACGCGACGGCGCCGGCGAGCGTCGCCTGCACGCGCGCGTCGGGCGGCTCGGCGGCCCACACGCCCCAGCGACTGCCGGCGGGCGGCGTCGGCCCACGCAACTCCGCGAGAATGGCGAGCGCATCGGTATGACCTTCGAACAGTTTGACGAGCCCGAGATCGCGCGCGGCCACCGCAGCGAGGGTCGCCCAGCGCGCTGTCGTGTCGCCGTCGCCCGGCAGCGGCATGAACGGCGCGCGGTCGTAGCCGCGTTCGATCAGCGCCTCGAGCATCGCGCCGAGCGCTGTGGCCGCAGATGCAGGTGCGGTTGCGTGCGCCTCGGCTGCGAATATCGCGTCGTCGAGAAAACGTTGGAGCGAAGCGGCTGTCGGCGCGACTCCAGACGGAAGCTGCGCATCACGCAGACCCACTTTGCCGCTGCCGCGCGCACCTGACGCCGGAATTGGCCTGTGCATCGGCATGCCGACGCCGGCCGCACGATCATCCATATCGAGCATTCTGCCTCCCTGCACCTGTTCGACTTCAGGCCGGCGGACTCGGTAGCCGCGGTGCCTGCGCAGAAATTCAGCAAGCGGCGTGCCTTGTGCACGCCGCTTACCGAACGGGAAGCAGAAAGGAAAAAGCGAACGGGATCACCGCAAATTGCGGAGTGAGCGGCGCCTGCGTCGCTTCCAAGTCGCGCTTCTAAATCACGCTACTGAATCTCGCCGTGGATAAGCGCCGTGGACGAGCCTTAGTTGAGACCGCGCTGCCTACGCCGCGCCTCGACTTCGGCGAGCAAGGCTTCGAGCAGGGAGAATTCGACCGGCTTGACCAGATGCGTGTGAAAGCCGGCTTCCTGGGTGCGCTGACGGTCGCTCGATTGACCGAAGCCGGTCATGGCGGCGTACAGCGTGTCGGCGAGCGCGGGCATTTCGCGCAAGGCCGCGAGCGTCGCGTAACCGTCCATCTTCGGCATCGCGATATCGACGATGGCGAGATGGGGCACCACGCGCGGCGCGAGGTCCACGGCCTGCATGCCGTCGTAGGCGATGCGCACCTCGTGGCCCTTGAGTTCGAGCAGCATGGCGAGGCTGTCCGCGGAATCGCGATTGTCGTCCACCAGCAGAATGCGCAGCGGCGTATCGACCGCGGACGGCGCGCCGGTGTCGGCCTCGGGGTTGTCGGCGGGCGCCGCGGCGAGCGGCACCGTGAAGGTAAACGCGCTGCCGTGTCCGACGCCGTCGCTCGTGGCGAGAATGCTGCCGCCGTGCATTTCCACCAGCGATTTGCACAACGTCAGACCAATACCGAGGCCGCCTTCGCCTGGGTCCTGCCCTTCCTTCTCCTGTGCGAACAGTTCGAAAATCGAATCGAGCGACCGCATGGAAATGCCGCGACCGAAGTCGCGTACCTCGATCACCGCGACGCGATGATCGACCCGGCCGGACACTTCGATTCGCCCACGCACCGGAGAAAACTTCGACGCGTTATGCAACAGGTTTTGCACGACCTGCACGAGGCGCGTCATGTCGCCATCCACTACCATCGGTTCAACCGGCATATGTACCTCGACGCGTTGTTCGCGCGAATCGGTGAAGGGTCGCGCGGCTTCGATGGCGCGCGCCAGCACTTCGTTCAGATCGATCCGCGCCCGGCGCAGGTCGACCTTGTCGGACATGATGCGGCCCACGTCGAGCAGATCGTCCACGAGACGCGTGATGTGCGTGACCTGACGATCGATCAGGTCGCGTGAACGCGCCAGCGTGGAACTCAGCCCCGTTTCGAGTTGCATGACGCCGACCGCGTTGCGCACGGGCGCCAGCGGATTGCGCAACTCGTGGGCGAGCGTCGCAAGAAACTTGCGCATGCGGTCGCCGGAACGTTCGAGTTCCTCGCGTTGCCGCCGCTCCGACAGATCGCGCGTGACCTTGGCGAAACCGCGCAGGCGGTTCGATTCGTCGTGCACCGCAGTGATGACGACATTGGCCCAGAACGTCTTGCCGTCCTTGCGCACGCGCCAGCCTTCGTCTTCGACGTGACCGAGTTGCCGGGCAATCGCGAGTTCGCGCGCGGGCTTGCCGGCCGCGGCCTCTTCGGGCACGTAGAAGCGCGAGAAATGCTGACCGATGATCTCGTCGCGCGTATAGCCTTTGATACGCGCCGCGCCCGCATTCCAGCTCACGATATAGCCGTCCGGATCGAGCATGAAGATCGCGTAGTCTTTCACGCAGTCCACCAGCAGACGGAAGCGTTCTTCGCTTTGCCGCAGCGCTTCGACATAGGCGCGCTCGGCGGTCAGATCGCGCGTGATCTTGGCGAAGCCGGTGAGAATGCCGGCCTGGTTGCGAATCGACGTGATGACGACATTCGACCAGTAAGTCGAGCCGTCTTTACGCACGCGCCAGCCTTCGTCTTCGAAACGGCCGGTGAGCGACGCCTGCTGCAACTCGTAGGCCGGCCACGCGCGCGCCACGGCTTCGTCGGTATAGAAGCGCGAGAAGTGCTGACCGATGATCTCGTGCGGCGCGTAACCGTTGAGCTTCTGCGCGCCGACATTCCAGCTGACGATATGGCCCGTGGCATTGAGCAAAAAGATCGCGTAGTCGCCGATGGATTGAACCAGCGACTCGTAATCGACGGCGACGGGCGTACCCGCCGGCTGCGTGGTTGTCTGCGTGCTTGTTTCTGCGGCGGCCCGCAACGAGGTCTGCGGCGCGGAAGGTGGTGAAGAAGACTGTAAAGCCGCGGGCTCCGAAACAGGCAGCGAAACGGATTGCCCGGCGGCCTCCGTCGGTGTCCCCGCTGCCGATTGCAACGCGGCCGCCAGGGGCACGTCCGGCGTTGCCTGCGCGCGGGCTGGCTCGCCGTTTTCGCCGGCTGGGGAGACGTCAAGCTCGTTCATGGTTCGATTCATCGTGGGTTCCGACTAAAAGCATACACCGCGCTCGCCGCTTTCATTCAGCCGATGTGCTCGCCCATGATGCCGCCAGCCTGCCGTCGCCGCCATGCAATCGTTTTTTCCCGACCGGGCCTCCGGATTGCTACGCCGTATTCACTCTCGTCGAAAACCACCAAGGAGTTTGAATTGAACAGAACGCTCACTACCCTCGCACTCGCTTCGGCGCTCGCACTCGTCAACACGGCCGCCCAGGCCGAAGGCTGCACCAAGGGCGCCGCGGTTGGCGGAGTGACGGGCCATGTGGCCGGGGATCACGGCGTCGCGGGCGCGGCAGCCGGCTGCGCGATCGGCCACCACGAGGCCAAGAAGAAAGACAAGGCCGCGAGCGCGGCCGCGGCCAGCGGCGCGGCAAAATAAGCGGATGCGCGGTCGATAGTTGACCGACTTCGGCTGACAGCAAACCGCGTTTTCAGTCACGAGCCCGGCCGACGATCTACCGATCGGGCCGGGCCTTAACGGGATCTGCAAAGCCCGGCAAACGCCCCGACACGTCACTCATTACGTCACTTATTACATCACTCGGTTGCCGCGACTTTCTCCGCCAGTTTCGCGTCGTAACTCGAATGGACGTGGACGCGTTTCTTCTCGGGATACGCGTAGCCATACGCTTTGCGCAGCGCCAGCGAAGCCTCGTGAAAACCCGACAGAATGAGCTTCTGCTTGTTCGGATAGTTGGCGATATCGCCGACCGCAAAAATGCCGGCGCGCGAGCTTTCGTAATTCGATGTGTCGACATCGACACGGCCGCCGTGAATCGAGAGATCCCATCTGGCGATTGGACCCAGATCGGCCACGAGCCCGTACAGCACCACGAGTTGCTCGGCCGCGAGTTGCGTTTCGCCTTCGATCTGCCGTAACGTCAGCGCCTTCAGCGCATCGTCCTCGACGCCGAGCGCTGAAATCGCGCCGACCACGAAGTCCATCTCGCCCGCCTCCACGGCACGACGCATCTGATCGACACTCGAATTCGCCGCGCTGAAGCCGTTGCGCCGATGCACGAGCGTCACGCGACGCGCCACCTTGCGCAAGGCGAGCGCCCAGTCGAGCGCGGAATCGCCGCCACCGGCCACCACCACGTTTTTGTCCGCGAAATCGGCCAGACGCTGCACGCTGTAATGCACGTGACGCGACTCCAGCGGCACGGCTTCGGCCAGCGCGAGACGTTGCGGCACGAACGCGCCGTTGCCCGCCGCCAGCAGGATTGCCGCGACATCGAACACGAGGCCGCGATCGGTCTGCACAGTCCAGCGGCCGTCGTCGCGCTGCTCGACCGACTCCACGCGCTGTTCGAGATGGATCGGCACGTCGAACGGCTTGCATTGCGTCATGAGACGCTCGACCAGTTCGCGCGCGGTACAGGACGGAATGGCGGGAATATCGTAGATGGGCTTGTCGGGATAAAGCTCCATGCACTGGCCGCCCACCTTGTCGAGCGCATCCACGATCTGGCACGACAGCCCGATCACGCCCGCTTCGAACGCGGCGAACAGACCCACCGGACCCGCGCCGACAATCAGGACATCGGAACGAATCGGCGTTGAAACTTGAAGGGCGTCGGACGACATGCGCAGTCTCTATGGAAGGATCGATAGTCCACCATACCGAATCGCCCCGCGCCCGGCAACGATGCCATTACAGGCCGTAAGGACGCTCGCCGACCCGCAGTTCGCGAGGATAGGCGCGCGTCAGAACGCGGCTTCGTGCACGGCCGCGCGATTCGCCACCTTGAATGCCGCGGTGAGTTCGCTCAACTGGCGCGCCTGATCCGCGAGCGAATTCGCGGTTGCCGCGCTTTCCTCGACGAGCGCCGCATTGTGCTGCGTGACCTCGTCCATCTGCGTGACGGCGAGACTCACCTGTTTGATGCCTTCGCTCTGCTCCTTCGAGGCCGCCGCGATTTCGCTCACGATGCGCGCGACGCGTTCGATCGCCGCCTGCACTTCCTGCATCGTGCCGCCCGCCTGATCGACGAGGCCCGCGCCGCTTTCCACGCGCGCGGTGGACTCGGCGATCAGCGCGCCGATTTCCTTGGCCGCGGCCGCCGAGCGTTGCGCGAGACTGCGCACCTCGCCCGCCACCACCGCGAAACCGCGACCTTCTTCGCCCGCGCGCGCCGCTTCGACCGCCGCGTTGAGCGCGAGAATATTGGTCTGAAACGCGATGCCTTCGATAGCGCCGATGATGCCGGTCATCTTCGACGACCCCGCGTGAATCACGCGCATCGTCTCGACCATGCTGCCGACCGACGTGCGTCCGCGCTCGGCCATCTCGGAGGCGCGACGCGCCAGTTCGCTCGCGTGATGCGCATTCTCGGCATTCAGTTGCACGGTGGACGTGAGCTGCTCCATCGCCGCCGCCGTCTGTTCGAGCGACGCCGCCTGCTCTTCGGTGCGCTGCGACAGATCGAGATTGCCGGCCGCGATCTGCTGCGTCGACGACGCGATGGAATGCGAGCCGGCCCGCACGGTCGTGACCGTTGCGCCGAGCTTGTCCTGCATCGACGCCAGACCGCGCAACAGCATCGCCATTTCGTCGTTCGAACGGATCGGCACCTGGGTCGTGAGTTCGCCGGCGGCGATGGCGTCGAACTGGCGCAATGCGTCGTTCAGCGGCGCCATGATCGCGCGACGCAGCGTGCGCCAGCTGACGAAGGCCACCGTGAGGCCGAGCAGAATGCTGACGATGCAGGCCGTGAGCAAGGTGCGGAACCGCGCGGCCGAGCGCGCGTTGGCGTCGCTCGCCTGCTGGTTCAGATAGTCCTCCAGCGCGCCCTGGCTCGCGTTCATGGCCGTGTACAGGCCGATCAGATGATTCGCGCGGCTTTCGTCCATCCAGCTTGCGTCGCCGGTCCGGATCGCGTCGATCAGTTTGTCGATGCCGTCGCGCCGCACGGCGGTGCGCTTCGCGTCGAGGTCGTCCGTGAGACGTTGCAGGTCGGGCGTTTTCGGCAAGGCGCGGAAGCTGTTCCACCACTTGTCGGAGTCGGCCAGCAACCTACGCGCGCGTTCGAGCTGCGCGGCGAGTTGCGGCGAGTGCGGATTGCTCATCGCCCAGTCGAGCCCGAAGCGCGCACGCGACATCGCCGTGCCCGACTTGCCCAACGCCACCACCGACGAAAAATGCACCGCATACGCCTCGCGCTGCGCGTCGTTGCTCTCGTCCATGCCGAGAATGCCGAGCGCGCCGGTGGCGATCAGCAGCAGACCGAGAAACGCAATGGTGATCGCAATGCGCAGATTGATGGTGAGGTGTCGGGTCATCGGTTCTTGTTCTCGCTCTGGTCGCCGTTTTGTGTGGTGACGGTTCTTCGCCCTTGTTTGTTTCATATATGGACAATAAAACCGTATATGGAAATTATAGCGAGAGGTTACAGCGCTCAAAAACAAAAACCGCGGCCCGAGGTAAACACGCAACACCGCTGGCGCCGCGCGACAAACGCGCCGTTTCACCAGTGGTTGCCGCCTGCAGCGAGGCCAGCAGGATAAAATAGATTAAATTTATAGAACTATAAGAAAACAACATTATTTTTATGGACGTCCAGTTCGTATAGTCGAGCCCATTCGAAAAAACGCGCATGTCTCGCGCTCACTCTCTCGCTACTGGACCACGATGAAACTCCTCAAGTTCGCCCCTCTCGCGATCGTCGGCGCGCTTTCCAGCGCCGCTCACGCGCAAAGCAGCGTGACGCTGTACGGCCTGATTTCGGCCGGTGTCGGTTACGCGACGAATCAGGGCGGCAAGAATGCGTGGCAGGCGCTGTCGGGCACCAACCAGAATCCGCGTTGGGGTTTGAAGGGCGTGGAAGATCTCGGCGGCGGCATGACGGCGATTTTCCAGCTGGAAAACGGCTTCAACGTGATGAGCGGCACCGCCTCGCAGAACGGCCGCGAATTCGGCCGCCAGGCTTATGTGGGACTCGCGAGCAAGAAGTACGGCACCTTGACGTTCGGCCGTCAGTACGACACCGTGCACGACTACGTGGGCCCGGTGATCATCGCCAGCAACGGCGTGAATATCGGCGACAACGACAACGGCTATAACGACATCCGCGTGCAGAACGCCGTCAAATACGTGACGCCCGACTATCGCGGACTCAAGGCCACGGCCGAATACGGCTTCAGCAACGCCACCGGTTTCGCCAACAACAACGCCTACAGCTTCGGCGTGGGCTACGAGCATGGTCCGCTGAAATGGGCGGCCGTGTACGCGCAGTACAACAATCCGTATAGCCCGACCAATCAGGACGGCGCGATCTCGAACGACTACGCTTCGTCGCTGCTGATCTTCTCGAAGAGCGCGCTGCATCCCGCTGCATATGCGCAGAAACAACGCATTTTCGGCACGGGCGGCTTCTATACGGTCGGCGCCGCACAGTTCGCGGCATTGTTCACCGATGTCCACTACGATTATCTGGACGGTTCGCATCTGCATCTGCAGAACTACAACCTGAACCTGAACTATCGCGTCACGCCCGCCTTCATTCTCGGCGCGGCATATGCCTTCACCGACGGCAAATACGACGTGATCAACACGAGCCCGAAATGGCATCAGGTCAACTTGCAGGCCGACTACTTCCTCTCCAAGCGCACGGACGTCGCGCTCACGGTGATCGCGCAGCAGGCGGCCGGCGACGCGCAACATGCGCAAATCTTCGCGTACGCGCAGTCCACGGGTATCCGTCAGATGATCGCGACACTCGGCATGCGCCACGTTTTCTGACCATGACCACGACCCTCGATCGAACCACCGGACGCCGCGCGTTCCTGCGCACGGCAGCGAGCCTCGCCGCCGGCGCATCCGTCTGGCCGCTGACCGCCGGCGCGGTCAGCAATACTGCAAGCAACACGGCCGCAACTGCATCGAACGGCGCGCGCCGCAGCGTCATCATCGACTGCGATCCGGGCCAGGACGACGCCATCGCGATCCTGTTCGCGCTCGGCGCCGCCGACCGTCTCGACGTGCGCGCCCTCACCACCGTGGCCGGCAACGTGCCGCTCGATCTCACCGAACGCAATGCGCGGATCGTGCGCGACTGGGCCGAACGCACGCAGTCGCTGCCGGTGTACGCGGGTTGTCCGCGTCCGCTCATGCGCGAGCTGATCACCGCCGCCAACGTGCACGGCAAGACCGGCCTCGAAGGCGTGCCGCTGCACGAACCGTTTGCGCCGCTCGCCTCGCAGCACGCCGTGGCTTATCTGATCGACACCTTGCGCGCGGCGCCGGCGCATAGCGTGACCTTGTGCGCGCTCGGTCCGCTGACCAATCTCGCCACCGCGCTCACGGAAGCGCCCGAGATCCGCAACGGCATCCGCGAAATTGTGCTGATGGGCGGCGCATTTTTCGAGCGCGGCAATATCACGCCCGCGGCCGAATTCAATATTTACGTCGACCCGCAAGCGGCGCAGATCGTGTTCACGAGCGGCGTGCCGATCGTCGTGTTGCCGCGCGACGTCGCCGTGAAAGCACCCATCACGCCGGCACGCATCGCGCCGATCCGCGCGCTGGGGAATCGTTGCGCGACCATGGCCGCCGACATCATGGCGGCGGAAGTGGCTTATCAGAAAGGCCGTCGCGGCGTGGAAGAAGCCCCGATGTACGACCCGTGCGCGACCGGCTACCTGATCGACCCGTCGCTCTTCAAGGGACGCGAGGTGAACGTGATGGTCGAAACGACCGGCGAATGGACGCTCGGCGAAACCGTGGTGGACTGGAACGGCCGCAGCGGCCGCAAGCCGAACGCGACGTGGATCACCGAAGTCGACGCGGACGGCTTTTACGCCGCCCTGCGCGCGCGGCTCGCCACGCTGCCGTGATTCGCGCGCTCAGGGCCGCCGCGCACTCAGATGTGCGCGGCGAGCCATTCGCGGCAATCGCGCACGTGCGGGCCACGGTCGTCGCCCGCCAGCGAGATGAGCGCGATCGAGCGCGCCACACGCGGTTTGTCCAGACGCAGCGCGACCAGTTCGGCGTCGTGCAGATGCATGGTGTAGAGACTCGGCAACACGGCGATAGCCAGACGGTTGCGCACGAGTTCGTACAACGGCTCGGTGTATTCCACGCGATACGCGACCGTCAACGGCAGCCCCTCCGCGCCGCCCGTGCGCTGCAAGGCGTCGCTCACGCTGCCGCGCACGAAAGCCGCGAGATCGCGACCGACGAGTTTTGCCCAGGCGAGGCTCTTCTTCTGCGCGAGCGGATCGTCGCGCCGCAGCACCACGGCGATCTCGTCTTCGAAGAGCGTTTCGTAACGCAAGGCGGTGTCGCTGTCGGCGCTGCTGTTAGCGGTATCGGTTTCGTGTACGCCGACGCCGAAGTCGACCGCGCTCTCGCGCACCGCATCGATCAGCGCCGTATTGGGCATATCGTTCAGGGTGAAGCGCAGCGACGGTCGTTGCGCGCGCAGCGAAGCGAGTGCCGGCAAAAGACGTGCGGCGGCCGAGGGAATCAGTCCGATGCGCACCGTTTGCACGCGCTCGGCAAAGGTGCTCGCCATGTCGTCGAACGTGCCGCGCGCCTGATTGAGCAGACGCTCGGCGAGCGGCAAAACGCTGGCGCCCGCATGCGTGAGCGTCAGACGGTGCGCGGAACGCGCGAACAGCGGACCGCCGAGCAGAAATTCGATCTGACGGATCGCCGCGGTGAGCGCAGGCTGGGTGAGCGCGAGCGATTGCGCGGCCTGCGTGAAGCTGCGTGCATGCGCGAGCGTCACGAAGTACTGGATTTGCCGCAGCGTGAGCGCGGGCAGCAGGGACGAACGGTCGGTCATGGAGAGCAATGCATCGACGCAATGCGCAGCAGTATAAATGGCAGGATGACAGGATGAATCAATTGATCGACAAGCAATCTTCAACCGCTGCTGCACGCGGCGGCTGGCTCGAACGGCGCTTCGCACTCAGCGAGCGCAAGACCGGCGTGCGCACGGAAACCATCGCGGGTATCACGTCGTTTCTGGCCGCGGCCTATCTGCTGGTGGTGATTCCGTCGCTGCTCGCGAGCGGCGGCATGGATCGCGGCGCGGCCACCACGGCCACGATTCTCGTCTTCGTATTGAGCACGGTATTGATGGCGTTTTACGCCAATCTGCCGTTTCTGGTGGGACCCGGCATCGGCGGCTCGGTGATACTCGGCGTCACGCTCGCGGGCGAACACGTCGCGTGGCAAACGGGACTCGGCATCGCGTGCGTGTCCGGTGTGCTGTTCCTGATCCTGACGCTGGTCGGCGCGCGTAGTCTGGTGGTGCGGCTGATTCCCGCGCAGATCAAGCTCGGACTCGGCGCGTCGATCGGCCTGTTCATCGCGGTACTCGGCTTTCGCAATGCGGGCATGGTGATCGCGAACGCGAAAACCAATGCGCTCGCGCTCGGCGACTTTTCGCGGCCCGGTACCGTGGTGGCGCTGGTCGGACTCGGCGCGGCCGTCGTCCTGCAAGGGCGCCGCGTGCCCGGCGCGATCCTCTGGGCAATCCTGATCGCGGCCGCCGCGGGTGTGCCGCTCGGCGTCACGCATCTGCCCGCGTCGTTCCTCGCGTGGCCGCATAGCATCGCGCCGGTCGCGTTCAAGCTCGACATCGCCAGCGCGCTCAGCATCGCGTCGATCCCGTATCTGTTCGTGTTTTTCGCGGCCGAATTTTTCTCGACGCTCGGCACCACCCTCGCGGTCGGCGCCAAAGCCGATCTGCTCGACGAAAACGCCAACCTGCCGAACATCAATCGTCCCTTCCTGGTGGACTCGATTGCCGCGACGCTCGGTCCGGTGTTCGGCATTCCCGCGCTCACGGCGCTGGTGGAATCGGCGGCGGGTGTCGAAGCAGGCGGACGCACCGGTTTGTCGTCGCTGGCGGCGGCTGCCATGTTCGCGCTGATGTTGCTGTTCGTGCCGGTCGCGCTGGCCATTCCCAAGGAAGCGACCGCTCCCGCGCTGATCCTGATCGGCCTGTCGATGTTCAGCACGATCCGCCACGCGCATTTCGACGACTTCACCGACTCGCTGCCGGTGCTGTCCATGGTGCTGCTCACGCTGATGTCGAACAGCTTCGGCACCGGCATCGCGGGCGGCCTGCTCTGCTACGTGCTGGTCAAACTGCTCGCCGGACGCTGGCGCGAACTGCCGTGGGGCCTGGTCGTGCTCGCCGTGCCGCTGGGCTATTACTTCTACACCGTCGTCAAACCGCACTGAGCTGTCGGCCGTACGTTTTTCAGGCAACACCACAACGATACTGATATGAAAGAGACATCCGGCAACGTGCCCGCTTCGCGCCTCGGCATCACACTGAGCGACGCACATCGCGCCTTCTTCACCGCCCTGCCGAAGGTGGAGCTGCATTGCCACCTGCTCGGCGCGGTGCGTCACGAGACGTTTATCGCGCTGGCCGAAAAAAGCCGCGCGCCGATTGCCCGCGAAGAAATCGACGCGTTCTATACGCGGGGCGAAAAACCCGTCGGCGTATTGCGCGTGTTGCGTGCGCTCGACGAACATCTGCTGACGCAGGCGGACGATCTTCACCGCATCACCTACGAATATCTCGCGGATGCGTCGGCGCATCAGGTGCTTCACAGCGAATTCTTCTGGAATCCTACCGGTACGGTGCGCGTGTCGAAGATTCCCTATGCGGATGCGCAAGCCGCCATCGTCGCCGCGATTCGCGACGCCGCGCGCGATTTCGACATCAGCGCGCGTCTGATTCCCAGCATCGACCGCGAAGCCGATCCCGATGAAGCGGTCGCGCTGGTCGACTGGATGAGCGCGCATCGCGCGGAAGAAGTGGCGGGCCTCGGTATCGACTACCGCGAAAACGACCGGCCGCCGGAACTGTTCTGGAAGGCCTATCGCAATGCGCGCAACGCGGGCTTCAAAACCACCGCGCACGCGGGCGAATTCGGCATGCCGTGGCGCAACGTGGAAACCGCCGTCGATCTTCTGCAGTGCGACCGCATCGACCACGGCTATACGATCGTCGACAACCCGGAACTCGCGGCGCGCTACGCCGAACGCGGCATCGTCTTCACCGTGGTGCCGACCAATTCGTACTACCTGCGCACGCTCGCGCCGGACGTGTGGGCCGCGCAGCATCCATTGCGGCAGATGCCCGGACTCGGCCTGAAAATCCATCCGAATACCGACGACCCCACCCTGCACAAAGTCACGCCGAGCGAAGCATGGCAGTTGATGTACAGCCACTTCGGCTTCAGCGTGGCCGATTTGCGGACGTTCATGATGAACGGCATCGACGGCGCCTGGGTGGACGACGCCACCCGCGCATCCTGGCGCGCCGGATGGGCCGTGGAGTTCGACGAACTCGCGGCCGCGTTGCCCGCCTGAGTTCGTCCGCCGAGCCTTATGCCTCCTGCTGCTGACGCCGCCGGAAACTCGCCACCTTGTGACGATTGCCGCACAGCGCCATGCTGCACCAGCGGCGCCGATGCGACTTGGTGCGGTCGTAGAAACAGAGCGTACAGTCGGGATGCTCGCACTCGCGCACGAGGTTGAAGTCGCCGTCGACGAGTAGTTGCGCGGCGCTTTCGGCGAGCGGCGCGAGCAGTTGCGCGGGCGTGTTCGCTTCGTAGCGCTCGCGCGTCTGCAAACCGTTCTGCCCGTCCGCGACCAGTTCGAGATGGCGACGGCCTTCCATGAGAAAGCCGTTCAGCGCGCCGATATCCACGCTTTCGCGCGCCTTGCGCCGGTTGACCGCGCTGCGCACCGTATCGCGCAACCGGCGGGCCGCGGCGAGCAATGCGCCGGCCTTGATGCGCGGCGCGGCCTCTCCCGGCTCGTAAAAATGCTGACGGGCGAGCCAACGTAATACGTCGGCGTCGCTCTGCCAGAGATCGACGGGCGCGCCGTCCTGCTGGACGACGGTGTTGAGCAGATCGAGCGCCGGGTGGTCGCCGTAGAACTCCGGATCGACGGGCGCGGCGGCCGGAGCGCGCGGGTTAGCTGAATCGGCGTCGACGGCAACCGTGGCGCCGTTGCCGTTGCCGCTTTTGCCGGCAGGATGAGTTGTGCTCATGGAGAGACTCCTTGCGGATCGCAACGATCCGCCTTACAACTCATAGTAACCCATGAATCACCACTTTTAAAGTTACCAAAACACGGCCGATGCCGCCCACTGCTATTCGCCGATCCACGAGCCGCGCAGATCGCTGTCGTGCAGCAGTTGCAGCAAGGTACCGGCGGGCCGGCTGAGGCGCCGCGCCGCGAGCGCGATGAATTCCACCGAAGGCAGCGTCGGCAAACTCGCGGCATTCAGCGGCGGCGTGAGACCGCGCGCGGCCAGATACTGCGGACGCACCGTGATGCCGAGCCCGCCGCGCGCCGCCGCGATGCAGCCGGAATGGCTGCTGCTCGTGCACACCACCTGCCAGCCGATGCCCGCTTCGGCAAGCGCGTCCAGCACGACGGCGCGCGTCACGCTCGGTTCGGCCACCAGAATCAGCGGCAGCGGCTGGGTGAGATCGACGCGCGTGCCGGCGCGCGCCAGCCATTCCAGCCGGCCCGTAAAGAGCGGCACACCGCGGCGGTCGCCGAGCCGGCGCTTGCCCACCAGCAGATCGATCGACCCGGCGTCGAGCAACTCGTACAGCTTGCCGGTCATGCCGATGGTGATTTCCAGTTCGACGTCGGGATGCGCGTCGCGGAACGCCGCCAGTACGGTGGGCAGTGGCCCGAGCGCGATGTCGTCGGACGAGCCGAGCCGCACGCGGCCTTTCAGGCGCGGCGCGCGAAACTGCGATTCGGCCCGCGCCAGCGCCTGCAGGATGACGCTGGCGTGCGCGAGCATCGCCTCGCCGTCGGCGGTCATGGCGAGCGAATGCGTGTCGCGCACGAACAGTCGCCGGCCGACGCTCTCTTCGAGACGGCGGATATGTTCGCTGACGCTCGACTGCGTGAGGTCGAGCTGACGCCCCGCCTCGGTAAAACTATGGCAGGACGCGACGGTCGCGAAAGTCTTGAGCCAGATGGGATTGAGCATGGCCCATTGTCGCCCCGGTTATCGGCAAAGTCGATAACAGTCAGCAAGCCTAGTGGGGTTCCCGATTGACCGGGATGACAATATCATGACGGAATCCCCCAACGATTGCCCCGGGCCGCCGCTTACCCACGCGCGCCATCGCCCCCTCGCTGAATATGACCAAGGATTCCGCCCAGACCGCGCTGCTATGGATCGTCGCCGCCGGCTTCTTCATGCAGTCGCTCGACACGACCATTGTCAACACGGCGCTGCCGTCGATCGCGAACAGCCTGCACGTCGCGCCGCTCGCCATGCAGCCGATCGTGGTCGCCTACACGCTCACCATGGCGATGCTCACGCCCGCCTCGGGCTGGCTCGCCGACCGCTTCGGCACACGGCGCGTCTATTTCGTGGCCATTCTGGTGTTCGTGCTCGGCTCGATCTGCTGCGCGAGCGCGCATACGCTCGGCCAGCTGGTGATGGCGCGGGTGCTGCAGGGGCTCGGCGGCTCGATGCTGCTGCCGATCGGCCGGCTCGCCGTGCTGCGCAGCGTCACGGGCGAACAATACGTGGCGGCGCTGGCGTTCATTTCCGTGGCCGGTCAACTCGGGCCGATCGCAGGGCCGACGCTTGGCGGCTGGTTCGTCGAAGCGGCCACGTGGCACTGGATCTTTCTCATCAACGTGCCGATCGGCGCGGTCGGCCTGTACGCGGTGCAGCGCTACCTGCCGGCGCACGGCGAGACGCAGGCGCCGCCCTTCGATTTCGCCGGATGCGCCATGCTGTCGCTGTGCATGATCGCGTTTTCGCTGGCCGTGGACGCGCCGGTCGAGACGCATCGCGCGGCGTGGTCTGCGGGTCTGTTCGCACTGGCCGTGGTGAGCGCGCTCGCTTACATTCCACACGCGAAACGCCGCCGTAATCCACTTTTCAAGCTCTCGCTGTTCGGCGAGCCGAATTTCAGCGTCGGTCTGATCGGCAATCTGGTGTGCCGCATCGGGTCGAGCGCCGTGCCCTTTCTCGTGCCCCTGCTGCTGCAATTGCAGCTCGGCTACTCGCCGCTGCATTCCGGCCTGATGATGCTGCCTGCCGCGCTCGCCGGCACCGTCGCGAAACGCTGGATCGCGCCGTTGATCCGTCGCTACGGCTACGACACGTTTCTGCTGGTCAACACGGTGATCGTCGGTTCGGCGATCGTGGCGTTCGCCCTCATCACGCGCGGCACGCCGCTCGTGATCGAAATCGCGGTTCTGGCGGTATTCGGTGCGGCCAACTCGATGCAGTTCGCGGCGATGAACAGCGTCACGCTCAAAGGTCTTTCGCACGAAGACGCCGGCAGCGGCAACAGCCTCTTTTCGATGGTGCAGATGCTCGCGATCGGCCTGGGTGTGTCGATCGGCGGCGGTCTGGTGAATGTGTTCTCCGCGCAATGGGGCTCGCCCGCGCTCGGCTTCCGCCTGAGTTTCGTGTGCGTCGGCGTGATCACGCTGATCTCGGCCTGGATCTTCCGCCATCTCGACGAAGCGCCGCCCGTGCGGGCGACCGCGGGTCCGACGGCGCACGGCGCGGGACGCTGAAGCGCACGCTCGACTTCAGCGGCACGCGTCGACGGGCCGGCGCAGCAAGATCGTCCACACACGCCCACGCGCACCCACATGCGCCGCCGTCAATCCGGCAAACGGATGCCGGAAAAACGCTCGCAAGCGTCGATCAAACGCTCCTGTACGTCTACGTCTCGCACGGCCGGATGCGTCTCGCACGGTTTCTGGTGATAGAAGTATTCGCCGCTGACCGTGGCCGCCGGATCGTCGCTGACGGCGAGCCAGACCTGCGTCTTCGGCGCCGCCTGCAGATCGTCGGGCGCACCGGGACCGCCCATCTTCGTCGCCACCCAGCCGGGCTCCAGCGCATTGGACAACACCTGCGGCCAGCGGCGCGCCATCGCGAAGGCGAGCAAGGCGTCGTGCAGTTTCGAGTCCGAATACGCCACCGTGCCGCGCCACGGACGACGCTCCCACGCGAGGTCGTCGAGGCTCGCATCGCCGCTGCGATGCAGGCCGGAACTGAGATAAACGAGCCGCGCCGGTTTGTCGATCAGCGCAGTCAACACGTAAGGCGCCAGCGTATTGATGGCGAACACGTGCGCGAGACCCTCCGCCGTCGCGATACGGCGCGGCTCCTGATAGCCGACCGCCGCGTTGTGAATCACCGCGTCGAAGCGGCCGAGCCGGTTCACCTGCTCCGCCACCGCCACCATTTGCGCGAGGCTAGACAGATCGCCCGCCACCGAGTCCTGCGCGCCCGGCACGGCCTTGCGCGCCTGCGCCGCGCGTTCTTCGCTGCGTCCATGCAACACCACCTGATGCCCGGCGTCGACCAGCAAACGTGCGGCCATCTGGCCGAGGCCATCGGAAGATCCGGTAATAAAAATACGCGCCATGACAATGCCCCTCCTCGATTGCGACTGACTATGCCCCGTGCATCGCGACAGCCGCATTGCGCCTCACGTCGTGATACATCCCGAGCCAACTCCCGCAGATTAGCCGCAAGGGCGAGCCTGACGCCATGACGTGGCTGTCATTGCGCTCATGACGAAGCGGCATGAATCACGCCTTGCAGATGGCCTTTGCGGATCGACGCGCCTGCGTTCAAACGCATTTTCGCGTTAGCATGCGATGCATGAAACCAACCACAAGGGCCCACCATCATGCCATTTGACGAGCGGATGCTGAACGGCATGGGCGTGCTGACGGCCATCGTCGATTGCGGCAGTTTCGCGGCCGCGGGCGAAGCACTCGACATGTCGCAGTCCGGCGTGAGCCGCTCGGTGGCCCGGCTCGAAGCACGCCTGGGCATCCGCCTGTTCGATCGCACCACGCGCTCGGTCACGCTGACCGACGAAGGCCGGCGCTTCTACGAGCAGATCGTGCCGCTGCTCGGCGGTCTGGAGGAAGCGGCGGCGTCGGCGGCGCAAGGCGCGACCGCCGTGCGCGGTCGTCTGCGCGTGAACATGGACCCGTTCTTCTCGCGCCTCGTGCTCGGCCCGCGTCTGGGCGGTTTCGTCGACAAACATCCCGACCTGCAACTCGAACTCATCACGCGCGACCAGCTGGGCGATATGGTGGCCGACGGCTTCGATCTGGCGATCCGTTTCGGCGAGCCGCCGGTGTCGACGCTGATCGCACGCAAGCTGCTGGACACGCGCATTCTCACCGTCGCCGCGCCCTCGTATCTGAAGAAGCACGGCCACCCGGTCACGCCCACCGACCTCGAATCCGGCAAGCATGTGTGTATCAAGTTTCGCGATCCGCTGACCGGCTATCCGTTCAGCTGGGAATTCCATCGCGGCCGCAAGAAGATCGTGATTGCGCCGCAAGGGCGCCTCACCGTGAACGATGTCGGCACCTTGCACAGCGTCTGCGCGGCCGGCCAGGGCGTCGCGCAGATTCTCGGACTCGGCGCCGAAACGCTGCTCGCCAACGGACGGCTCGTCGAACTGTTTCCCGACTGGGCCGACGAACGTTATCCGCTCTACGCGCTGTATCCTTCGCGGCATCATCCGCCGGCCAAGGTGCGCGCGTTCTTCGAGTTCATCGTGTCGCTCACGGGCGGTGCGCCGCGCGAGACGGCCGGAGCGGGATAACACGCCGGACCGCACCCGGTCAGCGGGCGCGCTTTAACCCACCTCCGCGAGCAACTCGCGCACCGCCGCCCTCGCCTCGCGGCCGAGCTCGGCGAGGTCCACGCCCGCGACACTGTCGTCGGCGACCACTCGCCGGCCGGCGCAGAAAAGCGCGGCGAGCGTGGGCCGTCCACCTGACGCAACCGGTCCGATCGCGGGATCGTGCAGGCCGAAATAACGCGGATCGTCGAGCCGGTACACGGCGATGTCCGCCGCAAAACCTGCACCGATCCGGCCGACTTCGCCGAGGCCCATGATGTCCGCGCCGCCGGCCGTCCCCCAATGAATCACGTCGGCCACGCTCGCCGCCGCCGCGCCGCCTTCCACGCTGCCGCCGCGAAACTTCGGCTGCGCCAGCATGCCGCCGCGCGCGCGCTGCGCGAGCCACGTCATGTGAACTTCGGAAATCATGTCGGCGGCTTCGTTCGACGCCGCGCCGTCGACGCCGATCGACACCGGCACGCCCGCGTCCGCCATTTCACGTACCGGACAGATGCCGCTGCCCAACCGCCCGTTGCTCTGCGGACAATGCGCGACACCCGTACCGGTCTGCGCGAGCATCGCGATCTCGTCGGGATCGACCTTCACCAGATGCGCGTACCAGACGTCGCTGCCGAGCCAGTCGTGCTCGCCGCAAAATGCCACCGGCGACTGCTGGTACATCGCATGAGCGCTGTCCTGATAGCCGACCGTCTCCGACAGATGGCTATGCAGCCGCAAGCCCAGCCGCCGCGCGAGCGCCGCCGTCTCGCGCATCTGCGTGGGCGAAATCGAATACAGCACGGTGGTGGGCGCGACCACGACGCGTCGCATGGCGCGCGGCGACGCGTCGTGATACGTGGACGCGAGCCGTTCGATATCGGCGGCGTAGGCGTCGAGTGTTTCGGGCCGCAGCGCCGTCGGCAAATCCGCTTCGAGTTGCCGCGTTTGCGTGGCGCCGCCGCGCAGCAGCACGAAGCGCAAACCGAGCTTGTCCGCCTCTTCGAACAGAATCGCCGAACTGTCGAACGGCATGTTCGGGTAGTACACGTAGTTGTGATCGGCGACCGTGGCGCAGCCCGAACGCGCCAGTTCGATCAGGCCGATGCGTGCCGCGAGCCGGAAGCGCCGCTCGTCGAACAGCGCGCGGAACCGGTAAGGCGTGGCGGCCAGCCACGGCGTGAGCGTGGCGTCGAGACCGGCGGTGTCGCCTTTGAGCAGCGACTGAAAAAGATGGTGGTGCGTATTGACCCACGCGGGATAGACCACGCAGTCGGTGGCGTCCACCATCTTTTCGCCGGGGCGCGGCGTGAGCGCACCGATGGCCTCGATGGTGTTGCCGACGATGCGGATATCGGGACCGTGCACGCGCGCGGGGTCGTCCGCGGTGCCGCGGCCGCCGGTCATGATCGCGGCCGCGTTGCGGATCAGCGTGGAGGGTTGCATGAAGGCATTCGTCATGTGATGGCTTTGGATCGTTGCGGGCGGGACATGTCAGAGCTGGCTATCGTGCCAGCCACGCAGGCCGATGCGCGATACCCACGCCGTGATACCGAACATCACGACACCCGTGACGGTAATCAGCAGCAAGGCTGCGAAGAGACGCGGAATGTTGAGCTGGAAGCCCGCCTGCAGAATCTGATACGCGAGCCCCGCGCCGCTGCCGCCGGTCCCCGCGACGAACTCCGCCACCACCGCGCCGATCAGCGAAAGACCGCTGGAAATACGCAGTCCGCCGAAGAAATACGGCAGCGCGCTCGGAATCCGCAGACGTAGCAAGGTCTGCCAGCGTGTGGCGCGATTGATCCTGAACAGATTGATCAGACCGGGATTCACGCTGCGCAAACCGAGCGCCGTATTCGAGATGATCGGGAACAGCGCCACCAGCGTGGCGCACAGCACCAGCGCCACGTTCATGTCCTTGACCCAGATGATGATGAGCGGCGCGATGGCGACCACCGGCGTCACCTGCAGGAGAATCGCGTAAGGAAACAGGCTCGCCTCGATCAACGGACTCTGCACGAACAGCAGCGCGATCGCGACGCCCAGAACCGTGGCAAGCGCGAACGCGAGCAAGGTGATCTTGAGCGTGGCGAGCAGGCTGCCGAACAGCAGCGGCGCGTCCTGCACCAGTTCGATGGCGATGGCCGACGGCGACGGCACGAGATACGCCGGCACCTTGAACAGCACGCACCAGCTTTGCCACAGCGCCAGCATCAGCACGCCGACCACCCACGGCGCGAGCGCCTTCGCCCTGCCCGGCCGCTGCAACCACGGTTCTCGCGCGCGCCGGGTTGGCGCGTTATTGCGCTGCGTCCGCGCCGGATGACTTGCAAGCACTTCGCCGCTCATGATGTCACTCCTGTCTGCTGGTCTGCCATGTCGTTCGCTGCTTCACTCGCTACCAACGCGTGGTGCGCATCCGTAATCAGTTCGGAAAGCGCCTTGCAATGCCGCATGAAGGGCTCGCTCACGCGGTACGCGTCGTCGCGTTCGAGCGGGCCGTCGATCGGCACCTCGGCGATGACGCGTCCGGGCCGCGCCTGCATCACCACGACGCGGCTCGACAGATACACCGCCTCGTAAATGCTGTGCGTGACGAACACGACCGTCATGCCGCGTCGCTGCCACAACGCGCGCAGATCGCTGTCGAGCCGGTTGCGCGTGAATTCGTCGAGGGCACCGAACGGTTCGTCGAGCAGCAGCAGATCCGGCTCGGTGACGAGCGCGCGTGCCAGCGACGCGCGCATCTGCATGCCGCCCGACAACTCGCGCGGCAACACCGCGCCGAATTTGCCGAGACCGACGCCCGCCAGCGCCTCGGCGACACGTTCATCGGCCTCGCGACGCGGCACGCGGGCGAGATCGAGGGGCAGACGCACGTTCTCGGCCACCGTTGCCCACGGCATCAGCGTGGCTTCCTGGAACACCATCGACATGCGCCGGCCTGCGCTGCCGACGGTGTCGAAGGTTTGTCCCCACCAGCGCATATGGCCGTGCGTGGGCGTCTCGATACCCGCGAACATTTTCAGCAGCGTGCTCTTGCCGCAACCGGACGGCCCCAGCAGCGAGATGAACTCGCCGGGCTCGATGACGAGCCGCACGTCTTCCAGCGCCACCGTGCCGTTCGGATAACGCTTGTCGACACGTTGCACCGACAGCAGCGGCGCGCCCGGTGCCGGCGCATGAGTTCTGTTTGCCGTCATGATCCGCTCTCCGTGTGGATAGGAAATACTTCGCGGAATACTTCGGATTCCCCATGATCGCTCAACAGTTTCAGCAGCATGCGGCGCATCAGCAAACCGGGTTGATCCGATTCCATGTGGCATTCCTGCTGACGGCGCACGTCGATGCAGGCGTCGTAATCGGTGGCTTCGAGAATGTCGCGGTCTTCGTCGGTGATCGGACGGTCCCAGTCGATCAGTTCCTGCGTCGAGCAGGCGTCCTCGGTATCGTTGCGATACAGCCATTGCGACAACATCAACGTGCGGTCGTCGATCGGCGTGGCGCAGTTGTAGATGATGTGATGGATGCCGCTGGCCGGATACACGCAACCGAAGCGCCGCGCGAACGGCATGAACCAGCGGTTGATCAGATGACGTTCCGTGACTTCCTCGCTCGTGCCGGTGATGCGATGGCTGGCGGGCGGATTGCGAACCGGCACGTGCGTCTCCGCTTCGAAGCCCCATTCGTTCGGACGGAATTCATACTTCGACGGTTTCGGGTTGTCGAACAGACCGAAGTTGCCCTTGTGCACGAAGCTGAAATGCGAGTTGTCGAACGAGTTTTCCATCATGCGCAGCGGGCTCGTTTCCCAGCGTTCGTAGAACTGCAGGATGCGCCGATAACCGGGCGCGTCTTCTTCCGGAAACTCGGGAATCGGGCGCAGCGGCTCGTCGAGCGCGACCCACGCATAGCCGTAGCGCTCCGCGCAGTGATACGACGGCACCACCGCACGCGAGGGAATCGCGCCGCCCGCGTTCTGCGGAATCTTCACGCATTGACCGCTGCAGTCGTAGGTCCAGCCGTGATAGCCGCACGCGATATTGCCGTCGCTGTCCACGAAACCCTTCGACAGTTTTGCCGTGCGATGACAGCAACGATCGCGCAACGCGTGCGGCTTTCCGCCCGCACCCTTCCACAACACGATCGGCTCGCCGAGCAGCGTGAACGGCTGAGGGCCGGCGTCGAGCTGCGTCATCGGCATGATGGCGTACCAGAAACGACGCAGGATTTTTTGACGGGTGACCAGCATCTGAAAACTCCTTCTTTCAAGCGTTATTCTTCGCCGCGAGACTCGCTCGCGAGAGAGCCGACCATGAACCGGTGCGGACTCACGGCATCACTTTCGCGCTCTGGATGTATTGCAGCGTGTAGGCCGCGTGGTAGTCGGTGGACGGCTTGAGCAGCTTCGAATCGACCATGTAATCGAAGGTCTTTTTCCAGCGCGCGTCGGTCATCGTGCCGATGCCTTGCGTCGCGGCGTCGCCGCCCGTCACGAGCTTGAGCTTTTTCAGTTGCGCGACGCCGTAGGCGAGTTGGCCGTCGCTCATCTGCGGATTGTCTTTCTTGATCAGCGCATTGCCGGCAGCGGGATCGTTCAGATAACTCTTCCAGCCTTCCATCGAAGCCTTCACGAAACGCGCGACGACATCGGGCCGGTTCTTCAACGTGTCCCGCATCGTCACGATGGTCGTGTTGTACGGCGGATAGCCGTCGTCGGCGAACAGGAAGAAGTGCGCGTTGGCGTGCGCCTGTTCGGCCTGATACGTTTCCGAAGACGGATACGCCTGCATCGCGACGTTGGCGTCGGCGAAGAACGGTTGCAGATTGAAGGTGTACGGACGCGCCTGCGCCTCGGTGTAGCCGTATTTGGCCTTCAGCCACGGCCACCATGTGGTGCGGCCCGAGCCGGCCACCAGAATCGTCTTGTTTTTCAGACCCGCGAGACTGGTCACGTCCGCGTGGGTCATCATGCCTTGCGGATCGAACTGGAATGCGGCGGCCACCGTGGTGACGGGAATGCCGGCTTCGACGCTCGAGAGCACCTGGAAGTCGTAGCCGAGCAGGAAGTCCGCCTGTCCGCCGGCCAGCAGTTGCATACCGTTGACTTGCGGACCGCCCATCTTGATGGTGACGTCGAGCCCGTACTTCTTGTAGATGCCGGTGGCAACCGCCTGGTAGAAGCCGCCGTGCTCGGCCTGCGCGTACCAGCTGGTCAGCAGCGTGACATGATCGTCGGCGTGCGCGAGCGGTGCGGCGAGCGAGGTGGCAAGTGTTGTGGCGAGCATTGCGCCGGTCAGCGCCGCAACGCGTACGGCACGTGTAGCACGCGCAACGCACGAACGGATGTGAACGGCAGAACCGGCAAGGCTCGTGACGAGAGACGGAACACGCATGACTGGACTCCGTGTGAACGTAGGGATAGTTGGGATAGTTGGGATAGTGGGAGCGCGACGCGCAGTGCCCGACTCGCGATCGCCGCCAACGCGCGCGACAAAACATTGCCGCGCACGGCGCGCCGTGGCGGTGATGTCGATCCATCGGGTGAAAAGTCGGGGCAACTGCATCGCACGCTCCTTGTCGGCGGAACCGGACGGTTCCGTTCAAACGCCGAATTGCTTCGACGTGGGCGCACGATGCGCCCCAAGAGCAATGCCCCACGGTGACCGGCACAAACATGCCGGCTCGCTAGCCGCTTCTACTCTGCGAGAGCTTTAAGCGAATGTTGTGCCAGTCGAGTTGAAAAAGTGCGACGGCTCGGTGCATGGGGCCTTGCCTGCAAGCTGCCAACCCGCGCCTGCCGACCCACCTCGGGCCGCCGCACTTCGGCGAAGCCCGGCGGCACCGCGCGGGTGCATGCGCTGCCCCGTTTCGACACAGAGGGAACGCCCATCCGACGCAAGCACGACACGCCGGGCCCGCGCCTTGCTGCATTGACGATGTCCCAAACCCAGGAGTCAGCAATGAGCGCGACCAAGGAAAGCACGGCCACGAAGCCGAACGATATGGAACATCCGCAGCCCGTTACACACAGCGACAACGAGAAAAGCAAGCTGCCCGAACGTGAGGATGCAGGGCGCAATCAGTCGCCGGCGGACCGTCCGGGTAAAAAGCCCGGTGAAGGCGAACCGTCAGTGAGCTAGACAATTAAGCGCCAGTCTAGAAGCGGCTTTACAGCGTTTTCGGGGTAAAGCCGCGTAATTTTTCCCCTTCGGGCGCCTTTCAGAGAGGAGGAATTTTTTCCGATTTATTACCGATTTATTTTTTGTAGCAATGGACTAATTTGCCGCTTGCAGCGTCGTGTGCGCCAAGCGAACCGGTTGCCGCCCCTCAACAGATAAAAAAGGCGTAGCCCATGTCCATCTCTGCGAATTCTTCCCGTCCTTCCGCCAACGCGTCGGCTCCCGGCGCGACTCAACCGGCTTCCTCCGCTCCCGTCTCCGTTTCGATCTGCCTGCCCACGTGCAACCGTCCCGAGTTGCTGGTCGAATGTATCGACTCGTGCCTGGCGCAAAGCTTTGGCGATCTGGAGATCGTCATCGGTGACGATTCGAAAGATGCGCGCACCGAGCAGCTGATCGCCGCGCGTTACGCCGGCGAGCCACGCATCCGCTACCAGCGCAACGAGCCGCCGCTCGGCCAGGCGCGCAACGTGGCAAGCCTGTTCGAACGCGCGTGCGGCGACAAGATCCTGCTGATTCACGACGACGACCTGCTGACCACCGACGGCGTCGAAAAACTGGTGTCGCTCTGGACGCTGCACCCCGACCTCGACGCGGCTTTTGCCGACCAGTACGAGGCCGATCACGCCGGCGCCATCGACGCCGACGCGAGCGCACGCCTGAACGCCGCCTTCCGCCGCACGCGCGACGCGGAAGGTCTGCAGCCCCTGCCCGGTCGAACCGGCCTCGTGCAGATGTTCCCCAACAACGGCTGGATGGCGAAGGCTGCGCTGGTGAAGCGGATCGGCTACAAGGAAACCTACGGCATGTGCTGCGACTTCGTGTTCGGCACCGAGTTGTGCCTCGCGGCGCGCAGCGTTTTCTATCTGCACGAATACGTGTCGGTGTATCGCAAGACGGCCACGTCGATCTCGCACAGCACGCGCGGCACGACGGTCGCCGCGACCGTCACGGCGTACGCGTTCGTCAAGGCGCTCGCCTTGCCGGCGCAACTGGAACCGTCGCGCAAGCTCGCCCTGCGCCGGCTCGCGCCGATCGTCGTCTCCGTGCACGCGAGAAATCATCAGCCGCTCGCCGGTCTGAAAATCGCGCTCGGCCATCTGTTCGCATACGACTACGGTTTCAGCAAGCGCTTTTACTATCACCTGCTGATGCTGGCGCGCGCGAGCATTTCGACGCGGCATCGCGCGGCCGTGGCGGCGGTGGTGGCCGCCGCGCCCGCCGTGGTCGCCGAGCCGGCCGCAGCCGTGACGGAACTCGTCAACGATCTGGTGGGCGACCGCTCCGAACTGATCTGAGCGGTACGCGCGTGGCGAACTCGCACCAACGGTCCCGCAAACGCTGCTTAGCAAACGTGAATTTGTCGTTTGGTCGGGCGGCCGGGGCTGATTAGGATGGACTTGTCGCGTCAATCGCCCGGAGGGTTTTCGCCATGTCCGACAGTGCCTGTTTCAAGCCGCGTGTGATCGAGCCGGTGGTGGTCAATCAGCCCGAGGGACTGGGGCTGGCGGTGGAGTTGTGGCTTGCGCAGCCGGTGGACGGCATTGCGGGGGCGCGCGCTGCAGATTCATCTGCGCAGCGGCGCGAAAATGTCGCAGGCAGAGGCCTTGCGCGACCTGCTGCATGCACTGGGAACGGAAATCGTGGTCGCTTGAGCGCGAGCGTCCGGCGCTCGCACTCAAGCCGTCCTGAACCGGAACGGCGGTTCAGGGCTCGTGGCGCAGATAGCCCTCTTTCGACGGATCGCGCATGCGCAGCGACACGAGGCCGGCAATCGCGCACAGCGCCGTGACGTACCAGTAGAACGTCGACTCGCTGCCCACCGACTTCAGCCACAGCGCGACATATTCAGCCGAGCCGCCGAAGATCGCATTGGCCACCGCGTACGACAGGCCCACGCCGAGCGCACGCACTTCGGGCGGAAACATCTCGGCCTTGATGAGACCGCTGATCGACGTATAGAAGCTGACGATCGCGAGCGCGACGACGACCAGCGCGAATGCCGCATACGGGCTCGTCACGTCTTTCAGCGCGTGCAGCAAGGGCACGGTGCCGACGGTCGCGAAGAAGCCAAAGAACAGCATGGAACGACGACGGCCGATGCGGTCGGACAAGGCGCCGAACGCCGGTTGCATCACCATGTAGACGAACAGCGCGGCAGTCATCACGTTGCTGGCAGTCTTGGCGTGCATGCCGGCCGTGTTCACCAGATACTTCTGCATGTACGTGGTGAACGTATAGAAGATCAGCGAGCCGCCGGCGGTGAAGCCGAGCACCGTCATGAACGCGCCCTTGTGCGCCCACAGACCGCGCAGCGTGCCCGCTTCCTTGCGCTGACGCGTCTCGGCGGTGGTGGTTTCGTCGAGCGATTTACGCAGGTAGAGCGCGATCAGCGCGGCGATCGCGCCGATCACGAACGGCACGCGCCAGCCCCACGCCTTCAGTTCCTCGGTGGAGAGCGTCTGCTGCAGGATCACGAGCACCAGCAGCGCGCACAGTTGTCCGCCGATCAGCGTCACGTACTGGAACGACGCGAAGAAACCGCGCCGGCCCTTGAGCGCGACTTCACTCATGTAAGTGGCGCTAGTGCCGTACTCGCCGCCCACCGACAAGCCCTGGAACAGGCGCGCGAGCAGAAGCAGCGCGGGCGCCAGCGCGCCGATCTGCGCATACGTGGGCAACACGGCGATCACCAGCGAGCCGCCGCACATCATGAACACCGACACCATCATCGCGGTGCGCCGGCCGTGCTTGTCGGCGAGACGGCCGAAGAACCAGCCGCCGATCGGGCGCATCAGGAAGCCCGCGGCAAACACGCCGGCCGTGTTGAGCAACTGCGTGGTGGTGTTGCCGCTCGGGAAGAATGCCGGCGCGAAATACAGCGCACAGAACGAATATACGTAGAAATCAAACCATTCCACCAGGTTACCCGATGAGGCGCCGACGATCGCAAAGATGCGGCGCCGCGTGTCGTGGGCGGAAGCCACGGTTTGGTCGGTCAGGTCGGTCATGCTGTGTCTTTCCTTGTCATTGACTGGAGATAGCGGTCGATGTGCCGCCTTCTGGGCGCGCGCCGGACGAATCCGCGCGCGGCGCGAATTTTACAGAATCGCAAGGCCAGGATGGGATTTTGTCAGGAAAACGATGAGACAACAGACAGATCGATGCTGCAACGCACCAGCCCGCGCAAAAGCAGAAAGCCAGCTCGAGAGCTGGCTTTCCGGGTACGGCCGAATGAAATGGATTGAGTGCTAGAGCTTGACGGCCGGCGGCACGTAACGGCAGTCGTAGCGTTTGCGCACCGTGCCGTTTTCGTCGACGCTTTCCAGATACACGTCGAATTGCCACAAGCGCGCCATGTGCTTGAGCACTTCGTCGCTGTCGCCGGAGAGATGGCGGTTGTCGCTCATGAAATGCCGCAGGGTCAGGCTCCGGTCGCCGCGCGTGTTGACCGCCCACACCTGGATATTCGGCTCGCGGTGATGCATGTCGTACTGCCGCGACAAAGCCTGACGCACGTACTGATAGCCGCTGTCGTCGTGAATGGCCGAGACTTCGAGCGAATCGCGCATGTCGTCGTCCAGCACGGAGAACAGGCGCATTTCGCGGATCAGATGCGGCGACAGATACTGCGCGACGAAACTCTCGTCCTTGAAGTTGCGCATGGCGTAGTGCATGGCCGGCAGCCACGGACTACCCGCGAGTTCCGGAAACCATTTGCGATCTTCGTCGGTAGGCGTTTCGCAGATGCGGCGAATGTCGCTCATCATCGAAAAGCCGAGCGCGTACGGATTGATGCCGCTGTAGTACGGCTTCGTGACCGGCGGCTGATACACCACGTTGCTGTGCGAATGGAGAAACTCCATCATGAAGCCGTCTTCCAGCTTGCCCTGGTTGTACATGGTGTTGAGCAGCGTGTAGTGCCAGAACGTCGCCCAGCCTTCGTTCATGACCTGCGTCTGACGCTGCGGATAGAAATACTGCCCGACCTTGCGCACGATGCGGATCACTTCCCGCTCCCACGGTTCGAGCAGCGGCGCGTTTTTCTCCGCGAAATACAGCAGGTTTTCCTGCGGCTCGGGCGGATAACGCTCTTCGATTTCTTCCGGCAAGGGCGTGTGGCGCGTCGGCAAGGTACGCCACAATTCGTTGACCTGCGACTGCAGATACGCCTCGCGTTCGCGGCGCGCCGCGAACTCTTTCTCCAGCGACAACTTCTGCGGACGCTTGTAGCGGTCCACGCCGTAATTCATCAGCGCATGGCACGAGTCGAGCAGTTCTTCCACCCGGTCGAGCCCGAATCGCTCCTCGCATTCCGCAATGTAATTCTTCGCGTAGACGAGGTAGTCGATGATGGCGTGCGCGTCTGTCCAGAGCCGGAACAGATAGTTGCCCTTGAAGAACGAATTGTGCCCGTACGCCGCGTGCGCGATGACCAGCGCCTGCATCGTCATGGTGTTCTCTTCCATGAGATACGCGATGCAGGGATTGGAATTGATGACGATCTCGTACGCCAGCCCCATCTGCCCGCGACGGTAGCTTTTTTCGGTGGAGAGAAAGTGTTTGCCGAACGACCAGTGACGGTAGTTCACCGGCATGCCGACGGACGCGTAAGCGTCCATCATCTGTTCGGCGCTGATGAGTTCGAGCTGGATCGGATAGACGTCGAGTTCATATTGCTCTGCAACACGGGCAATATGCGAGTCGTACTCTTCGATCAATTCGAAGGTCCAGTCGGACGGGCACGGCAGAGGCCGTCTATCGGCTACGTTCATACGGACTTCCCTTTGCCCTTCTTTAGGCGTTCCGGTGTGTCCCCGTGCTGCAGCGGCGGTGTCGACTGCTCCGGCGGTGGCGGTACCAGCGTGGTCCGCTCCGGCCTCGGCATGCCCCGACTGTTGCTGCTGCGGCACGCCTTTCCCGCGCGCCGGCGCGCCGTTTTCCGGCTCGCCGCGCACTTCGTCGTGCAGGGGCTTCGACGTCATGAATTCGCCGCCTGCTTTTCGAACAATTCGCGAAACACCGGGTAGATATCTGCCGCGGTTTCCACCTTCTTCATTGCCATGTGCGGCTGGCTGAGCGCCAGCTGCGCATATTCGAGCCACAGGTTCTGCTCTTCGGGCGTGACCTGAATATACGCAAAATAGCGCACCTTCTCGAGAATGTCATCCGAGAGTATCTTGCGGCACTTCGGCGAGTCGTCCGTCCAGTTGTCGCCGTCCGAAGCCTGAGCGCCGTAAATATTCCATTCAGTCGGCGAGTAACGTTCGTCCATCACCTTCTGCATGAGTTCGAGCGCGCTCGAGACCACCGTGCCGCCGCTTTCCGTCGAGTGGAAGAAGGTGTCTTCGTCGACTTCCTCGGCGCGCGTGTGGTGGCGAATGAACACCACCTCGATCTTTTCGTAGTTACGCTTGAGGAACAGATACAGCAGGATGAAGAAACGCTTGGCGAGATCCTTGCGCTGCTCGTCCATGGAACCGGACACATCCATCAGACAGAACATCACCGCCTGGCTCGACGGCGTGGGCTGCTTGACGCGATTCACGTAGCGCAGATCGAACGGATCGATGAACGGAATACGCCAGATGCGCCCGCGCAAATGGTGGATTTCTTCTTCGAGCAGTTTGATTTCTTCGCGACGGTCGTCGGGGTCGGCCTTCATCACCTCCAGTTGCCGTTCCATCTCGTGCAACTGGTTGACGAGCGGCGCGCCGAGCGCGATCCGCCGGCCGAGCGCGCTGCGCAGCGAACGCACCACGTCGATATTGTTCGGCGTGCCTTCGGCGGCCCAGCCGGCGCGGATACTCTTCCACGTGGGCACGGCCATCAGATGGGTTTTGACGAGACGCGGCAGTTCGAGGTCGTCGAAGAAGTACTGCATGAACTCTTCGCGGCTCAGTTCGAATACGAAGTCGTCCTGACCCTCGCCTTCGTTGCTGGCCTGATTGCCCCCGCCTCCGCCGCCGCCCCCTTGCGGGCGCTGGATCTTGTCGCCGCGGATGTAGTCCGAATTGCCCGGATGCACCATTTCCCGCTTGCCGCCCGGGCCGTGCCTGAACGAAGGTTCGGCAATGTCCTTGCGCGGAATGGTGATGCTCTGGGTGTTCTGGATATCTTTGATGCTGCGGTCGCGGACCGCTTCCGACACGGCGCGACGAATGTAGTTTTTGACGCGACGCAAAAAGCGCTCGCGATTCGCAATACTTTTGTTCTTACCAGCCAACCTGCGGTCGATGATTTGATGAAGCACGCCCGGTCTCCAGTGTCGGTCGGCGTTCGCGCCCGAGCGCTTTACGCCGGCCCTGATGCGGTGCAAGTGAAGCGGAACAGAAATGTCGACGCCGGTTCCGCTTTCATGCAACCGCACTAACTTCCGGTGTGCGAGACGCACATCGCATAGGCATGCCCGCTAACGCCCTGCTATGTCCACGCAACCTGCGTCTCGCAAGGTGCTCGCGCGGTCGGACCGCGCGAGCGGCACGCAGTGCGGATCATGAGGACTTGCGCACGCGCAGATACCAGTCGCACAGCAAGCGCACCTGCTTCGGCGTGTAGCCCTTCGTCACCATGCGATTGACGAAGTCTTCGTGCTTGCGTTGCTCCTCTGCCGAACCCTTGGCGTTGAACGAGATCACCGGCAACAGCTCTTCCGTGTTCGAGAACATTTTCTTTTCGATCACGACGCGCAGCTTCTCGTAACTGACCCAAGCGGGATTCTTGCCGCCATTCGCAGCACGCGCTCGCAACACGAAGTTCACGATCTCGTTGCGGAAGTCCTTCGGATTGCTGATGCCCGCCGGCTTCTCGATCTTCTCCAGCTCGGCGTTCAATGCCGCGCGGTCGAAGCTCTCGCCGGTGTCGTGGTCGCGGAATTCCTGATCCTGAATCCAGAAGTCCGCGTACGTCACGTAGCGATCGAAGATGTTCTGACCGTACTCGGAATACGACTCCAGATACGCGGTCTGAATCTCCTTGCCGATGAACTCGGCATAGCGCGACGCCAGCACGTCTTTGATGAACGACAGGTACTTCTGTTCGGTTTCCGGCGGGAACTGCTCGCGTTCGATCTGCTGTTCGAGCACGTACATCAGATGCACCGGATTGGCCGCCACCTCGGTCGAGTCGAAGTTGAAGACACGCGAGAGAATCTTGAAGGCGAAACGGGTCGACACGCCGGTCATCCCTTCGTCCACGCCCGCAAAATCGCGATACTCCTGATACGACTTGGCCTTCGGATCGGTGTCTTTCAGGTTCTCACCGTCGTACACCTGCATCTTCGAGAACAGGCTCGAATTTTCCGGCTCCTGCAGGCGCGTGAGCACCGACATCTGCGCCATCATCTTCAGCGTGCCGGGCGCGCAAACCGCGTTGGCCAGCGAGGAATTACGCAGCAGCTTCTCGTAGATCTTGATTTCTTCGCCGTAGCGCAGGCAGTACGGCACCTTCACCACGAAGATCCGATCGAGCAGTGCTTCGTTGTTGCGGTTGTTGCGGAACGCCTTCCATTCCGATTCGTTCGAGTGAGCCAGAATCACGCCGTCGAACGGAATCGCGCCGAAGCCTTCCGTACCCTTGAAGTTACCTTCCTGAGTGGCGGTGAGCAGCGGGTGCAGCACCTTGATCGGCGCCTTGAACATTTCGACGAATTCGAGCAGGCCCTGATTCGCGAGACACAAACCGCCGGAGTAGCTATAGGCGTCGGCGTCGTCTTGTGCGTACTGTTCGAGCTTGCGGATATCGACCTTGCCGACCAGTGACGAGATGTCCTGATTGTTCTCGTCGCCCGGCTCGGTTTTGGCAATACCGATCTGGCGAAGAATGGAGGGATAGCGACGCACCACGCGGAATTTGCGGATGTCGCCGTTGTATTCGTGCAGGCGTTTCACCGCCCACGGACTCAGGATGCTTTTGAGGTAGCGGCGTGGAATGCCGTATTGTTCTTCGAGAATCGGACCGTCTTCCTCGTAGTCGAACAGACCGAGAGGCGATTCGTTCACGGGCGAGCCCTTGATCGAATAGAACGGCACGCGTTCCATGAGCTGTTTCAGACGTTCCGCGATCGACGATTTACCGCCGCCGACCGGACCCAACAGATACAGAATCTGCTTCTTTTCTTCGAGCCCCTGGGCCGAGTGCCGGAAGTAGGCGACCACCTGCTCGATCACCTCTTCCATTCCGTAGAACTCACGGAATGCGGGGTATACCTTGATGACCTTGTTCGCGAAGATACGCGACATGCGCGGATCATTACGAGTGTCGATCTGTTCCGGCTCCCCGATGGCCGTCAACATGCGTTCGCCAGCCGTGGCGTACGCGGCGGGATTGTCTTTGCAGAGCGCGAGGTACTCCTCGAGCGAGAGTTCATCTTCTCGCGTTTTCTCGAAGCGGGTCGCGAAACTGCTGTAGATATCCATGCTACCTCCTCGCCGAAGTCTAGACCGATGTCGTGCGCGGCGCGCTATTCGGAAACGACATCGCTCGAATTCATCCTAAACCCTTTTAAATTTTTTTTCACGAACTACGTTGCGAAAATCGCGCCGTACCCGCCTCCCAACATTCCTCACTTGGAAACACAGATTCGGTCACCTACAATCTTGCGCTCACACCGGCGTTCGCAAAACTCGCCAACTCTCTCCCGTCTGCTTCACTTCGCCCGCTCTACTTCTTTACCGCTTTACTGCTTTACCGCACACACCTGCTGCATTCATGTCGCCCTCGGGTGGCGGCGAGGTCGCGCTCGCGTGTTACAACGTCGAGTCGCCGCACGAAATCGCTACGCCGGCCGCATCGTCGTCATCGTCGTCGCGCTCGCGGCGCAATGCTCCGTTGCGCAAATCGTCTCGTTCATCGAACGATCCCACTGCGGCATGGCGCAACACGTCTGCATGCGCACACTTTGCTGCAAAGAGCCTCGACGTCATGCGTTTGCACCGTACGCCTTTTTTCCATAACGCGCTGTGCATCGATTGGGTCTACACGAAATCGCGCGTGTTACATGTTGGGTCGATCCCTGTGTTCGTTGTCACACTCATGCGGTTCGTCTGCGCGCGCGCCTTTTTGTTCCGCGTCACTACGCACCGGTTGGGTCGAATGAATCGGAATTAACCGCGTCGTCCGAAGGGTCAGTCGCGTGTATGACTGAATGACGACCGCCGCGACTCGCGACTCAATAGGTGTATACGGCGAGTCGCCCATGACAGATGCAGCACCGATGCGCCCACGGCTGCTTCAAATGTAAAACGGCTGCACATGGCAGCCGTTTTACATTCACATCGACACCGGACCGCACGCTGTGTAATGCGCGGTTACAACCCGGCCGCGCGAGCGCGCTCGACGCTTCATGTCAGTTCAATCTCGACCTCGCCCAGACCGTCGATATGGCCGCGCACGATGCCGGCCTTCTCCACCCTATGGGCGCCGACGTACGAGCCCGTGGTGAGCGTCCAGTCCGGTTCGATGGTGATGCCCATCGCGGCGCAATGGTTGACGATCCACACCAGCAGTTCGCGCGGATCGCCGGCCGGGTTGCCGGTGGCTTCCGGCACCAGCGAGCGGCCGTCGAGCGTCAGTTCCAGTTCGGGCGAAACGAAATCGAAGCCACGAGCAATGCCCGCATACGCCACCGGACGGCCGGTAATCAGCGCGCCGTTGTTCTGCGCGTCGGCCAGTTGCGCGAGCGGCGCGACGTTGGGCCACTCGGCAAAACGGCTATCGACGATCTCGATGGCCGGCAGCACGACGCCCACCTTCGCGAGCACCTCGTCGCGCGCATAGGCACGCCCACGCGGCTCGATGGCCTCGCTGAAGCGGAAGGCGATCTCCAGTTCCACCAGCACGCGAAAGAAGCTGTCGTGTCCGATCCGCGCCGGCGACGGCTGCACCAGCGAGGCCGGGATCGGCGCGCCGGAGGCGGCCCCGCCCGGCGCCTTCGCACCGATCTTCCACGCGCCGGTCGCCTCGCCGAGGCCGGAAATCACGGCTTGCTGGATCGCGTAGGCGGTGGCCGCGTCGGGCGGCAGGCTGTCGGGGGCGAGCGTATCGATCGGGCGATGCTCCCGGCGTGCGGCGACGAGGCGGTGCGCGAGGTCGTTTGGCGTCATGTCGGTCCTGTGTGGCTGGCGCGTTGAGCAATGGATTGCGGCGCGGGTTTAAGGGGAGCATGCAAAGGCGTGTGCGTCAATGTACCGGATCAGGACGCTTGCCAGGGCATCGGCCGGTGCCGCATCGCGCAAGCCTGTGCGAAACCTATGCGCAAACCATGAAAAAAGACCGCGATTGCATGCGCAATCGCGGTCTTCGAATGTCAGGCAATGATGTGTGCAAAAGGTGAACTCGACGCAGCGTGAGTCGCCATGCACCCGGTCGGCAGGAACGAATGTTGCAATATGGAGCTCGGCGAGTTGACGCAATTCAGCGCGCCATCGTCGAACGCCCGCTCGTGCGGCGTTCGACGTGCTCCCTATGGCCGATCAGAAGGTTTCCCAGTCCTGATCGCTGCCCGCGCTCGCCGTTGCCTTGATGGGCGCGGCGGCGTGCGAAGTGGCGTGTGAAGCAGCCGGCGCGACGGCAGGCGCCTTGGCCGCCGGGCTATGCGTTACCGCAGGCGTCACCTTGCGCGGCGCGGCGTGGCGCACCGGCGCGGGGACGCGCTTCGGCGCGGCCGGTGCCGCCTTGTAGCCGCCTTCTTCGAGCTGGAACACCGCCACGGCGGTACGCAGCTTGCCGGCCTGGTCTTCGAGCGACGAGGCTGCCGCAGCCGCCTCTTCCACCAGCGCGGCGTTCTGCTGCGTGACTTCGTCCATCTGCGTGACGGCGCGCGCCACCTGGTCGATGCCGCTGCTCTGCTCTTCCGACGCCGCTGCGATCTCGCCCATGATGTCGGTCACGCGTTGCACCGCGCCGATGATTTCCGTCATCGTGCGGCCCGCTTCGTCCACCAGCGCCGAACCCGACTGCACGCGTTCCACCGACGTGTCGATCAGTTCCTTGATTTCCTTGGCCGCCGCCGACGAACGTTGCGCGAGGCTGCGCACTTCGCCTGCCACCACCGCGAAGCCACGGCCTTCTTCACCTGCCCGCGCCGCTTCCACGGCCGCGTTCAGCGCCAGAATGTTGGTCTGGAAGGCAATGCCTTCGATGATCGAGATGATGTCGGCGATTTTTGCCGAACTCTGGTTGATGTCGCCCATCGTGCCGACCACCTGGCCGACCACGGCGCTGCCCTTGTTGGCAATCTCCGATGCATTGGCCGCCAGCGAACTCGCCTGACGAGCGTTGTCGGCGTTCTGCTTGACCGTGCCGGTGAGTTCTTCCATGCTCGACGCGGTTTCCTGCAGCGCCGACGCCTGTTCTTCCGTACGCGAGGACAGATCGATGTTGCCCGCCGCGATCTGACGCGTGGCGGTCGCGATCGATTCGCTGCCGCTGCGCACCGTACGCACCGTTTCGGTGAGGCTGCGCTGCATTTTGGCGATGCCTTCCAGCAGTTGCCCCATTTCGTCACGCGAGGTGATAACCACCGGGCGGCGCAGATCGCCTGCCGAGATCGCATCGAAATGGCCGAGTGCTTCGTCGAGCGGACGGGCAATTGCACGGCTGAGCGTCAGGTACGACACGACCGCCGCGATCACGCCGAGCACCAGCGCAATGACGCTGACCGTACGGAACGTCGAGAAGCTGCTTTGCGCCGAGTCGTAGCCGTCCTTGGCCGAGGTGAACTGATACTTGCGCAGCGCGTCGTCGGCTTCGGACAGGTCGTTGTAGACCGCCTGCAAACGTTTGGCGCCATCCGTAATTTTTGTCTGATCGTTGGCTGCGACGGTGCCCGAGAAGGCGTCCATCTGCTGATGCAGCGCGTCGCGCTTGCCGACCACGGTTTGCGCCAGACGGTCTTCGTCGGCGTCGCGCGGCAGGTCCATATACTTTTTCCACCACATGTCCGACGTGGTGCGCATCGCGCGCGCGCGGTCCAGCGTGGCGGCTGCGTCGGGCGTGCCGATCTGAAAGGCAGCACGATCGAGCGCGAGACGCTCGCGCGCCGCATAGATTTCAGCGTTGCCGATGTCGACTGCGCTCGGCATTTCATTGGTGAATGTATCGCGGTACGCGTCGTTCGATCGGCTCATGCCGAACAGTCCGAATACGCCGATGGCGACCAGCAGCGCCGCGAGGAAAGCCATCGTGAGGCCAATCCGCGCCTTGATCGTGATGCCCTTGTTCAACATGCTTGTTCCTGTGCTTGACAAATGAGAGGCTGCGTACGCAGCGCTTGGGGGTAACGTGTGGCGTCTGCGTGCGTGGCGCCTTTGGATGCGGCGCTCTAATTTTGTTTACGGCACTGGAACGACGGACTTGAAGGATTTATCAAGTATGAAGAAAGCGGTTGTAAGCAACAGGAAGGATTTACAACCGGCTGACGGGCTTGATGAAAAGCTGGAAAACCGGGGATTTTTTTGCGGTGGACAGCAGCGGGTTCGAGGATGGGATAGTTGCGGCGCGAACTGCTACGAAGCGGGATGCGTCGAGGGGAGCGCAACTGAAGAACGCGGCGGCCAGGAATGCGCCTGGGAGAATTGCTGCGCTGCAACCGCACAGCGCGCGTTGACGTGCGGCGAAGCTGGGATCAGGCCAGCCGCACGAACCGTGCGTACTAACAGGCGAAAGGCGCGCGAGCCAGATAAGAGAGCCGGCCCGGCGCAACGCCCTCTTAAACGTCCAGTTCCGCGCGCGTCGGAATCGACGGCTGCGCGCCCGCGCGGGTCACCGACAGCGCCGCCGCACGCTGCGCGAAGCGGATCGCCGCATCCACGCTCGCGCCCTGCGCGAGTTGCGCCGCAAAGCCGCCGATGAAGGTATCGCCTGCTGCGGTGGTATCCACGGCGTTCACTTTCGGCGCGTCGTACAGCGTGTCGGCCGCGCCCTCGAGCGAGGCGTGCACGCCGCGCGCGCCGAGCGTCACCAGCACGTTGCGCGCACCCGCGGCACGCAGCGCGGCGGCGGCCTTCGACGCGTCTTCCGGTGTGGCGACCGGCAAACCGGTGAGGGTTGCCGCTTCGAGTTCGTTGGGAATCAGATAGTCGATCAGGGGCAGCCAGTCGGCGGGCAGCGGAGCAACCGCCGGCGCCGGATTCAGGATCACGGTCTTGCCGAGACGGTGCGCCGCGGCGAGCGCCGCACGCACCGTGTCCGGCGGCGTTTCGAGCTGGCAGATCACGACATCGGCGGCGGCCAGCACGGCCTCGTGACTCGCGATGGTCTGCGGCGTCACTTCGCCGTTGCTGCCCGCGACGATCACGATCGCGTTCTGGCTGGCGTCGTCGACGATGATCAATGCGACGCCGGTCGCTTCCTTGCCGGTTTCGACGGCCGCGCAATCGATGGCTTCCGCTTCGAGTCCGGCGCGCAGTTGCGCCCCATTGCCGTCCGCGCCGACGCAGCCGAGCATCGACACCTGCGCGCCGAGCCGCGCCGCCGCGACCGCCTGATTGCCGCCCTTGCCGCCCGCCACCTGGGCGAACGTACGGCCGGCCAGGGTCTCGCCGGGATGCGGCAGACGCGGCGCGCGGGCGACGAGATCCATGTTCAGACTGCCGACTACCGCGACGCGCCCACGCGTTTCATTGCTTGCCACTGACTTCTCCTTCAATACAGATGCTTCGGCGCCCGATGCCGCTCCGGGATCAGGCTGCCAGATTGCGCGTCGCCGCGCCCGCCCAGGTGGCGGTCGATTCGCGCACGATCAGGCGCGGCGAGACCACCCGGCGGCGGCCCGGCGCGCGCGGATTACCGGTTGCCGTGCCGGCGATGCGTTCGATCAGCGTTTGCGCGGCCATGTCGCCGAGCGCGCGCACGGACTGGCCGACCGTCGAAAGCGCCGGATACGTGAAGCGTCCCAGTTCGATGTCGTCGAAGCCGATGATCGAGCAGTCGCGCGGCACGCTGATGTTGCGCTCGGCCGCCGCTCGCAGCGCGCCGATGCCCATCATGTCGTTGCCCGCGAAGATCGCCGTCGGGCGAACCGTGTCGAACAGCTGACCGGCCGCGCGATGGCCGCCCGTGCCGGAAAAGTCGCTTTCGACGATCGCGTCGGGCGGAATCTCGATGCCGCGCTCGGTCATCGCGCGAATGAAACCGTGCACCCGCATCGCGCTCACCGCCGTCTGAACCGGCCCGGTGATGCAGCCGATCTTCACGTGCCCGAGTTCCAGCAGATGACGCGTGGCGATATACGCGCCCTTCTCGTGGTCGATCTGCACGAGATCGGCGCTCAAGCCCTCGATATTGCGGTCGACGATCACGAGCGGCTCGCGCGCGTCGGCGAGCGTTTGCGCGAGCACGGCGTCGTCGCCCGCGGAAGCCACGATCAGGCCGTCGATGCGTTTTTCCTGCAGCACGCGCAGATAGTTACGCTGCTTGGCGGGATCGTCGTCGGAATTGCAGAAGAACACACAGTAGCCGTTGCGCGAGCAACCGTCCTCGATACCGCGCGCCAGTTCGGCGAAGTACGGATTGGTGCTGTTCGGCACCACCAGACCAATCGTCGCGGTCGCCTTCGCCTTGAGCGAACGGGCCACCGCCGACGGTACATAGTGAAGCTGACGGATCGCGTGCTCGACTTTTGCGCGCACGTCGGCCGACACCGGGCGCGAGTTGTTCACCACGTGCGAAACCGTCGTGAACGACACACCCGCCACAGCCGCTACATCCTTGATCGTCGCCATAACCTGTTGCTCTCCTGCCTGTTTTCCCGCCAGCCGCGCCAACTGGCGACCCGCCGGACGTCTTCATCAATGACAGACCAAAACCATGAAAACTTACGCTTTACCGCAATTCCCGCTTCGACTTCGTCCGATACGTTACTGTGTGGTCACGGTGTTGCCCGGTATGTCCTGCCTGCTCAAACCCGCTTGCGGCGGCTGCGATACGTGTCCAGCACCACGGCCACCACGATCACCGCGCCGGTGATCATCCGTTTGGTCGGCTCGTTCGCGCCGATCTGCGCGAGGCCGGCCGCCAGTACCGAGATGATCAAGACACCGAAAAACGTGCTGATGACCGAGCCGCGCCCGCCCATCAGACTCGTGCCGCCGATCACCACCGCCGCGATCACCTGCAGTTCCACGCCCTGGCCCGCGTTCGGGTCGGCCGCTTCCAGACGCGAAATCTGGAACAGCGCGGCGAGACCGGCGAGCGCGCCCATCAGCGCGAACACGATTACCTTGTAGGGACGCGGATTGACACCCGCGAGCCGTACCGCTTCCTCGTTCGTGCCGATGCCGACCAGGTAGCGGCCGAACACCGTGCGCGTCAGCACCAGCTGCGCGATGATCATCACCGCCACCGCGATCAGGAACGCCGGCGAGATGCCGAGCGCGATCGGGTTCGAGAGGAAATCGAACGCGTCGCCGATATAGGCCGTGCGCGAGTTCGTCATCTGGTACGCCATGCCGCGCGCCGCTTCCAGCACGCCGAGCGAGACGATGAACGACGGAATCCGCCAGCCCACCGTCACCGCGCCGGTCACCGTGCCGGTCAAGGCCGAGGCGGCGACGCCGAGCAACGCGGACGGCAGCGGCCCCCAGCCCCACTTGAGCGCAGCCACGCTCACCACCGAAGCGCCCAGCGCCAGCACCGAGCCGACCGACAGATCGATCCCGGCAATGATGAGCACGAAGGTCATGCCGACTGCCATCACCACCAGATCAGGGATCTGGTTGGCGATCGTGCTGAACGTGTCGTACGTCAGGAAGTGCGAACTGAGCAGCGAGAACAGCACGATCATGGCGAGCAACGCGCCGGCCAGACCCAGGTAATTCGAAAAGCCCAGCCGCGTGCCGGCCGGTTTGCCGCTCGCGAGCGGCGCGGAGGGATCGGCGGGCGGCGTGATCGTGCCCGTGTTACCCGCGCTGCCTGCCTTGCCTGCGCCCTGCTTGCCTTCCGATGCTTCGCGCAACGATTGATCCGTCATGACAAACTCCCTGCTTCATGGGTGTCGGGGGCGTGCAGCAACGCTTCGCGGCTGCGGTAGCCGGCGAAAGCCGCGGCCAGCAACGCATCCTGCGACCAGCTGTCGCGCTCGAAAAGCCCCGTCATGCTTCCCGCGGACATCACGCCGATCCGGTCGCAGATCAGCATCAGTTCGCGCAGGTCGCTCGACACCACGACGAGCGCGCGCCCTTCCCGGGCCAGCGCACCCATCAAACCGTAAATATCGAACTTCGCGCCGACGTCGATGCCGCGCGTAGGTTCGTCGAATAGCAGCACGTCGCAATCGCGCGCCAGCCAGCGGCCGATCACCACCTTCTGCTGGTTGCCGCCCGACAGCTCGCCCACGATCTGCCCGGGTCCCGAGCTGCGGATACGCATCGCGTCGATCTGCTTTTGCGCCAGCGCGTTTTCGCGCTTCGCATCCACCACGCCATGCCGCGCCACGCTGCCGATGTTGCCGAGCGAGACGTTGGCGGCGATCGGCTGCGGCAGCAGCAGACCTTCGCCCTTGCGGTCTTCGGTGATGAGCGCAATGCCGGCGCGCACCGCGTCGGACGGCGAAGCGATCTGCACCGGCTGCGGCGCGGCGCCCGGTTGCGGCGCCAGCATCACCGTGCCGCTGTCTTTCTGGTCGGCGCCGTAGATCAGCCGCATCAGCTCGGTACGTCCCGCGCCGATCAGCCCGCTGATGCCGAAAATCTCGCCGGCGCGCACCTCGAACGACACCTCGCGCACCGCCTTGCCACGCGTCAGCCGGTCCACCTTCAGCAGCGGCGCGCCGATGTTGCGCACGCCCAGATCGATGCGCTCGCCGATCTCACGGCCGACCATCCACGTGACGATCTGGTCGCTCGTGAGGTTGGCCATGGCGTCGACGTGCACCAGCTTGCCGTCGCGCAGCACGGCGATCTGCTCGGCCACCCGCGCCAGCTCTTCGAGCCGGTGCGAGATGTAGACCAGCGCGACGCCCCGCGCCTTCAGGCGATCGATCTGCTCGAACAGCAGATCGACTTCGCGCGCGGTCAGCATCGCGGTCGGCTCGTCGAGGATCAGCACGCGGCAGTCGTCGATCAGGTTGCGGGCGATCTCCACCATCTGCTGATGCCCGATACCGAGTTCGCCGACAAGCGTGTCCGGGTCGATCGCGTCGAGGCCGACCTGCGCCATCGCGAGACGCGCGTCTTCGCGCAGCTTGCGGCGGTCGATCCAGCCGAAACGGAAAGCGCCCGCCTGCGGCAGACGGTTCAGGAACAGGTTCTCCGCCACCGACAACGTGGGCAGCAGATTCAGCTCCTGCATCACCATGCGCACGCCGAGCGCTTCGGCCTCGGTACGGCTGCCCGGCGCATAGGGCGCGCCGCCGAGCCGCATCGTGCCCGCCGTCGGCTCGACCAGTCCACCGATGATTTTCGACAACGTACTCTTGCCCGCGCCGTTCTCGCCGGTCAACGCCAATACCTCGCCGGCGCGCAGCGACAGCGACACGTCGGCGAGCACCGGTTCGGCATAGGTCTTGCCGATGCCGCTGACGGACAGCACGGCGGGCAAGGTGTCTTGTTCGGTTGAATCCATTGCAATCCTGGTTCCGGGACTGACGGCGCCGCGTCATGCGAGCCGCTGAATGTGCAGATTGATCAGCGCTCGTATGAGGCGTCGCCCGACAGCCACGTGTCATGACGGCCCCTGCGCACTATGCGCGAGGCGCTTCCAGCCACGCCCCCTCCCGCTGCGCAGCCGCCGTCGTGACGCTTACCTCTGGAATTAACGGCGCCGCGAAAGCTTTCTTGAGCGTTTATTGAATAGCCGCGAATTCAGGGGGTTACGCCACATGTGCCGCTTCGGCGGGCGCCGCATCGGCCGCCGCCCCGGCGAATCCGCGAGCCGGGGCGTGGCGCTAGCTGGACTGGCTTACTTCGTCACCAGGTCGCACGGCGTTTCGACCACGCCGGACAACTGCGACTGCTTCTTGTGCTCGTTGAGCGCCTTCAAAGCGGTGTCGATACCGAACACGGCCTGCTTGGCGGCGTACTGGTCTGCCGTGGCGAGCACGCGGCCGTCTTTCAGCATCGGCTTGATCGCGTTGATGTTGTCGTAGCCGACCACCAGCACCTTGCCCTGCTTGCCTGCCGCGCGCACGGCAGATACCGCGCCGATCGCCATGTTGTCGTTACCGGCGAGCAGCGCCTTCAGGTTCGGGTACTCGTTGAGCATGGCCGACGCAACCGCGTTGCCCTTGTCGATTTCCCACTCGCCCGACTGCACCGAGACGACCTTCGCGCCGACGGTCTGCATGGCGTCCTTGAAGCCGGCCGTGCGTTGCTGCGCGTTGGTGGTGGTCGACACGCCTTCGATGATGCCGACTTCGTCACCCGACTTCAGCTTCCGGGCCAGGTAGTCGCCGACCTTCTGCGCGCCCTTGCGGTTGTCCGGACCGACGAACGGCACGTTCAGGTCTTTCGACTTGAGCACGTCCGGGTCGAGGCGGTTGTCGATGTTCACCACGATGATGCCGGCGTCCACGGCCTTCTTCACGACCGGCACCAGCGCTTTCGAATCGGCCGGCGCCAGCACGATCGCATCGACCTTCGAGACGATCATCTGTTCGACGATGCGGATCTGGTTGGCGGTGTCGGTTTCGTCCTTGATGCCGTTGGTGATCAGGTCGAACTGCGCGGGATTGTGCTTCTGATAATCCTTGGCGCCGTTTTCCATGGTCAGGAAGAACTCGTTGGCGAGCGACTTCATCACCAGCGCGACCTTCGGCTTATGAGCAGGCGCGGTCTGCGCGAAGGCGGACGAAAACGGCAAGGCGGTGGTCGCGGTGGCGAGGACAGCGGCCGCGAGCACGCGGCGGCGAATGCGATGGTTCATGCATATCTCCAGGTTTCTCGGCTCAAGGAGCCGTATTTTTAATTGCGCGCAAACGTTTGCGTGGCCTATTCTCAGCGCAGTCTGTTCGAATTGTCAACGATACGCGGTGCTGCAGTGCAACTGGACGCACAAAGTGCGCCGCTGCCCGCAGTCGTTCGATTCGGTCCGGCGCGGATGCGGCGTGCACCGGCAGACGGCGTTGTGGCAAAGGTCCCTCGCTTGGTCCGTGCTTGGCGGATAGACCGCCGGCGGCAGGTCAGCCGTCGACGGGCCGCCTATGCTGGACTTTTATTGCGCGCGGTGCAAGCGGGGACAACACGGGCGTGGGAAGGTCGCGTGGGAAGGTCGCGGTGCGGGTTGCCGTGCTGGTTAAAGCGAGACTTGCAGCACGCAAGCCTTGAAGACGGCGGCGAGCGGGTCTGGCAACCCGCTGCCGATCTGCCGCCCGTGAGTTTTCACCCTATGGCTTTACACGCTTTACAACCAGCCGGCCTTGCGGAAGCGCCAGTACAGCACGAGGTCGACGGAGAACATGACCGCCAGACAGATCGGATAGCCGTACTGGTAATGCAACTCCGGAATGCTCTGGAAGTTCATGCCGTAGATGCCGGCGATCATGGTCGGCACGGCGAACAGCGCGGCGAACGAGCCGAGCCGTTTGGTCACTTCGCTCTCGGCAAGCGAGATCATGCCGAGATTGACCTGCACCGCGGTAACGACCATTTCGCGGCGGCCGTCGATGATGCGCACGATGCGGTCGAGGTGATCGTAGACATCGCGGAAGTACGCCTGCATGCCTTCGCACACGCTGGGAATCCGGCCGCCCGTGAGCTTGCTGATGGCTTCCTGCAACGGCGCGATGTGGTGATGCAGGATCACCAGACGGCGCTTGAGGGAGTACAGATCCTGAATGATGGCGCGCGAGGCCGCCGAGTCGTTGCGGTCGAAAATGCGGTCTTCGAGTTCCTCGATCTCCGCGTTCACGTTTTCGATGATCGGGAAATAGCGGTCCACGATGTCGTCGGCCAGCGCGTACAGCACGAAGGCCGCCCCTTCCTTGAGCAGTTGCGGCTCGCGCTCGCAGCGCGCACGCACGTTCTGGAAACCGGCACGTGTGCCGCGCCGCACCGACAGCACGTAGTTGCTGCCCACGAACACATCCACTTCGCCGATCAGCAGATCGCCGTTTTCGTCTGTCTCGACGGTATGCATCACCGCGAACAGCGAGTCGCCGTATTCCTCGATCTTGGGACGTTGATGACCGTTCTGCGCGTCTTCGATGGCGAGTTCATGCAGCCCGAACTCGTGCTTCATGACCGCGAGTTCGCCCGGACCGGGGTCTTTCAGCGCGACCCAGACGAAGCACTCGGGCCGCGCCACGTAGTCGCTGATGTTGTCGATCTCGATGTCGGCCAGTTTTCGGCCGTCCTGATAGGCGGCGCAATTGATCAGCATGTTGGATTACCCTGGAAGCGGACCGGCGATGAGCCTCATGTAAGCTCGAGTAAGCTCGACGTCAGATCCGCATGAACGGTTGCACGATAGCCGTCATGTTAAGGGCTCTGCGTGAAGCTCATGTATCGAATTGTTAAAGCGCATCGTGCAAATGCAGCGCAGCAAAGTGACTGAGCGACGTTACTGCGCGACCCTGCGCAAACCGACACGATGATCTTCGTTGAAGCTGATCGAGGCGCGGTTGGTGTAGCGCGTGTCGGCCGTGACCGTGAAGCGCATTTCGATCACCGGATCGAACTGCGTCGATACGCCGATGCGATGCACGCCCGGACTCAGATAGAAGACCACGTGTTCGCCGTTCATGAGATCGGTGACCTGCTCGCCGTCGATGTACACGAGCGCATCGCGAAAGCGCACGATGACGTCGCGCGAACGTTCGCGCCGCACGTCCACCGGCACCAGACCGGTTGCGGCCTGCGTATAGCCGGCCCGCACGATGCGCGCGGCCGGCACTTCCTTGAACGGCACGGGATCGGCCGGGGCCGCCGCGCAGCCCGCCAGCCAGACAGACACGAGCGCAAAGGCATAAGCCAGGGCTCTGCGATGAAGAGGTGAACGCATCGGCATGCCGGTCTCCCGTGCTTCGTTATGGTTTGAGTTCGTGTCGTGCGCTTATGTCGTGCGTGATCCTGTTTGCGCATGGGTATCGCAGGCTTCGTATCCGATCATAACAACGCCGCGCCGCTTCGCCATCCTGGCCGAACGGCCAGCCCTCGCGCACGAGGTACAGCTTCTCGCGTTAGTTCGGGCCCGCCTGCCCCCCGCCTGCCCCCTCTTGCGCGGCGTGTCGTTCCTGGTCATGATCGCCGCAAAAGACGCCGTGCGCGCGCGCCGCCCTCTGCGGATTTACCCCTGGGTCCGGCGGCGCCCTTCATCGGGCAAGCCATGCTTTGCCGCGCACACCCTCAAGGAGGCCGCAATGTGGTACTTCACCTGGATTCTCGGTATCGGCGTGGCGCTCGGCTTCGGCATCATCAACGTGATGTGGCTGGAGGCCGGCGGCAAATTCGCGCGTGATCCGCAAGACGCTTCACCACCCGCATCCGACCACACGTCTTCATGACGCATCTGGTGTTTATCTGCGGCCACGCGGGCACCGGCAAGACCACGCTCGCGAAACGGCTGCTCGGTCCGCTGATGCAGGCGAGCGGTTCCCCTTTCTGCTTGCTCGACAAAGACACGCTCTACGGCGGCTACAGCGCGGCCGCGATGGCCATGCTGACGGGCGACGCGCAAGACCGCGACAGCCCGCTCTTCCTGCAGCATCTGCGCGACCCGGAATACCGCGGCTTGATCGACACGGCCCGCGAAAATCTCGACCTCGGCGTCGGTGCGCTCGTCGTCGCGCCGCTTTCGCGTGAAGTGCGCGAGCGGCGTCTGTTCGATCGCGCGTGGCTCGGCGTCGGCGCGGACGTCGTCTTGCGGGTGGTGTGGGTTTTCACGGAAGAAGAAACCGCGCGCCGGCGAATCCTGGCGCGCAACGATCCGAACGACGCCTACAAGCTCGCTCACTGGGACGAGTATCGCCAGCGCCGTTTCGTGCCCGAGTTGGACATCGCCCGCGATCTGCTGATGTTCGACAATACCGCCCCGACGTCCGCCGATATCGACGCGCTGCTGGCGCGGATAGTCGGCGCCGCGCAACCGGACGCGGGTTCGGGCAACATCATGCCGCCATTGCCGGTGTAGAACTGCCGCGCAAATAAAAAAGCCCCACGTCAGTGGGGCTTGGCGAAACTCAGACAGTCTCCATCGCGTGCAGCGATTGTCCTTCGTACAACTGGCCGAAGCGGTTGGCGAGGAAGTCGCGCAGCGACACCTGCTCCTGACGCACGAAACCTTTCTGCGGCAGCTTCTGTTCGCGGAACAGATCGAGCACTGCGCACATCGCGCCGGCCGTGGTGATCTGGATCGCGCTCATCGGCACGCCGCACACCGTTTTCGCAAAAATCTTGCGGGTGAAGACTTCCTGCACCAGTTGCCCGTCGCGCATGCCGCTCACGGTGATGAACACCAGCACCACGTCCTGAGCCGTGGCGGGCACCGAGCGGCGCAAAATATTCTTGAGGTTGTCGCGATCGGTCGACAGGCGCAGATCTTCCAGCAGGAACTGCATCAGGTTGCGATGCCCCGGATAACGCACCGACTTGTAATCGAGCGATTCCACGCGGCCCGACAGCGTTTCGCACAACGTACCCAGACCGCCCGACGTATTGAACGCCTCGTATTCGGTGCCGTCGAGCGAGAAGTGTTCGAGGCCTTCGAGCGGCTGCACCCACTGCGTGCGGCTGTCGCGAATCGCTTCGCACGGCTGGCAGTATTCGTTGATCAGTCCGTCGACACTCCACGTCAGGTTGTACTTCAACGCATTGGTCGGAAACTCCGGCAGCGCGCCCACGCGCATCTTCACGTCGCGGATTTCGCTGAAGCGGTTCGCGAGTTCGTGCGCGGCAATGCCGATGAAGCCCGGCGCCAGACCGCACTGCGGCATGAAGGCATGGTCGGCGTCGTCGGCGATGGCGCGGATCGCATGCGTGGCGCGCACGTCTTCGGTCAGATCGAAGTAATGCACGCCCGCGCCCTTGGCCGCCGACGCGACGTTCACCGCGAGGTAGTACGGCAGCGCGTTGATGAGCGCGTCGAAGCCCTGGATGGCCGCGCGCAGCACGGCGGCGTCCGCGGAATCGAGACGGTGGGTGGGAATGCCCTGGGCCGCGAGTTTGTCGAGCGCCTGCTGGTCGCGGTCGAACGCGACGACTTCGTAATCGCCGGTCTCACGCAACATGTGGGCGATGGTGTGACCGATCAGACCTGCACCAACGATGGCAACTTTCATGGGCTTCTCCTTTGTTTTCATAAACCGTCTCGAGCTCGGGAAACACGTCACGCATGATGCGTGGCGCCCGGTTGGCTGAACCTTCGATAGACAGTTTAGGGAGAAGCAAAAACAGTTCATACGCACAGAATGCTGCGTTATGACCATGAATTTCGACGTTATGACGAACCCGACATGCAATCCGTCGAAAACGTATAAAAATCGTATCAATGCGGCCGTTTCAATCGGGCCGCCATACGGTCAGCGGCGTGGCGCGCTCAGGTCATGCCGCGGTCGATCTTGCGCGCGAGAATGATCGAGGTGGTGGTGCGCTCCACGCCTTCCAGACCGCCGATCTGATCGAGCAGATCGTTCAGACGGTCGGGCGAATCGGCGCGCAGCCACGCGACGTAATCGAACTCGCCGCTCACGGCACACAACATCTGCACCTCGGGCATCTTGCCCAGGCGCTTCTGCACCGCCGGCCCATGTTTGGGCGCGATGATGATCCCGACATACGCCTGAATGCTCGAATCGAGCACGTCCTGACCGAGCCGCACGCTATAACCGGCGATCACATTGCTGCGTTCGAGCCGCGCAATGCGGGCGATCACGGTGGTCCGCGCCACGTCGAGCGTGCGCGCGAGATTGGCCACGCTTTCGCGCGCGTTGGCTTGCAGCAGCGCAACGAGGTTGCGGTCGAGGTCGTCGAGTTGATCGAGGCGCGGTGGTCTCATCGAGGGCACGTGAAGTTGGTCGGTATTGAAGCGGATTATCGCGCGTCTCGTGACGTGCGCGGCGGGTGATGCGGCGTTGTGTTCAGCCGTTGCATTCAGCTATCGCGTTCAGGCGCCGAAGCGTTCGATCACGAAGTCGATGAAGCTGGTGAGCTTCGGCGTCGCGCGACGGTCGGGTGGGTAGACGAGGTGTACCGGTGCGCCTTCCGGAAGATAGCCGTCCAGCACCGCGACGAGATCGCCGCTGGCGATCTCTTTGGCAAGCAGCGCCTCCGGTTGCAGCACCAGACCAAAACCGTGCAAGGCGGCCACCTTCAGCGCCTGACCGTTGTTGGCGCGAAATCGTCCGGCACGCAGTTGGTCTTCTTCGGTGGTTTCGCCGCCGAGCCGCCACAGTCCCTCGCGTCCCCAATGCAGGAAGCCGAGGCATTCGTGCTGCGCGAGGTCGGCGGGTATGCGCGGAATGCCCGCGCGCGCAAGATACGCCGGCGACGCGCACGCGCGCATGCGGTAAGGCCGCAACGGTCGCGCGATGAAACTCGAATCCGCCAGACGGCCAATCCGCACGGCGGCGTCGAAGCCCTCTTCCACCAGATCGACCACCCGGTTCGACAGATCGAGTTCGAGGCTCACGTCGGGCCACGCGTTCAGGTAGTCGGTCATGGCGGGCGCAAACACCTCGACGCCGTAAGTGAGCGGCACCGTCACCTTCAGCACGCCGCGCGGTGCGGCGGCCATGGCTTCGGCGAGCGACTCCGCCTGCCGGACGTCGGCCAGAATGCGCCGACACTGCTCGTAATATTGCCGCCCGATTTCAGTCAGACTTTGCCGACGCGTGGTGCGAGTGAGGAGCCGCGTAGCCAGTCGCGTCTCCAGCGAACGGATATGCTTGCCGACCATCGCCGACGAAATATCGAAGCGCTCGGCCGCCGCTGTCAGACTGCCGGCTTCGACGACCGCCACGAAGATTTCCATGCTGACGAATTTGTCCACCCGCTATTTCCTGTTCGTTTCGGTTGTAAGCGTTTGTCGCACTGCATTCGCATTGTAGGGATATCGTGATACTAATAGCGGCGACGGCGAAGTGGGCAGCCGGCCGCCTTGCATGCAAAACGCACGCAAGATGGGCCGCTCGCCATGCTCGCCCTGTCCCAATTCGAATAGACATCAGGAGTTTCGATGAAAAAAGCACTGGTAATGCTGGCCTCCGCCATCGCAATGAGCGGCGCGTTCGCCCAATCTTCCGCGCCGGCACCGGCCATGAGCGCCTCGGCGCCCGCGGCCAAGGCTGGCCATGAGCGCAATGTCGAAGACCGCATCGCCTACCTGCACACCCAGCTGAAGATCACGCCGGCGCAGGAAACGCAATGGAACGCCTTCGCCGATGTCATGCGCAACAACGGTCAGACGATGGGTCAGCTGTTTCAGCAGCGTAAGGCCGCGACCAACGTGTCGGCGCTCGACGACATGAAGCAATACGCCGATATCGCCCAGGCACACGCCGACGGCATGAAGAAGCTGGTCGACGCGTTCGATCCGCTTTACACCAGCTTCTCGCCGGAACAGAAGAAGCTGGCTGACGTGACCTTCCATCAGCCGGGCGGCGCAATGGGCGGTCCTCGTGGCGCGCATCGCGGCAAGCATGGCGCCGCCAAGGCCGCGCCCGCCAGCGACGCGGCAGTGAAGCCGTAATACGGCACGAGGTGATATCCGCGGTTTCGACTGCGGGTATCGCCCTGCAGGATTCGCGCGCGGCGCGGGATTTTTGCCGCGCGCGAACCTGCCTCACATGGCGATTACAATACCGCCATGACTGAACTGAAAAACATCGACCTGCGCCATGACGCAGACGCGGTCCGCGTCGTTAAAGACGAAACCGTGACCGTGGAATTCGCGGCGCTCGAAGGCGAACTGATGAGCCTGGAAGGCCCGAACCGCTACGCGGCTGGCGACGCGCTCATCACCGGCTCGACCGGCGACCGTTGGGTCGTCTCACGCGAACGCTTCGACGCCAAATATCTGCCCGCCAACGCCGCTTTGACACACGGCGAGCCCGGCCCTTATCGCAATCGTCCCGCCGTCCTGCTGGCTAAGGAAATGCACGAAGCCTTTTCCATGGCGCGCTCGGCGCAAGGCGGCGACGTTCTGCACGGCACCGCCGGCGACTGGATCATGCAATACGCACCCGGCGATTACGGCGTGGTGCAAGCTGCACGCTTCGCCAAGGTTTATCGACGCGCGGACTAGCATCCGAACCGCCGACCCAATCCGGCAGCGCGAAGCCGCCGGATTCGTTTAAAGGCCGCCGCAGCCCGCGGCACAGCCTCAGGCAAACTCTTCGCCCAGATCGACGGTGACTTCTTTCGGCACCGCCTCCCCATTCGCGTACTGTTCTTCGAGCGAGCCGATGCTCGCCTCGACGAAAGCGCGCAACACCGCGAAACTGCGGCCGCGCAAGCGCGCCGGCAACGCGCGATAGCGCGCCAGCGCCGCCGGCGCAATCACTACCGTCATTACGATCCGGCGCGCCGTCGAGCCGAAGCGCATCGCCACCCAATGGATCGCGAGCGTCGGCGTGCCGTCTTCGGCGGGACGCTGGATGAACTGCGTCTGTTCGGGAAACAGATCGCTGATGACGCGCGCCAATTCTTCGAACTCGGGATTCGCGCAGTCGTATTGGTAAGCTTCTTCCATGGAATATGCCGGGAATGTCGGTTGATTTGTCGTGGATTGTCGCGTGGCTGGCTCATGAACCGCAGTCATGAACCGCGGTCACGAGCGTCTCCGTCACGCGGCCAGCGCCGGGCGCCGGAAAGTTTTGAACAGCAGACCCGCCACGATCACTGCGCCGACGGCATAGACGCCGTCCACCGCCGCGAGCGGCACGAGACCCGCCTGAACCAGCGCGGCCGGCACGTCGACGAGCGCGTGCAGCGCAATCGCCAGCGGCAGGATACCGCGCCAGCCCGCGCGCACGCCGCGCCACATCAGCACCGACAAACCGATCTGGAACACCAGCGCCGCGACACGTTCGAGCGCGAAGATGCCGGCCGTCTGCGGCGTGAGGCTGGCGAGGATCACGTGAATGCGCATCACGGATTCAGCCGGCAGATTGCCGAGATAGCCGTCCAGTTCGCCACGGTTTTCGAAGATCGCGAACAGCACCCATTGAACCTGCACCAGCACGCCGACCAGCCACACTTCCGCGCCGCCGTGACCGAGACCGTAGGTGAGCCCGGTGCCGTCGCCGCTCGACGCCTTGGCGGCATCGGCGAGCGTGACGCCCTGCTTCGCGGCCGCCCGTTTGAGCAGCAGGCGCATACCGATGAAGCGCCCCACTTCCTCGCAGATACCCGCGGCCAGCGCGCCGTACACCACGAACGCCAGCGGATTGGACAGGAAGCTTGCGGTGGCTTCGTTGCGATGCAGGACGTAGTCGTTCAAGGCGCGCTCGATCACCATCGCGAAGAGCGCGAACACGGCGATGCCGGCGATCGCGTCGCGCGGATTCAGTGCGAGCGTGCGACGCAAACGTCGATAGATGAGAAACGGTAAGGCGGCGACGAAGAGCGTCGCGAGGGCGAGGCTCGTGAGGGTAATCGGTGCAACGACCATGAGTTTCCTTGCGATATCCGGCGCGCACCCGCTGCGCGCCGCAGCCCGAATGATCGCAGATCGGCGCGAACTCAGCCCGAAGTCGATGCGCGAACGATCAGTTCGCCTGGCAGCAGACAGTCTCGCGCAGTGGTCTGCACGCCTTCGATGCGCTCGTGCAGGAACTCGACCGCGCGATAGCCGATCTCGTAGGTCGGCTGACGGATCGTGGTGACGCCGGTCAGTTCGGCCCATTCGGGGTCGTCGATGGAGAGCAGCGCGGCGCGCGTCTGCCAGTCGGCGCCGTAGCGCGCTTTCAGATGCAAAGCGAGGCATAGCGCGACCGGCGCGTTGGCGGCGAACAGCGCGATGCGTCTGCCGGGAGCGACGGTGCGCCTGGCTTGACGATCTACGCCACCCGCCACACCCGCCGCCGCCTCGATCGCCCGATCCAGTTCGGCGAGGCTCGCCTGAACCGCTTCGGGATCGCCCAGATTCAACACCAGCGTACGGCCGCGCGCGTGAGCCTTACCGTTGCCGTTACCGTTGTTGCCCAGCACCTCGCGGAACGCCGCTTCGCGCAGATTGCGCGAACTGACCTGTTCGAACGGCTGTACGACGAACCAGATGTCGTCGAAGCCCTTTTCCAGCAGATGCCGCGTGCCGAGTTCCGCGGCGCCGCGGTTGTCGAGCCCGACCATGTCGGTCACGAGTCCGTCGACGGAACGGTCGACCAGCACCACCGGAATCCCGCCGGCGCCCACCGGCCGCAAGGTTTCTTCCCGCACGCCGAGCGCATTCACGATCACGCCTTCCACGCGGTACGTGGTGAGCAGTTGCAGATAGCGCCGCTCCATTTCCACTTCGTTGGCGGCGTGGCAGATCAGCGGCATCAGACCCAGCGCGTGACACGCCGCTTCCACGCCTTGCAGCACCTCGACCGTGTACGGGTTCGTCAGATCGGCGAGCAGCATGCCGATCAGCCGGTTGCGTCCGCGTTTGAGTCCGCGCGCCATCTGATTCGGCTGATAGTCGAGCCGCTGGATGGCCGCCTCGATGCGCGCGCGCAGTTCGGGCGACAGCACGCTCATCTCGCCGTTCAGGTAGCGCGAAATGCTGGTCTTGCCGGTGCCGGCTTCGCGCGCGACATCGGTGATGGTCGCGCGGCGGGCAGTGGCCAGAGGCGCGGCGCTCATTGCTTGTGCTGCCCCAGCACGTCGCGGTTGACGATGTTCACGGCCAGCGTGCCGTCGAGCGCGGCCACCAGATTCTCCGCCGCGTTGAGCGCCATGGCGTGACGCGTCTCGTGCGTGGCGGAACCGATATGCGGCAGCGCCACCACGTTCGGCATGGTCAGCAGCGGCGAGTCGGCCGGCAACGGTTCGGTTTCGAAGACGTCGAGCCCCGCGGCGTGAATCGTGCCGTTGCGCAAGGCGTCGATCAGGGCCGCTTCGTCGACCGTCGCGCCGCGCGACGCGTTGATCAGGATCGCGCTTTTTTTCATCGACCGGAGTTCGGCCGCGCCGATCATATGCTTCGTTTCCGGCGTGAGCGGCACCTGCAGACAGACGAAGTCAGCACTCGCCAGCAGTTCGGCCAGTTCGACGCGGCGCGCGCCGTACTGTTGCTCGGCCTGCGCGTTCGGGCTGCGATTCGTGTAAAGCACCTTCATGTTGAAGCCGAGCGCGGCACGCCGGGCGACCGCACCGCCGATGCGACCCAGTCCGACGATGCCGAGCGTCTTGCCCTGCACGTCCACGCCGAAATGCGCGGGGCCGATGCTGTGCTTCCACTGCCCCGCCTTCACCCAGTCGGCGAGTTCGACCACTCGCCGCGCGGAGGCGAGGATCAGCGAGAACACCGTGTCGGCGGTGGATTCGGTCAGCACGTCCGGCGTGTGCGCGAGCACGATGCCGCGACGCGTGAGGTCCGCCACGTCGAACTGGTCGAAGCCTACCGAGATGGTCGAGAGCGCCTTCAGCCGCGACGCGCCTTCGAGCATCTCCGACGTGATCTTCACGCTCGAACCGATGCCGCCGTCCGCGTCGCGCAACGCGGCGACGAACGTGTCGTGCTGCGTGGGATCGACCTGCACGACTTCAGCGTGTTGCTGCAGATACGCGAGCACGTCTTCGGGCAACGACTTCCAGGCGACGATCTTCTTCATCAGCTTATTTTCCTTGCAACGGTGTGGCGAGCGGCGAAGCATTCGCCGCTGCCGGTTGGGACTGAGCCTGCGGTTTGACGATCAGCGTCAGGATCACGGCGGCGACCAGCGCCACGCTCATGAAAGCATACGACGCCGCCGGCGAGCCGGTCGCGCCGTTCAGATAGCCGACCACGTACGAGCCGACGAACGAACCCAGCGCGCCCATGCTGTTGATCAGCGCCATCGCGCCGCCCGCGACGTTTTTCGGCAGCAGTTCCGGCACGATCGCGAAGAACGGGCCGTACGGCGCATACATCGCGGCGCCCGCGATCACCAGCAGACTGTACGACAGCCAGAAGTGCGTCGAGCCGAGCGCGTAAGACGCGGCGAAAGCCACCGCACCGACCAGCAGGAACGGCCACACGAACACCTTGCGGCGGTTGAGTTTATCCGATGCCCACGAAGCCGCCAGCATCGCAATCGTTGCGGCGAGATACGGCAGCGCCGAGAGCCAGCCGGTTTCGACCATGCCGAGCGTCGAACCGTTCTTCAGGATCGACGGCAGCCACAGCACGAAACCGTACACACCGATGCTCCAGCAGAAATACTGCGCGCACAGCTTGATCACCGCGGGCGTGCGGAAGGCCTCGCTGTAATTGCGCACCGGTTTGATGGCGGCCTGCTCGGCGCGCAGGGTCTCCGCGAGATCGCGCTTTTCCTGTTGCGTGAGCCACGAGACCTGCTCCGGCTTGTCGCGCACGATGAACCACCAGCAGATGGCCCACAGAATCGCGGGCGCGCCTTCGGCGATGAACATGTGACGCCAGCCGAACGAATGCACCAGATAGCCCGACACCACCGACATCCACAGCACGGTCACCGGATTGCCGAGAATCAGGAAGGTGTTGGCACGCGAGCGCTCGCTTTTGGTGAACCAGTTGCTGATGAAAATCAGCATGGCGGGCATGACCGCGGCTTCGACCACGCCGAGCACGAAGCGGATCACCATCAGCGAAGGAATATTGCTGACCATGCCGGTGAGCGACGCGCAGCCGCCCCACAGCACGAGGCTCCAGAACACCAGCTTCTTCACGCTGCGGCGTTCCGCGTAGATCGCGCCCGGAATCTGGAAGAAGAAGTAGCCGAGGAAGAACAGCGCGCCGATCAGCGAAGACAAGCCCTTGCTGATGCCGAGATCCTGATTGATGCCGGCGGCCGAGGCGAAACCGAAGTTCGCGCGATCGAGATAAGCGAGGCTGTACGTGATGAAAACGATCGGCATGATCGTCCACCAACGGCGAATCGCAAGCGATGAGGTCATGGTGTCTCCTGTGACAGCGTCCCGAAACGTGAAAGAGGTCATGGGGCGCTATGCGAGCGCTCTTGCTGTTATGGGTCCGGCGTCGACCGACGAGCCGACGACGCTGCTCAGGCTGCGGCAGCGGCGGCCGGCTCGGCGCGGGCGGCTTCCAGCGCATCGAGTTCCGCGCGGCCCGGCAGGCCTTCCGAATCGCCGATCACCTGGATCGCCAGCGCGCCGATGCGGTTGCCGCGCGCCACCGCGTCCGGCAAGGACTTGCCTTCGAGCAGCGCGCTCACCACGCCGACCGCGAAGCCATCGCCCGCGCCGACGGTGTCCACCACCTTCGCGACCGGCTGGCCCGCGACGGTGCCAAAGGAATCGGCGGAATCGGCGGTGCGAAAGTACGCGCCTTGCGCGCCGAGCTTGATGATGACGCCGCGCGCGCCCCGGTCGAGGTAGAACTTCGCGATATCGTCGGGCTGGGTGTAGCCGGTCAGAATCTCGCCTTCGCCGATGCCCGGCAGCACCCAGTCGGCGAAGCCGGCCAGCGCGTTCAGACCTTCGACCATCGCCGCGCGCGAGGGCCACAGCGTCGGGCGCAGGTTCGGGTCGAAGGAAATCGTCTTGCCTGCGGCACGCATTTCGCGCGCCAGATGGAAGGCGAGTTCGCGCGAGCTCGCGGAAATCGCGGGCGCCACGCCGGTCAGATGCAGATGACGCGCGCCGAGCACGTAGTCGGCCGCGTAGTCGTCGAGCGACAGATGACTCGCCGCCGAGCCCTTGCGGAAGTATTCGATGGCCGGATCGCTGCCGTCGTCGTTCTTCGATTTCAGCTGGAAGCCAGTCGGATAACGTTCGTCGGTAACGACGCAGCGCTGGTCGATGCCTTCCTTGGTCAGCGTGTCGCGCACGAACTGGCCGAACGAATCGTTGCCCACGCGGCTCATCCAGCCCACCTTGAAGCCGAGGCGCGACAGGCCGATCGCCACGTTCAGGTCGGCGCCCGCCACGCGCCTCGTGAACTGGCCGACGGCGGCGAGCGGTCCGGTTTCGGCCGCCACGAACATGGCCATGGCTTCACCGTAGGTGACGACGTCGAGTGCTGCGCTTGTGTTGCTCATGCTTCGCTCCTGCCTGTTTCGTGCGTGTTGCGCGTTCGGTGTTGCTTATTTCGGTGTTGCTTTCAGCTTGTTGCGTGCCTGCGTGCTTCCGTCAGGCGTATTTTTCGATTGCTCTCTCAGGTCCTGCATGCCGCCGTCAGGCGGCGGCCAGCCATGCGACGTAATGCGCCGCGTCCGAATCGATACGGTTCGTATCGAACGGAAATTCGATGCCGCGCGGGACGTCGCGCGGCAGGTTGTTCAGTACCGCTGCGAATTGCGGATCGTCGGCGGCGGGCGCGGCGGGAAAACGTCGCGCACCCTCGCCCACGGCCGTCTTGCAGTGGATGTATTCGACATGCGCCGCCAGCGGCTTCGTTGCGTCGAGCGGCGCGACGTCGCGCCAGGCCCAGTTGCCGATATCGAAGGTCATGCCGAGCACGTCGCCGTGACCTTCGCGCGCGAGCGCCTCGAAGAGCCCGGTAAATTGCGCGAGCGATCCGCCTTCGGCCAGTTGCCCGTTTTCGACGACGAGCCGCGCCTGCATGCCGCGCGTCGCCTCGGCAATCGCGCTGCCGTGCGCTTGAGCACACGCACCGCCCATGCCGCCCGCGCCGCCAAAACCGCCGAGTTGCAATTTGACAAAACGCGCGCCGAGCGCGTCGGCCTCGCTGCACGCGAGACGCAGCGCCGCGAGATCGAGTTCGCCTGCGCCGGTGTATAGCGAATCGGGCGTGGAATACACCGACCAGAGGCCGAGTCCGTCGATCGTCTCGCCGAGTGCGCGAAGCGCCGGCAAGGACGCGTCGGCCTGGTCCGCGAAAAGCTCGCGGCGCACCTCGAAGCCGCGCGCGCCGGCCGCTGCCGCCGCGTGCGCCCAACGCGCATGGCCGGCCGCGCGCACCGCGTCCATGCCAAAAGCGCTTGCCACGATCACTACATCCAAAGCGTCAGCCATGTCGAATCACCAGCCCTGGTACTTGCCACATTGTTCGTTGAACTGCTTGGAACCGGTTCCAGATTCCAGCCAAAAAAATGCGCCGCAGCGCTTTCAATACCGAATAGTGCGCCGGGCGCGTAGCGATGCACCATAGTGGAAATCCCCAGGCGCGCCCTTCGGCGCCCATTCTCACGCTGCTGCTTCGCCCGCGAGACACAGCGCCAGAAACTGCTCGACCACGCGCGACGGTGCGCTGGCGTGCGGCACGAGAATCGACAGCCGGCGCGTCAGCGGCTCGGGACTCAGCGACAGAAGACGCAACGCGCCGTCTTCATGCCGCATCGACATGGCCGACACGAAACCGATGCCCATGCCGGCCCGCACGGCTTCCTTGACGCCTTCCACACCGGCGATTTCCAGCGCCACTCGCATCGGCACGCCGGCCCGCGCAAAGGCGCGCTCGACGATCTGCCGCACGGCCGACCCCGCCTCGCGCACCACCAGCGGATGACCGCCGAGCGCCGCCAGCTCGACCTTCGCATTGCTCGCCACGACACCGCCGTCTGCCGGCCCGGCGGTCCGGTCATTGCGCTGGGCGAGCGGATGCCCGGCCGGCATGATCGCGACGATCTCGTCCTGACGCCACGCGTGAACCGCGGTATCGGGCGGCAAATCGGCGCTCACCGGACCTTCGATCATCGCAATGTCCACCGAACCGAGCGCGCCGACGATTTCCGTGGTGTTGCCGTCGGCGGTATGCAGGGTGACGTCGGGAAAGCGCTGACGGAAGTCGGCGATCAGATAAGGCAGCAGATAGCTCGCCGGCGTCGTGCTCGCGCCGATCCGCAAGGTGCCCTGCTCCAGACCGCGCAATGCGTCGCGGTAGGCGTGCGCCTGCCGCCAGGTGTCACGCAGACGGGCGGCGTAGCTCGCCAGCTGCTCGCCGGCCGGCGTGAGCCGCACGCCACGGCCGTCCCGCTGATACAGCGGTTCGCCGAATTCGTCCTGCAACTGCCGCAACTGCCCTGACACCGCGGGCTGCGACAGATGCAGCGCCAGCGCCGCCCGGCTGATGTTGCGATGCTCGGCGACGGCGGCGAACGTTATAAGTTGGTCTGGGGTCATGGCACGTGAAGTATCAGTTCAACCGATACTTTACATCCTAAATCATGATTTTTCATATCGATATATCTAATTTAGGATAAGCCCATCGAATCAGTCAGTCACAGAAAGGCGCTCCGCCATGTCCACTGCTCCTATCACCGCTTCTGCCACGCCCGCTGCTACGTCCTCTGCCGCACCGTCGTCCACGCGCGGCCAGTTGAACGGCATCCTGTTCGTGGCCCTGTTCGCCGCGGCCGTCACGCGCATCGCGGCCATCCCGGCCATCGCCGGACTCGGCTTGAGTCCGCTGATCGTCGGTATCGTGGCGGGCGCCATCTACGGCAACGCGCTGCGCGACGGCATGCCGGAGAGCTGGGCGGCCGGCGTCAACTTTTCCGCGCGCAAACTGCTGCGCATCGCGGTTGCTTTCTTCGGCTTGCGCGTGAGCCTGCAGGAAATCGCCCAGGTCGGTTTGCCGGGCCTCGCGGAATCGGTGCTGATCGTCGTCAGTACGCTGGCAATCGGTACGTGGGCCGGCATGAAGATCATGAAGCTCGACCGCGACACGGCACTGCTGACCGCCGCGGGCAGCGCGATCTGCGGCGCGGCAGCCGTGCTCGCGTTCGAATCGACACTGCAATCGAAGCCGCACAAGAGCGCCATGGCGGTGGGCAGCGTCGTGCTGTTCGGCACGTTGTCGATGTTCCTGTATCCGGTGCTGCTGAAAGCCGGCTGGCTGCATCTCGACACGGTCGGCGCGGGCCTCTTCTTCGGCGGCACGATTCACGAAGTCGCACAGGTGGTCGGCGCGGCGAGCAACGTGAGCCCGGAAGCGACGCACATCGCCACCATCGTGAAAATGACGCGCGTGATGCTGCTGGTGCCGGTGCTGCTGGTAGTGGGTGTGTGGGTGAACCGCTCGGCGCGCGGCAAGTCGGCTGAAGACGGCCAGCCGCAAGGCGCACGCAAGCTGGCGATTCCCTGGTTCGCGCTCGGCTTTCTTGGCTTCGTCATCGTCAACTCGCTGCACGTGTTGCCGGAAAGCGCGACCAGCACGCTGAACATGCTCGACACCTTCGCGCTCACGATGGCCATGACGGCGCTCGGCATCGAAACGCGCATCGCGCAGATTCGCCAGGCCGGTCCGCGCGCCTTGACCACGGGTCTGATTCTCTACGTATGGCTGATTGCAGGCGGACTGGGAATCACATGGGCTGTCCAGCACCTGCTCGGCTAGACGCACTTCACCCTCAAACGAACCCCGCCGCGTGCGGGGTTTCGTGCGTTCAGGCCGGCATCCGGACGCGTGTTGCACGCAACGGCACGCGAGACCTGCGCACCGATTGGCGCACGCGTCGGCAAACCTGCGCGCACGTCCACGATCTGACATACATTCCGGCGGCGCCGCGCGGCATACTGGTTGCTGCGGTAGCCCGTTCACACCACCCGAAGTGCAACCGGAATGAGGAACGAACGATGAGCCTGGAACTTTACTATTGGGACGGCCTGCAAGGCCGCGGCGAATTCGTACGGCTGGCGCTGGAAGAAGCCGGCGCCGATTACGTGGAAGTGGCGCGCGGCGAGAAGTCGGACGGACTCGGCACGGGCGCGATGATGAACGTGATGAACGACCGCGCCGAGCCGCACCCGCCGTACGCGCCGCCATTCCTGAAAGACGGCGACCTCGTGATCGCGCAGACCGCCAATATTCTTTTCTATCTCGGCCCGAAGCTCGGACTCGCGCCGAAAGACGAAGGTCTACGCTACGTCGCCAACGGTTTGCAACTCACGATTGCCGACGTCGTGACGGAAGCGCACGACACGCATCATCCGCTCGCCAGCGCGCTGTATTACGAAGACCAGAAAGACGCCGCCAAAGTGCGCGCGCACGACTTCATCGACAACCGCATTCCGAAGTTCATGGGCTATTTCGAGCGCGTGCTGAAACAGAATCCGGCCGGCGACACTTTCATGGTCGGCGACGCGCTCACGTATGTCGATCTCTCGATGTTTCAGTTGATCGACGGCCTGCTGTACGCCTTTCCGCGCGCGCTCAAACGTTTCGGCGAGCATTACCCGCGGCTCGCCGCGCTGCACGACGCGGTCATCGCGCGGCCGAACATCGCCGCGTATCTGGAGTCGGAACGCCGCCTCGAACACAACGAAGCGTGCATCTTCCGGCACTATCCCGAACTCGACAAAGCCGCCGCCTGACGCACGGTGCCCCGCCTTCCAACCACCTAACACGCCCACCACCGACGTGCTTTCATTTCTGCTGAAGCTGCGCACCCGCGCCCAACAACTGTTCCGTTTCTCCGACGCTCATACCATGCTGGTATGGTCGGTGGTGGTCGGCGTCGCGGGCGCGTTCGCCACGATCGCTTTCCGGCAAGGTATCGCCTTGCTGCAACTCGCCGCGGTCGGCAAGTCGGGTAGCTTCGTCGAAATGGCGCGCAGTCTGCCGTGGACCGTGCGTTTCTGGATGCCGGCGGCCGGCGGCCTGATCGCCGGCTTCTTCCTGCTGATCGCCCAGCGTCACGCCGACAAATGCAATCACGTCGATTACATGGAAGCCGTCGCGATCGGCGACGGCGTGGTGCCGGTGAAGCTGAGTCTGTGGCGCAGCGTTTCTTCGCTGTTCACCATTTCGAGCGGCGGCTCGATCGGCCGCGAAGGTCCGATGGTGCAACTGGCGGCACTGGCGGCGTCGCTGATCGGACGCTGGGTGCATTTCGATCCGCCGCGACTGCGCCTGCTGGTGGCATGCGGCGCGGCGGCCGGTATCACGTCGGCGTATAGCGCGCCGATCGCGGGCGCGTTCTTCGTCACCGAGATCGTGCTCGGTTCGATCGCGATGGAAAGCTTCGGGCCGGTGGTGGTGTCGGCGGTGGTGGCCAACATCACGATGCGCGAGTTCGCCGGCTATCAGCCGCCGTACCAGATGCCGGTGTTTCCGCAAGTAGCGGGGGTCGAGGTGTTGCTGTTCGTCGCGCTCGGCCTGCTGTGCGGCGCCACAGCGCCGCAGTTTTTGCGGCTGCTGGAAGTGTCCCGAGCGGGCTTTCGCAAGCTGCCCGTGCCACTGCCCTTGCGGCTCGCGCTAGGCGGGCTCGTGGTGGGAATTCTGTCGGTGTGGTCGCCGGAGGTGTGGGGCAACGGCTATAGCGTCGTCAATTCGATCCTGCATTCGCCGTGGACCTGGAGCGCGCTCGTGCTGGTGCTCGTGTTCAAACTCGTCGCCACCGCTGCGACGGCCGGCTCGGGCGCGATCGGCGGGGTCTTCACCCCGACGCTGTTCGTCGGCGCGGTGGTCGGCTCGCTGTTCGGCCAGGGCATGCATGCCTTGTGGCCGCACGGCACCTCGGCGCCGTTCGCTTACGCGATGGTCGGCATGGGCGCCTTCCTCGCGGGCGCTACTCAGGCGCCGCTGATGGCGATCCTGATGATCTTCGAAATGACGCTCAGCTATCAGGTCGTCTTGCCGCTGATGCTGTCCTGCGTGGTGGCGTATTTCGTGTCGCGCGCGATCGGCAAGACGTCGATGTACGAGATCACGCTGCGCCGCAATCGCGACGAGCAGGAGCGCTCGCGTTTGCGCGCCACGCAGATGCGTGAACTGATCCGCCCCGCCGAAACCGTCGTGCCGCCGGGCGCGAGCGTGCAGGACATGACGCGCGTGTTTCTCGAATATCCGGTCAAGTATCTGTACGTCGCCAACGAATCCGGCGCATTTCTCGGCGTCGTCGCACTCAAGGACATCACCTCGGATCTGCTCGAAAACCGCGACACCGCCGCGCGCACCGCCGCGGATTATCTGCGCCACTTCGACGTGCTGACGCCGGACATGCCCCTGGGCGTCGCGCTCCAGCATTTCATGGCGTTCCAGGGCGAGCGCCTGCCGGTGATCGAAAGCGCGGCGAATCCGAAACTCGCCGGCGTGGTCTACAAAACTTCGCTGCTGGACGCGTATTTCCGCATGAATCCGACGCGTTAGGCGTTGCCGGGCGCGCGTGCAAGGCCCATGCAAAGCGCGGCGGATTTTCTACAATGCAATGAGCGTACGTCTCGCGTGGGATGACGAGGCGGTGTGGACAATGGCACAGGCTGAGCCGCCATACGCGCCGCCGGCCGGAAGTCCACGCGGCGGAAGCAGTTCGAGTCGCGGCGCCAGAAAACAGACCTAAAACCCCGCGCTCGACGCATGTCGCATCGCAGCATTTTCAGCGCACGACCGTTCGCGACGCTGCTGCCTTTTTCCTGCCATCATGCGGAATCTACAATAGCGTTTTGACGGATTTGTCCGTGCGCCGGGGGATTTGCACAACTAAGATAGTAGGAGCGCATGGCTTCGTACGCGGGCCTGCGCAGCTTGGCCGTTTCTTCGACGCGGAGGCGGCACAGCGTTTGCTCACTCGTTAGCGCCGCTTGAGCCCTGGAGGTCGCGCGATGAAAACCTCGACGCTGTTGACCATGGTTACGCTATCCGCGTCGTGTTTTGCCGCGCCGGTGCATACCGCACCGGACAGCACGACCGCCAATAGTCTGGCCGAACGCGCCAACGCCGCCCCCGTGGCGCCGGCGGCGCCCGATGTTGCCGCCACGGACGATAATCGTCCGCAACAGTGGCAGCACATCGCGCTGCCCAAATCGCGCCATCCCGGACACAGCTTTACCGGCCAGAACGAGCATCTGCAAACGTGATGCAGCCATCGTGGCGGTCGGCGCGCGGCATGTCCTTTCCCTCTCCAGCAGGAGTGCTCGCATGACCGCATCGGCTTTTCCCGGCGAATCCATCGATCTGCAGATCGCCGACCTTTTGCGCGAAGTCCATTTTCCGACCAACAAGGATGCGCTCGTCGACGCCGCGCGCGAAGCCGGCGCGAGCAACGAACTCGTCGCCATGCTGGACGGCATGCCCGAACAGGACTACACCGACATCGAGTCGGTCACGCGTCTGGTGGGCGGCAACTATGGGCCTGGGGTCAGCGGCTGAGCGGTATTGAAGGTTTTCGCCCGGCGCGCGTTGCTGATTGCGTCGGGCTGTCTGCGTTACCTCTTCTCTGATTGCGTCAGTTTTCGCGCGCAATCCGACGCGGTTCCACGCAGCCGCGTGAAACCCACACCCCACTCGCTTTCCACCGTTCTGATGTATCCGCCAGGGCCGCCGTGAAGACGGCCCCGACGCCTACAGCGGCGAAGACGCCGCGAATCGCGTGGACGACGCGGTTTTGCGCGTCGGACGCACGGTGTCGTCGGGCAGCGCGGACGGCGGCAGATCGTCGTCGTAAGCCGGCGAACTCGTGACTGCACGCAGTGGCGCGACGTGCTGCGAACGGCGCGCCGCCTCCTCGTTCTGCTGAAAATGCTCGACCAGATGGTCTATGAACGTGCGTACTTTGGCCGGCAAATGCAGGCGGCTCGGATACGCAATCGTGATTTCGATTTTCGGCAGATGGTAGTCGTCGAGCAAGGCCACCAGGCGACCCGCGGCAAGATCGCGGCCGATCAGATACGACGGCAGGATCGCCACGCCCATGCCGAGCAGCGCGAACTGCCGCAGCATTTCGGTGTTGTTGGCGGCGATCGCGGTGCTCGGCCGCACGCGTACCTCGCCCTCGGGTCCGGTGAACACGCGCTCGTCACTGCCCTGCTCCGACGGTCTGCTCAGGCACGGATGCGTCAGCAGATGCTCCGGGCGAGTCGGCGTGCCGTGCGCCTGAAGATACGCGGGCGTCGCGCAAACCGTCATGTGACCGGTGGTTAAACGGCGCGTGACGATGCTCGCGCTGCGCATCTGCCGTGCCACCAGAATCCCGACATCGAAACTCTCTTCGACCAGATCGACGTGGCGGTCCACCAGCGTCACGTCCGGCACCACGTCCGGATAACGCGCGGCGTACGACTGCACGACCGGCGCCAGACTGTGCAGCCCGAACACGACCGGCGCGACGATGCGCAGCGTGCCGACCGGTTCATGGTTACGCGCGACGACCATCTGCTCGACGCCTTCGAGGTCGTCGAGAATATGGCGCACACGTTCGAGATAGGTCGTGCCGGACTCCGTCAGCGAAAGACGGCGCGTAGTGCGGTTCAGGAGACGCGCGCCGAGCCTGCCTTCCAGATCGGCAACGTGCCGCGTGACGACCGCCGTGGACAGATCCAGCGCATTGGCCGCGCCGACGAAACTGCCGAGGTCGGCCACCTTGACGAATACACGCATCGACTGCAATTGGTTCATGGGACGACTCCTGCCTCGGTGAAGCCGGGCCGGCGCGACGCTGCCGCCTCTGTCGACCCGCGCGGCCAAGCGCGCGCAGGTTGCCCAACGATCCGATTGTAGCGAGCGCACCATGTCCCAACCCTGACCTGAAGATGACATTCCGGACAGGTTCGGGCGCAAATCGGCTTCGCATTCCGCGAAAATGCACCAATAGTTAACGTGTAGGTATAAACCCTAACAAACTGGTATGATGGCGGCTAAAGGAAATTACTGCTTACTGCCATGCCCGAACGTCTTCAGCTTTACGAAAAAATCGCGTTTTCTCTGGTTTGCTGGTTCGCGGCGGCCTGCTCGGCGTTTATCGCCTACGAGCGCTGCCCGGACATCAAGGTCGTGCTGCACGCCGGCGAGGAAGTCCTGCGTTATAGCGGCCAGTATTCGTTCGTGTGCGCCACGCCGGTGGCGGACGCCTGCGCCCAGTTGCCGGGCAACTGAACGGCCGGATCGAATCAGTCGGTCGAGGAAAATGCTGGAACGGCGAACGCCGTTCCGGAGAAATCACGCAGCACATGCGCAATGCACGTGCTTGATATACGTGCTTGAGCCGTCAGCTCAATGCGGCTGGCCGCTCATCGGCCACAGCCTGCAGCGCATCGCCGTTCAGGCGTCGCGCCCAAATACCACCCGCGCAAAAAATCCCGCCAGCACCGATTCGGCCACTTCGGCCGTGACATGCTGCGGATCGACCGTGTAGAAAAACTGCACGCCATCGCACAAACCCATCAGCCCCATTGCCAACGTTTCCGCCGTCAGCGGTAACGGCGTGCCGAAACGCCCCGAGAACTCGCGGATATACGCGCTCAGCTGCTCCAGTTTTTCGTGGATGAACGCGTTGAAGCGCACCCGGAAACGCCCGTCGCGCACCGCCAGCAACTTCGCCTCGACCCACAGCAGAAAGCATTTGTTCTCGCGATGCAGGTTGCTGTAGTAGCTCAATACGCGCTGTTCCATCTCCTCGCGCGACGCCGCGCTTTCGAAGATCGACTGCAGGCCCGCCTGCATGATTTCGTGATCGCGTCTCAGCAGTTCCAGAAACAGCTCGCTCTTGCTGCGGAAGTTTGAATAGAACGCCCCGCGCGTATATCCCGCCGCGCCCGCGATGTCTTCGACACTCGCGGCCACGAAACCTTTCTTCATAAAAATTGTCTGCGCAGCGTCGAGCAGACGCGCGCGCGTCTGGTCTTTGCTCTGCTCGCGGGTGAGTCGTTGCCTTTTCATGGGCGCCAGTCTAGCACCGAAAAGAATTCCGATTCACCACGACATTCAAATACAGGTGTGTATTAGAATGCATTTTTACATCCGAAGTCAGGTGCGTATGCGGATTGCATGATCCGGCTGCGCGCCCTCGCTGGCGGGCCGTTGGGCTTGCCGTGTTCGTTCGCTGTCTCCTGTTGGGGTAATTGTGAAGCGTCCCGGTCTACCCGCGTCGAAGGCGATGCGCCCGCCGTCCCGTCCCGAAGTTCAGTCTGTCTACCTGCGCCGTGCCGCGCTTGCTGTAGCGCTCGCCGGCCTCGTCACCTTCGCTGCGTGTTCGAAGAAAGAAGCCGCCGCGCCCGCGCCGCGTCCCGTCGTCGCCGCTGCCGTGCACGCCGATGGCGGCGCCATGACGGCCACGTCCCTGCCGGGTGAAGTGCAGGCGCGCTATTCGACGCCGCTGTCATTCAGGGTGAGCGGCAAGATCATCGAACGGCGGGTTCGTCTCGGCGACACCGTGAAAAACGGACAGATCGTCGCCCGCCTCGACCCCGCCGACGCGCAGAAGAACGCAGCCGGCAACCAGGCGCAGCTCGCCTCGGCGCAGCACAATCTGGTCTACGCAAAACAGCAACTCGACCGCGACCAGGCGCAGGCGAAAGAAAACCTGATCGCGCCGGCGCAGCTCGAACAGACCACCAACGCCTACGCGTCGGCCCTCGCGCAGCGCGATCAGGCCGCCCAGCAGGCGGCGTTGTCGAAAGACCAGTTGCAATACACCACGCTCGTCGCCGATCACGCCGGCGTGATTACCGCCGAGCAGGCCGACACCGGCCAGAACGTGTCCGCCGGCCAGGCCGTCTACAACCTCGCGTGGAGCGGCGAAGTCGACGTGGTGTGCGACGTGCCGGAGAACGCGCTGGTCGCGCTGGCGGTCGGCCAGAACGCGAAGGTGACGCTCGCCGCACTGCCCGGGCGCAGCTTCAACGCAAAAGTGCGGGAACTCTCGCCCGCCGCCGATCAGCAGAGCCGCACCTATCGCGCCAAACTCACGCTGGAGAATCCCGGCCCGGACGTGCGACTCGGCATGACCGCGGACATCGCCCTCGCGCCGTCGCCGGCGTCCGCTGCGAGCCAGAGCAATGCGTCGTTCGTGGTGCCCGCCACCGCGCTGTTCCACGACGGCACGCAGCCGGCCGTGTGGGTCGTGCGCGCGGGCGACGACGCGCTCGAACTGCGCCGCGTCAGCATCAGCCGTTATAACGAACGCACCATTGTGATCGGCGGCGGCCTGAAGGACGGCGAGCGCGTCGTGTGGCAAGGCGTGCATACGGTCAGCGCCGGGGAGAAAGTCCGCGTGGTCGCGCCGCTGCATCCCGAGGACTTCGCTTCATGAGTTCGCCACATGAAGAGGGACGCTTCAACCTGTCCGCGTGGGCGCTGCGCCATCAGGCGCTGGTGGTGTTTCTGATCGCGCTCGCGACGGCCTTCGGCATTCTTTCCTACACACGCCTTGCCCAGTCGGAAGACCCGCCCTTCACGTTTCGCGTGATGGTGATCCGTACGTTCTGGCCCGGCGCCACCGCGCGCCAGGTGCAGGAGCAGGTGACGGACCGCATCGGCCGCAAACTGCAGGAAACGCCCGACGTCGATTTCATGCGCAGTTACTCGCGCCCCGGCGAATCGCTGATGTTTTTCTCGATGAAAGACTCGGCGCCCGTGAAGGACGTGCCGCAAACCTGGTATCAGGTGCGCAAGAAGGTCGGCGACATTTCCGCGACCTTGCCGCAAGGCATTCAGGGCCCGTTTTTCAACGACGAATTCGGTGACGTCTACACCAACATCTACACGCTCGAAGGCGACGGTTTTTCTCCTGCGCAACTGCACGACTACGCCGACCAGTTGCGCACCGTCCTGCTGCGCGTGCCGGGTGTCGGCAAGGTGGACTATTTCGGCGACCCCGATCAGCACATCTACATCGAGATCGCCAACACGCAGCTCACGCGGCTCGGCATTTCGCCGCAACAGCTCGGGCAGGCCATCAACTCGCAGAACAGCGTGGCGCCGGCCGGCACCCTGACCACCACCGACGACCGCGTCTTCGTGCGTCCCACCGGCCAGTACAAGGACGTCGCCGCACTCGCCGACACGCTGATCCGCATCAACAACCGCTCGTTCCGTCTCGGCGACATCGCCACCATCAAACGCGGCTACGACGATCCGGTCGTCACGCAGATGCGTTCGCGCGGCAAGGCCGTGCTCGGCATCGGCATCACGATGCAGCCGGGCGGCGACGTGATCCGTCTCGGCAAGGCGCTCGACCAGCAGACCGCGAAGCTGCGCGCGGCATTGCCCGCCGGTTTGCAACTCACCGAAGTGTCGAGCATGCCGCACGCGGTCGCCGGTTCTGTCGACGACTTTCTCGAAGCCGTGGCCGAGGCGGTTGCCATCGTGCTGGTGGTGAGCCTCATCTCGCTCGGTGTGCGAACCGGCATGGTGGTGGTGATTTCGATTCCGGTCGTGCTCGCCGTCACCGCCTTGTGCATGTATCTGTTCGACATCGGCCTGCACAAGGTATCGCTCGGCACGCTGGTGCTCGCGCTCGGTTTGCTGGTGGACGACGCGATCATCGCCGTCGAAATGATGTCGGTGAAACTCGAACAGGGCTGGAACCGCACACGCGCGGCAGCCTATGCGTACACCAGCACGGCGTTTCCGATGCTGACCGGCACACTCGTGACCGTATCGGGCTTTCTACCGATCGCGCTCGCCAAGTCGAGCACGGGCGAATACACGCGCTCGATCTTCGAAGTCTCGGCCATCGCGCTGATCGCATCGTGGCTCGCCGCCGTGGTGCTGATTCCCCTGCTCGGCTATCACATGCTGCCGGAGCGGAAACGCGAAGCGCACGAAGCCGAAGATCACGAACACGACATCTACGACACGCGCTTCTACAAGCGGCTGCGCGGCTGGATCGGTTGGTGCATCGAGCGGCGCTTCGTCGTGCTGATCGTTACCGTCGTGCTGTTTGCGATTGCCATGGCCGGCTTCACGCTGGTGCCGCAGCAGTTCTTCCCGAGTTCGGACCGGCCCGAGTTGCTGGTGGACGTGCGCCTGCCCGAAGGCGCGTCGTTCGAGGCCACCTTGCGGCAGGCGCAGCGCCTGGAAAAAGTGCTGGAGGGCCGGCCCGAAATCGATCATACGGTCGACTTCGTCGGCACCGGTGCGCCGCGTTTCTATCTGCCGCTCGACCAGCAATTGCCGCAGCCGAATTTCGCGCAGTTCGTGATCACCGCCAAATCGGTGAAAGACCGCGAGAAGCTCGCGCAGTGGCTCGAGCCGCAATTGCGCGACAACTTCACGGCGATCCGCACGCGTCTGTCGCGCCTCGAAAACGGTCCGCCGGTCGGCTATCCGGTGCAGTTCCGCGTGAGCGGCGACGACATCGCCACCGTGCGTTCGATCGCCGAACGCGTGGCCGCAACACTGCGCGCCGATCGCGGCACGCGCAACGTCCAGTTCGACTGGGACGAACCCGCCGAGCGCTCGGTGCGCTTCGAGGTCGATCAGAAGAAGGCCCGCGAACTCGGCGTCACCTCGGAAGACGTCTCCAGCTTTCTCGCCATGACGCTCTCCGGCTACACCGTCACGCAGTATCGCGAGCGCGACAAGCTGATCAGCGTCGACCTGCGCGCGCCGAAAAGCGAACGCGTCGATCCCGCGAAACTCGTCACCTTGGCCATGCCCACGCCGAACGGTCCCGTGCCGCTCGGCACGCTCGGCCATCTGCGCAACGACCTCGAATACGGCGTGATCTGGGAGCGCGACCGCCAGCCCACCATCACCGTGCAATCCGACGTGGCGCCGGGCGCGCAAGGCATCGACGTCACGCATGGCGTGGACCGCGCGCTCGCCCCGATCCGCGCGACGCTGCCGGTCGGCTATCGCATCGAGATCGGCGGTGCGGTCGAGGAAAGCGGCAAGGGACAGGCGTCGATCAATGCGCAAATACCCATCCTGATCATCGCGGTTCTCACGCTGCTGATGATCCAGTTGCAGAGTTTCGCGCGCGTGCTGATGGTCGTGCTGACCGCGCCGCTCGGACTGATCGGCGTCGTGCTGACCTTGCTGCTGTTCGGCCAGCCCTTCGGCTTCGTGGCGATGCTCGGCGTGATCGCGATGTTCGGCATCATCATGCGCAATTCGGTGATCCTGGTCGATCAGATCGAGCAGGACATCGCCTCGGGGCATCGCCGTATCGACGCCATTATCGGCGCGACCGTGCGGCGCTTCCGGCCCATCACGCTGACGGCCGCCGCCGCCGTGCTGGCGCTGATTCCGCTGCTGCGCTCGAACTTCTTCGGGCCGATGGCGACCGCGTTGATGGGCGGCATCACGAGCGCGACCGTTCTCACCCTGTTCTATCTGCCCGCGCTGTACGCCGCATGGTTCCGCGTGCGTGGCGACGAACGCGAGCCGCCGGGTCCGGCCGGCCTGAAGCATTCGGGGAACTGACATGATGTTTTTTTCTACTCTGCTTCGTGCGCCGATTTCCACTGCGCGGCGACCTGCGCGCGGCGTGCTTGCAAGCGGCGTGGCGCTCACCCTCGCCGCCTGTTCTTTCGGCCCCGGCGGCGAGCCGCCGGCCATGCCGCAGCCATCGCACTACGGCGCCGCGCCCCAGCCCTCGCAAACCGTCGCGGCTCAGGGTGTCGCGCAGCAGTTCGTGGTGGGCGCGAAGCCCGTGCCCGAATGGTGGACGCTGTACCGGTCCGACGCGCTCGACGCGTTAGTGGACGAAGGTCTGCGCAACAGCCCCACGCTCGCCGCCACCGACAAAAGTCTCGCCGCCGCGCGCGAACAACTGCGCGCGCAGATCGGCAGTTCGTTGTTGCCGACCGTCGACCTCGGCGGCCAGGTGACTCGCAATCGCGCGCTGGCGATTCCCGAGATCGGTCCGAACACCTTCCTCTACAACATCTTCGTCGGCCAGTTGCAGGCCCATTACACCTTCGACCTGTTCGGCGCCGCGCGTCTCGCCGACGCCGCCCTCGCCGCGCGCGTCGACGTGCAGGCCTACCAGTTCGACGCCGCACGCCGTGCGCTGGCCGCCAATATCGTGTCGGCGGCGATCACGAGCGCGGCCTTGCACGCGCAGATCGACACCACCGAGCGGCTCGTCGCCATCGCCAACGACCAGGCGCGCGACACGCAGCGCCGCTATGCTCTCGGCGCCGTCTCTCACGCCGATCAGCTGAACGCGCAACAAAGCGCCGCGAGTCTGTCGGCGAGTCTGCCCGGTTTGCGGCAACAGTGGTCCACGACGCGTCACGCGCTCGCCGTGCTGCTCGGCCGCACGCCCGACGCCGCACCCGACGACCTCGACCTCGCCGCCCTGCACGTGCCGGAACAGGTGCCCGTGGTGGTGCCGTCCGAGCTACTGCGCACGCGCCCCGACATCCAGGCCGCGGACGCCGCGTTGAAGGCGGCCTCCGCCGACGTCGGCGTGGCCACGGCGCAGATGTTCCCGAGCCTGTCGCTGAGTGCGTCGATGGGACAAGGCGGCTTTAGCTGGCCGGTGGCGCTGTCCGGGGCGGGCGCGATCTGGAGCATCGGCGCTTCGCTGTCGCAGCCGTTGTTCCACGGCGGCGCTTTGCTCGCGCAACGTCGCGCGGCGATGGACACCTACGAGGCCAGCGTGTCGCAGTACAAGCAGACCGTGCTCGCCGCGTTCCAGAACGTCGCCGACACCCTCGCGGCACTCGAACACGACAGCCAGGCGCTCGACGCCGCGAACGTCGCTGCGCGCTCGGCGCAAGGCATCTTCGAAGAAACGACGGGACGCTACCGGCTCGGCGCGCTGCCGATCGCCTCGACGCGTTCGAGCGAGCAGCAGTTCCGCAACGCGCAACTCGACGAGATCCGCTACACGAGCGCGCGCCTCACGGATACGGCGGCCTTGTTTCAGGCAATGGGCAATCCGCCGGTGGCAGCGGCAAGTTCGGCGTCGGCTGAGAATGCGGCGGCCGGCGCGAGTGGTACTCGTCAGGCTGGCGGCGTCGCCGAGTGAGTCGCAAGAACCTGGGATTCCGTAGCGAAAGCCGCGGAGTTATCCCCACTTTATGTTGAGTAGCCTGTTGAAAACTTTCTGACAAGCCAGCTAAGACCTTGAACGCGCGACGGTTTTTGCCTGCGGTGTGGAATGCGACAGAGGTGCCTGGGCGTGCCTTGGCCGGCCTCGATGTTATCCACCGAATTTGTTCATAGCCCTGTTGACAAGTTTGGGGCTACCGGCCTAACTCATTGAATTTGCGGGCCTTACAAGCCGCGGCGCAAGTGGATGCAAAGACGCGTCACAACGAGTCCACGCCGCGCCCCGCAATAAACAGAACCCACGCTCAATAAACCCCCGCCTCGCCGACCGGCCGATTCTTGAAGCGCTTGTGCACCCAATAATATTGATCGGGAATCCGCCTCACCTGCGTCTCCAGAAACGCCGTGATGCGTCGTGCATCCACCGCGACGTCGTCTGACGGAAAGTCGCTCAAGGCGTCGAAGATAGTCAGCTTGTAGCCGCGATAGTCCGGCAGCACTTCGGTCACGAACGGCACGACGCGCGCGTTGCCCGCGCGCGCCATCCGCGAAACCGAGGTCAGCGTGCAGGCCGGCACGCCGAAGAACGGCACGAACACGGAATCGCGCAAACCGAAGTCCATGTCGGCGGCCAGCATGACCGGCTTGCCGTCGCGCAGCACACGCAGCGCGCGCCGCACGCTGTCGCTGCGCGGAATCATCTCCGTGCCGAAGCGGCCACGCTGACGTTTGGCCATGGCATCCAGCATCAGATTCGACATCGGCGTGTACAGCGAGGCCACCGGATGACGCGTCGAGTACATCATGCAGCCCGCTTCGATGCCGACGAAATGGAAGCCCACGAAGATCGTCGGCTGCGACTCCATATCGCTCAGGTCGATCGCGCTTTCCACTTCGACGAGCCGCGCCAACGCGCGCGCATTGCCGAACCATTGCGGACCGCGCTCGACGTAACTTCGAATCACATGACAGAAATGCGCTCGCGCAAGACGCTCGCGCTCCTCGTCGCTCATGTCCGGAAAACACAGCTTGAGATTGGTATGCACGACGCGTCGACGGGCGCTCGGAATGCGATAGAGCAACGCGCCGATTCCAGTACCGATACGCGCGACGACACCGTACGGCAGCAACGCGAACGCGCGCAGCAGACCTGTCATCAGACAGATGATGATTCGACTTTTCACAAGCAGGGGAATCCCGGTGGATGCTGGATGGCAAACACAACGCTCTCGACGGCAAACCTGGTTGCCGACGGACGAAGTGGCGTGCGCGCGCGTCAAACCGGGTCTCGCGCGGCGCGATGAATGGAGATGGAAGCCTCGCTCATGGCGAAGCATGCGTGGCAGGAGGCCGAAACCGGTCAGATTTCGTACGCCTTAAGAATTCAGATTCAGGGCAACGCCCGGAGGATTAAAACACATCGCGGATGGCGAACACACAAACGATTGGTTGCGCGCCTTCGACATTCCGCTGAAAAGGTTGCCCAGCATGGCTTTGCCACCCTTTCAGAAACTTGCGCGTGCGGTCGTGGATGCAAGTTCGCTCTTGCACCCGGACCGCACGCGCCGACGAGATCAAGGCTTGTTCGATTCGAACAGATCCATGATCTGCTTCTTCTCGTTCGACGAGACGCTCGGCGGCGGCACCGCCGGCGGCGTCATGCCGGCCGGTCCGACGCCACCAACCGCGTCGCTGGCGCCCGCCGTCGGATTCGCCGAATCCAGACCGATGCTGGCCACGAAGCCGTTGCCCGGCGTCATGTCGGTGTAGAACAACTCGCCGTCGACCGCCGTCACGCCGTCGGGTTGCGCAGGCTCGGCCTGCGGCACGCCGCGCAATGCGCGCTGCATGTATTCGACCCAGATCGGCAACGCGAGTTGCGCGCCGAATTCGCGGCTACCGAGCGTCTTCGGCTGGTCGTAACCCATCCACGCCACCGCCACCAGCGACTGCTGATAACCGGCGAACCAGCCGTCTTTCGCGTCGTTGGTCGTACCCGTCTTGCCTTGCAGGTCCGAACGATGCAGCGCGTTGGTGCCCGCGCCCGTGCCGGCCGTGGCCACCGAATGCAGCAGGCTGTTCATGATGTAGGCGTTACGCGGTTCGAGCGTGCGCGGCGCATCACGGCCGGCAGTCAGCGGCTGCGCTTTCGACAGCGGCTGGCCGCGCGCGTCGGTCACTTCGTTGATCAGATACGGGTTGATGCGGTAGCCGCCGTTCGCAAACACCGAATACGCGCCCGCCGACTGCAACGGCGTGACGAGACCGGCACCGAGCGCCATCGGCAGATACGGCGGGGTCTTGTCGGCGTCGAAACCGAAACGCTGCGTGACGAAATCCTGCGCGTACTTCGTGCCGATGAACGACAGGATGCGGATCGACACCAGGTTCTTCGACTTCTGCAACGCGAGACGCATCGGCATCGGACCGTCCGGCTGGTCGTCGTCTTTCGGCTCCCACGCGTCGCCGCCCGGCGTGCTCGACGGGAAGTACAACGGTGCGTCGTTGATGATGGTTGCCGGTCCGAGCCCCTTGTCGAGCGCCGCAGAATAGATGAAAGGCTTGAAGCTGGAACCCGGCTGACGCCACGCCTGCGTGACGTGGTTGAACTTGTTCTTGTTGAAGTCGAAGCCGCCCACCAGCGCGCGGATCGCGCCGTCCTGCGGCGTGAGCGACACCAGCGCGCCTTCCACCTGCGGAAGCTGGGTAATCTGCCAGGCGCCCTTGTCGTCCGCGAGCACGCGCACGATCGAACCGACCTTGATCTTGGTGGCGGCCGTGGCGCGCGGACTCAACGCAGCCGCGACGAAACGCAGGCCCTCGCCCGTAATGGTCGCCTCCGTGCCGTCGACCAGTTGCGCCTTCACCTGCTTCGGATTCACGTCCGTGACCACGGCCGCGATGATCTCGCCGTTGTCGGGGTGATCGGTGAGCGCGTCGTCGATCGTCTGGTCGCGGTCGTCGCCCGGCGCGGGCAATTGCACGAAGCCTTCCGGACCGCGATAACCGTGACGCCGTTCGTAATCCATCACGCCTTTACGCACGGCGCGGTAAGCGGCGTCCTGGTCGGCGGAATCGATCGTGGTGGTGACGTTCAGGCCGCGCGTATAGGTTTCGTCCTTGTATTGCGCGTACATCATCTGCCGGACCATTTCGGCGATGTACTCCGCATGCACGCTGTATTCGTTACCCGGATTCTTGGTGTGAATCTCTTCCTTCACGGCCTGATCGTACTGATCCTGCGTGATGTACTTGAGTTCGAACATGCGCTTCAGGATGTATTCCTGACGGATCTTGGCGCGCTTCGGATTCACCACCGGGTTGTAGGCGGACGGCGCCTTCGGCAGGCCCGCCAGCATCGCGGCCTCGGCCAGCGTGATGTCTTTCAGATCCTTGCCGAAGTACACGCGCGCGGCCGCCGCAAAACCGTACGAGCGCTCGCCCAGATAAATCTGGTTCATGTAGACCTCGAGAATCTGGTCTTTGGTGAGCGCGCGTTCGATCTTGTACGCCAGCATCATTTCGTAGATCTTGCGCGTGTAGGTCTTCTCGCTCGACAGGAAGAAGTTGCGCGCCACCTGCATGGTGATCGTGCTCGCGCCCTGCGAGGCGCCGCCGTGCGTCAGGTCCGACACGCCCGCGCGCAGAATGCCCACGAAATCGACGCCGCCGTGCTCGTAGAAGCGATAGTCTTCGATCGCGAGCACGGCCTTCTTCATCTGGTCGGGAATGTCCTGGAAGCGCACGATGCTGCGCCGCTCTTCGCCGAACTCGCCGATCAGCACGTGATCCGCCGTGTAGACGCGCAGCGGCACCTTCGGGCGATAGTCGGTCAGCGCGTCGAGCGACGGCAACTGCGGGCCCATCACCACCAGCGCATAACCGACGATCAGCGCGCCCACCACCGCGAGCGTCGCGACCAGTCCGGCGAACCAGATGACGAGCGTGGCACCGATCGAGCGACGCTTTTCCTCCGCCTCGCGCGAAGCGGCGTTGCGTCCTGGAGTGCGGTGGTAGGAGTCGCGGTCTTCACCGGACGGGGAGTTTGACGAATGCGGTCGTTTGATGATTGGCATGACTGGAATAGTGGGCGCATAACTGAACGCCTTTCTGCGCGCGATGGCGCGCATGGATCACGGACTGCATAAGGCGCACAACACTGCGCAGCCTTGAGCCCCCGGCTGGCTGCACAGCGCGCCCGGACACTGTCCGGCGCAACGTAACAGCGCATTTTAAAGAAATCAAGCGTGGTCCAAGCTAGTTTTTTTGTAAGAATTCCCTTCGCGACGCCCGGCTACGGTAGATCAGGGTAAGCGCAGCGACGGCCCTGCCAGGCCGGCGGGCCCGGCCGCCGGAGTTATCAACAGAAATTGTTCACAGCCCTGTGGACAAGCGCGCCGGAAACGCGACAACTCGTTGATGTCACGGGATTTTCACGTCGCGCCCGTTCCGCATCGACGCAACTCGCCTTATGATGGTTCCGGCGCGCCATTCGCCACCCGATGCGCGCAACGCCGCACGCCAGATGCGCGTCTGATATCGCCAATGCCTGAAAGTATGCGAGCCGATTATGAACAAGCCCAGCGAACGCATCGTCGTATTCGTCACGACCGCGCAGAAACGCGCGATCGCCGCCACCGCCGAGAGCCTGGGCATTAGCGTCAGCGAACTGATGCGGCGCGCGGTGCTGAGCTTCGGCGCGACCAGCGAACAGGTGAAGGCGGCGAGCATCGTCGATCGCTTGCGCGCGCCACGCGCGCCCGATGCGCTGAACGCCGCGCTGCAAAAGGTAGCACGCGGCACACGGCACGCGCGCGCGGCGCTGCCTCCCGAATTGCAGACGAAAAGCGGTACCGCCGCTCAGGGTGCCGTTGGGAAGGCGGCCGAAAAAGCCGCTCAGGCTAACGCCACTGCATCGGGCGGCTTGCCGACTACGGCGGCCGGCGCCGCGCCATTGCTGCCGGCCGGCGTGCTCGCCGCCCTGAGCGCCGCCGTCGACGAGGAAGCGAGCGCCGCCACCGAAGCCGTCGCGCGCGTGGCTGCGGCGAAGGCCGCGGCGGTCGCGCAAGCACCGCAGGAAGCGTCGTCGGCATCGCCGTCGACATCTCCCGCAGCGTCGCTCGGCGGCGTCTTCAAACGGCCACGCATCGACAAGGCCCGCGACGAAGACGACGATCCGCGCAGCGACCCGAGCACCGAAGGCGGCCGCTTCGCCTGACGCGCGGCGGCGCAGTTCCGCACGCGCCGCGCTCTCCTCCCTTCACATCCGCGACACGCGCGCCGCGCACAGTTGGCACGTCACGTCATCGTGCCCTTTAAGGCGTTTTTAAGAGATCCCGTGGTGTAATATCCGCGAGCCGCTGAACCCTGCTGTTCGTTTTCATGCGGCGTTGCTCACTGCAAAGCAGGCGTGATGCGATCGGGCAAGACGTCGTGCCAGTTGAAATTGGAACAATTTGCAACGGCGGTATTGCAATCGCTCCATGCGCCCCGAACTCCGGGGCGCCCATTGCACAGCTTTGCGCGCAGCGGCGTAGAGTAGCAAGTTGAAGGCTTGAGTGCGCGGAAGTATTCAGCGCCGATTACATTCTCTGGAGGTTTTCATGTCGCTTTTTGACAGCATTTCGCGGACGCTCAAAGGTCTTCTGAACGACGCAGCCGATTCGGTACAAGACCCGTCGCGCGACTCGCGGCAGATCGTGCGCGAACTCGACGAGAGCATTGCCAAAGCGGAAAACTCGCTGATCGAGATTCAGGCGCAGGTCGCCACGCAGCAAAGCAAGCGCGATGTCGCGGCCGACAAAGCCAAGAAGTACGAAGACGGCGCTCGCCGCGCCTTGCAATCGGGTGACGAATCCTTGGCCCGTGAAGCACTCGGCGCACAGGCGACGGCCGAAGCGGAACGCGACGCGCTGGCGAAGGAACTGACCACCCTCGAGCCGTCGGTGGCGCAACTGAAGAGCCAGATCGACGACATGCGTACGCGTCGCAACGACCTGAACGCGCGCTCCAACATCCTGCAGGCCAAGCAGCAGATCGCGCAGGCGAAAGACGTCGCGGCTACGGCGCTCGGCGGCATCGGCGGCAAGAACCTGTCGGAAGACTTCCAGAAGCTGGAAGACAAGGTCGCGCTGTCGAACGCGCGCTCCGATGCTCGCCTGAACTCCGCGGACGTGAAAAGCGGCAAGGCGCTCGACGACAAACTCGCCGACCTGAACCGCGGCCCGTCCGTCGACGACCGTCTCGAAGCACTGAAGAAGCAGATCAACACGCCGGCGTCGTAAGTCCGGCAGCAGTCATGCAGCAAAGCAGTTCGCATCGGCCGCCGGCACGTCGCCCAGCTATCCTGGGCCACGTGTCGCGCGAACGATCAGGCAGCGCCGGCACAGTGCGCGGCGCTGCGAGCTTCACCGGCGTGCGGGCGGTTTCGTCGCCCGCGCACCGGAATCGATTGCAGGGAGACGGGCGCATGCGCCCGGTCCGCATATGAAAAAATTTCTCGCTAGCGCATTCGCATCCTTACTGTTCGTATCGGCCGCGGCTTTCGCCTTGCCGACGGTGCAACAGATCGAATCCGCCATGTCACAGGGTAACTGGCAACAGGCCGACGCCGGTTTGAGCGAAGTCCTGCAGGCCCATCCGAACAACGCACGCGCGCATTATCTGTACAGCCAGGTGCTCGATCGCGAAGGCCGTTCCGCCGACGCACTCGCCCAGGTGCAGCAGGCCAAGACGCTCGACCCGCAGATCCGCTTCACCGACCCGACCCGTTTCGCGCAGACCGAAGCGCGTATCCGCAAGAACGCGGAACGTGCCGCCGGCACCGGCGCGGGCGGCAACGTCAGCAGCCGCGCGCCCAATCCGTTCGTGCAGCAGACCGCGCCGGCCGCGCAGCAGCAGGCCGCGATGGTCTCGCAGGCACCGCAACGGCATGGTCCGGGTATGGGTTTGTGGATCGGCATCATCCTCGTGATCGGTGTGGTGGCGCTGGTGTTGCGCTGGACCTTGCGACGCGCCCGCTCGCAGGACGACACGCGCGCCGACGACGAGCGTCGCACGCAACTCAAGCGCGCCACCGACATGCTCAACACCGTGCGTTCGCTCAAGCTCGACGTCAAGCTCTCGACGGCGGCGGGTCACGAAGCGCTCGAAAAGGAAGTGGAAGCCACCGAAGATCAGGTGCGCAGCCTGATGGAAACGCTTAGCAACAGCAAGAATCCCGTGCCGCCCTATTCGCTCGACGAACTGGAGCAGCGCATCGGCAGCCTGCGCGCGCGCGCCGACGGCAAGCCCGATCCGTACGCGGCGCCTGCGGCGAGTTCGCAGCAGTCGGCTTACGCTCAGGAAGCCGAACGCTTCGGCAATCCGCCGCAGCCGTATCCGCAGCAAGGTCCGTATCAGCAGCCGCCTGTCGTGGTGCAGCAAGGTGGCGGTTTCGGCGGCGGCATGGGTGGCCTGCTGACCGGTGTGCTGCTGGGCGAAGCGCTGAATTCGGGACGCGACCGCGTGGTGGAACGCGACGTGATCGTCGACGACGAATCGCGCCGCCGCGGTGGCGACAACGGCGGCGGCCTCGATTTCGGTCAGGGTTCGAACGACTGGAACGACAACGGCGGCGGCGTCGACCTGGGCAGCAACGACGACTCCGGCGGCTGGAGCGACACCTGACCCAGCGCAACGCAGCGAACGGTTTTCATTTTGCAGACCGTCGGCTGACACGACAAAGGCTCCTCGAAACCGGGGAGCCTTTTTTATGGCGCGGCCGGAAGCGGCGCCCTCGCCGACTCGTGCTGCGCGAGCGCCAGTGCGCCCGAAAACAGCCGGACGATAAAACGCTCCGCGTAACCGATCAGCGCGTCTTTGCGCGCCGTGTCGGCGTCGATGTACTCCGCCGACAGGTGAAACAGTTGCAGCACGATCTGCGTGCAGACTTCATCGACGGTTTCGCGCGCGAGCGCCGGCATCAAGGCCAGTTGCACCACGTCGTCCGCCATTTCCGCCGACACCTCGTGCAGATTCGCGCGCACCGCCTCGCGCAACGCCGGCGACGTGCCGTGATATTCGGCCAGCGCGCTCATGAAGGCTTCGCGGTTTTCCAGCGCAAACGCGAAAAACGCCACGCACGCGCGACGCGGCACGCTGAGCGGCTCGTCGTGCGCCGCCAGCCAGCGCTCGCGCCGCAGCATCGGCCGCAAACGGCGGCTCACCGATTCGACGGCCTCGCGGGCGAGATCGTCGAGCGCGTCGAAGTGACGGTAAAACGTGTTCGGATTGAGCCCGGCCTCGCGCGCCAGCTCGCGCAAACCGAGGCTCGCGAAACTCCGGCCGCCCGCCGTCAGGCGCAGCGCGGCTTCGATCAGCTTGCGCTTGCCGGGCGGCAGGTCGGCGACAGCGGATGCCGGTTCAGGTGCATTCATGGAGTGCGCGGCGTTTTTTTAATCGTGGAGCGGTGCATGCGTTTAATAGCAGCACTCTAAACGATCTTGACGCAAAGTGCACAGTTGTCTACCCTGCGCATAGACACAGTAGACAGCTGTAGACACCCAAACATCAACCGACCTTCCCGCGCCTATGCGCGTGCCCGGAGACCGTAGTGACGCCAGCCTCTTCCGCCTTCCCCGCCACGCCGCGCATTGCCATCGTGGGGAGCGGCTTTGCGGGAATCGGCATGGCCATCCGGCTGCTGCGCTCGGGCATCACCTCGTTCACGATCTACGAGGCGGCAGCCGACATCGGCGGCACCTGGCGCGACAACACGTATCCCGGCGCCGCCTGCGACGTGCCTTCCCACCTGTATTCTTTTTCGTTCGAGCCGAACCCGGCGTGGTCGCGTGCGTTCGGCGGGCAGGCGGAGATTTTTGCGTACCTGAAACACTGCGCGCGCAAATACGGCGTCGAGCCCTTCATTCGCTGCAATGCCGCCGTGGCTGCCGCGCGCTTCGATGAAACGCGCCAGACCTGGGCGCTCGACATCGACACGAACGGCGAGCTCGAACACATCGAAGCCGACGTGGTGATTGCCGCGAGCGGCCCGCTCTCGCGGCCGGCCATGCCGCGAATCGCCGGTCTCGAACGCTTCGAAGGCAAGCTCTTTCACTCCGCGCGCTGGGACCACGCGTATCCGCTCGAAGGCAAACGTGTTGCGGTGATCGGCACCGGCGCCAGCGCGATCCAGTTCGTGCCGCGCATCCAGCCGCGCGTGGCGCATCTCGACCTGTTCCAGCGCACCGCGCCGTGGATCATGCCGAAGCCCGACAAACCGGTCGGACCGCGCGCGCACTGGCTGTTCCGCCATCTGCCGTTCACGCAGCGCCTCGTGCGCCAGGCGATCTACTGGCAACTCGAATCGCGCGCCATCGCGTTCGTGGTCAATCCGAAACTGATGAAGCTGCCGATGAAGTTCGGCCTGAGCTATCTCGAACGCCGCGTCAAGGACCCCGAACTACGCGCCCGCCTGACGCCGAATTACCGGCTCGGTTGCAAGCGCGTGCTGCTGTCGAGCGACTACTACCCCGCCCTCACCCAGCCCAACGTGGACCTCGTGACTGCCGGTATCCGCGAAATCGTCGCCGACGGCATCGTCACGGAAGACGGCGTGCATCGTCAGGCAGACGCGATCATTTGCGGCACCGGTTTTCAGGTCAACGACGTGGGCGCGCCGTTCGACGTGACCGGCATCGGCGGCGCCGATCTCGGCGCGATGTGGCTGCGCGACGGACCGGAAGCCTATCTCGGCACCAGCGTCGCGGACTTCCCGAACTTCTTCATGATCGTCGGCCCGAACACCGGCCTCGGCCATAACTCGATGATCTACATGATCGAGTCGCAGGTGCAGTACATCAGCACCTGCTTGCGCGAATTGCGCCGTCGTCGCGCGCGCACCATGAATCTGCGCCCCGACGTGCAACGCGAATTCAACGCGCGTCTGCAAAAGGAAATGCAGCACTCGGTCTGGGTGAGCGGCTGCCATAGCTGGTATCAGACGAAAAGCGGCAAGGTCACGGCGCTCTGGCCGGGCTTCACGTTCAGCTTCCGCAAGCGCACGCGGCGCGTGCGGCCGGCGGAATATCGCTTCGCGCCCTGAGCGCAACGCGCGTCCCCGGTGGACGTGTCGCACAAGAACAAATCAAGGGAGACAAACATGGCAAGCATCCAATCCAACCCGGCCACCCGCAACGCGCCGCTGCCGCCGCGCTCGCTCGCCGCGCGCCTCGGCATCACCAGCGTGGCGCGCGCCGATCTGCGCCGTCGCTACATGCAAAGCGGCTCGAAGTTCGTCAAGATCATGGGCACCGAAGTGCATTACGTGGACGAAGGCCACGGCGACACGATCGTGATGATCCACGGTTTCGCGTCGTCCTTGCACACGTGGAATCGTGTCGCGGACGAACTGAAGCGCAGCTATCGCGTGATCCGTCTCGATCTGCCGCCGTTCGGCGTGACGGGACCGTTGCGCTCGTCGAGCGGCGAAATCGAAACGATGAATCTGCCGACCTATCGCCGTTTCATCGATACCTTCATGCAGGCGCTCGGCGTGACGCGCGCGACGCTGATCGGCAATTCGCTCGGCGGTCTGATTTCATGGGACTACGCGGTGCGCCATCGCGACGCGGTCGAACGACTGGTGCTGATCGACTCGGCCGGTTTTCCGATGAAGCTGCCGATCTATATCGGCCTCTTCAACAGCGCGCTGGTGCGCATGAGTTCACCGTGGTGGCTGCCCGAGGCGATCATCAAGAGCGCAGTGCGTAACGTGTATGGCGATCCGCGCAAGATCGACGCGGTGACGCTACGACGCTACGTCGAATTTTTCCACGGTGAAGGCACGCGCGAGGCGATCGGCAAGATGGTGCCGACGCTCGATTTCACGGAAGTCGACACCAACGTGCTAAAGACGCTGAGCGTGCCGTCGATGGTGCTGTGGGGCGCGAAAGACCGCTGGATTCCGACCGCGCACGCGGCTGAATTCGCGAGCCGCATTCCGGGCGCGACGTCGGTCATGTATCCGGGGCTCGGCCATATTCCGATGGAAGAGGCGCCCGAGCGCGTGCTGGTCGATCTGCGCGCGTTTCTCGGCACGCCGGCGGCAGCCGCGACAGCGTCGGGCGAGGCGACGCGAGACGCGGCCGTGTGACCCGTCCCTGTCAGTCAAGAAGTCTCAAGCAGTCTTGAGCGGTGAGGCACCGTGGCAAGCGGCCGCCTCACCCGCCTCCCAGCAGCCGCAGCAGTCCCCATAGAAATTTGCAGAGCATCACGACCAGCTCCCACAGGTGATAGAGCTGTTGCCAGCCCGAAACGCGCGCAAAAGAGTCGATCATGGAGTACCGGTGAGAAAAGCCATCGCTGCAGATTCCGCAAAAAGGCATGAACAAGCCGCCCATCATAACGATTCCCGCCGCGCGAGCGCATGAGCGACCTCGGGATACCCCGTATCAAGTCCACTGCAAGCCGGCCGTCAACATGTCGATAAGGACACGAACAAGGCGCGGCATCTCCGCTGGATGGCCGCGTCGATTGACCCGATTGACTGCGCCAACCGCGCCTTCGAGGAGACAGTCCATGACGCGCTTCAGCTTTCGTCGCAACGGCCGTTCGCAAACGGTCGTCGGCGACATCGCCGCGCAAGCGGGCAAACTGGGTATCGAAATCTGCGACGTCTCGGGGCACGTCGAAGAAGTCGCCGCGCGCGTGCAGCATCAGGCGCAGGTGTGCCGGGCGCTGCGCGAATCGGCGGCGCAGACGCTCGCCGGCAATCACCGGATTGCCGCGGCGGCCCGCGAAATGCGCAGCGTCTCGGCCGACGCCGCGACCGGCGTGCAGCAATCGCAGCAGACGCTGGAGGCGTCGCTGGCCGACATCCACGGTCTCGTGGAAGGCGTGACGGTGATCGAAAGCCAGATCGGCGCACTGCGCAGCGCACTGGCGCACGTCAGCCGCGTGTCCGAGGAGATTTCGCTGATCGCCCGTCAGACGCATCTGCTTGCGCTGAATGCCGCGATCGAAGCCGCGCGCGCGGGCGACTCGGGCAAGAGCTTCGCGGTGGTGGCCGCCGAGGTGAAGAATCTGTCGGCGAAAACCGCTCAGGCAACCGGTCAGATCGAAACCACGCTCGCGCAGCTCACGCGGCAGACCGAACAGTTGATCAGCGAAGGCGCCGTGAATACCGAACGCGCGCATCGGGTGCGCGAAGGCACGCGCAAGATCGGCGAGGTGGTGCATGCCACCGGCGACGCCATCGCGCAACTGAACAACGAAGCCAGCGAGATTGCCGTTCTGACGGGCGAGATCGAGACGCAATGCGACGGACTGGAAGCGCAGGTGCTCGACATGGCGAGCGGCGTCGAAGATTCGAGCAAGAATTTCGTGCAGGCGAAGGACCGTCTCGGCAATCTGCTCGGCGTGTCCGAGACCTTGATCGAGTTGACCGCGGCAACCGGCGTGGAAACGGCGGACACGCGTTTTATCGACGCCGTGCAGCGGACGGCCGCCGCCGTGAGCCAGGCCTTCGAAAGCGCTCTGGCGCACGGCGACATATCGCTCGACGATCTGTTCGACGAGCACTACGTGAGCGTGGCCGGAAGCCATCCCGCGCAGTTCGTCACGCGCTTCACCGCTTTCACCGACCGCGTTCTCCCCGCGATCCAGGAACCGCTGCTCGCACTCGATCCGCGCGTGGCGTTCTGCGCGGCCGTCGATGCCCGCGGCTATCTGCCGACCCACAATCTGAAGTTTTCATTGCCGCAGCGCGACGACCCGGTCTGGAACATGGCCAATTGCCGTAACCGCCGCATCTTCGACGACCGCACGGGCATCGCCGCCGCCACGCATACCAGGAAATTCCTGCTGCAGACATACCGCCGCGACATGGGCGGCGGCGAGTTCGCCTTGATGAAGGATGCCTCGGCACCGGTCTTCGTGCGCGGCCGGCACTGGGGCGCGGTCCGGCTCGCTTATAAGGTCTGAGGCTTACAAGGTCGGACGCTTACACGGTTCAAATATCGCGGCGAACAGCGCCGGGGCAGCGGCAATTCATGCACGCCGCCCGACGCATGCCCGACGCACGACAGACACTACACCGCCATCGCCGACCGCTTGCGCTCCGCGCGCTGCATGAAGTAATTCGCCACGACCACACCGACTGTCACGACGGCGATGAACAGCGTGGCAAGCGCGTTCATCTCGGGATTCAGGCCGAGACGCACCCGCGAAAACACCACGAGCGGCAGCGTGGTCGAGCCCGGTCCGGACAGAAATGCCGAGAGCACCAGATCGTCGATGGAAAGCGTGAACGACAGCAGCCAGCCCGACACCAGCGCCTGCGAGATCAGCGGCAGCGTGATGAAGAAGAACACGCGCAAGGGTGTGGCGCCGAGATCGAGCGCGGCCTCTTCCATCGACGGATTCAGTTCCTTCACGCGCGATTGCACGATGATCGCCACGTAGGAAATGCACAGCATCACGTGACCGATCCAGATCGTGAAAACGCCGCGGCCCGCGGGCCAGCCGAGCCACTTCGCCATTTCGATGAACAGCAGCAGCAGCGAGATGCCCTGAATGACTTCGGGAATCACGAGCGGCGCGTTGATCATGCCGGTGTAAAGCGTGAAGCCGCGAAAACGCCCCATGCGCGCGAGCACGAAGCCGGCCCACGTGCCGATGATCACCGAGGCGAACGCGGTGAGCAGCGCCACCCGCAACGAGAGCCACGCCGCGGCGATCAGTTCGTCGTCCTGCAATAGCGCGGCATACCAGCGCGTGGAAAAGCGCGTCCAGACCGTGACGAGTTGCGATTCGTTGAACGAATAGACAATCAGACTCACGATCGGGATGTACAGGAACAGAAAGCCTATTCCGAGCGCGATGATCTGCAAGATGCGATTCGGCTTCATCAGCGGCGCTCCTCCATCGCCTTGGCCTGCGCGTACTGGAAGTACGCCATCGGCACCAGCAACAGCAACACCATCGCGCACGTGACGGCGGACGCCATCGGCCAGTCGGCGTTGTCGAAGAACTCATTCCACATCACGCGGCCGATCATCAGCGTATTCGCGCCGCCGAGCAGTTCGGGAATCACGTACTCGCCCACCGCCGGAATGAACACCAGCAGACAGCCGGCGATGATGCCGTTCTTCGAGAGCGGCAAGGTGATCTGCCAGAAGGCCTTCCAGGGCTTCGCGCCGAGGTCGTAGGCGGCTTCCAGCAAGGTCATGTCCATCTTGACCAGATGCGCGTACAGCGGCATGACGAGAAACGGCAAATACGAATACACCATGCCGATATAAACCGCGGTGTTGGTGTGATAAAGCTCGATCGGCGAATGGATCAGACCGATCGACATCAGAAAGTTGTTCAGCAAGCCGTTGTTCTTCAGGATGCCGATCCACGCATACACGCGGATCAGGAACGACGTCCAGAACGGCAGCATCACGGCCATCATCAGCAGATTGCGGCTGGCCGGATTCGAGCGCGCGATGTAATACGCCATCGGATAACCGATCAGCAGACACAGCAGCGTGGAGATCGCGGCCACCACGACCGAATTCACGTAGGTGGCGAAATACAGGCTGTCGGTCAGCAGGAAAGCGTAGTGCGACAGATCGAGCGTGATGTGGATCGCGCCGTCCGTGAAACTGGTCAGTTCCGTGTAGGGCGGAATGCCGAGTTGCAGGTCGGCGAAACTGATCTTCACCACCAGCAGGAACGGCACCAGGAAAAACAGCAGCAGCCAGATGAACGGACCGGCCACCACGGCCGTGCGTCCGGTCAGATTGAAGCGGCGTGCCGGCCATGTTGCCAGCGAGTTGATCGAGCGCCTCATGACGTCAGCACCACACCGGCCGAGGCGCTCCAGCGCACGTACACTTCGTCGCCCCACGTGGGCGTGTCGATCTCGGTCAGCGCCAGGCTGGTGACGTTCGCGATCACGGTCTTGCCGGCGTCCAGCTTCACGTGATACAGCGAATAGCCGCCCATGTACGCGATATTCGTGACGACGCCCTTGCCCCAGTTATACGTGCCCTCGGGCGGCTTGCGCGTGAGGGCGATGCGCTCGGGCCGTACCGAGATCGTGACCGGCATGCCGAGCGGGCCGGTAATGCCGTGACTCACGTAGAGACGCACCGGCAGATCGGGCGTTTCGATGAACACGTGATCGGGCTCGTCTTCGACCGTATGGCCTTCGAACAGATTGGTCGAGCCGATGAACTCCGCCGAAAAGCGGCTGTTCGGATATTCGTAGACTTCGTGCGGCGTGCCGAGCTGGACGATCTCGCCTTCGCTCATCACGGCGAGGCGCCCCGCCATCGTCATCGCCTCTTCCTGATCGTGCGTCACCATGATGCAGGTCACGCCGACCTTGTCGAGAATGTTGACCAGTTCGATCTGCGTACGCTGACGGATCTGCTTGTCGAGCGCGGACATCGGTTCGTCGAGGAGCAGCAGCTTGGGCCGCTTCACCAGCGAGCGCGCCAGCGCCACGCGCTGTTGCTGACCGCCGGAAAGCTGGTTCGGCTTGCGTTTGGCGAAGCGCGCCATCTGCACGAGTTCGAGCGTGTGCTGCACGCGCTCCTTCATTTCGTCTTTGGCGACGCCTTCCTGCTTCAGGCCGAAGGCGACATTGGCCTCGACGGTCATGTGCGGAAACAGCGCGTACGACTGGAACATCATGTTGGTCGGGCGACGATACGGCGGCAGATGCGCGAGGTCTTCTCCGTCGATCAGGATCTTGCCCGAGGTGACGGTTTCGAGTCCGGCCAGCATGCGCAGCAAGGTCGATTTGCCGCAGCCGGAACTGCCCAGCAGCGCGAACAACTCGCCCTTTTTCACGGACAGGTTCACACCTTTGACCGCCTCGGTCTCGCCGAACTTCTTCACGACATCGACGATCTGCACGAAATTGTCCGCTGCGTCCGCCGCAACGGCGTTCTGGCCCGCTGACGGCGCGGCGCCTGCCAGCGCGCCCGACTGGTCACTACTCATCACAATGCTTTACTCCGGCTTTTGACGAACAAAGCCCCCGGTGGACACCGAGGGCTTCATGATGATGCCTGGTTTAACCTGAACGCGGATCAGCGGCCGGACTTGAACTCAGTCCACAGTCGCGTTTGCAGCCGCTGGATTTCCGGCGGCAGCGGTTTCAGCAGGAACAGGGTCTTGATGACTTCCGGCGACGGATACACGGCCGGATCGTTCGCCACGTCCTTGTCCACGTACTTGCGCGCTTCGAGGTTGGCGCTCGGGTAGTAGACCGCGTTGGTGATTGCGGCGTGAACCTGCGGCGTCTCGATGTAGTTGATCCACTCCAGCGCCGCTTCCTTGTTCTTCGCGTCTTTCGGAATCGCCATCACGTCGAACCACACCGGGGCGCCGCCCTTCGGAATGTAGTACTCGACCTTGTACGGCTTCTTCGCTTCGAGCGCGCGATGCTTGGCGATCACGACGTCGCCCGACCAGCCGTACGCGAAGCACACGTCGCCACCCACCAGGTCGTTGATGTAGCCCGACGAGTTGAACTGCGTGATGTACGGACGGATCTTTTTCATCATGTCGAGCGCGGCGCGGTAGTCGGCCGGGTTCGTGCTCATCGGATCCTTACCGATGTAGTGCAGCGCGGCGGCGAACATCTGGTCCGGCGCGTCGAGCACGGAGACGCCGCACGCCTTCAGCTTCGAAATGTTTTCCGGCTTGAAGAGCACGTCCCAGCTATCGAGCGGCACGTTCTTGCCGAGGATCTGCTGCGCCTTGGTGACGTTGTAGCCGAGGCCCGTGGTGCCGTAGGCCCAGGGTACGGTGAACTTGTTGCCCGGATCTGCGCCCGCGACCAGCGCCATCAGCGACGGATCGAGATACTTGAGGTTCGGCAGCTTCGATTTGTCGAGCGGCGCGAAGATGCCGGCGGCGATCTGCTTGCCGGCGTAGTTGCTGGTCGGCACGACGATGTCGTAGCCCGAATTGCCGGTGAGCAGCTTGGCTTGCAGCGTGTCGTCGCTGTCGTAGTTGTCGTACTTGACCTGGACGCCGGTCTGCTTGCTGAAGTTGGGGATGGTGTCCTTGGCGATGTAATCGGACCAGTTATACACGTTCAGTTGCGTGTCTTTCGCAACGGCCGTCAACCAGGGCGCAGCACACACGATAAGCGCCGCAACTTGCCCTACTACTCGTCTTTTCATCCCGTTCTCCGATCCAGTCCGGCCGTGCCGGCTATCGTCACCTACGCCGCGCCAACCGTCGCGCGGCTCCCCTGAAAAACCCGAAAACTACCACTAATTATTGCGCGATCCAAAAAAAATGCCCGGATGTCGCGCGAACGGTACAGCCCAAGGCTCACCGTGACAAAAATTGGGCGCAATTTTAGCGGGTTATCGGCCCGTGTCCACCCGAAAAAAACATCGGTGGCAAGCGGCGCGCGGCGTACGTGGCGGGGGATGCGCAGCGAAGCGGGGTTTGGCGGACTGGGGCGGCTGACCGGAGGTGGAATTCGGTGTCCTTTCATGCGCTTTCTGCGGCTTTCACTGGCTTTCGCCGGCTTTCAAACCGCTGATCTGCTGCCCGCAGGCAGGCGACGCTGCCGCTGCCGATCTTCGATGAAACGTCTTGTCGGCGCGGGTCAAGAGGGTCGGCGCGCACCGCTTCACTTCGGTTCACAATAAGCTCGTCGAAAGCTTTCGAATCGCGTGCGGCAGTGAGTGTCCGCGCCGGCATGACGTACCGGTATGACACGTCAGGCACGCGGTTTGCGAGCCGCTGCAGCTTACTCTCCAGGCATCGATGAATACGAACCCGTCCGCGTTGCGCCCGAACCGCCGTCGGCGTCTGCCGAAAGGCGGCGGTGCACCACGTCCCGCGCACTGGTTTTCGTTCGTCGGCGCGGGCGCGCTGATCGCCGTCGGCTATATCGATCCGGGCAACTGGGCGACCGCCCTCGGCGCCGGCGCGGGCTATGGCTATCAGTTGCTCGGCATGGTCCTGCTGTCGAGCCTGATGGCGATGCTGCTGCAGTGGATGTCGTCGCGGCTCGGCGTCGTCACCGGACGCGATCTTGCACAGATCTGCCGCGAGCGCACCGGCCGGCGGACCACCCTCTTTCTGTGGCTCACCAGCGAGGTCGCGATCATCGCGTGCGATGTCGCCGAGGTGGTCGGCAGTGCCGTGGCTTTGCAATTACTACTCGGCGTGTCGCTGACGGTGGGCGTGCTGATGTCGGCGGTCTGCACCTTCGCGTTGCTGGCGCTTCAGCAGACGGGCAGCCGCAAGCTCGAAGCCGTGATCGCGGCGCTGATCGGCTTTGTCGGACTGTGTTTCGTGGTGCAACTGGCGCTCGCGCGGCCGGACTGGCACGCCGCGCTGGCCGGCACCGCGCCGAGCGTCGAGATGCTGCGCAACGCGGGCATGGTGTGGCTGGCGGCGGGCATCGTCGGCGCGACTGTCATGCCGCACAACCTGTATCTGCACTCCGCGCTCGTCAAGCAGCACGCGCCGCAGGGCAGCGACGCCGAGATCAGGGCCGCGCTGCAGGTCGTGAATCTCGATACCTTCGGCTCGCTGTCGTTCGCCTTCGTGATCAACGCGGCGCTGCTGATCGTGGCGGCCGCCGTGTTCTACACGAGCGGCCACCGCGACGTCACCGACCTCGCCGACGCGCACCGGCTGATTGCGCCGCTGGTCGGCACGCATTGGGCCGGCATCCTGTTCGCGGCGGCGCTGCTGGCCTGCGGGCTGAGCGCCACCGTGACGGGCACGCTGGCCGGGCAGGCGGTCATGGAAGGTTTTTTACGCCTGACGCTGCCGCGCTGGCAACGCGCCCTGCTGACGCGCGCGCTGGCGATCGGCCCGGCGCTGCTGGCGGTCGCGATGTTCGGTCAGCACGGCTCGAACCAGTTGCTGGTGGCAAGCCAGGTGGTGTTGAGCCTGCAATTGCCGCTCGCGGTGGTGCCGTTGATCCGCTACACCTCGAACGCCGCATTGATGCGCGGCTGGCAGGTGCGCGGCTTACCGCTCGTGCTGGCGTGGCTGTCGGCCGCGTTCATCATCGCGCTCAACGCTGCGCTGCTGTGGCAACTGGCGCTCGGCTGATGCGCAGGCGCATGACGGCGTGACGCGTGAACGTGGCGTCCGGCGGTTATCGCCTCATTGCGGTTCTGTTTTGCTCTGTCTCACCCTGTTGTCGTGCCATTTTTTTAGCGATTTCCGCGATCGATCCGGTACATCGGCGCACGTCTGCGAGCGTCGCCGACCGCCCCGCTCCGCTCGCGGCATTGCTACTTCACTATCATCTGGATGGACCTTCGCCCATGCGTTTTCACGCTGCATTCGCCCGCCTTGCTTTTTGCTCCGCACCTCGGCCATCGCTGCCCACGCCGTTCGCACCGTTCGCCCAGACCTCGCGCACGGCACGCGCCATCCGGTTATCCGCCCTGCTGGCCTTTCCGGCGCTTTACGGCGAAGCCCACGCGACGATTGCAATGCTCCAGCCGGCGCGTGAAGCCGCCGCCAATCAGCCGCTGCAGATCACCATTCTCTATTCCGCCGACGACGCCAAACCGCTCACCATCACCGTGCCGCCCACGCTGAAGATGAGTCTGACGAGCGGCGAGCAGGCGCCGCAGCCGCTCGACCTCGTCCGCGAACCGGGCGTGCCGGACACGCTGCATCTGCGGCCGGGACAGTTTCTCAAGGTGCGCTTCTCGGCGCCGTGGCCGGCGTCGGCGCGCGGCCAGGTGCGTCTCGATCCCGTCGGCTTCGACGCTTCGCCGGCGCTCGTCGTCATCAATCGCGGCAAGGAGCAGGACGCCGTCGCGCAGGCCGAGCACGCCGAAACCCAGGCGACCACGCCCGCGCAGGTCGCCACGGCAGCCGCCGTGGTGGCCGGCCCCACGGGCGATGCGATTTCGCCGCCCGGCGACTCGCTCTCCAGCACCGGACGCGGCCTGTTCTCGCATCTGTCGTATTACGAGCCGATGTACATCGCCGCCGGCCGCAACGGCGACACCAATGCGCGGCTGCAACTGAGCTTCAAATATCGCATCCGCATACCGGACGATCTGCGCTCGAAAAGTCTCGTGGACAATCTCTACTTCGCCTACACGCAGACCTCGATCTGGGATCTCTCCGCCGATTCGCGGCCGTTCCGCGACACGACCTATAGCCCGCAACTGTTCTACTACGTGCCGGACACTGGCTGGCGCAGCCCGTTTTTCACGCGCATGGGATTCAGCGCCGGTATCGCGCACGAATCGAACGGCAAAGCCGGCACCGACTCGCGCAGCATCAACATGCCGTTCATCCGTCCCACGTGGGAATTCGGCGACCTTACCGCCAACCACCTCACGGTCTCGCCGAAAATCTATTACTACCTCGGCACCAGCAACAATCCGGATATCGCGGACTATCGCGGCTACGTGGACCTGCTCGTCAAGTACGGCAGCCCGGACGGCTGGCAACTGGCGACCACCGTGCGCAAAGGCACCAAGCACTGGTACGGCAGCGTGGATACGCAATTCACCTATCCCCTCGCCAAGGTGCTCGGCAGCGCGTGGGGCGGCTATATCTGGGTCGGCTATTTCAACGGCTACGGCGAGGATCTGCTCGACTACAACAACCGGCAGCACTGGATCGCGCGTATCGGCTACAGCATCTCGCGCTAGGTCGAAACGAAGCGTACGGCGGCCCGCGAATGACGCGCGGGTGGCAGCCGGCGGAAGACGGCGGACGGCAGGCGGCGAACAGGCGGCAGCGAGCGAGGCGCGCACGGCGAATGCTGCCAAACGTGCGTGCGTCGCGGCCTTGTCGCGCGATGCGGCGAGGCGCGCCGGCCGCATCGGTTAACATAGCGGAACTCCGCTTTCCGCCTCTCAAGGTTTCCGATGTCTTCGAATCTTCACGATCTTCCCGACAGCCCGTGCATCGGCGTCTGCTCCACGCTGTTCGACGACGTCTGCAAAGGCTGCGGGCGCACTGCCATGGAAGTCTCCAACTGGGTCTTCCTGAGCGACGAGGAAAAGCGCGCCGTGTGGGTTCGGATCGAGCAGGAAGGTACCGCCATGCGCTTCAAGTACGACAAGCTGTAAGCGCCGCGCCTGGCAGCGCACTCAGAACCGCATCCCGACGCCCAGTCCCACCACGACGGGATCGATATTCAGACGCCCGAGCGCCTGGCCGCCCAGCGAGGCGTCGGTGTGCATCCAGATTTTCTTGATATCCGCATTGACGAACAGCGTCTTCGTGACCTGCACGTCCACACCGGCCTGCAACACCGGGCCGAAGCTGTGATTGGTGACCGCAATCGACTGGCCGCCCGCGCTCAATCCGTCGTTGTAGAACAACGTGTAGTTGATCCCCGCGCCGACATACGGACGGATGCGTCCCGCGTGATTGAAGTGGTATTGCAGCAGCAGCGTGGGCGGCAGCACGTTCACGCCGCCGAGATTGCCGAGGCTCGACGTGACCTGATGACGCGACGTGCCCAGAATCAGTTCGACGCCGAGGTAATCGCGGATCATGTAGGTCAGATCCAGTTCCGGCACGATGGCATTGTTGACGTCCACGTTCAACGCCGACAGCGTATGGTTCGTGCCCACGTCCGGCATGATGCTGATGGCGCGCAGACGCACCAGCACGTCGCCGGCGTGAATCCCGTTCAGATCGTCGTCACCGGCGGCATGGGCGGACGGCGCGAAGGCGCCGGCGCATAGCAGGCCGGCCGCGAGCGCGGCGGCCCTGAATTTGCGGCGGATTTTGCGGCTGATTCCGTGGCTGACTTTGCCGCAAACTGCGCCGCTTACGCGATGGTCGATCGTGCTGGTAGACGAGTGCTTCATGATTTCCCCGTGTGTTTGTTGGCTTGAGGAAATTGTCGAAGCTCTCGCGCGTCGCGAGGTTGACCCGCATCAACCCAATGAGAACGCCCAACGCCCTGCGACAGCGGGTCGCGCCTCGCCGGTCAGCAGCAATTCCAGCAGATCGCGCACGCTACGAATCGCCGTGCCGAACGGCAAGGCTTCACGGCCCCGGAAAAACAGACCGTTGGTCACGTCGCCGCGCAGCGCCGCCGCGAGCCGTGTGTCGATGCAGAAGTGACCGAACTTTTCGATGCCGTCCCGCAGGCCGCACGCGCTCAGACAGTCGAGCGCCGTGGGGCAAGCGTGTTTCAGTGCGCCGATCCGGTCGCGGATACGGCTTTCGTGGCGCAGATAACGCATCAGCCACGGCGTTTTCACCGCGCGCGCGGGCAGCCCCGTCACGCTGACGAATTCCACGATGTCGTCGGGCGTGGCCTCGGCCAGCACGCGCTTGAAATTCGGATGCGCATCCCCTTCCTCGGTGACGGCGAACGGTGTGCCGAGTTGCACGCCGCTCGCGCCGGCATCCAGCCACTCGCGCACCCGCGCATGACTATTGATGCCGCCCGCGACGATCAGCGGCACATCCTCGCGACGCAAGCCGAGTGTGGTGAATACCGTGTCGAGTTCGTCGAACACGCGCGCGAAATCGAAACGCGCGTCGTGCATGTCGGCGAGACTGCTCACGCCGAGATGACCGCCGGCGTGCGCCGGATGTTCGATCACGATCGCGTCGGGCAAACGGTTTTTCTTCATCCACTTTTTCAGCACCAGCGTGACGCCCCGGCTGTCCGAGAGAATCGGTATCAGCGCAACATCGTGCTCGCGGGTCATGTCCGGCAAATCGAGCGGCAAACCCGCGCCCATCACGATGGCATCCGCGCCGCTTTCGCAGGCCACGCGCACGTAATCGGCCTGCGCGTTGACCGCCTTCATCACGTTGACGGCGATCATGCCGCGACCTTCGGCGAGTGCTTTCGCCGCGTGAATTTCGCGCGTCAGCGCGCTCAGATTGGCTGCTTCGAGCGTGGCCCGATCGGGCGCTTTGCGGCAGCGCTCGAGCAGGTCGGGATGATGATGCCGCAGGTCGATACTGGCGATCGTGCCGAGCGCGCCTTCCCGCGCGACGCTGCCGGCCAGACGATGCGCCGAGACACCGACGCCCATGCCGCCCTGCACGACCGGCAACAGCGCACGGCCCCGCACGACGAGCGGAGCAAAAGGATGAGAGTTGAGCATGAACGACCCGATGATTGAGCTGACGAAGCGTCGATCATCGACGGTCGCCAAGCGCATTCCTTGTTCTGGATCAACGGATCGACGCGTCGCTCACGCACGCGCGACAATTCGTTGATGCGGGTCATTCGCAGCGGTTTCAGCGCTGCAGCGAATCGCCGCAGCGCGCCATGAAAAAAGCCCGCTTCAAGGAAGCGGGCTTCGACTGGTTCATGGCACGTCATGCCATGCATTGCGGCAAAAGAGTGCTTACTGCACGCCCTGGCTCGCGAGGAAGTCTTCGTAGTTCCCGCCGAAGTCGTTCAGCGTGCCGTCCGTCTTCACTTCGATGATGCGATTCGCGAGGCCGCTCACGAATTCACGGTCGTGCGAGACGAAAATCAGCGTGCCGTCGTACTTGTCCAGCGCGATCTGCAGCGATTCGATCGACTCCATGTCCATGTGGTTGGTCGGCTCGTCCATCAGCAGCACGTTGTGGCGGCCGAGCATCAGCTTGCCCCAGATCATGCGGCCTTTTTCGCCACCCGACAGCACCTTGACGGACTTGCGGATGTCGTCGGCGTTGAACAGCAAACGGCCGAGCGTGCCGCGCACCATCTGCTCGTCGTCGCCTTCCTTGCGGTAGCCGTCGATCCAGTCCATCAGCGTGACGTCGTCCGGAAACTCTTCGTACGTGTCTTGCGGCATGTAGCCGACGTTCGCGTTTTCAGCCCACTTCACGTCACCGTGATCGAGTGCCAGCTTGCCCAGCAGCGAACGCAGCAGCGTGGTCTTGCCCGCGCCGTTTTCGCCGATGATCGCGATACGCTCGCCCGGCTGCACGCTGATGCTGAAGTCGTTGAAGATCTGGCGTTCGTACTTCTTGGAGATCTTCTCGGCCACTACCGCGATGTTATGCAGCTTCTTTTCGTATTCGAAGCGGATGAACGGATTCTGACGCGACGACGGCTTGAATTCCTCGATCTTGATCTTGTCGATCATCTTCAGACGGCTGGTTGCCTGACGTGCCTTCGACTTGTTCGCCGAGAAGCGGCGCACGAAGTCCTGCAGGTCGGCGACGCGTTCCTTCGCCTTGGCATTGGCGTTCTGCTGACGCTCGCGCGCCTGCGTGCTGGCCAGCATGTAGTCGTCGTAATTGCCCGGATAGACCTTCAGCGTGCCGAAGTCCATGTCGGCCATGTGCGTGCAGACCTGATTCAGGAAGTGTCGATCGTGGGAGATGATGATCATCGTGGAGTTGTACTGGTTCAGTACGTCTTCCAGCCAGCGGATCGAGTTGATGTCCAGGTTGTTGGTCGGCTCGTCCAGCAGCAGCACGTCCGGCTTGGAGAACAGCGCCTGCGCGAGCAGCACGCGCAGCTTCCAGCCCGGCGCCACGTTGCTCATCGGACCATTGTGGTCTTCGATCGCGATGCCGATGCCGAGCAGCAGTTCGCCCGCGCGCGCTTCGGCCGTGTAGCCGTCGTACTCGGCGAACTTCGCTTCGAGCTCGGCGGCGTGCATGTAGTCGTCGTCGGTGGCGTCCGGGTTCGCGTAGATGGCGTCGCGCTCGGTCATGGCGGCCCACATTTCGGCGTGGCCCATCATCACGACGTCGAGCACGCGCACGTCTTCGTACGCGAACTGATCCTGGCGCAATTTACCGAGGCGGATGTTCGGTTCGAGCATCACGTTGCCGGAGCTCGGTTCCAGGTCGGAACCCAGAATCTTCATGAAGGTGGACTTGCCACAGCCGTTCGCACCGATCAGGCCATAGCGATTCCCTCCCCCGAATTTGACCGAGATGTTCTCGAAGAGGGGCTTGGGCCCGAATTGCATGGTGATATTGGCGGTAGACAGCACGGCGCGTCCCTTTGAATGTGATATCGGCGAAAAACCCAATATTTTAGCAGGTTATCCCGATTTCAACCCACGCGCGAGACGCTCTCCGGTATTTTGCCGCCGGTGGCGGGCCGCCCCGCCACCCCACCTCGCACGTCAGGCGCCGCCGCGCGGCGTTTGCAGCACGTCGATGAACGCCGACAGATCCGCATCCGCCAGCCCCATTGCCGCGCCGAGCCGCAGCAACTGCTGCACGGTCGACACCACCGGCATCGGCGTGCCGGTTTCGTAGGCGGTCGCGGCCACCGTGTCGACGTCTTTCTGGAAGGTGCGGAAAGCGCCGATCGGCGCCAGTCCGTCCTGCGTCATGCGCGGCACGAAAATCTGCAGCAGCACGGAATCGGCCCAGCCGCCGGCGAGCGCTTCGGTCAATTTCGACGCGTCGATGCCGCTGCGCTGCGCGAGGCTGACCGACTCGGCGATGGCCGCCAGCGTCGCCGTCACGATCGCCTGATTGCACAGCTTGGTGGTTTGCCCCGCGCCCGCGTCGCCCATATGCGTGACACGCGACGCGTAAGCGCCGAGCACCGGCCTGACGGCCTCGACATCCGCCGCGGCGCCGCCCGCCATGATCGCCAGCGTGCCCGCCGTGGCGCCCGCCACGCCGCCCGACACCGGCGCGTCGATCCAGCCGATGCCCGCGGCCGCCGCGCGCTGCGCGAGCGCGCGCGTCGCGGCCGGCGCGATGCTGGAGTGATCGACGATCCAGCGCACACGCTCTGGCGCGCCGCCGCCCAGCAGCCCCGTCGAGCCGAACACGGTCTGCTCGACCGCCGCCGCGTCCGCCACGCACAGCAGCACCGCTTCGCAACGTCCGGCCAGATCGCGCGGCGAATCCACCACCTGCGCGCCGTCGCTCACCAGAGCGTCGGCCTTGGCGCGCGTGCGGTTCCAGACATGCACGGCATGCCCCGCGCGCAGCAGATGCCGGATCATCGGCGCGCCCATCAGGCCGGGACCGCAAAAACCAATTTCCACTTTCGAACCTCGTCACGTGTCGGATTGAATGGCGCGCCCATGATAACGGCCGCGTCGCGCGCCGGCATATCGGGCATGCCATGTGCGACATGACAGGTTCGTGCGCGGAACGCGCCGGCCCATGTCGGCGACCTTCCATTGCCTATACTTTTTGCACACCAACGAAGATCAAAGGAGGAAGTTCATGTCAGACCACGTCTACAAGCAGATCGAACTGACGGGTTCGTCGACGAAATCGAGCGACGACGCCGTGCGCACCGCGATCGAGAAAGCGTCGAAGACCTTGCGCAATCTGCACTGGTTCGAGGTTACGGAAACGCGGGGCCATATCGAGGACGATAAGGTCGTCTACTGGCAGGTGACCATCAAGGTCGGATTGCGGATCGAGTGACGAGTCACGCAGGCGTAAAAAAAGCTGCGTCCTTCACGGACGCAGCTTTGCCGGAAACAGGCGAAGCGACGGACTATCCGACGCGCCTTATTTCGGCAGCGTCCCGTCCACGCCTTCCACGTACCAGTTCAGACGTTGCAATTCCGGGTCGGTCAGCGTCTTGCCGGCCGGCACCTTCACTGCGCCACCCTGATCCTTGATCGGGCCCGTGAACACGTCCCACTTGCCGCCGGCCAGTTCGTCGCGCTTCGCGGCCACCTTGGCCTGCGCGTCAGCCGGAATCGCCGAGGTGTTCAGGTCTTCCAGATTGACGGCCTTTTGCGGAATGCCCCACCACACCGGATCGTTCTTCCACTTGCCGTCCAGCACCTGCTGGATCGCCGCGTTGTAATACACGCCCCAGTGCGCCACCACCGAACCCAGGTGAGCCTCGGGACCGAACTTCTTCATGTCCGAATCCCAGCCGAACGCATGCACGTGTTTCTCGGATGCGGTCGCGAGCGTCGCGCTCGAATCGGTGTTCTGCAGCAGCACGTCGGCGCCCTGACCGATCAGCGTTTCAGCGGCCTGCTTTTCCTTGCCCGGATCGAACCAGCTGTTGATCCAGATCACCTTGGTGTGGATCTTCGGATTCACCGAACGCGCGCCGAGCGTGTAGGCGTTGATGTTGCGGATCACTTCCGGAATCGGCACCGACGCCACGAAGCCGAGCGTGTTGGTCTTCGTCACGTAACCGGCGGCGACGCCTGCCAGATAGGCGCCCTGATACATGCGCACGTCATAGGTGCCGAAATTCGGCGCCTTCTTGTAGCCGGTGGCGTGCAGGAAAACCGTGTCCGGGAAATCCTTCGCAACCTTCAGTTCGAAATCCTGATAGCCGAAGCTCGAACCGATGATGATCTTGTTGCCCTTGTTCGCCAGATCGCGGAACACCCGTTCGGAGTCTGCCGACTCGGGCACGTTCTCGATGCGCGTGATCTTGATCTTGCTGCCGAACTTCGCTTCCGCTTCCTTCGAGCCCTGGTCGTGCGCGAAGGTCCAGCCCGCGTCGCCCGGATTGCCGAGGTAGACGAAGGCCACGCCCGGCGCGTCGGCGGCTTGCGCGTTTTGCGCGAGCGGTGCGGCGAGCGCCAGCGAGGCCGCGCCCCATGCGAAGGCGGTCAGCAGATTTCTTCTCTTCATGTTTTCTCCTGTCGTGTTTATCAGTTGATTCGAGATTTTCTGTTTGTGTTCTTGCAGCCAAGGACGTTGCCAGGCCGTCAGCCCGCCGAGAAAAACGGCTTGCCGAGCGACGCCGGCGCATTCAGGCGGATCGTGTTCGGATTGCGCGAGATCAGCACCAGCACGACCACCGTCGCCACGTAAGGCAGCATGGCGAGAAATTGCGTCGGCACCGGCACGCCGATCGCCTGCGCGTAAAACTGCAGACCGGTCACGGCGCCGAACAGCAAGGCGCCGATCAAGAGACGCCCCGGTCGCCACGTCGCGAACACCACCAGCGCGAGCGCGATCCAGCCGCGTCCCGAGGTGAGCTGCTCCTGCCACAGGTGCAGGTTGACGATCGAGTAATAGCCGCCCGCCAGGCCCGCCATACCGCCGCCGAAGGCCACCGCGCCGTACCGCACGCCGACTACCGGAAAGCCGACCGAATGCGCCACCTGCGGCGATTCGCCGACCGAGCGCAGCACCAGACCCGCTCGCGTGCGATACAGGAACCAGCTGATCACGGCGAACATCAGGAACGCGAGATAGTCGAGCGGCGTGAGGCTGAAGAGCGCGGGTCCGAGCACCGGAATCTTCGAGAGACCGGGAATCGTCCACGTGTCGATGGTGGCGCGCACGGCAGCCGACGTGTACGGCTTGCCGACGTACGCCGACAGACCGATGCCGAAGATGGTGAGCGACAGGCCGGTGGCGACCTGGTTGGCGAGCATGGTCAGCGTGAGGAACGCGAACAGCAGCGACATCGCGAGTCCGGCGCCGATCGCGGCGAGCACGCCGAGCCACGGGCTGCCCGTGACGGCGGTGACGGCGTAGCCGGTCACGGCGCCCATCAGCATCATGCCTTCCACGCCCAGATTGAGCACACCCGATTTTTCGGTGACGAGTTCGCCCGCGCCCGCGAACATCAGCGGGATCGCGGCGGTGACGGCGCTCGACGTGAGCGCGCTGGCTTGTTGGATATCCATGGGTGTCCGGCGGGAAAATCAGTGGGCTTGCACGGCGACGGAGCGCCGGCGCACGCGGTAATTCACGAACAGGTCGGCGCCCAGCAGGCAGAACAGCAACAGCCCCTGGAACACGCCCGAGAGCGCCTGCGGCAATTGCATCGAGGTCTGCACCGCTTCGCCGCCGAGGTACAGCAGCGCCATCAGCAGACTCGCCAGCACGATGCCGAACGGATGCAAGCGGCCGACGAACACCACGATGATCGCGGTGAAGCCATAGCCCGGCGACCACGTGGCCTGCAACTGGCCGATCGGACCGGCGATTTCACCCATCCCGGCGAGGCCCGCGAGACCGCCGCTGATCAGCAGCGACGTCCAGATGGTTTTCTTGTCGGAGAAACCGGCGTAGCGCGCGGCGAGCGGCGCGAGACCGCCGACGTTCATCCGGTAGCCCGCGAAGCTCTTGCGCATGAACAGCCACACGAGCGGAATCGCGATCAGCGTGACGAACACCGACGCGTTCAGACGCGTGCCGCGCAGCCATTTCCAGTGCCAGTCGCCGGAGAAAGTGGGATACAGCGCGTCGCCGCTGAACATCTCCGAGAGCGGGAAATTCATGCCCTGCGGGTCGCGCCACGGGCCGCTCACGAGATAGATCAGCAGTTGCGTCGCCACGTAGGTGAGCATCAGGCTGACGAGAATCTCATTGGTATTGAAGCGGCTCTTGAGCAGCGCGGGAATCGCAGCCCACACCATGCCGCCGAGCACGCCGGCAATCATCATGGTCGGCAGGATCCACCAGCCGCTGGCCTGGTCGAAGTAGATCGCCACGCCGCTCGCGGCGATGCCGCCGAGCAGCATCTGTCCTTCGGCGCCGATGTTCCAGACGTTGGCGCGATAGCCGATCGCGAGCCCGAGGCCGATCAGGCACAACGGCGAGGCCTTGAGCAGCAGTTCGGACCAGCCGTTCACGCTCGACAGCGGTTCGATGAAAAAGGCGTGCATGGCCTGCAACGGATCGCGGCCCACCAGGCTGAAGATCAGGAAGCCGATCGCGAGCGTGAGCAGCGCGGCGATCGCCGGCACCGCGAGTTGCATGGTGCGCGAGGGCGTGGTGCGCGCTTCGAGTCGATACGGAAGAATCATGGGTAGCGTGTCGTTATGTTGAGTTCTGGCCGGCTTCGAGGCTTGGACGTTCTGGCGTTCTGGCGCTCAGGCGTGAGCCGGCTGTTCCGCCGACGGCGCCGCGCCTTCGCGGTCGCCGAACAGGCCCGCCATCCAGCGGCCGATTTCCTCGGCGTTGGTCGCGCCGGTCGCACGCACGGGCGATAGTCTGCCGCGCGCGAGCACCGCGATGCGATCGCAGATGTCGAACAGTTCCTCCAGTTCCTCGGAAATCACCAGAATCGCCACGCCACGCGCGGACAGATCGAGCAACTGCTGACGGATGAACGCCGCGGCGCCGACGTCCACGCCCCACGTGGGCTGCGCCACCACCAGCACCTTGGGCGCCTGCAGGATCTCGCGTCCCATGATGTATTTCTGCAGATTGCCGCCCGACAGACTCTGCGCGAGCGCGTCGGCGCCGCCGCAACGCACGTCGAAGGCTTCGATGCAGCGCTTCGCGAACGCGCGCATCGCGCCCGCCCTGATCCAGCCCGAGTTCACCATCTGCTGACGGTGCGCGGTGAGCAGCGCGTTTTCGGAAAGACTCATGGCCGGCACCGCGCCGCGTCCCAGACGCTCTTCCGGCACGAAACCGAAACCGAGCGCGCGCCGGCCGCCCGCGCCAAGTCGCCCTGCCGCTTTGCCGCAGATCGTCACGGCGTCGGCGCGCGCGCCGCGTTTTTCACCGGACAAGGCCGACAGCAATTCCGCCTGACCGTTGCCCGACACGCCCGCGATGCCGAAAATTTCGCCCGCGTGCACGCCGAACGACACGTTGTCGAGCGAAGTGCCGAACGGGTCGTCGCTTTCCACCGAGAGCGCCTTGACGTCGAGCAGCACCGCGCCGGGTTTGTGTTCGCGCCGCGTGTAATCGGGCAGCGAATGACCGACCATCAACTGCGCGAGCGACGCATGCGTTTCTTCCTTCGGCTTCACGTGACCGGTCACGCGGCCGCCGCGCATCACCGTGGCGGTGTCGCACAGTTCCTGGATTTCGTCGAGCTTGTGGCTGATGTACAGGATGCTGCAGCCTTCGGCGGCGAGCCGGCGCAGCGTGGCGAAGAGCTTGCGCACCGCCTGCGGCGTGAGCACGGAAGTCGGTTCGTCCATGATCAGCAGACGCGGGTTCTGCAACAGGCAGCGCACGATCTCGACGCGCTGGCGCTCGCCCACGGTGAGGCTGTGCACGTGACGCTGCGGATCGATGTCGAGGCCGTAATCGGCCGACACTTCGCGAATGCGTTTGGAAAGCGTTTTGAGGTCGAAGGGTTCGTCCAGCGCGAGCGCAATGTTCTCGCCGACCGTGAGCGTCTCGAACAGCGAGAAATGCTGGAACACCATGCCGACGCCGAGCTTGCGCGCGGCTGCCGGACTCGCGATCTCGACCGGCTGACCTTCCCAGCGGATCTCGCCCGCGTCGGGCCGCACCGCGCCGTAGATGATCTTCATCAGCGTGCTCTTGCCGGCGCCATTCTCGCCGAGCACGGCATGGATTTCACCCGGCGCGACGATCAATGTTACGTCGTCATTGGCGCGGACGGCCGGATACTGTTTGGTGATGCCTTCGAGCACCAACCGGGGCGCCGCCTGTTCCGGCCTTTTTGCCGGCTGCGCGGCGGCGCCGTCGCTATAAGAAGAGTCGCTCATGTGATTCCGTAGTACGTCGAAGACTACCGGTGATGGGGCGTCCGCCTACCTCGGCGGTAAGCGATCCGTCACCACAACCGGATGACAATACCTAATTCGACCCAGACAGTCGAGCCGCCAAAATTCCCCGCAAACCCGCGCCGCAGCGTGCTCTGCGGGTATGCCACCCTTGACGCGGCTTTGTGTTCATATTAAAAGTCATATACACCCACGCCCGTTCGATCAGCCAGAACATATATTTCGGAGAAGTCATGAGTCAGCAACGCGAGGCGATCGATACGTATCTTTTACGCGTCTTGCATACCCTTCTGATGGAGCGCAGCGTCACGCGCGCGGCCGTCAAGCTCAATCAGTCCCAGCCCGCCATCAGCGCGGCGCTGCGCCGCCTGCGCGACATCACCGGCGACCCGCTGCTGGTGCGCGGCAAGTCCGGCATGGTGCCGACCGAATACGGTCTGCGTCTGCTCGAACCGGTGCAGAACGCGCTGCGCGAAATCGAGCGCATCAAGTTCCAGCAGCACAACTTCGACCCCGCCACCTCGATCCGCTGCTACCGGATCGGTTGTCCGGACTACCTGAACGTGCTGTTCGTGCCGACCGTGGTCGAACGGTTTCGCCAGGCCGCACCGAACGCGACGCTCGAATTTCACTCGCTCGGGCCGGCCTTCGACTACGAACTCGCGCTCGAAGACGGCAAGCTCGACATCGTGGTCGGCAACTGGCCGGAGCCGCCCGAGCAGCTGCATCTGTCCAATCTGTTCGTCGACCAGATCGTCTGCCTGATGAGCAACACGCATCCGTTCGCCAAACGCGGCGGTCTGACGCTCGACCAGTACCTGAACGCCCCGCACCTCGCGCCGACGCCCTACTCGGTCGGCCAGCGCGGCGCGATCGACGTGCATCTGGCGCGCGAACGGTTGAAGCGTCATGTGGTCGTCACCTTGCCGTACTTCAATCTGGCGCCGTACGTGCTGATCAAGTCCGATCTGATCTTCACCACGACGCGCCTGTTTGCCGATTACTACGCCAAGTTCCTGCCGCTTACCGTGGTGCCCGCGCCGCTCGATTTCCCGCCCATGCAGTACTACCAGCTGTGGCACGAGCGCGTGCATTACTCCGACGAAGTGCGCTGGCTGCGCAGCCTCGTCGCCGAAGCGACCAGAACGCTGATCGACAAGCCTTAAGCTTGTGCCTTGCATCGGAAGGCTGCGTGTTCATGCAGCCTTCCTCTCACCCGACGCTCAGGCCGCCGCTTCGTAAAGCACCTTCGCCAGGCGGTTGTGCTGCTCAATGACGGGCCCGAGTTCCAGCGTCGTCAACTGTCCGTCTTTCACCACCACCTTGCCGCCGATCACGCTATGACTCACCTGCGACGGCGCGCAGAACACCAGCGCCGCCACCGGATCGTGCAACGCGCCCGCGAACAGCGGCTGACGCAGATCGAACGACACGAAATCCGCCGCCATGCCCGGCGCCAGCGCGCCGATATCGTCGCGATTCAACACCTTGGCGCCGCCTAACGTGGCGATCTCCAGCGCCTCGCGCGCCGTCATTGCATCGGGACCGAAGCCGACGCGCTGCAGCAGCAAGGCCTGACGCACTTCCGCCACCATCTGCGCGCCGTCGTTCGACGCCGAGCCGTCCACGCCGAGGCCGACCGGCACGCCCGCGAGGCGCATGCGCTTGACCGGCGCGATGCCGGACGCGAGCCGCATGTTCGAACACGGACAGTGCGCGACGCCGGTGCCGGTGCGCGCGAACAGTTCGATGCCCGCTTCGTCGAGTTGCACACAGTGCGCGTGCCAGACGTCGTGGCCGACCCAGCCGAGGTCTTCCGCGTACTCGGCCGGCGTCATGCCGAACTTCTCCCGGCTGTAGGCAATATCGTTGACGTTCTCGGCGAGGTGCGTGTGCAGCGAGACGCCGTAGTGCCGCGCCATCGTCGCCGACTCGCGCATCAGATCGCGGCTCACCGAGAACGGCGAGCACGGCGCGACCACCACGCGCAGCATCGCGTAACGCCCTTCGTCGTGATACGTCTCGATCAGACGCTGTGTGTCCTTGAGAATGTCGGCTTCGCGTTCGACCACCGAATCCGGCGGCAGACCGCCGTCTTTCTGCCCGACGCTCATGCTGCCGCGAGCCGCATGAAAGCGCATACCGATCCGGCGCGCCGCCGTGATGCTGTCGTCGAGGCGGCTGCCGTTCGGATAGATATACAGATGGTCGCTCGACGTCGTGCAGCCCGACAGCAGCAACTCGGCCATCGCCGTCAGGGTCGAGACTTCGATCATTTCCGGCGTGAGGTTCGCCCACACCTTGTACAGGTTCGTCAGCCAGCCGAACAGCTCGGCGTCCTGCGCGGCGGGAATCGCGCGCGTCAGGCTCTGATACATGTGGTGGTGGGTGTTGACCAGCCCCGGAATCACCAGATGCCCGCGCATGTCCAGCACTTCGTCGGCCGTTTGCGGCAGTTCCGCCGTCGGTCCGACCGCGACGATCCGGTTGTCTTCGATATACAGGCCGCCGTCGCGCAACTCGCGCCGGGCGCCGTCCATCGTGACCAGCACGTCCGCGTGCTTCACCAGCATCGTCTTGCCGGGCTTGTTGGACCGTTGGGCCGCTTGTTCCATCGTCATTCGCTTCTCCGCTTCGTTCTTCCATGCAAAGCCGTTCGAACGCGATGTGACGGCACGCCAAACCGTGCCGCCGCGTCCCGTCGAACGCCGTTGGCCCGGTTACCCAGCGTCATGACGCCGTCTTCGGGGTGCGCCGCCGCCGAACCTTTCTTCGCCGCGCCGCACAGGCATAACCTTCGACGGCCAAAATAATGCTGACAACTCGCGCCAGCCCGATACCCAACTTCAGCCTGCCGATATAGTGGGCCTTTTTTGGCGCCGGTACGATCCGCCGAGGTATCGAATGAACGGTCGTGGCCGGCCAAAGCGACCTGCCGCGGCTTTCAGCAGGCTGTCTGTCATGCGCCAGCTATTATCTTTCCTATCGCGGGCGCGCTGAACGGAACAACCTTTTTACAATGGCTGCCACGGCGCTCGCTTCAATTCGCCGACGGGTATGTAGCCACTGACGTGGAGCCTCGATCCGCCGCAAACGTATCTGGATCGGGCCGCCGCCGAAACCTCGCATTCACATAAGGAAAATTGCGAATGGGAAAGCTCACTACCCATGTGCTCGACACCGCGAACGGCCGTCCCGGCGCGGGCATCAAGGTCGAACTCTTCGCGCTCTCGGGCGACACCCGCCGCGCGCTCAAAACCACCACCACCAATGACGACGGACGCTGCGACCAGCCGCTGCTCGAGGGCGACGCGCTAGTCACGGGCGAATACGAACTCGTGTTCGGCGCGGGCGACTATTTCGCGTCGATCGGCACCAAGGTACCCGAGCCGCGTTTCGTCGACCGCGTCGTGCTGCGCTTCGGCGTGGCCGATGCCCGCGCGCACTATCACGTGCCGCTGCTGGTGTCGCCGTGGTCGTACAGCACGTATCGCGGGAGTTAGGCGTAGCCGGTTGCTCTGTGCGGATTCGTGGAGACCTCCGCAAAGCGCAATCGAATGCGTACGACTCGCCTTGAAGTCCGAACAACACAAAAGCGAAAAACAGCGTCGTGCGAACTGAGCGCACCGCGCCTTTTACCCCGCAGTCTGTGCAGTGACGCTTCACTTGCCGGCGGCCTTCTCAAACGGGCTCGACCACGGCGCAGTGAACAACCGGCGCCGCTGCACGTACAACGAATCAGAAGTGGAGGAGTTTCATGGAAGGCTTTATCACCGACTGGCTGAATCTGGCGATTCGCTGGTTCCACGTCATCGCCGCGATCGCATGGATCGGCGAGTCGTTCTATTTCGTCGCGCTCGACAACAGTCTCAAACCGCCGACCGATCCGAACCAGCGCAAACGCGGCGTGTTCGGCGAACTGTGGCACGTGCACGGCGGCGGCTTCTACAACATGCAGAAGTACACCGTGGCGCCGCCGGAAATGCCGGACGATCTGCACTGGTCGAAGTGGCCGTCGTACACCACGTGGCTGTCGGGCTTCGGTCTCTTTACCGTGCTGTATCTGTTCTCGCCGTCCACGTATCTGATCGACAAGAACGTGCTCGACATGGGTCCGGTCGTGGCCGTGGCTTCGGCAATCGGCTTTCTTGCCGCGGGCTGGATCGTCTATGACTCGCTGTGCCGTCTGCTCGGCACCAAAGACAAGGCGCTCGGCATCTGCGTCGGCGTGTATGTGTTCATCGCCGCGTGGCTCGCGTGCCACATCTTCGCGGGCCGCGCTGCCTACCTGATCATGGGCGCGATGCTGGCCACGATCATGTCGGCGAACGTGTTCTTCGTGATCATTCCGGGCCAGCGCAAGATGGTCGACGCGATGCTCAAGGGCGACGTGCCGAATCCGATCTACGGCAAGCGCGGCAAGCAGCGCTCGGTGCACAACACGTATTTCACGCTGCCCGTGGTGTTCGCGATGCTGTCGAACCACTACGCGATGACGTACACGCATCCGTACAACTGGGCCGTGCTGCTCGTCATCATGCTGGCCGGCGCGCTGATCCGTCAGTTCTTCGTGATGCGTCACCGTGGCCAGGTGCTGTGGTATCTGCCGCTGGTCGGCATCGCACTGATGTTCGGCGCACTCTTCTGGACGATGCCGAAGCCGGTCATGCCGCAAGCGCAGGCAGCGAACATGCCGTCGGTCAAGGTGGCCGACATCGCGCCGGTGCTGCAACAGCGCTGCGTGGCCTGTCACTCCGCGCATCCGACGATGATGGGCAGCGCGCCCGCCGGCGTGCTGCTGGATACGCCGGACGAGATCTCGCAGAACGCACAGCGCATCTATCAGCAGGCTGTCACGTTGAAGGCCATGCCGCTCGGCAACGTCACGCACATGACCGACGAAGAACGCACGAAGATCGCCGCGTGGTTCGAGGGCGGCGCTGTGAAGTAAGCTGGAAGATTAGCTGGACTGGAAAAGCGGGCTTTTCGCGTGAGCGGGAAGCCCGCTTTTTTGTTGGTGGTGTTCGTGTTCTTGTTCATGCTCGTGATGGTGCCGTTGCTTATGTGCTAATGCTGTGCGGGTTTCTTGCGAGAAAAGCGCTCGCGGCTTGTCGGACTCTCGATTGAGCGACGGCGCGATGGTCTTCTCGAAGCAACAGATGTACGTTGGGATACGTGTTCTTACGCAGCGTCGCAGGCTGTGTTTTTTTGTTGGCGCGAATAAAGCGGCGCACGTTCACCGTCTGCTACGCAAGACTGCCGCTGCTGTCGGCGCTTGTGGACACAGCAGCGCCGGCGGCTCGAGCGCAGGACAGCAATCACGCGTTTGCCCACCACGTTGCGGCACATTAGCCGAACGATTAACGACTACCGCGTGTCACCTTCGCGACGCCCTCACCTCACCTCACCTCGCCACACCCACGCCCCACGCAACCGACCAAAAACAAAAAGCCCGCAGCATGACACTGCGGGCTTTTCCTGACGAACCACCCGGCTCGAATGCGACCAGCGTGGCCGCCGCGGCCGGCTTCAAACGGCCAGGGCGTTCAACACGTCTTCGGTGAGCCAGAGCGATTCCAGCAGATCCTGCTCGTTGAGATTCAGGCCCTCACCGCCGCGATCCACGACGATAAAGTCGCTCACTTCGCCCAACGCGATCAGCGGATGGTGCCAGACACCCTTGGCGTAATTCACGCCCTGCCAGCCGCTCGTCACGAACGCGCGAATCGCCTGCGGATCCAACTCGCCGGCCGGCGCGACGACCACCAGATACGGCTTGTCGTTCAGCGGCACGAACGCCTGACTGCCGAGCGGATGACGTTCGAGCATCTTCACCTCGAACGGCAGCGTACGCGGCTGTCCGCGGAACAGATTGACCAGCGTGCGGCCGCTTTCGTCGGTCACGTCCACTTTCGCGAGATCGTGATAACGGATCGTCGTGCCGAGGTTGATCGGAATCTGCTTCGCGCCGTCGAGTTCGATCACGTCGCCGAACGGAGCGAACGCTGCCTTGGTCAGCGGTTCGATGGCGAGCGCTTTCATGATGCGAGCGTGCCCCACAGACGCAGACGCGACACGCCGCCATCGGGAATGATGTTAAAGCGCACGTGCGTGACCGGACCCAGCGCGGCGATTTCGCTTTCGAAATAATGCTGGTTGTCCATCTTCAGCTTCTGTTCGCCCAGCAGCACCGGCCAGAACATGGCTTGCGTGACGAGCGAGCTATCGGTGCCACCCGTGACGTAGGCCGCCTGGATCGAGCAGCGATCCGGGAAATTGCCCTTGAAGTGAGCCGTGTCCACTTCGATCTTCTTGATGACGCCCGGTTGTGCCAGCGCGACGATCGCCCAGTCGTTGCCCGGTTCGCGACGGCGACGCGTTTCCCAGCCGTCGCCCATGTTCACGCCGCGGCCCGGCATCAGAATGGTGGACGCTGCGCCGAAGTGCTGGTTGTTCGCCGCGACCAGATACGCGCCGTTTTCCATCGCGGCGAGATCGAACTGCTCGGTGCGGCTCGCGCCGGCCCAGTCGACTTGCGGCTGACCGTACACGCGCAGACGCGCAATACCGCCGTCCGGATAGATGTTCACGCGCAGATGCGTGTACGCGTTGGCGTCGCTGACTTCGTGGTAGTGATGGCTATTGCCCTGCAGCGTGGTCGACGGAACGATCTCGGTCCATTGCGTGGACTGGTTCGGCGCACCGTCGACTACACGTGCGGCTTCCACCGAAGCTGCCGGCGGAAAATTGCCCGTGAAGTGGCTCGTATCGAGATCGAGACCCTTGATCACGCCGGGACGCGCGAGCTTGACGACGCACCAGTCGTAGCCGGTGGCGCGCTTGCGGCGCGTTTCCCAGCCGTCCATCCACTTGCCGTTGTCGTCGTACTTGCCCGGAATGAAGACGGCCGGCTCCGGATTCAGCATGCGTTCCTTCGGTGCGAAGAAATCGTCGCTGGACTCGAGCGCCTGCGCGCCCAGACGCGGGTCCGCGAGGTTCACGTAGCGACGCGTGAATTCCGGGGCATTGGGGTCGAGAATCGGGAGTGCCATCTTTGTCTTCCTTAGTCTTTGTTAGTGCAGAAAAAACGTTCCGGTGCGACGGGCGAGACGCGCATTCCTGCCGCGTCGACGCCATGCCTGTGCTTCATGCGTCGATCAGGTCGTCGAGCCGGAAACGTGCGATACGGTAGATCTGATCGAGACTCGCGCGCAATTCGTCGGCGCGGCTATTGTTCACGCGCGCTTCGAAGTTGGCGATGATGCCGTGGCGATCGTAGCCACGCACCGCGAGGATGAACGGGAATCCGAACTTCTCGCGATACGCACTGTTCAGCGCGAGCAGTTTGTCGAATTCTTCCTGGGTACATTGCGCGAGGCCGGCGCCGCTTTGCTCACGCGTCGATTCGGCCGTCAGTTCGCCGCGCACCGCCGCCTTACCCGCCAGTTCCGGGTGAGCGTTGATCAACGCGAGCTGCCTGTCTTCGCCGGCTGTCTCGACGATGTTCGACATCTTCCGATGCAGTTCGTCGATGCTCGCGAACGGGCGCTGGCCCGCCGCGATTTCCGCCACCCACGGCGAGTGCTCGAAAATGCCCGACAGCGCCGCGACGAACGCGTCGGTGGAGGTGCTGTTGAGGTGGTTCAGAGTGTATTGCATCGCCTTCATGCCGCAGCCCCGCGGTTGTTTTGCTGGTAAGGGTGATGTTCGCGCCAATGGCGCGCGATATCGACGCGCCGCGTCACCCACACGCGATCGTGCTGTTCGATGTGATCGAGAAAACGTTGCAGTGCGCGGAAGCGTCCAGGCCGGCCGAGCAAACGGCAGTGCATGCCGATCGACAGCATCTTCGGCGCTTCGTCGCCTTCTTCGTAGAGGACATCGAAGGCGTCGCGCAGATACGTGAAGAAATGGTCCGCGGTGTTGAAGCCCTGCGGGCTGGCGAAACGCATGTCGTTGGTGTCGAGCGTGTACGGCAGGATCAGCTGCGGGCTCGTCGCGCCGCCCGTCACTTCGACGTCCATCCAGAACGGCAGGTCGTCGCCGTAGTAATCCGAGTCGTACAGGAAGCCGCCGTATTCGGCGACCAGCCGGTGAGTATTCGGGCTGTCGCGGCCGGTGTACCAGCCGAGCGGACGCTCGCCGGTAACTCGCTGGATCGCTTCCATGCCGAGGCGCATATGCTCGGCTTCTTTTTCCGGCGACACGTCCTGATAGTGAATCCAGCGATAACCGTGACACGCGATCTCATGACCGAGTTCGACAAAAGCGCGCGCCACTTCGGGATTGCGTTCGATCGCCATGCCGACGCCGAAAACCGTGAGCGGCAAGCCGCGCTTTTCGAACTCGCGCAGGATGCGCCAGACGCCCGCGCGCGAGCCGTATTCGTAAATCGATTCCATGCTCATGTGGCGAGCCGGATAAGCGGCCGCGCCCACGATTTCCGACAGGAACTGCTCCGAGCCCGGATCGCCGTGCAGGACGCAGTTCTCGCCGCCTTCCTCGTAGTTCAGCACGAATTGCACCGCGACGCGCGCGCGCCCCGGCCAGTTCGCCTGCACTGGGTGGCGGCCGTAGCCGATCAGATCGCGCGGATAGTTCGAGTCGAGTGGCATGTTTTGACGGATAGATACGTGATAACGAGCGTTGTAACGATACGAAAGTTCGCGCGGGACCAGTCCGGGAATGTCGTGGTTCCACGTGCTAAACCGATGGAACGCGGACGCAACGCGAGACTTGCGGCACGCCCCGGAACGCCCCGATGCAGCGCTGAAGCACCGCCGACGCACCGGTTGCACGCCTGCGGGACACTGGCGCCGAGTTGACCCAGTTTAGCGAAAACACCCCGGTGCGCCCATACACCGGGGCAGATAGTGCGAGTCAGACTGAATGTATGTGCGAAGCCGGTTCGGCCGGGTGCTGCTGCGCCGACCCTTCGGCGAGCGTTTGCGTGCGACCTTCCGTGTTTACCCGCAGCAGGCCGCTAGCCGCCACGGCTTCCGCCGCGCTGCCGGTCGCCGTGCGCGGCGCGGCGGGATTGAGGTCCGCTCCAGTCGGGCTGAACGATTCGAGCGCGCCGTCGTAGCGCTTCGCCAGCGGCCGCGCGTAGTCACCGCGCTTGGCGGTGGCCAGACGCAGGGCCACCAGCGCTTCGGTCCACTTGAGCGCGGCCGTCACCCCTTCGATGACCGGCGCGCCCAGCGCATCCTCGATTTCCGCGCACAACTCGGCCATGCCCGCGCAACCCAGCACGATCGCATCGGACCCGTCTTCCGCCAGCGCGCGCCGGCATTCGTCCAGAATGATGCGGCGCGCCGCCGAACCCGGCTTGTCGAGGTCGAGCACCGCGACGTCAGTTGCCCGCACGTTGCGGCAAAAGCGCTTCATGCCGTAACGCTCGGCGAGATGCCACGCCATGCCGCAGGTACGCGCCAGCGTGGTCACCACCGAGAAGCCCGGCGCCAGCACACTCGCCGCGTGCATCGCTGCTTCTGCGATGCCGATCACAGGGCCGCGCGCCAACTCGCGCGCCGCGTAGAGACCGGGGTCGCCGAAGCAGGCGATCACGTAGCCGTCGCACCCGTCGCGCTCGCCCGCCATGACCTCGGCCAGCAGACCGGGCGTGGCGAGCGCTTCGTCGTAATAGCCTTCGATCGACGGCGGTCCCATGGTCGGATTCGTGGCGATCACTTCCGTGCCCGGCGACGCCACCTCACGCGCGCAGCGGCCCATGGCCTCGGTCATGCGTTGCGTCGTGTTCGGGTTGATCAGTTTGATGCGCATATCCACTCCTGTTGCGGCCCGAACGCTCAGCGCGCCAGCACACGATAAAACACTGCGCCCAGCGCGGCGCCGATGAACCATGAGAAATTCGCGAGGCTTTCGAGCGCCGGTGTCATCACGCAGATCACGGCGATCACCGCGGCCGGCAGCAATGCCGCCACCGCACGATAATTCACGCCGTTTCTGTACCAGTACGCGCCGTTCGGCGACACCGTGTACAGATCGTCCAGCACGATTTTCTGACGCTTCACCAGATAGTAGTCAATGATCAGGACGCCGTACAAAGGCCCAATGAAGCTGCCGAGCACGTCGAGCGTGTAGTGGATCACGGCCGGGTTGTTGAACAGGTTCCACGGCGTGATGAAGATCGACGCCACTGCCGCGAGCATGCCGCCCGCGCGCCAGCTGATGAGACGCGGCGCGACGTTCGAGAAGTCGAAAGCCGGCGACACGAAGTTGGCGACGATATTGATCCCGATGGTGGCGATCGTGAACGTCAGCGCACCGAGAATCACCGCGGTCGGATAATCGATACGGCCCACGGTTTCGACCGGATCGGTGATGAGTTGGCCGAACACGGGCAACGTGGCCGCGGTCGTGACGACAGTCACGAGCGAGAAGGCAAGAAAGTTGACCGGCAGACCCCAGAAGTTGCCGCGCTTCACGCTGCGAAAGCTTTTGCCGTAGCGTGAGAAGTCGCCGAAATTGAGCATCGGCCCGGAGAAATACGACACCACGAGCGAGGTGGCCGTGATCATCACCGGCAACACTTCCGTGCCGTGATATTTGACACCGCCGAGATTGATGCCGATGTTTCGCCATCCTGCGCGATACACCATGTAGCCGGCGAGCGCGAACATCACCACGTACACAGCGGGACCGGCGAAGTCGATGAATTTCTTGATCGTTTCCATGCCGTGCCAGAACACCAGCGCCTGCAGCACCCACAGCAGCATGAAGCCGGACCAGCCCAGTGTGGACAGGCCCATGAAACCGTGATGATGCACGTCGGCATAAGGCAGCAATTGCGGAACGAATTTCAGCACCACGATGACGAGCGCGCTCGACGCCAGATAGGTCTGAATGCCGTACCAGGCCACCGCGATCAGGCCGCGAATGACTGCCGGAATATTGGCGCCGAGCACGCCGAACGTGGCGCGGCATGCGACCGGATAAGGCACGCCGTTCGCCTGGCTCGGCCGTGCAATCAGATTGCACAACACGTTGACGATCGTGATGCCGACCAGCAGCGCGATCAGCACCTGCCAGCTCGTCAGGCCGAGCGCGAACAGACTGCCCGCGAATACGTAGCCGCCGACGCTGTGCACGTCGGACATCCAGAACGCGAAGATGTTATAGGCGCCCCAGGTCTGGTGGCGCAGGGGCGCGAGGTCTTCGTTGTAGAGACGTTCGCTATAGCCTGCGGGCAATGCGCTGTCGCTCGACGCATCGCTCTCGCTGTACGTTGGAATGGCGGGATTGCCGGGCGCTGCACTGAACTGGGCCATGATTCCTCCTTGGGATAGGGACCCTCGATCGCTGATCGAAGGACTTGCATCGGCCGTGCCAGGAGCGCCCTCTTCGCCTTGTCAGGACGAAAGACGTCACGCCACCGGCCAGCCGCGCCGCGGATGTCTCGGAAACGATGTAGTTGGTATCGTGCTTGTCGTACTTGCACCGCCGGCAACCGCGAACTTCCGGCGATACATTCCTGCTCGAAGGCTGTCGTGCAGCGACGGCCACGCGTGCGCAAGCCGGCAGCGCCTATGCCAGGCTGCCTTGTCGCGCTCGACGCTCTATCCAGTTCGGTTCAGTCCAGTTCAATACTGTGCGGCGCGCACCAGCAAGGCGCGCACGCCGGCCGCTTGCCTCAGACGGGCGCGGACTTGCTCTTCGATGCACCGCCTTGCGCACCGAATACTTCGTGCAGATCGGCCGCGCCTCGCGCGGGGCGATCCAGCATCTTCAACTCGACGCTTTGCAGATGGCGCGACATGAGTGCCGCGGCCTCTTTCGCATCGCCGGCGTCGAGCGCGGCGAGAATGGCTTCGTGGTCTTCGAACGAGCATGGGCTGCGTCCGAGTGACTCGTACAGCGCGGAAATCAGCGTGGAACGCGCCACCAGTCCGTTCAGGCAGTCGCATAGCACGGCATTACCGGTGAGCCCGGCGAGCTCGGTGTGAAATTCGCCGGACAGACGAATCCACGCCGGGAAATCGCGAGTCTCGAACGCCTTGCGTTCGCGCCCGATCATGCTGCCGATACTCTTCAAACGCCGCATGCCGTGACCACTGCAAATCTTTTCGACCACGGCAAGCTCGATAATGCGGCGCATTTCGAACACCTCATGCACTTCCTGCAGCGACGGACTTGCGACGAACGCACCACGATTCGGTTCGAGATCGACCAGATGGTCCGTGGCGAGTTGCGCCAACGCTTGCCGGATCGGCCCACGCTTCACACCAAATACTTCGCACAACTGTGCTTCTGTCAGCTTTGCACCCGGCGCCAGCCGATGCTCGAGGATCGCTGCGCGGATGCGCTCGGCGATCGCTTCGGGTTTCGAACTATTGGCGGCAGCGGTTTCTGTGTCGGACATGATTGTCGTCTCGGTATGTTGGTCATCATAGGACGGACATAAAGATTGTCAACAATTTTTCCGTTGAAAATTGACAATCGTTCGTGGATGGTCCGTGTCGAGGTGAGCGTGACGGCTGTGCTGTGGCGGGTGAGCGCTGTCCAGCTTCAATAGCGGTTTAATTAAGCGAGCACGCGGCGCTTTGTTGCAGACGGTTTTTGTCAACAAAATGCGGTGGACCTTCACTGTGGATGCTGCACGTGGAAACTTGCACAACCTGACCGTTAGTTGCGTTCTAATGGAGTAAAAAACGGGCTGACGCCCGTTTCCATGTCCATGGTCAGTTCAGGTCAGATACGGATAGCCCGACAACGACAGCTTGAACCCATGCGCGCCGGCGACCAGATGCGCATCCGCCCCCACCGGCAGCGTCAGCATGTTCGCGACATGGCCGAACTGCAGGCCAGTCACAATCGGAATGCCGATCACCGAGCGCATCTGTTCGATCATCGCGTGCAGGTCGTAACCGTTGTCGTAATCGTAGGATTTGCCGCCCGAAAAGTCGCCGAGCACGACGGCCTGCTGCTGCGCGAGAATGCCCGACAGATGCAACTGGTACATCATCCGTTCAAGCCGGAACGGCTGCTCGTTGACGTCTTCGAGAAAGAGAATGCCGCCCTGCACCGGCGGCATATAAGGCGTGCCGATCAGGGATGACAACACGGCCAGATTGCCGCCCCACAACATGCCGGACACGTCGACGCTTTGCGCTTGCGGCACATTGCTGCTCACCGTCATGCTCGGGCTGGTCAGCGCCGACCAGAAATGCTGCATGGTGAATTCGCTTAGCTGCTCGGCGCCGAAGTCGCTCATCAGCATCGGGCCGCCGAACGTCTTGACACCCGCGCGCGCCAGTAGCGCAAGCTGCACCGCCGTGAAGTCGCTATGACCGACCAGCGCGACCGCCTGACCCGACAGCCGCTTTTGCAGCCCTTCGTAATCGAGCCCGTGCAGAATGCGCACGGCGCCGTAGCCGCCCCGCACGGCCAGCACGATGTCGGGAAGTTCGCGCGACGGATCGGCGAGCCGGTTGAGGTCCGCGGCACGCTCGCCGTCGGTGCCGGCAAAACGCTGATACCGGCGCCGCGCGGTCTCCGCGCCTTCGACGCGATGTCCCTGCGCCTGCAAGCGGTGCAACGCACGATGCAGCACGACGGGGTCATGCGGATATCCCGACGGCGCGATCAGTTCGATGGTGCGGTGGACGGCCATAAGCGGGACCTCGCTGAACGTTGTTGTTTTGATGTAACTCAGACGCCGCCGGGCTCGCCTTGCGCGCCGCCTGACACGTGATCTTCGTCCGCTGCGCCGGACGCCGTCAACGCCCCGGCGCGTGCCGCCGCACGCGCTTCGCGACTTGCACGTCGCCGCTCGGCGAAGAAAGACTTGAGCGCAGCACCGCATTCGTCTTCAAGCACGCCGCCGGTTACTGTGGTGTGATGATTCAACTGCCCATTCGCAAATGCATCGACGACGCTGCCGCACGCTCCCGTCTTGGGATCGCGCGCGCCAAACACCACGCGAGCAATGCGCGCATGCATGATTGCGCCGGCGCACATCAGACAGGGCTCCAGCGTGACGTAAAGCTCGCAGCCCGGCAGACGATAATTCTCGACCGCCTGCGCCGCCGCTCTCAACGCAATCATCTCCGCGTGCGCCGACGGGTCGTGCGCGCCAATCGGATGATTGAAACCTTTCGCGATGACTTCGTCGCCCCGAACCAGCACGGCGCCGACTGGCACTTCGCCCGCCGCGCGCGCCTCTTCGGCCGCGGCTTGCGCCAGTTGCATGAAACGGAGGTCGCGTTCGGAAACGGGCAGCGGCGACAGCGCAGCCGGTTCGCCGACGGAAGGGCGGCACGCCGAAGCCGGCGCAACGACGCTCGTATCGTCAGTTTCGATCGGGACGCGCGACGCGTCGTTCACGTCAGCCGACAATCCATGCTCTTCCCGATCCGGCCCGTTGCCGTGGACAAGCGGCTCGCTCACTGCGAGCCCGAGCTGGCCGGATCGAGCTTGCCGGTGCGCTCGTTCAGGCGCTCGGCAATTCTCCGGCAATATTCTCGCGGCAGGACCAGTGGACCTCCACGCAGCGATTCGAGCGCCATGTCGAGCGCCAGCATGCGCGCCTGAAGGCGGCAGCGAGTGGCTTTGTCGCTCACGGCATTCAGTTCGGCCTGCAGGTCACGCAAGGCGTGCAACTGCTCGATAGCCGGCGGCACGAAACCCGCATTTTTCAAAATTCGGTTTGCAACCCGCACTTCCTGGGGGACGAGTGCGTCGTCCTCGATAGGCAGGGGCGCACCGGCGCCGGGCAAATCGTCGAACTCGCCGCGCGCGGCCGCGGCGGCAATACGTTGTTCGACTAACGCATCAAGCAATTTCATCTGCAATCCACAACGTTGCGGCCCAAGCATTCTATCAGGGAGCGCCAGACAGTTCCGCGCCCCAGACCGACGAATCCCCCTAGGTTTCCAGATATAGCCTATTCGGAAACCGCATAGCGCGAACTAGCTTGCTAGACCACGAGCGGCCGCTCACGTCAGACAGATTGACGACGAACCACGGCTGCCGCAGATCAACCAATTTTTTGTGGATTTTGTGCTCATGCCCTTCCGATTAGTCGACCACCGCGCTGAAAGCGCAGCGCTCCGCCGCAACCCGGCGCGCAGCCTCACCGCCCCTTTCCAGAACCGCATGCGCTTCCCGTCGCCACGCACGGCATTCGCCGCCGCAGCAATCGCACTGTTGCTGACAGGCTGTGGCGTAGTGTGCGGCGGCGCCGGAGGCAGCGGCAGCGGCAGCGGTTTTGCCGGTGGTTGCGCGACCGGCATGCGGTTCTGAGCCAGCCGCGCCGCCATCTGGACCATCGACCCGCGAACCGTCACCACCCCGCCACTCGCGCCTTCACTCCTCTGTCAACGGCCAACGCGCCAGCGCAACGTGACGCGTGCGGCCGAGCAGACTGTGCACGAGCACCAATTCCCGCACGTTCCAGCACACCGCCTCGACAGGCCGCGCTTCCATCCACGGAATGCCGTATGCCAGCGTCACGTGCGGTGTGTACGGCGTGTCGAATCGCTCTGCCCGCGCCGCAAAACCTTCGGTTTGCAACGCCGACGCCAACGCTTCGTGCAGCGCATGAAGGCCGCCGACACCCTCGCCGCCCGCCAGCACCAGCGGGCCCGGCCGCGGTTTCGACGCAAAACTCGTCGTGCGGTCGAATTCGACGCTAAACGGCGCCATGCGAATCGACGCCGCCGACCGCATTGCGGCCTCCACCTGGTCTTGCGGCAGACCACCCACGAAATTGCCCAGATGATGCAACGTGACGTGCAGCCGGTTGGCCGCGAGCGGCTTGCTCCGCGAGCGGGTCTCCGCGCATAAGCCTTGGGCCAGTTTCGCGATACCCGCAGCGGTTTTGCTGTCCGGGAAAACGGCGAAAAAAAGGCCATCGGTAGGCACGGGGGGCGCCTCGAGTCCCGGCAGCCAAAGTTGCTCAGGCATGACGCCCCTGACTCAATAATGCACACATGCGTGATGAATCTCAGTTCACTGATGCGGGACCGCCCGCTTGCCGCGAGACTTCGGCAGGCTCGACCTGGTTTGCCAAAAAAGCCTTGCGCTTGCCAACTGCCTACGTACAATACTGTACATCCATACAGTATCGGCGGCAACGTGGAATTGCTCAAAAAGCTGGAAGTTCTGGCCGACGCGGCGAAATACGACGCGTCCTGCGCCAGCAGCGGCGCACCCAAACGCGGCTCTCGTGGCATTGCCGGGCTGGGCGCCAGCACGGGCGCCGGAATCTGTCATAGCTTCACGCCCGACGGGCGTTGCGTGTCGTTGCTGAAAATCCTGCTCACCAATTTTTGTCTTTACGACTGCCAATACTGTGTGAACCGGCGTTCCAGCAACGTGCCGCGAGCACGCTTCACGCCTGAGGAAGTCGTCGATCTCACGCTGGACTTCTATCGCCGCAACTATATCGACGGGCTGTTCCTGAGCTCCGGCATCATTCAGTCGTCGAACTACACCATGGAGCAACTGGTGCGTGTCGCGCAGTCGCTGCGAGAAGATCATCAGTTTCGCGGCTATCTGCATCTGAAAACCATCCCGGATGCCGACCCGCAACTGATCGCGCAAGCCGGGCGCTACGCCGATCGCCTCAGCGTCAATATCGAGTTGCCCACGCATGGCAGCCTGGCGCGCCTTGCGCCGGAAAAAGACGTTCGCACCATCAAGCTGGCTATGGGATCGATCCGGCTTGCGCAGGAAGAGGCGCAGAGCGACGCGAAAGCGCCGAAGTTCACGCCGGCGGGTCAAAGTACGCAAATGATCGTCGGCGCTGATCAAACCGATGACCGCACCATTCTGCAAACCGCCGAAACGCTTTACGGGTCGTACAAACTGAAGCGCGTGTATTACTCCGCGTTCAGTCCGATCCCGGACAGCCCGTCTGCGTTACCGGCTCAGGCACCGCCGTTATTGCGCGAGCACCGGCTGTATCAGGCAGATTTTCTGTTGCGCGGCTACGGCTTCAATGTGGACGAATTGCTGGGCCAACCCGGCAATCTTTCGCTCGATATCGACCCGAAACTGGCATGGGCACTCTCGCACCGCGCCGATTTTCCGGTCGACCTGAATCGCGCTCCGCTGCGGATGATTTCTCGAGTGCCGGGAATCGGCATGCGCAATGCAAAACGGCTGGTCGAATTGCGTCGTTCGCGGCGCATACGTTACGACGATCTGGTGCGGCTGCGTTGTCCGATGGAAAAGATCAAGCCGTTCGTGGTCACGCAAGACTACCGCGCAGCCATGCACGACGCGTCGTCGGATCAGCTACGCCGCGTGCTGGCGCCGCCCGTCCAGCTTGCGCTGCTTTGAGGCGTCGCCGGAAGCATCCGTATGCGCGCGATCATCGTCGACAACAATTTCGCAGCGTGGCGCGCTGCGGCGCTCGGCGCGATATCCGAATGTCTGCCGCCTGAAGCAATCGAGTGGCGCGTAGCCGAAAGCTCCGATGCGTTTCAAGGGCAATTGGCGTGCGGCTTCGGCGTCGAAATGGGCGTGACGGGCAAAGCGGCTACAGCGGGCGAAGCAGACACAACAACAGGAACCGTGCGCCCCACTCCCGCCGTCCATGTTTCGAAAGAGCTGGCCGCGTTATTGAAAGACGCCGCGTCGTTTCGCGATCCGCAGCGCTGGGCGTTTCTGTACAAGGTGCTTTGGCGTTGGCACAACGGCGACCGCTCGGTGGCGTCGCCGGCCGACGCCGACGGCGCCCGGCTCTATCGAATGGCGAAGAGCGTGCGCCGCGCGCAACACGACATGATTGCGTACGTCCGCTTCCGTCAGCAATCTCAGGCCGACGCGGTGCCCGAATACATCGCATGGTATGAACCGGCCCACGACGTCTTGCCGTGGGCGGCAGAGCACTTCGCCGAGCGCATGGGCCGCTCGTCCTGGCTCATCGCCACGCCGCATGGCGCGGCTTTCTGGGACGGACAGCACCTCCATCTGGACGAACGCCGCGCTTTACCCGCCGACCACGCGTGCGACACGCCCGACGCCGCCGAGGCACTTTGGCTTGCGTACTATCGCAGCACGTTCAATCCGGCGCGGCTGAACGAAACCGCGCTGGAGCAGCACATGCCCGTGCGCTTCTGGAAAGGCTTGCCGGAAGGCCGCCTGATTCCGGACATGATCAGCCAGGCCAGAAGCGGCGCGCGCCGGCTGGCGCAGGCAAGCAGCGTCGGCGCACTGAATGGCAAGCTGGTTGCGGTCGAAGCCGAGGCCGCGCAGCCCGCGCGGGAGTTGCCCACTTCGCTCGACGCTTGCCGGCGTTGCGACCTGTGGCGCAACGCGACGCAGGCAGTAGGCGGTTTCGGCCCGCAGAACGCGCGCATCATGCTGATCGGCGAACAGCCGGGCGACCAGGAAGACTTGAGCGGTGAGCCGTTCGTCGGACCCGCTGGGCAATTGCTGGATGTCGCCATCACGCGCGCCGGCCTGAAACGCGCGGAGCTTTATCTGACCAATGCCGTGAAGCATTTCAAATGGGAGCCGCGCGGCAAGCGCAGGCTTCATAAAACGCCGGGTCAACGTGAAGTGGAAGCGTGCTCTTACTGGCTCGAAGAAGAACTGCGGCGAGTCAGGCCGGATGTCATCGTTACGTTGGGAGCAACCGCGCTTCACGCTTTATTGGGCAAACAAGCGAGCCTGCGGGACTATCTTGACGAGCCGTTCGACGTGGTCGATGGCCGGGCGGTCGCCACGTATCATCCGTCGTTCGCGCTGAGGCAGCAGAACGATGCCAGCCGCGACCAGATACTCGGCGAAATTAGCGCGGCGCTGGAGCGTGCGCGAGAACTCGCGCGAGCCATTGCTGCGAAATCGACCGAAGCCGGGGCGCCGGCGAAGCGAAGGCCGCAGAAATAAACAAGGGCGCCGCAGCGCCCCTGTTTTTATGCTTCCACTACCGTAACGGGATCATTCCCACTCGATCGTTGCCGGCGGCTTGCCCGAGATGTCGTACACCACCCGGTTGATGCCGCGAACTTCGTTGATGATGCGGTTCGACACATGGCCCAGCAGATCGTGCGGCAGATGCGCCCAATGTGCGGTCATGAAGTCCAGCGTTTGCACGGCACGCAGCGCCACCACGTATTCGTAGGTGCGGCCATCGCCCATCACGCCCACGCTCTTCACCGGCAGAAACACCGCGAACGCCTGGCTCGTCAGGTCGTACCACGACTTGCCGGTTTCCTTGTCGATAAACGTGCGCAAGGTTTCGATGAAAATCGCGTCCGCGCGGCGCAGCAGGTCGGCGAAATCACGCTTCACTTCGCCGAGAATCCGCACGCCGAGGCCCGGGCCGGGGAACGGATGGCGATACACCATGGCCGCCGGCAAACCGAGTTTGACGCCGAGTTCGCGCACTTCGTCCTTGAACAGTTCGCGCAGCGGTTCGAGCAGCTTCAGATTCAGCGTTTCCGGCAGGCCACCCACGTTGTGGTGGCTCTTGATCGTCTGGGCTGCTTTCTTGCCCTTACCGGCCGATTCGATCACGTCCGGATAGATGGTGCCTTGCGCCAGCCACTTCGCATCGGTCAGCTTGCCGGCTTCCGTCTGGAACACTTCGACGAATTCGGCGCCGATGATCTTGCGCTTCGCTTCCGGGTCGGTCACGCCAGCCAGCTTCGACAGGAACACTTCGCTCGCGTCGACGTGGATCACCTTGACGCCGAGGTGATCGGCAAACGTAGCCATGACCTGCTCGGCTTCGTTCAGACGCAGCAGGCCGTGGTCGACGAACACGCAGGTGAGTTGATCGCCGATCGCGCGGTGCAGCAGCGCCGCGGCCACGGACGAATCCACGCCGCCCGACAGGCCGAGGATCACGTGTTCCTTGCCGACCTGCTCGCGAATCTTGGCGACGGCTTCGTCGATGTAATTGCCCATTTCCCAATCGGGACGTGCGCCGCAAATCTTGAGCACGAAACGCTCGAGCATGGCGCGGCCTTGGACCGTGTGCGTGACTTCCGGATGCCATTGCAGGCCGTAGAAGTGGCGCTTTTCGTCGGCCATCGCGGCGATCGGGCAGGATTCCGTCGACGCCATCAGCTGGAAGCCTTCCGGCATTTCCAGAACCTTGTCGCCGTGGCTCATCCACACCTTCAACATGCCGTGACCTTCCGGCGTGGTGAAGTCGCTGATGCCTTCGAGCAGGCTCGTATGGTTGCGCGCGCGCACTTCGGCGTAACCGAATTCACGCAGATGGCCGTTGTCGACCTTGCCGCCGAGTTGCTCGGCCATGGCTTGCATGCCGTAGCAGATGCCCAGCACCGGCACGCCGAGTTCGAATACCGCTTGCGGCACGCGCGGCGTATCCGTTTCGGTGACCGAACTCGGTCCGCCGGACAGGATCACGCCCTTGGGCGCGAAGTCGCGAATGAACGACGCGTCGACGTCGTAGGGATGGATTTCCGAGTACACGTTGGCTTCGCGGACGCGACGTGCAATCAGTTGGGTGACTTGTGAACCGAAGTCGAGAATCAGGATCTTGTCATGCATGGCAGCGGACGGAGTCAAAAGTGAGCGGATACGGAATGCCGCGCACGAAGCGCGGCGTTGAATTCAAAGCGGTCCACGTGGGGACGATCGAGCATGGTGTGTAGCGGTGAAGCGAGCCGGATTCCGCTACGTTGCGCGCCCGGTCTTGCGGCGAACGCGAACGGAATTCGCCTGGCTTGACGATCGGAGCGACGCTCGGCGCGTCAGCCATGAAGCGGTGGCCGGGGTGCGTCGGCAGCGGAATTGCGGGCTTCGTCACGAGCTTCGTCGCGTGCTGCGGCGGCCTCGGCGCTGGCGACGCGCGCGCTGTGTTCAGCGCGCTCGGCCCGTTCCGCCGCAGTCAGCGACGGGTCGTCGACGACGACCGGACGTTCCGGCACCACGAATGCCGCGCCAGGATGCGTAACGGGAATCACAGGCTCCACGACCGGCTCGGCGCGATACACCGGAAAACCTGCCGTGACATGGCCCGGCTCGCGCCGGTTAGCCGCATTTTTCGCGGCGTCTTTTTCAGCTTGCCGTTCGGCGCGCCCGGCAGCAGCGGCCTCGGCCACCCGCAACCGCTCACGCTTTCGCACTGCACCGGACAAACGCACGCCGCCCAGGCCGATCACGAGCAACACGACGCCCGTCAACACGGCGACGATCTGCCCGAAACCGGTGAGCGCCGGCGTATGCAGCCCGAGCAGCCAGACCAGCATCAACACGCCGGTTAGCCAGTTCACATGCCCGACCACCTTGGCGACCGTCGAGGTGAGCGCCCCGTCGATCGACGCATGCAGGGCCAGCCAGGCCAGCCCGATCAGCGCCACGCCAAACCCCTGGCCGACCAGAGCCGGCTGGGTTTGCACCAGAAGCAGCGCGTTGTACAACGAAGTCCACGGCGTCAGCAGAAACAGCAGGCCGAACGCAAGCAGCAACAGGGCATCGAGGATGAGTACAGCGCGCAGCAATGGCTTCATTGGCGTTTAGTCCACGTGGTAGTTGGGCGCTTCCTTGGTGATCTGGACATCATGCACATGCGACTCGCGCAGGCCCGCGCCCGTGATCTGCACGAACTCGGCCTTGTCGTTCATTTCGGCAATGGTGCGGCAGCCGCAGTAACCCATGCTGGCGCGCACGCCGCCGATCAGCTGGAACAGGATTGCGTTGACCGAGCCCTTGTACGCGACGCGGCCTTCGATACCTTCCGGCACCAGCTTGTCGATATTCGCGGAGTTGTCCTGGAAGTAGCGGTCTGCCGCGCCGTCTTTCATGGCGCCAACCGAACCCATGCCGCGGTACGACTTGTACTGACGGCCCTGGAACAGGAACACGTCGCCCGGAGCTTCTTCCGTGCCGGCGAACATGCTGCCCATCATCACGGCGTTCGCGCCGGCAGCCAGCGCCTTGCTGACGTCGCCCGAGAAGCGCACGCCGCCGTCGGCGATGACCGGCACGCCCGTGCCCTTGAGCGCTTCCGAGACGTTCGAAATGGCGGTGACCTGCGGCACGCCGACGCCGGCGACGATTCGCGTGGTGCAGATCGAGCCCGGACCGATGCCGACCTTCACGCCGTCTGCGCCGTATTCGACCAGCGCCTTCGCTGCCGCGGCCGTGGCGATGTTGCCGCCGATCACTTCCACGTGCGGGAAGTTCTGCTTGACCCACTTGACGCGTTCGAGCACGCCCTTGCTGTGGCCGTGCGCCGTATCGACCACGATCACGTCGACACCCGCCGCGACCAGCAGCGACACGCGCTCTTCGTTGTCTTCGCCCACGCCCACCGCCGCGCCCGCGCGCAGCTTGCCGTGCTCGTCTTTACAGGCGTCCGGGTGTTCGGTCTGCTTGGTGATGTCTTTCACCGTCATCAGGCCGCGCAGTTCGAATGCGTCGTTGATGACCAGCACGCGTTCGAGGCGGTGGCTGTGCATTAGCGCCTTGGCTTCGGCGAGCGGCGTGCCTTCCTTGACGGTAACCAGACGCTCGCGCGGCGTCATGATGTTGCGCACCGGTTCGTCCAGACGCTCTTCGAAACGCAGGTCGCGGTTCGTGACGATGCCGATCAGCTGCGCGCCTTCGACGACCGGGAAGCCCGAAATGCCATGCTGGCGCGACAGCGCGATCACGTCGCGCACCTTCATTTGCGGCGGCACGGTGATCGGATCGCGCACGACGCCCGATTCGAAACGCTTGACCTTGGCGACTTCACGCGCCTGCTCGGCCGGCGTGAGGTTCTTGTGGATGATGCCCACGCCACCCATTTGCGCCATCGCAATGGCGAGACGGGCTTCGGTGACGGTGTCCATGGCGGCGGACACGAGCGGCATATTCAGGGAAATGTTGCGGGTCAGCCGGGTCTTGAGGCTGGTGTCGCGCGGCAGAACATCGGAGAAGGCCGGGACGAGGAGCACGTCATCGAACGTGAGTGCTGTTTGGATCAGACGCATGGCAAATCCTATAGGCGCAAAAGCGAATTATACGCGATACCTCCCCGCTTTTCACTGCACGAACAGCAGCTTAGCGAATTTCGGCGGATTTTTTTCGTCACTTCGGGCCCTTGAATTTCGCTTATCCGTTCACCTCGGGTTCGATCGGGTTTCGTTTGCGCGTTCGGCTCCAGGACGCCGGAATGCAGGATCGAACAAGACGCCGCCCGGCCGACCGGCTATTCTGCCGACCATTCCAGTTTTTCTTGCAGGGGCAGTCGATGCAGCGCGGTGTGGCTTATGGAGTAATGGCCGGAGCCCTTTGGGGCATGGTGTTTCTGGTGCCGCGCGTGCTGCCCGATTTCTCGCCGCTCCTGCTGAGCGCGGGCCGCTACACGATGTACGGCATCGTTTCGCTCGCGGCCGCGTTGCCGGTCGCCCGCTCGCTCGTCAAACGGCTGACCCGCGAAGATTTAAGCGCGCTCGTCAAACTCGCGCTGGCCGGCAACCTGCTCTACTACCTGCTGCTGACCGCCGCCGTCCATCTGATCGGCATCGCGCCGGCCTCGCTGATCGTCGGCGTGCTGCCTGTCACCGTCACGCTGCTCGGCCGGCGCGATCACGGCGCCGTGCCGCTCGCCCGCCTCGCCTGGCCGCTCGCAATGGTGATGGCCGGCATCGCCTGCATCAACGTCGACGTGTTCACCGCGGCCGACAGCGCGCCCGTCGGCGTCACGACCAAGCTGCTGGGCCTCGCCTGCGCCGTCGGCGCGCTCGCCTGCTGGACCTGGTTTGCGGTCGAAAACGCCCGCTACCTGCAGCGGCAGACGCGCTTCAGCGGCAACGAATGGTCGGTGTTGTGGGGTGTGGTGACCGGCGCGCTGGGCGCCGCGCTGTGGCTGCTGATCGCCGTGCTGCCCGTGGGCGGGTTGCCGGACGCAGCCAACCAGCTCACCGCCGACCGCTGGCACAGCTTCTGGATGCTGAATCTCGGCCTCGCGATCGGCGCGTCGTGGCTCGGCAATGGTCTGTGGAACGCCGCGTCCAAGCGGCTGCCGCTCACGCTGTCCGGTCAGATGATCGTGTTCGAGACGCTTTTTGCGCTGCTTTACGCCTTCATCTACGACCAGCGGCTGCCGCGGCCACTGGAAACGGCCGCCATTCTGCTGCTGGTGGCGGGCGTCTGCTGGTCGGTTCGCCAGCATGCCGACGACGATTCGTCCGGCGCGACGCTGATCGACGACAAGGCGCAGGCGTCTGCGCCCTGACGAAAAGGTGGCGCGACCGCCTCCAGCGGAATCCGCCTAGCGCGAATCCCGGTTCTGCCAGCGACGCCCTTCGATCGAACCCGCCTTGCGGGTTTTCTCCACGCGGCGTTGCCGCGACAACTTAGGATCGACCAGTAGCGGCCGGTAAATTTCGACGCGGTCGTGATCGGCGAGCACGGCGTCGAGCGGCTTCAGCTTGCCGAACACACCCACCTTCTGCGTGCCGGGATCGATTTGCGGAAAGCGCTTCAGCAGGCCGCTTGCGTCGAGCGCCTGCTGCACCGTGGCGCCCACGGGCAGGTCTACCGTGACGAGTGCCTGCTCGCCGGGCAAGGCGTAGCAGACTTCAATCGACAAGCGCGCGCTCATGCCTTACCGTACCGTTGATCGGCGCGCTTCACGAACGACTCGACGAAGGTGTTGGCAATGTGACTGAACACCGGCCCGATGATTTTCTCGAGAATGATGTTGGTGAATTCGTAGTGCAGCGCGAATTCGATCTTGCAGGCATCCGCGCGCAACGGCGTGAAGCGCCAGAAACCCGTGAACTTGCGAAACGGGCCGTCTGCGAATTCCATGTCGATGCGCGTGGGCCGCTCCATGCTGTTACGCGTGGCGAAATGCTGCTTGATGCCCTTGAAGTTGATATCGATCTTCGCCTCCATGCCGGTTTCGTCCTGGCGGCGAATCTCGACGCCACCGCACCAGGGCAGGAAGTTGGGGTAGTCGGCGACGTCGGTAACGAGGTCGAACATCTGTTCCGCCGAATGGCGGATCAACACGGTTTTCTGGACATCTGCCATAAATTGAACAGCGCGTGGCAAGGGTGGACGAGCGCGGCGGGCTTTCCTTGCCCCGCTTTGCTAAAATCGTGATTTTAAACGAGTTGGGCACTTTCCATTCATGAGCATCATCGACAACAGAAAAGCCTTCTACGACTACTCGGTCGAAGAACGCTATGAAGCAGGGCTCGTGCTCGAAGGATGGGAGGTCAAGGCGCTGCGCGCCGGGCGCGGCCAGATCAAGGAAGGTTACGTCGTTATCAAGAATAACGAACTGTTCCTGATCGGTACGCACATCAGCCCGCTGCCCGAAGCCTCGACCCACATCAATCCCGACCCGGTACGCACGCGCAAACTGCTTTTGCACAGCGAAGAAATCAGCAAGCTGATCGGCAAGGTCGAGCAACGCGGCTACACGCTCGTGCCGCTGAACTTCCATTACAAGGGCGGTCGCGTCAAATGTGAGATCGGCCTTGCCAAGGGCAAGAAGCAGCACGACAAACGCGAAACCGAGAAGAAGCGTGACTGGGAGCGCGAAAAGGCGCGCCTGATGCGCTCGCCCACCTGAGTTCGCCGCGCGCCCGGACTGCGGCGCGCGAGTTCAACGCGCGTCCGTCGCGCCCTTCCCTTTGTTCACGATCGTCAGCGCCGAGGCGATCATCGAACTCATATCGGCCAGATTGCCCGGCACGATCAGCGTGGTGCCCTGCTTGGCCACGTTGCCGAACGCATTCACATACTGTTCGGCCACCTTCAGATTGACTGCCTCCATGCCGCCGTTCGACTGAATGGCCGCGGCGATCTTCTGGATTGCCTGCGAGTTGGCTTCGGCCACGGCGAGGATGGCCGCCGCCTGACCCTGCGCCTGGTTGATGGCCGCCTGACGCTCGCCTTCCGACTTCTGGATGGCCGCCTCACGCCCGCCCGAAGCGATATTGATCTGCTCCTGCTTACGCCCTTCAGAAGCGGCGATCAACGCGCGCTTCTCACGCTCGGCGGTGATTTGCGCCTGCATGGCGTGCAGGATTTCCTTCGGCGGCGTCAGATCCTTGATCTCGTAGCGCAGTACTTTTACGCCCCAGTTCGACGCGGCTTCGTCGAGCGACGAAACGATGCTGTGATTGATGAAATCACGCTCTTCGAAGGTCTTGTCGAGTTCGAGTTTGCCGATGACGGAGCGCAGCGTGGTCTGCGAGAGTTGGGTGATGGCGAAGACGAAATTGCTCGACCCATACGAAGCCTTCATCGGATCGGTCACCTGGAAATACAGCACGCCGTCTACCTGCAATTGCGTGTTGTCGCGCGTGATGCACACCTGGCTCGGCACTTCGAGCGGAATTTCCTTGAGGATGTGCTTGTACGCAATCCGGTCGACGAACGGAAACGCGAAGCTCAGTCCGGGCGTCAGTGTCCGGTGATAGCGACCGAGCCGCTCGAGCACCCAGGCGTGTTGCTGCGGCACGATCTTCAGCGTCTGCGCCGCCAGCACGATCACGATGAGAAGAAGCACCGCCCCGACGATAGTCGAATCCATTACTGCCCTCCGGTCCGTAGTTCGAATAGTTGTTGCTGTATTTTTGCGCCAACTGTCAGGCCGCGGTCGCGCCGGCCTTTGCATGCCGGTTCGCCACGACCACGAGGCAGCTGCCGCGCATTTCGGTGATTTCGTAGACCTGCGCGTCTTCGGGCTCGCCACTGGCCAGTTCGACGTCCCACGCCGCGCCGCGATAATTCACACGCGCGCGACGCTCGCGCCACGCCGGCACGGTCAAAGTCTGGCCGATATCCAGATTGACGTCCGGATTCTTCGACGCCTCCTTGCGCAGCCGACGGCCGAAGCGCGACCGTCTCAGCAACAGCACAGCGGCCAGCGCGACGACCGCCGCGACCGTGAACTGCACGTCGGCAGCCGCACCCGCGATGTGCGCCACGGCAGCCGCGACACAGCCGATCGCGATCATTAACAGATAGAAGGTTCCGCTGATCAACTCCAGCACGACCAGCACCCCCGCCCCGATCCACCAGAACAATCCACCAGGCGCCACGTTCGACCTCCACAAAGCAAAACACCCCGGATCTCCGGGGTGTTTATAGCACGAAGCTGGTGCAGAAATTCGGGCGGTGCTGCACGTTTTACATGCTTGTGACACTGTGCACCGCCCGTTATGCGAGCCGAGTAACGCGGCCCGCCTGATGCCTTACTTCGCCAGCGATTTCGCCAGTTGCTGCCACGTCTCGACGATCGAGTCCGGGTTCAGCGAGATCGACTTGATGCCTTCGTCGGTCAGCCACTGAGCGAAGTCCGGATGGTCCGACGGACCCTGACCGCAGATACCGACGTACTTGTCCAGACGCAGACAGGTTTCGATCGCGCGCTTGAGCATGAACTTCACCGCCGGGTCGCGTTCGTCGAAGTCGACTGCCAGCAATTCCATACCGGAATCGCGGTCGAGGCCGAGCGTGAGCTGCGTCAGGTCGTTCGAACCGATCGAGAAACCGTCGAAGTACTGCAGGAACTCTTCGGCGAGAATCGCGTTTGACGGCACTTCGCACATCATGATCAGGCGCAGACCGTTTTCGCCGCGCTTCAGGCCGTACTTGGCCAGCAGCCCGACCACGCGCTCCGCCTGCTTCAGCGTACGCACGAACGGCACCATGATCTCGACGTTGTCGAGGCCCATTTCTTCACGCACCTTCTTCAGCGCGATGCATTCCATCTGGAACGCTTCGGCGAAGTCGTCGGCGATGTAGCGCGACGCGCCACGGAAACCCAGCATCGGGTTTTCTTCGTCCGGCTCGTAGCGCGAACCGCCGATCAGCTTCTTGTACTCGTTCGACTTGAAGTCGGACAGACGCACGATCACGGGCTTCGGATAGAACGCCGCCGCGATCGTGGCGATGCCTTCGGTCAGCTTGTCGACGTAGAACGCACGCGGCGACGCATGCCCGCGCGCCACGCTTTCGACCGCCTTCTTCAGGTCCTGATCGATGTTCGGATACTCGAGAATCGCCTTCGGGTGAACGCCGATGTTGTTGTTGATGATGAACTCGAGACGCGCCAGACCCACGCCTGCGTTCGGCAGTTGCGAGAAGTCGAAGGCGAGTTGCGGATTGCCCACGTTCATCATGATCTTGACCGGGATGTCCGGCAGCTCGCCGCGCTGCACTTCGGTCACTTCGGTTTCGAGCAGACCGTCGTAGATCTTGCCTTCGTCGCCTTCCGCGCACGAAACCGTGACCAGCGCGCCTTCCTTCAGCACGTCGGTGGCGTCGCCGCAGCCGACCACGGCCGGCACACCCAGCTCACGCGCGATGATTGCCGCGTGGCAGGTACGGCCGCCGCGATTCGTGACGATCGCGGACGCACGCTTCATGACCGGCTCCCAGTTCGGGTCGGTCATGTCGGCCACCAGCACGTCGCCGGGTTGCACACGGTCCATTTCCGACGGATCGTGAATCACACGCACCGGGCCCGCGCCGATCTTCTGGCCGATCGCGCGGCCGGTCGCCAGCACGTTCGACTGACCCTTCAGCTTGAAGCGCTGCTCGGCCTTGCCCGCGGCCTGGCTCTTCACCGTTTCCGGACGCGCCTGCAGAATGAAGATCTTGCCGTCGCGGCCGTCCTTGCCCCACTCGATGTCCATCGGACGTTCGTAGTGCTTTTCGATGATGACCGCGTATTTCGCGAGTTCGATCACGTCTTCGTCGGTGATCGAGAAGCGGTTGCGCTGCTCGTGCGGCACGTCGACCGTCTTCACGCGGCCCTGCTCGCCGGCCTTCGTGAATTCCATCTTGATCAGCTTGGAGCCGATCGAGCGGCGGATGATCGGGTATTTGCCCTGCGCGAGCGTGGTCTTGTAGACGTAGAACTCGTCCGGATTCACCGCGCCCTGCACGACGGTTTCGCCCAGACCGTAGCTCGACGTGACGAACACCGCGTCCTTGAAGCCCGACTCGGTGTCGAGCGTGAACATCACGCCGGCCGCGCCGACGTCCGAACGCACCATGCGCTGCACACCCGCCGACAAGGCGACTTCGGCGTGGGTGAAACCTTTGTGGACACGATAGGAGATCGCGCGGTCGTTATACAGCGACGCGAACACGTGCTTCATGCGATCGAGCACGTCGTCGATGCCGACTACGTTGAGGTAGCTTTCCTGCTGACCGGCGAACGAAGCGTCCGGCAGATCTTCCGCCGTTGCCGAGGAACGCACGGCAAACGACAGCTCTTCAGGCGAGCTGTTTTGAAGCGTGTCGAAGCCCGCACGAATGTCGGCTTCGAGTTGCGGCTGCAGCGGGGCCTCGACGATCCATTGACGGATTTCCTTGCCCGCTTCGGCGAGCGCCTTCACGTCGTCGACATCCAGCGTTTCGAGACGTTTGGCAATGCGCTCAGTCAGATCGTTGTGATGCAAGAAGTCGCGAAATGCCAGCGCCGTGGTGGCGAAACCGGTCGGCACGCGCACGCCGGCCTGTGCGAGTTGACTGATCATCTCGCCAAGCGACGCGTTCTTGCCGCCGACGATTTCCACGTCGGTCATACGCAACTGCTCGAACGGAACTACATACGCCTTATCCTTTGCGACGGTAACTGCGTTAGTCATACAAGCCCCTAAGTGTGAAAGAAATTCACGGCTGTGCAAGTGGGCTCGAACGCGAGACGCCCATTGGGAGCGTGACCTCGCGTCTTGCACAACCTGTTGGAGAAGCAATCGCCATGAGCACGAAAACCGTGCGAAGCGACGCACCGGGCGGAAGCGTGCTGAAGAATGCGAATGGCCGAAATTACCGGTCAATCCTATCCTTTACACACAAGTTACCGACCGAAAGAAAGGCGTTGAACGACCGTTCGCGGTGAGTTAGACGCCAATCGCCTGCAATTGCTTATCCAACAGGTTGCCGCTATTCTACCGTGCCGACTCTCAAAATGTGACTGTCGGACGAGAATTGCGCCTCGAATCGCGCCCCGGACCGGCAGGCGGGCTTTTGCGAGGCTCGCCGCCCGACGTGGCACCTTCGTGGCGTACACGGTGCGCTGTCGAGACACCGCTGCAATCTCCGGTTAGCCACCGTGCAGCGCACGTCGAAACAGCGATGTTTTCTTCGAGCGTTTTTTTGCGCTCACGTTCCCAGCCCCTCTGATGCCGCCCACCGTATTCATCGTCTCCGACGGTACCGGGATCACTGCCGAAACCTTCGCGCATTCGATCCTTTCCCAGTTCGACCAGAAATTCCGCCTGGTTCGCGTGCCCTTCGTCGATTCCACCGAGAAGGCCTACGCCACGCTCGAAAAAATCAACGAAGCCATCGTGCAGGACGGGCGCCGCCCGATCGTGTTCACCACACTGGTGGACAGTGCGTCGAATCAGATCGTCAAAGGTTCGAACGCGCTCGTGCTGGATATGTTCCAGACTTTCGTCGAACCGCTCGAGCAGGAACTGGAACTGAAGTCGAGCCACGCCATGGGTCGTGGTCACCAGAACGCGGATACCGAGGAATACAAGAACCGCATCGAGGCGATCAATTTTTCGCTCGCTCATGACGACGGTCAATCGAACCGCAATCTCGCCGACGCGGACGTGATTCTGGTCGGCGTGTCGCGCAGCGGCAAAACCCCGACGAGCCTCTATCTGGCCATGCAGTATGGTGTGAAGGCGGCGAACTATCCGCTGATTCCCGAAGACTTCGAGCGCGGCAAGCTGCCGACGCCCCTGCTCGCGCATCGCCAGAAAATGTTCGGTTTGTCGATCGATCCGCAACGGCTTTCGGAAATCCGCAACGAGCGTCGTCCGGGCAGCAAATATGCGGCACCGGAAAATTGCCGTTACGAGATCAACGAAGCGGAAGCGATGATGCGGCGCGAAGGGATCAAGTGGTTGTCGTCGACGCACAAGTCGATCGAGGAGATCGCGACGACGATCCTGCAGGAAATCAAACTGGACCGGCCGGCTTACTGAGCAACGGCCTGAAGGCGACCGGGCTGCCTTGCCTGCGGCCCGGTCGAAAAAACAACGCGAGATCGGACTCGCCGCACTAGCCGCGCTGCTGGCGGCACTGCTCGAATACGCACACCGCCGCAGCCGCCGCCACGTTCAACGACTCCATGCCGCCCGGCTGCGGGATCGTGACCCGCAACGACACCGCGTCGCGCCACGTTTGCGACACCCCCGCCCCTTCGTTGCCGAACACCCACGCCAACTGCCCGCTCAGATCGCAATCGTAGAGCGCCTCGGCGCCGTGCGAATCCGTGATGACCACCGGCACCGCCAGCCGCTCGATCAAGGCGTGCGCGTCGACGTCTTCGTGGATTTGCAGCAGGAAATGTGCGCCCATACCCGAGCGCAGCACTTTCGACGACCATGCGTACGCCGTGCCCGGCGCGCAGAACACACGCTGAATGCCAGCGGCGGCCGCGCTGCGCAGAATCGAGCCGACGTTGCCCGCATCCTGCACACCGTCGAGAACGAGACAGGTTTCGTCGATTTTGTCGGGCAACGGCGTGTCGAGCTTTTCGACCAGCAGAAGAATACCGACGCCATGCACGACATTGGACAACTGTCCGAAAAGCGCATCCGGCAACGTCACCAGACGATGGTCTTCGATACGCGAGACGATCGCCTGCGCTTCGTCGTGCTGAAGCGCACCGTCGGTCACGATGCACATCTCCGGCTGCCCGGCGACGTCGAGATAAGCGCTCGCCAGATGGAAGCCTTCGAGCAGCGCGTGGCCGCTGCGCCGCTGCTGATGCGTCGAGCCGGCCAGTGCCTTGAGGCGCTTATAGAGCGGATTGTCCCGCGAGGTGATGGCTTTCACAGGCAGCGCAGACAGTGAGAATGAATGGGAAGTAAGCGACGCGCGCGGTGCGGCACGGCGCTCAGGCGCCGGCGCGTTCGCCGAAAGCGTCGTCGTCGGGCATGATGCCGGACGTTGCGTCGGTCATGACGTCGACGAGCGCGCCCGGCACGACAACCACCTTGCCTGCCGGCAACGAAACGCCCGTGCCGAAGCGCAGATGCGCCTCACGCACCGGGGCGAACGAGCGCCGATGGTGTTCGCACGGGCCATGTTCACGCAGCGCCGCGAGGTGCTGCGGCGTGCCATAACCGGCATGCGCATTGAAGCCGTAAACCGGAAACGTTTGGTGCAGTTCGAGCAGCATGCGATCGCGCGTGACTTTGGCGAGAATCGAAGCGGCCGAAATGCTTTTGACCAACGCGTCGCCGCCGATTACCGCCTCGCTGCGAATGCTCAAGGTGGGACAACGGTTGCCGTCGACCTTGACCAGCGTGGGCACGACTTTCAGCCCTTCCACGGCGCGCTTCATGGCCAGCATGGTGGCATGCAGAATATTCAGCGAGTCGATTTCTTCGACACTCGCCGAGGCAATGCAGTAAGCCAGCGCACGGTCGACGATCTTGTCGTACAGCTCGTCGCGCTTTTTCGCCGTGAGTGCCTTGGAATCGTCGAGTCCGCGAATCATCGGCTTCGACGGATCGAAAATCACCGCCGCGGCGACGACCGGGCCGGCGAGCGGACCGCGCCCGGCTTCATCGACGCCGCAGACGATATCGTCCGGCGTCTCGAACTCGAGGCCGACCTGCGCTGCCGCGCCCGCCACGCGCGCGGCCTTTCCACGTGGTGCCCGCGCGCTGGTCACGAGCGCGCCCTACGCGTTTCGACGACGTTCGCCACGACTTCCGCCGCACGCTGGGCGGTGTTCTGCTTCAGCACGTGATGCATCTCCGTGAAGATTTCCGTCAGCGTGCGCCGGTTGGCTTCGTCGCGCAACTGTTTCAGCGTGGCCTCGGCGAGCGCTTGGGGCGTGGCGAAGTGCTGCAGGATCTCCGGCACGACGAAGCGTCCCGCCAGAATATTCGGCAGACCGACGTAAGGCAGATAGCCCTGACGGCGCATGATCTGACCGGTCAGCCAGGGCACCTTGTAGGAAATCACCATCGGCTTTTTCAGCAGCGCCGCTTCGAGCGTCACGGTGCCGCTCTTCACCAGAATCGCGTCGGCCGCGGTCATGGCGAGTTGCGACTGGCCGTCGGTGATTGTGAGCGCAAGACCTGGGTGCGAGTCGACCAGCGGACGCAGCATCTCGCGCAGCGCCGGCGTGGCGGCCGGCATGACGAAACGCAGACCGGGCTCCTGGTGCTGCATCATTTCCATCGCGGCGAAGAACGTCGGGCCGATCAGATCGATTTCCGAGCGCCGGCTACCCGGCAACACGGCGATGATCGGGCCGCTCTCCGCCAGACCGAGCGCGCGACGCGCGCCGAGCGTGTCGGGTTCGAACGGGATTTCGTCGGCAAGCGGATGGCCCACGTAGGACGCCGCGACGCCAGCCTTTTCCAGCAGCGCCGTTTCGAACGGGAACACGCACAGCATGTGATCGACCGCTTTGGCGATCTTCTTGATACGGCCGCCGCGCCACGCCCAGATCGACGGGCAGACGAAATGCACCGTGGGAATGCCGGCTTCGCGCAGCGGATGCTCGAGACCGAAGTTGAAATCGGGCGCATCGACGCCGACGAACACCGACGGCGGCTCTGCCAGCAACTGCCGCTTGAGCTCGTTGCGGATACCGAGGATTTCAGGAATGTGCCGCAGTGCTTCGACATAGCCGCGCACCGTCAGTTTTTCCATCGGCCAATGGGCGTCGAAACCCGCGGCGATCATGCGCGGACCGCCGATCCCGTAATACTGGGTGGCGGCCGGCAGGCGGCTTGCGAGGCCGTCGAGCAGCGAGGCCGCCAGCAGATCGCCGGACGGCTCGCCCGCGACCATCGCGACGCGCAGCGGACTGGGTTGCAGGACCATCGCTTAACGGATGATGCCGCGTTGCGACGCTTCGACAAACGCCAGCAGCGTCTGCACGGGCGCGTCGCCGTCGCCGCCCGCCGAAGCGAGCTCGCGCAACTGCACCTTCGCCTCTTCGAGCGACAGGCCATTCTTGTACAGCAGACGATACGCGGCGCGCAGCGCGGAGATGGCGTCGGGCGAAAAGCCGCGACGGCGCAAACCTTCCACGTTGATGCCGTGCGGCTCGGCCTTGTTGCCGGCGGCGATCACGAACGGCGGAATGTCCTGGACGAGTGCGGAAGCGCCGCCAAGCATCGAGTGCGCGCCGATGCGCACGAACTGATGCACGCCCGACATGCCGCCGACGATCGCGTGGTCGCCGATGGTGACGTGGCCGGCCATCTGCGCGTTGCTCGACAGGATGACGTTATTGCCGACGTGGCAGTCGTGCCCGATGTGCACGTAGGCCATGATCCAGTTGTCGTCGCCGAGCGTGGTGACGCCTGCGTCCTGCGTCGTACCCGTGTGGATCGTGGTGAATTCGCGAATCGTGTTGCGATCGCCGATAACGAGCCGCGTGGGCTCGTCCTTGTACTTCATGTCCTGCGGACGGCCGCCGACCGACGCGTAGTGGCCGATGCGGTTGTCTTCGCCGATCGTGGTGTGACCTTCGATCACGCTGTGCGAACCGACGGTGGTTCGCGCGCCGATGGTCACATGTGCACCGATCACGGCATACGGACCGATCTCGACGGTTTCGTCGAGTTGTGCGCCCGGTTCGATGATCGCAGTGGGATGAATCCTGCTCATGCGTCCTCGCTTCTCATTCTGTTGCGTTGTGTGGATGGACTTCGCCGGGCCGGCAGCGCTCGCGCACAGGCTGCGCGCCACGCGCGGTCCCGTTGCCGCTTACGCGTCTTTGTCCGTATGGCGCACTGCGCACATCAGATCGGCTTCCGCCGCCACGACGCCATCCACTTCGGCACGCGCCTTGAACTTCCAGATTCCGCGCATGTGACGCTCGAACGTGCAGTTCAGGATCAACTGATCGCCCGGTTCCACCACGCGCTTGAAGCGCGCATTGTCGATGCCGACGAACAGATACAGCGTGTTCGACGGATCGCTCGGCTCTTCCGAAAACGTCAGCAACGCCGCTGTTTGCGCGAGTGCTTCGAGAATCAGCACGCCGGGCATCACCGGACGGGTCGGGAAGTGGCCTTGAAAATACGGTTCGTTGATCGACACGTTCTTCAACGCTTTGATGCTCTTGTGCGGCTCGAGTTCGAGCACCCGATCGACCAGCAGGATCGGGTAACGATGCGGCAGCAGCGTGAGAATCTTATGAATGTCGAGATTGATTTTTTCGGTGCTCATGGTGTTTCTGCTCACGCATTGACTGCGCGGTGATGACTGCGGATGCTGGCGCAGGTGGGTTGGTGACGCATGCTGCCGGCGCTCGCCGCAGCCCGGCGGCCGTGCCACCCGGTCACGGCAACCGACGTTGCTTCCTGTGGTGCTTCGTGATGCTTACCCGCTATTTTACGCGGCGCGGACGGCTCGCCCTGAAATCTCAGTCTTTGTCGCTCGCGGTGCCGGGCTGCTTGTCTGCCGCGGCACTTTCGAGCGCCCTGATTCGGTCGCGAAGTTTGTCGATGTTGCGCAGCAAGGCGGCGCTCCTGTTCCAATCGGCGTGATTTACGGCCGGGAACGCGCTGGTGTACATGCCGGGCTTGAGCAACGACTTCGACACGCCCGATTTTGCCGTGACGATGACGTAATCGGCCAGCGTGACGTGGCCGGCGATGCCGACCGCGCCGCCGATCATGCAATGGCGGCCGATGGTGGTGCTGCCGGCGATGCCCGCGCAACCGGCGATGACCGTGTACGCACCGACCTTGCAGTTGTGGCCGATCTGCACGAGGTTGTCGATCTTCACGCACTCTTCGATGATCGTGTCGGCCATCGCGCCGCGATCGATCGTCGTGTTCGCGCCGATTTCGACATCCGCCGCGATCGACACGCCGCCGACCTGCGGAATCTTCACCCAGCTACCGGTACGCGCCTCGCCCTCGCCCACGAAATCCGGCGCGAAGCCGAAACCGTCCGAGCCGATCACCGCGCCGGCATGCACGATCACGCGCTCGCCGATCTTGCAGCCGTAATACACCGCGACATTGGGATAAAGATGCGAACCCGCGCCGATTCGCGTACCGCGACCGATCACGACGTTCGCGTCGAGCCGCACGTTTTCGCCGATTACCGCGCCCGCTTCCACCGTGACGTGCGGCCCGATCACCGCGCTCGCGGCGATTTGCGCCGACGGGTCGATGGTTGCACTGGGATGCACGCCCGGCACCGGTTTAGGCGCGGCCATGTCGATGAAAGTCTGCGCGACGCGCGCGAAGTAAGCGTACGGATTCGGCGTGACGATGAAGTTACGGCCTTCGCTGGCGCTCAGTTTGGCGAGATCGGCGGCGTTGATCAACACCGCGCCCGCGCGGGTCGTCTCGACCTGCGACAGATACTTCGGATTGGCGAGGAACGCCAACTGGTCCGGGCCTGCCTGGTCGAGCGGCGCCAGACTGCCGACACGCTGCGAACGGTCTCCGACAACTTCACCGCCGAACCGTTGGACGATGTCCTCAAGCGTAAATGCCATGCCTATCCTGTCTCCTGCAATTCAATCCAGCGTGTTCGACTTGCGGTACTGCAATGCTACGGCCCGACGCGGCGAACCGCGCGGCGCCCGGCGCGGGCTCAGTTGCCCGACGCCGCCAGCGCCTTCAATACCTGATCGGTAATGTCGATGCGCGGGCTGACATACACCGCTTCCTGAACGATCAGGTCGTAATGCTGTTGCTCGGCGATCTGCTTGATCACCTTGTTGGCCCGGTCGAGCACCGCCGCCAGCTCTTCGTTACGGCGCTGGTTCAGGTCTTCGCGAAATTCGCGTTGCTTGCGCTGGAAATCCGTGTCGAGTTGCGACAGATCGCGCTGCTTCTGCGCGCGATCCGCAGCCGACATCGACGCGCCGCTCTTGTCGAGCGAGTCCGACATCGACTTGAGCTTTGCCGCCATGTCGGCGAGATCCTTGTCGCGCTTGGCGAATTCGGCCTCGAGCTTGACCTGGGCAGCTTTGGCAGCGGCCGACTCGCGCAGGATACGGTCCGAATTCACGGCCGCGATCCTGGCTTCCTGGGCGTGCGCCGCCCCCGCCATGCCGACACCCAGCGTCATTGCCAGCGCGAATGCGCATGCCACACGTTTCGAAAACATACCGGTTAGCAAAGTCATCCTCTCGATACTGTAATTTGGCCAGCCGCCCGTTGCCGGGATCAGAATGCCGTCCCGATCTGGAACTGGAATTTCTGATACTGGTCGCCCGTATGCTTCACGAGCGGGAAACCCAGGCTGAGCTTGAGCGGGCCGATCGGCGAGATCCACGCCAGACCCACACCATAGCCGTAACGCAAACCGTTCGCGCCGACGCTGTTACCTTCCGTGCCCCACACGTTACCGCCGTCGAGGAACGTGAAGACGCGCAGCGTGCGGTCGTAACCCGTACCCGGCAGCGGGAACGTCAACTCGATGTTACCCACCAGCAGCTTCGAGCCGCCGATCGGGTCGTTCGTCTTGGCGTCGCGCGGACCCAGCGAGCTCGGCTCGTAGCCGCGGACCGAACCGATACCGCCGGCGTAGTAGTTCTTGAAAATCGGGTAAGGCTTGCCGCCGAGGCCGTTACCGTAGCCGCCCTGGAAGTTGAAGCCCAGCACGAAGCCGCGCGAGAACGAATAATAGTACTGCGCGTTGATGTCGGCCTTGTAGTACTGCGTGCCGCCGATCGGCGTGCCGTATTCGGCGTTCGCCTGCGTGAAGTAGCCGCGGCTCGGGACCAGCGCGCTGTCACGCGCGTCGCGCGACCAGCCCACCGTGATCGGCACGTTGTTCGACACGCGACCGAATTCGTTCACGTAGTCGATATAGCTTTGCGGCGTGTTGCTGTCGATATCGAGCTGGTTCTGCTCGAGACCCGCGCCGAAGTACACCGTGTCGACTTCCGAGAACGGAATGCCGAACTTCAGGTCGCCACCCACGGTAACGATCTTGAAGCTCGAATCGGTCGAGTAGTACAACGGCTGATAGGTACGGTAGTAGACGTCCGTAATCCGCTTGATGCCGTCGACCGTGAAGTACGGGTCGACCTGCGTCACCGTCAACGTGCGATACGTCTTGGCGGTATTCACGTTCACGGAGAGACTCGTGCCCGAACCGAACACGTTGTCCTGCGAAACGCCGGCCGACAGCACCACCTTGTCGGTCGACGAGAAGCCCGCGCCCAGCGTAATGGCGCCGGTCGGCTTTTCGGCCACCTTGACGTCGACGTCGACCTGGTCGGGCGTGCCTTCCACCGGAACCGTGGTCACGTCCACGTCGGTGAAGTAGCCGAGACGGTTGATCCGGTCTTTCGACAGCGCGAGGCGGTTCGAATCGAACCATGAGCTTTCGAGCTGGCGCATTTCGCGGCGCACGACTTCGTCGCGAGTACGCGTGTTGCCGACCACGTTGATACGGCGCACGTACACGCGGCGGCTCGGATCGACCTGCAGCGTCAGGTCGACCTTGTGGTGTTCCTGGTCGATCTGCGGTTGGGCATTCACCGTGGCGAACGCGTAGCCGTATTCACCCAGCTTGTCGACGATAGCCTTGGTAGTGGCTTGCAGTTTCTCGGCCGAGAAACGGTCGCCCGGTTTGATCTTGATGAGCTTGGACAGCTCGCCTTCGCGATCGAGCAGATTGCCGGCGAGCTTGATGCTGTTGATCGTGTACGGCTCGCCTTCATGCAGCGTGACCGTGAGATACATGTCCTTCTTGTCCGGCGTGATCGACACCTGGGTCGACTCGATATTGAACTCGAGATAGCCGCGATTCAGGTAATACGAGCGGACGTTTTCGAGGTCACCGGTGAGCTTGTCTTTCGCGTACAGGTCGTTCTTCGTGTACCACGAGAACCAGTTCGGCGTGGACAGCTGCATTTCGTCACGCAGCGTGCCGGTGCTGAATGCCTTGTTGCCGATGAAGTTGATCTGGCGGATCTTCGCGCTCGGACCTTCGGCCACCGAGAACAGCACCGAGACGCGATTGCGGTCGATCGGCGTGATCGTGGTGGTGACTTCGGCGGCGTAGTAACCGCGCGTCAGGTACTGACGCTTCAATTCCTGCTCGGCCTTGTCGACCAGCGCCTTGTCGTAGTAACGACCTTGCGACAAACCGACCGCGCGCAGCGCCTTGGTCAGGTTTTCCTTGTCGAATTCGTGAATGCCCGCGAAATCGATCGTGCCGATGGCCGGACGCTCGAGCACCTGCACGATGACGACGTTGCCTTCGGTTGCGATCTTGACGTCGTTGAAGAAGCCGGTGGCATACAGCGCGCGAATGGCTTCAGAAGCCTTGTCGTCGCTGAACGTGTCACCTTGCTTGATGGGGAGATACGCGAACACGGTGCCGGGTTCGACGCGTTGCAATCCCTCGATCCGGATGTCTTGCACCACGAAGGGCGTCGTTGCGTGAGCAACCAGCCCATGCGCGGCAAACGCCGCGGCTATAACCGTCTTTGGAACAAAGCGATGAGGTTTAAACAACGTGCTTCCCCAGTGTGTATAGCTGCATCAGGTCGGGCGGTCGCCATCGTGAACGCCGCCGGACACTTTAAAAATGGATTAAACGAGCCAGATCGTTGAACAGCGCGATCGCCGACAAGGCGACGATGCAGGCGAGACCCGCCCTCTGAAAAACGAGTTGCCAGCGATCGGAGACAACTTTGCCGGTTACAGCTTCAACCAAATAATATAACAGATGCCCCCCGTCCAATACCGGAATTGGTAACAGGTTCAGTACGCCGAGGCTAATACTGACAAGGGCGAGGAACGACAGAAATGCAGAAGGACCTAGACGTGCGCTCTTTCCTGCGTAATCGGCGATCGTTACGGGGCCCGAAAGATTTTTCAGCGAAGCTTCGCCGATTACCATCCTTCCGAACATTCGCACCGAATAAACGGCAAGATCCCACGTGCGGCGCGCACCCAATTGCAGACTTTCGAGCGGCCCGTAGCGCACGTCGATTGACGGCACCTGCGTAGCCAGTTCCGCGCCGATGCGCCCGATCTGCTGACCGGTGACCTCGTCGCGCTGCGATTGCGGCACGATGCGCACGTCTTCGAGCTTGCCGGCCGACTGCCCGCCACGCTCCACCTTCAACGTGACCGGCTGACCGGCATGCGACTTCACGTACGCGATGAACGCCGTAGCGTTCTCGGTGGGAATACCGTCGACAGCACGCAGACGATCGCCCGCGACGAGCCCAGCCTGCTGAGCCGCGCTGCCCGGCTGCACGCCGGCAACCATCAGCTTGCCGCCGCCCGGCTCCAGACCGAGGTGCGACATGAAGTCGTCGTCGACGTCTTTCTCGGTGAGACCGCGCAGATCGAACTGGAAATCGGAAGTGCCGTGCGCGTCTTTGGCGCTCAACACCACGCGTTTGTGATCGAACGCCGCACCGAGCAGCTTCCAGCGCAAGTCGGACCAGGAGCGCACGGATTCCGATTCGGCCTCGTTCTCGGCGCGCACGCCGACGACCGTCTCGCCGCCTTCGAACCCTGCTTTCGCCGCCAGCGTATTCGAAGCCGGCGCGGCGACGATGGCTGCGGGCTCGGTCACGCCGGTAGCGAACACGAGCGCGAACAGCACGATGGCCAGCAGGAAATTCGCGACGGGCCCTGCTGCGACGATCGCGAAGCGACGCCACACCGACTTCCGGTTGAAGGCCTGCGGCAAGGATTCGGCCGGAATCGGCGCGCCGCCGGTTTCCCGTTCGTCGAGCATCTTCACGTAGCCGCCGAGCGGCAACGCGGCGATGGTCCATTCAGTGCCGGTTTTGGGGCTCACCCACTGGAACAGCGGTTTGCCGAAGCCGATCGAAAAGCGCAACACCTTGACGCCGCACCAGCGCGCGACGCTGTAATGGCCGTATTCGTGGACGACCACGAGTACGCCAATCGCGACGGCGAAGGCGAGCAGTTCGATCAGCAGGTTCATGAGCGCCTCACTGGACGGCGCGTTCCGTGCGGCGAGCGCTGTCAGGCAGACGCGCAATGAACTCAGCGGCCGCGCGACGCGCGGCGGCATCCGCCTCGATTACGTCTTCGAGGGCGTGCGCGCTCTGGTTCGGCAGCGCGTTGAGCACCGACTCGACCACCTGAGCGATCGCCATGAAGCCGATCTGCCGTGACAGGAACGCTTCGACCGCGATTTCGTTGGCGGCATTCAGCGCCGCGCTCGCGAGGCCGCCTTCGGCCAGCGCCTTGACAGCGAGCGCGAGGCACGGGAAACGCGCGTAATCCGGCTTTTCGAACGACAACGACGCGACCTGCAGCAGATCGAGTTGCGCGACGCCGGAGTCGACGCGATCAGGAAATGCCAGCGCATGCGCGATCGGCGTGCGCATGTCGGGATTGCCGAGTTGCGCGAGCACCGAACCGTCTGCGTACGAGACCATCGAGTGAATCACGCTTTGCGGATGGATGAGCACTTCGATGCGCTCGCCCGGCAGGTCGAACAGCCAGTGCGCCTCGATCACTTCGAGGCCCTTGTTCATCATCGTGGCCGAGTCGACGGAAATCTTGCGACCCATGACCCAGTTCGGATGCTTACAGGCTTCGTCGGGCGTGACGTCGACCAGGCTGGACGGCTCGCGGGTACGGAACGGGCCGCCGGACGCAGTCAGAATGATCTTGGAGACACCGCCGTGCAGCGCGGCTTCGCGCGGCAGGCATTGGAAAATGGCGTTGTGTTCGCTGTCGACCGGCAGCAGGATGGCGCCGTTGTCGCGCACCGCGTCCATAAAGATCGAGCCGGACATCACCAGCGCTTCCTTGTTGGCCAGCAGGATGCGCTTGCCGGCGCGCGCCGCGGCCAGACTGGGCGCAAGCCCCGCCGCGCCGACGATCGCCGCCACCACGGTGTCGCAGCCTTCGCTTTTCGACACGTCGACGAGCGCCTGCGGCCCGTAGGTGACTTCGGTCTTGCTGCCCGCTTCGCGCAGCTTTGCAGCGACGTTAGCCGCCGTGTCCGCGTCGCCCACGACCGCGACTTCCGGCTGGAAGCGCAGGCATTGTTCGACGAGCTTGTCGCCGTTGCGATGTGCGGTGAGCGCGTAAACCGCGAAGCGCTCGGGATGACGCGCGACGACGTCGAGCGTGCTGTCTCCAATCGAGCCCGTGGAACCGAGCAATGTCAGACGTTTTTGCATATCTCTTTCTCTAGCCGAGCAGCAGCATGGCAAGCGGCAGCACCGGCAATAAGGCGTCGATGCGGTCGAGCACGCCGCCGTGCCCCGGCAACAGGCCGCTTGAATCTTTCACTCCGGCCTGGCGTTTCATCATTGATTCGAACAGGTCGCCGACCACGCTGAAGGCCACCAGCAGAGTCAACGCGAGTAGCGCACGGACGGCGCCCAATTGCGCCAGAAGCGCAGAATACAGGGTCGGCTCGAACGCATGCAAAAAGACCGCGGCAGCGGCGACGATCATGACCGCCACCCAACCGCCGATCGCGCCTTCCCAGGTTTTGCCCGGACTGATGGCCGGCGCCAGTTTGTGCTTTCCGAAAGCTTTTCCGGAGAAGTATGCGCCGATATCGGCCAGCCAGACCAACAGCAGCAGCGACAACACGAACGGCACGCCCTTCATGCGCGCGGCGACGAGAGCATGCCAGCACGCGACGAATACCACAATGCCCGCAAGAAACAGAAAGGTGCGCCAGGCGCCCTGAGCCAGCGTGGGCTTGCGCAGCAACACGTAAGGGCCGGCGATGACCCAGAAAACAGCGGCCGCCTGAAACAGCGGCCGGGGCTCTTCGATGCCGGTGCCCAGACGCGTACTCACGACGAGCGCCGCGGCCGCGACGAGCGCGTAAATGACCGGGCCGGCGCCGCCAAGCTTGAGCAGGCGCGCCCATTCCCACGCAGCGAACACGACGACGAAAGCGATCAGCGCGCCGAACGCGCCCACCGGCGCGAACAACGTGACGGGCAGGAACACTGCCAGCAGGATGATCGCCGTGATGACACGGGTTTTTAGCATGGAAGCGAATCGACGTTCTGCGATTGCGGCTCGAGTTGAGCACTGGTGCGGCCGAAGCGGCGCTCACGCTCCGCATACGACGCGATGGCATGGCCGAGCGCGTCTGCGTCGAAATCCGGCCAATAGGTGTCGGTGAAGTAAAACTCGGTGTAGGCGAGTTGCCACAGCAGGAAGTTGCTGACGCGGCGCTCGCCGCCGGTGCGGATGAACAGGTCCGGCTCCGGCGCATAAGCCATCGAGAGGTGCTCGGCGAACGATTCCTCGGTCACCTCGACGGCTTGTCCCGCCAGCGCCGATTGCTCGGCGAGCTTGCGGGTAGCCTGCATGATGTCCCAGCGACCGCCGTAATTGGCGGCGATGGTCAACGTGAGACGGGTATTGCGCGCGGTTTTGGTTTCCGCGCGGCGAATCAGGTCGCGGATGCGCGTATCGAACTTCGACAGATCGCCGACTACGCGCAGGCGGATGCCGTTGGCGTGCAGTTTGCCGATCTCGCGCTCCAGCGCGGTGACGAACAGGCGCATCAGGAACGACACTTCGTCGTTTGGACGGCGCCAGTTTTCGGAACTGAAAGCGAACAGCGTCAGATATTCGACGCCCTGCCGGGCGCACGCTTCGACGGCCGCGCGCACGGCATCGACGCCGCGCGTGTGGCCGGCAACGCGCGGCAGGCGGCGCTGGGTCGCCCAACGGCCGTTGCCATCCATGATGATCGCGATATGTCGCGGCACCGCGGCGACATCAGGCACGCGCACGGTTGAGCTGGTATAGGTCATGGCCGTTGGAACAGTGACTGCAAGTAAAGAAGTGGAAATCCTGAAAGTGCTGAGTGCCCGACAGGCCTCAGACTGTCATGATCTCGGCTTCTTTCGTCACGACCAGCTTGTCGATCTCGGCGACGAACTTGTCCGTCAGCTTCTGAACGTCGTCACCTGCACGACGCTCGTCGTCTTCCGAAATTTCCTTGTCTTTAACGAGCTTCTTGAGCTGTTCGTTGGCGTCACGGCGCAAATTGCGCACGGCAACCTTGGCGGTTTCCGCTTCGCTCTTGACCACTTTGGTCAGTTCGCGGCGGCGCTCTTCGGTCAGCGCGGGCATCGGCACGCGGATCACGTCGCCTTGCGTGGCCGGGTTCAGGCCGAGGTCGGATTCACGGATCGCCTTTTCGACGACCTGAACCATCTTCTTTTCCCACGGCTGCACGCCGATCGTGCGTGCGTCGATCAGCGTCAGGTTCGCGACCTGCGAAATCGGCACCGGCGAACCGTAGTAGTCGCACTGAATGTGATCGAGCAAGCCAGTGTGCGCACGGCCCGTGCGGATCTTCGACAGATCGTTCTTGAACGCGTCGATGGAACGCTGCATCTTCTGCTCAGCGCCCTTCCTGATATCAGCCACAGACATTTTTAAACCTCCGAACCTTAAAACGGTGCGAACCGGCCAGCGCGCGCAAAATGCGGCGGCCCGGGCTCGCGTCAAAGCCCACGTTATGTGAACGAGAGTTTACACGTGGACGAGCGTACCTTCGTCCTCGCCTTGTACGATGCGCTTGAGCGCGCCCGGCTTGACGATCGAAAACACGCGGATCGGCAGCTTCTGGTCGCGGCACAGCGCGAACGCCGTGGCGTCCATCACCTGCAGATTGCGGCCGATGGCTTCGTCGAAGCTGATCGTGGTGTAACGCGTCGCGCTCGGGTCTTTCTTGGGATCGGCCGAATAGACGCCGTCCACCTTGGTTGCCTTCAGTACGACTTCCGCGCCGATTTCCGAACCGCGCAAAGCCGCAGCGGTGTCGGTCGTGAAGAACGGGTTGCCGGTGCCGGCCGCGAAAATCACGACCTTGCCTTCTTCGAGTTGACGGATCGCGCGGGGCCGGATGTACGGCTCGACCACCTGATCCATACGCAGCGCGGATTGCACGCGCGCCTCGATACCGGCATGGCGCATGGCGTCCTGCAGGGCCAGCGCGTTCATCATGGTGGCCAGCATGCCCATGTAGTCGGCCGTGGCGCGATCCATACCCGCCGCGCCGCCCGCGACACCGCGGAAAATATTGCCGCCGCCGATGACCACCGCCAGTTGCGTGCCGAGCCGAACCACTTCGGCCACGTCCGCCACCATTCGTTCGATGGTTGCGCGATTGATGCCAAAGGCATCGTCGCCCATCAGAGCTTCACCGGAGAGTTTGAGCAGGACGCGTTTGTAGGCAGTGGGCATAGAGGTATCCAGATCGCGCAGAACAGGGCAACAACAAGGGACTAATGTAGGGGTGAAATGCTGATTCGGGCAAGCGTCGCCAAATTGACGAACCCTGGGGTCCACCAGAGGCGGCTTCGCAGCGAGGGTCAACCCGCGCGCAGCCTTGCGGCGCTGCCGACCGCGGCAGAGTCTTGCCCTGCCGCGGGTCCAACGGTACTAACTGAAGCTTAAGCGAGACTTATTGTTGCTTTGCAGCAGCGACTTGAGCGGCCACTTCAGCTGCGAAGTCGTCCTGCTTCTTCTCGATGCCTTCGCCGACCACGAACAGCGCGAACTTCTGCACGCTCGCGTTGCCTGCCTTCAGCATCTGTTCGATCGTCTGCTTGTCGTTCTTAACGAACGTCTGGTTCAGCAGCGAGACTTCCTTCAGGTACTTCTGCACGCTGCCGTCGACCATCTTGGCGACGATTTCAGCCGGCTTGCCCGATTCGGCGGCCTTCTGTTCAGCAATGCTGCGTTCCTTGGCGATCAGGTCTGCCGGCACGTCGTCCGACGACAGCGACACCGGCTTCATTGCAGCGATGTGCATGGCGACGTCCTTGCCGACCTGCTCGTCCGCGCCGGTGTACTCGACCAGCACGCCGATACGCGTGCCGTGCAGGTACGCTGCCAGCTTGTTCGAGGTTTCGAAACGCACGAAACGGCGGATCGACAGGTTTTCACCGATCTTGCCGACCAGTGCGAGGCGAACCGCGTCGACGGTCGAGCCGTCCAGCGGCAGCGCCGACAGGGCAGCGACGTCAGCCGGGTTTTGTGCAGCGACCAGCTCGGCGATCGTCTTCGAGAAAGCCAGGAAGTCGTCGTTCTTCGAAACGAAGTCGGTTTCGCAGTTCAGCTCGACCAGCGAACCTGCATTGCCGCCGATGAACGAAGCGACCACGCCTTCAGCCGTCACGCGCGACGCTGCCTTGCTGGCCTTGTTGCCCAGCTTCACGCGCAGCAGCTCTTCAGCGCGCGCCATGTCGCCGTCGGCTTCGGTCAGCGCCTTCTTGCATTCCATCATCGGCGCATCAGTCTTTGCGCGCAGTTCTGCAACCATGCTTGCGGTAATTGCCGCCATCATTTGCTCCTTGAGTTCCGTCTGTCACACACCGCCCGCACTTCGATGCCGGCGGCAAGAATTCGTTTCAGCGTTGCGCACATTTTCGCAGACAACGCTTCGGGCACCACTATTCACACCTGCTGCAGCACCCCACCACAACGTCGCGACTTAAAAAAAGGGGGCCTGTAGAAAGCCCCCTTTTTTGCCGGACACGGGGCAGCTTTACGCTTCCGCGTTGACCTCGACGAACTCGTCGCCGTCGCCGCCACGAGCAGCTTGCGCCACTTCGTTGACTGCGTTTGCACGGCCTTCGACGATTGCGTCAGCCACGCCAGCCGTGTACAGAGCGACAGCCTTCGAGGCGTCGTCGTTACCCGGGATGACGTAGTCGATGCCTTCCGGCGAGTGGTTCGTATCGACCACGGCGATGACCGGAATACCGAGCTTGTTCGCTTCGGTCACGGCAATCTTGTGGTAGCCGACGTCGACCACGAAGATCGCGTCCGGAATGCCGCCCATATCCTTCACGCCGCCGATCGACTTTTGCAGCTTGGCCATTTCACGTTCGAACAGGAGCGCTTCTTTCTTGCTCATGCGTTCCGTTTCGCCTGCTTCCAGCGCTGCTTCCATGTCCTTCAGGCGCTTGATCGATACCTTCAGCGTCTTGAAGTTGGTCAGCATGCCGCCGAGCCAGCGTGCGTTGACGAAAGGCATGCCAGCGCGCTGTGCTTCTTCAGCGATCGTGTCGCGCGATTGACGCTTCGTGCCGACGAACAGGATCGTGCCGCGATTCGCTGCCAGTTGACGCGCATACTTCAGCGCGTCGTTGTACATCGGCAGCGTCTTTTCGAGGTTGATAATGTGAATCTTGTTGCGATGACCGAAAATGAAGGGGGCCATCTTCGGGTTCCAGAAGCGCGTTTGGTGACCGAAGTGGACACCGGCTTCCAGCATTTGACGCATGGTAACTGCCATGAAAATCTCCGCGAGGGTTGGGTCTTAAGCCGGCTGCCGTATCTGCCGCGCCGCCAGAACCACTGGTTCCTGACTGACGCGACCGACACCCTGGGTGCGCCGGCTTGCGAGTCTGCTGCCTTCTACTACTTTCGCTCGTGACGCAGGCAACTATCGCCACGAGGAGCCGATCCAGCCGCTAATTTGCATTAACGCGACTTTCATACACCAAAGTGCGCTGCAACAAAATAAGACAGGGACCGACTTAGCCAAAGATTATAGCACGCGACTATTGCACGACTCAACCCGCCCGGTAGCTACCGGTTACCGCAGACGGTTGCACCCGTGGCGCGAGTCGCCTGGCGAGAAGATAGACGATCCGCCCTGCCGACACGCCGCACGGGGTCTCCTGATTCACCGCCAATAGCCCATTTCGATAATCCGCCCAAAAACCCGGCAACCGGCCGCCACGGGATGCTCGCCGGGCGCTGCGCCTGGCTCAAAAGACTGCGGCAGGGGGAATATGGTGCGATAATCCCGAAATAAATCGCAATTCAGGCCCGACTCATGGCTATTACGCTCAAAAACGAACACGATATCGCTCAAATGCGCGTCGCTTGCCGACTCGCGAGCGAAGTGCTCGACTACATCACGCCGTTCGTCACGGCCGGCGTCACCACCGGCGAACTCGACCGGCTCTGTCACGAATACATGCTGAAGGAACAGGGCACGGTTCCGGCACCGCTGAATTATCAGCCGCCCGGCTATCCGCCCTACCCGAAAGCCACCTGCATTTCCGTGAACGACGTGATCTGTCACGGCATTCCGGGCGACAAAACCCTGAAAAACGGCGACGCGCTGAACATCGACGTCACGGTCATCAAGGAAGGCTATTTCGGCGACACGAGCCGTATGTTCATCGTCGGCGAAGGGTCGATCATGGCCAAACGTCTGGTGCAGACCACCTTCGAATGCATGTGGCTCGGCATCGACCAGGTGCGCCCGGGCGCGCATCTCGGCGACATCGGCCACGCCATCCAGAAACACGCCGAAGGCCAGGGTTACAGCGTGGTGCGCGAATACTGCGGCCACGGCATCGGCACGGTATTCCACGAAGATCCGCAAATTCTGCATTACGGCCGCCCCGGTACGGGTCTGGAACTGCAGGCGGGCATGATCTTCACGATCGAGCCCATGATCAACGCCGGCCGCCGTGACATTCGCACCATGCCCGATCAGTGGACGGTCAAGACCAAAGACCGCAGCCTGTCGGCGCAGTGGGAACATACGGTGCTCGTCACCGAATCCGGCTACGACGTGCTGACCGTGTCGGCCGGCACGCCCGCGCGCCCGCCGCTCGTGGCCGCCACGGCCTGATCGACTTTCGCCCTCACCGTCCGCCTGCCAATGAGTAGTGTTCCAGCCGTCGCCCATTCCCATGCCACGTCGCTCAAGGCGGACTATAAAGTGGCCAAAGCCCAGTTGCTGGAACGCTTCAAGACTGCGACCAACGTCGATGCATTGATGGCGGCGCTGGCGCGCGCCACCGACGATTCCCTGCGCGCCGCCTGGAACACCTGCGAGCTGCCGCACGATCTGGCGCTACTCGCGGTGGGCGGCTACGGGCGCGGCGAACTGGCGCCGCACTCGGACATCGACATTCTCGTCCTGCTGCCGGATGCGCCGATCGAACACCTCGAAGCGCGCATCGAGCGCTTCATCAGTCTCGCCTGGGACCTCGGGCTCGAACTCGGCAGCAGCGTTCGCAGCGTGTCGCAGTGCCTCGAAGAGGCGGCGAACGACGTCACCGTGCGCACCTCGCTTCTCGAAGCGCGCCGCATCACCGGCAGCGAATCGCTTTTCGACGACTTCTCCCGCCGTTACCGCGAGGCGCTCGACCCGCGCGCATTCTTCCAGGCCAAAGTGCTGGAAATGCGTCAGCGGCACGCCAAGTTTCAGGATACGCCGTATTCGCTCGAGCCGAACGTCAAGGAAAGCCCCGGCGGTCTGCGCGATCTGCAACTGATCCTGTGGATCACCCAGGCGGCGGGATTCGGCAGCAGCTGGCGCGAACTCGAAGCGCGCGGCCTGATTACGGAACGCGAAGCGCGCGAATTGCGGCGCAACGAGAGTTTCCTGAAGGCGCTGCGCGCCCGGCTGCACGTCATTGCGGGACGTCGGCAGGACATTCTGGTGTTCGACCTGCAAACGCCGGTGGCGGAGAGCTTCGGCTACAAACCCACGGCCACCAAGCGCGCCAGCGAGCAGCTGATGCGCCGCTACTACTGGGCCGCCAAGGCGGTCACGCAGCTCGCGACCATCCTGATCCAGAACATCGAAGCGCAGCTTTTCCCAAACACGAGCGGCATCACGCGCGTCCTGTCGGATCGCTTCGTCGAAAAACAGGGCATGCTCGAAATCGCCGACGACGACGTTTTCGAACGCGAGCCGAACGCGATTCTCGAAGCCTTCCTGCTTTACGAGCAGACGCCGGGCGTCAAGGGACTCTCGGCGCGCACGCTGCGGGCCATCTACAACGCCCGCGACGTGATGGATCAGCACTGGCGGCGCGATCCGGAAAACCGGCGCCTCTTCATGGAAATCCTCAAGCAGCCGGCCGGCATCACGCACGCGCTGCGGCTGATGAACCAGACCAGCGTGCTCGGGCGTTATCTGCTGAACTTCCGGCGCATCGTCGGGCAGATGCAGCACGACCTGTATCACGTCTACACGGTGGATCAGCACATCCTGATGGTGCTGCGCAATCTGCGCCGCTTCGCCGTGGCCGAGCACGCGCACGAATATCCGTTCTGCAGCCAGCTGATCGTCAACTTCGACCGTCCGTGGGTGCTGTACGTGGCGGCGCTGTTTCACGACATCGCCAAGGGCCGCGGCGGCGACCACTCGCAACTCGGCATGGCCGACGCGCGGCGCTTTTGCCGCAATCACGGCATCGAGGGCGAGGACGGCGAACTGGTGGTGTGGCTGGTGCAGCAGCATCTGACCATGAGCCAGGTCGCGCAAAAGCAGGACACGAGCGACCCCGAGGTCATCAAGCGTTTCGCGGAACTGGTCGGCAACGAGCGGCGCCTCACCGCGCTGTATCTGCTGACGGTGGCCGACATTCGCGGCACCAGCCCGAAAGTCTGGAACACCTGGAAAGGCAAGCTGCTGGAAGACCTGTACCGCGCCACCCTCGCGGTGCTCGGCGGCGCCCGGCCCGACGCGCATTCGGAACTGAAGTCGCGCCAGGAAGAAGCACTCGCCCTGCTGCGACTCGAAACCGTGCCGGACGGCGCGCAAAAGGCGCTGTGGGACAAGCTCGACATCGGCTATTTCCTGCGCCACGACGCCGCCGACATCGCCTGGCAAACACGCGTGCTGTCGCGCCACGTCGAAACGCCTACGCCGATCGTGCGGGCGCGTCCGTCGCCGATCGGCGAGGCGCTGCAGGTGCTGGTCTACGTGAAAGACCAGCCCGATCTGTTCGCCGGCATTTGCGCCTATTTCGACCGCAACGGCCTGTCGGTGCTGGATGCACGGGTCAGCACGACCCGTCACGGTTACGCGCTCGATAATTTCCTCGTCGCGCATACCGAAGAAGACGTGCATTATCGCGATATAGCCAATCTGGTCGAACAGGAACTGACCGCCCGCCTCACCGGTGACGGCACCCTGCTTCCGGGACCGTCGAAGGGCCGCCTGTCGCGGCTGTCGCGGACCTTCCCTGTTACGCCGCGCGTCGATCTTCGGGCCGACGAGCGCGGCCAGTATTACATCCTGTCCGTGTCGGCCAACGACCGGCCGGGCCTTCTTTATTCGATCGCGCGCGTGCTGGCCGAGCACCGGGTCGGCGTCGCGTCGGCGCGGATCAATACGCTCGGCGAACGCGTTGAAGACGTGTTCCTGCTGGACGGACACGGTCTGTCGGACAACCGCCTGCAAATTCAGGTCGAGACCGAACTGCTGCGCGCGATTGCAGTGTGAGATTTCATGCGAGTTAAATTAACAGCCAAGCACCCGCGGCCGGCTTCGTCCGAACGCGCCCCTGTCCGTACCGGAAGCAGTTCGGCGCGTAAGCCGACGCGTCCGGCCGGACCGAAGCCGTCTGCGTCGCCGGCGGATTCCGGTGGGCCCCGTGGGGAACGCGCAGGCGCTGCGGGCGGTGGCACGCGCCCCAGCACCGGTGCGCGTGCGCCTCGGGCTGAAGGATCGTTTTCACGCGACCGCGATGCCGGTGGTGCGGGTGCGCGCCGGGCGCCATCGGAGCGTCCGCCGCGTCGCGAAGGCGCCGCCGGGGCGCCGCGCCGGTCTGAAGGCAGCAGCGAACGTGGTCCGCGTCGTAGTGACAGCGAGCGTCCGCCGCGCAAGTTCGAAGGTAGTGGAGAGCGTGGTGATCGCGCGCCGCGCCGGTTCGAAGGCAGCGGTGACCGCGCGCCGCGTCGTGACGATGGCGAGCGAACACCGCGCAAGTTTGAAGGCAGCAGCGAACGTGGTCCGCGTCGCAGTGACAGCGAGCGTCCGCCGCGCAAATTCGAAGGCGGTGAGCGTGGTGATCGCGCGCCGCGCCGGTTCGAAGGCAGCAGTGAGCGCGCGCTGCGTCGTGACGATGGCGAGCGAGCACCGCGCAAGTTCGAAGGCAGCAGCGAACGTGGTCCGCGTCGTAGTGACAGCGAGCGTCCGCCGCGCAAATTCGAAGGCGGCGAGCGTGGTGATCGCGCGCCGCGCCGGTTCGAAGGCAGCGGTGATCGCGCGCCGCGTCGTGACGACGGCGAGCGAGCACCGCGCAAGTTCGAAGGCAGCAGCGAACGTCCCGCACGGAGTTTCGGCGATCGTCCCGCGCGGCGCGAAGACGGCGAACGCCGTCCGTTCACCGGCGCGCGTCCGGGCGCGGGCCGTCCGTCGGAAGGCGGCGCACGCGGCGAGCGCGCAGCGTCCGACCGTCCGCGTTTCGGCGGCGACCGTGGCGCCCCGCCGGATCGCCGTGGCGGCGAACGTGGTCCGCGCAGCGACGGCGCACCGCGTCGTTTTGAAGGCGAACGCGGCGCGTCCGAGCGCAGCGGCGGCGAGCGCAGCTTCGCCAGACCCGTCAAAAGTACTTATGGCGAGCGTTCAGATCGCCCGGCGCGTGCGCCGCGCGACGATCGCGACAGCCGTGCGCCCGCGAAACGCGAGTTCGGCGACCGTCCCGCGCGCGCAACGGACCGTAGCGAACGTCCGGCACGCAGCTTCGACAAAACACTGCCCGGCGCACCGCGCCGTTTCGCCGACAACGACCGCCCTGCCCGCGCCGACAAGCCGGCACGCGGCCCGGCGCCTGCCGCTCGCGCCGATCACGACGCCGACGCCATGCCGCGCACGCCGCGCCGCGACTACGAAGACGCGCCCGGCACGTTGCGTCTGTCGAAGCTGATGTCGGAACTCGGTCTGTGCTCGCGCCGCGAAGCCGACGAGTGGATCGAGAAAGGCTGGGTGCTGGTGGACGGCGAACGTATCGACACGCTCGGCACCAAGGTTCGCCCCGATCAGCGCATCGAGATCGACCCCGCCGCCGAAGCCGCGCAGGCGAGCCAGGTCACCGTGCTGATTCACAAGACGGTTGGTTTCGTCTCGGGTCAGGCGGAAGACGGCTATCAGCCGGCCATCACGCTCGTGACGCCGGAGAACCGCTGGGAAGGCGACCGTTCCGACATCCGTTTCTCGGTGGCGCACCTGCGCCAGCTCGCACCGGCCGGCCGTCTGGACATCGACTCGACGGGTCTGCTCGTGCTCACGCAGGACGGCCGCATCGCCAAGCAACTGATCGGCGGTCATTCGGAAATCGACAAGGAATACCTGGTGCGCGTTGCTTACGGCGAGCACACCACGGATGTCGAAAGTCACTTCCCGCCGGAAAGCCTTGCGCTGCTGCGTCACGGCCTGTCGCTCGACGACGTGCCGCTCAAGCCCGCGCAAGTCAGCTGGCAAAACGGCGAGCAATTGCGTTTCGTGCTCCGCGAAGGCAAGAAACGCCAGATTCGCCGGATGTGCGAACTGGTCGGTCTCGAAGTGATCGGACTGAAGCGCGTCCGGATGGGTCGCGTGATGCTCGGCGCACTGCCGCCGGGACAATGGCGCTATCTGTCGGCGGACGAATCGTTCTGACGATGCCGTTCCTTCGTCTGCCAGGTTGTTAGTCGCAGGCGACGCCGCAAAAAGAAAAACCCCACGCCATGGCGTGGGGTTTTCGCATTCTGGTCTCGCCCGAGCTTTCCAGCCGGCGTGAAACCGGCCAGCGTCAGTCGTCGCTATTCGGGTCCATGTCCGGAAACAGGATTTCGGTGAATCCGAACTTGGCGAAATCGTTGATCCGCATCGGATACAGCTTGCCGATCAGGTGATCGCACTCGTGCTGCACGACCCGCGCGTGAAAGCCCTCGGCGACGCGATCGATCGGTTTGCCGTATTGATCGAAGCCGTGATACTTGATCATCGAAAAACGGCTCACTGCGCCACGCAGACCAGGCACCGAGAGACAGCCTTCCCAGCCCTCTTCCATGTCGAGCGACACCGGCGTAATGGTGGGATTGATCAGCACCGTTTCCGGCACGGGCGGCGCGTCCGGATAACGCTCGTTCTGGCCGAAGCCGAAAATCACCACCTGCAGATTGACGCCGATCTGCGGCGCGGCGAGCCCCGCGCCGTTCGCGTCGTGCATGGTCTCGAACATGTCTTTGACGAGTTCATGCAATTCGGGCGTGTCGAAGTGATCGACCGGATCGGCAATGCGCAAAAGGCGAGGATCGCCCATCTTAAGAATTTCGCGGATCATAACTGCCCCTCCAGGAGCTTACGCATACCATCTTCGTCGAGTACGGGGACGCCGAGTTCCTCAGCTTTCGCCAGCTTGCTGCCGGCGTCGGCTCCCGCCACCACATAATCGGTTTTCTTCGACACCGAACCGGCAACCTTGGCGCCGGCCGCTTCGAGCATTTCTTTCGCTTCTTCGCGAGCGAGCGACGGCAAGGTGCCGGTCAGCACGACGGTCTTGCCGGCCAGCACGCCTTGCGGTGCCTTGGGCGCGGGCGGACCTTCCTGCCACGTAACCTTGCCGGGCGCCCGCAATTGCTCGATCACCGTGCGGTTGTGCTCTTCCGCGAAAAACTGGTGCAGCGATTCGGCCACCACCGGCCCGACGTCGTTCACTTCGAGCAAGGCCTCGACCGACGCGTCCATGATCGGGTCGAGCGAACCGAAATGTTTGGCCAGATCTTTCGCCGTCGATTCGCCCACGTGCCGAATGCCAAGCGCATAAATAAAGCGCGCCAACGTGGTGTGCTTGGCTTTTTCGAGCGAATCGAGCAGATTCTGCGCGGACTTCTCCGCGAAGCGATCGAGTTCGGCGAGCGTGGCGAAACCGAGATTGAACAGATCGGCAGGCGTGCGGACCAGATTCTGCTCGACCAGCTGGTCGATGATCTTTTCGCCCAGACCGTCGATGTCGAGCGCGCGCCGTTGTGCGAAATGCCACAGCGCCTGCTTGCGCTGCGCCGGACAGAACAGGCCGCCCGTGCAGCGCGCAATCGCTTCGTCGGGCAAGCGTTCGATGGCCGAACCGCATACCGGGCAGTGCGTCGGCATGACGAATTCGGCGGCGTCGTCCGGGCGACGATCGAGCAGCGCGCTCACCACTTCGGGAATCACGTCGCCGGCACGCCGCACGATCACGGTGTCGCCGATACGAATGTCTTTGCGACGCACTTCGTCTTCGTTGTGCAGCGTGGCATTGGTGACCGTGGCGCCGCCGACGAACACCGGTTCGAGGCGCGCCACCGGCGTGATCGCGCCGGTACGCCCCACCTGCACGTCGATGGCGACCAGCCTGGTGAGCGCTTCCTGCGCGGGAAATTTGTGCGCCAGCGCGAAACGCGGCGCGCGCGAGACAAAGCCGAGCGCGTCCTGCTCATCGCGACGATTGACCTTGTAGACCACGCCGTCGATGTCGTAAGGCAGCGTGTCGCGCTTTTCGCCCACCGAGCCGAAAAACTTCAGCAAGCCTTCCGCACCCTGCACCACCGCCCGCTCGCCGTTGACCGGCAAGCCCAGTTCCTTGTACCAGTCGAGCAGTTCGCTATGCGTGGCGGGCATGTCCATGCCGTCGAGCACGCCGATGCCATAAGCGAAAAACGACAGCGGCCGCTGCGCGGTGATCTTCGAATCGAGCTGCCGCAGACTGCCCGCCGCCGCATTGCGCGGATTGGCGAACTCCTTGTGTTCGGCGGCCCGCTGGCGCTCGTTCAGGCGCTCGAAGTCGCGCTTGAACATCAGCACTTCGCCACGCACGTCCAGAATGTGCGGCACGCGCTTGCCTTTGAGCTTGAGCGGAATGGAGCGGATCGTGCGAACGTTTTCCGTGACGTTCTCGCCCGTCGTGCCGTCGCCGCGCGTGGCCGCCTGGACGAACACGCCGTCGACGTATCGCAAGGAAATGGCGAGGCCGTCGAACTTCAGTTCCGCCGCATAGTCGACCGGCACCGGCGGCTCGGCGGCGTTCTTGCCGAGCGCGTCGCCCACGCGTTTGTCGAACGCGACGATGTCTTCGTCGGCGAAACCATTGTTCAGCGACAGCATCGGCTGATCGTGAACCACTGGTTCGAAACCGCTGGCCGCCTCGCCACCCACGCGCTGCGTGGGCGAATCCGGCACGATCAGGTCCGGATGCTCCGTCTCGATCTGCTCCAGTTCCTTGAACAGCTTGTCGTATTCCGCATCCGGCAGGTCCGGCTGGTCGAGCACGTAGTACGCGTAGTTGGCGCGTTCGAGTTCCGCGCGCAGCCACGCGGCCCGCTCGGCCGGCGCGTTGTTTGAAGGATGGGAGACGGGGGTTCGGGCCATGCTGTCGGAAGCTTCTTTAATGAAATTCGGACATTGGATTATCGCAGGAAGCGTGCCCCTTTACATCGGCCGAATGGCCAGTTTCGAAGTGGATAACGCGGGTCGATAATGCCGCAGAAAAGAATGCCACCGGACGGCCCGACGCGTACGCGGGTTCGACGCTCGAAACCCGTCGCCTCAGCGGTCTCGGCACCCGTAAACGCCGACGGCCGCACATCGTGCGGCCGTCGTGTACTACGAATCAGCGTGGGACTTACTGGCTGAACAGACGCCGCGTGGCCGGCGAGCCAGCCGGAATACCGGCCTGCTCCAGCTTGGCGTAAAGCGTCATCAACTGTTTCTCGATGGCGAGCAAGGCCGTTTCCGGCAACGGACGACGCCCGTCGTCCACCACCCGGCCGCCGATCCGCTCGGCCAGCGATTTCGCGTAATCGCACATCAGACGGAACGGCAGAATGTCTTCGTCGGCAACGGGCACGTCGAGCACCAGCGTAATCATCTGGCCGCCCTTGTAGGTCAGGTCGTCGCGCAGGAAATTGGTGTCGCCGAACTGCAGCATGAACACCGGGCTCTGCCGCGCATCCAGCTTGACGAAGCGCGTGCCGTCGCGCGAGAGCAGCAGGCCGTCTTGCGACGCCACGGCCTGCACGTAGTTGGCCGACCACGGCGCGCCGTCCGAGAGCACGTTGATCGACAGTTGCGCGTCGCACTGGGCGGCGAAACCGTCGAGCTCGCGCGCCATGGCGACCGTTTCGAGCATGTCGGGGAATTCCGGCGACGCGTCGAGCGCATCCGCGAACTGCTGCACGCCGGTCACGAACTCCGAAAATTCCAGTTCGTTGAGTGCGCCGCTACGGTTGGCGAGTTGCGCCGCCGCACGCAGTTCTTCGTAGCGCGCGCCGTTCTGCAACAGCTCCCACGTGCCGTCTTCGAGCTTGCCTTCGATATGCACCGGCTTGCTGCCGGCGCGGCGCAGGCGCTGCGCCAGCGGAATCACCTTGTCGCCCGCGACCGGGCCGCCAAGACGGATCGGCACGATGCAATCGATACGGCGATCGACGATAGCCGGCGGCGCCGACGAAATCGTGGTGGCGGCCGGCACGATCGGCTCGTGCGGTTCGTCCGCCGACTGGGTCTCGCCTTCAGCCGCACTACCCGTGGCCGCGGACTCCGCGTGCTCGATGCCTTCCGCTTCCGGATAACCGTTTGGCGTGGTGGTTTCGGCCTGAATGTCGGCAGGTGTGTCGAGCGGCGCGGCGCTGGCGCCGAAGGTCGGTTCGACGCGCGCCGAGGCCGGTTCGCTGCCCGCGTCCGCGCCCACTACCGGTTCGCGGCGCGTGGTGGGCCGGGCCGGTTCGATGAACGGGCTCTGTTCTTCGTGATCGTCACGCGTGAAGCTTTCGGCGGTTTCGGCCGGCATCGGGCGCGGCATCTTGCGGCGCACCTTGGCGCCCTGCCATGCGTTGTACACAACCACGCCTCCGACCACCACGGCACCCGCGCCGATCAAACCGAGTGTCAACTCGTCCATGCATGCTCCATCAGCAATTCTTCTGTCTGCGCGGTGATGCGCCGCTCACGTCTCGCGCGGCCGATGGCCGCCGCGGTGAGCACGCCCGCGAGTCTTTTTAACTTAAACGATATTCTGGGCGAAACCCGCCGCCGTTTCCATGTCGACCGCGACGATACGCGACACGCCCTGCTCCTGCATGGTCACGCCGATCAGTTGCTGCGCCATTTCCATTGCGATCTTGTTGTGCGAAATGAACAGGAACTGTGTCTTGTCCGACATCGCGCGCACGAGGTTCGCGAAGCGCTCCGTGTTGGCGTCGTCGAGCGGCGCGTCCACTTCGTCGAGCAGACAGAACGGCGCGGGATTCAGCTGGAACATCGCGAACACCAGCGCCGTGGCGGTGAGCGCTTTCTCGCCGCCCGACAGCAGGTGAATGGTCGAATTCTTTTTGCCTGGCGGTTGCGCCATCACCTGCACGCCGGCGTCGAGAATCTCGTCGCCGGTCATGATCAGCTTGGCCTGACCGCCGCCGAACAGACGCGGGAACAGCTCGCCGAAGTGATGGTTCACCTGATCGAACGTGCCTTGCAGCAGCGTGCGCGTTTCGCCGTCGATCTTGCGGATCGCGTCTTCGAGCGTTTCGATCGCGTTGGTCAGGTCGGCCGACTGCGAATCGAGGAACGTCTTGCGCTCGCTGGCCGCCTTGAGTTCGTCCAGCGCAGCCATGTTCACCGGACCGAGCGCCGTGATCGCGTTGTTGATGCGCGTGACTTCGCCCTGCAGATACGAGGGCTTCATGTCCGGCGTCAGCTTGGCCTGCAGTTCGGCTTCGTCCACACCGGCGGCGGCCAGTTGTTCGATGAACTGCTCGGCGTTCAGGCGCGCGGCCTGCTCCTTCAACTGCAATTCGTTGATCCGGTCGCGCAGCGGCTGCAAAGCGCGCTCGGCGGTCAGACGGCTTTCGTCGGCGGCACGCAGCTTGGCGGTCAGGTCGTCGAGTTCGAGGCGCGTGGCGTGCAGCGCTTCTTCCTTGACGGCGCGAATATCCAGCGCGTCCTGCAGACCCGTGTGCGCGGTTTGCTCGTTGATCGTCTCGAGTTCGGCACGCGCGTCTTCGAGCGACGCGGCGACGCGTTCGCTCTGTTCGTGCGCAACCTGGATGCTGCGCTTGAGCTCGTCGATACGGTTCGCCATGTTGCGCGCGGCGAAGCGCGCATCTGTAGCGGCACGATCGAGATCGCGCGACTGGCCGCGCGCACCGGTGAGCTCTTCGTCCAGCGCTTCGAACGCCAGCTGGTTGTCTTCGAAACGCGCCTGCAATTCGGCGAGTTCGCTGTCGTGACGTTCGAAATTCGCTTCCGACTCGGCGCGCAGCGCGCGCTGCTCTTCGATCTGCGCGGTGATTTCTTCGAGTTCTTCGCGAATCTGCGTGCTGCGCTGCATGTAGCGCTCGTGCGCCTGCGTCAGCTTGAGCACGTCCATCTGCAAGGCGTGCACGCGTTGCGTGGCGCGCTCCGACTGCTGACGCACGTCGCCCAGCGCCTGTGCGGCCTGGGAGTGCGCGGCTTCGGCGCGAATTGCCGTGGCCTTGGCTTCGTCGGCGAGGAGCGCCTGAGCGCGTACCTGACGGCCGAGATTTTCGATTTCCTGCTGACGCGCCAGCATGCCGGCCTGTTCGGAGTCGGCTGCGTACAACTGCACGCCGACACGCGTGACCACATGCCCGGCCTTCACGACGAACGAGCCGCCCTCGGGCAGCTGCGAGCGCATGGCCAGCGCCTGCTGCAGATCGTCGGCCACGAAGGCGAGACCGAGCCAGTCGTTGAGCACCGCGCGAATGCCGGCGTCGTCGATACGCACGAGCGAAAGCAACGGACGAAGCGACGGCGGCGCGGCCACCGGTTGTCCCGCGGCGGGCGGCGCGTAGAACGCCAGCTTGGCCGGCGGCGCGTCGGTGGCGAAGGCCTTGACCCAGTCGAGATTCGACACTTCCAGCGCGGCGAGCCGCTCTCGCAAAACCGCTTCGAGCGCGGCTTCCCAGCCCGCTTCGACATGCAGCTTCTTCCACAGACGCGGCAGACCGCTCAACTCGTGCTTTTCGAGCCACGGCTGGATCTTGCCTTCGGTCTGGACGTTTTCCTGAAGCTGCTTGAGCGCAGCGAGGCGCGCGTCGAGCTGGTGAATCTGCGCGCTTTCCGACTGCACGCGTTCCTGGGCCGCACGACGCTCGCCGTCCAGGCGCGGCAGGGTTTCCTGCGCGTCGGCGAGACGGGCTTGCGCGTCGTTCAGGATTTCTTCGTGCTCGGCGAGTTGCATGCGCAGCTCTTCGAGCTGCGCTTCGTCCGGCGCATCGAGGCCGCCCGCTTCGAGCTTCAGACGCTCGTGACGCTGCTGCAGCTGCTGCAACTGCTGGTCGGCGTTGCGCTGATGCGCGGCTTCGAGCTTCAAGGCCTGTTCGGTCTGCGCGATACCGCCGCGCTCGGCGTTCAGTTCGGTTTGCGCGTCGCGCCAGCGGGCTTCGAGCGCGGGCATCGCGTCGTGCTTCGCGGCGGCTTCGTCTTCGGCAAGCGCCGCCTTTTCTTCGGCGACGGCCAGTTGTTCTTCCGCGTCCGCGAGATCGTCCTGCGCCTTGTGCGCCTGCGACTGCCACTGTTCGCGCTGCGCGCTCAGCGCGGCGATCTGCGCCTGCACGCGATTGCGCGATTCGACGATGAAGCGGATCTCGGCTTCAAGCCGGCTCACTTCGGCATTCGCCTCGTACAGCGCGCCTTGCGCGCCCTGCATGGCGTCGCTCGCGGAGTAATGCGCGACGCGCAGCGTTTCGAGCTGCGCTTCGACTTCACGCAGCCGCGCGGTTTGCGCTTCGAGGTCGATCTGCGCCTGTTCGATGGCGCGCTTCTGGCGTTCCTGCTCGCCACCCGCCTCGTTCTTGCGCAACAGCCACAACAGACGCTGCTTTTCTTCGCCGTCCGTTTGCAGTTCCTTGTAGCGCGTGGCGACCACCGCCTGCGCTTCGAGCTTTTCCAGATTCGTGCTGAGTTCGCGCACGATGTCTTCGACGCGCGTCAGATTCTCGCGCGTGTCGTGCAGACGGTTTTCCGTCTCGCGACGGCGTTCCTTGTACTTCGAGACGCCCGCGGCTTCTTCGAGGAACACGCGCAGTTCTTCCGGCTTCGCCTCGATCAGGCGCGCGATCATGCCCTGCCCGATGATCGCGTAGGCGCGCGGCCCGAGGCCCGTGCCGAGGAAGATGTCCTGGATGTCGCGGCGACGCGCCGGCAGATTGTTGATGTAGTAGCTCGAAGTGCCGTCGCGCGTGAGCACGCGCTTCACGGCGATTTCGGCATACTGGCCCCACTGGCCGGCGGCACGGCCGTCGGCGTTGTCGAAGACGAGTTCGACGCTGGCGCGGCTGCCCGGCTTGCGCGCGGTCGAGCCATTGAAGATCACGTCCTGCATCGACTCGCCGCGCAGCTCGGAAGCGCGCGATTCGCCGAGCACCCAGCGAACGGCGTCGATGATGTTGGACTTGCCGCACCCGTTCGGTCCCACCACGCCGACTAACTGGCCCGGAACCTGGAAATGCGTGGGATCGACGAATGACTTGAAGCCAGCGAGTTTGATCGAGGTCAGACGCACGGCGATTTCGCTGTTTGAAAAGGGAAAATAAAGGTGGCTCGCGAAGGCCGCGCCAGCCGTTTGCGACAAAGCAGCGAAACGGCCCGCAACACTTCACGACACGGGCGCCATCCGCGCGCTCTCAGGCACGCGTCGGCTGATGAGGGGCAATCATACCATCGCGCGCGAGCGGTTCTTACCGTCCTTACGGTCTGTCTCACCGCTTGCCGCGTCGGGTGTCTCCACGGGTGCATCCAGATTGGTGGCATCGGGCGGCAGCGCCTTCGTGCGATGCACCCAGCTGGACAGCGCGGAGGCCAGCACGATGCACACGCCGCCCGCCCATTCGCGCGGACCCGGCGTTTCGCCGGCAAAAATCCACGCGGACAAAGCGGTCACGACGATCTCGAACAGCATGATGATCGAGGCCCGGTTGGCCGGCACGCGCGCGAGGCCGTACTGCACCAGCATATTGTTCGACGCCAGCAGAAAACCGAGGCCGAGCACCAGCCAGACGGCCGTGCCGAGATGCGCGCCGGTGGGCGGCGCCGGCATGGCTTCGAAGAGCGACGCCACCGCGCTGAACATGGCCGCGCCGCCGAAGATGGTCGCCGTGCGCATTTCCGGTTTCATGTCGGGCAACACGCGGCTCGTCTTGAGAATCAGCACGTTGCTCATCGCGAAGCCCATGCCGCCCGCGAGGCCCGCCCATTCGGCCAGATTGCCGGGCACCGGAAGGCCGAGCTGCGGCGACCACAGCATGGTCATCGCGCCGGCCAGCGACAGCGCCGCGAGCGCCGCGCCCGACCACGTGAGCCGCTCGTGCAGGATGAAGTGCGCGAACAGCGCGGTCCACGCCGGGGTGAGATAGAACAGCAGCAGCACGCGCATCACCTGGCCGTGGATCGAACCCCACACGAAACCGAGATTGGTGATGCCGGCCGCCAGCGCGAGCGCCGGCAGCAGCCAGTGCCAGCGCACGGTGCGAAGCGCGCTGCGGCGCACCAGCAGCACGAACAGACAGCCGGCGGCACTGGTCAGCGCGCTGGCCGCCGTACCGGTGACACCGAGCGCCGCGAGCATGCGCAGCGGATACCAGATCATGCCCCACACCGACGCGCCCAGCATGATCGCGAGCGTCGGCCAGCCATGGCGAATCCAGTTGGTCATGGTGCCGGGCTCCCGCAGCGAGCGCAGCCGGCGTGGCGGCGGGCATGGCGGCCGGCATTGCGACGGGCTTCATGGCCCGCAACGGCGCACGCCGGCCGTTCCAGCGCGCCGTCGCGGCGCGCGCGTGGCGCGGACATCTGTGTCGATACAACGTACATTGCTGCTCCTGCTTCTTTTTTGCGCGGACCGTCGGCGGTTCGCGTCGTTCCCGCTGCGTCGCATCGACTGCTCGGCCTGGCGGGTTGCAGGCGGGACACGGCGAATGACCGGCGGACGACCGGCGAACCGTGGTCCTTGCCTGCCTGCATGTGCTGTCAGTCTGTTGCCTGTGCGCGCCGTCGGTGCGTTCTGCTGGACCCCGACTCCGTCGCGCCGCCCATCCATGCCGCGCCGCCGAAGCAGCCGCGACGCCCCGCGTGCCACGCTATAATCATTCGCTTGCCGCCCGCTCGGGCTCGGCGCCGTTGCCGCGCATGTCTTTGCGCAGATTCTGCCCTTTGCCGTCGGCGCGCGTGCCCAGCTGCCTCCAGCGTCCCGCCGCACCCATCTTCGATCAGGCTCGATCCGCCAGTGAACCCGCTACTCGACTCCCTTCAGCCCTATCCCTTCGAAAAGCTGCGTGCGCTTTTCAAGGACGTCACGCCGCCCGCCGGTCTCGCGCACATCAGCTTCGGCATCGGTGAGCCCAAACATCCCACGCCTGCGCTGATTCGCGACGCCGTAGTGGCTTCGCTCGGCGGCCTCGCCAGCTATCCGGCCACCATCGGCACGCCCGCGCTGCGCGAGTCGATCGCGAAATGGGTCACGCAACGCTACAACCTGCCGCCCGTCGATCCGGCTACGCAGGTTCTGCCGGTTTCCGGTTCGCGTGAAGCGCTGTTCGCGCTGGCGCAAACCGTGCTCGACCCGAAGCGCGGCTCAGGCAACGGCACCAGCAACGGCGCAGACGAGCCTGCGATCGTACTCTGTCCGAACCCGTTCTACCAAATCTACGAAGGCGCCGCGATTCTCGCCGGCACCGAGCCGTACTTCGTCAACAGCGACCCGGCGCGCAACTTCGCATGCGACTACTCCGCCGTGCCCGCCGACATCTGGGCGCGCACGCAACTGCTGTACGTCTGTTCGCCGGGCAATCCGACCGGCGCCGTGCTCACGCTCGACGACTGGCGCGAGCTATTCGCCCTGTCGGACCGTTACGGTTTCGTGATCGCCTCGGACGAGTGCTACTCCGAAATCTATTTCGACGAAGCCAACCCGCCGCTCGGCGGCCTCGAAGCCGCGCACAAACTCGGCCGCGGCTTCGAGCGGCTCGTCATGCTGTCGAGTCTGTCCAAGCGCTCGAACGTGCCGGGCATGCGTTCGGGCTTCGTGGCGGGCGACGCCGCGATCCTGAAGGATTTCCTGCTATACCGGACATATCACGGCGCGGCCTTGTCGACGGTTTTCCAGAGTGCCAGCATCGCGGCCTGGAACGACGAAACGCACGTGCGCGAAAACCGCGCGAAATACGTGCAGAAGTTCTCCACCGTCACGCCGATGCTCGCCGAGGTGCTCGACGTGCGCCTGCCCGACGCCGCGTTCTACCTGTGGGCGGACGTCTCGCGCACCGGCCTGTCGGATACCGAGTTCGCCCAGCGCCTCTACGCCGACTATAATGTGACGGTTCTGCCGGGCTCGTTTCTCGCGCGCACTGCGCACGGCGTGAACCCCGGCCGCAATTTCGTGCGCCTCGCGCTCGTTGCCGACGTCGACGAATGCACGCAAGGCGCGCAACGCATCGTCGATTTTTGCCGCGCGCTGGCGGGCTGAGCCGGCTGGATTTCACAGCCGGCCGCACCGCGCACCGCACTCCCTTCTTCAGACTTCAACTCTTCAGAAAAGCACGCATATGTCGCAACAACTTCAGCAGATCATCGACACCGCCTGGGAAAACCGCGCCGAGCTGTCGCCGAAAGCCGCACCGGCCGACGTGCGCGAAGCCGTCGCACATGCCATCGAGCAACTGGACAAAGGCGCGCTGCGCGTGGCCGAAAAGAAAGACGGCGACTGGGTCGTCAATCAGTGGCTGAAGAAAGCCGTGCTGCTGTCGTTCCGTCTCGAAGACAACGCGCCGATGCCGGCCGGCGGTTACTCCCAGTTTTACGACAAGGTGCCGTCGAAGTTCGCCAACTACACGGCTGAAGACTTCGCCGCCGGCGGCTTCCGCGTGGTGCCGCCCGCCATCGCGCGCCGCGGCTCGTTCATCGCGAAGAACGTCGTGCTGATGCCGTCGTACACCAACATCGGCGCCTACGTCGACGAAGGCACGATGGTCGACACGTGGGCCACTGTCGGCTCGTGCGCGCAGATCGGCAAGAACGTCCACCTGTCGGGTGGCGTGGGCATCGGCGGCGTGCTGGAGCCGCTGCAGGCGAACCCGGTCATCATCGAAGACAACTGCTTCATCGGCGCGCGCTCGGAAGTCGTGGAAGGCGTGATCGTCGAGGAAAACTCGGTGATCTCGATGGGCGTGTACCTTGGTCAGAGCACTAAGATTTACGACCGCGAAACCGGCGAAGTCTCGTACGGCCGCATTCCGGCGGGCTCGGTGGTGGTGGCGGGCAACCTGCCGTCGAAAGACGGCTCGCACAGCCTGTACTGCGCCGTGATCGTCAAGAAGGTCGACGCGAAGACGCGCGCCAAGGTCGGTCTGAACGAGCTGCTGCGAGGCGATTGATGGCGCGCGGCACCAAAACCGTCGTCTACGGCATTCCGAACTGCGACACCGTGAAGAAAGCCCGCGTGTGGCTGGAAGAACACGGCGTCGAGTTCGAATTCCACGACTTCAAGAAACACGGCGTGACCGAGCCGCTCGTGCAGGACTGGCTGAAAGACGTCAAGCTCGACGCCTTGCTGAACCGGCGCGGCACGACGTGGCGCGGCCTGTCCGACGACATGAAAGCGGCCGCGGAAACGCAACCCGGCGCGATCGCGCTGATGATCCACAAGCCGTCGGTCATCAAGCGGCCGGTGCTGGTGGTCAACGGGCGCGTCAAATCGCTCGGTTTCTCCGCGGACGAATACGAAACGCTGTTCGCCTGAACTGCTGTAGATCGTGCTGTAAAGAAGCGACGCGCGCGGCTCGCCGCGTTGCTCGAAGCTGTTGCCGGCGGCGGTGTCCAACCGTCAGCCGGCATTTTTTCATTTCAAAGTGGCTTGTACTGAATCCATGTCCGGCACCCTCGCCCTTACCGAACAACTGATCGCGCGCGCGTCCGTCACGCCCGACGACCAGCATTGCCAGCGCCTTCTGATCGAACGTCTGTCCGCGCTCGGTTTCGAGCACGAGACCATCGAATCGAACGGCGTGACCAACCTGTGGGCCGTCAAACGCGGCACCGAAGGCACACAAGGCAAACTGCTGGCCTTCGCGGGCCACACCGACGTGGTGCCGACCGGCCCGCTCGAACAATGGAACTCGGCGCCGTTCGAGCCGACTCATCGCGACGGCAAACTGTACGGCCGCGGCGCCGCCGACATGAAGTCGTCGATCGCCGGCTTCGTGGTGGCGAGCGAAGAGTTCGTCGCGGCGCATCCGGCGCACCGCGGCTCGATCGCGTTTCTCATCACCAGCGACGAAGAAGGCCCCGCCACCGACGGCACCGTGAAGGTGGTCGAAGCGCTGCAGGCGCGCGGCGAGCGCATGGACTACTGCGTGGTGGGCGAGCCGACCTCGAGCGTGCAGTTCGGCGACATGGTGAAAAACGGCCGACGCGGTTCGATGTCGGGCAAGCTGATCGTCAAGGGTGTGCAAGGCCATATCGCCTATCCGCATCTGGCCAAGAATCCGGTGCATCTGCTTGCACCCGCGCTGGCCGAACTGGTGGCCGAACGCTGGGACGAAGGCAACGAGTATTTCCCGCCCACCACGTGGCAAGTGTCGAACATTCACAGCGGCACCGGCGCGAGCAACGTGATTCCGGGCCACGCCGACGTGCTGTTCAACTTCCGCTTCTCCACGGCGAGCACGGTGGAAGGACTGCAGGCGCGCGTCCACGCGCTTCTCGACAAACACGGTCTCGAATACGATCTGCAATGGACCGTGAGCGGCCTGCCGTTCCTCACGCCGCATGGCGAACTGTCGAACGCGCTGGCGAAGGCCATCAAGGACGAAACCGGCGTCAGCACCGAACTGTCCACCACGGGCGGCACCTCGGACGGACGCTTCATCGCGCGCATCTGCCCGCAGGTAGTCGAATTCGGCCCGCTGAATGCCAGCATCCACAAGATCGACGAACATATCGAAGTCGCACACATCGAGCCGCTGAAAAACGTGTATCGCCGCGTGCTCGAACAACTGATCGCCTGACCAAGGACTAATCGCGATGACGCTCCCGTTTTCCACTGTCCGCGACCTGCTGCGTTTCGCGGTGTCGCGCTTCAACCAGGCCGAACTCTCGTTCGGCCACGGCTCGGCCAACGCCTATGACGAAGCGGCCTACCTGGTCCTGCATACGCTGCATCTGCCGCTCGACCTGCTCGACCCGTTCCTCGACGCCAAACTGACCACGGCCGAAATCGACGCCGTGCTGAACGTGATCGAGCGCCGCGCCACCGAACGCGTGCCGGCCGCGTACATCACTCAGGAAGCCTGGATGCACGGCTTCCATTTCTATGTCGACGAACGCGTGATCGTGCCGCGCTCGTTCATCGGCGAATTGCTGCAGGACGGTCTGCAGCCGTACGTGGAAGATCCGGAACAGGTCGGCGCCGTGCTGGAGTTGTGCACCGGCTCCGGCTGCCTTGCGATTCTCGCGGCGCACGCATTCCCGAACGCGGATATCGACGCCGTCGATCTCTCGGCGCCCGCGCTCGAAGTCGCCACGCGCAACGTGATGGACTACAAGCTAGACGACCGCATCGCGCTGTTCGAAGGCGATCTGTACGCGCCGCTCGCCGAGCGACGTTACGACGTCATCATCACGAACCCGCCGTACGTGAACGCGACCTCGATGCAGGAACTGCCCGCCGAGTACAAGCACGAGCCCGACATGGCGCTCGCGGGCGGTGCGGACGGCATGGATATCGTGCGCCGCATCATCGCCGACGCACGCAACTGGCTGACCGACGAAGGCGTGCTGGTGGTCGAGATCGGCAACGAACGTGCGAACGTCGAAGCGGCGTTCGGCGGCCTGGACCTGGTATGGCTTTCGACCAGCGCCGGCGACGACAACGTGTTCCTCATTCAGGCGCGCGACCTGCCGAACTGAGCGCGCACGGCGAGGCGCCGTTCGCATGACTGATTGTCCGGTCATCGCGAACACGCCTCGCTCACCCACCCTCTGCCTATGCAATTCGACCTGCTTCACATCGGCACGCTGGTCGGCCTCGCGCACATTCTCGGCGTGGTCGCGGCGTGCCATGCGATCCTGAACACGCGCACATCGCAAGGCGCGATTGCATGGGCCGTGTCGCTGGTCGCCATGCCGTATCTGACGCTGGTGCCGTACCTGTTTCTCGGCCGCAGCAAGTTCGCCGGTTACGCGGACGCTCGCCGCGTCGAAAACGAATTGCTGCGCACGCGCGCGCATCCGCATGAATGGGACACGCAGGCGTCATCCGCTGGTGTGCCGACCCAGCAACTCGGACCGCGACTCGTCCACTCGCTCACACGCCTGGGCGGCATGCCGTTTCTGCCGGGCAACTCGGTGCGCACGCTGGTGAACGGCGAAGCGACCTTCAAGGCGATTTTCGAAGCGATCGAGAGCGCGCGCCGTTACGTGATCGTGCAGTTCTTCATCGTGCGCGACGACGCGCTCGGCGAAATGCTCAAAAACGCGCTGATCGCGAAAGCCCAGCAAGGCGTGCGCGTCTACTTCCTGTATGACAGCATCGGCAGTTTCGATCTGCCGCACCGCTATGTCGCGGCACTGCGCGCGGCGGGTGTGGAGACGCATCCGTTCGCGACCAACCGCCGCTTCGTCAACCGTCTGCAACTGAACTTCCGCAATCACCGCAAGATCGTTTGCGTGGACGGCGAACGCGCGTTCGTGGGCGGGCACAACGTCGGCGTGGAATATCTCGGCAGCAAGCCGCCGCTTTCGCCGTGGCGCGACACGCATATCGAAGTGCGCGGGCCGGCGGTCGCGAGCATCCAGTTCGTCTTCACCGAAGACTGGCACTGGGCGACCCAGCAATTGCCCGAGTTCGACATGCCGCCGTTCCAGCCCGACGCGCAAGGCATGCATTGCCTCGTGGTGCCGAGCGGCCCGGCCGACAAACAGGAAACCTGCTCGCTCTTTTTCGTCGAAGCGATCAATGCGGCGCGCGAGCGCATCTGGATCACCACGCCCTACCTCGTTCCCGACGAAGCCGTGTTTTCCGCATTACGGCTCGCCGTGTTGCGCGGCGTGGACGTGCGTATCCTGATCCCGAGCCGGCGCGATCACGTCGTGGTGTTTCAGGCGTCGAAGCTGTACGCGTACGATTCGCTGCGCGCGGGCATCCGGATTTTTCGCTATCAACCGGGCTTTCTGCATCAGAAGGTCGTGCTGATCGACAGCGTGGCGGCTGCTATCGGCAGCGCCAATCTCGACAACCGCTCGTTCCGCCTGAACTTCGAGATCATGGTGCTGACCGTGGATCGCGGCTTCGCGCTCGAAGTCGAGTCGATGCTGCTCGACGACTTCGCGCAGGCGCTCGAAATCGACCGCAACGAATACCGGCAGGCCAGCGCGTTACGGCGCGTGGCGATGCACGTGGCGCGGCTGTTCGCGCCGATTCTCTAGCGGCCGCGCATCCGGCATGGCGCCGCGCGCAATCGCGCGAGCGGCGCCAGGGTCTGCGTCCGGGTCTGCTGCAACGTCACAGCAATTTTTCGATGTCCTCGGTAATCGATTCCGGCTTGGTGAGCGGCGCGTAGCGCTTCACCACTTCGCCATCGCGGCCGATCAGGAATTTGGTGAAATTCCACTTGATCGCTTCGAGCCCGAGCAGCCCCGGCGCTTCGCCCGTCAGATAACGGAACAGCGGATGCGCGTTGGCGCCGTTCACGTCGATCTTGTCGAACATCGGGAAAGTCACGCCGTAGTTTTTTTCGCAGAAGCTGCCGATCTGCGCGGCGTCGCCCGGCTCCTGCTTGCCGAACTGGTTGCACGGAAAGCCGAGCACGGTCAGGCCACGCGCCGCATAGGCGTCGTAGACCTTCTGCAAGCCCGCGTATTGCGGCGTGAAACCGCATTCGCTCGCCGTGTTGACGATCAGCAGAACCTTGCCGCGATAGTGTTCGAGACTCACTTCCTCGCCACCCAGCGTACGTGCCGAGAACGAATAAATCGATGTCATAGGTGCTCCCCCGGGAAAGCCGTCAGTCTATGCCAAAAGCCTGCCCAAAACAGTCGGCCGAATGGCCGACCCCGCTTGAGCGCACGGTGTCATGCCCGGCAGTCTAAAATAGCGTTTTTCTTCAGCTGGCCTCTTCGTGATCCGCTTTAACCAGTTCAGCCTCGCGCGCGGCACCAAGCCGCTCTTCGACAACACCACGTTCACCCTCAATCCTGGCGAAAAGGCCGGTCTCGTGGGGGCGAACGGCGCGGGCAAGTCGACTTTGTTCGCCGTGCTGCTCGGCGAACTGCACGCGGACGGCGGCGATTTCTCGATGCCGCCCACGTGGCAGGTCGCGCACGTCGCCCAGGAAACCCCCGCGGCCGACAAAACCGCCCTCGCCTATACGCTAGACGGCGACGCCGCCCTGCGCTCGATCGAAGCGCGCATTGCCGCAGCCTCGGCCGCGCACGACGGCGCCGCCGAAGGCGAAGCGCACGCCGCCTTCGCGGACGCCGACGGCTACACCGCGCCCGCCCGTGCCGAAGCCCTGCTGCTCGGCCTCGGCTTCACGCTGGAGCAAACCCGCGAGCCGGTCAGCAGTTTTTCCGGCGGCTGGCGCATGCGTCTGAATCTGGCGCAGGCGCTGATGTGCCGCTCCGACCTGCTGCTGCTCGACGAACCGACCAACCACCTGGACCTCGACGCGATCGTCTGGCTCGAAGACTGGCTGCATCGCTATCCCGGCACCCTGATCGTGATCTCGCACGATCGCGAGTTTCTCGACTCCGTGTGCAACGTCACGCTGCATCTGGAGCATCAGCAGATCAAGCGCTACGGCGGCAACTACTCGCAATTCGAAGTACTGCGCGCGCAGCAGATCGCATTGCAGCAGAGCGCGTACGAGAAGCAGCAGCGCACCGTCGAGCATTTGCAGAGCTACATCAACCGGTTCAAGGCGCAGGCCACCAAGGCTCGCCAGGCGCAAAGCCGCGTGAAGGCGCTCGAAAAGATGGAACTGATCGCGCCGGCACATGCGGCGTCGCCGTTCACGTTCGAGTTCCGCACACCCGATTCCGCGCCGAATCCGATGATGGTGATGGAAAATGTGCGCTGCGGTTATCACAGCGAAAGCGACGGCGCCGAGATTCCGATCGTCGAGCACGTCATGCTGTCGATCCAGAATGGTCAGCGCATCGGCCTGCTCGGCGCGAACGGCCAGGGCAAGTCCACGCTCATCAAAACCCTAGCCGGCACGCTCGAGGCGCTCGGCGGCCACGTGCGCGAAGGCAAGGGCCTGCGGATCGGCTATTTCGCGCAGCATCAACTCGAAACCCTGCGCGCCGACGACACGCCTTTGCAGCATCTCGCGCGCCTCGCACCGGACACGCGCGAACAGGAATTGCGCGACTTCCTCGGCAGCTTCAATTTTTCCGGCGAGATGGCCACGTCGAAAATTGCGCCTTTCTCCGGCGGCGAAAAAGCCCGCCTCGCGCTGGCGTTGATCATCTGGCAGAAGCCGAATCTTCTGCTGCTCGACGAACCGACCAATCACCTCGACCTCGAAACCCGTCACGCGCTGACCATGGCGCTCGCGCAGTTCGAAGGCACGCTGATTCTCGTTTCGCACGACCGCCATCTGCTGCGCGCCACGACCGACCAGTTCATGCTGGTGGCGAAACACCGGCTGCAGGAATTCGACGGCGACCTCGACGACTACCGCGACTGGCTGCTGCAGCACGCCGCCGAACAGCGCGCCGCGCTCAAGGCCGGCACGGCGGCAGGCACGACCGATAGCGGCGCCGACAGCGGCGTCAACCGCAAGGAGCAACGCCGCCTCGAAGCCGAGACGCGCCAGAAGCTCGCGCATCTGAAGAAGCCGCTGCAAAGCCGCATCACGAAGATCGAAAAGGAAATGGAAGCGCTCAACGCGGAAAAGGCGACGCTCGACGCGTTCGTCGTCGATCCGGCGAGTTACGAGCCGGAGCAGAAAAGCAGACTGACGGAGGCGATCCGCCGTCAGGCAGATGTGAACGCGCGCCTCGAAACGCTCGAAGCCGAATGGCTCGAGACTCACGAGGAACTCGAACAAATCGGCTAACGGCGCCCGGCATCGGGGCCGCGCCGGATCGGCAAGGGGTAGCGCTTTGTCAACTTCGACATCATCCGTGTCATTGTCCGCTTCGGCGCCGCCCGCGCTGCAAGGATTGCGCGTGCTCGACCTGACGCGCCTGCTGCCGGGTCCCGTCGCCGCGTTGCGACTCGCCGAACTCGGCGCCGACGTGCTGAAGATCGAAGCGCCCGGCGCGGGCGATCCCACCCGCGTGATGATGCAATCGTCGAGCGATCGCGTGGCGGGCCGGCCCGGTGCGTTTTATCGGCTGGTCAATCGCGGCAAGCGCGAAACGCGGCTCGATCTGAAGTCCGCGGCGGGATGCAATGTTCTGCGCGCGCTCGCGGCCGAAGCAGACGTGCTGATCGAAAGTTTTCGCCCCGGCGTGATGGATCGCCTCGGCGTGGGCTACGAAGCGCTGCGCGCGGTCAATCCGCGGCTGGTGTATTGCGCGATCAGCGGATATGGCGCGAGCGGCCCGTTCGTCGATCATGCCGGTCACGACCTGAACTACATCGGCTACGCGGGTGTGCTCGATCAACTGGCCGACCGCAACGGCGCGCCGATCCTGCCGAACTTCCAGATCGCCGATCTGCTCGGCGGCGCCCTGAGCGCGGTCACGCAGATTCTCGCGGCGCTCTGGCAGGTCTCGCGCGGCGGCGAGGGCCGCTTCGTCGACGTCTCCATGACCCACGCCACGCAGGCGCATAACGTCGTCGCGCAAGTTGCGCTGGCCAACGGCGGCGAGGCGCCGCGTCCGGGCGAAGGGCTGCTGAACGGCGGCGTGCCCTGCTACAACCTGTATCGCACGCTAGATGAACGCTGGCTCGCGGTCGGCGCGCTCGAACTGAAGTTCTGGGAAACGCTTTGCATGGCGCTGGACCGGCCCGAATGGGCAACGCGCCACTGGAGTCTCGGCCAGGCGATCGGCGGCCCGGACGCCGTCGCGCTCACGCAGGAACTGGCTGACGTGATCGGCAAGCGTCCGCTGGAAGACTGGGTGATGGCACTGGAGCCGCTCGACTGTTGCGTCTCGCCGGTGCTGACGCCGGCGGAAGCTGCCCGGCATCCGCTTTTCAACCCGCAGATGTGGGAATTGCCGGCTTCCGCGGACGAAGACGAGCCGGTCAGCGGTGTCGATCTGTCAAAAATTCAGGCCAGAAGCCGACCTTAGCGACTGACCTCAGCGACGCGGCGCGGTTTGCCGCGGCAAGACCTGGCGCGGGGTTTTTTCGTCGTCGTAGAGAACGTGTTTGCGGCCTTCCACGTGGCGATTGATAGTGGCGCGCACGTCCGCGGCGGTAGCGTCTTCGGCAACCACGCGGCGCGAAATCTGGCCGGTCGTGTCGATCCATTCGACAATCCGGCAGGCACCGCCCCAAGGCTGGCGAATCGGTGCGGACACGCGGCAGCCGCGCACCTGCATGGGTCGCTCGGCAACGGTTTCGTATGACTGTTTCAAGGCGCGATCCTTTTTTCGGCATCAGAAGGGATGCAATACCCTTGCAGCTTAGAAAAAAGGAATGGCGGCCAGGTTACAGCCAATATGGAGATATTTACCGCGCATTACGGCCGACGCACCGGCCGCTCGCGCGAGAGCCCCGTCTATTCGAGCGTGCGGACCCGGTCGATGGCCTGTTCGATCCGCTCGACCGCAACGACCTGTAAGCCTTCGATCGGCTGTTTCGGGGCGTTGGCCTTCGGAATCACGGCCACCGAGAAGCCCAGCTTGGCGGCTTCCTTCAGACGCTCCTGACCACGCGGCGACGGCCGGATCTCGCCCGCCAGCCCCACTTCCCCGAATACCACCAGCCCCTTGGGCAGCGGCTTGTTGCGCATCGACGAATGGATGGCGAGCAGCACGGCGAGGTCGGCGGCGGGTTCGGTAATCTTCACGCCGCCCACCGCGTTCAGGAACACGTCCTGATCGAAGCAGGCGATGCCGGCGTGCCGGTGCAGCACGGCCAGCAGCATGGCCAGCCGGTTCTGCTCCAGGCCCACCGCAAGACGCCGCGGATTCGGCGCGTTCGCCGCATCCACCAGCGCCTGCACTTCGACCAGCAACGGACGCGTGCCTTCCTGCGTGACCAGCACGCACGAACCCGGCACCGACTGCTCGTGCTGCGACAGAAACAGCGCCGAGGGATTGGCGACGCCTCGCAAACCGCGCTCCGTCATCGCGAACACGCCGAGTTCGTTGACCGCGCCGAAGCGGTTCTTGATCGCGCGCACCAGCCGGTACGACGAATGCGTGTCACCCTCGAAATACAGCACGGTATCCACGATGTGTTCCAGCACGCGCGGCCCGGCGAGCGCGCCCTCTTTCGTCACGTGACCGACCATGATGATGGTGGTGCCGGACTGCTTGGCGATGCGCGTGAGTTGCGCCGCGCACTCGCGCACCTGCGCGACCGAACCCGGCGCGGAAGTCAGGGCGTCGGAATAGACCGTCTGGATGGAGTCGATGACGGCGACGTCAGGCCGTTGATCGGCGATCGTCGCCTGGATTTTTTCGAGCTGGATTTCCGCGAGCAATTGCAGCTCGCTCGCTTTCGAGCCGGGTTCGAGCAGCGAAAGACGCTGCGCCCGCAAGGCGATCTGCGCGGCGGATTCCTCGCCGCTGATATAGAGCGCGGTTTTGTGCGCCGCGATTTCCGCGAGCGATTGCAGCAGCAGCGTCGATTTGCCGATGCCCGGATCACCGCCGATCAGCACCACGCCGCCCGGCACCAGGCCGCCGCCCAGCACGCGGTCGAACTCGCTGACACCGGTGGAAAAACGCGGCACGTCGGACGCTTCGATGTCGGCGAGACGGCGTACCGGCGCGCTCTTCGCGAGCGACTGGAAGCGGTGCGTGGACGGCGCTTCCGCCACCGACTCCACCAGCGTGTTCCACGCGTTGCACGACGGGCATTGCCCGGCCCATTTCGGCGATTGCCCGCCGCATTCACTGCAGATGTACAACGTCTTCTGTTTAGCCACGCGACCTTGCCTGTGTTGCTGTTGTTGCTGTTCGATGGATCGATGCTTCGGTGCTTCGGTGCTTCGGTGAGGCCGTGCCGCCCCCGGCGGCGTTATTCGGCGCGCACCGGCACGCGCGGCGCCACCGCGCACATCAGCTCGTAGCCGATGGTGCCGCACGACTGAGCGACGTCGTCGATGGGCAGCGCCGCGCCCCACAACTCGACGCGCGAACCGACGTTGGCGGTCGGCACCGGCGTGAGATCGACCGTGAGCATGTCCATCGACACGCGCCCGACGATCCGCGTGCGCACGCCGTCGACGATGACCGGCGTGCCCTCGGGCGCGACGCGCGGGTAACCGTCCGCGTAGCCGCACGCCACCACGCCGATGCGCATCGCGCCGCGCGCCTTGAACGACGAGCCGTAGCCGACCGTGTGGCCCTCGGCGAGCATCTGCACGGCGATCAGTTCGGAGGCGAGCGTCATGGCCGGTTGCAGTCCGGTGCCTTCGATTGCCGCATGCACGCCCGACGGCGACGCGCCGTACATGATGATGCCGGGACGCACCCAGTCGAAGTGGGCCGATGGATGCCAGAGCGTGGCCGCCGAGTTCGACAGGCTGCGCGCGCCGGCAATGCCTTGCGCGCCGCGCTCGAAAGCCTCGATCTGATGAGCGATGCCGCGCTCGCCGTCGGCGTCGGAAAAGTGAGTCATGAGGGTGATCTGGCCGACACCCTGACAGGCCCGCGCACGCTCCCAGGCCGCGCGGAATTTTTCCGGCGTGTAACCCAGCCGGTTCATGCCCGTGTTCATTTTGAGCTGAATATTGACCGGCTTGGACAGGCGCGCCATTTCCAGCATGCGCAACTGCTCGTCGGAATGCAGCGCGGTGGTCAGACTGTAGCGGTCGATCACGTCGATATCGGTCGGGCGGAAAAAGCCTTCGAGCAACAGGATCGGGCCGGCCCAGCCCAATTCACGCAACTTCACCGCTTCTTCGAGGTCAAGCAGACCGAAGCCGTCGGTTGCCCGCAGGCCGGGAAAAGCGCGCGCAAGCCCGTGGCCGTAAGCGTTTGCCTTGACCACGGCCCAGATTTTGGATTTTGGCGCGTAGCGCCGGGCGACGGCGAGATTATTGGCAAGAGCGGAGGTATGGATCGTGGCGGAAAGGGGGCGCGGCATGGGAGATTTTCGTAAAGACGCTTGCGAATCAGCGGCTTACAGAGCGTTTTCAGCGCTGTGCAGTCCGCTGGGCGGTGCGATCAAGGATTCTGCTAGTCCGAATCCAGCTATTTTCGTGATATAAAGCCGTGCGCACAACCCATTTCGAACGGCATAAGCCCGGATGCTCGACCAGAGCGGCCGGGGCGGATAGACCGCAGCGAGGACAGCATCGCATCAGATGAAAAAAGGTTTTTACACCATCATGGCCGCGCAGTTTTTTTCGTCGCTGGCCGACAATGCGCTCCTGATCGCTGCTATCGCACTGCTCAAAGATCTTCACGCCCCGAACTGGATGACGCCGCTGCTCAAGCTGTTCTTCGTCCTGTCCTACGTGGTTCTGGCTGCTTTCGTCGGCGCCTTCGCCGACTCCCGTCCGAAAGGACGCGTCATGTTCGTCACGAACACCATCAAGGTAGTGGGTTGCATCACGATGCTGGTGGGCGCGCATCCGCTGATCGCCTATGGCATCGTGGGTTTCGGCGCGGCGGCCTATTCGCCCGCCAAGTACGGCATTCTCACGGAACTCCTGCCGCCTGACCGGCTCGTTGCGGCGAACGGCTGGATCGAAGGCACCACGGTCGGCTCCATCATTCTCGGTACGGTGCTCGGCGGCGCGCTCATCAGCCCGCACATCGCCGCGCCGATCCTGCGGCACCACATTCCCACGGTCAACACGCCGGCCGAAGCAGCCATGCTCGTCATCATGGCGATCTACGTGGTGGCGGCGCTCTTCAATCTTCGCATTCCCGACACCGGCGCGCGCTATCCGAAACAGGAACGCGGCCCGATCAAGCTCGTCACCGATTTCGCCGACTGCTTCCTCGTGCTGTGGCGCGACAAGCTCGGCCAGATCTCGCTCGCCGTCACCACGCTGTTCTGGGGCGCGGGCGCAACGCTGCAGTTCATCGTGCTGAAGTGGGCCGAAGTGTCGCTGAACATGTCGCTCTCGGAGGCCGCGATCCTGCAGGCGGTGGTTGCCGTGGGCGTGGCCGCGGGCGCGATCTTCGCGGCCTCGCGCGTGCCTCTGAAGAAGTCGCTGTCGGTGCTGCCGGTCGGCATCATGATGGGGATCGCCGTCATGTTGATGGCCTTCTACACCCGCGATCTGTTCCCCGCGCATTGGGGCCTGTACTTCGGGCGTCTGCATGTGCCGGGTTACCTGATCGTCGCGTACATCTTCCTGATGATCGTCGGCGGCCTGTCGGGCTTCTTCGTCGTGCCGATGAACGCGCTGCTCCAGCACCGCGGCCACGTCCTGCTGTCGGCCGGCCATTCCATCGCCGTGCAGAACTTCAACGAAAATCTCTCCGTGCTCGTGATGCTGTGCCTGTACGCCGTGCTGGTCTGGCTCGACGTGCCGGTCACCGCGGTGATCGTGCTGTTCGGCACCTTCGTCTGCGTGATGATGTGGTTCGTGATGCGCCGCCATCAGGCGAACCAGCGCGCGTTCGACTCGGTCGCGCTGATCGGCGAAGTCAAGCACTGATCCGCGACGGCGCGGGCGTCGCATCGCGCCGCCTGCCTCCTCTCTCACTTCTGCTTTGCCATGACCCAACCGATTCCCAACGTGCTGACGATCGCCGGTTCCGATTCCGGCGGCGGCGCCGGCATTCAGGCCGATCTCAAGGCGTTCTCGGCGCTCGGCGCCTACGGCGCGAGCGTCATCACCGCGTTGACCGCGCAGAACACGCGCGGCGTCACCGCCATCCACGCGCCGGACGCCGGCTTCATCACGGCGCAACTCGACGCCGTGTTCGACGATATCCGCATCGACGCCGTGAAGATCGGCATGCTGGCTAACGCGCCCATTGCGCGCGCGGTCGCCGAGGCCTTGCGCCGTTATCGGCCGAAATACGTCGTGCTCGACACGGTGATGATCTCGAAGAGCAACCACGCGCTGCTGTTGCCCGATGCGGTCGCGGCGGTCCGCGAGGAACTGCTGCCGCTCGCCGATCTGCTCACGCCGAATCTCCCCGAAGCCGCCGCCCTGCTCGACGTTGCGCCCGCAACCGACGAAGCCGGCATGATCGCGCAAGGCGAAGCGCTGCGCGCGCTGGGCGCGAAAGCCGTGCTGATGAAAGGCGGCCATCTGAGCGCCGCCGACAGTCCCGACTGGCTCGTGCAGGAAAGCGGCACGCTGCGTCTGGGCGGCCCGCGCGTGCCGGTCAAGAACACACACGGCACGGGTTGTACGCTGTCGTCCGCGATTGCGGCGTTGATTCCGCAGCGCGACGACGTCGCCGGTGCGGTGGCGGATGCGAAGACCTATCTGACCGGCGCGTTGCAGGCGAGCGATCTGCTCGACGTCGGCAGCGGCGTCGGACCGGTGCATCATTTCTACCGCTGGTGGTGATAGCGGCTCAGCGCGGACCCGGCTGGGCGGCGATGTAGGGCGCCCGGCGCTTTCGCGTTACTGGCGCGCGTAGGCCTCGGCCTGCTGCGGCCAGTCGTCCGGCACGATGAAGCCACGCGACTGTTCTAGCCAGGCGCCGTCGGCCGCTTGCGCGAAAGCCGCAACCATCGTCGGACCACGCAAGGGCTCGAGTTGCGCTGCGAGCGTTTGCGCGTCGCTTAACACGAATTCCCCGCTTTGCACCTGCCCTTGCTCGTGACGCCTCGGCGCGAGCCACTCCAGCCTCGCCAGCACGCGCCAGGACTGCGCCCGTGACGCCGAAAAAGCCGGCCAGTCGCCGCGCGCCACCCACCAGCCGCGATTGTGCGAAGCGTCGAGAGTGGCCGGCGCGAGCGTCGCTTCGCCCTGCCGATAAAACAGCCAGCCTTTGACGAACATCTGCGCCGCCCACGAGCCGGCATAACCCATCGCGGCAAACTCGTCGCGCGTGCTCAGCGGCAGTTGATGATCGAGCAGATGGGCAAGCTTCAGATCGAAACGGTCCTTGAGATTCGGACCGACGTAATCGGCCAGCTGGCCGCGGCTCTCGCCTGCGTGCAGATAGCACTTCACCGCGAGTTCCCAATGCAGCGGCGTTCCCGACTGCGTGCGCAGGAGAAAATCGCACTCGCCCAGCGTCACGCCTTCACGCCGCACCTGCACGCCGGCCGCGACGAGTTGCGCCGCCGGACCGTGTTGCAGGAAGTAGCCGAGCAGGCGCTCGGCGTAACGCCCGAGACGCGTGATGCGCGTTGCCGCGAGATCGTGGTGCAGGTCTGCGGGGACGGCGTCGAGTTGACGCAGCCAGTCGAGCGTCGCGCGGGCTTCGGCGGGCGTGTCGAAAGGACGCGCAAGCGTGCCCGCCGGTGGTTGCGGCCGCAACAGATCGGCGCTGAGCAGCAGCCACGCGAGGTCCCGCACGGACGGATCGCGCAAGCTGTCGAGGAATGCGGAATGCAATGGGCTCGACGGGTCGGTTCGACCGGACGCGCTGCCCGAGTCGTCAGTTGCTCCAACCGCCCCGCTCACTGCTTTGCCACGTTGGCCGCCGCACCGTCGCCGCCTTCGAGCTTGCGCCACGTATCGCGCGCAAGGCACAAATCGGCCCACGCCTTCGCCTTGTCGGGCAGGCTGCGCAGCAGATACGCGGGGTGATACGTGACGATGACCGGCACGCCTTCGTATTCGTGCACGCGGCCTCGCAGCGAGGAAATGCTGGCTTCGGTCTTCAGCAGACTTTGCGCGGCAAAGCGGCCGAGCGCGACGATCAGCTTCGGCTTGACCAGCGCCACCTGGCGCTGCAAATAAGGTTCGCAGCGCGCGACTTCTTCCGGCTCCGGATTGCGATTGCCCGGCGGCCGGCATTTGATGACGTTGGCGATGTAGACATTCGCGTCGCGCGCCAGCGTGAGCGAACGCAGCATGTTGTCGAGCAGCTTGCCCGCCTGGCCGACGAAGGGCTCGCCCTGACGATCTTCGTTCTCGCCCGGCGCTTCGCCGATCAGCATCCAGTCGGCATGGCGATCGCCGACGCCGAACACCGTGTTGGTGCGCTTCTCGCACAGCCGGCAAAGCTGGCAGCCGGCTACGCGCTCGCTCAACGCGTCCCAATCGAGCGTCTGGATCGACGGCGGTTGCGGCGCGTCGGTGCGCGACTGCGTCGGCGGTGTAGACGGCAGGTCGTCGAACCACGCGAAGTCGTCGGACGGCGCCTCGGACATCGAAGGGTCAGCCGCGCGCGGCGATTGCGCGGATGGCTGCGTCTGCCCGCGCATCGGCGGAGTGCGTTGTGTGGCCGGATCGTCAGTCGGCGCGTCACGCGATGCGTCGCTGGCGCGCGGCGCAATCTGGCGTTCGACACCAACCGCCTGCTCGCGACTTTGAAGCGGCGCATGCGGCTGTTCCGACGTTCGCGTCGAATTCGGCAGCGCATCGTTCGCCGGCGAAACAGGTGGCCGATCCTGCCGGACGGGGGCCTGATTCGTTACCGACGCTTCGCCCGACTTCGCGCTCGTCTGCGTGCTCGTTTGCGCCTGCACGGCGTCAACTGCGGGCGTGGTTTCCGGCACGGCCGCCAGGCCGCGGCGTACCCACATCGGCGCGAGTCCGAATTCTTCCAGTACCGAATCATGCAGCGCCATCTACGCCCTCCGAGGCAAACGAGAAACGCATCACGATGGCGTCCTCCCGGCTGCGATGCCGCGCCGGATAATAATTTTTGCGTCGACCGATCGACGCGAACCCGAAGCGCTCATAGAGCCGGATAGCACGATGATTCGACGGCCGCACTTCGAGCAGCAATCCGTCGAGTTTTTCGGCGCGCGTGATGCGCACGGCTTCGCGCAGCAGCGCCAGTCCGGCACCGGCGCCCTGCGCGGCGGGCGTCACGCAAAGATTGAGCAGATGCATTTCGTCCACCACCGGCATCAACACGCAATAGCCGATCAAGGTGCCCGTGACGTGCCGCAGACACACGCCGAAATAGCCGTTGCGCAGCGAGTCGCCAAAATTGCCGCGGCTCCAGGGAAATTCGTAAGCGATTTTCTCGACGGCGGCGACTTCATCCAGATCGCCTTCGGTCATGGGCGACATGTAGCGGTCTGCCAGCAACACGCCGCTCATTGCCGGCCCTCGCGGTGATGCGCGCCGTTCGTGGCGTTCGTGGCGTTCGTACCGGCCAAGCCGGGCGCCGGAGCGGCGTCAGCCGGGTCCATGCTTGCAGCGGCTTTGGCGGCTTTTTCCGCGATGCGCTCCGCCGTTGTCTGCGCCACCTTGTCACGAATGTACTCCGGCGCAGCCTGGTCGGCGGGCACGGTACGGCCGGCGCGAAACGCCCGCAACGCGGCATGCGCGAGCGGCACCGCATGCGGCAACGCTTCGCCGTCCACCGTACGCGCGGCGGCCAGCGCGGGCAGACGTTCGCCGAACGCGGCGGCCGCATTACCCGCCAGCGTGAACGGCGCGTCCGGCAGCGCGATGTTCGCGGGCGCGTCAAGCGACGCGCTCTGCAGCGTGCGCCATTCGCCTTCGGCGTCGTCCCACGCGTAATCGGCCCAGTAGACCTCGTCCATGCGCGCGTCGAGCGCGGCAAGCACGCGCGTCGCGGACGGATCTCGCAGACGGGCGCTTTCCGCGCACGTGAGCAAGGTGCTGACCGGCACGACCGGCAGATTCAGCCCGAACGCGAGGCCCTGCGCGACGCCCGTGGCAGTGCGCAAGCCGGTGAACGAGCCTGGGCCGGAACCGAAGGCGATTGCGTGGCACGCCGACATCGGCAAACCGGCTTCTTCGAAAAGTTCGCGAATGGCGGGCAGAAGACGCGTGCTGGAGACCGCGCCGGTGGCTTCGTGGCGTAGCCAGATGCGCGGCTGCTCTGCGGCGTGCGGCGATGTGCCGGCGGCGGACAGAAGCGCCACCGAACAGAATTCGGTCGAGGTATCGAGGGCGAGTAGCACTGTTTGAGTCATGGACCGTATTGTAATCGGCACGGCTCGTGCGGATGTGGTTTTGGCGCGCCCCCGCCGCCTGAACCCGCGATCGGCGCCGTCGCCGTGATCCGTCAAACGTGCGCGACCGCTGCTGCCGCCCGGCATGTTTGGAATAAGCCCTCGGCCACACGTCCGCCCGGCATTGTTATGATCAACGCCCGAGACGAATCGCAATCCCCGACTTGCCTGGAGGGCAAACAGCATGACCGACATCAACGCGCAATTCACCCAGGCTCAGGAAGACGTGAAGCAACTGCCCGAGCGTCCGGGCAATCTGACGCTGCTGCGTCTCTACGCCCTGTTCAAGCAGGCAAGCGAAGGCGACGTGAACGGCGACAAGCCGGGTTTCACCGACATCGTCGGCAAATACAAATACGACGCGTGGGCCGCGCTCAAGGGCACGGACCAGGACGCGGCGAAGCAGCAATACGTGGAACTCGTCGAGTCGCTCAAGAGCGGCGCGTCGGCCTGAGGTCGGGCTGACCGGCCGTCCACCCTACCGACGGCAAAACGGTTTCGGGCGAAAAATCGGTCGAAGCCGTAACCAGGATATTTCGCCAGGAAAGGTCCTAAAAGTGGCGCAGTGCAACAAAAGCCTATACAATGCTGCCTGCGCTTCACTGCTTTGCCCGGCTCTTCCCTAGCGGCCTTTGCGGCGCAGCGCCTCGTAGCGTTTAGCTCCAATCCAGTTTAGAACCTGTCCCCTCCTGCCTAGCCCCCTACGGGCGATCATGTCCCAGGCTGGCGGCACGCCGTGTTGGCATGTCGCATCCGATACAGCTTCTAACGAAAAGCTCGCCTTCATTGTTGCGAGCTGCCCCCGTTTTTCGATTTGCTCGCTGCTTCTTTGCTCGCTGAATCCGACGACTTGGGTATGCCGATTGGCGCCGACGTTTTAATTCCCTGTGTTTCAAGGATTCTCATGACTTCGAGCAATACCAATAGCCCGCTGAACGCCATCGCCGATCAAGCCCTCGGTCTCGCAGACGCAGACGCATCCGTGCAAGCCGCAGCCGTTGCTGCCGCGCCGGAAGCCGTCGCAGCTGCTGCCGCAGCGCCGACCGGCCCGACGTTCGCGTCGCTCGGCCTGTCCGCGGATGTCGTCTCCGCGTTGACGGCCGCCGGCTACCAGAACCCCACGCCGGTTCAGCAACGCGCGATCCCCGCCGGCATCGCCGGTCGCGATCTGCTGGTCTCGAGCCCGACCGGTTCGGGCAAGACCGCCGCGTTCATGCTGCCCGCCATCGAACGTTTCTCGCAATTGCAGAAGGCGCAAGCCAGCCAGCCGCGTGAGCCGCGTCCGGCCGACGGCGCACGTACGCGCCGCCCGCAACCGGTGGCCCGTCCGACCATGCTGGTTCTGACGCCGACGCGCGAACTCGCAATGCAGGTCACCACCGCCGCCGCCACGTACGGCAAGCACCTCAAGCGCCTGCGCACCGTCAGCATTCTGGGCGGCGTCGCTTACGGCCAGCAATTGATGCTGCTCGCGAAGAACCCGGAAATCCTGGTTGCTACGCCGGGCCGTCTGATCGACCACCTGGAACGCGGCCGTATCGATCTGTCGCAACTGCAGATCCTCGTGCTCGACGAAGCCGACCGCATGCTGGACATGGGCTTCATCGAAGACATCGAAACGATCGTTGCGGCTACGCCGGCTACGCGTCAAACCATGCTGTTCTCGGCTACGCTCGACGGCAAGATCGGCTCGCTGACCGGCCGTCTGCTGAAGGATCCGGAACGTATCGAGATCGTTCAACGCCTCGAACAACGCACCAACATCGCGCAAACCGTCCATTACGTCGACGACCGCGATCACAAGGATCGTCTGCTCGACCATCTGCTGCGTGACGAAGGCCTCGACCAGGCAATCGTCTTCACGGCAACCAAGATGGACGCGGACCAACTGGCCGGCCGTCTTGCCGACGCTGGTTTCGAATCGGCTGCCCTGCACGGCGATCTGCCGCAAGGCGCGCGTAACCGCACGATCCGCGCACTGCGCGAGCGTCGCGTTCGCGTGCTGGTCGCAACGGACGTCGCGGCTCGCGGTATCGACATCCCGGGCATCACGCACGTGTTCAACTACGATCTGCCGAAGTTCGCCGAAGACTACGTGCACCGCATCGGCCGTACCGGTCGTGCTGGCCGCTCGGGCATCGCTGTGAGCCTCGTGCATCACGCAGAACAAGGCGCACTCAAGCGCATCGAACGTTTCGTGCGCACTCCGCTGCCGGTCAACGTCGTCGAAGGCTTCGAGCCGCGCAAGTCGGCACCGTCGGGCAATGGTCGTCCGGGCTTCGGCGGCCGTGGTCGTCCGGGTGGCGGCAACGGCGGTGGCCGTCGATTCGGTAGCGGCGCAGGCAAGCCGGCCGGTAACGGCAGCGGCGGCGCGCGCAGCGGCAGCGGCAATGGCGGCGGTTGGGCCGGCAAGTCGTCGGGCGGCGGTTCGCGCGAAGGCTTCGGCGGCTCGCGTGACGGCGGCTACGGCGCACGCCGCAGCGACGGTCCGCGTACGGCGCGTCGCGGCAGCTAAGCCAGTCAGACAGGCTTCATAAGAGGCTTTTCTTCGGCAAACCCTGTCGGACAACAGCTTCAATCGAAAAACCGGTGCTCAGGCGCCGGTTTTTTTTCGTCTGCATTTTTTGCAAGACGTGGGCGTCAGATCAGTGATATCCGAAATTTCACGATGTGGAAAATTTTTTTGCGTCGTAAAAAATCGTGCTGCACGGCACAACGACGGCCATTGCAAGATGGAAAAAAACGTTTCTCAATATGAAACGACGTCTATAAGCCAATGATTTTTAACAAAAATAAATACATCAAAAAGAACGACGGGCGACTATTGCGGCGCCATCGATTTGCCTAGACTCTTATACAAGACTTCACGAAACGAAACGCCTTCAGGCCGATCGCGACGATGAAGACAGAGAGTCACCCCATCCATTACAGGCAATCAAGGAGCACACCATGTCCCGTCAAGAACAAGCGAAGCAACTCCAACAGCAATGGGAAACCGATCCGCGCTGGAAAGGCGTGAAGCGCAGCTACACGGCGGAAGACGTGGTCCGTCTGCGCGGTTCGGTTCAGGTCGAGCACACCCTTGCCAAGCGTGGCGCGGAAAAACTCTGGGAAAGCGTCAACAACGAGCCGTTCGTGAACTCGCTCGGCGCGCTGACCGGCAATCAGGCCATGCAACAGGTCAAGGCCGGCCTCAAGGCAATCTATCTGTCGGGCTGGCAGGTTGCGGGCGACGCGAACGTTGCCGGCGAAATGTACCCGGACCAGTCGCTGTATCCGGCGAACTCGGTGCCGCTCGTCGTGAAGCGCATCAACAACACGCTGACGCGCGCTGACCAGATCCAGTGGTCGGAAGGCAAGAATCCGGGCGACGAGGGCTATATCGACTACTTCCAGCCGATCGTGGCCGACGCGGAAGCCGGTTTCGGCGGCGTGCTGAACGCGTTCGAACTGATGAAGGCCATGATCGAAGCCGGCGCGGCAGGCGTGCACTTCGAAGACCAGCTCGCTTCGGTGAAGAAGTGCGGCCACATGGGCGGCAAGGTGCTGGTGCCGACACGCGAAAACGTCGCCAAGCTGACGGCCGCGCGTCTCGCCGCCGACGTCTGCGGCACGCCGACCGTGCTGCTGGCACGTACCGACGCCGAAGCCGCCGACCTGATCACTTCGGACGTCGACGACAACGACAAGCCGTTCCTGACGGGCGAGCGCACGGTGGAAGGTTTCTACCGCACGAAGCCGGGTCTCGAGCAAGCCATCTCGCGTGGTCTCGCTTATGCGCCCTACGCCGACATGATCTGGTGCGAAACCGGCAAGCCGGACCTCGAGTTCGCGAAGAAATTCGCCGACGCGATCCACAAGGAATTTCCGGATCAACTGCTGTCGTACAACTGCTCGCCGTCGTTCAACTGGAAGAAGAATCTGGACGACGCCACGATCGCCAAGTTCCAGCGCGAACTCGGCGCGATGGGCTACAAGTTCCAGTTCATCACGCTGGCCGGTTTCCATGCGCTGAACTACTCGATGTTCAACCTGGCGCACGGCTACGCCCGCAACCAGATGACGGCGTTCGTCGAGATGCAGCAGGCCGAATTCGCCGCGGCCGAGAAGGGCTTCACCGCGGTCAAGCATCAGCGCGAAGTCGGCACGGGCTACTTCGACGCCGTGACGCAAACGGTCGAACGCGAAGCATCGACGACCGCGCTGCACGGTTCGACGGAAGACGAACAGTTCTTCGACAAGAAGGTCGCCTGAGCGGAACCGGCCTCAGGGCCGGTTCGCCGCCAGACGAGTCGTAGGACAAACAACGACAAAGCAGACGACCAAGCGGCCTCGTCAGAAGGCCGCCGTCACAGGGAGGAGAAGCCGCGCCGGAGCCGAAGGCTGGCTTCGAGGGCGGGAATCTGGGAGCGGGATCGCAGCAGTGAGAAAGCCAGCACAACGCATTGTGCGGCGAACATCGGACGCGCCGGCTTCATCGCCGGCGCGTTTTTTACTCGCAAAGTGGTTGAACGGAATACCCCGCACGTTCAGCGATAAACGATGACCGGAATCTTGGTGTGGGTGAGCACGCGCTGCGTTTCGCTGCCGATCAGAAGGCTGCCGAGACCGCGTCGACCGTGCGACGCCATGAAGATGACGTCGCAGCCGCCCTGCTCCGCCGCTTCGATGATGCCGAGGTAAGGCGCCGGATGCACGCTGGTGCGGCTGTCGAACGCGACACCGAAACGACGCGCCGCCCGCTCCACTTCACGCAGATGCACGCGCGCCTCGCGCTCGCTGCGCTGCAGGAACTCGGAGGGCGGCTCGACCACCACGTCCGAGAACGGCGAGTACGGATATTGCGGCAGACACGCGTAAGCGGTGACACGCGCGCCGACGGCCTGCGCCAGATCGATGGCGCCGTCCATGGCCTTGCGTGAAAGATCGGAACCGTCGGTCGGAACCAGAATGTGCCTGAACATGATGCCCTCCGTCGCCGCCTGCGCGATGCGGCGTCAGCGTCCAACGAGACTCGGCGTGCAAGCCACTGCTTCTGATTGTAGTGCGCGAAAGCGTCGCGCAAGAGAAGCGTGCGAGGCAGCGAAGGCGCGGACTTGCCGCCAGGTCCGAGCGGCCGGGGAACATCAACCCCAGTAACCGGGATGACCGTAGGTATGTTTGAGGAAATCGAGGAACAGCCGAACCCGCAGCGGCAGATGGCGGCGCTGCGGGAACACGGCATGGATGCCGATCGGCGGCGCGGCGAAATCGTCCAGCACGCTGACCAGTCGGCCGGCGGCGATGTCCGAGCCGACCTCCCACCACGAGCGCCACGCGAGGCCATGGCCTTCGAGACACCATTCGTGGAGCACCGCGCCGTCCGAGCATTCCATCGTGCCGGAGACCTTGATCGACACGACCTTGTCGCCCTGCTGGAACACCCAGCCACGCTGCTGGTTGGCGCTCGCGCCGAGCGCAAGGCAGTTGTGATGCGCGAGATCGGCGAGCGTATGCGGCGCGCCGCGCCGGCTCAGATAGTCCGGCGACGCCACGCACACACGCCGGTTTTCCCCGAGTTTCAACGACACCAACGACGAGTCCGGCAATTCACCCAGACGCACGGCGCAATCGAAACCCTCGTTGACCAGATCGACGAGCCGGTCCGACAGATCGAGCGTGATCGAAACGTCCGGATGCGCGACGGTGAACGCCGGCACCAGCGGCGCGACATGGCGACGCCCGAAACCCGCCGGCGCGGAAAGCCGCAGATGGCCGCTTGCCTTGACGCCGCCCGCCGAGACGCTCGCCTCGGCGTTCTGCATGTCGTGAATGACCCGCTGACAGTCTTCGAGAAACGCCGAGCCTTCGAAGGTCAGCGTGATCCGGCGCGTGGTTCGGACCAGCAGTTTGACGCCGAGGCGCTCTTCGAGTGCGTCGATGCGGCGGCCGATGATCGCGGGCGCGACGCCCTCGGCGAGCGCCGCCGCGGACAGGCTGCCCTTCGCCGCGACAGTGACGAAAGTTTCGATCTGCTTGAAACGGTCCATGGAGAGCGTGGCCGCAGGCGCGGAAAGTGGTCGGTGCGCGTCAGATTAGGTGCATGAAAGTAAAAGATCAAGTGATCTTTAGCCTCTTTTTTAGCGTACAGCAGCACTAATACAATCCGTCCTGACCTCTGACAGGAGTGCACGGCAATGTCGGCCACAACGACACTTATCCCCAAAGCAGTGATATTCGACGCGTACGGCACGCTCTTCGACGTCCATTCGGTGATCGCTGCCGCAGAGCAGATGTTCCCGGGCCACGGCGACTCGCTCTCGCAGTTGTGGCGCCTCAAGCAGATCGAATACACCCAGTTGCGCACGCTCGCCGCGCCGCCGGATGCACCCGGCGCGCAGTACCGGCCGTTCTGGGATATCACGCTCGACGCCCTGCGTTTCGCCGCAAAAAAACTCCAGCTCACGCTGAACGCCGCCGGCGAGAAACGTCTGATGGACGAATACGCGTGCCTGTCCGCCTTCCCCGACGCCATTCCCGCCCTGCGCGAGTTGCACGCGCCGCGAACGGCGACTACGCCCGGCGCCACCACGTCATCGCGCGCACCACTTCAGACAGCGCGCACGGAACCCGGCCTCGCCATCCTTTCGAACGGCAATCCGCAGATGCTCGACATCGCCATCAAGAGCGCCGGCATGACGGGGCTGTTCGATCACGTTCTGTCCGTCGACACGGTACGCGCCTACAAACCCTCGCCCGCCGCCTACGCGCTCGGCACACGAGCCTTCGGCGCCGAGCCGCGCGAGATCGTGTTCGTGTCGTCGAACGGCTGGGATATCGCCGGCGCAAGCTGGTTCGGCTTCACCACTTTCTGGCTCAACCGGCAAAACGCACCCGTCGAAGAACTGGGCGTGACGCCGCATGGCGCGGGCGGAGGCATGCACGATCTGCTCGCATTTTTGAAGACCCTCGCGTCGTCGGGCCGCTCCGGCGGCTCGGGCGGCAGCCGAACGCGCCACAGCCCTGGCGCATGACCGCTGCAACCCGCCGCACGACGGTACGACGCATAACGAAGTGCATCTGAACATTTGCATCTTTGCAATCTGACCGACCAAGGAGAAAACATGGCGCACCCGCAGTCATCGTTGCAGTTGCCGCAAGGCATGGAAATCACCGCCGGGATCAAAGCCGGTTACGAAGCGATCCTTACGCGTGAAGCACTCGAACTCGTCGCCGCGCTGCATCGCACCTTCGAGCCGCGCCGTCAGCAGTTGTTGCAGGCGCGCGTGGAACGCACGAAGCGGCTCGACGCCGGCGAACGCCCCGACTTTCTCGCCGAAACGAAAAGCGTGCGCGAAGCCGACTGGACCATTGCGCCGCTGCCGCAAGACCTGCAATGCCGCCGCGTGGAAATCACCGGACCGGTCGAGCGCAAGATGATCATCAACGCGCTGAACTCGGGCGCGGATTCGTACATGACCGATTTCGAGGATTCGAATGCGCCGAGCTGGGACAACCAGATCACCGGGCACATCAATCTGAAAGACGCGGTGCGCCGCACGATTTCGCTCGAACAGAACGGCAAATCGTATCGGCTGAACGACAAGGTCGCGACGTTGATCGTGCGTCCGCGTGGCTGGCATCTGGACGAAAAGCACGTGAAGGTGGACGGCAAGCGCGTGTCCGGCGGTATCTTCGATTTCGCGCTGTTCATGGTCCATAACGCGAAGGAACTGGTCGCGCGCGGTTCGGGCCCGTACTTCTATCTGCCGAAGATGGAAAGTCATCTGGAAGCGCGTCTTTGGAACGACATCTTCGTCGCCGCACAGGAGGCCGTCGGCGTGCCGCGCGGCACGATCCGCGCCACCGTGCTGATCGAAACGATCGTCGCCGCTTTCGAGATGGACGAGATTCTGTACGAGCTGCGCGAACATAGCTCGGGGCTGAATGCAGGACGTTGGGACTACATCTTCTCGGCCATCAAGAAGTTCAAGGCCGACCGCGATTTCTGCCTGGCGGACCGCTCGCAGATCACCATGACGTCGCCGTTCATGCGCGCGTACGCCCTGCTGTTGCTGAAGACGTGCCATCGTCGCCATGCGCCGGCGATCGGCGGCATGAGCGCGTTGATCCCGATCAAGAACGATCCGGCTGCAAACGACAAGGCCATGGGCGGCGTGCGCTCGGACAAGGCGCGCGATGCAGGCGACGGTTATGACGGCGGCTGGGTCGCGCATCCGGGACTCGTGCCGATCGCGATGGAAGAGTTCGTCAAGGTACTCGGCGACAAGCCGAACCAGATCGGCAAGCAACGCGACGACGTGCTGGTCACCGCTACCGATCTGACGGACTTCCGCCCCGAAGCGCCGATCACCGAAGCCGGTTTGCGTAACAACATCAACGTGGGGATTCACTACCTGGGTTCGTGGCTCGCGGGCAATGGCTGCGTGCCCATCCACAACCTGATGGAAGACGCCGCGACCGCGGAAATCTCACGCTCGCAAGTCTGGCAATGGATTCGTTCGCCGAAGGGCAAGCTCGAAGACGGCCGTAAGGTCACTGCCGAACTGGTGCGCGAATTGTCCACGCAGGAACTCGACAAAGTGAAAACGGCCGTAGGCGGCGATACCGCGCCCTACGATCGCGCCGCACAAATCTTCGAGGAAATGTCGACCTCGGAGCAGTTCACGGACTTCCTGACCTTGCCGCTTTACGAGGAAATCTGAAACCGCTGACCCGCAAGGGCGTTTCGACTCGACGTGTTCGAGCCGGACCGTCGATCACGAATGACGCAGTAGCAAGCCCGCTTTCGCGGCAAACCCTCCGCACCCGGAAGGGAGCGAAAGCGGTTTGAGTGTCGCCAGGCTGACCGACCGGCGGCCCGACAGGCGTATGCCTGCCGGGCCGTTTTTTTATACGCCGACTAACGTGTACTGCGGTGCGACACCCAGTCGCCCGAGCGGATTTCCGGCAGACCTTTGACGGCATTCGGCGTGACGGGATAGAAGCGGCAATTCACGACATTGCCGTCCACTTTCACCATGACGTCGCGGGCCAGAAAGCGGTCTTCGACACCGGGATACACAGCTTCGATCTCGTCGAGCACCGCAACCAGTTCGTCTTCGATTTCGTAGACATCGCCGATCACGTCGACACCGCCTTCGTCGACGACGAGGCCCGGATAGGAGCCAAAATCAAAAAGATGGCCGCGCACGGTCGCCGTGCCGAGCAGGCTCGGTGCCGCAATCTCATTACGCGCCGCCGCCTCGCTGATGTCGTTCACTTCGCCGGCGCGCAACGTGCCGTACACAAAAACAGTTTGCATTGTGGTTTGCTCTCCTTGCAGTTGAGCTTCGTTTCAGCTTCAGTGCGAAGCGGGTTCGAAGATCGATTCAGGATGGCTCAGTCGAGCGGCGCAGCGGCGACGAGTACGCCGTCGATATCGGCGTAGATCCATTCGCCTGGACGCACCAGCGCGCCCGGCAATTGCACCGGTACGTCGCGCTGGCCGACGCCGAGTTTGCGGCAGCGGCGCGGGCACGTCGTGAGCGCCGCCACGCCGACGTTCGCTTCGTTGAGTTCGAGCGCATCGCGCACGCAGCCGTTGATGACGATGCCGGCCCAGCCGTTCTGCTCGGCGATCTCGGCGAGATTTCCGCCCACCAGCGCGTAACGCAGACTGCCGCCGCCGTCGACCACCAGCACGCGGCCTGCGCCCGACTCCTCCAGCGTGGAACGCACCAGGCCATTGTCTTCGAACACTTGCAGCGTGACTGCCGCGCCGCTGAAACATTCCGTACGGCTGAACAGATGAAAGACCGGCTCCAGCACGCGCAGCGTGCCGAGCGTCAGTTGATCCTCGTGCGCGTCGCACAGGTCCGCGGTGGCAAAGCTCATGGAAGTCTCCTCGGGTTCGCCGCAATGGGCCATTATGCAACGAGGCTGCGCGCACAACACCTACAATGACAAGCTCATTGGACTTTCGGACTGCTTCGGGAGAATCGATCATCGCCATGAATTCGTCCGCCGACGCCGACCCGGCGAGCCTCGTTCGCTTTGCCGACATCCCGCCGGAATTCCAGCCTACGCTCACCCATCCGATTCGCGTACGCTCGCGGCCGATGCCGTCCGGCTGGCGCATCGCGCGCCACACGCATGCGTGGGCGCAGGTGGCGTATGCGTCGCGCGGCGTGCTGCGCGTCGCCACGACCGGCACGACGTGGATGGTGCCGCCCTCGCGCGCCATCTGGGTCCCGCCGCACGTGACGCACGAAGTGGTGGCCGTCGAAGATGCCTTCCTGCGCACGCTCTACATCACGGAAAGCACGGTGCCGTCCGGGCTCGACACGCCGCGAGTGGTGGAGGTTTCGAATCTGCTGCGCGAGGTCATCGCCGCACTCGATACACCCGGCCTCTCGGCGACGCGCGAACGCCTGCTAGGCGAACTCGCACTCGACGAATTGACGCGCTCGGAACCACTGCCGCTTTCGGTGCCGATGCCCAGCGAAAAGCGTCTGCGCGCGCTGTGCGAAGCCGTCATCGCCGATCCGACGCATGGCGAGTCGCTCGAACAATGGGCGTCGAGCGTCGGCGCCAGCACGCGGACCATCGCCCGGCTGTTTCGTCAGGAGTTGGGCGTGAGTTTTTCGCAATGGCGTCAGCAGGCCATTCTGGCTCGCGCGATTCCGCTGCTGAGCCAGGGACGACCGCTGTCGCATGTTGCGCAGGAATTGGGCTATCAAAGCCAGAGTGCGTTTTCCGCGATGTTCCGGCGTGCGTTCGGCGAAAGCCCGCGTGCGTTCATGGAGCGTGGCCCGGAGCATGGCGCCGTGACCAACGGCCAGGATCACGCCGACGCGGACGACGAGACCGCGCAGCGCCGCTAGCTGCTGCTGACGTTCGAAGAGTGCGAGCTTGTGACTGAAGCTGCTCAGATGAGCATGCGTCGCAACGTGCGCATGAATCGGCGCCGCAAAATTCAGACGCGCCGCGCGAGATGCCTGATCGCGCCAAGCTGCGCGAGACGCGGACCAGCCAGCTTGTAGCCTTTGCGCTGATAGAGACGCGCGGCGGGGTTATCGACGAAGACGCGCAACTGCAGTTCGTGCAGTCCGCGCTCGCGCGCCCATTGGTGCGAAATGTCGAGCAGATAAGTGCCCGCGCCGAGCCGCCGATGTCCCTCGGCGATCTGCACGTCGCGAATATGCAGCGAATCGCCCTCTTGCGTGATGCGCAGTACGCCGATCGGTGCGCCGTCCACTTCGAGGATGAAATTCTCCGACTCGCGCCAGCTACCGAGAAACAGATCGCCGCGCCATACAAGATGATGCCGCCGATAGTAGCCGCCCATGTTGTTGCGAGTCAGCTCCTCGGCGAACTCGAAATCGTCCATGCTGGCTTTGCGCAAATGAAACGGCGACGGAGCTTCGGTTGGATCGAACATGGCAGGACGGCGAAGATGAGTCGGAACTACGGTAAAACAGGCCGCGGCAACTGGCAATGGCTGTTTGTCCCGAGCATACCCAGGTGAAGTACGGCGCGGAAATAAAAAAAGCCCACTTCTTTCGAAGTGGGCTTTTCCCAATCTGGCGGAGCGGACGGGACTCGAACCCGCGACCCCCGGCGTGACAGGCCGGTATTCTAACCAACTGAACTACCGCTCCAGATTTTCGCACCGCGACAAACGAGCTTCGCTCATTTGCCAACTGCATCATTCAACCGCTTACCGAACGACGCCGATGTCTTGGCGTCCCCTAGGGGATTCGAACCCCTGTACTCACCGTGAAAGGGTGATGTCCTAGGCCTCTAGACGAAGGGGACAACGTACTGCTTACACCTTTAATGAAAAAGCCCGTTCAAGTTCTGATGAACGGGCTTTGTCTGGCGGAGTGGACGGGACTCGAACCCGCGACCCCCGGCGTGACAGGCCGGTATTCTAACCAACTGAACTACCACTCCAGTCTTAACACCCTAGCTTGCGAGCGTTGGTTTTTTCTCTGCAAACTGCGCTTCTTTACTGCCACCCAAGCTTTGCTCGGAACACTAAAGTGACGCTGATGTTTGGCGTCCCCTAGGGGATTCGAACCCCTGTACTCACCGTGAAAGGGTGATGTCCTAGGCCTCTAGACGAAGGGGACATAATCTTTTCAGATCTGTCTTTATCTTGCTGCTAACTGACGCTAACTTTTGTTTCGTCAGCAGCAAAGACCGATATTCTAACTACGTTATATCAATTTGTGAAGTTTTTTTTGCTACAAGTTCCAGACTTCGGAACTACTTCACTCTGCTCTGATGGTGGAGGTAAGCGGGATCGAACCGCTGACCTCTTGCATGCCATGCAAGCGCTCTCCCAGCTGAGCTATACCCCCCCTTGCAGAACAGAAACGAGATTCTAGAGGCCAAATTGCGCTTTGTAAATACCCTTTGAGCAATTGCATGCGACTTTTTTTGCTAGTCGCATGCAAACCCTCTCAAGGCTTGCGCTAACGCGCTCAGCCTAAAGCTTTTTCGATACGGCCGACCACGACTTCGCGACCAAACAGCATCAACACGCTGTCGATGGACGGCGTATGCGTAGTGCCCGCCACCAGCAGACGCACCGGCATGGCGAGCTGGGGCATCTTCAGCTTATGAGCGCCGAGTGTGGCTTTGAGCGTAGCCGCGATGGCTTCCTTGGTCCACTCGGCCGTCTTGAGCGCTGCAGCGAGATCGCCCAGCGCCGGACGGACTGCATCTGTGACGTGCTGCGTGAGCGCCTCCGCTTCAGGCGCGGGCGTACGGTAGAACATGGCCGCGTTTTCGGCGATTTCCTTGACCGTGGACGCACGGTCCTTGAGCAGCCCGACCACCGCCGTCAAATCGGCGCCTTGCGCGATCGCAGCTTCGTCGATGCCGAGGTCTGCGAAAAACGGCTTGGCAAGTTCCGCAAGGCGCGCGTTGTCAGCTTCCTTGATGTAGTGCGCGTTGAGCCAGTTCAGCTTGTCGTGGTCGTACTGAGCCGGGGACTTGCCCAGGTGCTCCAGATCGAACCAGTCCACGAACTGCTCGCGCGTGAAGACTTCGGCGTCGCCGTGCGACCAACCCAGCCGCGCGAGATAGTTGACCACGGCTTCCGGCAGGTAGCCCGCGTCGCGATAACCCATCACGCTCATTGCGCCGTGACGCTTGCTCATCTTCTCGCCCTGCTCGTTCAGCACGGTCGGCAAGTGCGCATAGACCGGCGGCTCGCCGCCGAGCGCCCGCAGAATGTTGATCTGGCGAGGCGTATTGTTCACGTGGTCGTCGCCGCGAATCACGTGCGTGATGCGCATATCGAGATCATCGACTACGACGCAGAAGTTATAGGTCGGCGTGCCGTCCGGTCGCGCGATAACGAGGTCGTCGAGTTCTTCATTTGAGATTTCGATGCGGCCTTTCACTGCGTCGTCCCATGCCACCACGCCCGTCAGCGGGTTGCGAAAGCGCAGCACGGGCTGCACGCCGGCCGGCGGCTCCGGCAGAACCTTGCCAGGCTCCGGGCGCCACGTGCCGTCGTAGCGCGGCTTTTCGCCCGCTTCGCGCTGACGCTCGCGCAACGCGTCCAGTTCTTCGGTCGACATGTAGCACGGGTACACGAGGCCGGCGTCCTGCATCTGCTTGAGAACTTCACGGTACCGGTCCATGCGCTGCATCTGATAGAACGGGCCTTCGTCGAAGTCCAGACCGAGCCAGTTCATGCCTTCCAGGATCGCATCCACGGACTCGGACGTGGAGCGCTCGAGATCGGTGTCCTCGATCCGCAGCACGAAGGTCCCTTTCATCTTGCGCGCGAACGCCCACGGATAAAGCGCGGAGCGAATGTTGCCGAGGTGGATGAAGCCGGTGGGACTCGGTGCGAAACGGGTACGAACGGAGGTGGTCATTAGCGATTACTCGGAAGACAGGCGCCGGCGCCGTGGCGTTTCATGCCAATTCGGCGCGGCAGCGGAACGCGCCCGTGCGGCAAAACGTTGCGCGTGCACGGACGCGAAGGAAATGGATACGAGACCCGAATTATACCTTCCAGCGGCCTTCCGCCCGCCTCGTCCGAATGGCTGATCGACCGGCGCGCGATCCCGAACGGCATTCGGATGCGAGCACTGCAACGTTTCATTACCGGGCCGCCGAACGCGCGAATCTTTGATTTATGATGTGCGCGCTGCGGCTCGGATAGAACCGCAGCGCGCCTGATAGAAGGCCGTTCCACCTGTTTGACTATCCGCCCGATTTCGGCACCGCGCCCCGTGTGGCTTGCGTGCCGTTGCTGGAGAACCCGTTGAAATCGTCACCCCCTCGCCTCGCCCGCCGCAACTTCTCACTGGCCGCAGCTTCCGCGATGCTGGCCGCCTGCACCACGACGGGCGGCAGAACCGATAGCGCTTCCGTCGTCACGACACCCAACTCGCCGGCCACGCCCGTTGCGCCGCCGGTCGACCGAACCCAGCGGCCGATCCGCGTGGCGCTTGCGCTGGGCGGCGGCGCGGCGCGCGGCTTCGCGCACATCGGCGTGATCAAGGCGCTGGAGGCTCGCAACATCCAGATCGATCTGGTGGCGGGCACCAGCGCCGGCTCGGTCGTCGGTGCGCTGTACGCGTCGGGCATGAATGGCTTTGCGCTGAACAAACTCGCCCTGACCATGGACGAAGCCTCGATCAGCGACTGGGCGATGCCGTTCCGTACGCGCGGCTTCCTGCAAGGCATCGCGCTGCAGAACTACCTGAACACGACGCTCAACAACCGGCCGATCGAAAAGATGGTCAAGCCGCTCGGCGTGGTCGCGACCGATCTCAAGACCGGCCAGCCGATCCTGTTCCAGCGCGGCAATACCGGCGTGGCGGTGCGCGCGTCGTGCAGCGTGCCGTCGATCTTCGAACCGGTGAAGATCGGCGGTCACGAGTACGTCGACGGTGGACTGGTGAGCCCCGTGCCCGCTTCGTTTGCACGCAAGATGGGCGCGGATTTCGTGATCGCCGTCGACATCTCCCAGCGGCCGGAGAGTGGCCTCACGGCGAGTTCCTTCGACGTGCTCATGCAGACGTTCACGATCATGGGTCAAACCATCAAGGCTTACGAACTCGACAAATACGCCGACATCGTGATTCGACCGAATCTGGCTGCGATGAGCGGCAGCGATTTTTCGCAGCGCAACGCGGCGATTCTGGCGGGCGAGGAAGCGGTGGCGAAGATGATGCCGGAGTTGCAGCGCAAGCTGGCAGCGAGCCGCGTCGCGACCTGAGCGTCCCAATGTAGGTGGTGAAAAGCAAAAAGCCTGCTTCGAACGAAGCAGGCTTTTTGTTGTGCGTCAGTCTTGCAGCGCGTCAGGCTCAGCCGGTTATTGGTTGCCGCCGATCGTTGCATTCACGCGTTTGCGCAGATCTTCGCCTTCCTGATACGAAGTTTCGATCCGTCGCGCGCCGGTGAAGCGCTTTTCCCAGTAGCCGCTATCCATGTCGTCGACACGGATCGTACTGCCGGTGGACGGCGAATGCACGAACTTGTTGTCGCCGATATAGATGCCGACGTGCGAGAAAGTGCGGCGCATGGTGTTGAAGAACACCAGATCGCCCGGCTTGAGGTCGCTCACGCGAACTTTCTCGCCGACACGGCTCATTTCTTCAGCACGACGCGGCAGCGCCATACCGAGCGTGTCCTGGAAAACGTAGCGGACAAAGCCGCTACAGTCGAGTCCGGAGTCCGGCGTGTTGCCGCCCCAACGGTAACGAACGCCGATCATGTTCAACGCACCAACCACCACGTCGCCCGCTTTGCCGGCCATGCCGGACAGGAACGATTTGGCGCTGCCGTCGCTATCGGGCGTTGCGTTTTGCGTATTCAGGGAGGACAACGAATTCGACCCGCTAGAGGTCGAATATGAGGCATTCTGATTAAAACTGCTTACTTCGTCGGCGAAAGCGCCGGGAGCTGCTGCCATCAAGACGCCAATGAACATCCCGGCGACGACGCGCGTACAAGCCTGGGTTAGGTTTCTGTGCTGCATTGGTCGGTAGTTTTTGCCTAAAAATCAGTGGGATACGGAAAAAAGTTTGGTCGATACTAGCCAGTAAGTATTCACGTGTCAAAGTAAATAGAAAAATACAATCGAGACACGCACCCAATTGGTGAAAGGGTGAAAAATCAACGGTCCAGAGCCGCTTTCAGCAGCTTTCGAGTGTAAGGGTGGGACGGCGTCGCAAAAATCTGCTCGACGTCGCCGCTTTCGACAATAGAACCGTTTTGCATCACCGCGACACGGTGTGCCATTGCCCCGATCACGGCCAGATCGTGACTGATGAAAACGAAGCCGAGGTTGTACTTCTGTTGCAACCCGGCGAGCAGTTTCAGCACTTGCTGCTGGATCGACACGTCGAGCGCGCTGGTCGGTTCGTCGAGGATCAGGATGCGCGGCTCCAGCACGAGCGCGCGGGCAATGGCGATCCGCTGACGCTGCCCGCCGGAAAACTCGTGCGGATAACGGTGCAGCACCGTGCGGTCGAGTCCGACTTCGCGCAACACCGACACCACCTTGTCGCGCCGTGCCTGCGGCGTCATTTGTGGCCGATGCAGCGCGAGCCCTTCGCCGACAATCTGCTCGATGGTCTGGCGAGGCGAAAGCGAACTGAACGGGTCCTGAAAGACAACTTGCATATTCGACCGTAAGGCAGTCTGTTCGGCGCCGCGATAGCTGCCGAGCGCCCTGCCCTGAAAGTCGATTTCACCGTGCGCCGTGCGTTGCAGGCCAAGTAGCGCCATCGCCAGCGTCGATTTGCCCGAACCCGACTCGCCGACGATCCCAAGCGTCTCGCCCTGCCGCACCGACACGTTCGCGTCGTTGACCGCGCGAAACTGTCCAGCGCGAAACCAGCCGCTGAAACCCGGCAAGCGCGTCTTGAAGTCGACGGACACATCGCGCGCCTCGAGCAGCACCGGCGAAATCGGCAGCACAGGCACCACTGTGCGCTGCGGCCGGCTCGCCAGCAGTCGTTGCGTGTACGGATGCTGCGGCGAATCGAAAACCTGCTCGACCGTGCCGCTCTCCACCAGCACGCCCTTCTCCATCACCGCAATGCGTTGCGCGAAGCGTCGCACGAGGTTGAGGTCGTGCGTGATCAGCAGCACCGCCATGCCGCGCTTCTGCGCCTCGTCTCGCTGCAATTCCAGCAACAGATCGACGATCTGTGCGCGGATCGTGACGTCGAGCGCCGTGGTGGGTTCGTCGGCGAGAAGCAGACGCGGACGGCATGCCAGCGCCATGGCAATCATGGCGCGCTGCCGCTGGCCGCCCGAGAGTTGATGCGGATAGCTGTTGACGCGCTTGCCGGGCTCCGGAATGCCGGTGCGCCCGAGCAGCGCCACGGCCCGCTTGCGCGCTTCACTCGCCGGCACGCCGTCGTGCACGACGATGGTCTCCGCGATCTGGTCGCCGATCGTATAGAGCGGGTTGAGCGCCGTCATCGGCTCCTGGAAGATCATCGCGATATCCGAGCCGCGCATGCCGCGCATCTCGCGCTCGCTTTTGGCCAGCAGATCTTGGCCGTCGAAACGGATTGCGCCGCTCACGCGTGCATCGCTCAGAAGACGCAGGACGGACAGCGCGGTCACGCTCTTGCCCGATCCCGATTCGCCGACCAGCGCCACCCGCTCGCCGCGTTGAATCGCGAGCGTGACGTCGTTCACCGCGATCGTGTCGCCGAAGGTCACGTGCAAGCGGTCCAGTTCCAGGAGCGGCTGCGTCGTGTCCGCGCGTTCGTTGTTCCTCAGGCCGCCGCTCACTGATTGCCCCCGGCACGCATGGCATCCGAGATGCGGGTGTCGAGCGCGTTCCGCAGCGCGTCGCCCATGAAGGTCAACAGCAGCAGCATGGCGACGAGCACACCGAACGTCGACAGCGAGATCCACCACGCGTCGAGATTCGCTTTGCCCTGCGCAAGCAGTTCGCCGAGACTCGGCGTCGGCGGCGGCACGCCCAGCCCGAGAAAATCGAGGCTCGTCAACGCGAGGATCGCCCCGCTCATGCGAAACGGCAGAAACGTGATGACCGGCGTCAGGCTGTTCGGCAACACGTGCCGCCACATGATCTGCCAGTTCGACAAACCCATTGCCCGCGCCGCCCGCACGTAATCCTGATTGCGATTGCGCAGGAACTCGGCGCGCACGTAATCGGACAGACCGATCCATCCGAATAGCGACAACAGCACGATCAGCAGAATGAATCCGGGCTCGAAGATCGACGAAAAAATGATCAGCAGGTAAAGCTCGGGCAGCGCGCTCCAGATTTCGATCAGACGTTGCCCGACGATGTCGATACGTCCGCCGAAGAAGCCTTGCACCGCGCCAGCAGCGATGCCGAGCACGGTGCCAATCAGCGTCAGCACGAGCGAGAACTCCACCGACACGCGGAATCCGTAGAGCAATCGCGCGAGCAGATCGCGGCCGCGGTCGTCGGTGCCGAGCCAGTTTTCGCGCGACGGCGGCGCCGGATTCGGCGCCTTCGAAAAGTAGTTCAGCGTGTCGTAGTAGTAGCGGTTCGGCGGATACACCGCGAAATTGCCGGGTGCGCTGAAACGCTGCTTGATGTACGGATCGAGGTAATCGGCCGGCGTGGGAAAGTCGCCGCCGAAGGTGGTCTCGGCGTAGGTCTTGAAGAGCGGAAAATAGGTATGCCCTTCGTAGCGCACCACCAGCGGTTTGTCGTTCGACCAGAGCGGACCCGCGAGACTCGCCGCGAACGCCACCACGAAAATAATCAGACTCCAGTAGCCCAGACGCTGCTGGCGAAAACGCTGCCATACGCGGCGCGCGGGCGAAGGCGAGACGAACGCGCGGACCGTTTCGGTGCGCGGTGTCGCATCGGCGGGAAGGCGGGCTCGATTCATCAACGGTCCAGTTGTTCGAATTGGATGCGGGGATCGACCCACACATAGCAGAGGTCGGAAATCAGCTTGGTGGCCAGACCGATCAGCGTGAACAGATACAGCGTGCCGAGCACCACCGGATAGTCGCGCCGCACCACCGACTCGTACGACAGCAAGCCAAGTCCGTCGAGCGAAAACAGCGTCTCGATCAGCAGACTGCCGGTAAAAAACGCGCCGATGAACGCGGCCGGAAAACCGACGATCAGCGGCAGGAGCGCATTGCGAAACACGTGCTTCCACAGCACGCGTTTTTCCGACAGACCCTTGGCGCGCGCGGTCAGGACGTACTGCTTGCGGATCTCGTCGAGGAAAGCGTTTTTGGTGAGCATGGTGACCACCGCGAAACTACCCACCACCGAGGCCGTGATCGGCAATGCGATGTGCCACAGGTAATCCAGAATCTTGCCGGCAATGCTCAACTGCGCCCAATTGTCCGAGGTGAGATTGCGCAGCGGGAAAAGCTGAAGGAACGTGCCGCCGCCGAACAGCACCAGCAACAACACACCCAGCACGAAGCCGGGAATCGCGTAACCCACCAGCACGACGAGACTCGTCGCCACGTCGAAACGCGAGCCGTTACGCACGGCTTTCGCGATGCCGAGCGGTACCGATATCAGATACGTGAGAAAGAAGGTCCACAGGCCGATGCTGATCGACACCGGCAGCTTGGAAACGATCAGCGCCCACACGCTTTGATGGCGAAAATAGCTCTGACCGAGATCGAAGGTGGCGAAGCGCTTGAGCATGAGCACGTAGCGTTCGAGCGGCGGCTTGTCGAAGCCGTAGAGCGCTTTCAACTGCGCGATCTGCTGTGCGTCGACACCGCTATGCGCGCGCAGACCGAAAGGCGCGCCATTCTCCGCGCCCTTGCGCAGTTCGTGCTGCATCTGTTCGACCGGACCACCCGGCACGAACTGGATCACGACGAAGGTCAGCGTCAGGACGCCGAGCAAGGTCGGAATCATCAACAGCAGACGTTTGAGGATGTAGCTCCACATGTGCGGCGTTCCGGTGCGAAGGCAGTGAATGAACGGATGCTTCAGCGCATCACGGCTGCGGCTGACTGGGCGACGCTGCCGGCGTCTGCCCGAACCACCAGGTCGACGTGATCCAGCCTTCCGCCGAATAGTACAGGGGCAGCTTTGCCGGCCATGCGAGCCCGCGCTTGAACGCGATGCGGTGGGACGCGCTGTACCAGTGCGGAATCACATAGTAGCCATGCATCAGCAGACGGTCGAGCGCGTGGGTGGCGTCCACCAGTTGCTCGCGCGTCTGCGCCTGGACGAGCGCACGCAGCACCGCATCGACGGCGGCCGACTTCAGCCCGATCACGTTGTCCGAGCCCGGCGTGTCCGCGGCCTTGCTGCCGAAGCGGTCGATCTGCTCCGTGCCGGGCACCTGCACGTCGGCCATGCGGATCGTGGTGGTATCGAAATCGAAGCTGTCGAGGCGCTTCTGATACACCGCGAAATCGGCCACGCGAAAGTTCGCCGTGATGCCGAGCTTCTGCAGATTACGCGTGAGCGTTGCGACGATCGGCGCCATCGTGGCTTCCGAACCGGAGTCGTCGAGTATCTCGAACTGGAACGGCTCGCCTTTGGCATTGCGCAACGCGCCGTCGCGATAAGTCCAGCCGGCCTCTTGCAACAATGCGCGCGCCTGCAACAGATTGGCGCGCAACGAGCCGGGCGGATCGGTGTCGGGCTGTTTCGGCGGCGGCCCGAACACCGCTGGGTCGAGTTGCGCGCGCCACGGATCGAGCAACGCAAGTTCGCCCGCCGACGGCAATCCCTTCGCCTGCAATTCCGTGTTGGCGAAGAAACTGTCGATGCGCGTGTATTGATTGAAGAACAGTTGCCGGTTGAGCCACTGGAAATCCAGCGCAAGATCGAGCGCCTTGCGCACCCGCACGTCCTGAAACACCGGACGGCGCAGATTGAGCATGAAGCCCTGCATGCCGGTGCCGTTGTGCTGCGGAAACTCGCGCTTGATCAACTCGCCGCTATCGAACTTTTTGCCGACGTCGCGGCGCACCCAGTTGCGCGCCACGTATTCGACCATCGCGTCGTACTCGCCCGCCTTGAAGGCTTCGAGACGCGCCACGCTATCGGAATACAGCTTGTAGACGATACGGTCGAAGTTGTTCGTGCCCACGCGTACCGGCAAGGCGGCGCCCCAATAATTCGGGTCGCGCCGGTAGCTGATCGTGCGGCCGTTGTCGTACTGCTCGATGAGATACGGCCCGCTGCCGATCGGTTTTTCGAAGGCGAGCTGGTCGAACGGGATGCGGCTGCCATCCGGTTTCACGCCCCACTTGTGCGAGAACACCGGCATGCTGCCGGCCAGCAGCGGCAACTCGCGGTTACGCTGACGAAACTCGAAGCGGATCGTGTGCGGATCGACGACGACCGCGCCTTTGATCTCGCCGAAGATCGACGCGTACTGCGGCGCCGCCTGCGGGCTCTTGAGGGTGTCGAGCGAGTATTTGACGTCCTCGGCCGTGACAGCGTCGCCGTTCGAAAAACGCGCGCGCGGATTGATGTGGAAGGTCGTCGACAGACCGTCGGGCGCGATGGCGATGTCGTCGGCGAGCAGACCGTAGGCCGAGGCCACTTCGTCGCTGCTGCCGGTGGTCAGGCTCTCGAACAGTTCGCCCACACCCGGCGCGGCATTACCGCGCAGCGTGAACGGATTGAATTTATCGAAGCTCGTGAGCCGGCTCGGATTGGCCAGCACCAGCGTGCCGCCCTTCGGAGCGTCGGGATTGACGTAATCGAAATGCTTGAAATCGGCGGGATATTTCGGCTCGCCGTATTGCGCGATCGCATAGACCGCTTGCGCTTGCGGTGCAGCCAGCAGTGCAGCGATCCCGCCTGCCCCGCACATTACGCCGACGCGCGACGCGCGCCGCGATAACCGCATAAACGACAGACCGACACGCGAGAGTCTTTGAAGCACGCTGCATCGAAGTACATGTGGCGTTGGAACCCGTCGCGAGCCAGTTGTCATAGGGGCCTTGTCGGTCAGAGGGCGGAATCGGTGTCACGGAATTCTACCCAATAAGCGACGCGACGGGCTTCGACAGGACGCGGGAGTTCATTGAACCGCATATGCGCACTGTCTCGACGTAGCGCCAATAAAAAAACCGCCTTCAAGAGGCGGTTTTTTGTTCGACGACAAAGTCAGAACTGGCGCGAGGAACTCAGTGCCAGCCGCGATGATTGTCGTAGTGGTCGCGACCGTAGTCGTAACGGCCCGGGGGATGACGACGATACCAGTCGTCACGCGCCCAGTAGCGACGGCCATCCCAGTAGCGGTCGCCATGCCAGCCGACCACGATAGCCGGGCCGCCGTAATAGACCGGAGCCGGCTGATAAACGACCGGCGGCGGAGGCGGCGGCGGCGGTGCATAAACCGGTGCCGGCGCAACGTAGACCGGCGCGGGAATGCCGATGTTGACGCCGACATTGAGTCCGCCAGCCATCGCAGCACCTGACGCACCCAACGCGAGAACCCCGATCAGAAGTGGAACAAGACGAGCGGACTTCATTGATCACCCTTTTGAAGAATGTGTTGTGGCCGAAATATAGCGCAAGGAAGCGTCTCGCGTATTTCAACTTTGTAATAACTGATGCATAAGATCGCGCAATCAGCCTCTGGGTTACGTCTCGTTACATTGGATAGAGACTCGGTGAAAAGATCACCGGCTTGTAATTGGTTCCTGACTCGCGCGGCTTTGGTTGGTGCGTGTGCGGCGCGTAATTGCGGCCGCCTTAAGTCTGCAGGCATGGCAAATGTTGCCGCGCGTCCTTGCTCGCTCGCCCCAACTGCATCGCGCTTGCTAGAAGCGCCCACATGGTACGCGGAGCGTTGCCGCTTCTGCTGAATGTCCGACACCGCCCTCGCCATGGGATTCAGCGAATCATATATTTCGCATGCCTACATAAATGAATCTGCTGGCGTACGCCGGACCGCTCAGGAACGAATCGCAAAAGGCTTCTGGAATAGCAGAACGGATCTGCAAATTTTATATAGCCATCCTGATTATTCGACTTGGCTTTTAGCTGAGACGTTGATGCGCTTTGCGAAAGCCCCAGGTGTTTCACGTTTGCTACTGCGTGGACGGTTTTACGCAAAATCTTGCAACTCGCTTGTTGCGTGCAAACGCGAGCCCCAGTCCAAATGCAGACAATTTGCGAGCGCTAAAAAACAAAAACCCCGCAGAGCCTAGACTCTGCGGGGTTCTCTCTACCATTTCTGGCGGAGACGGAGGGATTCGAACCCTCGATCCAGGTTTTGGCCCAGATGCTCCCTTAGCAGGGGAGTGCCTTCGACCTCTCGGCCACGTCTCCCAAACTTTCGGTTGCGCAGGGAGTCAGCGCAACGAAGCCAAGATAATAGCGGGCCGAACCGCGCAGGTCAATCTCTTCGACACATTTTTTGTGCCAGTTTTGTGACCCGAACTTTCTACGCGCGCAATGCCGCAAACCGCCGCGAAAAAACAAACGGGGCGCACACGTGCGCCCCGCTCTTGCCCGCCGCGACGGGCTGCTACGACCCTGCCGCCAGCTATTAAGCCTGATCCAGTTCGAACGCTTTATGCAGCGCGCGTACCGCGAGCTCCATGTACTTTTCGTCGATCAGCACCGAAATCTTGATTTCGGACGTGGAGATCATCTGGATGTTGATGCCCTCTTCCGACAAGGTGCGGAACATCGTGCTCGCGATACCGACGTGCGAACGCATGCCGACGCCGACCACGGACACCTTCGACACCTTCGGATCGCCCAGCACCTGCTCGGCCTGCACGTGACCCTTCACCTGGCCCGTGAGGATGTCCATGGCGCGCTGATAGTCGCCGCGACCGACCGTGAACGTGAACGCAGTTTTGCCTTCGACGCTCTGATTCTGGATGATCATGTCGACGTCGATATTCGCGTCCGCCACCGGGCCGAGAATCTGATACGCGATGCCCGGCTTGTCGGGCACACCCATCACGGCGATACGAGCCTCGTCGCGCTGGAACGCGATGCCCGAGATGACTGCTTTTTCCATGGTCTCGTCTTCTTCAAAAGTAATCAGGGTGCCCGACTTCATTTCGGCGTCGAGCGGGATGAGCGGATCGGTCAGGCTCGACAGCACGCGCGTCTTGACCTGATATTTGCCGGCGAATTCCACCGAGCGGATCTGCAGCACCTTGGAACCCAGGCTTGCCATTTCCAGCATTTCTTCGAACGTCACGCGGTCGAGCCGGCGCGCTTCTTCCACCACGCGCGGGTCGGTCGTGTAGACGCCGTCGACATCGGTGTAGATCAGGCACTCGTCGGCTTTCAGCGCGGCCGCAACAGCAACGGCGGACGTATCCGAACCGCCGCGGCCGAGTGTGGTGATGTTGCCTTCCGGGTCGATGCCCTGGAAGCCCGTGATCACGACCACTTTACCGGCCTCGAGATCGCGCAGCACGCGCTCGCCGTCGATTTCGCTGATACGCGCTTTCGTGAACGCGCTATCCGTTTTGATCGGCACTTGCCAGCCGGCATAGCTGACCGCGTCGACGCCTGCGTCCTGCAGCGCGATGGCCAGCAGGCCCGAACTGGCCTGTTCGCCGGTGGCGGCGATCATGTCGAGTTCACGCGGGCTCGGCTGGGCCGTGATCTCTTTCGCGAGACCGAGCAGGCGGTTGGTTTCGCCGGACATCGCCGACGGCACGACGACCATCTTGTGGCCAGCCTTGTGCCATTTCGCGACGCGCTTGGCGACGTTCTTGATGCGCTCGACCGAGCCCATCGAGGTGCCGCCGTATTTATGTACGATGAGTGCCATTGTCGTTCTGAACTGGAGGATAAGCCGCGCTGGCGCGCTGGAGACGACCGCACAAAAGCACAGGAGCGCAACGTCTTGTGAACGACGGCAAAGTGTGTGGCGGCGTAAAAGCAGCGCGCGTGTAACACGCGCGGATTTGCCCGGGAATGATCGCTAGTGGCTTACCGGAAACGACGGATCACGCTCGGGAACCGGCAGCGGCGACGACAGCGAGGGCGAAATCGGGTCGGGCAAACAAGTTAAATTACCCGATTGGACGTAAAAAGACAAGCCAAAATGCCCGTCGCGCGAGTCGGCTGGCCAATCGCAAAGGCTTATGGGCTCGGCTTTTGCGCCCTATTTTGCGGCTTTGCGTGCGGTTTTGCGAGCGCTGTATTGCGGCTTTGTTACAGCCTTGTGATGCGCCTGACGCGGCCTTTGACCGCCTGTGAACCGGCGCTCAGGCAATCAGCAAATCCTCACGCCAGGCGATGCGGACACGCGGCTCGTTCACCCTGCCCGCCTGCTCCGCTTGCTCCGGCAGCGCCGCGCGATTGACGCCGAGCTGCGGCACGAACAGCAACGTGTCGCCGACATAAAGCAACGGCACGTCGCGTTTCCATGCCGGAATGCCGCGCTCCTGGAAAAGGTTTTTCAGCGTACGACTCGGCGCGTTCGCCGCGAGACCCACGCGCATGCGCTCGCCGCCACTGCGCGAACGCGCGCTCAACAGCGCGCGGCCGAGTACGGCCAGAGGCACGCAATCGTCCGCTGCCGAGGACACTTCCGCTTCGCATGTCTCCGCCGGATCGACCTCGGCGAATACGAAGCTGCCGCGCCATTGCGGTACACGCCAGACCGACTCGCCGCGCCACGCCAGTTCGCTGACGGCGCGCGGTGTCAGCGCGGTTTCGTCGGCGGGATCGCCGCTGTCGCCCGCTTCCCAATAGACGAGGCCGCGATAACTGCGCAAGGCCTGCCCTGCATGATCGACGCGCAAGCCGTGGCCGTCGCCTGTCTCGCGTACCGCGCGCAGTTGCCGCAACGCATCGGTCAGGCGCGCCGTCGACGCCGCCGCGAGACCCTGCGCGCGCATCCAGTAGCGCAACAGATTCAGCGCGCGGTCGTCGTCGAGCGAGAGCAGCGCATCGTGCGATAGCGCGCGGCCTTCGTCGCGCGCCGCCAGGTCGAGGTCGATCCGCGCGAGCTCGTCGAGCAGACGCTGCGCCGAAGCGGCATGCGCGGCCGTGCGGGCCAGCGCGTCGCGAAAGCCGGGAAAATGCACGGCGAGCGCCGGCGTAACCTCGTGACGCAACGCGTTGCGCGCATAGCGCGTATCCGCGTTCGATTCGTCGTCGACCCACTGCAATTGGCGCGCGTTGGCGTACTGCTCAAGTTGCGCGCGCAACAGATGCAGCAACGGCCGCATCCGCACGACGGACGCCCCTGCCGGCAGATGCTCCGCCGCCATGGCCGCAAGCCCGGCGAGGCCCGCGCCGCGCAGCAGTTGCAGAAGCACCGTTTCGGCCTGGTCGTCGGCATGTTGCGCCAGCCAGAGCGCGTGCGCGCCGTGGGTCCCGCAAAGTGCTTCCAGCGCCCGATAGCGCGCCTCGCGCGCCGCGGCTTCAACGCTCACGCCCGGTGCGCGCGGCACCTCGACGCGCTGTGCCGCGAAAACCACGCCGCGCGCTTGCGCGAACGCTTCGCAGTGGGCGAGCCAGGCGTCGGCGTGGCGGCTCAGACCGTGATGCACGTGCAGCGCGATGCAACGCGACGCCCCCGCGACACGCACGGCCGCGTCGAGCAACACGCTCGAGTCGACGCCGCCGCTAAAAGCAACGGCAAAGCGCGCGTCCGATGGCAACGCGCACAGCGCCACGCTGACCGCCTCGAGAACGAGGCGGTCAGCGGGCGAATCGGTCGCGGAGGTCACGTCGCTCGCGCGCGGGGCGCTGATGGACGAAAGAGAACGCGCGCGGGCTCAGGCGCCCGGCGTCGTTTCCTTGAACTTGCCGTACGACATCAACCGCTCGAAGCGGCGCTGACGCAGGTCGTTGATGCTCATGCCCTGGAACTGGCGCAGCGAATCGGCGAGCGCGCGGCGCAGCATGGCAGCCATGCCCTTCGGATCGCGATGCGCGCCGCCGAGCGGCTCGTTCACGATCTTGTCGATCAGGCCGAGCGCCTTCAGGCGATGCGCGGTGAGGCCGAGCGCTTCCGCTGCTTCCGGCGCCTTCGCGGCGCTCTTCCACAGGATCGACGCGCAACCTTCCGGCGAAATCACAGAATAGGTCGAGAATTGCAGCATCAATACGCTGTCGCCGACGGCGATAGCCAGCGCGCCGCCCGAACCGCCTTCGCCGATGATCGTGGCGATCAGTGGCGTCTTCAGTTCGGCCATGACATACAGATTGCGGCCGATCGCTTCCGACTGTCCGCGCTCTTCCGCGCCGATGCCGGGGTAGGCGCCCGGCGTGTCGATAAACGTGAAAATGGGCAAGCCGAACTTCTCGGCCAGACGCATCAGGCGCTCGGCCTTGCGATAGCCTTCCGGACGCGGCATGCCGAAATTGCGCAGCGCGCGCTCTTTCGTGTCGCGTCCCTTCTGATGGCCGATCACCATGCAAGCCTGGCCGTTGAAGCGCGCGAGGCCGCCGACGATCGACAGGTCGTCCGCGTAGTTGCGATCGCCGTGCAGTTCGTGGAAATCGGTGAACAGCTCGCTCACGTAATCGAACGTGTACGGGCGTTGGGGATGTCGGGCAATTTGCGAAACCTGCCACGGAGTCAGGTTCGCGTACAGATCTTTGGTGAGCTGTTGACTCTTCTTGGACAGCCGCTCGATCTCTTCCGAAATATCGACGGCCGAATCGTCCTGCACGAAGCGCAATTCTTCGATCTTTGCTTCGAGTTCAGCGATCGGCTGTTCGAAATCCAGAAAGGTGGTCTTCATTGGTTGTAATCCTTGGACTTACCGGCAGCGCGTATTCTAACCGCGCGCGCCGCTGTCAAAACCCTCTCGCAACTATCGATTTGTTATTTTCGATAGTTTTTGAGATGGCGTCGTTCTTGTTCTTCAGTAGTCGACCGGCAACGGGTCGAGACTACGCCACATATACCAGGTGGCGACGGTGCGCCATGGTTCCCAGTTTGCCGCGACTTCACGCGCTTCGCTGCGTGTGACCGGCTCGCCGCTAAAGTAATTGACGCTGATCGCGCGGATCAGACCGAGGTCGTCGAGCGGCAGGACGTCCGGACGCGACAGATTGAAGATCAGGAACATCTCCGCGGTCCAGCGGCCGATGCCGCGAATCTGCGTGAGTTCGGCGATCACCGCCTCGTCTTCCATCGACGTCCACTTGCCGACGTGCAGCGCGCCCGACACGAAATGCTGCGCGAGATCGAGCACGTATTCCGCTTTGCGCTTGGACAGTCCGCATGCGGTCAGCTTTTCCAGGCCGAGCTTGATGAACTGCTGCGGCACGAGCTTCGGACAGGCTGCCTCGACTTTTGCCCAGACCGCCTGCGCGGACGCCACCGAAATCTGCTGCCCCACCACCGAACGCGCGAGCGTGACGAAGGGATCGCCACGACTCAACAGATGCACGGGGCCGAATTTCGGAATCAGCTTCTTCAGAATGCGGTCGCGCTTGACGAGGTCGGCGCACGCTTTGTCCCAGTAAGCCGGGCGCGTGACTTCAGGCGTGAGGCCGCCGATCTGCACGGGCACCGCGACTTCGCTGTCGACCGCCGCTTCGCCGCCCGCCGTCGCGGACGCGCGCGTTTTGCGCACGACTTCGCCTTCGTGGCCTTGCGTGGTGACGCGCGCGATTTCCTGCACGTCGCCGGCAAGTTCCGCGGCGGACGCAGTCCCGCTGCCGTTGCTCTTCGCACGCGAAGCCTTCGCGCGCTTGACGGCAGGCGCATAAGCCGACGCGCCGTTCAGCGCGCGTTTGGCGGCGGCCTTTTTCGCCGCTGCCGCCGCACCCGCTGCGGCCGAGCCGCCCGTCTTGGCCGCCACCCCGGCGACCTTCGACGACGCTTTCTTCACCGCACCGCTGCCGCCGCGCGCCGACGTGCGCGAGGTCTTTCCCGTGGCTGCTGCGTTTGTTTGAGACGTGGCTCGTTTAGCCGGCGTCTTCGTGGCCGTTGCCATCCTGCCTCCTGCCTGACGAGTCGATCAAAGGGAAGTACGAGGTGCGCTCACACGCGCCGCCACTCTGTCGCCCCGCCGGGTTTGTCTTCGAGTGCAACGCCGGCCTCGAGCAATTCGGCCCGGATCCGGTCTGCTGCCGCATAGTCCTTCGCCTGCTTGGCGGCCACGCGCGCGGCGATCTTTGCTTCGATCGCGGCGGTGTCGAGCGCGCCTTCCACAGATGCGCCCGCAGCCTGCTGCAGGTACGCACGCGGCTCACGTCCGAGCAGGCCGATCACTTGCGCGAGCTGGCGCAACTGACGGGCGAGCGCGGGGTCGCGCGTGCGGTTCACTACGGTTGCCAATTCGAACAACACCGACACCGCGACCGGCGTGTTGAAGTCGTCGTTCATTGCCGCCTGGAAACGCTGCGCATGCGCTTCGTTCCAGTCGAGCGCCTCGCTGTCGGGCGTGACGTCTTTCAACGACGTGTAAAGACGGGTCAGCGCGCTGCGGGCGTCGTCGATATGTACGTCGCTATAGTTCAGCGGCGAACGGTAATGCGCGCGCGCAATGAAAAAGCGCACGACTTCGGCATCGTACTGCGCCAATACTTCGCGGATCGTAAAGAAATTATTCAACGACTTCGACATCTTCTCATTGTCGATCTGTACGTAGCCGTTGTGCATCCAGTAATTGACGAACGTTTGACCGGTAGCAGCTTCACTTTGCGCAATTTCGTTTTCGTGGTGCGGGAACTGCAGGTCCTGACCGCCGCCGTGAATGTCGAAATGTTCGCCGAGCAAAGTGCAGCCCATGGCCGAGCACTCGATGTGCCAGCCCGGACGACCGCGGCCGTACTTCGAATCCCAGCCGGTGTCCGCCGGTTCGTCCGGCTTCGCCTGCTTCCACAGGACGAAGTCGAGCGGGTCCTGCTTCGCGTCGTTCGCCGCGACGCGTTCGCCCGCGCGCAGATCTTCCAGCGACTTGCCGGAGAGCTTGCCGTAGCCCTGGAATTTGCGCACCGCGTAGTTCACGTCGCCGTCGGCCGCCTGATACGCGTAGCCGTTCGCTTCGAGCTTCTCGATCATGCCGAGCATCTGCGGAATGAAATCCGTGGCGCGCGGCTCGAGGTTCGGACGCTCGATGCCGAGCGCGTCCGCGTCTTCGTGCAGCGCGTCGATGAAACGGTCCGTGAGCGACTTGATGGTCTCGCCGTTCTCCACCGCGCGCCGGATGATCTTGTCGTCGATGTCCGTGATGTTGCGCACGTAGGTCACGTCGTAGCCGAGCGTGCGCAACCAGCGCTGCACGATGTCGAACACGACCATCACACGCGCGTGACCGACGTGACAATAGTCGTACACGGTCATCCCGCAGACGTACATCCGCACGACGCCTGCTTGCAGCGGCACGAAAGTTTGCTTGTCACGCGCGAGCGTGTTGTAGATGCGCAGTGATTCCATAGAGAACGGTGCGTGGGTCGAAAGAAATCCGCAATGTGTTTCGTGCGCGAGGCGCCCCGCGAACTGACCGCGGCACGACCTTTACTGCAACATGCACAGCAGCAAACCGGCGCACCTGGTACGGCGGTCAGACTGCGATCATGGCGGAGACGACCACGAGTGGCGAAAAGACAGTTTGCGGTTCGACGGAACGCGCAGACCTTTTGTTAGAATGGGTCGGAGTATAACATCCAGACCTGAGCCTATGAAACCTTCCAGCGGCCGCGCGCGCAGCGCTGCGACCCTCGCCGCGACGGCATTCTGCGCCGTTGCCCTCACGGTCTTGCCGGGCGCTTCCGCGTACGCGCAGAAATCCGCCACCATGCCGACCGGACCGGCCGTGCGCGACAACACGCCAGAAATCGACGCGTCGATTTCGCAGAAAAACTGGCAGGCTTCGCTCACCCAGCTCGACGCGCGCATCGCCACCAATCCGCACGACGCGCAAGCCAAATTCAAGCGCGCCACGGTTCTCGCCCACCTGAACCGCGACGACGAAGCGATCGCCGCCTTCACCGAACTCACGCAGCTGTATCCCGAGTTGCCCGAGCCGTACAACAACCTCGCGGCGCTCTACGCCAAGCACGGTCAGTACGCGGAAGCGCGCGCCGCGCTGGAAACCGCCACCAAGGTGAACCCCGGCTACGGTCTCGCTTACGAAAACCTCGGCGACCTCTACCTGCGTCTCGCGGCCGAGTCGTATCGCCGCGCGCAGAGCCTCGGCAAGGCGAGCCCCACCGCCGCACAGCGCCTCGCCGACATCCAGAAGATCGTCACGCCGTCGAAAACGCCGGCGCCCGTCAGGAAGGCCGCGGCCACCGAAGATTCCACGTCGCGCACCACCATGCCCATGGTCGAAACGCCGGGCTTCCAGTACGGCGGCCCGAACGGCTCGCTCGCCATGCCGCCCTACATGGCGCCGTCGAAGTAAGCCGTCACGAATTTTGCCAATACGTTTTCTCCAACCCTGAGGATCTTCATGAAATGGTTGATGTTGGCGCTCGGCAGCGCCGCCCTGATCGCAAACGCACCCGCATTTGCCCAGAACGGTTCGCAAGCCGCGCATCCGTCCGTCCTCTTCAAGACTACGGAAGGTGACATCCGCGTCGAGTTGTACCCGGAGAAGGCGCCGAAAACGGTCGCCAATTTCCTCGACTACGTGAAGTCCGGCCAGTACAGTGGCACGATTTTCCATCGCGTGATTCGTGGCTTCATGATTCAGGGCGGCGGCTACACGCAGAGCTTCGCCGAGAAGCCCACGCGCGCGCCGATTCCGCTCGAGAGCCGCAACGGTCTGAAGAACAGCGTCGGCACGCTCGCCATGGCGCGCACCAGCGACCCGAATTCGGCCACCGCGCAGTTCTTCATCAACACGGTCGACAACGCCGGCCTCGACTATCCGAACCCGGACGGCAACGGCTATGCGGTGTTCGGCAAGGTCACGAGCGGCATGGACGTCGTGAAGAAGATCGAAGGCACGCCCACCACCACGCGCGGCCCGATGAGCGACGTGCCGCAGAAGGCCGTCGTGATCGAGTCGGCCACGGTAGTCGGCAAGTAACGCTGGAAAAAGACGGCAGCGAAGGCTCGCTGCCGCGCAACCGCAGGCCTCGAATCAACGCCCCGGCGCAGCCCGTCGTCATGCAACTGGACGACTCGCCGCGCCATTTACCCACCCCGTTCATCAAAGGATTCCATCATGGTTGAACTGCATACGAACCACGGCGTCATCAAACTCGAACTCAACGCCGAAAAAGCGCCGAAGTCGGTTGAGAACTTCCTCAACTACGTGAAGGCCGGCCACTACGACAACACGGTGTTCCACCGCGTGATCGACGGCTTCATGATTCAGGGCGGCGGCTTCGAACCGGGCATGAAGCAGAAGCCGACGGCGGAAGCCATCACCAACGAAGCGAACAACGGCCTGAAGAACGTCAACGGCTCGGTCGCGATGGCTCGCACGAACGACCCGCACTCGGCCACGGCGCAATTCTTCATCAACGTGAACGACAACGACTTCCTGAACCACTCGTCGCCGACGCCGCAGGGCTGGGGCTACGCCGTGTTCGGCAAGGTGGTCGAAGGTCTCGACATCGTCGAAAAGATCAAGAAGGTCAAGACGGGCTCGAAGGGCTTCCATCAGGACGTGCCGGTCGACGACGTCGTGATCGAAAAAGCCGTGATCGTCGACTAAGCGTCGATCCGCTCGAACCGAGAATCAGGCACCTTCAATGCTGCAAGAAACGCCGCTGCGAAGCGTCGCTGCGGGCGTGCCTGGCGAGGGCAAACGCCCGCACGCCGCACGCCCGTTTTTTTTCCTCTCCGACATTCATTTGAGCGAGGCGATTCCGCACACGGTCGCCGCGTTCGAACACTTCATCCGCATCACCGCCGAGCAGGCGGATTCCGTTTTCATTCTCGGCGACCTGTTCGAGTACTGGATCGGCGACGACATGCTCGTCGAGCCCTTTGTCGCGCGCATGGCGGCTTTGCTGCACACGCTGAGCGAGCGCGGCATCGCGCTGTACATCATGCATGGCAACCGCGATTTTCTGCTGGGCAAACGCTTCATGAAAGCGGCCGGCGCGATCTGGCTGCCCGATCCGTTCGTGATCACGGCCTTCGGCACCCGCGTGGTGCTCGCACACGGTGACGGCCTGTGCACCGAAGATCGCGGCTACCAGCGGTTTCGCCGCTTCGCCCGTAGCCGTTTCGCGCAGATGCTGTTTCTCGCCTGGCCGTTTCGCTGGCGTCAGGCGCTGGCCGAGCGCATGCGCTCCAAGAGCGAGCATGGCCGCTCGCGGCCGGTGTCGCCGAAATACGATGTGACGGGAAAAGGCGTGGCGTCGTTGTTCAGGTCGTCGAAAACCGCGACGATGATTCACGGACACACGCATCGTCCGGCGCGGCATCGTGAACCGGACGGCACGCGCTGGGTGCTGCCGGACTGGGATCTCGACCACGGCGAGCGCCGTGGCGGTTATTTGCGAATCGACGCCGAAGGCATCCGCGCGCTACCGCTCGATTGAGTTCGAGCGACCGCGCATGAGGCAGGACGTCGGCGCCGTGCTCTACGACGCGATGCACGATGCAACGCTTGCACGCGGCATGCGCGAACCCGGCGCTCATCTTTGTGCTGCAAAGCACGCCGCGGCGCAATGGCCGCACAAACCAGCGCCTTGCTGTGTGACTCGTTGCTCATTGCCCTTTGATCAGCGCAACGAACGCCACTCTCACACCGTCAAATCGAACAGACGCGCCAGTCGCATTAGCGCCGGCTCAAAACCGCACCCGACCAATCAACGCTCGGCCGGCAGGCCATCCACCTTGCCGGCGATTGCCGCCGACAGACGCCGCAAATCGAGCAACGCCCGGTCCGCGCCCTGGAGTCCTTCGAGACTCGTACCCAGCCTTTCGAGCGCCACCACGATTTCGTCGATGCGTTGCGATTGCGCGGCCGCGTGGTCGATCAGTCCGTGGATGGCGAGCGACACGGGATCGTCGGCATTCGGTGTGATGCCGTAAGCGCAAAACGCGCTGCGCTCCGAAGCGGGTTTTTCGTTACATGCAGCGGCCTCTCCGGCGCGCCTGGCCGCACCGTTTGCCGCGCGGCCCGACACGCCGTTCAACGCAGGTTCTTGCGTCACGCGCGCCTGTCCGGAAGCCGCCTCGACCGCCGCCGACGCACCGGCAGAAACAGATACCGGAGCAGCCGCAGCCGCAGCCGCAGCCGCAGCCGGCACAATAATCCGCGCCGGATTACCCACCGCCGTGCCACGCGCCGGCACGGGTTTCGTGACGACCGCGTTCGAGCCGATCTTCGCGTCGGCGCCGACCGTAAAGCCGCCCAGCACCTTCGCCCCCGCGCCGACGATGACGCCGCGTTCGAGTGTCGGATGGCGCTTGGCGCCGCGCGTGAGCGACGTGCCGCCGAGCGTCACGCCCTGATAGATCGTGCAGTCGTCGCCGATCTGCGCCGTTTCGCCGATCACGACGCCCATGCCGTGATCGATGAACACGCGCCGGCCGACGGTCGCGCCCGGATGGATTTCGATGCCCGTCATGAAGCGCGCCATCTGCGAAACGAAACGCGCGAGCCAGCGGCGTTTCATCCGCCAGCACGCGTGCGCGAAGCGGTGCAGCACGAGCGCGTGAAGGCCTGGATAGCACGTGAGCACTTCCCAGGCGCTGCGGGCGGCGGGGTCGCGCTCGCGGATCGTGGCGATGTCTTCGCGAAGTCTCGTGAACATGGCAGGGACGGGACGTAGTAGTGGGATGAAAGCCGCCGGCGCGACAAGGCGGCACGCGGCGCACAGCCGGCGCATCCGCATAGCAGATCGACAGCTTTGCTTAGAACGTTTCGAGCGATTGTAGGGCGAACGCGGCAAACCTGCCGCAAGCCCACTCTGGCGGCAAGGTCGTCGGCGCGGCGGCGGTGGCCGCGCCGCGCGGCTCAGGAGGCGTCGCCGTCCGGGCGCCGGGTCTTCAGCAGAATGTGTTTGGCAATGCCGCGCACGATGTTGACCTCTTCGCGCTCCAGGCCGGAGCGCGCGAACAGACGGCGCAGGCGCGACATCAGTTTCTTCGGATTGGCGGGATCGAGAAATTCGAGCGCGATCAGCGCGCTTTCCAGATGCGCGTACATGCTTTCGATCTCGTCGCTCGCGGCACGCGCCGCCACGGGCTCGCCCTGCTCCGCCGGCGCCGGCGTACGGGCGGCGGCCGTGGCGGCCGTGGCGGCCGCTTCGGGGCCGTACAGATAGGCCGTGCGCAATTCGTAGGCAAGCACCTGCACCGCCTGCGCGAGATTGAGCGAACTGTAGGCCGGATTGGCCGGAATATGGGCGATTGCGCTGCAACGCTCGACATCTTCGTTCGACAAACCGGTGCGCTCGTTGCCGAACACCAGCGCGATTTCGCCGTGCAAGGCCTCGTCGCGCGCAAGACTTCCCGCGGCACGCGGCGTCCATTGCGGCGGACCGTATTCGCGCAGACGCGCGGTCAACGCGATCGACCAATGCACGCCATTCAGGGCGTCGGCGAGCGTCGGCACGACATGCGCGGACGCCAGCACGTCATCGGCGCCGCTCGCCATCGCGATCGCCTCGGGGTCGCTCTGCACGTGCGGCACACGCGGCGACACCAGCACGAGGCGCGAGAAGCCCATGGTTTTCAACGCACGCGCGGCAGCGCCGACATTGCCCGGATGACTCGGTTCGACGAGCACGAAACGCGTCGACGTGAAACCGCCGCGCAGGTCGGCTACGGTCGGATCGGATGAATGGTGGGTATGGTCCACGATGAAATTCGGCAGGCTCGATGAGGCGTTGAAAGAACGCGTATGGTAGCGCCTCGCGCGCGTCGGCCTGAAAAATCGCGCCACGTCAGGCGCACAGCGGACCAACTCGCGCCCGGTCAGACCATACACGGCACACGCACGGCGCCGTCGTGGCAGCGTCAGCACTTTACTGCCGCCGCGCCCGGACTCAGGTAAAATACCAATATTCGCGTCCGGCTTTGCATGGTCGCCCCGTTCTTATTCAATTCGTCTCCGTCGACGGAATGCCCACCGTGTTTTTCAGCGGGCGTGCGTTCCGTGCTGTTTTCGCGCCTGCTGTCCGATGGCGTTCAGCTCATTTTCCGGCAAGCAGCCGTGCTGCCCCGGCACAAGGATCCAGTCTCATGCATCCCATGCTCAATATCGCTGTGAAGGCCGCACGCCGCGCATCACAGATCATCACCCGCGCATCGCTCGACCTCGATCTCATCCAGGTCAGCAAGAAACAGCACAACGATTTCGTCACGGAGGTCGACAAAGCATCTGAAGCGGCCATTATCGACACGCTGAAGACCGCCTATCCCGATCACGCGATTCTCGCCGAGGAATCGGGCAAGTCGGACAACGAGTCCGAATATCAGTGGATCATCGATCCGCTCGACGGCACCACCAACTTCATCCACGGCTTCCCGTACTACTGCATCTCCATCGCGCTTGCCCACAAGGGCATCGTGACGCAGGCAGTCGTCTACGATCCGACTCGCAATGACCTGTTCACGGCTTCGCGCGGCCGCGGTGCGTTCCTCAACGACCGCCGTATCCGCGTGGCCAAGCGCGACCGTCTGGCCGACGGCCTGATCGGCACCGGCTTCCCGTTCCGCGAAACCGACGGCCTCGAAGCCTACGGCCGCCAGTTCGCCGAAATGACCGAAGCCTGCGCCGGCCTGCGCCGCCCGGGCGCCGCCGCGCTGGATCTGGCGAACGTCGCCGCCGGCCGCATGGACGGCTTCTTCGAGCAAGGCCTGAATCCGTGGGACGTCGCCGCGGGCAGCCTGCTGATCACGGAAGCCGGCGGCCTGGTGGGCAACTACACGGGTGATTCGGACTTCCTGCACATCGGCGAAATCGTCGCGGGCAACCCGAAGATCTACGCGCAGATGATCCCCATCCTGTCGCGCTATAGCCGCACGCGTCAGCAATCGGCGTAAGGCGGTCACGCTGCAACGCCGGCACGAGTCACGTAACGGCGGTTGCAGCATGAGCGGTCGAAGCGGCGCTGCACAGCGCGCCGCCGGGGCTGCTCCGCGGAATCGAAAACAGGCGGCTTCGGCCGCTTTTTCGTTGCCGCAGCGTCTGCATGCGTGCGGCGTTCGTGCTACAAAGCGAGATGCCGCGCCGGCTCACGCATCGTCTCGCCGGGTGTTTTGCGCGTTCCTGATCGCGCCCCTTCGCGCCAGCCGTTCGCGCAGCTTCCGATCCGCTTCATGAAAAAAGGCTTCTACACAATCATCGCGGCGCAGTTCATTTCGTCGCTGGCAGACAACGCCCTGTTGATCGCCGCCATCGCGCTGCTCTCGGTCATCCGCTCGGCCGCCTGGGTCACGCCGCTCCTGCAGATCTTCTTCACCGTTTCGTACGTGCTGCTCGCGCCGTTCGTCGGCGCTTTCGCAGACGCGATGCAAAAGCGCCACGTCATGTTCGTCTCCAACGCGCTCAAGGCGAGCGGCTGCCTGATGATGATCGCGGGCGTTCATCCGATGATTGCGTACGGTGTGGTCGGCTTCGGCGCGGCCGCGTATTCGCCCGCGAAGTACGGCATTCTCACCGAGTTGCTGCCGCCGGAAAAACTGGTCAAGGCGAACGCATGGCTGGAATCGGCCACGGTGCTGTCGACGATCGTCGGCACGATGATGGGCGGCGCATTGATCAGCACGGTGGCCGACCGCTTCGTCGCCCATGCGCAATGGCCGCTGATCCGCTCGTCGGCCGATCTCGCGATGTTCGCCGTGATGATCACCTACGCGATCGCCGCGGCAATCAACATCTTCATTCCCGATACCGGCGCACGCTATCCGAATCGCCTGACCGAACCGAAGAAACTGGTCGGCGACTTCTACCACTGCTTCAACGTGCTGTGGGCCGACAAGCTCGCGCAGATCGCGCTGTGGGTCACCACGCTGATGTGGGGCGGCGCCGTCACGCTGCAACTGCTGGTGCTCAAATGGGCCAACGTGAACCTCGGGCTCACGCTTTCGAAAGCCGCCGTGATGCAGGGTGTGACCGGCCTCGGTATCGCAGTCGGCGCTTCCGCCGCAGCCGCACTGATTCCCCTGCGAAAATCGCTGCGCGTGCTGCCGATCGGCATTCTCACCGGCCTCGTGGCGATCGCCATGGCGTTCTACAACAAAGATCTGTTCCCGGCGGGCGCGGGCATTCGCATCGGCAGCTACGTGCTGCCTCTCTACATCCTGCTCGCCTATCCGCTGATGATCCTGCTCGGCGCGCTGTCTGGGTTTTTCATCGTGCCGATGAACGCGATACTGCAACATCGCGGCGCAACGCTGCTCTCGGCCGGACACTCCATCGCCGTGCAGAATTTCAACCAGAACCTGGCCGTGCTGCTCATGCTCGGCGTCTACGCCTTGCTGCTGACCGCGAAGATGCCGGCGCAATGGATCATCGTGGTGTTCGGCAGCTTCATCACGTTCATGATGTGGCTCGCCAAACGGCGCAGCGCCGTCAACGAACGCACGGTCAACATGCGCGAACTGGTCGAGGAATAAGCAGGACGTCGCCTCGCCGGACCGGCCCAAATACGTGTTGCGCGGCGCGGAAAAGCGGGTCTGTTCGCCTGGCCGTTCGGTCAGGGTCCGCGCGCCACGTTGACGGGTTAAACTCTCGCCCTGAACAGCTAACGCAAGAAGACACCGAGGATGGGCATTCAAACCGCAGCGGCCAGCGACGTCGCACAACATACGCCGATGATGCAGCAGTACCACAACGTTACTGGGTATTGATTTTTAGCCTCAGTCATACCGGAACCTATACCAACACGAAAACGCACTTACCAACATTTCTCAGGACTTTATCCGCATGCAGCTAACGATCTTGCGGATCAAAGTGCTGCTTTATGGCGATGTGTCGGACGCGCATCGGGCGGCCGGATCCTTCGTGCTTATGCGTGGAATAAAACCCAAGTTCCTGTCTCACGGCACATTCTGCCTCCGCATACTCCGCGAGTTTGACGCTTCGCAACCTTTCCTTCCACCTCGTTACGACGGTCGCGCAGTCTTTGTTTCGAACGTAGACGATAAAAGCGCCTTGGTCTGCGTTGGGTGTGCCCGGACTATAGCGAGTCGTCAGCTGATTGAATCCTTTCTGAAGATAATCGTAGTCGCTGTGAATTTTGGCTTCGCCGACCCATAAATAACCATTGTGGTGCCTCACCACAATGTCCGAGTGTCCGCCAATCTTCTCGTCATGCGAAGCATCATAGGTACGCGAATGCAGCATGCTGATCAATTCAGCCGTCAGCCGGTCCTCTCCGTCGCCTTGACGAACGCCCGGATCTTCTTCGAGCTTCGCAATGCACTGATCCAGATCGAGATATAGCACTCGGACGAAATCGGCATAGTCTCGTACAAGCAATCGATCTACAAAAAGGCCGAGCTCAGGCCGAAAAACCGCTGCCTTTTTCAAGTCCGCTAACGACATCGACTCGTTCATCGCCGATGCTCCCTAAGGGAACGAGCTTCCTCACTGAGCACGAAGAACATCATCAGCCATTCTTCGAAATTCTCGACTGGCTCTCCGGTTCGAGGGTGATAGAACTTTTGTTCGGAACGTGCGCGCGCCACCGCATCAAGTGGCACCTCATCTGCCGAGCCTCTGTCCACATCAATAAATTCGAATCTAGGATCGAACAGGTGGAGCCGAGAACCTGACAGATATTGAACAGCAGGGAGAACGCCGGTCACCTCAGGTGTACCCGCAATTTTGCTCAACATGCCAAACGTAACCCTGTCGAGCACCTCTTGGTTGACCGACAGGTATTCAACGATTGCAAGGCACGCGCGTCGAACCTCGGGAATCCGCCCAAGGTCCTCGTCGATACGCGCCACCATCGTTGCCTTTTCCACCCTCTCCTCCTACAGGACCAGCTTGCTCATAACCATTGCAAAGTCATCCTCGTCCGCGCAACCATCGATGAAAGCGTACCCGACTTGCGGATTCGCGCCGCCCGCTGCGCCAAAATGGCCCGATATGAGCACTGTCGGTGTACGTTGCCCGTCGGCAGTGTCCCAGCCTTTGCGGATGGAATACTCGTCAGTGGCACCATTAATAGCCGCCATACCTTCCTCATGGAAAGTCTCTTTACGCAGATCGGACTGCCTTCCACGCATGCGCTCTTCTTTGATCGATTTTGTTGTGGTGGCATGTCCCAAGCTATTCACGTACCCGTCGTTACGTGCATAAAGCTTAGAGATCAACGGGTAAAGATTCCTCGGTAGCATCAACCACTTTTCGTTCCTGAACCGTTCGCCAAACAACCCATTAAGGCGGTCGGTATAAAAGTTTCGTGCCTTGCCGAAGTCTTCGCGAGTGAGACGGCACGGGATATCAATCTGGATCTCGATCGTACCTTCGACGGGACGCACAACGATTGAATCAAACGCCTGTACCCAACCGTTTTTTACTCCAATTACCTCGTCAAAGCCCTCAAGCGCGTTTTTGGCATCGCCGTCCAGACCTGCAACGTCGATCGCTTCTCGGGTCCTGAATGCTCGCCGGCAGCACGCGATCAGTCGTACTGCGCCGTCCTCATACTTTCGAATTGCGCAGAAAACACCGTTGAAACCTGCTTTTCGCAATTTCTCATCGGAAACTGGTAGCGGGAAAGCCTGCGCAAAATCACTCGTGACATCGAGGAGCGCGTCGATATTGGCGGCTGCGACATTAGCCTCTCGCTTGTCAACTTCGAAGATCGAAATGGCCCGAGTGCCTACCACGAGGGACTGCAAATAGATTCGGCGCAGTTCCTCTCGACATTCCAACAAGCGCTCACGAGAGGCAACCATCTCAACGAATTTCTCAATTAATGGGGGCCATCCATTGGAGGTCGGCATCTTAGCCGCCTTTAACTGGTTTCGCACCATGCTAAACGGATAGCATTCCTGCCTCGCCCGCAGTGCTGCCAAGACGTCCAAAATATCTTGCTTCAGTTCTTGTTCTGTCGCCTTTTGGTCTCTCGCATTCATTCCTTAGCGCCCTCTCATATCTGTTCGAGTTTGGGCGGTAAAATACAGCAATTGGTGATATTCAGGAAGAGACTTGGACGCCAAGGGTCATCGACGCTAAAAAAATGACCAGCCGGGATGCACGAAGCATAGGCGGCACTGGTTGATTAGGACATGCGAGTCGATCGGATACACGAAAAACCAATTTGGTCACAAGAGCAGATTCTCGACGCTTACAATCCAATTGCAGTTGGATCGTCGTCGACCCGCGTCGGACAGACCTCATCCGCCCATCGAAGCTGGGTGCCGGGCGCGGGCGCGACGCATTGTTTGGAAAATTCCGAATGAATGAGAGTATGACAATAGCGAAGCGCACTCCGTCGCTCATACCCCATGCCGAAATCGAACGCCTCGTTAGACATTTCGCTGCGCACGTCCTGTCTCTGCGTGCCGCGTGGCACTGTGGCGACGAGGGCGCTCAGGATCCACTGCAGGCGTTTGAGCGTGAAGCGCGGGCCGCGAGCGCAGCCGCCGCACTTACGCCGCATGGCCGGGCGCTGTGTATGTATCTGCTGCCTGACGAGGTCAAAGCATTCGGCGACCCAGGCGTGGGATTATTTATGTGGATCGCCTCGCAGACCGTGCAAATGATGCAGGCAATTGAGGGCGGTGAGTCGGAGGACGCGATCAAGTCAAAGATTGAGGCTATGCTCACCGATGTCGTGGACCGACTCACCGGGCAGAAGTACTAGACCTCTCAGTTTCGCGTCTGCTTTGAGGTGTTTTCTGACGAACACAGCGAAACGGACCAAGACTATACTAATCGAATGGCTATCCCTATTAATCCCATCGTTTCGGAATTCGCCACGGCTGAAGAAGCCGAGGCTTATGACCGCTGGTTTCGCGCCAAGATCGCGCGGTCGCTCGCAGATCCGCGACCGTCGATTCCGCATGACGAAGCAATGGCGAGAATCCGCTCCAAACTCAACGCTAAAATCCGTGACAGGACGCGCCCCGGCGTCCCATGTGACTCGGCGATGCCTGCGGAGGCCGACCCAATTATCGAGCCGGGCAGGAAGTTCCGCGCTGATTAAGTAGGACCGATCGCGCAGCAGGTGCCAAGATATCTCCGAGCGCATTGATGCCGCCAGATCAGATGCCGGTCTTTGGTGCGTTAGCAGTTCAACGACGAGATAATGCTGCGAGCGCGTTCTTGGTCCACGATAGCAATCGCGATAAAGGCAGTTGCAGAGGCCACCGTACCAAGAAAGCCGGCGTCGCCCGCCATCTAAATCGTCGGGCCTTCGCAAGTTCCGGCCTGCCTGCCCATGCCAGCCTGCAAGGTCAGAGCACTAACGTCGTCCTGCAGCACCAACATGTCGGGCTTCTGGAGATTTACGTCCATGACTTAGTTGCCCTTCGGAAGCTCAATGATTGTCGGGGTGCTCAAGCTGCCATAAGGAGATGGCTTCTGAACTTTCGTAGACAGGGTCTTTTGCTTCGTCTGGCCGCTCGGCGTGGTGACGCTCTGATTCAGGTGGATCACAATGTCGCCCTGAAGCTGACTTGCAATGCCAGTGCGAATGTCGCTTTCCTTACCGGGCTCGGCGGGGCGTTCGATCTTCCTCGTGAAGAGTCCGGCGAGGTCCTTTTTCGCTCCCCAAAATTCTTTGCCTGGCCCAGCCTCCTCACCGCCCGGCTGCATGGACTGAACCATGTAACGGATTTGCTCCTCTGCGGTCGAGCCGTGGATATCCTTGCCCATGACCTTTTTGAAGTCGGCTTGACGCGTAGGGTCAAACTGGAAAAGGCCGTACATGTGGCCACCCTGAGCAGAGGTCGACGGGCTCATCGAGCTTTCACGCACCGCGCTCGCGAGGATGGCCGTCGCGTGGTCTCCGTCGACGCCAAGATCGGCCAGCTCCTTCATTGCGTTACGCACTGCGCCGTTGTAGCTGAAACCCTTTCCGATGACTGCGCCGTAGCTCTTATTGATCCACTCTTTCCCGGTTTCGTCGGGGCCGAACGCTGGCGACTCAGAGACACTGCCGCCCGGCCCTGCAGGGCCAGAAGCTACGGCGGCATCAGAGGCGTTCGGCCGCACAGGCCCCGTGAACATCGAGCCGCCGTCGCGCATCGGGTCCTGTAAGCCCGCGCCGACCTTGTTCGCCATGGCCACTAGCCCCTGTGCCGCGATCTGCGTCAGCGGAATCAGCTTCGAACCGATATTCGTCTTGATATCTTCGATGTTCGAATCAATGCTGCGCTGAACCGTCGCCTCGTCGTCGGCTTGGCCCTTCCCTGCCGCCACGCGCGTCGCGGCGTTGGCGAGGGTTTGGAAATCTCCCGTCTTTGACGCGCGCGAGATCGTGTCCCGGTCGGAATCGCTCAGGTCGGTGCGGCTCAGAATTTCGCGGTCGATCAGGGTCTTGAGATCGCTGAAGTCGCCCGCGCGCGAGATTCCCGCGATGGATTGGAGCGATCCCTCTCGGAGGTCCTTAAAGTCGACGCCAGCGTTCTTCAGAGTGCTCGTAATGCCGTTGTGATCCGAGTCGCTCATCTTCATGAACGACGCGGTATCGGCATAAGACTTCAGACCAAAATAGTTCTTCTCGGCGTCGAGCTCCATTTCCGCGCCGTACTGGCCGCGCCCGCTATAAGCCCTGTCGAACGAGTCACGGATTACGCTAAAGTTGGTCCCACTCGGCCCACGGTTGAGGTCATCCCAGCCGCCCACGCCATGCGAACGCATGTAGGCGCCGATTTCCTTGTTGTCGAGTCCATTACCGAAGAGGCCGCCCTCTGCGCGCATTGCTGCGCGGATAGGATCAAGAGCGCCGAACGCTTGCAAGGTGAAGTTCTTCGATTCCTCAGTTCCGCCTTGCTGCTGCATCGCGGAGTTGGCTTGCCCAATAATCGAAGAGGAGTGATCAGCGGTCATGCCATCGCCGCTGAGCAAAGACGCGAATGCATTGCCGAAACGATTCAGGTCAGTCGCGCCGGCGTTGAAACGATTCTGCTGAGCAGCAAATGACTGCATTGCCAGCATGACCTGGCTCGGTGTCGCATTGCCGCGACTACTCTCAATCGCTTCGGCGATCGCCGTCGCGAGCTCCTTATTGCTCTGGCGCGGGTTGATTCGTTGCATCCCGCCCACGAAGCCAACGCCTTGGCTAGGGTCGAGGCCGTAAGCGCGAGACAGCTCCACGCCCGAGCGTGTCACGGCAGCGACCTCTGAAGGCGTGCGATAACTGCCACCACTCGCATCATTCGCGACCTGCTCCATCTTGACGAAATCAGTGTTCGCCATGGTGAGGCCCTGAGCGGCCTTCCACGACGCTTCGCTCAGGTCTTCAAACGCGACACCGACATCGCCCATTGAACGTTTCAACGTATCGAGCCCAAGATTGCGCTCTTTGGCTTTGTCAACGCCCTGCGATGCGAACGAGATAGCCGCGCCGATGCCAGAAGTAAGCGCGGCAAGCCCTGCACCCAGCGGGCCACCCTCCATCCCCGCCGTGATCACGTTCCCGATCGGCCCACCGATCCCATTTCCTACAGCGAGCGCGGTCGCGGTGCCTAGGCTGCGCGGACGACGGCGCCACCACGAGCCACCGTTCCCGCCGTTACCACCGCCACCACCCGAGCCGCCATTGCCTCCACCGGGGCCACGGCCGCCTCCACCGCCACCCCCTCCAAAGCCGCCGGGAGACTTTGGCGGTGGCGCAGGCGGGACGACGTTGCCCTTGTCGTCGACGTCATTCGATAGCGTCGGATCGAGCGCTGTGCCGCGCACCGCATGCAGGAAAGCGCGATCGCGCATGCGTTGCGCAATACGCGGGTCCGTGGATAGCGTGGAAAAGTCGATCTGAGAGATATGCGCGTTAGACTGGCCGGTCGCCTTCAGCGCGTTGCGAAGCTGCGAGGAGAGCGCAAGGGTCTGCTGAAACTGCTTATTGATGAGCGCGAGATCGCGCGACATCAGCTTCATATCGACAGGTTCGAAGCGTTGTTTCTGATTCGCCGCGACCGCTGCACCCAGCTTGTTCATGGACGCAGTGATCTTTTGAATGGCGGCGTCCACGCCACCTACGTTTGCTCCAACTCCAATCTTCACGTCAGCCATTTTTGCCGCTCCGTATGCTTTTATATGGCTCTATCGTGTCGTCACTACACGGGGCGCAGATCAACGAAAAAATCCTAAAAAGATGGGCCGCTTCATCGGTAGATCCGCGCGCGGCGGCCCGCGCAAAGTGTTACGCTTTCGGCGATGCGAGAAGAGCGTCCTGTTGCTTGAAATGCTCTTCGATCGCATGAGCGTCCACGAAGAACATCGGCGCTACAGCGCAGACCGACATTCGGAAAGTCTAGCGCTTTTTCGAGGTCGCGATGCTGCATGCGGTAGCCAATCAGTTCGTGTATCTGCGATTCCGTAAGCGTGGTCTATACCAAGCCTACATAGCGCTCGTCATGATGGCGTTCAACGTACCGGCGCGTCGCTTCGAGGGCTGCGTCACGGGCTTCGAGGGAAGCGAAAGCGCTCTCCGAAAATGACTGGTTCATAGCAAAACTCCAAAGATTGGGTATAGGTTGAGCCGCGCGAAGCGGCCCGCGTGAATGGTTAAACTTTACGTTGAGCAGGCGCAATGAAACGGGTCACGGATTGGGACAATTCAGCGGTCGGCTGCCAGTACGAGAACATTGAGGAGGCCGCGCTCACCTTGCCCGTCAGCAGGTACGCCAGATGTGCGCGCTCGGCAAGAGCGGCAAGGAAGGTCTCTTCAATTTCCTTGAGGCTGCGGTCTAGGTCGTTCGCGGCCATCTGCCATTCCTCGCGTTTCATGGCCTTTTCTGCCTCTGCGCAGACGGCCTGCGCGTGGGCCACTTCTTGATTCAGACCGGAGAGCACTGGGGCCGACTGATCCAGCAAGGCTTGAATGTCCTTCGAATCATGGCTGGCAATCGACATGCGCAGCGCGGCAGTTGCTTCGTCGATCTTTCCGTCGTGCGCATCGCGGATTGCTTCGGAGGCCTTCGAGTCGCATTCCGACTTACGAACGAGCAGCTTCGAGTGAGCGTCATGCGCGGCTTCTGCCCTTTCGGATGCGCTTACGAGTGCAGCGCGTGCGGTGGCGAGTTTATGGACAGCGGACATGGTCAATACTCCTGTATGGGTTCGGTCGGTTGTCTTACGCGTGGGACGAACCGCGCGCATCAAAAATCGGGCGCACGGAAAAGCGCTTGTTCATGGCGGCCAAGCGCGCATTGCGGGCTGCCAGAATCTCCGCTGCGGCATCGTCAATGCTTTGGGCGTGCGCCTGCTCGGCGCGCTGCTTCGCGGCCTGCTGTGCCGCGACCTGAGCGGCTTCCTGCTGCTCGATAGCGGCGTGCTGTGCTTCGAGTGCACGCAATGCTGCACGCGGGGCTGCGGTCGGGTCGCCGGTCAACAGTGCCGTGTTCAGGTCAAGCTTCGCCGTGGCGATGCGCTTGGAAAGATCTTCCTTTGACATATCGGCCTCCGCGGCGCGTTTGGTGTTCGGTTTGTTTGTCATAACTTCAGCTCTGTTTCGATTGGAGCCATGCGAGCACGGCTGTCTTGCTGTACTTCATCGTCCTCGCGTTCAGGCGGAATGGCTTCGGAAAATCGTAACCCTCCGCAATGCGCGCGGCGGCTTGCTTTGATACGGACAGAATCACGGCCACATCTGCAATGCTGATCAGGTCGGCACCCTGCCCGGCTACGGTATCGCTCACACTGCATACCTCCGAGTTGATGTCAGTTGCTTCGATGGCTCTACTTTGTCGTCACGAATCTTTTTGTGTGGTGCCTTGCGATTACTTGTGATGCTGGCGGCGCACTTGTTATCACTTGCAATCACTGGCCCTCCCAACACGGTAGTGACGCAACCATCTATCCATTGATCACACAGACGCGGCTCGGCCGCAGGAGCAATGACGTGGACACGTTTTTCAAGGGTAATCAGCATCATTCCGCGCTCACGCGGAACCTCGACGGCAGCGCGGACGTGAAGAGTCCCGGCCAGAATGTCGCCGTGAATATCCGCCGTAGCACGCGCGACGAAACGCTTGAACCCGTCCGCCGCACGTCACTTCGCGAAGACGGCAAGCCCCACCGCTCGGCAGCCGACCTGATCGACCATTTGCACCGCACAGAGGGCAAGCGCGGCAAGAATCACGGGGCGTTCGCCAAACTCAGGACTGGCCTTCGCGAATATGTTCGCGAGAACGGCGGCGCAGAGCACTTGGCGAAGGCAGTGCCGACGGACGACGGTCTGGACCAAGCGGCACTCATCCGCGAACTCAAAGCAGTTCCGAAGGCACCTGCGAAAGGCGCGCTGGCGAAGTCACTACAGCCGGGCCTGGACAAGGCCGCAAAGAATCTTGGAATGAAGGCACCGAACCTGCTGAAGTCACTGGAAGCGGGCTATAACTCGGATAGCACGACGCTCGCGGGCGGATCAGCGCTGCGCAGGCAGTCTCTTTCGAAGCGCGTTGCGAGCATTACCGTCGGCGGCGATCCGGTTCCCGCGAAGCCGAAGCTCCTCACGAAATCGCAGGTCGAGGCGGCCTGCATGAAGGGCTTGAACTCAGGCGCGATCACCGGGGCGGAAGCGGCCTACGTCAGCACTGCGCTCAGTATGGACCGCCGCATCCCGGACGAGTTGATGAAGAAAATCGCCGACACCCATCGCGGGGCCCAGCCATGACACGCAAGAGCGTAATGATCTGCCGCGTTGCCGCTCCTCCGCGCGAACAAGTCCGCGAGGTCACGCAGCGCGCTATCGCATCCGGCCGCGCCGACATGCGCGATGTTGCCGCGGTTGAGGCCAGCCTGAACACTAACGGCGAGCGTTTGGCGCTATCCGACGCGGGCAGTCTCATGCGATTGCAGAGAGCGACCGCAGGAAAATAACTTTGCAGATTTCACGGTGTTTCGAACCCGATTCGTCGGGCTTTTTCATTGCCGCTCGTTGCGCAAAAAGCCTTATCGAGCCGCTGTTTTTTCATCTCGCAGCCCCCTTCTCAGATACCCGGTCGTGATGAAACTCTGAGCCCTGTACAGACACTGGGGCGAAGCATGAGATACGGGGCAGCAGCGCGACACGAACCAATCGGGCGCACGATTCAACTGGCTGCACCGATGCGCGTTGAGGACGTGGTCATGCACCCGAACGACGCGTACACCGATCTCCCTCCCGCGTTCCACTGCCGACCGTTGCTCGCAGACATCAGCGCGGCGACGTGCAAGACAAACTTTCTGGCTCACAAAGGCGTGTCGTGCCGTGGTTGCGCCGTCGGCATGATGCACGCGGCTGTGAAATCGCGCACGGCAATCGACGCTCTGAACGACGAAACCCTGAATCGCCACGAACGCGCCATGGCGAAAAATTCGCTGTCATGCACGCGATGCGAAAAGACCAGCCATACGAACACGCGCCTACAGGGTGCGATGCGCCTAGTAAAGCACGCAACCATTTGCGTATCGTGCTTTAACAGAGAGCGCGAGGTTATCAAGGGCGAAAACTCTAAGGGCTCGACGCCGAAGAAGTGGGGTGGCCTGAAGCCGACAACCATCCTGATTCGCAAGAATGCCAAGCTCAAAAGAATCGACATCGGCCTCACTACCGGGGTATCGGAAGCGCGCCGACACGCTGAGCGCCGCAAGTTCGAACTCGTCAAGATTTGGATAGACGACGTGCTGGCGTATGAAGCGAAGCAACGCAAGACCGGGGCGCGCAAGCTTGAGCAGATCTCTAGCGAGACCTACCCCGCAGAAATGGCGGCTAAGCCCACTACCCCGATTCCGGGGAGCGGCCCCGCAGAGCCGTCCGCGCCCATTCCCGTCACCGCCGCACCGGCAGCGGTCGCCGAGTTCGTCAGCGAGCCCGTTGACCCGGTCGCCGATGAACTCAGTTCGCCTAGGCCCATCGCCGAAGACGAGCAGGACGAATCTGAGTGGGCTGGCTGCTGCACCACCATGGACGGACGCACGGTCCTTGTCACCGACTACGCGCGCGAGCACGGCGTCACCAACGAAGCTGCGGCGTGAATTTCGTCTGATTGAATGCGTGCTCGTTCTCGCCGCGCGTCACGCCCGCCTTGATAACGAAGCGGCCGGTGTGGCGCTGGTTTGCCAGCGGCACGAGTTTCCCATCGAGCCGGTACATGATTCCCTCGTCGACGAGGAACTGAGCAAAGCCGCGCTCGTTCGGCACGTTGAGAAGCCGCCACACTTGGCGAAACCCCTTATCTCCGTCGGCAGCGACGTAGCGCTCGACGAACGCGACAGCGGGCTTCGCTGCCTCAAGTTGCGCGACGGCGTGCTGCTCAGCCTCTTTCGCATCGGCCTATGCGCGGGCGGCGGCAATCGGGTCAGCGAAGTTCGGAAGCACGGGCGCAGTGCTGTAAGAGCCCGTTTTGCGAATCGCTGGGAGAACCTCGCCAACAACCCACTCTTCGAACCGCTCGGCAGAAGGAAGCTTCGAGTTCCTGCCAGCGGTCGATAATGCGCGCACGCATAACGATGCTATAGCCCGAAACGAGGATCAGGCTCTCGCGCTTCGGCAGCAAGAAAATCGTGTACGCCTGGCCGTTCTGTTCGTTGCGGTGGGTATCCCCAAAACTGGGGACACGCCCGGGCCCGTACAAATCGACCAACATGATGCGGATGTCGCGCATCACGTGGTCGTGGCGCTTGCCGGTCAATTCGGCAATCTCGCGGCTGCTCATCTTCTGAACCCCGCTCAAGCTCGGTACTTTTTCCATTTTCACTTCAAAAGTTGCGATTTGCGCAGAATCTAGCGCAACTGTTCTTCCCTTAAAAACAATTTTAGAAGTCGCCTAAGCGCACTGTCTTTTGCGCGCTGCGCTCGCGCTCTCGCGTGACGCGCGGCACTTCTTTAATCAGAATTCGTGCGGATTCTCGCGGGTCACGTGCGCGTTGCGAACGCACTTGAGGGCGTATCCGATATCGCCGCACTCGGTGCCGCATGCGCAGATCGTGTCGACGGGACCATGCTCGTGCGCGCCACACTCGGCGCACTGCACTTCGACTACCACCCCACCAACCGCGCGCTGAAGTACGCGGCCGAAGCAATGCCGGCACGCATGGTTCGCGAGTTGCCAGCCGCCCGCACCGCGCGCCGCTTGACTACGTCCTGGAGGGCCTTCCCCTTCGGCGAACCATGAACCAACTGATTCCGCTATCCGAGCATCAAGTCGGCCTGGACCGCATCAAAACGGTTAGTGGGCGCGACCTTCATAAGTTCCTGCTTGTTGGAACGGACTTCACCGACTGGATCAAGAAGCGCATCGTTGATTTCGGGTTCACGTACAACGTTGATTTTACTACCCTTTTTCTCAGGCTCGAGGAGGGTGGCGACGGCAGGACGCACTATCACCTGTCTCTGGACATGACGAAAGAGCTCGCTATGGTAGAGCGCAACGACAAGGGCCGCGAAGCGCGCAAATACTTCATCGAGTGCGAGCGTCGTCTCCCCGTAGAGCCGAGCCCTGCCGATCACGTCATGTCGTCGCTCGAAGTCGCAGCGTTGATCGGCCGCTTTCGTCTGGTCCAAAACCATTCCGTTTGTGTTTCCTGCTTCAACCGCGGCAAGGAGGTTGAGCATGGTTTGAACAGCAAGGGAGACAAGCCGGTAAAGTGGGCAACCATGAAGCCAGCGACTGTCACGATCCTTCTTAACGGCAAGCGCCAGAAGTTGAGCATCGGCCTTCGTAGCAGTCGTCCGGAGTGCGAACGTTTTGTAGCCCGCGTCTATCCTGGCGCAACACTTCTGACCGTCATCATTGGCGCCGAGGCTATCTGGCTTGGCGCGCCCGAACATAAAAACTTTCGCGCTGGCTCGGCATGCAAACCACGCCTTCCAATGCAAGATCAATCGCGTCCGATTCTTGCGAATGACCTTGGCGTGGAAGGAAAGGCACGGCAATTGTATCGATGCGGGGCGGCAATGCCTACGATCAACGCCCTTGTTCCAATCGAGAAGACGTTTTCGTAAGCGAGGTCACGCCCGCAGATCGACAATGGGCCTGTCCCATTTTCGTGTGCTGTAATGTGTGCTCTAAAGTAAATAAAAGAAGGAGAACGCAGTGCATCGAATGGATTGGTGGCCGTGGTTAAAAAGAGGAGCGTACGTGCTCTTTGTTGCGATGCTGCTTGCACTTATTTTAAATGGTCAATATGGACAGACGACCGCGGCTTGGGCGCAAGCAATCGGTGCGATCGCCGCCATAGGCGGAGCAGCGTGGGTAGCACAAGGCCAGATCCGTTAAGCACGTGCCGACGACGCTGGAGAGACCCGGGCGTTCGTGCAAGCCGTAATCGACGAGCTTACGGTAGTTTGGGACGACTACGCTCCGACGCTAGGTAAGAGACTCAGAGAAACCGGCGATGACGAAATACTTTCGCTGCCCGCTCCACCTCGCAAACGTGTATTCGTAATCTACCCGAACAACAGCGCACGGCTGGGGAAAGTCGACGATGCGAACCTGCGACGGCTGATCGTGGACGTTTATGCACAGGCTGAGAGTCTTTTACATGCGTTCCGCGTTCTGCATAAGCTAAGCGATACGGTACGCATAATGGTTGAAGCAGATCCAGACCACCCTAGTGCGTACCAAAAGGAGCAGCGAGCTTATCTCACGCAGCTGACCCAGTCACTGAAGGTTGGCGACAAGAAGATCCAGATACAACTAACCCAACTTAAGGCTCAGGCAGCGGATTGGCTGGCTAGGGGCGAATAGGCATATGTGCGCCAGAGAGCGACTTATGAAATTGCCCCTGCGCGCGGCAACGGATGAGTTGCTATTCACCACGCACTGAAAGCGACAAAGTTTTATGCACAACAAAAGTGTTAAGCGTAGCTGAGACGAGCCATCTGTTCGTCCCGTATCGACTCCTAAAAGCCTTCTCGAAAGATTTGTCCGAGGAAACTTGACATACAGGTAAGCCACGTGATCAGATAGCCATGAAAAGTCAAGTAAGAAATTGTAATGAAATAATTTTGAAGGCAAAATGAAATTGATTTCTGTACAGCCCTAGACCATCAAGGATTAAGCGGTAGACCGATAACAGCGGCATCAGCGCGCTGCTAATCACGTCAACGGCAGGCAGAGCGTGGACTATGAGCTATCGCGGTATTCCACTGTTTTAACATTTCGTCAAATAAATAATCGTTTGGCGTAGATTTTTTGTTTAGTTTTCTGCAGCCTAAGAACAGAGTGAAAATAAAAATGCGCGGATTAATTCGAAACTTAAATTTTCTCGCTGTGATGTTTCTTATTTTTATGGGGGATACATCCAAGGCCAGCGAGCGATTTCCAGATCAGGCTATTGCGAGCAACATAGGTGAGACTGGCTTTCAAGACAATGAAAGTAACGCGTCGAAGTCTTACGTGACTGGAATGATGAACGGCGTCCATCTTTCAATATTAAAGAACTATCTTGTATCTGATGTTACATATGAAAACGAAATACCGTTAAGAAAAAAACAGAAGTCTTCTGGAAATTCTCAATATAAAAATATTTCTGATTTTGGAATTCTCGTCCGACTTTCTAATTTTTCGCCGAGAGTGTCCCCTCAAGACTGGAAGGATTGGAGTGCTGCAAGCACCAAGGCTCACCCCTCCTTTATGAAATCTTGGATGATGGCCGACTTTGATAATCGACACCGTGTCGATCTGGCACAATTGGATATGCCAGAGAAACTTCATGAGGATGATGCACACTGGGGCCCTTTCGTTCGCGACAAAAATCTCGAAAACGGCTTGATACACTATGAGTCGGTTCAATCTGTCGATGACAACCCAGTTGGACATGTTGAATACTTCTATCAGAAGTCATCGCGAACAACAATATTGTGCAAGACGCATCGCGTCCATGTTGCTCCGTTCGATACTTATGACGAATGCCAACATTATTTTTTTGTTCCAGATCTCAATGTAATGGCGGAAGCGTTCTATACGAAAGCAGATCTGCCACGATGGAATGAAATCGAGTCGCAAATAAAGAAAACCGTGCATTCATTTATCAATAAATAACTAATCAAATTTTTATAGAGGGGGTCGCATGGCTGCATCAATGACCGTTTCAGAGCTTCAGCAAGCTGGCGCTATGATTGCCGCCGGCAATCTTTCCGGTTTTTATGGTTTTATGGCTGACCAAGGTTATAACTACGCTATTTTGGCGGGTGACCTTGTCTCTGGAAGTAGTTTTTCAGGCGCGGCTGCTGTCAATTACCTCATTGCCAGCGCTAAGTCCCAAGGAGTGACGATTACTCCGACTACACTTTCGGCCATTGAAAAAGACATGGCTACTCAGTGGGTTTCAGCCTTGGAATCGGCGGCAGCCGCTAGTTCGACAGGAACAGTAGATGCGGACCTAACCTATTCTCAGACACTGGCATTTCACACTCAGGTCTTCGCTGATTTTAACTTGGGGCCGCAGACGTGGACATTATCAACTCCGGGAAAAGTTCTTAGTGCGAGCGATATGGAGTCAAGCTGGCAATCAATGCTCGGACAATTGAGCACGCCGGTAACGGGGCCGGTAGCTAGTGAAGCTCAATTAACGGCGGCTATGGAATGGGCGGCTATACACAACCCCGACCCTCAGCTTGCGCAACAGGCCCAAAGCTGGGTAAATCAAAATGTTTTTAATGTTGGGGCGGATATCGCATCTTTTGTTAAGGGCGCTACTCCACAGAATCAAATTGGGCAGCCCATTGATGGTGGCATCCAATACACAGATTCGAGCGGAACAACATTAACCCAATATATCAATACATTTTCAGATATTTACGGTGTACCACAATATACAGTCACGGAGGATATTTGGGCATTACCTGTTACATCGCCTACGGTAACTGTTACAGCGCTCAAAGATGGCCTTTTAGTCAACGCCAGCGCTAGCGCAAACACGACGGTTTCGGCTAACGGAGTTGTTAGTACGTCTAGCGCAAATGTCGTTATTGGCGCGGGTGATTCCGGAGCAGCCGATCAAGCGAACATTGCAGGGAACAATAATGCGGTAACGCTTCAAACAGGTGCCGTTGCCGCATCGCTGAATGGCGGCGGAAATAGCATTACGGCTAATGGCAATGCGTCCGGTAGTACGTTCACGCTCGAAGGCACGGGCGCGAATGCTGATACAGCGAATCTTGCGGGCGCAACGGATATAACCGTACTCCTTGGTGATGCTACGACCGAGGCTGCATTTGTATCTACGACGGCTACAATTAAAAGCCTTAGCGGTGGCGGCACCATAAACGGAGCGACTGGCGACAATCTGAACATTCTGGGTACCAACGTCACGCTCAACGCGACTGGTGGACAATACAGTTTGACTGGTAGCGACGTTGTGAATGCAGCGGAAGGCCAAATCAGCTTCGGTGCAAACACACAAGCTCAGATTTACGGCACTGCCGATGGTGTGAACGTCACGTCGGGCGACAGCGTTGGTATCCACGGCGGTGGCAACTCAGTCAATGCAGCTGCCGGTTCGCTGACTGCGCTGTACGGTACAGGTGGGATTTTCGACACGGTCTACGCAACCGGTGCGCAGTTCGGAGGCAAGGCTGCTGATGGCGAAGGGACCGGTATCGATGTGCAAACCAACGCGCAGGCCAGCATCTTTGGCTCTAACGACGGCGTGAATGTTGCCGCGGGTGCCAGCGTAGGCGTGCACGGCGGTGGCAATACAGTCAATGCAACCGCCGGCGCGCTAGCTTATCTGACTGGTACGAATGGCGTCTTCGATGCGGTTTATGCGACCGGCGACCAGTACGGCGCTAAGGCCGCAGACGGGGAAGCAACCGGCATCCTCGTAGATACCAATTCTCAAGCCTACATTTTCGGCTCCAACAACGGAGTGAATATCCTTGCCGGGGCCAGTGTAGGCCTTCATGGCGGAGGCGAGACAGTCAACTCGGCTGCGGGAGCGCTGGCGTATCTGACTGGCACGAATGGCGTCTTTGATGCGGTTTATGCGAACGGTGATCAGTATGGCGCCAAGGCCGCAGACGGGGAAGCGACCGGCATTCTGGTGGATACCAATTCTCAAGCCTACATTTTCGGCTCCAACAACGGAGTGAATATCCTTGCCGGGGCCAGTGTAGGCCTTCATGGCGGAGGCGAGACAGT
>NZ_JBNDMM010000005.1:0-559810 GCF_050436585.1 Paraburkholderia sp. GAS199 | reverse complement strand
GGACCGTGAAACGACTCCACGCCGATGATAGTGCGGATTCCCGTGTGAAAGTAGGTAATCGTCAGGCTCCCTAGCAGCAGACAGAAACCCCGCCCAGAAAGGCGGGGTTTTTGCGTTTGGGGCAGCGGAAAAAACAGTTTAACGACGTGATCGACTTGGCAGCAGATTTCACCGTCCCACACCCATCCGCAGCTTATCCGCATATCCAGAATGCGTTATTCCGCAAGGCGCAACGAGCTCTCCCACCCAATCAGCTAAAGAAAGCGTCACGTATAGAACGCTTTGTGCCAATCATTAGACTTGCACGGATGCCCTCTAAGCACCATTCAGCTTCCTGCGAAGCGCAGGTTTTCAGTCCCCAAGCGACGAATCAAACCATCCGCCGACGCACATCGCCGCTTCATATCCCCAAAACTCAAGCCCGCTTCCTCACCTGAGCCTGATACGGCATACCCGCTGTAAAGCGGTCCAGTCGATCGCTGGCCTCGGTGATTGCCCATAGCGGCGCGCTGTGCAACTGCTCGTCATAGTTCGTCGCGATCTCGGCAAAAAGCGCAAAGCCGGCGCTATCCAGCTTCCATTCGCCGGTTTCCCTGCCGATATCGAAGACAGCCGACACAGATCGCTCTGCCGCCGCGAATTGCTCTGCAGTTGTCACTCCAAACCCTGACTCGGCCAGAAATCCGGTCAGCAGCAAAGTCTGGGTGAGCGCTTGGGCGTCGCCGATGCTTCCTGCGCCGCGCCGCAACGAATCGACGGAAAGGTGCACTCGCAGTGCCAGTTCATCGGCCGTCCGCCGGGCGATCGGCAGAAGCATAGCTTTGCTATGCCGAGCTCGTGCTGCGCCAGCGTTACGGGAAAAGGGGATAGCTTGTGCCATGACGGTCCATGTTTATGCCTGTGCAGATGCAATAACGGCCCGCATGGAAAAAGGTTGAGCGGAAATCGACGCTGGCCCCGTAAAACGCCCTTGTCTGCGCGCAGATCACAGGAAATTTAGCAGCGGCAATGCCTCGTGCGCATGCCGAGGCAGACAAATCATGCTTTGTAGATCAGGCTGAGAGAGCTCGGAAGGAAACGCATGTGAACGCAGATCGTAAAAGATAGGCGTCACACGGCACGCGTCCTATGCCATTCGTTTAATGCTAAGCGCATAAATCACATGCGCTCTGCTACGCAATCGACGCACTTCCAATCGCCATCCGCGCAGGACACTCCGTCGGGTCAAACGCGCGCGATCTTGCTGCCCTAACTCGCAAGTCAATCCGACTCGCCAATCAACACAGCCCGCAAGTCAGCCCGGGGTGTCCGTTTGCTCGTCGGGCGGGCCGCACAAGCGGCGACAAGGGCGGACGCGCAGGCTGAATTCAGCTACGGTTGATGATGAGCTAAAACTCGCAAATCAACGCCAACCCACAGCTCAAGGTCACCTCGTAACTCAACCCCAACCCGCAATTCAACCAGGCTACGTACAGCTACAACCATACAACTACTCAGCACGGACCCCAGGCCAATCCAACCAAACCTCTCGCCCCGCACCATTCGCCTACGGACCCGTGCAGACCGCTAACACACTCAAGTCAACAAACAAACTCACCGCATAACAACGCCCAGCGCTTCGACAACAATCAAACCGCGACTCCGCCACCCTCGCCAAAAAGATCGAAGAACCAATCAAATCCAGTCACGCCATCCACGCAAAAAACACCATAACGCCCACGCAAAAGCAAAGCATTAAGCAAAACTAAAGAAATACAATAACTTCAAATACCCCACACCCCAAAACCCCCTCACTCCTCTTCACTTTCATCCACCGGAGCCACGCTACGCGCTCTCACTCGTCGACGAATTTCCGAATCGAGAATCAGCCTGCCGCGTAGCTTTCCCTTCATCCGCTTTACGTACCGCGGCGCTTCGGTCATATGGACGATCATCAACTCGCGGACTTTTTCAACGTCACGTTCACGCGCCGCTTTCGTAATGGCTTTGTGGATTTTTACGTTGGCCTGACCGAAACGTTCGTGCTCGGCCTGAGGCGTGTCGTTACGGAATTCGATGAGTTGCCGGATCATTTCGTTGATCAGTTCGCAACTGAATCGCAAGAACGGATTGGGATTGGCGGCCGCGAGGATGTCGTGAAAATTCACGTCTTCCTGACGCTGACGAACGATGTCCTGTCCGCCATGCGACGACGCCGGTCGATCGCAACACGCAATACTCGCTTCCAGCGCGTCGAAATCCTGTTCGGTCAGGTGAGGAACGGCGCCCGCGGCAAGCTCGGGCTCCAGCAGTTTGCGCACCGTATAGATGTCGTCGATCGAAACATCCTTGAAGAACAGGTAGTTCTGCAATAGCTGCAACGTGCGGTCGAGGGGCACTTCGACCACCATGCCGCCGCCGCTCGGACCCGTCGTCACCTTGATGAGGCCTTGCACCTCGAGCGACTTCAGCGCTTCCCGAATCGTGCTCTTGCTTACGGAAAAGAGCTGCTGCAGTTCAACTTCGCGCGGCAGCCTGTCGCCGGGCTTCAGATTCTTCTCGGTAATCAGCCGCTTGATTTCCTCCGCGACGAGGTCACCGCGTTTCTGCTGCTTGATCTCGATCGCAGCGCCAGCCTTGGCTCGCTCGATGGCCATCTTCGATGCTCCCATTTTTGCCCTGCACAGTCTCGTGTCGGCTCGCCGGCCGGCCGCACCGGCATGCCATGCCGATCGCGGCAGCCAGGAATTTTGCCTTATTGACACCTGAATTTATTGTACATACGATCAGGTCCAACCTATTTATCATGATAAATAGAACAAAGCCGGTGTGGTAGAAAACTTCACGGCGGCCAGCAAGTTTTCGCAATCGTTCAGTGCGTGTCTCTTCTCAAGGAGCGTCATTTTGAATCGCCGAAATATGTTGAAGCTGGCCGCGTTGTCGGCCGTTCCGGGGACGTTGGGCTCGCTTGTCTCGCGTAGTGCGTTCGCGCAGGCCGGCGCTCTGCAGTTCGCGTGTCCGGTGCCGATGTCCGGTCCGTTCGCCGCAAATGGCAAGTACGCCGATCTCGGCATGAAGCTCGCCATCGAACAATACGGCAAGGTGCTTGGCCAGCCGCTCGCGTACACGGTGCTCGATACGGAAGGCAAGCCCGCAACGGCGGTGCGTCGCGTTCAGGAAATCGCTCAACAGAAGAACGCACGCTTCTTTGCTGGCGGCATTTTGTCTTCCGAAGCGTTGGCAATGGGCAAGGAAGTGCAGAAGGCCGGTGGTGTTTTCATCACCACGGCTGGCGCGGACGAAATCACCGGCAAAGACTGCAATGACGCGACGTTCCGCTGGTCCGTTCCGACCTACGGCGCGATCGAGCAAACGGTGCGTCCGCTGATCCAGATGATGCCGAAAGCCAAGCGCTGGTACACCATCACGCCGCAATACGTGTTCGGCGATGGTCTGCTCTCCGCGGCCAAGGCAATCTTCCAGGAGAAGGGCATCGAGCACGTGGGCAACAGCTACCACTCGCTCAATGAAAAGGAATTTAGCGGATATCTGACGAATGCAGTAGCGGCCAAGCCGGACGTACTCCTGATTCTGAACTTCGGCTCGCAGTCGTCCGATACGTTGCGCCAGGCCGTGAGCTTCGGCATGAAAAACAACTGCACGATCCTGATGGCCTGGGCTTCGGGTCTGGAGCAGTTCGAATCGCTGGGCGCCGATCTTTGTGAAGGCGTCTATTTCGGCGCACAGTATTGGCATGCCATCGACTCGCCGCTCAACCGCGATCTGGTTAAACGCAGCAACGCCGCGTTCAAGGCGAATCCGAACTACAGTCTTGCCGGTTCCTACATCTGCACGAAGATCCTGCTCGACGGCATCGTGAAAGCGGGCAATGTCGATCCGAAGAAAGTGATCGCCGCGCTCGAAGGCATGAAATACGACGGCCTGACGGGCGCGGAGGAAATCCGCAAGGGCGATCATCAGGTGTTGAAGAACTACTATCTGCTGAAAGGCAAGGCCAAGAGCAAAATGAAGAATGCCGACGACTACGCCGACATCGTCAGCTCCGGCCAGTCTTTCCTGCCGCTCGACAAAACCGGCTGCAAGATGGCCTGACGTAGCGAGTCATGTGCCGCGTAAAGGCGGCACGCGCAAACCGGTGCGTTCAAGCGGCGCGCTGAAGTTACATCATCTGAACGGACGCCATGAACGTTTATCTCCTGCAGATCGTCAACGGCATCGGAGTGGGGATGCTGTATTTCCTGCTCGCCGTCGGCTTGTCGATCGTGTTCGGCCTGCTGCGGTTCGTGAATTTCGCGCACGGCGCGTTCTACCTGCTCGGCGCGTACTTCTGCTATCAGGCCATGCAGTGGTCGATGAGCTTCTGGACCGCGCTCGTCGTCGTGCCCATCGTGGTCGGCGCGCTGGCGTGGGTGGTCGAGAAGCTGATTCTGCGGCACGTCTACGCACAACAGCACGAGTTCCATATTCTGGTGACGGTCGGCCTTGCGCTCGTCGTGCAGGAGTGCGCGATTCTGATCTGGGGACCGCTCGGCGATAACGTGGCGGTTCCCGACGTGCTCAACGGCGTGGTGATCTGGGGCAGTTTCGTTTATCCGAAATACCGGCTGTTCGTGATCGGCTTTACGGCGGTACTCGCTGCGCTTCTGTGGTGGGTGCTGGAAGGCACGCGCCTCGGCAGCGCGGTGCGCGCCGGCAGTGAATCGACGGAGATGGTGTCCCTGCTCGGCATCAACGTGCTGCGCGTATTCAGCCTCGTGTTCGCGCTGGGTGCGGCGACGGCCGCGCTGGCCGGCGTGCTGGCCGCGCCGATCCGCGGCGTCGATCCGTTCATGGGTATCGAAGCGCTCAGCGTCGCCTTCGTGGTGGTCGTGGTGGGCGGCATGGGCAACTTCCTCGGCGCGCTGGTGGGCGGCCTGCTGGTCGGTATCGTGCAAAGCGTGATGAGTACCTTGTGGCCCGAGGGCGCGCGTCTGATGATCTACGTCGCGATGGCCGCCGTGTTGCTGCTGCGGCCGAACGGCCTGCTCGGGAGAGCCGCATGATCGACACGTCTTCGAAATCCGCGCCGGAAAACACGGCGCCGGTTGCCACGCAGCGCGAGACGCGTGGTCAGAAGCACTCGTTGTATCGCTACCGCTTTCTGTTGCTGGCGTTGCTCGTGGTGTGTGTGCTTCCGCTGACGCTGCGCTCCGGATCGCTCGCCACCGAGGTCCTGGTGTTCGCGCTCGCCGCGCTCGGCTGCAACCTGTTGCTCGGCCATACCGGATTGCTGTCCTTCGGTCAGGGCATCTTCTTCGGCCTCGGCAGTTACTGCGCGGGCCTCGTGCTCACCAAAACGGCGCTGCCCGTGCCGGTCGCGTTGCTGGCGTCGATCGTTCTCGGCGCGGCGGCCGCGGCGCTCGTCGGCTGGTTTTCGATCCGTCAGCGTGGCACGTATTTCGTCATGCTGACGCTCGCATTCGGGCAACTGTTCTACTTCCTCGCCTACACCACGCCGGACCTCACCGGCGGCGACAACGGTCTGCTCGACATTCCGCGTCCGGCACTCGGGCTGTTCGGCAAGACACTCGTGCCGCTCGCGTCACCGTGGCAATACTACGGCTTCGTCGCCGTGCTGTTTCTGGTGGTGTTCTGGCTGCTCATGCGCGTATCGCATTCCGTATTCGGCCGCACCTTGCTCGCGATTCGCGACAACGAAGCGCGCGCGGCCGCCGTGGGCTACGACGTCAAACGCTTCAAGCTGATGGCGTTCGTGATCTCCGGCGGCGTCACGGGGCTGGCGGGCGCCTTGCATGCGCTGATGACCGGCATCGCGCCGCTGTCCAATATCGACTACCACACGAGCGAGATGATTCTCGTGATGACCGTGATCGGCGGCACCGGCAATCTGTTCGCCTCGGTGCTGGGCGCGGCGTTCTACGTGCTGTTCGCCGACTGGCTGTCCACGCTCTGGCCGCGCTGGTTGCTATTACTCGGCATCGTGCTGATCGCGGTGAGCCTGTTCATGCAGCGCGGACTCTGGGGACTCGGCGAGCGGATCTGGCGCGCGATGCGCCGCGACCCGGCCGCCGGCACCGATGACAACGCGAACAACGACGCCAGCAAGGAGCACGTATGAGCGACGCCATCCTGCAGGCGCGCGGCGTAACCAAGCGCTACGGCAAATTCACCGCGCTTTCCGGCGTCACGCTGAACATTGCGCGCGGCACGGTTCATTCGGTGATCGGGCCGAACGGCGCGGGTAAAACGACGCTGTTCCACGTGCTCACCGGTACGTTGCCGATCACCGAAGGGTCGATCGTTTTCGACGGACACGACGTCACTAAAGAGCCCGACCATAAGCGCGTCAAACGCGGCGTTGCGCGCTCGTTTCAGGTGACGAGTCTGTTCGCCAATCTGAGTGTGCGCGAAAACCTGCGGCTCGCCGCGCAAGGTGTCGATTCGGTGCGCGCGCTGAACACGTGGACACCGCCGCAAGGCGCGCTCGCGCACACGGAAACCGTCGATAGCGTGCTGGAGCGGCTGGCGTTGCAGCGCCTGAGCGAAGTGTCGGCGGGCGCGCTATCGCACGGGCAGCAGCGCAGGCTCGAAGTGGGCATGGCGCTCGCCGCGCGGCCCAAGGCGATCTTCCTCGACGAGCCGACCTCCGGCATGGGCATCGACGACCTCGACGACATGAAGCAGCTGATTCGCGGCCTGCGCGACGACTACACGGTGGTGCTGATCGAACACAACATGGGCATCGTGATGGACATTTCCGACACCATCACCGTGATGCAGCAAGGACGCGTGCTGGTGGAGGGCCGTCCCGACGAGATTCGCGGCGACGAACGCGTGCGTAGCGTCTATCTCGGCAACATGATCACCGGAGGCCGCGCATGATTCTCGACGTGCAACACATTCACGGCTTCTACGGCAAGAGCCATATTCTGCAAGGCGTCTCGCTGCAGATCAACGAAGGCGAAACCGTCACCCTGCTCGGGCGCAACGGCGCGGGCAAATCGACCACGCTGAAAGCCATCGCCGGCGTGGTGACGCCGAAGCAGGGCAGCGTGAGCTTCAACGGCGCGGCCATTCATGCGCTGCCGCCGCACAAGATCGCTTCGCGTGGCGTGTGTTTCGTGCCGGAGCATCGCGGCATTTTCCGCCTGCTGACCGTCGAAGAAAACCTGCGGCTCGGCGCCCGCAAAGATTCGCCCTGGCAACTCGACGACATCTACCGCATCTTTCCGCGGCTGAAAGAACGGCGCACCAACGGCGGTGCGCAACTTTCGGGCGGCGAACAGCAGATGCTCGCGATTGGCCGCGCGCTGATGAATCATCCGCGCCTGCTGATGCTCGACGAACCGGTCGAAGGTCTCGCGCCGGTGATCGTCGAAGAAATCGTCGCGCAACTCAAACTCATTCGCGAGGCCGGCGTCGCGATTCTGCTGGTCGAGCAGAACCTCGAAGTGTGTACGCAACTCGCGGATCGCCATTACATCATCGAGCAGGGCGTGATCGTGTACGAAGGCGGGAACGCCGCCTTCGCCGCCGATGACTCGATCAAGGACCGTTATCTCGGCGTCGGCGTGGTCTGACGCGCATGCTGTAACCAACACGAGGAAGCTTCGATGCAAGTTCGTGAATCAACCAGCGTTCAGACGCCCGCCAATCTGCGTGTCGACGGCGCGCGGCTCTGGAACAGTCTCATGCAACTCGCGCAGATCGGCGCGACGGAAAAGGGCGGCGTCTGCCGGCTCGCGCTCACCGAACTGGACCGCAAGGGGCGCGATCTCTTCGTGGCCTGGGCGAAGGAAATCGGCTGCACCGTACGTGTCGACGCGATCGGCAATATCTTCGCGCGGCGCGCCGGATTGCGCGACGACCTGCCGCCCGTGATGACCGGCAGCCATATCGACACGCAACCCACTGGCGGCAAATTCGACGGCAATTACGGCGTGCTCGCCGGACTCGAAGTGCTGCGCACGCTCGTCGACGCCGATATCCGCACGCTGGCGCCGCTGGAAGTCGCGGTATGGACCAACGAGGAGGGCTCGCGCTTCGTGCCCGTCATGATGGGTTCTGGCGTGTTTGCGGGCGCCTTTACCCTGGAGCATGCGCTCGATCAGCGCGATCGCGAGGGCATCTCGGTGCGCGACGCGTTGGGCGCGATCGGCTACGCCGGTGAAAACGCTGCACCGCACGCGGTCGGCGCGTATTTCGAGGCGCATATCGAACAGGGTCCGGTGCTCGAAGCCAACGACACAACCATCGGCATCGTGCAGGGCGCGCTGGGCCAGCGCTGGTACGACGTGACCGTGCAGGGCATGGAAGCGCACGCCGGGCCCACGCCGATGGAATTGCGCCGCGACGCGCTGCTCGTCGCGGCCGATCTGATTCACGCGGTCAATCGCATCGCGCTCGACCACGCGCCGCACGGTCGCGGCACGGTCGGCTGGGTGGACGTGCATCCGAATTCGCGCAACGTGATTCCGGGCCGCGTCACACTCACCGTCGATCTGCGGGCCGCCGACGACACCGCGCTCAGCGCGATGGACGCAGCGCTTCGTTCGGCGTGCAGCGCGGCGGGAACGAAGGCCGGTATCACGGTGGACGTCGAACCGGTGGTGTACTTTCCGCCGCAGCCGTTCGCCGCGAATCTCGTCGCGGCGGTCAAGGCGGGCGCGGACACGCTCGGGCTTTCGTCGATGGACGTGATCAGCGGCGCGGGCCACGACGCTGTGTATCTGGCGCGCGTCGCGCCGGCGGCGATGATTTTCGTGCCCTGCAAGGACGGCATCAGTCACAACGAAATCGAAGACGCACGCGCGGATCATCTCGAAGCCGGCTGCAACGTGCTGTTGCAGGCCATGCTCGATGCAGCGCAGGTGGTCGATAAAACGGCGGAGGCAGCAGGCGCATGAAAATCCTCATTGCCCGCATGAATCACGAGACCAATACGTTCTCGCCCGTCGCCACGCCGCTCGCGGCCTTCGGCCGTAACGGGCCGAGTTATGGCGCCGAGGCATATCGCGAGAACAAAGGCATGCAGACGGCGATGGCCGCCTTCATCGACGCAGCCGAACGCGAGCAGGCGGAGATCGTCACGCCCATTTCCGCGTCGGCGAATCCGAGCGGACCGGTGGACGCCGCGGCCTACGACGCGATCTGCAAGGCGATCGTGGAGGCTGCCGCAGGCTGCGAAGCGGTGATGCTCGATCTGCACGGCGCGATGGTCGCGGAGAATTCGAACGACGGCGAAGGCGATCTGCTCGAACGCGTGCGGGCCGCGCTGCCCGAGGCGCCGATTGCCGTCGCGCTCGATCTGCACGGCAACGTGACGCAGAAAATGATCGACAACGCGGACGTCATCGTCAGTTTCAAGACCTATCCACACGTGGACATGTATGAGACCGGCGAACACGCCGCGCGTCTGATGTTCGACCTGGTTCACGGCAAGGCGAAACCCGTGATCGCGTGGCGTCAGCCGCCGCTGCTCACGCACACGTTGCGCAGCGCCACCGCGGAAGGCGCGATGAAGCGCGCCGTGGACGCCGCACGCAAAGCCGAGGCCGACGGCATGCTCGCGGTGTCGGTGCTGTCGGGTTTTTCGCTCGCCGATATCGCCGCGCCTTGCATCAGCGTGATCGTGGTGGGCAATGGCGATCGCGCGCAGGCCGACGCGGTGGCCGAGCGCATCGCGCGGCAGATCTGGGACGAGCGCGAAGACTTCGTGTACCGCAGTGCGCCGCTGGCGGAATCGGTGGCGCAGGCTGCCGCTTTCGCGCGGGAGGCGGACAAGCCCGTGCTGCTGCTCGACCACGGCGACAACTGCATGTCGGGCGGTACGTGCGACACCATGGACCTGCTCGAAGAAGCGTTGAAGCAGAACCTGGAAGACATCGTCAGTGGACCGCTGTGCGATCCGCAGGCCGTTGCCGCGCTGATGGCGGCCGGCGTGGGCAGCACCGTCACGATCACCATCGGCAACAAGATTGCGAGCGAGGCCGTGACGCCGCAGCCGCCGCTCGCCGTCACGGGTGTCGTGCGTGCGCTCACGGACGGCGAATACGTAATCAGCGGACCCACTTACACCGGCCAGCGCGCTTTCATGGGACGCGCGGCCGTGCTCGACACCGGCACGGTCAAGCTCGTCATGACCGAGCGCACGCATGAGCCGTGGGATCTCGGCGTGTTCGAGAGCGTCGGCATCGATCCGCGTCGCGCGCGTTTTCTGTTGCTCAAATCGCGCATGTATTGCCGTCCGGTTTTCGTGCCGATTTCCGCCGCGCTGGTGGAGTGCGACAGCCGTGGCGTGACGAGTTCCGACTATGGCCTGTTCGCTTTCGAGCACATTGCGCGTCCGGTGTATCCGCTCGATCCGCAGGCCGAATGGAAAGCGTCGATATAACTCGCGCTCGGGGCTTGTGCTGCTGGAAAGGAGTCTCTATAATTCGCGCCTCTGTATAGGCTCGTAGCTCAGTTGGTTAGAGCACCACCTTGACATGGTGGGGGTCGTTGGTTCGAATCCAATCGAGCCTACCAACGCACAATTGACGTAGACGAAGGCGGTTCCGCTTTCGTCTACGGTCATGTTTCCGCATAGCAGTGCTTCACGCTGTTCTCTACGCGGTCTTCGGTTTCATTCTGTCGTTTATCCCACGTCACACCGGTTTCTAGTGCGCAGGCACGGCGTAGTCGCGTCCATTGAACGCAACTGCGGATGAGCGGATGAGCGCGGGCGTGCGCAAGCTGGCGGGAACTCAAACCGACTCGCGCCAACCCGTACGAGCTTCTACGTCAAGGACGCATCAGATCGAAACCCGCGAGCACGACCACGCCGCTCAGCGCGATCATGGCAAGCGAATGTTGTCCGAAGTAGAGCAGGCCGGCGGCGGACCAGCTGGCCACGGAAAATGCAGCGATACGTTTCATGCTTTAAAAACCCAGTGCTATTGCCAACAATCCGCTCACCACGCCGCATACCGCGACGGCCAGCGCCACCACGGTCAGCACGCGTTTCGGAAACGAGCGGCCCAACATCGCCATCGACGGCACGCTGACCAGCGGCAGCGTCATCAGCAAGGCGCCGGCCGGTCCGGCGGCCATCCCGAAGGAAAGCATGGCCTGAATGATCGGCACTTCGCCGGCCGTAGGAATCACGAACAACGTGCCCGCCACGGCGAACGCGACGATCCACAGGATGCTGTTGTCGATGTTCGGACCGATGTGCGGAAAGAGCCACGTGCGTGCCGCGCCGAGAATCAGCACCAGCACGATGTATTCGGGCACGAGGCGCAGCGTCATGGCGCCGAGAATCCTGAGCCAGCGTGTGAAGGCCGTGCCGGCCGTGGCGCTCGTGTCGGCGGCGACGAGTTGCGCCATGGTGTTGCGCGAGGCTTCGGCTTCTGCTGGCGTGATCATGCGGTTTACGAGGTAGCCGAGACCGAACACCATCACGATGCCGAGCGCGAGCCGCAAGCCCATCCATTGCCAGCCCAGCACGAAGCCCATGAAGATCAGCGTGGCCGGATTCAACGCGGTGTTGCCGAGCCAGAACGCGATCGCCGCGCCCGGCGATGCCTGGCGCGCACGCAAGCCCGCGACGACCGGCGCGGCGCAGCAGGTGCACATCATGCCGGGCAACGACATCAGACCGCCTTTCACCACGCTGCTGAAGTCGCTGCGGCCGAGCGCGCGCGCGACCCATTGCGGCGGAATCAGGGCCTGCACGGCGGAGCCGAGCAGAAGGCCGAGCACCATCGCCTGCCAGATTGCCTTGCCATACGCGATGGCGTAGTCGACCGCAGCCTGCCATGACGCCGCGGGCGCGCTCGCCGACGTGCCCATCAGAATCGACTTGCCGATCGAATGCTGGCTCGCCGCGACGAAGGCACGGTTGTAGTACGGAAACCACTTCACGTAGAAGAGGCCGACCACTGCGATCAGCAGAAAGACGATCCAGCCGAACGCGACGCGAGGTTGCCGGAGGGTTGATTGCATGGTGGTCTTGACCTTCTTCGTTTTTCGGAATTCAGATTACAGTGCCCGCGCGCTCGTCGAGTTCGGCAAGCAGCGTTTGCGCTTGCTCGACGACGTCGGCGTCGTTGGGGCGGAAATGCATGGGCGTTGCATGCGGCAATTCGACGAAGTGCTGGCGGCTGCTGCGCGCATAGGCCGGATCGTAGTGCCGCTCGATCAGTTCGCGCGCCAGTTCGGCGCGGCTGTTTTGATCGACCAGTTGTTGCCAGCCCGTGACGCGTTCGCGGCTGTGCAGACCGATCATTCGCTGTAACTGTGCTTTGAGCGACGCCGGGTCGTCGAACAGATGCGCGTAGTCGTGCAGCAGAAACGTTGCGCGGCCTGCCGGGCTCGACAGCACCTCGACGCAGGCGCCGCGATGAAATGTTTCCAGCAGCGAGAGCGGCAGCGCCACCGAGCCGATGCGCCGGCTCTCGGCTTCCACGAATACCGGCCGTTGCGGATCGAAGTCGCGCAGCGCGCTGACGAGCAAGGTGTCGAAACGTTTCTGCGACGGCTGCGCGATGCCTGCCCATGCGCCGAGCAGCGAACCGCGATGCAGGGCGAGCGCTTCCAGATCCAGCGTCTGCGCGCCCGCTTCGCGCAAGGCCGACAGCAGACGCGTCTTGCCGCTGCCGGTTGGGCCGACCAGTGCGATATAGCGGAACGCGCGCGGCAGGGTTTCGAGCGTATCGAGCGTGGCGCGCCGGTAGGCCTTGTAGCCGCCGTCGAGCTGACGTGCCGGCCAGCCGATCATGTTGAACAGCGTGGTGACCGAGCCGGAACGTTTGCCGCCGCGCCAGCAGTAGATCAGCGGACGCCAGTTGCGCGGACGGTCGGCGAACGTCACTTCCAGATGGTGCGCGATATTGCGCGCGACCAGCGCCGCCCCGATGCGCGTGCCTTCGAACGGCGACACCTGTTTGTACGTCGTGCCGACCAGCACCCGCTCTTCGTTGCTCAGCACCGGCGCGTTGAGCGCGCCCGGAATGTGGTCTTCGGCAAATTCGGCCGGCGTGCGGACATCGATGATTTCATCGAAATCACGTGCGTGGTCGAGAGTGACGAGTAGATTTTTCAAGGGCTTGCAGACGCTGTGGCACGGCGGGGAACTCGAAATTATCGCATGCGACGGGTTTTCCGTCCTGGCAGACCTAAGTTTGCCGATCCTTTGCCGATCCCCTTCGTGCACGAGCGATCAGACTACCTCGACGCGCGCATTTCCACTGACCATTTCGCCGATCACGCACGCTTCGCCGAAGCCGTCCGCGCGGAACAGCGCGAGCACCTCGTCGGCGGCTTCCGGAGCGCACGACACCAGCAGGCCGCCGGAGGTCTGCGGGTCGGTGAGGAGGGTGCGCGCGGTGGCCGGCAACGACGCCGCCAGGCCGATGTCCTTGCCGTAGGCGTCCCAGTTGCGGCCGGACGCGCCGGTGAAAATGCCCGCTTCAGCAAAACCAAGCACTTCCGGCAGCCACGGCAATTCGCTGTAGCGCACGCGCGCCGTGAGATTCGCGCCGCGCGCCAGTTCCAGCGTGTGGCCCAGCAGGCCGAAGCCGGTGATGTCGGTCAGGGCGTGCACGCCGTCCAGCGCCGAAAGCGCCGCGCCCGGACGGTTGAGCTGGGTCGTCGCGCGGATCATCGCCGCGTAGCCGTTTGAATCGAGCCGATCCTTTTTCAGCGCGGCCGACAGCACGCCCACGCCCAGCGGCTTGCCGAGGATCAGCACGTCGCCGGGTCGCGCGCCCGCATTGCGTTTGACGCGCCGCGGATCGACCACGCCGATCGCGACCAGGCCGTAGATCGGCTCCACGGAGTCGATCGAATGACCGCCCGCGAGCGGAATGCCCGCTTCGGCGCACACCGACTCGCCGCCCTTGAGCACGGCCGCGATGACGTCGTGCGGTAATACGTTGATCGGCATGCCGACAATTGCCAGCGCCATCAGCGGCTTGCCGCCCATCGCGTAGACGTCCGACAGCGCGTTGGTGGCGGCGATGCGGCCGAAGTCGAACGGGTCGTCGACGATCGGCATGAAGAAGTCGGTCGTCGCCACGATCGCCTGCTCGTCGTTCAGACGATAGACGGCGGCGTCGTCGGCGGTGTCGTTGCCTACCAGCAGGTCGGGGAAGAACGGCAACGGCGCGCTGCGTTTGAGCAGGTCGGCAAGCAGGCCGGGCGCGATCTTGCAGCCGCAACCGCCGCCGTGCGAAAGGCTGGTGAGTCGCGGCGACGTCGTGGAGGGCGTGGAAATGTCGGTCATGAGCGCAAATTCAGAGGCTTCGAATGACCGCATTATGCGGGTTGTTCGGCTCGCGCGCCGGGTGCCGGGCTCGCTTTTGGGTCAGCGCGGATGACCCAAGCCGGTACCAACTCCGCTATCAACCCTGCCGGCAGTTCATTTGTTGCTGCCCGCGCCCGTGCCGTAAAGCCCGTTTTCGAAGCCGCCCGCGCCTTCGGTCTTATGACCTTTGCCGGCGGTCTTGCCGCGTGCGTTCGCCGTGCCGCCATCTTTGGTTTGCGGTTTGAACGATTCGTGCAGCACGGGCGCCGAGCCTTCCTGCGCGGCGCCAGCCGACGACGTGCGCTTGTCCTGCTGCGACGAACCATTCCCTTGCGGGATTTGCGCTTCGCTGTCGGGGCTCACACCGCAAAGCGCGGCCGCGGTCACCGCGAGCGCGGCGAACCGGCTGTAGGCGGGACCTAAGGGACGGCTTGCTGCATCGTAACAATTTGCAGTTCGAACGATAGCGAATTCAGATTGAGTCATAGGATTGAAACGCGTCCGAGGTAAGGGGTGAGTGGGTTCGATCGAGCGTTTGACATGTTTGCCATCTATCGGACAGGTGAGCAGAAAGAGTGCCCGCTAGCCAATCAAAACCGGCAATGCAATTTCATATTTGGCGTGTCAAATTAGGTGCAGGTTTGCGCTGCATGACTTCATAGTGGCCTCTATAATCATGACTAGTACCCCATAAAGAGCCGAGGCCAAAACATGCCCCACATGTCCCGGCGACAATTCCTGAAGGTTTCCGCCACCACGCTTGCCGGATCGAGTCTCGCCCTCATGGGCTTCTCCCCGACACCCGCGTTAGCGGAAGTTCGTCAGTACAAACTGTCGCGTACCACTGAAACCCGCAACACCTGTCCGTACTGTTCGGTCGGTTGCGGCATCCTGATGTACGGCCTTGGCGACAACGCCAAAAACGCAAAAGCCAGCATCATCCACATCGAAGGCGATCCCGACCATCCGGTCAATCGCGGCACGCTATGCCCGAAGGGCGCGAGCCTGATCGACTTCATCCATAGTCCGAGCCGCCTGAAGTATCCCGAGTACCGCGCGGCCGGGTCTAACGAGTGGACGCGCATTTCGTGGGAAGACGCGCTCGACCGCATCGCGAAGCTGATGAAGGAAGACCGCGACGCGAACTTCGTCGAGACCACGCCGGACGGCAAGAAGGTCAACCGATGGCTGACCACCGGCATGCTCGCAGCATCGGCCGGTAGCAACGAAGTAGGGTATCTGACGCACAAGACCGCACGCAGTCTTGGCATGCTCGCATTCGACAATCAGGCACGTGTTTGACATGGTCCGACGGTGGCAGGTCTTGCCCCGACGTTTGGCCGTGGAGCGATGACGAACCATTGGGTCGACATCAGAAACGCGGATGTGATTCTCGTGATGGGCGGCAATGCGGCCGAGGCGCACCCGTGCGGTTTCAAGTGGGTCACCGAAGCCAAGGCGCATCGCAAGGCAAGGCTGATCGTGGTCGACCCGCGCTTTACGCGCACGGCCTCGGTGGCAGACTATTACGCGCAGATTCGTACCGGCTCGGACATCGTGTTCCTTGGCGGCGTGATCAACTATCTGCTCACCAACGACAAGATCCAGCACGAGTACGTCCGCAATTACACGGACATGCCGTTTATCGTGCGCGAAGATTTTTCGTTCACCGATGGCCTGTATTCCGGCTACGACGCCGATAAACGCAGCTACGACAAAAGCACGTGGGACTACGAGCGCGGCGACGACGGCTACGCGAAAATCGATCCGACCTTGCAACATCCGCGCTGCGTCTACCAGCTGATGAAGCAGCACTACTCGCGCTATACGCCCGAGCAGGTCGAGAAAGTATGTGGCACGCCGAAGGAAAAATTCCTCAAGGTCTGCGAGATGCTGGCATCGACGGCCGTGCCCGGACGCGCCGGCACGATCCTGTATGCGCTCGGCTGGACGCACCACTCCATCGGCGCGCAGATCATCCGCACCGGCGCGATGGTGCAATTGCTGTTGGGCAACATCGGCATCGCGGGCGGCGGTATGAACGCGCTGCGCGGGCACTCGAACATTCAGGGCTTGACCGACCTCGGCCTGATGTCGAATCTGCTGCCGGGCTACATGACCTTGCCGATGGAAGCCGAGCAGGATTTCGACGGGTACATCAAGAAGCGCGCGAGCCAGCCGTTGCGGCCCAACCAGTTGAGCTACTGGCGCAACTATCGGGCGTTCCATGTCAGCTTCATGAAGTCGTGGTGGGGCGATAACGCAACGGCCGAGAACAATTTCGGCTTCGACTATCTGCCCAAGCTCGACAAGTCCTACGACATGCTGCAGGTCTTCGAGCTGATGGCTCAAGGCAAGATGAACGGCTACCTCGCGCAGGGTTTCAATCCGCTCGCCGCGGCGCCCAACAAGGCGAAGATCGGCGCGGGTCTGGCCAAGCTCAAGTGGCTCGTCGTCATGGACCCGCTCGCCACCGAAACCTCCGAGTTCTGGAAAAACTTCGGCGAGTTCAACGACGTCGATCCGTCGAAGATTCAAACGGAAGTCTTCCGTCTGCCCACCACCTGCTTCGCGGAAGAACGCGGTTCGCTCGTCAGTTCGAGCCGCGTGCTGCAATGGCACTGGCAAGGCGCGGACGGTCCGGGCGAAGCGCGCAGCGACCTGGAAATCATGTCGGGCTTGTGGCTGCGCATGCGCAAGGCCTATAAGGAAAACGGCGGCAAATATCCCGATCCGATTCTGAACATGAGCTGGCCGTACGCCAACCCGGAAAGCCCCACGCCGGAAGAACTCGCCATGGAGTTCAACGGCAAGGCGCTCGCCGACGTCACTGACCCGACCGACAAAACCAAAGTGCTGGCGAAGAAAGGCGAGCAGCTGGCGAGTTTCGCGCAACTCCGCGACGACGGCAGCACGGCAAGCGGCTGCTGGATTTTCTGCGGGTCGTGGACCCAGGCGGGCAACCAGATGGGCCGCCGCGACAACTCCGACCCGACCGGCATCGGCAACACGCTGAACTGGGCGTGGGCATGGCCGGCCAACCGTCGCATTCTGTACAACCGCGCGTCGTGCGACGTGTCCGGCAAACCGTTCGATCCCACGCGCAAGCTGATCGCATGGAACGGCAAGACATGGAGCGGGCCGGATGTTCCCGACTTCAAGATCGACGAGCCGCCTGAAAACGGCATGAATCCGTTCATCATGAATGCGGAGGGCGTAGCGCGCTTCTTCTCGCGCGACGGTCTGGTGGAAGGGCCCTTCCCCGAGCATTACGAACCGTTCGAAACGCCGCTCGGTTACAACCCCATGCACCCGGACAACAAGGCGGTGGTCAGCAGTCCGGCCGCGCGCGTGTTCCCGGACGACCGCGCCGCGTTCGGCACGCACGAAAATTTCCCGCACACGGCAACCACGTATCGTCTGACCGAGCATTTCCACTACTGGACCAAGCACGCGCGTCTGAACGCGATCGTGCAGCCGCAACAGTTCGTGGAGATCGGCGAAGACCTCGCGAAGGAAGTCGGCGTGGTAGCGGGCGACCGGGTGAAGGTGTCGTCCAATCGCGGGCACATCGTCGCGGTGGCGCTCGTCACCAAGCGCATCAAGCCGCTGATGATCGAAGGCAAGAAAGTGCAAACGGTCGGTTTGCCGCTGCATTGGGGTTTCAAGGGGCTCGCCAAGCCGGGCTATCTCGTCAATACGCTAACGCCCTCCGTGGGCGACGGGAATTCGCAGACACCGGAATTCAAGTCGTTCCTCGTCAAGGTCGAAAAGGCATAAGGAAAAGAGATGGCACTGCAATCACTGGATATCAAACGCCTCTCGGCCACGACCTTGCCTGAACCGCAAGTGCGCGAGCCGGTCACCGGCACGGTCGCGAAGCTGATCGACGTGTCGAAATGCATCGGCTGCAAGGCGTGTCAGACGGCCTGCATGGAGTGGAACGACCTGCGCGACGAGATCGGCACGACCACGGGCATTTACGACAATCCCCGCGATCTGTCCGAACATTCGTGGACCGTCATGCGTTTCTCGGAGTACGAGAACACGGAAGGCGATCTCGAATGGCTGATCCGCAAAGACGGCTGCATGCATTGCGAAGATCCCGGCTGCCTGAAGGCCTGTCCGTCGCCGGGCGCGATCGTGCAGTACACCAACGGCATCGTCGATTTTCACGAGGAAAAATGCATCGGCTGCGGCTACTGCGTGACGGGTTGCCCGTTCAACGTGCCGCGCATTTCGAAGCAGGACAACCGCGCGTACAAGTGCACGCTGTGCTCGGATCGCGTGGCCGTCGGTCAGGAGCCGGCCTGCGTGAAAACCTGTCCCACCGGCGCCATCATGTTCGGCACCAAGGAGGACATGAAGCAGCAGGCGGCGGATCGCGTCGAAGATCTGAAGGAGCGCGGCTATCAGAACGCCGGTCTGTACGATCCTGCGGGTGTGGGCGGCACACACGTGATGTACGTGCTGCATCACGCCGACAAGGCCAACCTGTACCACGGCCTGCCGCAGAATCCGAAGATCAGCGCGATGGTGGCGATCTGGAAGGGGCTCGCCAAACCGCTGGCGCTGGCGGGCATCGCGTTCGCGGCCATTGCAGGCTTCTTCCATTACACGCGTGTCGGTCCGAATGAGGTGACGGAGGCGGAAGAAGCCGAGGCACAGCACGAAGCCGAAGAAGCACGCCGTTCGCGGGAGGCATCCGATGAAACACACTGACGATCGTTTCGACGGGCACGCTCATGAGCACGGCGTGCTCAGGGACGTGAAGGGCAATGGCCTGATCCAGCGCTACACGCCCAACGAGCGCACCAACCACTGGATCACGGCGATCACCTTCGTGCTGCTGGCGCTGTCCGGCCTGGCCATGTTTCATCCGGCCATGTCGTGGCTTTATGCCATTTTCGGCGGTGGTCAGTGGACGCGGATACTGCATCCGTTCGTCGGCTGCGTCATGTTCATTTCGTTCCTGATTCTTGCGCTGCGTTTCTGGCATCACAACTATCTGGACCGCGCCGACATCCAGTGGATGAAGCAGATTGGCGACGTGCTCAACAACCGCGAAGAGCGACTCCCGGCCATAGGTAAATACAACGCCGGCCAAAAGCTGCTATTTTTCACCATGGTGATCTGCCTGCTGCTGTTGCTGGCAAGCGGCATCGTGATCTGGCGGCGCTACTTTTCGTTTTACTTTCCGATCGAGATCATCCGGCTGGCGGCGGTCGTTCATGCGGCTGCGGCGTTCGTGCTGATCGTCGGCATCGTCGTGCATATCTATGCGGCGTTGTGGATCAAGGGTTCGATCGGGGCGATGACGCGCGGCACCGTCACCTACGGCTGGGCCAGAAAGCATCATCCGAACTGGTTCAAGGAAATTATCGGCAAGTAGCATGGCAGGCGGCGTGAATTGCCGCATCTTGCACCGGGCCGCCGCAGCCGTTTCAGGCACACTGCGGCGGCCCTTCAGTTTTTAGAGGTGGCTACTTTGGCTCAACGTATTCTCGAAGCCGGCGACATCGAAGCGCTCGACCAGACAGCGATTCCCCGTATCCGCACGCCCGAGCGCCTGGCGGTTTTTTCGGCGCGCGCCGCGCGTCTGCGCCAGCTTGCGGCGCTCAGCAATCCGATTGCCGGCTATCTCCGGCTGATGGCCGTGCTCGCCGACGCGCAGCAGGCCATGATGATGGGCGGATTCAAGGCGCAGCCGCCGAGCGCCGAACTGATCGCCAGTGCGCAACGCCACTCCATGCCGCTGATTCCCGCGCTCTCCGGCGCGCGCGACCCGGCATGGCACGCCGTTCTGCTGCAATTGCTCGACAAGGTGCAAGCCGCCGGGCCGCTTACACCGCCGCTCGAAGCGCTGTTCGCCCGTCTGCGTGACATGGACGCCGCCACGCTCGACGCCCAGGCCGACGCCATCTTCGCGCAGCGTTTCGCGGAGGTCGATCCGGCCACCGCGCCGTTCATCAACGCCGCGCTTCAGGTGGTGTGGACCGACCTCGCGGCCGACATCGACAAACGCGAAGTGCCGTACATTGAAACGCTCGGGCTGTGCCCCGTGTGCGGCTCGCATCCTGTCGCGAGCATGGTGCGCGTGGGCGGCCAGTACGACAACTACCGCTACCTTCAATGCGGGCTGTGCGCGACCGAATGGCATATGGTGCGCTCGAAATGCTCGAATTGCGATTCGACCAAGGGCATCGCCTATCACGCGCTCGGCTCGCCCGACGCCGACGCCGCCACGCGCGAAGCCGAGTCTAAAAAGGCACCCCTCAAGGCGGAATCCTGCGACGAATGCCATACTTATCGCAAGATCGGCATCCAGTCGAAAGACTACGATTTCGAACCGTTCGCGGACGATCTCGCCAGCCTCACCCTCGACCTGCTGATGGGCGCGGAGGGTTACCGGCGCGCGTCGCCGCATCCGTGGTTGTGGCCCGAGCAAGCTGATCAGGCCGAAGCGGACCCGGACGCATCCGGCCACACCGGCTAACGGTGGCCAGAAGCGTCGGCCAAAAGCGTCACCCAAAAGCGTCACCCAAAAGCGTCACCCAAAAGCGGCAACCCAGTGCGATTAACACAGGAAATCGTCTAGTGAGCGATGTAACCGGCGCCGAATTGCGGGCCCTCATGGCGCGTGTGCCTTCGGTCGAGAAAGTGATGGCGTCCACGGAGTTCGCGACGCTGATCGGCGAATTCGGCCGTACGCAGGTGCTGGCAGCGCTGCGCCGCGCGCTCGACGACTGGCGCGGTCACGCGCAGGCAGGCGCGGCCTCCGTCAGCGCGCTCGACACGGCGCAGCTTCACGCAAACGTGGACGCGGCATTGCGGCAGCGCAACCAGGCGCGCTTGCGCAGCGTCTTCAATCTCACCGGCACCGTGCTTCACACCAATCTGGGCCGCGCGCTGCTGCCCGACGAAGCGGTTCGAGCCGTGATGCAGGCGCTCACGCAACCGGCCAACCTCGAATTCGATCTCGACACCGGCAAACGCGGCGACCGCGACGATCTGATCGACGAACTCATCTGCGAATTGACGGGCGCCGAAGCTGCCACCGTGGTCAACAACAACGCGGCTGCGGTGCTGCTCACCTTGTCGGCGCTGGCGTCGAAAAAAGAGGTGATCGTCTCGCGCGGCGAACTGGTGGAAATCGGCGGCGCGTTTCGCATTCCCGACATCATGAGCCGCGCCGGCGCGAAGCTGCGCGAAGTCGGCACCACCAATCGCACGCATCTGAAAGACTACGACGAAGCGATCGGCCCGAACACGGCGTTGCTGATGAAAGTCCACGCGAGCAACTACGCCATCAACGGCTTCACGAAAGAAGTCGGCGTGGGCGAAATCGCACCGCTCGCGCATGTGCGCGGCCTGGCGGTCGCCGTGGATCTCGGCAGCGGTACATTGGTCGATCTCACGCAATGGGGCCTGCCGCGCGAAACCACCGTGCGCGAAACCATCGAAGCCGGCGCCGACCTGGTCACGTTCAGCGGCGACAAACTGCTGGGCGGCCCGCAGGCGGGCCTGATCGTCGGGCGGCGCGATCTGATCGCGAAGATCAAGAAGCATCCGCTCAAACGCGCGCTGCGGGTCGGCAAGCTGACGCTGGCCGCGCTCGAGCCCGTGCTGCAGATGTACCGCGCGCCGGAGCGGCTCGCCGAGCGTCTCACCACCTTGCGTCTGCTGACGCGCCCCATGGCCGACATGCAGGCGGCCGCCGAACGCGTGCTGCCGGTCCTGCAGAGCGCCATCGGCGCGCGTTACGAGGTCAGCGCCGAACCCATGTTCAGCCAGATCGGCAGCGGCGCATTACCGGTCGACACCTTGCCGAGCTACGGGCTCGTCGTCAGAACCGCCGACGGCAAACGCGGCGGCCGTCAATTGCTCGCGCTCGAAAAGCGGCTGCGCGAACTGGCGCGTCCGGTGATCGGCCGTATCGCCGACGACGCGCTACGTCTCGATCTGCGCTGCCTCGAAGCGGCCGACGAAGCGCAACTGATCCAGCAACTCACTGCCGAAGCGGCTGCGCATCCGGATGACGGCTCGAAGGGCGCGCGCGCATGATCGTCGGCACGGCGGGTCATATCGACCACGGTAAAACGAGCCTGGTGAAGGCGCTCTCAGGCGTCGACACCGATCGTCTCAAGGAAGAAAAAGCGCGCGGCATTTCGATCGAGCTGGGTTACGCCTATGTGCCGCTCGATAACGGCGACGTGCTCGGGCTAATCGACGTGCCGGGCCACGAAAAACTCGTGCACACCATGACCGCCGGCGCGAGCGGCATCGACTTCGCGCTGCTCGTGATCGCCGCCGACGACGGCGTCATGCCGCAAACGCGCGAACATCTGGCGATCATCGAACTGCTCGGCATCACGCGCGGCGCGATCGCGCTGACCAAGACCGATCGCGTGGACGCGCAGCGTCTGCACGACGTGCATGCCGAAATCGCGGCCTTCCTCGGCGGCAGTGTGCTGCACGATGCGCCCGTGTTCGACACCTGCTCGATACACGCGGACGATCCTGGCGTCGCCGCCTTGAAGGCACATCTGCACGCGGCGGCGCAGGCGTGGCACATGCGGCGCGACGACGGCCTCTTTCGCCTCGCCGTAGACCGCGTTTTCACGCTGGCGGGTCAGGGCACCATCGTCACCGGCACGGTGGTGGCGGGGCGGGTGAACGTCGGCGACACGATGTTGCTGGCGCCGAAAAACGTGCCGGTGCGGGTGCGTAGCATTCACGCGCAGAATCGCGCGGCGCAGAGCGGACGCGCGGGCGAGCGCTGCGCATTGAACCTCGCGGGCATCGAAAAGAGCGCGATCGAGCGCGGCGACTGGATTGTCGACCCGCGCCTCTCGCAGGCATCCGAACGCATCGACGTCATGCTGACGCTGTTGCCGGGCGCAAACGCCGCCGTGGAACATTGGACGCCCTTGCATGTGCATCTCGGCACGCAGCATCAGGTCGCGCATGCCGCGCTGCTCGACGGCGACACGCTCGGCGCCGGCCAGCAAGCTCGCGTGCAACTCGTGTTCGAACGGCCGATGTGCGCGGCGCCGGGCGATCGTTTCGTGGTCCGCAATGCGCAGGCGAACCGCACGATCGGCGGCGGTCATGTGCTCGATCCGTTCGCGCCGTCGCGCAAGCGTCGCTCGCTTGAACGGCTGGCCTGGCTGGACGCGATTCAGGTCATGCTCGACACCGGCTCGTTCGACGCCATGCTGGCTCGCGCGCCGAACGGTTTGTCGCGCCTGCTTCTGGAACGGCTGACGGGCCTGCGCGCCGAAGCGCTCGACTTGCCGCCGGACACGCACGTGGTAGAACTCGCCGGTCAGGGCCACGAGGCTTTGCTGATCGCCGATGCCTCGTGGCGCGCGTTGTCCGCGAAACTCGTCGCCACGCTGCGGCAATTTCATGAACGCTCGCCGGACGAAATCGGTCCCGACGTGTCGCGTTTGCGGCGCATGACTGCGCCGCTGGCGGACGAATCGTTGTGGCGCGCCCTGGTCGACGATGCGGCGGCGCGTGGCGAACTGGTCAGACACGGATCGTGGCTGCATCTCCCCGACCACGCCGTCACGCTCGACGACACCGAGCGCGCTCTCGCCGAGGTGTTATTGCCTGAGTTGAAAGCGGGGCGGTTCGATCCGCCGTGGGTGCGCGATCTGGCCACGAAACACGCACTGGCCGAAGACCGCGTGCGGCAACTGCTGCGCAAACTCTCGCGGCAGGGCGAACTGTTTCAGGTAGTGCGCGATCTTTTCTACCATCGCGAATCGATACGCGAACTGGCGACGATTGCCGGCGACGAAGCGCAGAACAGCGGCGGCACCGTCGCCGCCGCGCCGTTTCGCGACAGAACCGGGCTCGGGCGCAAACGCGCTATCCAGGTCTTAGAGTTTTTCGACCGGGTTGGTTATACTCGCTTTCACCGTGACGTACACCTCGTGCGCGCGGATAGTCGCTGGATTGAAGGGCTTTGAGCGTTTCGCAACGTCCCGATTCAGGTAGTGCAATCACCGTAGGAAGGCATTCGTATCCGGTGGTGCGGCTGGGCTTCAAACCCAGTTGAGGGCGTCAGACGTTCTCAGGTCGGTTCGACTCCGGCTGCCTTCCGCCACGAGCGTTTCGTGGTGTTTTCAATGCACCACCACCACAACAACAAGCGCGGCGCATATGTCGCCGCCGCGACCCATCACGCCGAACCGTCCGCGCTATACGTCCTGATATGGTCGACCAGCATACGCGCCGGCACCGGCAACAACTCGAAATTGCGCGACACGATAACCAGCGGACGGAACGACCACGCGTCGTTGAGTTCGATGACGCGAAACGACTCCGATAGTACGTAGGGTTTCACGCTGTCGTGGGGAAGCACGCCAATGCCGAGACCCGCGCTCACCATGTTGCGTATCACTTCGAAGCTGGTGACTTCGACCCGCACGCGAAGTCGTTTGCCGGCCTGCTCGGCCGCTGTGCGACATAGCTTCGAGATCGAACTCCCGTAGGGCATCGTGACGATGTCGTCGTCGAGAAAGTCGGCGAAATCGGCTTTCTGTTTTTGCGCTAACGGATGATCCACCGGCACGACGACGACCAGTTTGTCCGTGCTGTAATGCTGGCATTGCAAATCGCCGATCGACTCTTCGTCCGCCGAGCAGATGCCCAGATCGGCGACGCCGCTCGCAACCGCTCGCACGACTTCATCGCTCGACTTCTCGAATAACTCTATTTGTACCTTCGGATTGGCGCGCAAAAAACTTCCCAGCACATTGGGCAAGTACTGAACCATTGCGGTGAGATTCACATAAATGCGCGCGTGGCCGATCAGTCCCGCGGAATAGTCGGACATCTCATCCGAAATCTGCTGGAGGTATTGCCCCAGTCGTTTTGCGTGGTGATAGAGCGCTTCGCCCGCGGCAGTGGGTTGGACGCCACGACTATGCCGGTAAAGAAGCGACGTACCCGTGCCGTCTTCCAGATCCGAAATGCGCTTGCTGACAGCCGATGCAACGAGGTGTGTGCGAGCCGCAGCCGCGGCAATGCTGCCCTCTTCAATCACGGCGACGAAAATCCTGAGAGATTCGATATCCAGTTTCACCGGTTTTTTCCTGAAGGGTCGCGATGTGACGCATTTCGGCTCGATCGACTAGGTTTATATCCATCACGTTCGACGATGTCTACCTTGAAGAATAGGAACTTCTCGCTGAGTTTGGCAAATGCCATGATGAGCACCTGCAAACACTTCATCCATTCAACTGTGTGCAGCGTGCCTGGCCACGGTGACGACTCCGTTCGCATCGATCCATTGACTCGCCCGTGATTCCGCGTTGCGCTGTTTTTGTCGAGAACTGATATGACTTCGAATTTCCGCATCGGGCAAATCGTGCCCAGCTCGAATACCACCATGGAAACCGAAATACCGGCGATGCTCCGTGCCCGCGAAACCATCCGGCCCGAGCGCTTCACTTTCCATTCGAGCCGGATGAGGATGCACAAGGTAACGAAAGAAGAGTTGATGGAGATGAACAAGCAGGGCCTTCGCTGCGCGGCCGAACTCGCCGACGCGCGAGTGGATGTCATGAGCACGGCTTGCCTCGTCGCCATCATGTCGATGGGACACGGATATCACCGGCAAACCGAGCGCGAACTCACGGAAGTCGCGCGGGCGAACCAGTGCCTCGCGCCGGTCATGACGTCGGCCGGCGCACTGATCGAAGGGTTGAAGACATTAGGCGCCCGGCGAATCTCGCTCATGGCGCCCTACATGCGGCCATTGACCGACCTCGTTGTCTCCTACATCGAAAACGAAGGCATCGAAGTAATCGACTCGATCTGCTTCGAGATTGCCGACAATCTCGAAGTCGGCCTGCGCGATCCGATGAAACTGGTCGAGGATGTGCGCCGTCTGAATACGAAGGGAGCGGACGTGGTGGTGGCGTCCGCGTGCGTGCAGATGCCGTCGCTGCCCGCGATTCAACCCATCGAAGACATGCTCGGCATCCGAACGGTTTCCACTGCGGTCTGTACCGCGCGAGGCATGCTCGATCGTCTCAACCTCGAACCCATCGTTCCGAACGCGGGTGCGTTGCTTTCCGGTGCGTAATCAGTTCGTGCCCATGCGCGTTTCGTCGACGAAACTTTCGGTCGCGTCGTCGAGCTTGCGGCCCTTGCGTCCCGCCGGTCCGTGCACGTAGAGCACCTTGGCGCTCGTTTGCGGGCCAGGGGCGGCGGGCGGCGTCATTTTGTAGCGAACCTCGCGCGCATGATCGCTCAACTGCAGGTTGGGATCGAAAACCGAGTTGAAGCGCCAGAGCATGCGCACGAAGTTGGTCTGTCCGCGTATCAACAGACTCGCGGCTTCGCTCGCCGCCCCGCGTAAGGCCGACCACCCGAGATGCTTACGGTTCAGCACCTGCTGGGTGCGAACCAGTTCGCGATAGAACTCGGGCAAGGGCAGTTTGGTCGGCAGTACTGCGTGCTGGATATCGTAGAGCCGATAATCGAGACTGGTCAGTTCACGGTTTTCGCGCAACCAGATTTCGGTGCCGGGATAAGGCGTATTCACGCTGATATTGACGATCTCGGGAATCTCCAAACACCACTGCCGGATTGCTTCGAAGCGATCGTGGTCCCAGTCGGGGTCGGCGATCAGATTGATTGCAACGGTAATGCCGAGCGAGCGCGCAAAGGCGAGCGCCTCGAAGTTCTTGTCGAGATCGATGCGCTTGCGAAACGCCTTGAGGCCTTCGGCATCGATCGCTTCCATGCCGATGAACATGTACTGCAGTCCCAGCTTGCGCCAATACTCGAACACTTCCTTATTGCGCAGCAGCACGTCGCCGCGCGTTTCCAGGTAGTACTTCTTGTGAATGCCGCGTTGTTCGATGGCGCGGCCAATCGCCATGCCGTGATCGGCGTGCACGAAAGCGACATCGTCGACGATGAAGACGCCGGGTTCGCGGATCGACGCGAGTTCGTCGGCCACGACTTCGGGACTGCGCGAACGATAGCTGCGGCCATAGAAAGTCCATGCGCTGCAAAAGGTGCAATCCCACGGGCATCCGCGCGCGAATTCGATCGACGCACAAGGGTCCAGCACGCCAATGAAATACTTGCGCCGATGCCGCAGCAGATCGCGCGCGGGACGTATCTGATCGAGACTCTCGGTAAAGCCCGGCGGCGGCCCTTCGCCATTGCCAGTGACGACGCCCGGTATGGTCAGCAGTTGCGAGCCGCGCGCCACGGCATCGAGTAAAGCGACGACCTGAGCTTCGCCTTCGCCTTTGAGTATGCAGTCGATTGCGCCATCGGCGTGCCTGAGCATATCGGCCGCGGTGAAAGACGCGCTGTGTCCGCCGACGAACACGAAACAGCCCGGCGCCTGCACTTTGATCGACTTCGACAGGTCGATGATCTCGGGAATGTTCGCGAGGTAGTTGCCGGAGAAACAGACGGCATCCGGCTGCCATTTTCGGACCAGCCGTTCGAGGTCGCGATGCGATTCCACTTGCAGGTCGAGCAGCCGGACCTCGTGTCCGGCCTCACGGATCACGGCTGCAACCGTCTCCAGGCCGAGTGGTTCGAGCCTCAGAAATACCCGTGTGTACATCAAACCGCTGGGATGAACGGCAAGTACCTTCATGAGATCTCCCTCTGGCACGGCAGCATCGGTGCAAGATACGCGCGCGGCGAAGCGGGCGCGTTGGAATCACTACGGGTCGGCGGCCGCGGTAGACGCGAAGGCTGCGCTGACAAAGCGGCTTGTTTGATTCTACTGCCCGATCCGGCGGCGTGCATTCACGCTGCCAGGCAAGCCTCATCCCAGTTCGTGCAGGAGCTGACGTTTTACCGCGGCGACGTTCTTCGGCTGCTTCAGGCTTTCATAGATTCCGATCACGCGCCCGGAGGTCGAGCCCAGCAGCGGCAAGACTGTCAGCGACTTTTCCCGATCCCACGCCACGTGCTTGAGTTGCGGAATGATCGATACGCCGACGTTTTGCCGGACGAGATCCATGATCGTTCCAATCGCGTTGACCTCCAGAATCTCGGTTGGTTTGACACGCATTTTCTGCAGGATACGTTCGATTTCCCGACCGATTCCCGTCGAGCGGTCGTATCGGATAAACGGCTGCGAATCGAGCAATCCTTCTGCATTCGCATTTCTCGAAGCCGCCTTGCTGTTGGCGATCATCACCAGCGGCTCGACATAGAGCGGCGTCCAGACACCGGGCCGATCCTTGCTGTTTTCCCGTTGCTCCACCACGGCGGCGTCCACTTCACCGGCTTTGACGCGGTCACACAGATCGAGGTCGTGTCCAAGAAGCAGTTTGAGTTCGAGTGCCGGGTGCCGCTCTTTCAAACTCAACGCGGCTTTGCACAAAAAACCCGTTGCGGAGACGATGGCCCCGACCGTGACCGTTCCCGTCAGTTCGGATGACTCCGTGCGCGTCTCGAGCATTTCTTCGTATGCCGAAACAATTTTGCGCGCGTAGGGCACGAGTGCCCGGCCTGCCGCCGTCATCCGGCTGCCTCGTCCGGACCGGTCGAACAGGGGACGCCGAAGCTCGGTTTCGAGCGCACGCATCTGCTGACCGACGGCCGCTTGTGTCAGCCGCACATGGTCTGCCGCGGCCGACATCGAGCCATATTTCTCGACTGCAAGAAAAGTACGAAGAAAGCGGATTGTGCTCATCGAAATCTTTCTCGCGAGAAGGGTAGCGGACTTGAGAAGTGATTCGGCCAATACTAAACGTTTCGTTTACCGTGAGCAAAACAAAAAAAGGCTTGTTTTTTGGCCGCCATATGCGAAATTAAATATCTGGGGAAAAGTTGGTCAGTGAGCGAATGACGGGGTCAACCGCGCGCGGCATTTCCGGCCGCGGCGATCAATCGCATTTCACCCGAGCAGGCGAGAAATGCAGCCATTCCGGGGCGTCTGACGCCGCAGCCGGAGTCATCGAGAGGTTTTCATGTCAACCCGCCGAGAGGCCGTTCAAGGTGTGCCGAACCCGTCAGCCGACATGCCGGCGAGCGAGGTATCCGCGCGCCCGATCATCCTGTCGGTTGTCGGCAGCAGCCTTGAATGGTTCGACTTTCTCTCTTACATATTTCTTTCCAAAACGATTGCCAGCGTTTTCTTCCCGGTACATAACGCAACCGCCGGGCTCTCGCTCACGTTCGCCACCTTCGCAATCGGCGTCGTGGCGAGGCCGCTGGGCGGCGTCATCTTTGCGCTGTACGCGGACCGGCTCGGCCGCTTCCGGGTTCTCTCCGTGTTGATGATCCTGATGGGCATCGGAACGGGACTGCTGGGCGTGTGCCCAACCTATAAAGACATCGGCATTGCCGCGCCCATCGTGATGATTGTCGCGCGCATTCTTCAGGGAATTGCGGTGGGCGCGCAGTTCGGTGTTTCGTCGCTGATCATCGTCGAGCATGCGCCTGCCGGAAAGAAGATGTTCTTCGGGAGCTTCAATATGTCGGCACAGGCGCTGTCGGCTGTGCTGGCCGCCACGTGCAGTTATCTTCTCGTCACTCACCTGTCGGACGATGCATTGAAAAGCTGGGGATGGCGATTGCCGTTTCTGGCCGGCTCGATAATCGGTCCGATTGGTGTGATCCTCAAGCACAACTCGTCGCGGATCGGTCGGGTCGAACAGCTAAGTCGTCGGCATGCTCCAGCAGAGGGACCGCTGTGGACGCAGTGGACCAGCTTCGTCAGATCGAATACCGATAGCGTCGTTTGCGCGATAGGTGTCATCACCATCGCGACTGCGTCGAATTATCTGTGGGCCATTTATATGCCCGCGTATGTCGAGTTGCATCTGAATCTGCCGATCGCGGCGGCCATGCTTGGCGTCATACTTTCTCAGGCGTTGAATGCGCTGCTGTTCCCCGTGGCGGGTTGGCTGGCCGATCGCTATGGCGCGTATCGACTCTTCTTTCCCGTCGCGATCGCATGGGCGCTTTGCGCTTATCCGATGTTTCTGTTCATCGTCGAAGCGCCGTCGGTTGCCCGGCTTCTCTGCATGCAACTCGTCGCCGGATTTTTTCAGACGGCTCTCGCAGGCCCACATGCCGGCATGCTCGCGACGCTCTTTCCCTCGCGATCCGGTGCAACGGGTCTCTCGCTTTCCTATAACGTGGCGGTCACGCTGTTCGGCGGTATGGCGCCGTTCACGATCAATCTGCTGACAGAGTGGACGGGCAATAACCTCGTGCCTCCCACTTATCTGGTAGCTGCCGCCGTCTTCTCGATCACGCTCGTCTATTCCACTCGTGCTGGACGAAAACAACTGTCAGCCGATCGCGAGCGGATAGATCGATGCCACGCGTTCTCGTGCAAGGGCGCCATGAAATAGGGATTGCTGGATTTGTATTGCCGCTTATCTCAGGTCGAGTGCCGCTTCGCCTCGACACCACTTTGACTGCTGGACGCGTGGGATCATGAGTTACGTTCCTGTTGAACATCATTCGCTGGATGAGCGGAGAGACGGCTTTCATGTCCTGATCGACGAACGGCAGGCGCGCGCCGACGTCGTACTCTCTCAGCTTCCCGACAACTGCCTGAGTCCCCGGCAATTCGAGCAATTGCGCATGGCCTTCGAGCGACTGGACAGCGACCCCAGAGTGCGTGCGATCGTTCTCAGGGCAGACGGCGATCACTTCTCCAATATGGGAAGCGTCGAACTCGAAACCGAAATTGCCAATGTGCCGCCGTCCCGGCTGGCATGGAACATCAACGCGCCGCTTCGATGCGGCAAGCCGGTCGTCGCGGCCAATCGTGGGCATTGCTTTGGAATGGGCTTCGCACTGTCGCTCGCGTGCGATCTGCGGATTGTCACCGAAACAACCCAGTACGGATTTCCGCTCAAGAAAGATCAGTCGCTCGGCGCGACGTTTGGATGGTCACACGCTTTGAAGCTGATCGGCAGCGCACGAATGCGCGAGATTCTTTTGCGCTCGCGTCCCATTCCAGGCGTACAGGCATTCGAATGGGGAATCGCCACGGACTTTGTTGCCGATAGCGACCTGGAGGAAATGACCGACGCGACGGTTCGAGAACTTCTTGAATCGTCCGCGTGCGTGCATAGCGCGGTGAAGAATGCGTTGATCGATCTCGACGGAAAGATGGAGGGCGACGGAGTGGAGCCGCCCCGCTAGCGAAACGCCGACTCTACTTCGCCAGAACGATATGCGTGGCCCGCTCCGTCGGCACGTGTTCGACAGTTCGATAACCCAGTGCGCGAAGATCCAGTCCCTTATAGAGCGGTTCCCCCTGGCCGAGCGCAACGGGCGCAATGGCGAGGTGAATCTCGTCCACGTGGCCGGCCTGAATGGTTTGCCTCACGGTCTCGGCGCCGCCGCCAATCTTGATGTCTTTATCGCCCGCGGCTGCGCGCGCTTTTTCCAGCGCTTCTTCGATGCCGCCCGAAATGAAGTGAAACGTGGTTCCGCCCTGCATCTCAATCGACGCTCGCGGATGATGCGTGAGGACGAAGGTCGGCGCGTGATACGGCGGATTGTCGCCCCACCAGCCTTTCCATTGATCGTCCGGCCACTCGCCTCGCACGGGGCCGAACATGTTGCGGCCGAGAATGAAGGCGCCGAAACCTTCCATGGCGCGTCGGGCGAAGGAGTCGTCGAGGCCGGTTTCGCCGCCTTCTTTCCCCACCATCTGACAAAAAGTCTGCGTGGGGAAAAACCATTGAAAGAGTTCTTCGCCTCGCACACCGAGCGGATGATCCAGGCTTTGCGCCGTGCCCGCCGCGAAGCCGTCGAGCGAGACACCGAATCCTGCCACTTTTACTTTCGTCATTCACGTCTCCGTCCGGGCTTCGACGGATACCGCATCGAAGCCAGTTGATAGTCCTGTTCGCATCTCTACGACGCGCGAAGCGATGGCAAATCGACAACGCGGGCGCTCAGTGAAAACCCTTGTTAGCCACTCAATCGGCCGCGAACCGGCTAAGCCACTCCTGCACCGCGCCGACGCATTCGAGCGCCGCCGGCAACACGGGATTCACCGACGAGGTGTTATAGAACAGTCGCACCGTTTCGAGAAAGCTCGCGCCGGGCAGCGCGAGAATCGCGAGGCCCGTGCGGCCGGCGCGCTTACGCGCCACGGCCAGCGGCATCAACGCGAGAAACGGGTAGTTTGCCAGCATGGCTTCGTTGGTCGGCAAGGAGATGGATTGCACGCAGCCATCGGGGAAGCTGAGGCCCGACTCGGCCAGCCAGTCGTGCAAGGCGAGGTAGGTCGGCGCCTCCTTGGGCGGCAGAATCCACGGCGAACCGGCGACGTCGGACGTGACGATGTTTCTGCGGCTCGCCAGCGGATGATCGCGCCCGCACACCACCACGATCGGATCGTTCATGATCTCGCGCGAGGCAAATTCGTTTCTGCCGAGCGCGTCCGGCTCGGTGCGGCTCAGCACGAAATCGAGCGAGCCATTCGAGAGCAGCGGAAAAAGCCGGTCGCTGGTGGCCTCCTGCAACGCAACGTTGACGTGCGGCGCGCGCCGCTTCAATTCGAGTATCAACTCGGGTGCGAACACCGGCAACACGGTAGCGACCGCGCCCACCGAGATCTTGCCGGAGAGGCCGCTGGTGAGCGCGTCGACTTCATAACGCGCCTGTTCGAGCTGATGGAACACTTCGCGCGCGTGCCTCGTGAGCGTCTCGCCGACCGTCGTCAACTGAAGACGGTTGCCCACTCGCGTCATGACCGAGACGCCGAGTCCGGCTTCGAGTTCGGCGAGTTGCTTCGATACCGCGGGCTGCGTCACATTCAGCTTCTCGGCGACCAGCCGGATCTGCCCCAGGCCGTCGAACAGGATCAGCAATCTGAGGTGGTTGAGCTTGAGTCCGGCCTGAAAAAACCGCTCGATCGGGTCCACGACACTCCTTATAGCGAATAACCCATGGTTATGCGCTTTCGACAAAATGTCAATTGCTTGTAATGTGCGTGCGTACCATCATTAGCGTCAGGAGACAGCCGCACCCACAGCGCGCCCTGACAAAACATCATGAAAGCCACGAACGTATTGGTCATTCTGTCGGACGAACATCAGCACGACCTGATGGGATGCGCCGGTCACCCCTTTATCCGCACGCCCAATCTCGACGCGCTTGCCGCGCGCGGCACGCGCTTTTGCAACGCCTATACGCCATCGCCGATCTGCGTTCCGGCGCGCGCGAGCCTCGCAACCGGGCGCTACGTGCACGACATCCGCTGCTGGGATAACGCCATTGCCTACGAAGGCAGCACGCCGGGCTGGGCGCAGTATCTGACGGAAAACGGCATGGTGGCCGACTCGATCGGCAAGCTCCATTACAAAAGCGAGCAGTCGCCGGTCGGCTTGCGTCGTCAGTATCTGCCCGTTCATATTCTCGACGGCATCGGTCAGGTCTGGGGCTCGGTACGCAATCCATTGCCGCGCACCATGGGACGCTCGCCGCTCTACGACAAGATCGGCGCAGGTCTGTCGAACTACAACCGCTTCGACATGCGGGTGGCGGATACGGCGGTCGAATGGCTCGGCGAGCAGGGTGACGACACGAAGCCCTGGGTGCTGTTCGCCGGCCTCGTCGCGCCGCATTTTCCGCTGGTGGTGCCGCAGGAATTTCTCGATCTGTACGATGCCAACGCGCTGGAATTGCCGCTACTGCATCCGTCGAGCGGCTATGTGCGGCACCCGTGGGTGGAGCGGCAGGCCGTCCACATGGATCACGACGCGGCGATCGGCAGCGACGAGCGCCGCCGTCTTGCCATGGCCTGTTATTTCGCGCTGGTGACCTTTCTGGACGCCCAAGTGGGCAAGATTCTCGATGCGCTAAAGGCCTGCGGTCTGGACGAAACCACCACGATCATCTACAGCAGCGATCACGGCGACAACCTCGGCAAGCGCGGCATGTGGAACAAGTGCCTGATGTATCGCGAGTCGACCGGTGTGCCGATGATCGTCGCGGGTCCTGGCATTCCGCAAGGCAAGGTATGTGAAACGCCGGTTTCGCTGATCGACCTTCAGAATACGATTCTGGAGCGTACCGGTTGCGCCGCGCCCGGCAACGCGAGTCCCGGCGAGTCGCTGGCGAAACTGGCCAATGCGCCGGAACAACCGCGGCGTCTCGCGTTCAGCGAATATCACGCCGTGGGTTCGGAGACCGCCGCCTATATGCTCGCGGATGCCGACTACAAATACCATCACTACGTCGGCTTGCAGCCCGAACTATTCGATCTGCGCAGCGATCCGCAGGAATTGCACGACCTCGCGGGCCTGCCGGAATATCGCGGCATTGTCGATCTGTTCGAGCGGCACTTGCGTGAACTGCTCGATCCCGAAGCCATAGACCAGCTTGCCAAGTCCGATCAGGCGCGGCTCGTCGAGGCGTTCGGCGGACGCGAGGCGGCGTTGCGAACCGGCACGCCGGCAGCGACGCCGGTTCCGGTCGAATAGCCTGGAACAGACTGAATTGCAGCAGGCAGTGAATCAGAAAAAGATAACGATTCGATGGAGACAACGCGATGGCCTCAGCAGAACTCGCAACGGCGGCACACGAACCCGCGCGCCAGACCCGATGGAAGACCGTCATTCTCGCGAGCCTCGGCGGCTCGCTGGAGATTTACGATTTCATCATCTACGGTGTGTTCGCGCGTGAAATTGCACTGCAGTTCTTTCCGGCCGCGGACCCGATTGCTTCGCTGATCAGTACCTTCGGCGTGTTCGCGATCGGCTACATATCGCGTCCGCTGGGTGGCATCGTACTCAGCAGTCTCGGCGACCGTTTCGGGCGCCGGCTCGTGTTTCTCGTCTCCGTGCTGGCCATGTCGGCGTCGACTATCGGCATCGGTCTGATTCCGGGCTACGCATCCATCGGCGTGATGGCACCCGTGTTATTGATTCTGTTGCGCCTTGCACAAGGGTTTTTTCTTGCGGGCGAATTGCCTTGCTCGATTACGTACGTAGTGGAAGAAATTCCGCAACGCGCGAGTCTTGTCAGCGGTCTCGTGATCTTCTGCCTGAACTCGGGCGTGCTGACCGCCACGCTCATCAGTCTCGCCTTGCATGCGGGTTTAAGCGCCGAAGCCGTGTTGTCGTTCGGCTGGCGCATCGCGTTCATCTTCGGTGGCGTGATCGGTCTCGTGTCGTACTGGCTGCGCACGTCGCTCGAAGAATCGACGGAGTTTCAGCGCTTGCGCAGTCATAAGGTCAAGCGGCCGTTCCGTATCGTGCTGACCGAGTATCCGAAGCAGGTGGCGATCGGCGTGGGCGTGGCGGGTATCGTGAACGCGTCGAATAGTCTTTTGTTCGTGGTCTTGCCTTCGTATATGACGACCGTGTTGCACATCTCGCCGGGTCTCGCGAGCGCCGGTCAGAACATCGGTATCGCGAGCATGTCGGCGTCGCTGCTGTTCTTCGCGTGGATCGGCGATCGTGTCGCTTCGCGGCACTGGCATCGTCTCGGTTCGCTCGTGATGCTGCTCGGCAGCTATCCTTTTTACCGGCTGATCGCCGCCCATCAGATCGATCCGATCGTGGCGTTCGTGGTGATCGGCCTGGTGGGCGGACTCGTCAACGGCGCCTACGCTTATCTGCTGGCCGATCTGTTTCCGACCAACGTACGCTTTAGCGGTATTGCGTTATCGCTCAATCTTGCTACTGTGATCTTTACGGGCATTACGCCGCTTCTCGTGACGCAGCTATTGCACAAGACCGGCTCGACGGCGGCGCCAGGATTGTTTCTGACCGGCGTCGCCGTGATTGCACTGGTGGCCGGCCTCGGGCTGAAACGTTTTGGCGGACAGATCGGCCGCGTCGCGCAAAGTTGATTCGACGGATAACACAGCAAACTCATTCCATGACGAGCCTTCAACAGACACTCATCGAACAACTGGGCGAGCAGTGCGTCTCGTTCGACGCCGGCGTTCTGGACGCGCACGCCGGCGACTGGAGCGACGCTGAAAAGCGCCGCCCGCAACTCGTGCTGATGCCGCGCACACCGGAGGAAGTCGCCGAAGCGCTCGGCGTGCTATCGACGCTTCGGCAGAAAGTCGTCGTGCAGGGCGGCCTGACCGGACTCGCGGGCGGCGCGACGCCGCAAGCCGGAGAAGTGGCGATGTCGCTCGCCAGAATGAACGCCATCGAAGAATTCGACGGCGTAGGCGGCACGATCACGGTTCAGGCGGGGCTCGCGCTCGAACAATTGCAGACGCACGTGGAAGCGGAAGGCTGGTTTTTTCCGCTCGATCTCGGCGCGCGCGGCTCCTGTCAGATCGGCGGCAATGCCGCGACCAATGCGGGCGGCAATCGCGTCGTGCGCTTCGGCGTGATGCGCGAACTGATTCTCGGCATGGAAGTGGCACTCGCGGACGGCACCGTGCTCACGATGATGAACAAGGTCACCAAGAACACGACGGGTATCGACCTCAAGCAATTGTTCATCGGCTCCGAAGGCATCCTCGGCGTCATCACGCGGCTCGTGCTGAAACTCGAACCGAAGCCGACCGTGGCGAATACCGCACTCTGCGCGCTCGGTTCTTTCGAAGCCGCGACGCGATTGCTCAAAGAATTGCGCCGCCGTTTGCCGGCGCTGTCGTCGTTCGAATTGATGTGGGACGACTTCATGGGCGCGGCGATGGAAATCGGCGCGCTGAAGGCACCGTTCGCGAAACGCTCGCCCGTCTATGTGATCGTCGAAACGCTGGGGGCGTCGGAAGAAAGCGAGCGCCGCGCGCTCGAAGAAGTACTGGAATTTGCGCTCGACCACGACATCGTGGAAGACGTAATCGTCGCGCAATCTCTCGACCATTCACGGCAATTGTGGGCGTACCGCGAAACCGTCGGCGAATTGCTGGGACGGCTCAAACCCCATGCGGCGTTCGACGTGGGTTTACCGATGATCGCCATGGACCGCTTCGTCACCAGCGTCAAGAAGACGCTGACGTCGCGCTTTCCCGCTCAGACGCATCTGTTCTTCGGTCATCTCGGCGACGGAAACCTGCATCTGCTGTCGGGTCCGTATGCCGATCCGGCGGCCATGCACGAGGTCGAGCAACTCGTCTATGAAGCCGTGCAGGCGGCGGGCGGCTGCATTTCCGCCGAGCACGGCATTGGCGTAGTGAAGCAGGAGTTCTTGCATCTGAGCCGCTCGCCGCAGGAAACCGATCTGATGCGCAAACTCAAAGCGCTGCTCGACCCGTGCGGGATACTCAATGGCGGGCGGGTTGTCGGCGAGCCGCTGGCCGAGCCGGGCCTGAAGCTGAATTAGCGGCCGGACATCGCCGATGTCCGGTCGCGCGCAAGTTCAGGCCTTGAGGCTGGGCCAGTCGGAATAGCCGTTTGCATTGCCGCCGTACCAGTACTCCTTCGGTGCTTCGGCCAGCGGCGCACCCATGCCGAGGCGCTCGACCAGGTCGGGGTTCGCAATGAACGGCCGGCCGATGCTGAAGAGGTCGGCGTTGCCGTCGGCCAGCGTCTTCTCTGCGAGACTCAGCGTGTACTGATTGTTGGCAATATAAGCGCCGCCAAAACGCTTGCGCAGTTCCGTGAAGCTGATGCCGCCGGTGGCTTCGCGGCTTAGCTGCGTGACCCCTTCGATGTCGTGGATATACAGCAGGCCCAGGCGCGACAACTCGTCCACGTAGGCGCCGAAAGTTTCCATCGTCGTGCTGTCGAGCGGCGTCTCGCCCGGCGCGGTCGTGACAGGCGAGATGCGAATCCCGACCCGGTCGGCGCCCCAGACTTCGATTACCGCTTTCACCACGTCGAGCGGAAAGCGCAGGCGGTTCTCGATGGAACCACCGTACTGATCGGTGCGCTGGTTGGTGCTGTCGCGAATGAACTGTTCGAGCAGATAGTTGTTCGCCGAGTGGACTTCAACACCGTCGAATCCCGCTGCTTTTGCGTTTTGCGCCGCGCGACGATAGTCGTCGACGATCGGCGCAATTTCGTCTGTGGCGAGTGCGCGCGGCGTGACGAAATCCTTCATGCCGTCGTGAACGCGGATCTGGCCCAGCGGTTTGATCGCCGACGGCGCGACCGGCAACGCACCACCATGCATGTCCGGATGCGACATGCGGCCCGTGTGCCACAGTTGCAGGAAGATCTTGCCGTTCTTGCGATGCACGGCATCGGTCACGTGTCGCCATGCGGCGATCTGGGCTTCGGTCCATATGCCGGGCGTGCGGGGATAGCCGCGCGCCTGCGCGGAAATATTGGTGGCCTCGGTGACGATCAGGCCGGCGCCGGCGCGTTGCGCGTAATAGTCGGCGGCGTAATCGGGCGGCACACCGGCGTCGTCGGAACGGCTGCGGGTCATCGGCGCCATCACGATGCGGTTTTTCAATTGCAGCCCGCGAATCGTGACGGGTTGCAGGATAGGACTCGATTGATTGTCGGACATGATCATTTCTCTCTGGAATCGGTTGACGGTTTTCTGGATGCTGGACGCGGCCGCTTAGTCCACCTGCTTCGCCCAGACTGCCTGGGCGTTGGTGAACTCACGCAAACCGAAGTGCGACAACTCGCGTCCGTAGCCGCTCTTCTTGACGCCGCCAACGGGAATGCGCGCGTTCGAAGCGGGATAGCCGTTGATGAACACACCGCCGGTTTCGAGGCGGCGCGCAATGCGCTGCGCGCGTTCGACGTCGCTGGTCCAGAGGCTGCCGCCCAGGCCGTAATCGCTCGTATTGGCCAGCACGATGGCATGCTCGGCGTTGTCGGCAACGGTGATCGCGGCGACCGGGCCAAAGGTTTCCTCGTCGAATGCGGCCATGCCGGGTGTGACGTTCGCGAGCACGGTCGGTTCATAGAAATTGCCCGCGCCTTCGATCTTCTTGCCGCCGAGCAGAAGCGTGGCGCCCGCCGCAACGGTACGCTCGACCTGCTGATGGAGTTCGTCGCGCAAGTCGTCACGCGCCATCGGTCCGATCACGCTTGCGGAATCGAGCGGATTGCCGGCCTTCACTTGCGCGGCGGCAGCGACGAATTTGCGCGTGAATTCGTCGGCAATGGGCTTCTCCAGAATGAAGCGCTTGGCGGCAAGGCACACCTGTCCCGCATTCTGGAAGCGCGCTTCGATGGCGGCCTTGACGGCGAGGTCGATGTTCGCATCGGCAAGCACGATGAAGGCGTCGGCGCCACCCAGTTCCAGCAGGCTCTTCTTGAGCGCCTTGCCGGCCGTCGCCGCGACCGCGGAACCGGCGCGCATGCTGCCGGTGAGCGTGACAGCGGCGATCCGGTCGTCTTCGATCACGCGGGCAACGGTGTCGTTGTCGGTGTTCAGGTTGGCGAACAGGCCCTTGGGAAAACCGGCGGCTTCGTACACGGCCTGCAGTGCCAGGGCCGATCCCATCACGTTCGGCGCATGCTTGAGCAGAAAGCCGTTGCCGGAGAGCATGACGGGCCCTGATGCGCGGATCACCTGCCAGAACGGGAAGTTCCAGGGCATAACGGCCAGTACGGTGCCGATGGGCAGATACGAAACATGCACCTGATCGTCACCGTCGACGGCGACCGGTTCGTCCGCGAGAATCGATGGGCCGTTATCGGCGATCCAGTCGATCGTGGCCGCGCATTTCTCGATCTCGGCACGCGCCGCGCCGATAGTCTTGCCCATTTCCGCGGTGACGAGTGCCGCCAGCGCCTCCGAGCGTTCGCGCAACAACGCGGAAAAACGGCGATAAGCGGCGACACGTTCGCGCATCGGCGTCGCGCGCCACATCCTGAAAGCGGCGGCGCTCTCGTCGAGCACGCGCTCCACTTCGGCGGGTGTCTGGAATGCGTAGGTGGCGATCAGTTCGCCGGTTGCCGGGTTGCGCGAGGTCGCGAAGCGGGTGGAATTCGCGCTGGTCTGGGTGTTCGGATGTGACATTGCTCTTGCCTCCGTGACGTGGGAAGCAGCACCTGATGCACTGCTTTGACTGTCAGTGTAGGCAAGTCAGATCGGCGGAATAAGGCGTCTTGTGATCCTATGACTCGGGGTCATAGGCAGCGTGACGGGGGATGTAAGTCACGAGCGAAAGGTCGGGGCGGCCTTCGGGCGTGAGCGCAACGTACGTGAATTCGATGTGACCGGAGTCCGGATGTTGCAGACGTTTGCTGCCCTCGTCGAAACCTTTCACGTCGGTATCCTGCCACCATTCCTTGAATTCGGGGCTCAGATCGGACAGTTCGTCGACCAGGCGGTCGAAGGGCGCCTTGTCTTGCGCGTGCGCGCGCGAGGCGCGGAAGGTGGAGATCATGCCGCGCGCCATCTGTTCCCAATCGAGGATCATCGTGCGGTACGGCTGATAGAGAAACAGAAGCCGTAGCGTATTGCGCTCGTGCGGTTGCAGCGAGCCGTAGTCGACGAAGAGGTCGGCAATCGCATCGTTCCAGGCCAGTATGTCGAGACGCGTATTGCGGACGTAGGCGGGAATCGGATTGATGGCACGCACCAGCATTTCCAGACCGTCCGTCACCGCACCGCTGGTAACGACGGCCGGCTCTTCCCGCGACGCCAGTGCAAAAAGATGGGACGATTCGACGCGATCCAGTTTCAGTACTTTGGAGATTCGTTGCAGCGCGTCGGCGGACGGCTGGATATCCCGTCCCTGTTCGAGCCACGTGTACCAGCTGACGCTGACACCGGCCAGCACGGCGACTTCTTCGCGCCGCAAGCCGGGCGTGCGGCGCGGCCCTTCGGGCAGGCCGAATTCCTTCGGGTGCAGCCGCGCCCGCCGGCTCGACAGAAAGACGCCCAGTTCTCGACGCTGTTCGGGAGATGCCTTCTTTACCATATGACGCGCAGTGCCCTGAAAGGAATACCGGAGTTGGCAGTGTGACGCATGAACCCGGTCAAGGGTAAATGCACGAAACCTGCCGTCATTCGCCAAGGATAGCGCACGGCATGCCACGTCTTCGAGCGGCGAGCGCCGCTTCGACCTTCGACGCGCCGCTTTCATGCATTCGTGCGTTCCGGTAAAACGCCGGTTTTTCCCGCCATCATAACTTTGTCGATCCGCCTAAGATGACATGCCGGAGATCGAAGCATGTCGGGCGCGCGATGTCGTCCGGCATCCGGCTCGTCGCGTGTCGTCACATCAAGAAGGCGGTAATCATGGCAACGCAGAATCTGATGTTCCTTCTGAACAGGAATCTGGACTTTCCCATTACCGCCGAGCCGTGGACGAGCCTTCTCGCCAAGGCCGGCATGGACGCCGAAGCGACGACGGACATTCCCAGAATGAACCAGTTGCTCGAGGCAGGTCGCCCCGATATGGCTTATGTGCCGGGCGCGGGTTTTTGCGTGATGATGCGAAAGGGTAATGCGCATTATCGCGCGCTCGTCATTGCCACCTCGAAGTTCTCCGGCCGGCCTGCGCAGCGCACGCTACTCGTGGTGCGTCACGACGATCCGGCCAGCAAGCTCGACGACCTCGAAGGGTCGACGTATGGTTATCTGAACCGATCGTGTTCTTCCAGTTTTTTTCCGCCCGCCATCATGCTGAACGAGAAAGGGAAAAAGCTGGACACGTTCTTCAAGCTCAAACAGGTGGCCGGATGGCAGGAACGGGTCGACGCGGTGATCGCACAGTCCGTTCGCGCCACGATGATTCTCGACGACGTGTGGAAAATGACACCGGCGAACGAACAGACCACCAAAGTGATTGGCGAATATGACGCGTGCGTGCCGGCAGTGCTGATCGTGCGTAAAGATCTCAACCCCGGAATTATCGCCACGTTCCAGGATCATCTGCTGAGTTACCGACCCGATTGGAACAACGTGTATGGCGCGTTTCGCCCGTTCTATTTCGCCGATATCCAGACCTTCTTTCACCAGCTTTGCCAACTTCCCGACGACGAAGTCTGACCGGCCTCGACGCGTGGCCGGCGTTCCTGCCGAGATGAAAACTAAAAACGATCTACAAGGGCTGATTTCCATCGCGGATGCCGAGGCGATCCTCTCGGCACGCGATGTTCCTCGTGAGGCGGAGCCGGATGCCTTGATCGAGAATTACATGCGCGTCGTGCTCGCGCAACTGCGTGCCGAGCGAGCCGTGCTGGTACGAGTGACGGACGGCGGCTTCGAGGTCATATCGACAGCGCGCATTAGCGGCGAAGGTGTCGACGTCTCATGCGGAAGCGAGGTGTTATCGGACGCGTTGCTTCCGGTGTCGATTGTCTATGCCGTCCAGAGAAGCCGCGAGACGATGGCGATGGACCAGTCGAGCGGCGCGGACGATTTTGCGGGCGATCGCTACATTCAGACCATGCAGCCGCAGTCCTGTTTGATGACGCCATTGCTGGCACAAGATCGCGTCGTAGGCATTTTATACGCCGAGCAACGCTCCAGTTCGTCGTCACTCGACTGGCCGAAAGCGCGGCTTCTCAGCATGCTGGGCGCGCAAACTATCGTCTCGCTTGAAAGCGTGAGAATGCTCGACGGCCTCAAGAAGCAGAACATCGAACGGGAGATCACCGAAGAGAAGCTAAGACGCAGCGAAGCGTTGCTCGCTGAAGGTCAACGTATCAGCGGCACGGGAGCTTGGACCTTCAATGCCGAATCCGGCGAAATGGTCTGGTCGCAACAGGTCTATGCCGTGTGGGGAATGCCACCCACGAAAGAGCCGCCCGCTTTCGACGAATTGATGCAACGCGTGAAGCCTTCGGACAGGAAGGCGCTGATCGACGCCTATACCGAGGCGATGACCAGCGAAGTGACGGACCAGATCACCACGGCGGAGTTTTCCATCAACGATGTTGACGGCGCTTCGAGACGCCTGAAACTCGTGCTTCGCCCGTGGAGCAAGCCGCATGAGCGGCCGCGCCTTTATATCGGCACCACTACCGATGTAACGGAGCGCCGGGCCTCGGAAGATGCGCTGCGCAAGAGCGAGATGTATTTGTCCGAGGCGCAAAGACTCAGCAACATCGGGAGCTTGAACTGGATTCCTGAATCCGGAATGTTGCATTGTTCTCCTCACGCGCGCCGGATTCTCGACATAGGAGACAAGGCGGATGTGAGCCTCGACGAAGTACTCCGAAAAGTTCATCGGGACGACATCGCGAGCGTCGAGGCGGCCCTGACGCAAGCGGGATTGCCGGACGAGAACATCCTGCAGGAGTTCAGGCTGATCACGGGATCGGGCCGCGTGCAGTACCTGAGGATGGTGGCGAGCCCAAGTACCTCGATTACCGGCACGACCGAGTACGTTGGCGCGTTGGTCGATATTACGGAAAACCATCGCGCGCAGATTGCGCTGATGGAATCGCAGGAAAAGCTGGCGCATGTCACCCGTTTGTCCGTTCTGGGCGAACTGATCGCTTCCATCGCAAACGAAATAAAACAACCGTTAATGAGTATCACCGCGAACGGCGGCGCCGGTATTCGCTGGATCGACCGGCCGGTGCCGTCTATCGATAGTGCCAAGGACAGCTTTACCGCAATTGTCGAATCGGCCGTTCACGCCAGCGACGTAATCAATCGCATACGGGTCTTTTTTATGAAGATTCGCGTGAACAGACGGGCGGTGAGTCCTCATGAGTTGATCGAGGAGGTCATTTCTCTCGTGCGTCGTGAAGCCGAAAAATGCGAAGTGCGAATCCGCACCGTGGTGGAGTCGCGCACGGCCATTCGCGCCGACGATGTACAAATCCAGCAGGTCCTGATCAATCTCATCATGAATGCCCTGCACGCCACGCAGCAGTCGACGGAGGGCGACAAGGAAGTCCTGATCAAGGTGAGAGCCATCGACAGCCGACACGTGCGTGTCTCCGTTTCGGATTCGGGAGCGGGACTATCGAAGGAGGCAATCGAGCATGTGTTCGAGCCATTCTTCACGACCAAGATGGACGGCATGGGCCTGGGCCTCTCGATATGCCGGTCGATCATCCACGAGCACGACGGAAAGATTGGTGTGTCGAACAACGACGTGCGAGGCGCTACTTTCTATTTCGATCTGCCGATTGCTTCCGGCGTGGAGGAATTGGCGGACGCGAGAAGTAACGCAATGAATGGTGGTGAATAGATCGACACGAAGTACCAATCCAGCAATTGGATCTGGGCATGCGTTCTCGCAAAGACGTGGTTGAGAAAAGAAATAGTCGGAAAGAATGTGCAGTATGCAATCGCATGGACAGCAGCGCAGTCCTATACCGGCGATAGACTAATTCTGACTCGGGAGTCGATGATGAGTGTACGTAGCAGCTTGTTGAATGGTCCTCATGGATTTGGCGCAGCGCCTCTGGGCAACATGTTCAGAAACATACCGCAGGAAGAAGCGTTGGCTACGGTCGACGCCGCCTGGGAGCAAGGCGTACGCTATTTCGACACCGCGCCGTTCTACGGTGCCGGTCTTTCGGAACTGAGGATTGGTGAAGCACTCGCGAAAAGAAAGCGCGACGAGTATGTGCTGAGTACGAAAGTGGGCCGAATCATTCTCGACGAAGTGGTTAAAGGCCCGCAGGAGTTCGGCGAGAAGGGGACGCTTTTCCAGCACGGCAGAAAGAACAAGGTTATCTACGACTACACGGAAAGCGGCACGCTCAAGTCGATTGAAGACAGCCTGAAGCGGTTGCAGGTCGACCGTATCGACTTCATCTGGATTCACGACATCGCTCAGGATTTTCACGGGGACGGCTGGATTACTCAATTCGATGCCGCCCGCACCGGCGCGTTCAAGGCGCTCGCCAGACTGCAGCAGGAAAAAGTCATCAAGGGATGGGGACTCGGCGTCAACCGGATCGAGCCGATCGAACTGACACTCGGACTCGACGAAGCCACGCCTAACGGCATGCTGGTTGCGGGCCGTTATTCGCTGCTCGATCACGAGTCGGCACTTCAGCGTCTGATGCCCGCCGCGCAGGCAAAAAAGGTGGATATCGTCATTGGCGGTCCATACAGTTCCGGTGTACTGGCTGGCGGCACGCACTTCGAGTATCAGAAGGCGCCGCCCGAAATGCTCGCCAAGGTCGCCGAGATCAAGGCAATTTGTGAACGCTACAAGATTCCCGTCAAGGCGGCTGCGTTGCAGTTTGCGCTTGCGCACCCGGCGTCCGCGGCCGTCATACCCGGCGCCAGTCATCCCTCGCGTATCGCCGAAGATGTCGCCGCGCTGAAGGTCGCGATCCCGGCCGACTTCTGGCGCGAAATGCGTAAGCTCGACCTCGTGTCGCCACTTGCGCCGTTGCCGATCGATCAGAAATAGGAGGCTGTTATGGCTGAAGCATCTACCAGCATCGAAATACCGTCGCCTGCGGCAGAAGTCTGGCAATTGATCGGCGGATTCGGCTCCTTGCCGGACTGGCTGCCGTACATCCCCAAAAGCGAGCTGAGCGAGGGCGGCCGTGTGCGGCATCTGGCCAATCCGAACGGCGATGCGATCGTCGAAAGACTGATCGCGTTCGATGAAGCGAAACGCAGTTACAGCTACGCCATTTTGCAGGCACCGTTCCCGGTAAAAGACTACCAGTCCACCTTGAGCGTCTTGGAGACCGGTGCCGGTTCATGCAGAGTGGAATGGTCGGGCCGCTTTACACCGGTCTCGGTGAGCGACCAGGAAGCGTCCATGCTGTTTCGAGGTATCTACGAAGACGGTCTCAAAGCTCTGGTGCAGGAGATCGAGAAAAAGAAGGCGTAGCGCGTTGTCGAAAAGTAGTACTTTGCCGGGTGCGCCACGTGAGCGGCCACCCGGCAATCACATACACGAGAGAAAACCTCTACGCTGATACTCCGAATTGCATTATTGCAGTGTTTCTGCGATGGTTTCGTTATATCTTTCTGAATACAGCGGGTAGCCACCCGTCCACGAGAGAAAGGATCCGAAGCCATGCGATTTCCCCGCCAGATAAGCCGAGTCGTGCCGCTCTTTCTACTGAGCCTGCTTTCGCTGACGACCGTGTCGTGCGGCGGCGGTATCGATACGCCGCCGCCGGCCCTGTCGGTCTCGGGCGATGTTGCGGCGCCGGCGAACCTGACGCGCGCCCAGATCCAGGCGCTACCGGCGACAACGCAAACGGTCTCGTTCGCCAGCGGCACCGCCCAGCAGACACACGTCTACACCGGCGCAAGCTTGTGGACGTTGCTCAACAATATCGGCATCACGACCAATCCGGCGGTCAAGAACGATATTTTGGCTAAATACGTCGTGGCGACCGGCGGGGATAACTACCGCTCGCTATTCGCAATGGGCGAAGTGGATCCGGACTTCGGCAATCGCGGCAATGAAGTCGCTTACTCCGAAACGAACAACGGCGTCGCTGGCGCATTGCCGGGCACGGACGGCCCGCTTCGCGTGACCGCGCCGGGTGATGTGAAGGGCGGCCGCTACGTATCGAATCTCGTGAAGCTGGAAGTTCATTCGGCTGTCTCGACGGTGACGGCGAGCGGCGGCGGATTGAGCACGTCGTTCAGATTGCTGGGCGCGGTGGGCAAGCCCGCGACGTTCGACCTCACGGCACTGCAGGCGTTGCCAGTGGTAACGCAAACCGCCGGCGGCAGCACGTATACGGGCGTGAGCCTGTGGAATCTGATCAACGCGGCGGGTATCCAGACCAACGCGAGCGTGAAGAACGACTTGCTGGGCTTTTACCTGATCGCGACGGGCACGGACGGTTATCGCGTGGTCATTTCGCTGGCCGAGCTATCGCCGGATTTCGGCAATCAACCGGATATCATCGCCTATGGCGTCAACGGCGGCTCCCTGTCGACAAACGGTTTTGCACGGCTCGTCATTCCGAATGACGGCAAGGCGGGACGTTACGTATCCAATCTGGTCGCTCTTGAAGTGGTGTCGGCTCCGCGCTAATCAGAGCTGGCGCAGACTGCCTTGCAGTCGATGCAAATCGAGCTGCGCAGTGGTGAAGAACGATAGGGAAGTGCCGTTGCCGAAGTCGTCGATGTGCACGACGGTGGATCGGTCGTTTTCCTGCCATACGATTGCATAAGTGCGCGGCGCCACCTGGTGCCACGTATATTGAACGTGACCCTGTGCGCCCGCATAGGGTCCTTCGGTGATCTCGTATCGCATGCTCACACCGTCGTCGGCGTAGATGTTGAGTGCTGTCAGTCCTTCATATCGCACTTCGAACGATTTGCCTGCGAAGGGCGCTAGTTCGGGTGTCATGTCCATAGCAATACGCTCCATCTCTGATTAACCGGCAAGCCTGCGACTCGCCGCGCGATTCATTATCGAACCGATCGCTCGGGGCGGCTTTTTCGTGCTCACGGAATTGCGGGAAGCAACGATCGAGAATCCCACTGCGCGAAGAATTCATGGAGATATATCCATAGAAATATTACGCACGTGTTTTTTCAGAAGCGCCGTAGAAATCTATTGATACATCTCGGGCGATGAAAATATTTGTCGATCGCGATCGGTGAAAACGGACAAAAGTCGGGTCGATGGAAAATCGCGTCGCTCATCGATGACGCAGAATTCATTCGACACGAAATCCGGCGCACAAGCCGGCCGCTGGAAAAAACAGGAGAAGAGCAATGTCTTCATTGTATAGATCGACGAAAGCTGCTATTTCACGCAATCCGGCAACCGGTGAACTGATCAAGGAGTATCCCTACCTGAATGCCGACGAAATAGAGAAAGTTCTCGCCGACAACGCAGCCGCGGCAAAACTCTGGCGGGCGTTTTCGATGGAAGACAGAGTGGCGTGCTATCGCCGTCTCGCGGGAACGTTGCGCAGCCGGTCGGAAACGCTTGCGCTGCTGGCAACTAGCGAGATGGGCAAGACGATCGCGTCGTCGCGTGGCGAAGTGGAGAAGTGTGCGACGGCACTCGAATGGTGGGCCTCGCATGGCCCCGCGTTTCTGGCGGACGAGCCTGTCGAAGCCGAGAACGGCGATCGCATCTACGTTTCGTTCTTGCCGATCGGAAGCGTGCTGGCCGTGATGCCCTGGAATATTCCATTCTGGCAGGTGTTACGTGGAGCCGGTCCGATCATGCTCTCCGGCAACGGCTTTATCCTGAAGCACTCGACCAACGTGATCGGTTGCGCTTTCGCCTTGCAGGAGGCGTACGAAGCAAGCGGATTTCCCAAGGGTCTCTTCATCAACATGAACACCGACAACGATTCGGTGGCGAGAGCGATCGAGGACCCGCGAGTGGCAGCCGTCACGCTGACAGGCAGCGCGCGTGCGGGATCGGCAGTGGGCTCGACGGCGGCGCGCGTCGTGAAGAAGAGTTTGCTCGAACTGGGCGGCGCCGACCCGTTCATCGTGCTCGCGGACGCGAACATCGACAAGGCGGTCGAAGTCGGCATCGAAGCGCGCTTTCAGAATGCCGGCCAGGTGTGTATCGCCGCCAAGCGTTTTATTCTGGAGCGCCCGATTGCCGAGGAATTTACGAGCAAATTCGTACAGGCCGCCGCAAAAGTGAAAGCGGGCGATCCGCTCGACGAGGCGACCACGATCGGTCCGATTGCGCGGGACGATCTTCGCGACGGCATCCACGAACAGGTCGAGCGTTCGATTGCGAGCGGCGCGAAGCTGTTGCTCGGCGGCAAGAAGATCGAAGGTCCTGGCTATTTTTACGAGCCTACCGTGCTCGGCGACGTGACACCCGGCATGGCCGCGTTCGACGAAGAGATTTTCGGACCCGTGGCCGCCATGACGATTGCCGACGACGTGGAACACGCCATCCGGCTCGCGAACCAGAGCGAATATGGACTAAGCGGCAACCTCTGGACCACCGACCTCGACCGGGCCGCGAAGATTGCACGCCGTCTGGAGACGGGCGGTGTGTTCATCAACGGGTTCAGTGCGTCGAATCCTAAATTGCCGGTGGGTGGCGTGAAGCAGAGTGGCTATGGGCGAGAACTGTCGCATTTCGGCATTCGCGAATTCGTCAATGCGCAAGGCGTCTGGATCAAGAAGGTTTAGCGCATTCGCGTCGCCGCTCAGTCTGGATCGGCGCCGGAGTTGCGGGCGCATAAGCGGCGCACGGCGCCGGCCTAAAACCTGTGCCGCAAACCCACGCGCAATACGAGTTGCGTATTGGCGCCCGTACCGGAGTTGCCGATGAAGGTAGGACTGGAGCCAATCTGGGCTTGCACCGGCACATCTTGCCCGTCTATCAGATTACTTCCCGCCGCTTTCTGGAAGATGGCGAGTAGATAGACGTCGGTGCGTTTCGAGAGGGTGTAGTCGAAGAAACTATTGATCTGATGCCATCGTCCGTGAAATTGGCCAGACAACTCGGAGAAGGTATAGCCGATTCCGCTACTCACGGTTCGTGTCAAAGAGTACTTGCCGCCCACTTCGTAGTTGTTGAAGATGGATTGGCCGCCCACGATCGGGACGAGCTGGGTGTGGGTCCAGTTTCCCCAGACCATGCCTTTGCCTATCACGTAGCTGCTGCCGACGCCGAATGTCGCCAGCGTCCGTTGGGGTCCCATGCTGATGTTGGCGATATTCGACGAGAACGCCGGCATCGCGCTGCCCGGAAAGCGGATGTTGGTATACGCCATGCCAACAGAAAAAACATGCGAAGCGTAGTGTATCCCCGCGCTATAGGTTCTCGACGATCCCGATGCACTGCTGTCTGTACCGGCTGCGGGAGGCGATGACCCGGCGAAAGCGCCCGCCTGATTCGAAAAGCCGTACAGCGCGCCGAAGGTGAAGCCGCCGAAATCCGCGCTCGCGAATTTGACCGCATTGTCGATGCGACTCGTGACGAGTTGATCCAGGTCGTTGATGTGATACGCGTAATTGACGGCGGGGCTCTGAAATGCAGTCGTATAACTGTGGATGTAGTCGCGGGAAATGGAATATTGGCGTCCCAGTGTCAACGCACCCCACTCTCGCTGCTGCAGTCCGATCCATGCCTGACGGCCGAATAGCGCGCCGCCTTGCAGGATCGAGCCGCTCCCCAAACTGAAGCCGTTTTCGAGCGTAAAGATCGCTTTCAGGCCATTGCCGAGATCCTCGGTGCCGCGAATGCCCCAGCGATTTCCGGTGACGCCGTCGGCATATCGGACGAGAGAGCCGTGACCGGTTTCTGTTGCGACATGATTGGCGTAGGTTAGGCCGGTATCGATCAATCCGTAGAGCGTGACGCTGTTTTGCGCATAGGCCACCGGACTGGTCATACCCAGAACTGTCGCCGACGCTATCGAAAGACACCGTTTCATGAACTCGGCCAGCATGACGAATCGGTTGAAGGATGAGGCAACGTTAACGGAAACGCCGCGAAGCGCGTTGTCTTCCGTGTCACCAGGCAATGGCGTGCAAACGGAATAAAGCGCAAGAGGAATAAAGACATTCATGCCCCACCGTTACGGGCGAATGGGCAAATTGCGATGTTTGGCGGAAGCCGCGAGACAGTGATCCGTTCGAGAATGAGTGAGCGTTCTACGCATCAGCTTGCGAAGATCGAGACGTCATTCATGGCTCGAGGAACGCTCATGCATGGAGGTGTGAAATGAAGTACATGAAGACTGCGGTTGTCGTGGTGTCGTTCGTCTCCGGTCTGGCTTGCGCGCAGACGCCCGCTCAGTCCAGCAGTGAGCGCGCGGCGCAGGCCCAAGGGTCTCAGGGCATGCAGATGGATAAACACGATGCCCGCCGCGATGGCCGGTCGTACGCGGACCCGCAGTCGTGCGTCGGTCCAATCAGTTTTTGCAGGCTTTATTTCGGCTCCTGAATCGCGCTGTGCGTGTCCGGCTAATTGCATTGGCGATGCCTCGCACGCACTCGCGTTTTGATCGCAATCCGCGGCGCGGTTCGGATGTCGGATTTGCACGGTTTGGCCGGAACGCACGCGCGTCGACACGATTCCACTGATTCGAATAAGGTTTTTTGCAAGTACCCTGGTGGGCTTGCGGCAGCGCTCGTCAGTCCCGCGTTTTTGCTTGAAGTCCGGTATATCGAATCACCCGAAGGGAGGCTGATCCGCCGGTTGGGTTCCGATCACGGCAATGAGTCACCCGCAAGCTTTCCTGGAGACACATGCATGAATAGCGACGGTAAGCCCGACAGTGATCTGCCGCCTCAGATCGGCGTCCTTCCGTGGGAAAACTCCACCCCGCTTGAGGCCGGACCGCATTACGGCGAACTGACCGACCCGAATCTGCACTTCGTCAATTCCATCGGGGCCGATGCTCCAGCTTCCGTGCTGTCCAGCCGGCAGGAACTGATGTTCCCGGTACTACGCGAGCGGGAGGTGGGCAGAACGCGCGCATTCGGCGAGGAAACGCACTGGAAAGCGGGCGACGTCATGTTCACGATGGGCCGCCCGAGTCCCGGTCTCGTCATCATGCTCAGCGGTTTTGTGCGAGTGATACGGCGCGATGCATTGGGCCGCGTGCATCGCATCTTCGAATACCACGCGGGCCAGTTTCTCGGCGAGATCGCGCAGTTGTTCGGCCATCCATGTCTCGGTGACGGCGTCGTGGTGGAAGACACGACGGCGATCGTGGTCCACTCGACCGAACTGCGCCGGCTTCTCGTCATGGAAGCCGAACTCGGCGAGAAGATCATGCGCGCGCTGATCCTGCGACGCGTGGGCCTGATCGAGCGAGGCAGTGGTCCTGTCCTGATCGGCGATTCGAACGATTCGCGCCTCATGGCCTTGCAGGATCTGCTGCGGCGCAATTCCTATCCGTATTCTTTGGTCGACGCTCGCGAAGACCCCGAGACGGTGTCGTTGCTGGAGCGCATTTCGGCAACGAGAGCCGACTTCCCCATTGTGATCTGTCCTGACGGGACGGTTTTGCGCGCGCCGGACGAAAACCGCGTGGCAAGCGCTCTGGGTTGGCTGCCTGAATTCGACCCTGCGCATACTTACGATGTACTGATCGTCGGCGCCGGTCCCGCCGGTCTCGCCGCAGCCGTTTACGCGGCGTCCGAAGGGTTATCCGTCGCGATCTTCGATAGCTGGGGACCAGGCGGTCAGGCAGGCACCAGCTCGCGGATCGAGAATTATCTCGGCTTTCCCGCCGGCATTTCCGGGCAGGACCTGACGGGCCGGGCCTTTGTTCAGGCGCAAAAATTCGGCGTACACATCTCGATTCCAACGCGAATCAAAGTACTCCATTGCGATGCGAACCCACTCGAAGTCGAGCTTGAAAACGGCAAGCGTGTGACGTCACATACCGTGGTCATTGCTTCGGGCGCGGCGTATGTGAGGCCGTCCATCGAGGGACTTTCTCAATTGACGGGACGTGGCGTGTTTTTCGGCACCTCGCCGGTCGAAGCCAAGCTATGCCGAGGGGCCGAGATCGCGGTAGTGGGCGGCGGCAATTCGGCGGGGCAAGGTGTTGTCTATCTGGCGTCGCATGCGGAGCATGTCCATCTTCTGATACGTGGACACAGTCTTCAGGAGCATATGTCGCAGTATCTGGTCGAGCGGGTCGCGCGGCTGCCTAACGTGACGCTTTATCCGCGTACCGAGGTGACCTCACTGGGCACCGACGCAACCGGATTGTCGGAAGTCAGATGCAACGTGGAAGAGGGCACCCGTTCGTTCGACGTGCGCCACCTGTTCCTCTTCACCGGCGCCGAGCCCAACACGGGATGGTTGAAAGGCTGCGGTGTGAGGACCGACGCAAAGGGTTTCGTGCTGACCGGCGGCACGGCGCTCACCGGTGTTGAAGACGGCTGCCACCCATTCGAGACGAGCGTGGGTGGAGTATTTGCCATCGGCGATGTGCGCTCCGGTTCCATCAAGCGCGTTTCCGCGGCGGTGGGCGAGGGCGCCGCCGTCGTGTCGCAGATTCATCAGGTACTGGCCGAGCGGCAATTGCACGCCCAGAATGTTTGACGCACCAGGGCCGAACCATTCACACGCGTTCGGCAAGTTATTTCTCGTTAAAAAGGAGAAGGACAAGTGAGCGCAACCGTTAAAGTCGTCGCCGTTCTGACGGCCAGGGAGCAGCGTGCAGCGGAACTGGAAACCTTGCTACGCGGCATGGTGCCGGCTTCGCGCGCCGAGCCCGGCAATCTTCAATACGATCTCTGGCAGGACAAGGACAACCCCGGCCGTTTCTTTCTGGAAGAACTCTATCGGGACAGCGACGCGGCGAATTCGCACCGCGCTACGCCCCATTTCCAGAACTATGTCGCGCATATCAACGATCTGGCGGAGCGCATGCCCATTGTGGTGCACGCCGTGGATGCGAAGGGCGCGCGAGCCTGAGCGCGGGCAAATCGACAGGTGCCGGCCGTGACGTGGCGGCTTTCGACTATACCTTCGTTTAGGGTCTAAAAGGTTCCTTCGAGCAACGGCATACCGCCGTAGACTATCAGCGCGACGCCTCGGGCTATATCGTTGTGCTCACATCCTCGCGTTTCACCGGTGTATCCGTCATGTGTACGCGAGGTTTTCAGTGCCCGCACACATGTTTGGGCGAGAGCGAAAACCGAGGATAGATCCATGCAAGATTCGCCTTCCATCGATCGAGTTGCAGCGTCGGGCAACGTCGTCTCGTATCTTTCTGCGGCATTTGCGCAGCGCCCGACCGTCGAACTGGTCAACGGTCGGACTCATCATGTCACCGCTGAAAAAGCACAGAACAGCGATTCCACCGACACCGCGCCAAAATTGTTCGAAGTGTCCCGCTGGTCCAGCGAGGCGCCGGAAGTCTGGGCCACGTCGGTCGAGCCACGGCAGTTTCTGGTTGCGATCTGCTTGCGGCAAGCCATGTCGAGCTTCTCGGTCGGCGGCGTGCCGTTTCACGACGGCGTGATCGACCGGGGCGCGATACTGGTCTTTCCGGCGGGCCAGGAAATTCGCGGAACATTTCATACGGCAAGCGATTTCCTGCACGTCTACGTGCCGTCTTACTGGCTGACGGAATGGCTCGATAGCGATCAGGCAAGCGCCGCGCAATCGCCGCTTGCGGCCGCTCCGATACATGTGCGCGACAGCCTCGTTGTCAAGCTCACCGGAACCCTTTTGCATGCCCTGCACGGCCGCGCATCCACGAGTTCGATGTACGCCGACGGCATCACGCTCTCCATTCTGGCGCGGCTTCTGGAAATCATCGCCGCACGCGTTTCGGTCAAACCGGTTCGCGGCTCGTCGGTGTCGCCGCTCGAAGCCTGGCGCGTGAAAATCGCCGTCGACTTCATCGATCAGCGTATCGACCGGAGTTTGACCCTGGCGGAACTGGGCGCGGCGGTCGGCCTCTCGTCCATGCATTTTGCCGCGCGTTTCCGTGCGGCCACGGGCATCTCGCCGCATACGTTCATCTTACGCAGACGGATCGAGCACGCCCAGACGCTGCTGGCCACGACCAGGTCGACGGTTGCCGATATTGCCCTGAGTGTAGGATTTCGCACGCAGGCGCATTTCACGACCGTGTTCCGTCGCCACGTCGACGACACGCCGCACCGCTGGCGTGCCAAGCAAGGCGCAATGCAGAGCGGCATGGCGTGCCTCTGAACTGACGGGGCACTTTTTCAGGCAACGCAATGCAGCGGCCGGGTCCGGGAAAACGCAATCTGCCGGACCGGGCCGTTGCCGGAAATACCGCAAAAGCATCGCACGACAATCAATCCATCACGCGAGCTTATCCCCACTGCGAGGCCTTTCTGCATGAGCGATTTGCCGGCCATACGGCACGGCAAATCGTCCCGGCGAAGCGCGACGCAGCGATCTTATGGCGAGCCGTCCTTCATGGCTTGCCGATCACTTGCAGGACATTCCCTAAGATCAGATTCGAATCGATAGGCTTTTCAAGGTACGCAATGGCTCCGTTGGACAAAGCCGTGGCCTTGTCCTGAAGCGTTGGATAACCGGTAATGAAAATCGTAGGCGGCGCGAGACCCTGCGTCATCAACTGCGCATGCATTTCGATGCCCGACAGCCCCGGCATGGTCACGTCCGAAATCAGACACTGCGTCCGGGACGCAGCACCTGAGGCGAGAAACGCTTCAGCGGACTCGAAAGACAGCACATCCCATCCCACTGAGCGGATGAGATTTTCCAATGCCTTTCGTACCGATTCGTCGTCTTCTACTATCGAAACGAGAGCGACAGATGTCACGCGAATCCTCGGATGGACTCAATATCTGAACCCACGGCCATTCAGCGGGTAGTTGGCTTTTCTTTTCTCAAGATAGTCCGTCCACCAGACGGCGATAACCATACAATGGTATAAAAATAGTCCCGGAGTCTGTTCGACGAAGTCAGTTCCGGGCAAATGATCAACAGAACGCCTGCGACGGCTGCATGTAATCAACGCGCGAGTTCTGGCCGCGCTCAATCCCTGTGGTCTGGATGCCACGCAGATGTTCGTATATCGAACCGGCTCGCGGTAAGCGGGTCTTTCAATGGCGTTCTTATTGCGCCGGAACGGGTTTAGGGGAAGTCGGGTGACAGTTATGCTGAGATCAGCGGACAGTAGCGACGGCACGCTCTCGCCGTCGGTCGTCTATATCATCGACGACGATGAAGACGTACGGCAGTCGCTCGGCAGCCTTTTGCGCTCCGTTGGCCATCGTGTCGAAGTTTTCAGTTCGCCATTGGAGTTCGTCGCATCGAAACGTGAAAATATTCCGTGCTGCCTGATTCTCGACGTGAGATTGCAGGGCGAAAGCGGGCTAGCCTTTCAGCAGGTTATCGCGGGCATTGCGCCGCATATTCCTATTCTGTTCATTACCGGATACCCCGACGTGGAAATGTCGGTCAAGGCGATGAAAGCCGGTGCCATGGATTTCTTTTCGAAGCCGTTCCGCGAGCAGGACATGCTCGACGCCGTGACCCAGGCGCTGCGTCGCGATGCAGAGCGGCTGCTGGTCGAATCGTCTACCGCCGAACTGCGCAGCCGCTACGAATCGCTTACGCCAAAAGAGCGCGACGTACTGGAATTCGTTTTAGCCGGGCTATTAAACAAACAGATCGCGGACGAAATGCACGTCAGCGAAATCACCATCAAACTGCATCGCGGCCAGGTCATGCGAAAGATGGCGGTGCGCTCGGTAGTCGAACTGGTCCGTCATGCGCAAACGCTCGGCGTCAAGCCGCGCGCCTCGACGCGCCGCTAGTGTCGCCTCGCGAGCTTGGCCCGATTCGTCGTATCAAACGGGTCGGGCCGATTCGGATGGCTATCGTGACGCGGGGCATCTATAGTATTTCTGTTCCCTTGCACAGGACACGACGGTGAGCAGCAATCCTTGTGAACAGTTGGCTGCAAGCGCGCCCACTGTGTTCGTCGTGGACGACGACGAAGACGTGCGGGATTCGCTGCAGCAACTCCTGAGATCGGCGGGCCTCAAGGCCAACGTCTTCTCCCACGGCGAAGCCCTGATCGAAGCCCTGAAAGACCGGCCTGTCAAAGACGGGCCGGCTTGCATCGTGCTCGACGTTCGCCTGAAAGGACTCAGCGGCCTGATGGTGCAACAGGAGCTTTCGCGGCGCGGTATATCGCATCCGGTCATTTTCATCACGGGGTATGGGGATATCGTGATGACGGTGAAAGCAATGAAAGCCGGGGCGGTGGATTTCCTGACCAAACCGTTTCGCGATCAGGATGTACTCGACGCCATTGCCGAAGCCGTGCATCGCGATCGTTCCCGACTCGCCGACGCGCAACCGCTTCAGGCGTTTCAGGACCGTTGGCTCGAACTCACGCCCAGGCAGCGCCAAGTCATGCATCGGTTCGCAAGCGGCATGGTGGCGGACCAGATTGCGACTGAACTCGGCTTAAGCGAGATTACCGTCAAGATCTATCGCGGTGAAAGCATGAAACGTCTCGGCGTTAAATCGATTGCCGAATTCGTTCAAACTGCCAAGCTTCTCGGCTGGTAGGCCTTTCGCCGTTTCACGCGGACTCCACCGCGAATGAAACGCACATGCCGAACGGCTCGCCTTTTTGCATCCACATTCTTCCGCTGTGTGCCTCGACTATTCTTTTGCAGATCGCTAATCCGAGTCCCATGGCTTGCGGCTTGGTGGTGACGAAAGGGCGGAATAGCCGGCTTTCGCAGGCGAGCGAAATACCGGGTCCCGAATCCAGCACCGAAATCACGATTTCACAGTCGGTTCGCGCGGACGAAATATGAATGGTTCGGGCGCGGCACGTGGTATCGACCATGGCTTCGAGTGAATTGGCGATCAGATTTTCGACCACCTGCTGAATCTGCACACGGTTGCCGAACAGGGGTTGCTCGCCGTCCATGCCCAGTACCGTAATTTGCGTGTCGAACTGTTCGATCCGGGCGCGCGACATCGCCACGACGTCGCGAATGGCCGCATGCACGTCGAAGGAAGCGAATTGCACCTGAGATTGCCGGTTCAACTCGCGAAGACGGTCGATGATCGCTTTTGCTTTCACCGTGCAGCCCCGCACTTTCTCGAGACTGAGGGCCGCTTCGTCGAGATTCGGCACTTCGCGTTGCAGCCACCTGAGTGCGGCGCCCGATGACGCGTCGATCGCGCTCAACGGTTGACTCATCTCGTGGATGATCGAAGCAACGAGTTCTCCGATGGCCGCGGCTCTCGATGCCTGAATCAACTCCAGTTGAACGTCGGCGGAAGGAGCGGCTTCGGCAGACCGCGGGTGGTTCTCGTCGTAAAGCGTTTGCCGGTGGCGAGCATTGGCGAATGCCACGGCGATCTGCGACGAAAGCGATTCGATCAGGGCGCGCTTTTTCGGCGGGAATGCCCGATCGACGCGATCGTGTTCGAGATATAGCACGGCGGCAAGGCGGCGCTCGATGAACAGAGGCAGGCAGAACACCGAACGCGGCACGCGAGCGGGCGCGTCGAGTTGCGTGAACATGCGGGCCATGTCGCTCGCGGTGTTGAGTGTCAGCGATTGGCCCGAGCGCTCCACCGTATTCGCGATCAGACTCACCAGCGGATCGTTTTTGGACGCGGGCCCCAGCTGCACGACGAGATCCTGCGCGAACTCTGCGCGGGCGCGTACCGTAAGCGCGCCGTTTCCGGCGAGCATCAGTTGAGCGCCGGTAGCGCCGGCGCTCAGCAGCATCATCCGCATCGCTGTTTCAATGACGCTGTCCAGTACGACTTCCCGTGAAGACTCCGTCGAAACCTCAGCGACAGTTCTGACGTCATGTTCTTCACGATGCATCGTCATGTTGCCGTCCCCAGGGTTGAACGATTGGATTGCGGAGTCAATAGAAAGGCCATTTTGCAGGCCGCTTCTATCCGCACAGCAATGGCGATGCCAACTGCTCTGCCGTTCGAGTTCGATTGCGCGACCTGATCATCTGTTTCGGGCGTTTGCACCGGGACCGGCGACGCCAACCGCCGACCGCGATCATCCCGAGTTTACGCCCATCGCGATGACTATGACAAAGCGATCAGCGTGGCATCGGTCAAGCTGAGAACGATAGCCGAGCGCGCACGTCGGGCCATGACACGGCCTGCGGCGCGTGTCATGGCGTCTTTCAGTGGGGATGCAGGAGCGGGTTCGCCGGTTGAGAAAAGCGAAGTGGCCGCTCGGCGCGTCAGTTTCCGACTTCGCGTACTTCCAGATTGTTGGTCACGTGTCCCACGCCGCCGACTTTCGCGGCGCTGTTGCCGGCCAGCTGAATCTGGCCGTCGTCTGGAACATTGCCGTCGAGTGTGACCGTGGTGCCACGCGCGAGAACGGTAATACCCGACGAATCGAGGTGTTTGGTGACGGTGAGTGCATGCCGCACTTTCGACGCCAGTTGCCGGTTCTCTTTCCTGATTTCCTTTTTGGTGACGGGCGCATCGCTCGTGCTCGACGCGGCGGTGTCGGCGGCGTAGGCATGCACGGAGGCAAAGCTCGTCAAAGCCGCCGCAATCGACGTGGCGACAACCCATTTCTTGTGTGAGGACATGACTATTCTCCCTGGTCTGGACAGCGCGAGTTGACGCGAAACATCGGGGCATAAGGCCGGTTTGCGTCTGCATTGTCTTGCGGAGAATTGCGTTTGTCTTTCGGGATCACATGTTATTTATCGAGTGTTATGGTTCGGCGCATTGTTGAAGGCAAGGCTACGGCGCCCACGCTGGCCGCTCCAATCGTTCCGGCCGTTGATACCGGCAATTCCCCGTTGGTTGCCGAAAGAGCTCCGGTACCGATCGCTGTACGATGAGCTGATTCCCAGGCTCAGGTGTTAGACCGCCTGCCGTCACGACAGCTGGAGCGACTGTGCCATGAAAACATCGGTTACGCGGCCGTTTCACGCTAACGGATGGTGGCGCATTGCATGGCTGGCGTCGGCACTTCTGACGGGCTGTATCAGCGGCGCGGGCATCAAACCCGAGGCTGCGTTCATCGATCCCGCCACCATCGAATCCGGCGCCGCCCTGCGCGCCGCGGCGGGCGACGCGAAGTGGCCGACGAGCGGGTGGTGGCAGGCGTGGAAGGACCCGCAACTCGACATGCTGATGACGCGTGCGGTAGCCGGAAGCCCCACGCTGGCGATCGTCCGCTCCCGCGTCACGGCGGCCATCTGGCAGGCTCGCGCGCTTCACGCGGACGAGCTTCCCAACGTGAACGGCTCGGCCGATCTCGCGCGCACACGTTTCCCGCGCTACGCGACGCCGTCGCCGCCGGGCGGCACGACCGTCTGGAACAATTCGGCTGCCATCACCCTCTCTTACGACCTCGATCTATGGGGTAAAAATCGCGCTATCGAGCAGGGCGCGCTGGACAATGTTCAGGCGTCCGTCGCGGACGCGCAATTCGCGAAGGTCGAATTGCAGGTGGCGGTGGCGCGAACTTACGCGGAGCTGGCGCTTCAGTCTTTGCTTCTCGACATCTACCAGTCGATCAACGAAGAAGAGCGCCGCAATATGGACATTGCGCGATCGCGCCGCAATGCCGGCATCAGTGCGGATATCGAAGCGAGTCAGGCGAAGGCGCAATACGAGGCCGGCGTGACCGACATTTTGCGCGCGCGTGCCAATATCGCGGTGGCCCGTCTGCAGATTGCCGATCTGGTGGGCGCAGGGCCGGGCTTTGGCGATACGCTGACACGTCCGTCGTTGCCGCTCGATGTCGGGATCGCTTTGCCGAGCGCCTTGCCGGCGGAGATTATCGGTCATCGTGCCGACGTGGTCGCGCAACGCTGGCGAGCGGCGCAGGCGGCGAAAAAAGTCGAGGCCGCGCATGCGGATTTCTACCCCAACATCAATCTGGTCGCTAGCGCGTCGCTCGCCTCGGTGACACCCTTCGGCGGCTTTCTGAACTTCCTGAATAGCGACGCCGTGGGTCATAGCGTCGGCCTCGCCGGTTCGCTGCCGATTTTCGACGCAGACCGGCGGCGCGGTAATTTCGGCGTGGCCACCGCCGAGTACGACGACGCGGTGCTCAGATATAACGAAACCGTGTTGTCCGCCATGCGCAGCGTCGCGCAAAACGTGACCGTGCTGCAATCGCTCGAAGCGCAGCAACGTTCCGCCGAAGCCGCCCTGAGCGACTCCAAACGTTCATACGATCTCGCCAATCGCGGCTATCGCGGCGGCATCACCGAATACATCGACGTGCTCGTGGTTCAGAAGGTCGCGCTGCAGCAGGAACGCGACCTTGCCCTGATCCGCGCCCAGCGCGTCGATGCGTGGGTCCTGCTCATGCGCGACCTCGGCGGCGGCGCGGACCTCGATGCATCGCCGACGGACGTGACATCGACCGAAGGCGCCCGCATCCACTGACGATCCGGTCGCCGCGCGACCGCGATGCGCCACCTGTCCACGGTTTCCTCCCGGCTCCGGCAAACGCTCGAACGTCCGCTTCCTGGAGTGTGCAGTTGCGCACCAAAGCGGCGCGACTCGTCTTTGGAACAGGCGTTTTTTCCCGCACCATCCCCGAAGCACTCAATTCGTGAAGATAGCTGCACCACAATGGTTGCGAAGCCTTTAAGGCCCATGTAACTTGACGGGTATGCTTGGAGCATTGTCGCCATCCCACGCATTGCCTGCGTTATTTGCCTGCATGGCGATCGTACGGACGACACACATCTGCCCCGATAGTCACGGTTCGTCCCGATCGGTTTCGAAAACCGGCGCCGAAGCTGACTGCCTCGATGCTTAACGCGCCGGATATCGTCTGGCAAGTATTTTTGAGGGAGTTGTCGTTTGAACCGGTTAAACCCCCCGTCGGATGACGCGGCGATCGAACTCCTCCAGGTTGCATGGGACGACGGACCGCACGCGATGTGGCGGGGGCGACGCCGAACCGATAGCGGCGCTTACGAACCGGTGCTCGTCCTGCGGCCTTCGGGCGCGTATCCGCGCGCCGAGATCATGGACCGCCTCTCGCACGAATACGGTCTCGCGAACATTCTGGAGCGCGCGGGCGCCTTGCGTCCGCTTCAACTCGTGCGCATGGACGGCGAGGCGATGCTGGTGCTCGAAGAGTGGGACGGCCAGCCGCTCGACGCTTTTCCGATGCCGTTCGATCAGGTGGTTTTCCTGCGCTTGGCCGTGGCCATCGCCTCGGCGCTCGGCAAAGTCCACGCGTCGGGACTGATTCACCGGAACCTCAATCCCAGCCATATTCTGGTGAGCGGTTCCGGTAGCGCTGTGCGCCTGACGGGTTTCGGCATTGCGTCGTCGCTGCAACGCGAACGGCAGTCGCCCGAGGCGCCGGAACTGATCGCCGGGACGCTGGCTTACATGGCGCCCGAGCAGACCGGCCGCATGAATCGTTCGATCGATTTGCGCAGCGACCTCTATTCGCTTGGCGTGGTTTTCTATCGCATGCTGACGGGCCAGTTGCCGTTCAAGGCAACCGATCCGATGGAACTGGTGCATTGTCATATCGCACGGCAGGCACTGCCGCCGAGGTCGCTCGTGCCGACGCTTGCGCCCGCCATCTCGGCGCTCGTCATGAAGCTGCTCGAGAAGACCGCCGAGGATCGTTATCAGACCGCCAGCGGTGTCGTGCACGATCTACGCCGTTGTCTCGCACAGTTCGATTCCAACGGCGATTTCGGCGACTTCGCTCTCGGTCAATACGACATCTCCGACCGCCTGCTGATACCCGAAAAGCTGTATGGCCGAAGTGCCGAACTCGGCATTCTGCTCGGCACGTTCGAGCGCGTCGTGAATGGCGAATCCGGCGGCCTCGTACTCGTCACCGGTTATTCGGGTGTCGGAAAGTCCGCCGTGGTCAACGAACTGCACAAGGTTCTGGTGCCGCGCGCCGGCTTCTTTCTGGCGGGTAAATTCGATCAGTACACGCGCGATATTCCGTACGCGACACTCGCGATGGCATTTCAGGCAGGTGTTCGTTCATTGCTCGCGAAGAGCGAGAGCGAACTGGCGGGCTGGCGCCACGCATTTCTCGAAGCACTCGGCGGCAACGGACGGCTCGTGGTCGAACTCGTTCCCGAACTGGCCACGGTGATCGGCGATCAACCGCCCGTTGCCGTGCTGTCGCCGCAAGATGCGCAGCGGCGTTTTCATCTCGTGTTTTGCCGCTTTATCTCCGTCTTCGCGCGCGCGGATCATCCGCTTGCCCTGTTTCTCGACGATCTGCAATGGCTCGACAGCGCGACGCTGGATTTTCTCGAAGATCTTTTCGTGCAGGGCGGATTGCCCCATCTGCTGGTAGTGGGCGCCTACCGGAACAACGAGGTGGACGCCGCGCATCCGTTGATGCGCACGCTGGAGACGATTCGCGCGTCCGACGTGCCCGTGCAGGAAATCGTGCTCGCGCCGCTTGCCAGCGAGCATCTCGAATCGCTGGTGTGCGATGCGCTGCATTGCCCCTTGTCCAAGGCGGTGCCGCTGGCTCGCATGCTGCATCAGAAAACCGGCGGCAATCCGTTTTTCGTCCTGCAGTTCTTTTCTTCTCTGGCCGACGAGGGCTTGCTCAAATTCGATCACGCCGCCGGCAGATGGTCGTGGGACATCAGCCGCATCCACGCCAAAGGCTATACGGAGAACGTAGTCGAGTTGATGCTCGGCAGGCTCGGCCGTTTGCCTGCCGAAACACAGGTTGCGCTGCAGCGCTTTGCCTGCATCGGCAATGCATCGACCTTCGCGCTTCTCGAAACGATCTGTGAGATGCCGCCGGAGTCTCTGCGGGAGGCTTTGTCACACGCGGTGCGAGCCGGCCTCGTGCTGGGTACGGGACAGAGCTATCGCTTTCTACACGATCGCGTGCAGGAAGCCGCTTACGCGCTCGTGCCGGAAAGCGCGCGCCCCGAGATGCATCTGCGTATCGCGCGGCTGCTGTTGTCGAAAACGCCGCTCGAGCAGCGCGACGAGGCTGTGTTCGACATCGTTGGTCAGTTCAATCGTGCCACCCATCTGATCGTCCAGCGTTCCGAGCGCGAGCAGGTTGCACAGTTGAATCTGATTGCCGGTAAGCGCGCGAAGTTTTCGGCCGCTTATACATCGGCGCTTGCCTATCTCACCGCCGGCCGTTCCCTGCTTTCGGACGACGACTGGACCAGCAATTACGATCTGATTTTCCCGCTCGAATCGCTACTGGCCGAATGCGAACTGCTGAACGGGAAAACCGCGCTGGCGGAGGCGCGCCTTGCAGATCTCGACCGGCGCGCGAGAAAGAACCAGCACGTTGCCATCGTTACGCGCCTGCGTATCACGCTCTATACGACCCTGGACCGCAGCGAGCGTGCTGTCGATATCGGCCTCGACTATCTGCGGCGCGGCGGCACGGATTGGCCTGCCCATCCCGATCTGCAAGCCGTGCAGGCCGAGTACTCGCGTACGGGCGCGCTATTGGGTGAGCGGCAGATCGAAGACCTGATCGGTCTTCCCCTGCTGAACGATCCCGATGTTCAGGATGTGCTCGACGTATTGACGGAAATCGTCACGCCGGCGTTTTTCACGGACCCGAATCTCTGCGCGCTCGTGCTGTGCCGGATGGTCAACCTCAGCCTCGAACACGGGAATTGCGACGCGTCCTGCTACGCCTATGTCTGGTTCGCGACCTATGCCGGCCCGCTGTTCGATCAATACGAGGTGGGTTACCGGTTTGGCCGTCTCGGCTACGCGCTCGTCGAACATCACCGCCTGACGCGCTTCAAAGCCAGGACGTACACGTCGTTTGGCAATATCGTCATACCGTGGGCAAGACATGTACTCGAAGGACGCGAGCCGATTCGCCGCGCTTTCGAAATCGCCAACCAGACCGGCGATCTTACGTATTCGCTCTACACCTGCTGCGATCTGATCCAGAACTTCATGTCGGCGGGCGATGCGCTCGGCGATGTGGAAATAGAAGTGGAGCGGGCAGTCGCCATTGCGGACCGGGTCCGGTTCGGTCTGGTCAGCGACATGTTGCGAACCTATCGCGGACTCGTGCGCACGCTGCGTGGATCGACGCCGCGATTCGGCAGCTTCGACGACGCGCAGTTCGACGAGGCGGAGTTCGAACTGCATCTGTCCAGTTCCTCCACGCTTGCATTGCCCGCCTTCGACTACTGGGCGAGAAAGCTGCAGGCGCGCTATCTGGCGAGCGAATTTGCCGAAGCGCTCGACGCGAAAGCGAAAGCTGCGAGTCTATTGTGGGTGGCGACGTCGCAGTTCGAGACGGCGGAATACCACTTCTACGGCGCGCTCAGTCACGCGGCGTGCTGGAACGACGCCGGTGCTGACGAGCGGCAATCGCACCGCGAAGCGCTTCTCCTTCACCGAAGGCAGTTGGATATCTGGGCCTCGCATTGTCCGGAAAATTTTGAAAATCGCGCGGCGCTCGTGAGCGCGGAAATAGCGCGAATCGAAGGCGATATCGCAGAAGCGGAGCGGCTTTACGATCTCGCGATCCGTTCGTCGCGTATGAATGGTTTCGTGCACAACGAGGGCATTGCCTGCGAAGCCGCCGCGCGATATTACGCGGGGCGGGAACTGACTGAAATAGCGGAGATGTACCGCGCCAACGCTCGCCATGCATTTTTGCGCTGGGGCGCAAAAGGGAAGGTCCGGCAAATGGACGACCTTTTTCCGCAGCTTTCCCGGCAAGGCGAAGGGCAGGTGGCAGGAAGCAGTATCGACGCCTCGGTCGAACATCTGGACCTGGCCACGGTGCTCAAGGTGTCGCAGGCGATATCGAGAGAAATCGTGCTCGACGACCTGGTGCGCACGCTCATGCGCACGGCTATCGAGCACGCGGGCGCCGAGCGCGGCGTGCTGATAGCCGGCAACGACACCGGCTTGTGGATCGAAGCCGAAGCGGCAACCGTGGCGGGTCTGCTCACGGTCAGTCTGGAGCGAGGCACCGTTCTGCAAGCGGACCGCATGCCGGTGTCGTTGATCCAGTATGTACATCGCACGGGCGAGAACGTCATTCTGAACGGCTCGTCGCAGCGAAACGAGTTTCGCGACGACCCGTATCTCCGCAAACATCGTATGTCGTCGCTGGCTTGCATGCCGCTATTGCTGCAGGACAAACCGATTGCCCTGCTTTACCTGGAAAACAGCCTGGCGTCTCATGTCTTTACGGCGAGCAGGGTGGCGGTGCTGAAACTGCTGGCGTCGCAGGCGGCGATTGCGCTGGAGAATTCGCGTCTGTATCGCGACCTGGCAGAACGGGAGGCGAGAATCCGCCGGCTCGTGGACGCCAACATCGTTGGCGTGTTCATCTGGGATCTGCGTGGTCCGATCTACGAAGCGAATGACGCCTTCCTGCGCATCATCGGCTACAGCCGCGCCGATCTGGCGGCCGGCAGAGTGAACTGCATGCAGCTGACGCCCGAGGAGTGGCACGATCAGGATGTTCAGGCAATTGCCGAATTGCGCAGAACCGGTGTCGTCCAGCCGTTCGAGAAAGAATACATTCGCGCTGATGGAAGCCGCGTCGCCGTGCTGTTGGGCGCGGCGCTTTTCGGCAGCGCCGAAGATCAGATTGTGGCTTTCGTGGTCGATCTCACCGAACGCAAGCAGGCAGAAGCGAACGCGAGAGAAAACGAGCGGCGTTTCCACGAGATCGAAATCGAGCTGACACATGCAAACCGTATTGCGACGCTCGGCCAGCTCACGGCCTCCATCAGCCATGAGATCAGGCAGCCTGTTGCGTCTGCCGTGTTCAATGCGCAGGCGGCCACGCACTGGCTGGACGCCCAGCCGCCGAATCTCGAAGAAGTACGCGCGGCGCTAGCGCGGGTGGTCAACAACGGCACGCGCGCAAACGACGTGATCCGCCGGATACGCGCACTGGTGAAGAAAACGCCTGCACGGCGTGAACGGCTGGTGGTCAACGAGGTGATTCGCGAAGTCATCGAACTCGCGCGAAGCGAAGCGTCGAAGCATCAGGTCTCGATCGGTACGGACTTCCAGATGAGTTTGCCCGATATTCAGGGCGATCGCGTTCAATTGCAGCAGGTCATCATGAACCTCATGGTCAATGCCATGGAAGCGATGGATACGTCTCCGCAAAACGAACGCAAGCTGAAAATCGCCACGGCCTTGCAGGGCGAAGATCAGATACGTATCACGATCAGCGACACCGGGCCGGGCATCGCCGCCGCCGATATTGCGCGGCTATTCGAGCCGTTTTACACCACCAAGGCCATGGGCATGGGGATGGGGCTGTCGATTTGCCGCTCGATTGTCGAATCGCACGGCGGCACATTGCGGGTTTTTTCAAATGAACCGCACGGCGCGGTATTTCAGTTCGAACTGAACATCCGCGAGGGCGACGGTTGAGTCGCGATTGGGTTTGTGCAGAGCTTCGGCATACCGACGTATAGCATTGTTATCCGCCCTCAATTTCCTGATATGCCACAGTAGAATTGAGGTGGTCTGCTATGCTGACTACGCTGTTCAGTAGGGCGACTGTTTTGCTGCTTCACCACTGTGGCGTACTGCAGCGGCGCCGTCCTTAACTGAAGAGGATGCCGCCATGAAGAACGAACTGCATAACTGGATTATTCTGTGCAGCAATGCCTATGTTGAATACACTTTTGTGTCGTGGCTGAATAAAAGCGTTTATCGGCGTACCGTCGACTATCGGCAAGTCTGCCTGCAATAGAGCCTGATTCGCGCGGTTGCTCCGCGCAGTCGCATGAGCGTATTGTCGGCGTTAATCCGTTTGTTCCACACCGCATCGGAGTCAGCGTGAACAATCCGCTTATTTTCGGATTTGCGTTGGTCGCATGTGATGTACTGGTTTGGCGTTGCGCAGTGCCTAAAAACGAGGTCGCGCGATTGCTCGTGAGGCTCGGCCTCTATGCGGGCTTTAGCGCGATTCTGTTTGCTTCGGGGTTGAGTCCGTTTTCACAGGCGCCGTACCCGGATTCCCGGGCTTTGCACCTGTTGGGTCAGGTTCTCGAAATCATCTGGTGGCTCACGGGCGCGCGTCTGCTGAGCAAGGTACTCGATACGCTGCTGTTGCCGAAAACATGGCGGCGCCAGCGTCTTTTCGAAGACGTGTTCGGTGCCCTAGTGTTTCTCGCCGCCACGGTCGCGTCGCTCGGCTTCGTGCTCGAACTGCCCATACGCGGTCTCGTCGCAACGTCGGGCGCACTCGCCATCGTTCTCGGTCTCGCCATTCAAAGTACTCTGAGCGACGTATTCGCGGGCATCGTCATCAATTCGACCGAGCCTTATGAAGTCGGCAACTGGGTTTCGATCGACGGTGTGGAAGGCAAGGTTCTCGAAATGAACTGGCGCGCGACGAACCTGCTGACGTCGCGCGGCGATGTCGTCATCGTTCCCAACGCCGTTGCGGCCAAGGCCAAGATTACAAACAGCAGCCGGCCGGCCGCGCTGCACGGTGTCAGCGTCACGCTGGAAATCTCGCCGGAAGTCCGGCCGAAGGTCGTACTCGAAGCACTGAACCGCGCGCTGGAAAACGTGCGTACTGTGCTGGCGGACCCGGCTTCGTATGCCATCGTGAAAAGCATCGGCGCCCAATCGGTCAAATACGAGGCGACGGCTTATGTCGACGACATGAGCAAAAAGCTCGCGCTCACCAACGATCTGTACGATCTCTGCTATCGGCATCTGGACGCAGCAGGCGTGGAACTGAGACCGCTCGGCGAACCCTACATGACGAGAACGCCAAGCCCCGTCGGTACCACGTCAATCAGACTCTTGCGGCGAGTGGATCTGTTCGCGCCGCTCGCGCTCGATGAGATCGAAGAACTTGCGCCGAGACTCACCCGTCACGAATACGATCCGGGCCAGGTCCTGATCGCGCCGGATACCGTGCCGGACAGCCTGACCATCGTCGATTCCGGCGTCCTCTCCGTCGTGACGAACGACGAGTCTTATCCGATCGAAGTTGGGCGGATCGGTCCGGGCGAAACGATCGGCGAAGCAGGGCTGCTCGCCGGTTTGCCTGCGCGGGTCAAGATCACGACCCTGACTCACACGGTGGTGTATCAACTGAAGGCGCAGGATCTCACCGGAGTCCTGAAGAAAAATCCGGATGTCGCCAAACTGATGTGCCGTTTGATGTCGCGTCGTCAGCAGACACTAGACAAGGTCGCCGCACCGACTCACGTCGCAGAGTCGGAACAGTCGTTCTTCGAATGGCTGATGGACGGTGTGCGCAAACTGCACGACATCAAGTTCTGAATGGCCGGTCGCAATTGCGGCCGCGCACCGCCGGCTTGATTCAAAGTTTGAATCGCCTGGCAATTCCCCGCCGTCCTCTTCAGGCTCCCCGAGCCGTTCGTCTTCCTAATCCGAACCCATCGCGCCGCTCGCCGTCGACCTCAGGCGAGCACGGGCATTCCTCCAGGGTTTTCCCGCACTTGTCTCTCCTATTTTGATTGTAAAGAATAGATTCATAAATCTGAATGAGGTTCATATATATGAACGACGCAGTACGATCAGCCGCACGGGTCCTCGATCTATTGGAGTTTTTCGCGGCGACGGAGCAGGGCGTGGCGCTCACGACCATCTCGACCATGTTCGCCATGCCCAAGAGCAGCACGCTTGCGTTGCTGCGTACGCTGCTTTCGCGCGGCTACATCGAACGCGACGATCACAGCCTCTACCGCCTGAATCCGACGTTCCGCAGCAGCGGCTTCGGCTGGAACGGCGATCTCGCCGCGCGTCTGACCGCGCTCATCAAGCCGGCCATGGACGACCTCGCACTCGAGGTGGGTGAGACCGTGATTCTCAGTGTGCTGACCGACGACGGGCTCGTGCAGCCGGTCGCCAAGTCGCTGGCGCAGGCCGTGGTCCGGTACGACCTGGAACTCGGCCAGTCGCATCCGGCGTATTGCTCGGCCATGGGGCGCGCGATGCTGGCAGGCTTGCCGCGCGAACGCCGTGACGAAATTCTCGCCAGTGCGCCGCTCGAACAGCGCACGCCGTACACGGTTTATCAACTGGACGCGGTGCAGGCCAAAATCGATCAGGCCGCGGAAGAGGGCTATGCCGTCGTCGAAGAAGAGTTCGTACTGGACGGCGTCGGTATCGCGATGCCCATCTGCGACGCCGCAGGAAAACCCATTGCCGCGCTGGACGTGGGCTGCGTAGCGAGCCGCTATGCCGCCAAGCGCGACGACATCATTGCCGCGATGGCGGCGTGCATCGAGAGCCTGCCGCTGCCCTTCAGGGCGCTCACGTCGACGCGCGGTGCGTCCTCGCGCGAGCCCGTGTAATCCACTTTGTCGCCGACATGGTCACACGGCCATGTCTTTCAACCGGACCACTTCATCATGACCCAGGCTGATACCCAGCAGACCCCCGCGTCGTTCGCGATCGAGGCACCGCGTGGGCATTCCACGCGCCAGCAGTTGATGGCCGCCATGATCGGCAACGTGCTCGAATACTACGACTTCATCGTCTACGCGTTTCTTGCCGGCACGCTCGCGCGCAACTTCTTTCAGGGCGACAAATACGGCGGTTTGCTGGCGAGTTTCGCGGCATTCGGCGTGGGCTTTCTCGCGCGGCCGGTGGGCGGCGCGATCATCGGACGCATCGCCGATCTGCATGGCCGCCGTGCCGCGCTGCTGATCACGATCTTCGGTATGGCGGTCGGCACGGCAGGCATCGGCCTTCTGCCCACCTTCGCCACCGCCGGCATGCTGGCGCCGGTTCTGCTGGTCGCGCTGCGGCTCATTCAGGGTCTCGCCGCGGGCGGCGAGTGGGGCAGCGCGACGTCGTTCATCGTCGAGTCGGCGCCGCCGGGCAAACGCGGTTTCTACGGCGGTATGGGACAAGCCTCGATTGCGGCTTCGTCGCTGGCAAGCAGTGTGGTGGCGACGATCATCAGCGCATCGTTCTCCGCCGAGCAACTCGATGCCTGGGCTTGGCGCTTGCCGTTCCTGTTCGGCGGCATCCTGTTGCCGATCGGCCTCTACATGCGCCGCAATATCGTCGAGACGCCCGCTTTCACGCAGACGCAGGCGAATCTGGACAAGCTCGAACGCACGAGCACGGCCGCGGCGCTCGGCATGATGAGCAAAGCCTTCGGTTTTACGATTATCTGGACCGTTTCGTACTACGTAATGTTGAGCTATATGCCGACGTTCCTGAGCAAGTATGCCGGCCTCACGACCACTCAGGCGCTCACGTCGAATTCGATCGCACTTGCAGTGCTGGTGGCCGCCACGCCATTCTTCGGCGCGCTCTCCGATCGTATTGGACGCAAGCCGCTTCTGCTCGGCTGCTGCGTCGGCTTTCTGGTGTTCTCGTACATGCTGTTCCGCGTCATTCTCGGCGGAGCCAGTTTCGGCGGCATTCTCGCCACGCAGATTTTCTTCAATCTGTTTATCGCGGCGTTTTCCGGCGCGGGTCCTTCGGCACTGTGCGAACTCTTTCCGACTCACGGTCGTACCACGTTGATGTCGATCGGCTACAGCCTCTCGACAGCCATCTTCGGCGGCTTCGCACCGTTCATTTCGACGTGGCTCATCGGCGCGACGGGGTCGCCGATTGCACCGGCGTTCTATCTCACCGCGGCTGCCGTCGTGTCCGGGATCGTCATTTCAACTTTCCGCGAAACCGCTCGCGAGCGGCTTCGCTAACGTAGAGAGAAGAAGTCCATGAATCAGGGAATATTAGTCTGGGGCGCGGGCGCCATCGGTGGAACCATCGGTGCGTATCTGGTTCGCGCTGGCCATGACGTCACGTTCGTCGATATCGATCGTCAGCATGTCGAGGCGATTCGCGATCCGTCGCGCGGTTTGAAGATCACCGGACCGGTGGATCAGTTCACCGTCAGAGCCCCGGCATTTTTGCCGGAAGAAGTGGAAGGCAAGTGGTCCTGCATCTTCCTCGCGGTCAAGGCGCATCACACGGCCGACGCCTGCGAGGCGCTGCTGCCGCATCTCGCCGCCGACGGCTACGTGCTGTCGTTGCAGAACGGCCTGTGCGAGAAAGTTATCGCCGAGAAAGTGGGCACGGTGCGCACCGTGGGGGCGTTCGTCAATTTCGGGGCCGACTGGATCGAGCCCGGCGAGATTCATTACGGCAATCGTGGCGCGGTGGTGGTCGGCGAAATAGACGGTGCGAATACGCTGCGCGTGCGGGCGTTGCACGAAAAGCTGAAGGTGTTCGAGCCGGACGCGATCCTGACCGACGAAATCTTCTCCTACCTGTGGGGCAAGCTCGCGTACGGGTCGCTGCTATTCGCGCAGGCAGTGGGTCAGCTGGGTATTGCAGATTGTCTGGATCGCCCGGAACTGCTGCCGCTCTGGCGCGACATGGCGGGCGAAGTATTGCGCGTCGCCAGCGCCGAGGGCGTCAGGCCGCGTGGCTTCAACGGCTTCGATCCGGCGGCCTTCGTGCCCGGCGCGAGCGAAGCGGCGGCGCGTGAAAGCGTCGCCGCGATGGTCGCGTTCAACCGTCCGAATGCCAAGACGCATTCGGGCGTGTGGCGTGACCTGGCCGTGCGCAAACGCCGTACTGAAGTGGACATGCAGATCAAACCCGTCGCGGATACGGGCCGCAGGCATGGCATTGCCTGCACGAAGCTGGAGGCGCTGGTGCGCACGATCAACGAGATCGAAGACGGCAAGCGCGCTCTTTCCGACCACAACCTCAACGAACTGCTGAACGCATGAACATTTCATTCGAAGGACAGGTCGTCGCCGTCACGGGCGCGGCGATCGGATTTGGACGCTCGATCGTCACGACATTCGCGTCGCTCGGCGCGCGTGTTTTCGCCTGCGATATTCGCGGCGAAGAACTGGCGACGCTGGCAGCACCAAACGTCGATACGCAGGTCGTCGATCTGACCGATCGCGCGGCGGCGGCGGACTGGATCAGGCACATCGAAACGCAAAGCGGCCAGGCCATCGACGTGCTCGTGAACAACGCGGGCGGCGTGGCCGGGCAGGCGCCGCGGCCGATCGAAGAAGTGAGCGACGAGCAGTGGGACCGCGTCATTGAAATCAATCTCGGCACCACGTTCTCGCTGAGCCGCGCAGCGGCGCCCGGCATGAAGCGCGCGGGCCGCGGCGCGATCGTCAACATCAGTTCGGGCGCCGCGCTGCAGGCATCGCTGACGGGCGTACAGGCCTACTGCTCGGCCAAGCACGCCGTACTAGGGTTGACCCGTCAACTCGCGCATGAACTCGGTCCGCACGGCATTCGCGTGAATTCGGTTGCGCCGGGCTTCGTGCGCACCAACGAAGCCACCGAGAAGCAGTGGGCGGCGATGGGCGAAACGCGCCAGCGCACTTTGCTCGACGGCATTGCTTTGCGGCGCTTCGGTACGCCCGAGGACATCACGCGCGCAGTGATCTTCTTCGCTTCCGACCTGGCCGGCTTCGTGAATGGCCAGATTCTTTCCGTGGACGGTGGCCGCTGAGCGGCCAGTGTTTTGCGACGCCTGCGAGAAGCAGGCTCCGTCAACCGTAAAAGGACTTCGACATGACTCTACCCAATACTCCGGATCAAAAACTCGAACCCTGGCAATGGCCGGAAGACACGTGGCGCAAGATGGTCAATCGCGCCCGTGCGGGACGCGCGCTCAAACCGCAGCGCTGGCCGGCGGACGCGCGCTGCGCTGTCGCGCTTTCTTTCGACAGCGACCACGAGACGAACGAGTTGCGCGACGGCGGCAAGTCGATCAGCCGTCTGAGCTGGGGGCAGTTCGGCGCACGCGTGGGCATGCCGCGCCTGCTGGAACTGCTCGGCCGTCACGGCGTCAAGGCGAGCTTCTACGTGCCGGCGGTGGCGGCGCTTCTGCATGAGGACGAGCAACGGCGCGTGATCGAAGAAGGGCACGAGATCGGCATTCACGGCTGGATTCACGAATTGAATTCGGTGCTGCCGTATGAAGTCGAGCGTGATCTGATGCTGCGTTCCGCCGACACGCTCGAAAAGATAACCGGCGTGCGTCCAATCGGCATGCGAACGCCTTCGTGGGATTTCAGCCCTCATACGCTGAGAATCGCGAAGGAAATGGGCCTGCTCTACGATTCTTCGCTGATGGCCGACGAAGACTGCTACGAGTTGCTGCTCGACGGCGAACCGACCGGCGTGGTGGAACTTCCAGTGGAATGGGTTCGCGACGACGCGGTCTATTTCAGCATGCACCGCTTCCAGTCGCTGCGTCCTTATACGCCACCCACCGACGTCTTCGAGATTTTCCGTCGCGAATTCGACTATGCGTACGAGCACGGCGGCCTGTTCCAGTTGACCATGCACCCGCACATCATCACGGCGCGCTCGCGTATCTGGATTCTCGAAGAACTGATCCGCTACATGGAAACCAAAGACGTCTGGTTCGCCACGCACGCGGAAGTCGCGGCGTACGCGAAGAAGCACGCCGTTTGACCACGGCATGCGGGGTGACGACATGAATCAATGGCAACCGCTAACCCATCCGGTTCATCACTGGACCGTGAGAAAGCCCGCGGCGGAGTCCACGCGTGGGGTCGTCGTATCGCAGGCATACGACGCTTCCGCGGCCGGTGTGGCCGTGCTGGACGCGGGCGGCAATGCAGTCGATGCGGCGGTGGCCGTGGCGTTTGCCTTGTCGGTGGTCGAGCCGTGGAACTCGGGCCTGGGCGGAATCGGATTCGCGCTTCATCACGCGCACGACCGGAAAGCGGCGACGTCCATCCACTTTGGACCCGTCGCGCCGCGCAGGTTGCGTCCGGAGATGTTCCCGCTCACGGGCCGGCCGGGCACCGAACTGTTTCGGTGGCCGCAGGTTCAGGACGACATGAATGCGCATGGCCCGCTGTCGTTCTGCCTGCCGACGGCCGTGGCCGGTTACGGCAGCATGCTCGAACGCTGGGGCACCATGCCGCTTGCCGAAGTGATGCAGCCCGCGCTGGCGCTCGCCAGACGCGGTCTCACGACGGACTGGTTTACTACACTCATGCTGGCGCAAGCGGCGCCCGTGATGCGACGTTACGCCGAGTCGGCCCGCATTTTCCTGCGCGACGGCTTGCCGCCCATTCCGCCGTATCAGGGCACGCCGGACTTCATGCCGCTCGGCCGGTTGTCCGACACGCTGGAACAGATCGCTCATGCGGGCTGGCGCGATTTCTATCGCGGCGACCTGGCCAGGACGATCGTAGAGGACATCGAAAAACTCGGCGGTGTGATTGGCCGCGAGGAGATGGCGGAATACGAAATCGACACGGCCGACGCGCTGCCCGTGCAATGGGGCGATTCGACGATTCAACTGTCGGCGGGACTGAACGCGGGCTCGACGCTCGCCGATGTGCTTGCCATGTTGCCGCCGCCCGCACTACGCGGCGGTGCGGGCGAACCGTCGGCGCAGTGGTATGCGGACATCGCGAAAGCACTCAAAGCCGCTTACCGGAAGCGGCTCGACGAAGGCGAGGATCCGCACGCCGAAAAGGGTTGCACCACGCACATCAACGTCTGCGATGCAAATGGGTCGATGGTGGCGCTGACAACCACTTTGCTTTCCTCGATGGGAAGCCGCGTGGTGCTGCCGTCCACCGGGTTCATCATGAATAACGGTGTCATGTGGTTCGATCCGCGGCCGGGGACATCCAACAGTATTGCCGGCGGCGCGCGGGCGCTTTCCAACATGTGCCCGGCCATCGTCTCGCGCAACGGCCGGCCTGTGATGGTGGGCGGCGCCGCGGGCGGCCGCCGGATCATGGCCGCGATTGCGCAGTTGCTGCTCGTCGTTCACGACTTCGGCATGGACGTGGAAAAAGCGGCGCACTGGCCTCGAATCGACGTATCGAGTCCGGACAAAGTGAGCGCGGACCGCCGCTTGCCGTCCGAGGTGATCGCTGCGCTGAAGGCGCTCGGCGAATGCGATGTCGTGGATCACAGCGTCCTGCCGATCAACTTCGCGCGTCCCGGCATCATCGAACGTTTCGACGGTGTGACGGCCCGCGGCGTGAGCGACGCCTTGTCGCCCTGGTCCGCCGCATTGGGTTCGCTCAATTGACGTGCTGCGCGCGGTCGCGCGCACAGCAAGTCGTTAAATCACGTTTTACGCAACATAGGATATGGAATGACGAGTCTTCTTTTTTCCCCATTGCAGATCGGCCAGGTCAACCTGGAAAATCGGATCGTAGTGGCGCCGATGTGCCAGTACAGCGCCAATGACGGCTGTGCCGGCGACTGGCATGTGATGAACCTCATGCAGCTCGCTATCTCAGGCGCAGGTCTGATCATGCTGGAAGCCACGGCGATCGAACGCCACGCGCGAATCACTCACGGCTGTCTCGGCCTTTACAGCGACGAGAACGAAGCCGCGCTCGCGCGCGTTATGGCGTCGGCACGTACGGTCGCCGCGCCGGGCACGCGTTGGGGTATTCAGCTGGGTCACGCGGGGCGCAAGGGTTCCGCGCAGCGTCCGTGGGAAGGTCGCGGTGCGCTGGAGAGTCACGAAGACCCGTGGCAAACGGAAGCGCCTTCCGCGATTCCGTTTGTCGACGGATGGCATACGCCGCGTGCGATGAGCCAGGACGACGTGCTGCGCGTGCGTGATGCGTTCGTAGCGGCGGCGCGTCGCGCAGCGCGCCTGGGTTTCGATGTCGTGGAGATTCACGCGGCTCACGGCTATCTGCTGCACCAGTTCCTCTCGCCGATCTCGAATCAGCGCGACGACGAATACGGCGGCAGTCTCGAGAACCGCATGCGTCTTCCTCTCGAAGTGGCCAGGCTGGTGCGCGAGGCGTTGCCGGACACCGTTGCACTCGGCTTTCGCGTCACCGGCACGGACTGGCGCCCGGACGGCATCACCACTGAAGAAGCCATTGTGTTCACGCAGGCGCTCAAGGCGCTGGGCGTCGAGTATGCCTGCGTCACATCGGGCGCGCTGGCTCCCGCAACCATTCCGGTCGAGCCGGGTTATCAGGTGCATCTGGCGGCCGAGGTGAAAAAGCGCACGGGCATCGTCACGCGTGCGGTGGGTCTGATTGCAGAAGCGCAGCAGGCCGAGACCATTCTGGCCGATGGACTGGCCGACTGCGTGGCCCTGGGCCGCGCTTTTATCGACGATCCGCGCTGGCCGTGGCACGCGGCCGAACAGTTGGGCGACCTCGACCGGATTCGCTATCCGGGCCAGTACGAACGCGGCAGCGTACGCCTCTGGCCGGGCGCCGCCATGTTTCGCCCTAACGCTGAAGCCTTGGCGGACTAAGCGCGCGGCTTAAGCGCGTGATTTAGCCATAAACGGGGAAGCGCTGCGTCAGCGTCACGACCTGTTCGCGCACAGCGGCAATGGCGGCCGCATCGTGCGGCTTGTCCAGCAGGTCAGCGATCAGATTGGCGATCTGCCGCGCTTCCTCTTCGCCGAAGCCGCGCGTGGTCATGGCAGGCGAGCCGAGACGGATTCCCGAGGTGACGAAAGGCTTCTCGGGGTCGTTCGGAATCGCGTTCTTGTTGACCGTGATATTGGCTTCGCCGAGTGCGCGCTCGGCATCTTTTCCCGTGATGCCTTTCGCGCGCAGATCGACCAGCATCACATGACTCTCCGTGCGGCCGGAGACGATACGCAGACCACGCGCCGTCAGCGTGTCGGCCATCACGGCCGCATTTCTCATGACCTGCCGCTGATATAGCCTGAATTCCGGTGCGGCGGCCTCCTTGAACGCGACTGCCTTGCCAGCGATCACATGCATCAGTGCACCGCCCTGAATGCCGGGAAAGATCGCTGAATTGATGGCTTTCTCATACGCGGCCTTCATCAGAATGACGCCGCCGCGCGGACCGCGCAACGTTTTGTGCGTCGTGGTGGTCACGAAGTCGGCATGCGGCACGGGATTCGGATACTCGCCGGTCACGATCAGGCCCGCGTAATGCGCGACATCCGCGAGGAAGTAAGCACCGGTTGCTTTCGCGACGCGGGCTATGCGCTCGAAGTCAATGCGCAGCGAAAAGGCCGACGCGCCCGCAATAATGAGTTTGGGCTTCTTCTCGTGCGCGAGTCTTTCCAGTTGGTCGTAGTCGATATCTTCGTCTGCATTCAAACCGTAACTCACCGCGTTGAACCACTTTCCGCTCACGTTCAGAGGCATGCCGTGAGTCAGGTGGCCGCCTTCCGCGAGACTCATGCCCATGATGGTGTCGCCGGGTTGGAGCACGGCGAAGAACACGCCTTCATTGGCTTGCGATCCTGAGTTTGGCTGGACATTGGCGGCGTCGGCGCCGAAGAGTTGCTTGACGCGGTCGATTGCAAGCTGCTCCACCACGTCGGCATATTCGCACCCGCCGTAATAACGCTTGCCCGGATAGCCTTCGGCATACTTGTTGGTGAATTGCGAGCCTTGCGCCGCCATGACGGCCGGTGAAGCATAGTTCTCCGACGCGATCAGTTCGATGTGATCTTCCTGACGCTGGTTCTCGCCCTGAATAGCGGCGAGTACTTCGGGGTCGATCTGCTTGAGTGTGTAGCGGCTGCGTTCGAACATGAGAGTCGGGTCCGTTAGAGTGCGGCTCGCTCGCTGATCGGGCGTCCTCGCCTCGCCTATTCTGACTCAATGTATCTAGCCACCGCTTTCGGAAAACACCGTTGCTTGCGGGATCGCCCGGATCGGTGCGGACAAGCGCACGCGCGTGACGAGATCGGCTCGATAGCATGATGGTTTTCCATTCGCAAGTTTGTCGAACCGACACGGCGATCGACGCAATCGAGGAATTTCAAATAACGTCAGCGTGACGAAAGCAGCCAGTTCGCAGTTCGATTTCCTAGCGAGGATGATATGACACGATCGTACGACACCCTGACACTCGACGACGCCAAGCTGATGTTGTCAGCGGCGGAAGCAAAGGCCACCAGTCTGGGCATTGCCTACAACATTGCAGTGGTCGATTCGGGGGCGCACCTGATCGCCTTCGTGCGCCAGGATAACGCCTTGATCGGCAGCATCGATCTCGCTATCGACAAAGCAGCAACCGCGCGAATCTTCGATAAAGCGACGGGCGACCTCGCCACGCTGGCGCAATCGGGCAAGCCGCTTTTCGGCATTCAGGAAAGCAATGCGGGGAAAGTGGTGATCTTTGGCGGCGGCATTCCCGTGGTGGTCAACGGGAAGATTGTCGGCGCAATCGGAACCAGCGCCGGAACAGTGGAGCAGGATATCGAAGTGGCCGAAGCCGGACTGGCCGCGCTCGGGCGTTGATGTACGACAGCGGGAAGGCACGCATCGACGCCTTCCTCGCTGGTTCGACTGGGGAGTGTTTGAGTGCTGCTGCGCCAGTACTTCAATGCGGGTCCCGGGGTTTCAGAAGCGAACGGAACCATTTGGGATGATGCTTTCTCGCCCATCCCGGCGTCACGTAACCGTGAAGCATTGCGCCTAACGTGCCTTGAATCCATATCCCGGCATAAATGTGGACCATGATGGCCGCGATCAGCACGAAGGCCGTGGCGGCGTGGGCGAGTGCGGCGAGCCGAACGATGTCGATGGGAAAATAGCCGGAAAAATAGCGACGCCAGATCACCACGCCCGTCAGCAACAGAATCATCATGCAGGGCAACAGCGTCCAGAACAGCATTTTCTGGCCGGCGTTGTAGCGGTTCACTTCCGGCACGCCTTCTTCACGATTGTTCAGTATGTCGAGAATATGCATGAGCCAGCGGATATCGTCGATCTCGATCAGGTTGTGATGCCAGTAGCGCAACGCCAGACCGGAAAAGCCGAAGAACATCACGAGCCCGATAAAGGGATGCAGCACTCTCATCCATTGACCGCCGCCGAACAAAGCCGATAGCCAGAACATGGCCGGATGAAACAGCGCGAGACCCGACAACGCCAGCATGACGAAACTGATCGCGGTAATCCAGTGGATCGTGCGCTCGTTGGCGTTGTAGCGTTCGATCAAGACACGATGATCTTCTTTAACGATGCTCATCTGGACTCTCCTGAATGGCTTCCATGTCGGCGCGTGCGGCGTCTTCGTCCGATTGATGAACCTGATTAGGTCCGATCCTGATGTAATGGAAAAACGTGACGATGGCAGTGAGGAACAGAATGGCCAGCGCGAACGGTTTCGCGATGCCTTTCCAGAGCAATACCATCTGGTTGATTCTCGGCTTGTCGGGCAAGCCGTGATACAGCGAAGGCTGATCCGCATGATGTAACACGTACATCACGTGCGTGCCGCCCACTCCCTCGGGGTCGTACAGGCCGGCCTGATCGAAACCGCGCTGTTTCAGGTCGACGATGCGATCGGCCGCCTGCTGCTTCATATCCTCTTTCGTCCCGAACATGATCGCGCCGGTCGGACAGGTCTTCGCACAGGCGGGCTCCTGGCCGACGGCAACCCGGTCGGAGCAGAGCGTGCACTTGTAGACGCGGTGCTCGGTCTTCGATAAACGCGGAACGTTAAACGGACAACCCGCGATGCAGTAGCCGCAGCCGATGCAGTTTTCCTCGTGAAAATCCACGATTCCGTTGGTGTACTGGACGATGGCGCCGGGCGAGGGGCAAGACTTCAGACAGCCGGGGTCCTCGCAATGCATGCAGCCGTCTTTGCGGATCAGCCATTCCAGATCGCCTTTCGGATTGACGTATTCGGTGAAACGCATGACTGTCCAAGAATGCTCCGACAGGTCGCGTGGATTGTCGTAGACGCCTTCGTTGACACCGATCTCGTCTCTCAGGTCGTTCCATTCCATGCAGGCCGTCTGGCACGCCTTGCAACCGATGCATTTGGACACGTCGATCAGTTTGGCGACCGTACCCGTGACCGGAACACGGTCTCCCGGTGGTTCGACCGTGGTGGCGGACAGACGTCGGATATCGAGCGATTGCAGGGACATATTCTGGCCTTATACCTTCTCGACTTTAACGAGAAAAGATTTGAATTCGGGCGTCTGCGTGTTCGCGTCTCCCACCGACGGCGTCAACGTATTGGCCAGATATCCCGGTTTCGCCAAACCTTTGTAGCCCCAATGAAGCGGCACACCCACCGTATGAACCTTCCTCCCTTCGATGAGTAACGGTTTGATGCGCTTCGTGACAACCGCAATGGCGAGAATGTGGCCGCGCTTCGACGACACCTTCACGGTGTCGCCCGCCACGACGCCCACTTCGAGCGCCAGTTCTTCGCTGATCTCGACGAACTGTTGCGGCTGGATAATCGCATTCAGGCGCGCGTGTTTGGTCCAGAAATGGAAATGCTCGGTGAGGCGGTAAGTCGTCGCGGTATGCGGAAAATCTTTCGCCGTGCCGAGATTGGCGCGGTCTGATGCAAAAATTCTGGCGGCAGGATTGTTCGTCACGTTCGGATGATTCGGATGCAGTGGATTGAATCCGATGGGTGTTTCGAACGGTTCGTAATGCTCGGGGAAGGGCCCTTCGTTCATCTGTGCGCGTGCGAAGAAACGCGCAATTCCTTCCGGGTTCATGATGAACGGACCCATGCCGAGATTCGGCGCTTCGTCTTCCTTGTAGTCGGGCACATCAGCGCCCGCCCACTTTTTGCCGTCCCACCAGATGATCTTGCGGCTGGGGTCGAAGGGTTGGCCGTTGACGTCGCACGACGCACGGTTATACAGAATGCGGCGATTGTCCGGCCATGCCCAGGCCCATCCCAGCGACTGGCCGATATTCGTCGGGTCGTCGTTATCGCGCCGCGCCATCATGTTGCCTTCTTCTGTCCACGCGCCGCAGAAGATCCAGCATCCGCTGGCCGTGCTGCCGTCGTCGCGGAGTTGCGAGAAGCCGGCAAGCTGCTGCCCTGCGCGCACGACCGGGCGATGCGGATCTTTCGCGTCGGTCAGATCGGTCACGGCCACGCCGTTGTATTCCTTCGCGAGTTCTTCCGGCGTGGGCGCATTCGGATCGACATACGACCAGTTCAGCTTGAGTATCGGGTCGGGGAATGCGCCGCCGTCGCGACGATACATGTCGCGCATGCGCATGAAAATGTTCGACATGATCTCGGCATCGGACAATGCATCGCCGGGCGGCTCCGCGCCTTTCCAGTGCCACTGCAGCACGCGCGACGAACTTACCACCGACCCGTTTTCTTCCGCGAAGCAGGTGGTGGGCAGACGGAAAACTTCGGTCTGTATTTCCGCCGGATTGGCATCGTGGTACTCGCCGAAGTTCTTCCAGAACTCGGAGGTCTCGGTGGCGAGCGGGTCCATGATGACCAGCCACTTGAGCTTGCACAGGCCGTCGAAAACCTTCGCCTTGTTCGGCGCGGAGGCAATCATGTTGAAGCCCTGGCAGACGTACCCCGTCATCTTGCCTTGCGTCATCAGGTCCACGTTGCGGATGATGTCGTAGGTCTGGTCGAATTTCGGTAGATAGTCGTACGCCCAGTCGTTCTCCCGGGTCGCGGCGTCGCCCCACCACGATTTCATCATGCTGACAAAGAACGCGCGGTAGTTCTGGTAATAGCTCAGCTGATTCGGACGCAGCGGCTTTAATACGTGCTTCTGGATATAGCGCTCGTATTCCTGGTCTTCTTCCGTGGGCAAGGTCATGTAGCCCGGCAGCATTTCACTGAGCAAGCCGAGATCCGTCAGCCCCTGAATATTCGAGTGGCCGCGCAATGCGTTGACCCCGCCGCCGGATATGCCGATGTTGCCGAGCAATAGCTGCACCATGGCGCCGGTCCGGATGATCTGCGCGCCGATCGAGTGATGCGTCCATCCCAATGCATAGAGCAGCGTGCCGGCGCGTTTGGGCGTGGCCGTGCTGGCAAGCATGTCGCAGACTTCGAGGAATCGGGCTTTCGGCGTGCCGCATATTCTCTCTACCATGTCGGGCGTGTATCTCGCGTAATGCTGCTTCATCAACTGATACACACAGCGGGGATGCGAGAGCGTGGGGTCCGTTTTGACGTAGCCGTCTTCGCCGTATTCGTAATCCCACGTGGTTTTGTCGTAGGCGCGCTTTTCCTCTTCGTAGCCGGAATAGAGTCCGTCCTTGAACTGAAAATCGTCGCGCACGATAAAACTGAAATCGGTGTAATTGCGAACGTACTCGTGCTGGATCCGATCCGTGCTCAGCAAATTGTTGATTACGCCGCCGAGAAACGCGATGTCGGTTCCAGTGCGGATGGGCGCGTAGTAGTCGGCCACCGAAGCAGTGCGTGTGAAGCGCGGATCGACCACGACCAGGCGCGCGCCGCGGTGCGCCTTGGCTTCCGTGACCCATTTGAATCCGCACGGATGCGCCTCGGCGGCATTGCCGCCCATTACGAGGATCACGTCCGCGTTTCGAATATCCACCCAGTGATTCGTCATCGAACCGCGGCCAAACGTCGGGGCAAGACCTGCCACCGTGGGACCGTGTCAGACGCGCGCCTGGTTGTCGAATGCAAGCATGCCCAGACTTCGGACCACCTTGTGGGTCAGATAGCCCGCTTCGTTGCTCGCTGCGGATGCGGCGAGAAAGCCGGTCGTGACCCAACGGTTGACGGTCTTGCCTTCGGGCGTCTTGTGAATGAAGTTGGCGTCGCGATCGGCCTTCAGCAGTTTTGCGATCCGGTCGAATGCGTCGTTCCAGGATATCGGTGTCCATTTGTCCGATCCGGGTGCGCGGTACTCGGGCATAGTGAGCCGCGCTTCACTGTGAACGATATCCAGCAGGCTGGCGCCTTTCGGACACAACGTTCCGCGATTGACGGGATGATCCGGATCGCCTTCGATATGAATGATGCTGCCCTTGGCATTCTTTGCGTTATCGCCCAGCGCGTACATCAGGATGCCGCAGCCGACCGAGCAATAGGTGCACGTATTGCGGACTTCCGTGGCGCGGCTGAGTTTGTATTGCCGGACTTCGGCCAGCGCGGGCGTGGGAGAAAAACCCAGCAGCGAAACACTCGAACCCGCCAGCGTGGCGGCGGAGATCTTCAGGAACTGGCGACGAGTCAGGCTGTCCATGGACGTTCCCCGCATATGTTGGTCAGGCCGGCGCTCACGGCATGGTGACGCCGCGCCGCTTGTAAAGCTGTCAGGAGACCGGCCCGAGACAGTCTCGCGGCCATCTATATGGTTACGCATTCCACCCGCCGTGTATTTCGACAACGCACGGACTCTTTCCGCTTCGACGTGCGCCGCTCGATTCGTGAGGCGGCAGGGTCAGTGCTTCATCGCCATGCTGGCGAGAAAATGAAACGGCATGGCAAGCAGCATGGTCCCGGCAAAGCCGACCAGCCAGAGGATGACGAACCACATCATGCGTTTGCCGAGCGTGGGCGCAGATTCAGTCGAGGGAGTGGGCATGACCTGGTCCTCCTTAGTGATACTGGCTTCCCGGTTCCACTTTCCCCCGGAATACCCAATAGCCGGCCGTGGTGTAGACGCAGATGATCGGGATGATGATCACCGCGCCGACGATCGCAAACATCTGACTGGAGCGAGGCGCAGCAGCGTCCCACAGCGTGACGCTATTCGGAATGGCGTATGGCCAGATGCTGACCAGCAGTCCGATGTAGCCGAGCAGGATCAGCACGAGACAGAGCACGAAGGGCGCGGCCTCGGCGCGGCGCTTGAGCGCGGCGTACATGAGCACGGCGGTGATCGCGACGAGAATCGGCACTGGATAAAGACGATAACGGAATGTCGAATCGAACCAGCGCGACGCGACTTGTGCGTCCGTGAGGGGTGTCCACACGCTTACCGCGATGATGAAGCCGAGCAGCGCAAGCGTGAGCGGCCAGACGAGCGTGCGAATGCGGGCCTGGAATTCACCGCCCGTTTTCATCACCAGATAGGTGGCGCCTTGCAGCGCGTACGTCACCATCAGTCCCATGCCGGTAAAAAAGCTGAAGGGCGTGACCCAGAAAAACGGGTCGCCGGAGAAAACGCCGTCTTTGACCGGAATGCCGTGAAGATAGGCGCCCAGAATGACGCCCTGAAAAAAGGCGGCGCCGGCCGATCCGCAGATGAAAGAGAGATTCCACAGGTTCTTGGTTCGACGCGCCTTGCCGCGCACTTCGAACGAAACGCCCCGAAAAATCAGGCAGACCAGCATGAAGATGATGGGCAGATAGAGTCCCGAGAGCGCGACGGAATACACCATCGGGAACGCAGCGAACAACGCTGCGCCGCCCAGTACCAGCCAGGTTTCATTGCCGTCCCAAACGGGCGCGATGCTATGCATCATCATGTCCCGTTCGTCTTCAGCGGGGAAGAATGGGAAGATCATGCCAATGCCCAGATCGAATCCGTCGAGGACGATATACATAAAGAGACCGAGCGCGATGATCGCCGCCCAAACCACGGTGATGTCCATGCAATACTCCTTGGCCTCGAAAGGCTCGGTATGCGGGCGCTTATTCGGTAGCGGCGGCGGTAGCGGGCGCGGTTGCCGTGGCAGCGGCGAGCGGGCGTCGGCCGGTCGCGTCCTCGGGATGAGGCGACGTTGCGACATCCTCGTGATTCGCCGCCTGGCCTGGTCCCGCATGGATGAGCTTGAGGATGTAGTAAATGCCCGTGCCGAACACGAGGCAATACACCACCACGAAGATCAGCAGCGAGACACCCGCGCTTTGCGCCGTGATGGGCGACACGGCATCTCGGGTTCGCAATACGCCATACACGACCCACGGCTGGCGTCCGGCTTCCGTTGTGATCCAGCCGGCGATGAGCGAAACGATGCCCATGGGTCCCATGAGAACAGTGAGCCAGTTGTAAGGACGAAATTCGAAGAGCCGTCCGCCGCGCCGTAACAGCACGCCGGCAATGGCGGTGAGAATCATCAGTACGCCGAGGCCGGCCATGATCCGGAAGGTCCAGAAGATCAGCGACGAATTCGGCCGGTCTTCTTTGGGAAACTCTTTCAGACCGCGGATTTCGCCATCCCAGCTATGAGTCAGGATAAGACTGCCGAGATGGGGAATCTTGATGGCGTAACGCGTTTCTTCGGCCTGCATGTCGGGAAAGCCGATCAGGTTGAGTGACGTGCCGCCTTTTTCCGTTTCCCACAAACCTTCGATGGCCGCGATCTTGGCCGGCTGATAGTGGCGCGTATTCAGGCCGTGCTGATCGCCGACGAATGCCTGAATCGGCGCGAGAACCAGCAGCAGCCATAGCGCCATCGAGTACATCGTCCTGACTTCCGGATCGCGGCGCCCGCGCAGCAGATGCCACGCGCCGGTCCCGGCCACGATGAGCGCCGCGACGATAAACGCGGCCATGGTCATGTGCGCGAGGCGATACGGGAACGACGGATTGAAAATGACGGCCCACCAGTCGACCGGAACCACATGACCGTTTTCAACGCGGAAGCCTTGCGGCGTTTGCATCCAGCTATTCGACGAGAGTATCCAGAAGGTCGAGATCAGCGTGCCGATGGCGACGAGTACCGTGGCCGCGAAATGTCCTTTGGGTCCGACTTTTTCCCAACCGAACAGCATGATGCCGAGAAACCCCGCTTCGAGAAAAAACGCGGTCATGACTTCATAAGTGAGGAGCGGACCCGTGATCGGCCCGGCGAACTTCGAGAACCCTGACCAGTTCGTGCCGAACTGATAAGCCATCACCACGCCGGATACGACACCCATGCCGAAACCGACAGCGAAGATTTTCGCCCAGTAGAGGCAGAGTTCCTTGTAATGCGGCTTGCCGGTTTTCAGATAACAGCCTTCAAGGACGGCCAGAAAACTCGCGAGTCCGATACTGAGCGCAGGGAAAATGATGTGGAAAGAAACCGTGATAGCAAACTGGAACCGTGACAGATCAAGCGCATTGGCGTCCATCGCAATCACCTTGCTGTGTGGCGTGCGAGCGGTGTTGCCGCGCACACCCTGGTTTGATTGAAGAAATCACCTCGACATGCCGGCACCGCTGCATAAAAACGTTGGGTCGGCATCCGGGTCACGTTGGTGCTGCGTTCGCTCTACGCTTCCGATAGCAGCACACTAGCGCGGCTCGCCGTTCACGAACATCGTACCGGGGTATGGTCCGGGCATAGGGCACCAGGAACACCCTATACCCGTGTATAAGCCGCTCGTGAAATGCAGCGCATTGCGTGGCGTGTCCGGAGTCCGGTTCGCCTTGCCAATGCGGCGTATCCGCGTCTCCCGGCTGATCGGGTCTGCGTCATTCCCATTCAATGCCCGGAATGGATGATCTCCGGGACCACGACTCGCCCGGCACCCCAAACGAAGGTATAGGGCCGGACAGGATTCTTTGACGACCCGCAACCTTTTGTAGGGCTGGTTCGGCCGCCCAAGCGGCGATATCTTGGTCCCGTCGCATTCACATCGATCCGGATGCGGCGTCCAGTCTGTTGATACAGGTGCCGGCGGCTTGCGCGTTTGCTGTCCGCAGGTGTGAAAGTGTTAGTGCCGAATGGAGGCGCAAATGCGGCTAGATACGACCCTCGTCGATCCGTGGACCCGGACGATCAATCTTTTATCGCTGCCCGCCGGTTCGCCGATTTCAACCGAAGAGGCTTTCGACTTTGCTGTGAGACGCCGGGCCTTTCCGGAGAGCAGCGATTCGAAACGCGAACCCTCCGTGCGAGTGGTCGAGCGGCCTACCGCGCTCACGGTCACGCTCGACTGGCGCGATTCGACCAAGTGCTGCTATCGCGAACAATTATGGGTGTCCGCGAAAGCGCGTGTGTCCGGACGATGCGCGATGAGCGGTGCGGCCATTTTTCCCGGCGACGCAATTTTCCGCCCGCGTCCGGCGCGCCCGGCTCCCCGCAATGTCGGCGCGATGGTTCTCGCATCGGCCGTGGACGCCTGCGCCGCGCATGACACGACGCCGAGCGAGCCGAGCGTCAGCCGCAATCTGAGCGGTGTCGTCATCGTTCCGCTTCGTCGATATGTGGCCTATAAAGACGAATAGTCGTGGCGTTGCGCGGCGGCACTGAAACGGGAAATTCTCCGTGCGTTCCGGCTATTTGCCGAGCTGGGTTTTTATCCAGCGATAGAACTGCATGATGGCGTCTTCACGTGGATGGCCGTCGCGCCAGGTAAAGAAATATTCGAACGAGGCCGGAATACGAACCTGGCCCAACTGCACTAGTTCACCCCGCTCGATCAGATCGCGCGCGAGTTGCAAGCGCGCGGTCGCCACGCCTTGCCCCGCGACGGTGGCCTGCAGCATCAGGCCGGCGTCGTCGAATATCGGACCCCGTAGCGGCTCCGATCCATCCACGCCGGCCGCTTCGAAGAAGTCACGCCAGCCACGGCGCGAAAAGCGCAGCAGCGGCATGCTCGCGAGTTCTTTCAGTTCGAAGTCCGGATAGCGCGCGAGCAGCGCCGGACTGCACACGGCAACCACCTGATCGTCGAGCAGCTTGCGAATCTGGAAGCCGGGTTCGTCGACACGGCGATGCCAGATGCCGACGTCGAACGGATAAGGATCGGGCGCCGACACGGCCGCATGCATGTGCAGCGAGAGATCGACCTCGGGATAGCGTTCGTAAAAATCGCCGAGACGGGGAATCAGCCACATCGAAGCGAGATCGGACATGACGCTGACTTCGAGCCGCGTCACGCCGTTCATGCCGGGACGCGTGGCGTCGAGTGCATCGCGCAGGTCGTCGAGATTGCGGCGGACGCGGTCGGCGAGCTGCGCGCCGGCCGCAGTGGGAATCATGCGGCTGCCGACGCGCTTGAACAGTTCGACGCCGAGATCGGCTTCGAGCGCGCGCAAATGATGGCTGACGGCGCTGTGCGTCAAATGCAATTCTTCTGCGGCGCGGCTGAAGCTGCGCCTTCTGGCGGCGGCTTCGAGCGCTCGCAGCGCCTGAAGGGGAGGAATGGAGCGTGGCATGAAGTCAAATTCTACTCACAATTGCCGCTTAATTCTCTCGCTGGCATGAAGCGGCGTCATAAGAAATAATCGACGCTCCAAAAAGACCTTCTCGCACCCGTGTTTGCCAGCATATGACCGCACTCAGATTGCGCGTACTGGCCGTCTTCGCGCTCGGCTACTTCATTTCCTTCCTGTTTCGCGGTGTCAACCTGGGTTTCGCTCCGTTTCTGTCTCGCGAACTGGGATTGACCGCGCCTAACCTCGGCACGCTGACGAGTATTTATTTCCTCGGCTTCGCGGGTGCGCAGATTCCCGCGGGCGTGCTGCTCGACCGCTATGGCGCGCGTCGCGTGACGGCGGGCGTCCTGCTGTTCGCCGCCGCGGGATCGCTGCTGTTCTCGCTCTCGCACAGCATGGGCGGCATGCTGGCGGGTCGTCTGTTGATCGGCATCGGTGGCTCGGTGTGTCTTGGCGGCGCCTTCAAGGCGACGGCCCAACATTTCCCGGTTCAGCAACTCACCCTGGTCAACGGTATCGTGATGGCCGTGGGCGGCCTCGGTGGAGTTGCCGTGGGTGCGCCGCTTTCTCTGCTGCTCACCGTCGCGCAATGGCGGACCGTCAGCGTCGGACTGGCTGTTTTGACGGCATGCGTGGCCGCGATTATCTGGCTGGGCGCGCCGTCCAGCGAAACGAAAGCGTCGGCTGCGAGTTTCGCCGACCAGTTCAAAGGCACGCTGCACATTCTTCGCAGCCGTGCATTCTGGAAACTGGCAACTTTCTCCGCGCTCACTCAGGCCGTGTTCTATGCGATGCAATCGTTGTGGGTGGGAGCATTCCTGCGCGACCTGGTGCCGCTCGGTTCGACCTCGGGCGCGGCGCGTATCGGCTCGCTGATCTCGATGCTGGGCGGTGCCTTCATTGTCGGCAACGTCTGTTTTGGCGCACTGGCGCGGGCATTCGAGCGGCGCGGCATCCGGGTTCAGAGCTTCTCCGGTGTCACCATGCTGGCCTTCGTGGTCGTTCAGGCTTTACTGGCGGCGCGCATTCCTCTTCCCGAGCCTGTGTTGTGGGTGGCTTACGGGGCGCTCGGCGGCACCGGCATTCTCACTTATGCGGTACTGGCCGAGCATTTTCCCGCTCGACTGATCGGCCGCGTGAATACCACGTTCACGCTCGTGATTTTCGTGGGGATCTTCGTCACGCAGATCGCGGTCGGCGCAGCGCTTTCTCATTGGCCGGTCAGCGAGGGACATTACCCGGCTGCGGCCCATCAGGCGGTGTGGGCTGGTCTCATCGCGCTGCAAATACTCGGTGCTTTATGGTACTTCCTGCCCGGCCGACGTCGGGGCAGCAGTGCGGTGACGCCAGAATTTCAGGGGTGAAGCACTGCGCTCGCCCAACTCGGAACCCGGCGGATAGGCACCACCGACATCCGTCATTCCCTCGGCCCGATAGTCGCTTCGCTCGTTTTCCGCACTCAGGCCGCGCTGCGAGATGGGTGCGCCCACATCGGGCCGATAGAAGGGCGCAGGGCCGTATCCGCTCGCGAAAGCGGACGGCATGACGGATAAACTCGCCGCAGCGAGCATGCCCGCAATAGAAAGACGCTTCATGGTGAACCTCCAGCGGTTGTCGCCGCAACGGCGAGCCGCGCGCTTCACTCGGGCGGCCCGTTGCGGTCGGTCAGAACGACTTCGCATGGAAGCAGTTCACGACTGCATTGTCGCGACCTTGCATCTGGCTGTCTTTCCGGATCGCCCGCCGTTACCGATGCAATAGCGCCCCGCGTGGCGATTCAGCGCGGGGACGGCGGATCAGCCAGCGCGGCACACGCTGCCGGCACATGTGATTTCGACTCGAGCTGCGGCGCCGAACGGCTACCGTCGCCGGATGCGCGCTGACGCTTCTGCGACGCGAGGCGTTGCTCGGCTGCTTCGATGTCGTCGGGAAAATGCAGGCTCGACGCCTGTGCGGGACGATAGCCCACGCCTTCGAGATCGCAGAGGTCCCGCAATACCTGTTCGCGGCTAAGCGGACCATTCGACGCTTGCGCGAACGCCGGCAGTGCGCGGACCACCAACGCGGCAGTTAGTGCAGTAGTTAGTGCAGTAGTCAGCGCATATAAAGCGAGCCGTTTCAATTCATCCTCCCTACGAATCGGGCCACGTGGACACGCTTCAGAGCGCATGTCCTGTGGAAAGCGACGAGCCGGTCGAATCCGGCGTGCTTCGACTCGCGGCATGGTTGCCTGCCGTGGCCGAGACACGCGCCTCGGCGGCCTGAATGTCGTTGGGATAATCGGCGTCTTCGCTAATGGCGGGGTTGTAACCGGCTGCTTCCAGTTGCCGAAGCTCGGCCTTCACTTCGGCGCGGGAAACCGTCGAACCGGATTGGCAGAACGCGACGGTGGATGCCGCCGTCAACGTGACGAACAGGACGGCACGAGCGCAAGGGAGTGAAATCAACGGCATCGTCATGGCAACCTCCAGTGGGGTTTCGAAACGCTGGATAGCTACGCGTGGTAGCTGCGTTGCCAATCAATAACCCTCTTTTTCGCAACGTGAGCAGTGTTAGTTTCACTTCGCAAATCACAGTGCGTAGTCGAAAGAGCGTCGGGTCGGATCGCTGTAACATGCCTGGCATAGTGGGGCGCAAAGCACGGATGGGTTGAATCGACTCGGGAGGAACGCTGTAACGACGCACGCCCTCGAACATCCATTTCAGGTGAAGACCATGCCCGTTGAAATAGAACTGTTCGGTTTCTTCGCCCCCGTCCTGCTGCTCGTTCTGGTGGCGAGCGTGTTGCTGTTCATCGTGCTCGATCTGCTGCTCGCGAAGTTGGGCATATATCGATTCGCCTGGCACCCGGGCCTTTTCAGAGTCGCGCTATTTGCTGCCTTGTTCAGCACCGCCGCGCTGATCGTCCAGAAAACCTGATTGCCGGCTGTGCAACGTAGAGTGGACTGAGCCAACGGGGCGGAAGATGAACAAGCAGCCTTTCATTCGGATTGCCGTAACGCTGCTGGTGCTCGCTGTCGCCCTCGGATTGACGTACGCAATCTGGCAGCGATACATGTACTCGCCGTGGACGCGGGACGGTCGCGTGCGGGCCAACGTCATCAATCTGTCGGCCGACGTGTCCGGGCTCGTCAAGGAAGTGCGCGTCAAAGACAATCAGTGGGTGCGCAAGGGCGACGTGCTGTACGTCATCGATCCCGACCGGTTCAGGTACGCAGTGGACCAGGCGGATGCGGACTCGGCGCGGGCGCGGGCGCAATTGCTGCAGGCCGAGTCGGTGATGAACGCGAGTCTGTTCGAATCGAAGATGCGCAAGGACCAGGCGACGCGCCGCGAAAAGCTCGCTGGCGATGTGGTCTCGGAGGAAATACGCTCCGACTACAACCTGCAATCGCGCCAGTCGCAATCGGCGCTGGATGCGGCGCGCGCGGCGTATGCGGCGGCTCAGGCAAGCCTCAAGGCTTCGCTCGTGCGAGCAGACGTGGCACATCTGGACCTCGTGAGAAGCGAGGTCCATGCACCCACTGACGGTTACATCACCAATCTGAATCTCTATCCCGGCGACTTCGCGACCGCCGGCGTGGCGCGCATGGCGATGATCGATTCGAACTCGTTCTGGGTCTACGGGTATTTCGAAGAGACAAAAATTCAGCGGGTCCATGTCGGCGATCATGCCGCGGTACGGCTGCTCGGCGGGAATGTCGATATCGGCGGTCACGTGGACAGCATCGCAAGCGGCATCGTCGATCGCGACAATCCCACGGGCTCCGGCGAACTGCTGGCGAATGTCGATCCGATCTTCACGTGGGTACGCCTCGCCCAACGTGTGCCGGTGCGAATCCACCTCGACCGTGTGCCGCCCGGCGTTCATCTCGCGATGGGCATGACCTGCACCATCGTGCTGACGCCAGACAAGACCGTTCGCTAATACGGCAGACGTGCATCCCGAACAAAAGGATGACGTCGTGTTTACCGGATAGTTTCAGTCGCTTCAGGAAAGACTCCCGGCAGTCCGCCGACTATTCTCGATCCGTGTGTGACCGCATTCCGTTTGCCTTCCGTAGAGAGAGGCACGGTGGATTCATCGCGCAATGGGTCCGCCATTCAGCTAGCCATTTGCCGGAAGAGACGCCCATTCGCGCCCGAGGTCAAATCAAGGAGAACCTGTCATGCTGCAAAAGAGCTATCCGTATTACATCGCTAACGAGGCCGTCGCCGCGAATACGGATCTCGACGTCACGGACAAGTACAGCGGTGAAGTTGCGACGCGTGTCGCGCTAGCCGACGCCAAGGCCATCGACCAGGCGATCGGCTTCGCCGTGGCTGCGATGCCCGCGATGCGCGTTTTTCCGCCGTATAAACGCCAGGCCGTGCTGGAGCATTGCGTCAAACGCTTCGGCGAGCGTGCCGAAGAAATGGCGATGGCCTTATGCATCGAGGCAGGCAAACCGATCAAGGATTCGCGCGGCGAAGTATCGCGTCTGATCGACACGTTCAAGGTGGCCGCGGAAGAATCCGTGCGCATTGGCGGTGAAATTCTGAATCTGGAGATATCGCAGCGCGCAAAGGGTTACCACGCCTACGTGAAGCGCGTTCCCATCGGCCCCTGTTCATTCATCTCGCCATTCAATTTTCCGCTCAACCTCGCCGCTCATAAAGTGGCACCCGCACTCGCCGCCGGTGTGCCCTTCGTATTGAAGCCCGCGAGCCGCACGCCGATCGGCGCGTTGATCATCGGTGAAGTACTGGCGGAAACGGACCTGCCGAAAGGGGCCTTTTCGATTTTGCCTGCACACCGTGACGGCGCGGACCTCTTCACGACCGACGATCGCTTCAAGCTGATGTCGTTCACGGGCTCGCCTGCCGTCGGCTGGGATCTGAAGGCACGATCGGGGAAAAAGAAAGTCGTGCTCGAACTGGGCGGTAATGCCGCAGTGATCGTGGATAGCGATCAGCGCGACAAACTCGACTACGTGGTCGACCGCATCGCCTTCGGTGCGTTCTATCAGTCGGGGCAGAGTTGTATCGGCGTACAGCGGATTCTCGTGCATTCGTCCGTGTACGACGAATTGCGCGAGAAGCTGATCGTCAAGACCAAGTCGTTGAAGATGGGCGATCCGAAAGACGAGAGCACGTTTGTCGGGCCGATGATTTCCGAATCGGAATCGCGCCGGCTATCCGGCTGGATGGATGCGGCAGTCAAGGCGGGCGCGAAGATCATCGCGGGCGGCAAGGTGGAAGGCGCGATGTTCGAGGCCACGCTGCTCGAGAACGTCGGCCACGACACCGATCTCTATCGCAAGGAAGCATTTGGCCCGATTGCGATTCTCGAGATGTTCGACGATTTCAACAAAGCGCTGACGACAGTCAACGACAGCGATTTCGGTCTGCAAGCCGGCATATTCACCGATTCGCTGATGCATGCTCACCAGTCATGGGACGAACTGGATGTCGGCGGCGTGGTCATCAACGACGTCTCGTCGTTCCGTGTCGACAACATGCCGTATGGCGGCGTGAAAGACTCGGGCATTGGCCGCGAAGGCGTCCGCTACGCGATCGAGGACATGACCGAATTGCGCCTGATGGTCATGCGCCAGATGTGAGAACGGGCACGCGTCACTCACCGGACGCGGCGTTCCCGGCTGAACAGGATTATTCGATGTGAACCAGTGCGCCGGCTGGTCGTGCAGCCTCGCACGGCTTCGTGCGAGCGGCGATCGCGGCATTCACCCATGAGTCATCGCTCCTGACGGGGCCCAACGGAGGCGTTATGAGTAAGGGAACGGTTTTGGTAGTGGGATCGAATGGCGACAAGCTGGAGCTTCGGGACGGCAAGTCGGCCGCCATCGGTACGTATCTCAACGAGATGGTGGTGCCGGTCATGGCGCTGGTGAATGCCGGATACGAGATCGTGCTGGCGACGCCTTCCGGTGCGAGGCCGATTCTCGACGAAGTGTCGGTCAGTGCATCGCATTTCAACAACGACGAAAAAGCATTCCAGACCGCACTCGAGTTCTTCAATACCTATCCGGCCATCGTCAAGCCGCGCACGCTGAGTTCGGTTGTGGAAGAAGGGCTGGATAAATATGCCGCCATGTTCGTTCCCGGTGGTCACGCGCCGATCATCGACATTTCGCAGAACGCCGATGTCGGCACGATTCTGCGTCATTTCCACGAAAAGGGCCTGCCCACTGCACTGCTGTGTCACGGTCCCATTACGTTGATTGCCTCGGTGCCCGAGATGACGGCGTTCCGCGCCGCATTGGAACGTGACGACATGACGGCGGCCAAGACAGCCGGCAAGGGCTGGCAATACGCGGGCTATCAGATGACGATCTTCTCCAATGACGAAGAGAAGATTGCCGAAGATCAGTTGCTGCACGGAAAAATGAAGTTCTACGTGGGCGACGCGCTTCAGGCCGCAGGCGGCATCGTGACCAGCAATACGCAAGTGTTCGAGCCACACGTGACGCAAGATCGCGAACTCATTACGGGCCAGAATCCGCGCTCGGATCATGCGATCGCCGACGCTTTACTCAAAGCGCTGGCCGGCTGACCGGTCGATCTTTGATAACGGGCTCTTTGCATTCAGGCAGCGAAGTACCCGATCGCGCAGAGTGGACGGCACGCCATGGCTTTCGCAGCGGGCGGCGATCCGTCTCATTCTGCGCGATCGGCACATCGCGTCGGAGGATTCATGACCACACTCAACATCAACGGTCAGCCGCACACCGTCGACGCGCCACCCGACATGCCGGTTCTATGGGTACTGCGCGATCTGGTCGGGCTCACCGGAACGAAATTCGGCTGCGGCATCGCACAGTGCGGAGCCTGCACAGTTCATCTCGACGGCGTCGCGGTGCGTTCGTGCGTGCTGCCGGTCGCCGCGGTGGGCGACAGATCGCTCACCACGATCGAAGGTATCGGCGACACACCGGCCGGCAAGAAAGTGCAGGCCGTCTGGCGCCAGATCGACGTGGTGCAGTGCGGCTACTGCCAGTCCGGTCAGGTGATGCAGGCAGCGTCGCTGCTGACGCAGAATCCGAATCCGAGCGACGCCGATATCGACGCGGCAATGGCGGGCAACATCTGCCGCTGCGGCACGTACAACCGCATTCGCGCTGCGATCAGGCAGGCCGCGAAGGAGGTGTGACATGTCGCAGGGATTGCTCGATGCACAGAACGGCAAGCAACCCGGCACGGCTGCCACGGGGCTGTCGCGGCGCACCTTTCTGAAGTTCGGCGTGAGTGTCGCGGCGGTGTCCGGCGGCGGTCTGCTGATCGGCTTCAGCGTGACGGCTCGCAGTCAGGGCGCACAAGGCGACATACGCAAAACCGTGATTGGCGGCGACGGAATCGAGACGCCGCAGGATGGCGTATTCGCGCCGAACGCGTTCGTGCAGATCGACCGGAACGGCAAGGTCACGCTGGTCATTCCGAAAGTCGAAATGGGGCAGGGCGTGTACACGTCGATCCCGATGCTCATCGCAGAAGAACTCGAAGTGCCGCTCGACACCGTCACCGTCGATCACGCCCCGCCGAACGAAAAGCTCTTCACGGACCCGCTGCTCGGCGGTCAACTCACGGGCGGTTCGACCTCGATCCGCTATGCGTGGGAGCCGATGCGGCGCGCGGGCGCAACCGCGCGCATGCTGCTCGTCAATGCCGCCGCGCAGCAGTGGCAAGTCGATCCGGCCACCTGTCATGCCGACAACGCACACGTGATTCATGCGGCGAGCGGGCGTAGCGTCGGCTATGGAGAGCTGGTCGATATCGCGGCGAAGCTGCCCGCGCCGCAAAACGCGGCCCTGAAAGATCCCAAAGACTTCAAACTGATCGGCACGTCGGCGAAACGGCTGGATTCGCCGGAGAAAGTGGACGGCAGCGCGCTGTTCGGGCTCGATGTCCGTCTGCCCGACATGGTGTATGCCGCGATCGTCAATTGCCCGGTGTTTGGCGGAACGTTGGCGAGTGTCGACGACACCGCCGCGAAAAAAATTCCGGGCGTACGCCAGGTCGTGAAAATCGATAACGGTGTGGCGGTGGTCGGCGATCACACGTGGGCTGCGAAGCGCGGCGCGGCAGCGTTGAAAATCGTGTGGAACGAAGGTGCGGGCGCAACGGTGTCGATGAAAACGATCGTCGACGATCTGGCGGCCGCGTCCGAACGCAAGGGTGCGGTCGCGCGCAAGGACGGCGACGTAGGCAGTGCATTTTCAAATGCGAAAACGCGCGTGGATGCGATCTATCAGCAGCCCTTTCTCGCGCACGCGACGATGGAGCCGATCAACTGCACGGTGCACGTCAAGCCGGATGGCTGCGATATCTGGGTCGGTACGCAGGTGCCCACTCGCGCTGTCGATACCGCCGTCGCAGTAACGGGTCTGCCGGCGGAGCGTGTAGTCGTGCATAACCACCTGCTGGGCGGCGGATTCGGCAGACGGCTCGAAGTGGATGCGATCACGCAGGCCGTGAAGGTGGCGAAGCAGCTGAACGTGCCGGTCAAGGTGACGTGGACGCGCGAGGAAGACATCCAGCACGACATGTACCGGCCGTACTACTACGACAAGATTTCGGCGGGGCTCGACGCGAACGGCAAGCCGCTTGCCTGGCAGCACCGCATCGTCGGGTCGTCCATCATCGCGCGATTCGCGCCGGCGTTCGTCAAGAACGGTGTCGATCCGGACGCGGTGGAGGTTGCCGCCAGCCTTCCGTACGACTTGCCGAACCAGCTGGTCGATTATGTCCGCGAGGAGCCGCATGCCATACCAACGGCATTCTGGCGCGGCGTGGGTCCGACGCGCGGCACGTTCGTGGTCGAAAGTTTTATCGACGAACTTGCGGCGCAGGCGAAGATCGATCCCGTGAAATACCGGCGCGATCTGCTCGGCAAGTCGCCGCGAGCGCTGAACGTGCTGAACGTCGCCGCGCAGGCCGCCGGTTGGGGCGCCACCTTGCCCAGCGGTCAGGGGCGCGGCGTTTCGGTGATGCACGCGTTCGGCAGCTTCTTTTCGATGGTGGCGGACGTGAGCGTGGAGCGTGGCGAGGTGAGAGTGAACCGCGTCGTGTGCGCTGTCGATTGCGGCATGGTGGTCAATCCGAATACCGTGGAAGCCCAGATTCAGGGCGGCGTGATTTTCGCGATTACGGCCGCACTGTATAGCGAAATCACGATCGAACGCGGTCGCGTGCAGCAGAACAATTTCACCGACTACCGGATACTGCGCATCAACGAGACGCCGGATATCGAGGTGCACATCGTCAGGAGCGGCGAAGCGCCGGGTGGAATCGGCGAGCCGGGCACGGCGGCGGCCATGCCCGCGATTGCCAACGCCATCTATGCGGCAACCGGAAAACGGCTGCGCCATTTGCCCGTGGGCAGTCAGTTGCAAAGCGCGTAACGGGAGCCCTACGATGAAAAGCACACTGAAGGCCATTGCCGCCGCATGCGCACTTGCGCCTGCCTGTTTCGCGACGCTCGCTCACGCAGCCGACGCCGCGCTCGTTCGACGCGGCGCTTATCTCGCCAAAGTGGGCGATTGCACGGCGTGTCATACCGTGTCGAACGGCAAACCGTTTGCCGGCGGATTCAAAATGTTGACGCCGATGGGCGCGATCTATTCGACCAACATCACACCGGACCCGGACACCGGAATCGGCCACTACAGCGAAGCCGATTTTGCGCGCGCCATGCGCGAAGGCGTGGCGAAAGACGGGCACAATCTGTATCCCGCCATGCCTTATCCGTCGTATGTCAAAACGACGGACAGCGATATTCACGCGCTGTACACGTACTTCATGAATGGCGTCGCGCCCGTGCGGCAGCCGAATCGCGAGTCCGATATCAAGTGGCCAATGAATATGCGTTGGCCGCTCAAGTTCTGGAACATGGTGTTTCTGGACAAAGGCGTGTATCAGGACAAATCCGGTAAGGATGTTGCCTGGAACCGTGGCGCGTATCTGATTCAGGGGCTCGGACACTGCGGCTCGTGCCACACGCCACGCGGTATCGCCTTTCAGGAGAAAGCGCTCGACGAGAGCGGCAGTGCGTACCTGAGCGGTGGTCCGGTCGACAACTGGTTTGCGTCTAACCTGACGGGCGATCACAACGTCGGCCTCGGACGCTGGTCCGAAGCGGACATCACCCAGTTTTTGAAAACCGGCGCTAATCAGCATGCGTCGGCATTCGGTGGGATGACGAGCGTGATCAACAACAGCAGCCAGGCGATGACCGATGCCGACCTCGGCGCGATGTCCCGCTACCTGAAGTCTTTGCCGGCCGCCGGCGGTAATGGCCGCGCGCCGTATTCATACGACCCGAAGCCGACGAAAGTCTCTCTCACGCGTCCCGCCAACGACGCGGGCGCGCGAGTCTACACGACCTATTGCATGCATTGTCACGGCGCCGATGGACGCGGTTTCGCGCCGCTCCTTGCGCCTCTCGCAGGCAACCCAAACGTGCTGCAGAGCAGTTCCCTGTCGCTCATCAACGTCACGCTGAATGGTACGGAAGATATCGTGCTGGACGGCATTCCCGCGCCGTTCCCGATGCCGAACTACGCGTCCGTACTCGACGACCAGCAGATTGCCGATGTACTGAGCTTCATTCGTGCAGGGTGGAATAACGGTGCGCCGGCGGTCACGGCGGACGAGGTCGCGAAGCTGCGCAAGGACACGCACGCGGCACGCTGAGCGGTGACGTTCGGCCCTGTCTTCCGGCCGGACGTCACCGCACTTTCCGCGCGCTATTGGCTTTCGAAGAGATCTTTGAAGCGACGCGGTTGCGAGCGGTGATACGGGGACGGCGCGTGAATGCGCGCGCCGAGTTCGGCGGCGGCGTGCCACGGCCAGCGGGGATCGTAGAGAATCGCGCGGGCGATGGCGATGAGATCGGCGTCGCCGGTGCCGATGATGGCTTCCGCCTGCTCGAATTCCGTAATCAGTCCCACGGCAATGACCGGCATTTTTTGCACCGCCTGTTTAACCGCGCGCGCCAATGGCACCTGATAGTTGGGTCCCACGGGAATCTTCTGGTCCGGATGCAAACCGCCGCTCGTGATGTGAATAGCGTCGCAGCCGAGTTTCTCGATTGCCTGCGCGAACGTGATGGTCTGTTCGAGGTCCCAGCCGCCTTCGACCCAATCAGTCGCGGAAATTCTCACCGTGACTGTCTTGTTGGCTGGAAACGCGTCCCGTATGGCGCAGAAAACTTCGAGTGGGTAGCGAATCCGGTTTTCCACCGAGCCGCCGTATTGATCGGTGCGCCGGTTGGACAACGGCGAGATGAATTGATGCAGCAGATAGCCGTGACCCACGTGCAGCTGGATCGCGTCGATACCGATGCGATCCGCGCGGCGCGCCGCGGCAACAAACGCATCGCGCACGCGCAGCAGGCCGTCGCGGTCCAGCGCAGTGGGCGCGAAATGTCCCTCGGCGTACGCGACATCGGAGGGACCTTCGGTTTGCCATCCCAAGGTCGAACCCGGCGCGAATTGTCCGGCTTTTTTCCACGGCACTTCGGTCGACGCCTTGCGTCCTGCGTGGCTCAACTGGATGGCGACCGGTATGTCCGAGCAGTGGCGGATCGCTTCCAGTGTGCGGCGCATGGCAGCTTCGGTTCGGTCGTCGTATAGCCCGACGTCGGCGTAGGTGATCCGGCCTTCCGGAACGACGGCGGTGGCCTCGATGGTCAGCAACGCAGCGCCGGAAATCGCCAGATGACCCAGATGAACGAGATGCCAGTCGTTCATGCAGCCGTCGATTGCCGAGTACTGGCACATCGGCGCAATGACGATGCGGTTTTTCAGGTCCAGCTTTCCCAGCTTGATCGGCGTGAAAAGAGCGGGTTTCGCCAAGATAGCCTCCAGACGTTGGCTGGTGTTCGCGGATTGCGCACACCGTCAGACCATGGAATGCGGGCCGTTTTAGCGGCCGAAAAAGGGCGTGCAGAAACTGACGGGACCGACACACGTGTCGGGGTCCTGATCAGTATTGGTGGTGCGAAAGCGATGGTGTTTGCCAGCCTGGTCGATCTGGCCGGACGATGAGGGCGATGCAGTCTGCCCGGCCGGTTGCGACGAAGTTTGCGCGTAACCCAGCGTCGAAACCAATGTCGAGACCAGCAGGCAGGCGAGCAATCCAGGCTTGATGAGCTTCATGGCGACCTCCGTTGACTTTCCACACAAGGCAGAGCTTTGCAGGCCGGATACCGGCAACTGGCCGCTGGTGAAAAGGTGCCCGCGCGGCAGCAGCGGGCACGAAGGACAGACCGTAATCTGTCCCGAGGAGACACAGCAGCGAAAGCTCGCCATACACAGGCCCATGTTGACCTGGATGGACTTCAACAGCTTTCGCGATTCGACGGATTTATTTGATTCGCCCTGTGCGGGGAATAAAAATTTGATCGACGGTTATGTTGACCGCTTCACGCGACCACAGCTTTGCGCTTTCGCTGTGCCGGCGTGGGGGCTTTAGTTGCTGCTTTCGCCGGTAGGTCACTCGAAGCCAGCAAGGTAGTGCGAAAGTTCTCGACCAGCGGCCGTAAGTTGATCCGATGCCACACGGCCCACAGCGCGCTGCGGTAGCCGAACCATGGCAGTTCGTGCAGCACCACACCTTCCGGCGCCTGATGGCGAAGGCTGCGTTGCACCATTGTCAGGCCGAGTCCGGCCGCCACGAGCCCCAATGCCGCGAGCGGTTCGGTGGCTTCCATGGAAATGTCGGGTGTGAATCCCGCTTTCGCGCAGGCCGCAATGAAGTTGTCGTGACGTATCAGACCTTCCTTGTGCATGACGCCGATCCACTTCTGTGCGGCGAGGTCGTCGGCGGAAAAACTGCGCGACGTGGCCAGCGGATGTCCTTTCGGAATAGCGAGCAGCATCGGATCGTCGAGTACGCGGGCGCAATCGAGTTCGGGGTCGTCCGCGGCGGGCGGCTCGCAGACCAGCGCGATATCGAGGCTGCGTTGCCGTACGCCGACAATCTGCTCGGTCGAACTGTAGCTGTACAAGGCGATATGAACATCCGGCCTGTCTTCACGAAGCTTTCGCAGCGCGGTGGGGAGCACGCCCGAATGCATGGCGTTCTCCAGATAGCCGATGCAAAGGCCGCCTTCGTCGCCACGCCCGAGCCGGCGCGCGAGCGATTCGAGGCGGCTCGCGTGCGTGAGAAAGGCTTTGGTTTCTTCGAGAAACGTGCGGCCGTCTACGGTCAGACGAATACGTTGCTGCGATCGTTCGAACAGCGTCAGGCCGAGCTTTTCTTCGAGTTGTGCGATCTGGCGGCTGAGTGGCGATTGTGAAATATGCAGACGTTCGGCCGCTTTGCCGACGTGTTCGTCTTCGGCGACCGCAACGAAATAATGCAACTGACGAATGTCGAGCATTTAAGACCTCTTGCGACTTAGTTGTTCCATATTATGTCTTGGACAGACTTAAGTTGCCAACCTAGACTTGCATCCACTTTTACCTCTTCTGGGAACAGAACGATGAGCATCAAGGATAAATTGCCCGCAGGTACGCTGCTGGGCTTCGGCGCTGCGCCGCTGGGCAACATGTTTCGCAATATCCCCGACGAAGAAGCGCTCGCGACGGTACAGGCCGCGTGGCAGCAGGGCGTTCGCTACTTCGACACGGCCCCGTTTTACGGTGCCGGTCTGTCGGAAATCCGGCTTGGCGAAGCGCTGGCGCAATACAAGCGCAGCGACTACGTGCTGAGCACGAAAGTGGGGCGCGTGATTCTCGATGAAATCGAAGACGTGAATGCCCGCGACCTCGGCGAAAAAGGCGGTGTGTTCGCGTTCGGCCGCCCGAATAAAATCGTCAACGACTACTCGGCGGACGCCACGCTGCGCTCCATCGAGCAGTCGCTCAAGCGCTTGAATACCGACCACATCGAGATCGTCTGGGTGCATGACGTCGCGCAGGATTTCTACGGCGACGAATGGCTTTCCGTATTCGAGAGCGCGCGCAAAGGCGCATTTCGTGCACTGACGCGTTTGCGCGAAGAGGGCGTCATCAAGGCATGGGGTCTCGGTGTCAACCGTGTCGAGCCGTGCGAACTGGCGCTCGATCTCACCGAAGCACAGCCGGATGGATTCCTGCTTGCCGGCCGTTACTCGCTGCTGGATCACAATCGCGCATTGCAGCGCCTGATGCCGGCGGCGGCTGCGGCCAAGGCTGAAATCGTGGCGGGCGGTCCGTATAGCTCGGGCATTCTCGCGGGCGGTCCGAATTTCGAATACCAGAAAGCCGCGCCTGAGATCGTCGCGAAAGTAGAGCGCATCAAGGCGATTGCCGCGCGTCACGACGTGAGCGTGAAGGCGGCGGCGTTGCAGTTCGTACTCGCCAATCCGGCGGTCGCAGCGGTCATTCCGGGCGCCAGCCGTCCCGAGCGTATTGCGGAAGATCAGGCCGCGGTGAAGGAAGTCATTCCGGCGGCATTCTGGAGCGACATGCGTGAGCAGGGTCTCGTTGCCGCGAATGCGCCGCTTCCCATCGACAAGGCGTAAAAAGACTGGCCGTCGGCGGCATTGTGTGCGCGCCGGCGGGCCTCTCTGACAAATCGCCTGTCAGCGAACTAGAATCAAGCGCTGCTTCTCGAGAAAGTACGCGGTGAAGCAGCGCCCCTTTTACAGCGGAGTCTAAAGTGAAAATCGATCTTTCCGGCAAGTCGGCACTGGTTAGTGCATCGAGCGCAGGCATTGGCCTCGCGATTGCGAAGGGTCTCGCGGAAGCGGGCGCCGAAACCATCGTGAATGGGCGAACGCAGGAAGCCGTCGATCGTGCCATCGCCACCATTCGCGAGACCGTACCCGAAGCGAAAGTTCGAGGTGTAGCCGGTGATCTCGGCTCGCGCGCGGGCGTCGATGCATTTCTGAAGTCCGTACCTGCCACGGATATTCTCGTGAATAATCTCGGCTTCTTTGGTCCGGGCGATATCTTCAGTACCGAAGACGAGGAATGGGAACGCTATTTCCAGATCAACGTGATGTCGGGCGTCCGACTCACTCGTGCCTATCTCAAGGGCATGATGGAAAAGAAGTGGGGCCGCGTAGTGTTCCTTTCGTCCGAGTCCGGGCTCAATATTCCGCCCGACATGCTGGCTTACGCATTTTCCAAAACGGCTCAACTCGGCATTTCGCGAGGTATCGCAAAGTTTGCCGCGGGTAGTGGCGTGACCGTCAATTCGGTGCTGCCTGGGCCGACGCTCTCGGACGGTGTGCGTGCCATGCTGGCGGATGCCGCAAAAAGCGAAGGCAAAACGATCGAACAGAAGCTGAACGAATTCGTGCTGGCCACACGCGGTTCCTCGATCATCCAGCGCGCGGCGTCGACGGAAGAAGTCGCGAATATGGTGGTGTATGTGTGCTCGACTCAGGCGTCGGCAACGACAGGCGCCGCACTTCGCGTGGACGGCGGAATCGTCGACACGATCGCGTAACGATCCGGCTGGCGCGCCGTTCGCCCGAACGGCGCGCTCGAACCGACGCAATGTCGGTTTATCGGCCATACGGATTCGATGGGCGAAGAATAAAAAATCGCGCAATAGAACACTTGTCTGGCGCCGCAAAGAACGATGCTGTTATTCAGCCATCGGCGGACAAGACGCTCGTGTAACGAGCCGGTCGATCTCGTCGAACACCCACAACGGGCGCCGATTGCGAGAACGAACTTCTTGTCGGGTTGCCCCGTCCCTGAGCAGATTTCAATGAACCTAAATATCGTAAGGATGGCGTTCCGGTGATCGGGAGAGAAGACATGCTTGAAAAGGCTTATGAAGCACAATGTGAGAAAGTCACGGTGCACTGCACGAAAGCGTCCGAGGCGCGCAAGCGGGGACTCGCGCTGTTCGCGCTGGCACTCGGCAGCTTTTGCATCGGCACTTCCGAGTTTGCCAGTATGGGTGTTCTGCAACTGTTCGCCGGCAGTCTCGGCCTGAGTATTCCGAAGGCGACCCATGCAATTACGGCCTACGCATTCGGCGTGGTGATCGGCGCGCCGCTCGTGACACTGCTCGCCGCGCGACTCAATCGACGCACTTTGCTGCTCATCCTCATCGGCCTGTTCGTGGTCGGCAATCTGCTCTCGGCGGCTGCAATGAATCTCGGCATGCTGGTCGCCGCGCGCTTTATCAGCGGACTGCCGCAGGGCGCGTATTTCGGTGCGGGCGCGGTGGTGGCATCGTATTTCGTCGGCGAAGGCAACTCGGGCAAGGCGTTCGCCATGGTCATGTCGGGGCTGACCGTCGCGACCATTGTCGGCTCGCCGCTGGCCACGTTGCTCGGTCAGAGCCTCGGCTGGCGGGAAACCTACGTGATCGTCGCCATCCTTGCCTTGATCGCACTGGCGGCGCTGTGGGCGTGGATCCCGCACAACGAAGCACTCAACGGCGGACCGCTCAGGCAGGAACTCGGCGCGCTGCGCAAACCACGCGTCTGGACCACGATGATCGTCGCCGCGCTCGGCGTCGCCAGCATCTTCGCCGTCTACACCTTCATTGGTCCGTTCGTGACCGACGTCGCGATGCTTCACGCCAGGGTCATTCCGCTCGCGCTGGCACTCTTCGGCATCGGGATGACGCTCGGCAATCTGATCGGCGGCCGTCTTGCCGACTCGCATGCTTCCCTTGGCGTGATACTCGGCTTTGGTTGTGCGCTCGTGGTGCTCGCCTTGCTCGCGCTTTTCGGTGCGCACGAATGGGTGCTCATGATCGCGCTATTCGGCGTCGGCATGACCATGATGACGGCTATCCCGACCATTCAGGTTCGTCTCACGCAATTCGCCCCCGAGGCGCCAACGCTCATGGGCGCAATGAACCTGGCCTCGTTGAACGTGGCGAATGCAATCGGCGCGGCGGCCGGTGGTTTCGCGATCGGAGCGGGATACGGCTTGCTGTCAGCGGTCTGGGCCGGCTTCATTCTGACGGCTGCGGGTTTGATCGTATTCGTGGTGACATTGGGCGGCGCGGAGCAGCCCGTGCCGGCATGACGCGATATCGTTGCGTGCTTCGGTACGTGCCCGCTACTTCTCGAACTTGCTGTCGTCCTGCGTGGGGAATTTGACCTGTCCGATCCGGATCAGCAGCACGCCGAGCGCCAGAACGAGAATGGCGCCGGCGGTTTCCAGCATGTGCGATCCCGTGGCGGTGCCGTTGCCGAGGATCAATTCCCGCGCGAGCGCCACCATGGCGATGTACAACGGGAAGCGGACGGGCAACTGTCCAGCCTTGAAGTACTGGCCAACCATAGCCAGTACTTCGAGATAGAGGAACATGAGCAGCAGGTCGGTCAGCGTCACGTTGCCGACCAGAACCATGTTCTTGATTTCCTGACCCATTGCCGCCACGGCAGCGAGTGCGGTCGCGACGAGCCCGATGAACTCCGCGAACAGAAGGTATTTATTGAACCGCACGCGAACCGTCGTGAGATGGTCGGGGGGCAACTCCATGTCGTCACCTGTTCGGCGTATTCGTGCGGTTCCCTGAAAGACGCGCAGAGTTCGCGCGCCTGTTGTTTACCTTCTGTTCGATGTGGCGTGCCTAGCTCTTCAGGAAAGCCAGAAGATCGGCATTGACCTTGTCGGCTTCCGTCGTGCACATGCCATGTGGTGCGCCCGGATACACCTTGAGCGTGGAGTTCTTGATGATCTTGGCCGACATGCGTCCGGCCACGTTGACGGGAACGAGTTGATCGTCGTCGCCATGCAGGATCAGCGTGGGCACGTTGATCTTCTTGAGATCTTCGGTGTAGTCCACCTCGAACTGCTTGACGCATTGATACTGACCGAGAATGGAGCCGGCCATGCCTTCGCGCCAGAACTCATCGATCGTTCCTTGCTCGACCTTTGCGGTCGGCCGGTTGAAGCCGTAGAAAGCCATGGCAAGGTTCTTATAAAACACTGAACGGTTACCCGTCAGGTTGTTGCGAATGCCGTCGAATGCCGCTTCGGGCAAGCCGTCGGGATTGCTGTCGCTTTTGAGCATCAGCGGCACGACGGCGCTGATGAGAACCGCTCGGGATACGCGAGACGTACCGTGGCGTCCCATATAGCGCGCAATTTCACCGCCGCCCATCGAGTGGCCGACCAGCATGGCGTCTTTCACATCGAGTGCTTTCATGACCGCGGCGAGATCTTCGGCGTACGTATCGACGTCGTTGCCGGACGCGGATTGACCCGATCGACCGTGGCCGCGGCGGTCGTGTGCGATGACCCGATATCCGTTCTGCACCAGAAAGAGCATCTGGGCGTCCCATGCATCCGCATCGAGCGGCCAGCCGTGCGAGAGCACGACCGTTTTGCCTGTGCCCCAATCTTTATAGAAGATCCGCGTGCCGTCTTTCGCGGTGACATATTCCCCTTCGCCATGCGAGGCGTGCGAAGCAGAATGAGTGCGTGTGGTTCCCGTTGCCGCAGCCATTGCAATAGCCGGTGCTGTCATCGCTGCGACTGCCGCGCCGGCACCGGCTGCCAGTACATGACGGCGATTGGTCGGAGTGTGGGTGCTGAGTTCGGTCATCTTGTCCTCTGGTCTTCTTGCGCTGAGCTGGGATACGCCCGGTCAGTTTCCGATTCGGCATTTGCGCTACCCGAGATAAAACTCACGGTAAATCGGACTCTGGCCTATGGGGCTTCGGCATGCAGAGTAAAAATCACAATGCGTAGCCATCCTAGCGTGCAGGAATAAGTATTTCTTTCTGCAACGCACGGAAAACCGGAGAAGCGATCAGGAGAATATATCGGCATGTATTGACCGTAGACCGACTCGGCACTAACGGTCGTGAGTGGCCTGTACGAGACAGAGCCATTGCTTTGAGTCGTGGGTGCTTTCCGTTGACGAGCATTTACATGCGCTGACTTTTATTAAATGGCCGTGTGCGGTTTCCTGATCGGGAGATTCGGCCGTTGTTTTGGCGAGAGTACATGCCTCGATACGACTGGCGCCATTCCCCTGATAGGTTTTGATTGTGTACGCCAGAGTAGAACTCGCCATGCATGTCAGAACGAGCGTAGCTCCAATAACCGTTGCTTTCATGGAATACCTCGTTTGACGGAGTGTGTTGAGAGTGGCATTGAACCGGTGCGGAAGAACGATTCGAGTCGGACTGTTTGCCTAGCATAGGATAGTCGTGCGGACGAGTCATGGCTTATTTTGGAAATGGCGTGAGCGAACGGTTTTTGTCTAAATCCCACGTAACGTATGCGAAGTCGTATCGCTTGGTTTAACGTTACAAGCGTGGAATGGATGTCATTCTCGACGGTGCAACTTGCAACGCCGTGTTCGTGAAATGGAATGGACAATGAAAGTGCTCACTTATCCGGTCGGCGATATCGATCACCTCTCCGGTGCCGAAGACGCGGCAGTAACGCTAGTCGAATACGGTGATTTTCAATGTCCGTATTGCGGCGAGATGTATCGTGTCATCAAGGAAGTGCAGGCGGAGATGGGCAATCAGTTGCGGTTTGTCTTCCGTCACTTTCCGCTCACCAATCTGCACCAGCATGCCATGCATGCGGCGCAGTTCGCGGAAGCCGCCGCGACGTTCGGTAAATTCTGGCAAGCGCATGACACGCTTTTCGAACACCAGTTCGAACTGGATGATGAAAGCCTGGTTCGCTATGCAACCGGACTCGATGTCCCCGTGCGCGACGTCTCGCTTGCCTTCGAAGGAAAGTATGACGACATCATTCGAGAGGACTTCAACGGCGGCGTGAAGAGTGGAGTCAGCGGCACGCCCACGCTGTTTGTGAATGGCCGGCGATACGAGGGGCCGCCCGAGGCGCATACTATTAGTGCGGCGCTGCGAATGGCGATCAGTCATGCGTGAGCGCTATCGTCGGTGAACTGGTCTGGAGAGAGGCAAAGATGAACAGAAAAATCTTGTGCGCGGTACTGGTAGGCATCGCAGCAATCACGGCCGTGCCGTCCTATGCGCAGACAGACGGCACGCCTGCCGTTACCGCGTCGAAAAAAGCGACACCGGCGGACCGCGCATTGGGTAAATCCGTGCGTCGCGCGCTTAGCAAGGCGCCGGGGTTCGACGTATCGGGTGTATTCGTTCGGGCGCGAGGCGGCGCGGTGACGCTGAGCGGTTCGGTGAAGAGCGGTGCGCAGATTCAGCAGGCGCAAGACGTTGCGCAGTCCGTGCAGGGTGTTCAGTCAGTCACGAACAAGCTCACCCTCTTTCATGGTGGCAATGGCTGAACTGCGCGGCGCGATTGACTCGCTCTCTTCATACTATTGAATGCGAGGCAGAGTGGGCATCGAACTCCGCAGTTGAAACCGGAAACGGGGAGTTCTGCAGTCGATGCATAAGCGTGCGTCATCGGCACGCGTCATTGCATTCGCCGTTGCACGCGCCATTGCACACGCCATTAAATGCGCCATGAACATGAAACCCGTTCATGGCGCTGAACCTGGTAGTGTCGTGAAGCGGTTTGCCCACGGTTCTCTGCCGACGCGTCAGCGAAAGCGGGGCGAGTACGCCCATCATGCCTTGCCCATCGTTAATCTCCTGGCGCAAAATAACTCAGGCGCAAATCGACGTGCAAGTCGTTTCGCCGGTTTGTACCGTCCGAGTCGGCAGCCCCGATGCCAGTCGAAATTCAGGCTGACCGAATTCCTCCGTGAAACGCGCAGCAACCCGGCATGGACAACATGGACCTCACTGGATACGAGCTGGAGTCGTTACGCGCCGATGGGGATTTTTCGTTGTACCGCGCCCGGCAGCCCGGCAATCCGGTCTCCGTGCTCACGCTCGTAGCCACGCAACCGGCCTCCAGAAGCATCACGCGTCTCGAACACGAGTATTCGCTGGCGAGTGTGCTCGATTCCAGATGGGCGGCGCGGCCGCTGGCGCTGGGTCGTCATAACGCGCTGCCTACGCTGGTACTCGACGACAACGGTTGCGAACCGCTCGATCGCCTGCTGGGCCATCCGCTCGACATCACGCGTTTCCTGCGTATCGGTATCAATCTGGCGGTTGCGGTCGGCCACGTTCATCGACGCGGACTCATCCATAAAGACATCAAACCGGCCAACGTGCTGGTCGATCACAACGACAATCTGCGCCTGACCGGGTTCGGCATTGCGTCCCAACTGCAGCGCGAACGACAGACACCCGCGCCGGCGGAGATTATCGCGGGTACGTTTGCCTATATGGCTCCCGAGCAGACTGGCCGCATGAACCGGTCGATCGACGCCCGTAGCGATCTCTATTCGCTCGGCGTCACGCTCTACGAGATGCTTACGGGAACGCTGCCGTTTATCGCCTCCGACGCGATGGAGTGGATCCATTGCCATATTGCCCGCAGGCCGGCTCCACCCAGCGAAAGAGTCGCGGGCATTCCTGGGCCGATCGAAGATATCGTGCTGAAGCTGCTGGCGAAGTCGGCGGAGAGTCGCTATCAGACTGCTGCGGGCCTGGAGGCCGATCTCCGGACATGTCTGGTCGAATGGCAGGCGCGCGGCCGGATCGCCACGTTCGTGCTGGGGATGCGGGACGTATCCGACCGTCTGCTGATTCCGGAGCGGCTCTACGGGCGCGAATCGCAAATCGAAGCACTCGTCACGGCATTCGATCGTGTCGTGGCAAGCGGTAAGGCTGAGATGGTGCTCGTGTCCGGGTATGCGGGTATCGGCAAGTCGTCGGTGGTCAATGAATTGCACAAGGTACTGGTTCCACCGCGCGGCCTGTTCGCGGCCGGCAAAGTGGATCAGTACAAGCGCGACATTCCATACATGACGCTGGCGCAGGCGTTTCAGTCGCTGATCCGTGAATTGCTGGGCAAGAGCGACGCGGAAGTCGGTGTATGGCGGAGCGCGCTGATGGACGCATTGGGAACGAACGGCGAACTCATGGTCAATCTCATTCCCGAGTTGGCCCTGATCGTCGGCGAGCAGCCGCCCGTTCCATCGCTACCGCCGCGTGACGCACAAAGCCGCTTCCAGCTCGTTTTCCGCCGGTTTCTCGGCGTATTTGCGCGACCCGAACATCCGCTCGCGCTATTCGTCGACGATTTGCAGTGGCTCGATGTCGCGACGCTCGACCTGATCGAACACCTCATGACGCATCCCGAGGTGCAGCATCTGCTGCTCGTGGGCGCTTACCGCGACAACGAGATTGGCCCATCGCATCCGCTGGTGCGAACGCTGAGTCTGATCCGCGCTTCGGGCGCGCGCGTGGACGTGACCGTGCTGTCGCCACTCGGGACGGAAAGCGTGGGCGAGTTGATTGCCGACTCGCTTCACTGCGACCTGGGCAGCGCCCGGCCGCTGGCGCAACTCGTGCATCAGAAGACCGGCGGCAACCCGTTTTTCGTGATTCAGTTTCTGACTGCGCTGTGCGAGGAGCGCTTGCTCATATTCGATCGCAGCGCCGCCCGATGGACCTGGGATCTGCCCCGTATCCGCGCGAAGGGATTCACGGAAAACGTGGCCGATCTCATGGCGGCCAAGCTCAGTCGCCAGCCTGACACCACGCAGGTCGCGTTGAAACAGTTGGCCTGTCTGGGCAATGCCGCCGACAGTGCAACGCTCGCCATCATTCAAGGCGCGGACGAAGACGCGATTCACGCCGAGTTGCTGGCAGCGGTCAAGGCCGGTCTGGTTTTTCGCGTTGAGCGCGGCTACAAGTTTGTTCACGACCGGGTGCAGGAGGCGGCCTACGCGCTGATTCCCGTGAGCGAGCGCGCTGCGGCGCACCTCAGGATCGGCCGCGCGCTGGCATCACATACGGCGGCCGACGAGATCGAAGAAGCCATCTTCGACATCGTGAATCATTTCAATCGCGGTCTCGACCTCGTGACGACGCAGGACGAACGCGAGCAGGTGGTCGAGCTGAATGTGATAGCCGGCAAGCGCGCCAAATATTCGACGGCTTATTCTTCGGCGCGGAGCCATTTCGCGCAGGCCGCTGCGCTCTTATCGGAAGATGCCTGGGAGCGCCGGTATCAAAGCACGTTCGATCTGTATCTCGAACTCTCCGAGTGCGAGTACCTCGGCGGAAACTTTGCCACGGCAGACGCGCTATTCGACATGATCCTGGAGCGGGCGCGCTGCAAGCTCGATCGGGCCAAGGTCTATGGTTTGCGTATCCGGCTTTATCAGGTGGCAAGCAAATACGACGAGGGTTTCTCCGTTGCGGTCGGCGCGCTTCGCGATTTCGGCCTGGTTTTGCCGGAGTCCGAACACGACATTCTGCTCGCGGTGCAGGTCGAATTGAACGAGGTACAAGTCAACCTGGGCGGCCGGCCAATTATCGACAAGCTCGACGCGCCGATGGCCGTCGATCCCACCATGCAGGCCATTATCAACCTGCTGGTCGATGCCGTGCCGTGTGCCTATATCGGGCGGCCGCTGCTGTTCCCGCTCGTGACGATGAAGGCCGTCAATCTTTCGATGCAGTACGGAAACACCGATCAGTCGAGTTTCGCCTATGGTGTGTATTCGCTCTGGCTGGTCTCTGCGGTCGGGGATATTGCGTCCGCATTCCAGTTCTCTGAGTTTTCGCTGCGGCTGAATGAAAAGATAGGCAACGGCCGTTTGCGCGGCACCTTGCTTCATCTGCATGGCGATCACGTCAATTTCTGGCGGCATCACTTCGCAACGGGCCTGCCGATTCTGGAAGAAGCGTTCGAGGCCTGTGTCGAGGTGGGCGATTTTGTCTATGGCGGCTTTCTCGCTTTCGAAACGACGTGGCAACTCATCGAGAAAGGCGATGCGCTCGAAGACGTGCGAAGCCAGTCCGAGAAACACGCGGAGTTCGCCCGATTGAGCCATAACGATGCCGTTTATGAAACGATCCGGATCGAGCAGCAGTTCATTGCGAGCTTGCAAGGCAAGTCGATCGACTCGCTCAGGTTGGGTGATGCGAGCTTCGACGAAGCCGCGAGCTTCAATACCATCGTAACGGCCACGTTTGGCTGCGGCATCGTTTTCTATCACATCATGAGGCAGATCCTTGCCTTTCTGAATGGCGATTATGCCGAGGCGCTGGACTGTGCGATGCTGGCCGAGCCGGCGCTGCCTGCCGCGATGAGCATGCCGATCGAGGCAACCTATCACTTCTACCATGCGCTCACGCTGACCGCGCTATATCCCGCGGCAAGCGCGGCGCAGCAGCGCGAATATCGTGTGGCAATCGAGGCGATACTCCGGAAATTCGAACTCTGGACATCTCACTGCGCGGAGAACTTTCGTAACCGCCTGGCGCTCATTCGGGCCGAGGTCGCGCGGATCGAGGAACGGCACGTCGACGCCATGCAGCTTTACGAAGAAGCCATCAAGTCGGCTCGTAAGCATGGCTTCGTGCAGAACGAAGGACTTGCCAACGAACTCGCCGCGCGCTCTTACGCGGCTCGCGGCTTCGAGACGATTGCCAGCACGTATCTTCGTAATGCGCGCTTGTGCTACATGCGCTGGGGCGCTTTCGGCAAGGTTCGTCAACTGGACCAGGCCTATGCACCGCTGCGGGAAGAATTGACGCCTTACGCCGAGAGTACCGTCGCGACATCGGTAGAGCAACTCGATCTGGGCACGGTCGTGAAGGTCTCGCAGGCGGTATTCAGCGAAATCGGCCTCGACGAGTTGATTCGTGCACTGATGGTGTTGGCACTCGAACATGCTGGCGGAGACCGTGGCGTGCTGGCTTTACCGCGCGACGACGAACTGTGGATCGAGGCGGAAGCGGCCACGGCGGGAGACAGCGTCGAGGTTCAGTTGCTTCGCAAACAGGTTTCTCCCGTGGAGTTTCCGGAGTCGATTCTCCGCTACGTCATTCGCACACGGGAGTGTCTGGTTCTGGACGATGCCACCGACCACAGTCCATTCTCGGGTGACGAATATATCGCGCGATCCGGTTGCCGTTCGATTCTCTGCCTGCCGCTCATCAAGCAGGGCGCGCTGGTCGGCGTGCTGTATGTCGAGAACACGCTGACGCCCCATGTATTCACGTCGGCGCGGATTGCCGTGCTGAGGCTGCTGGCTTCACAGGCCGCCATCTCACTGGAGAACGCGCGGCTATATGCAGACCTGCGGCGTAGCGAGCATCGTTATCGCCATCTTTTCAGCGAGACGCCGGTCGGTTTGTGGCAAACCAGAACGCAGCCGCTGATCGCCATGCTGGCAGAATTGCGCGCGCAGGGCGTGACGGATCTCGCGGCCTATATCGATGCCCATCCGGACTGGCTCACGATCGCGCGTGACAGGCTCGTGCTGGAAGACGTGAACAATTGCGCCGTAAAAATGTTCGGCGCGCGCGACAGGCGCGAACTGCTCGGCCCACTGTCGTGGGTCTGGAACGAAAGTCCCCAGACATTGCGGCGCGCGTTGGAAAGCCGCTATCGCGGTGAAGAAACGTTTCAGGAAGCGACCCGATTCCCCACGCTCGACGGGCGCGTGATCGACGTGCTTTTTACGGTGGCACGCCCGGCTCCGAACGACGACCTGGGTATGTCGGTGGTCAGCCTCGTCGATCTGACCGAGCGTATTCGCGCGCAGGAAATGCTGCAGCGCGTGCAGTCGGACTTTGCGCACGCGGCACGAATTTCCATGCTCGGCGAACTGACCGCTTCGATCGCTCACGAACTCAAACAGCCGCTTGCGGCGATCGCCGTCAATGGTCAGGCGGGCCTGGGTTGGCTCGATCGTGCGGTTCCCGATATCGCGGAGGCGCGTGCCACCAACATGCAAATCGTTGCCAATGCGCAGCACGCCGTGCAAATTATCGGCCGCATTCGCGGCATGGCGGTTCGGCGGGCGCCGGAACGTACGCTGATTTCACTCGATGAAGTCATCGACGAGGCACTCATGTTTCTGCGGCACGAGGTCCAGTCGCGACGTGTGAAAGTGACGCGCGTGATTGCAGCCGGTGCGCCGAAGGTACTCGCGGATCGCATTCAATTCCAGCAGGTGATCGTGAATCTCGCGGTGAATGCCATGCAGGCTTTCGATCAGGCGCGGAGCCCGCAGCGCGAATTGACCATCAAGGTCGAGTTGCAGGATGGAGGGATAGTGTGCTGCTCGGTCGAAGATAGCGGTGCCGGCATTGCGCGGGAACATTTCGACAGTCTCTTCGACAGCTTTTTTACGACCAAAGAGAATGGTATGGGTATGGGGCTGCCCATCTGCCGCTCGATCATCGAAGCGCATGGCGGGGAAATCTGGGCCGACAATGAATCGCTGCACGGTGGCGCCCGATTCCGTTTTACTCTACCTCTGGCTGGTGTCGTCCGTTGATTGGGTGAGGCACAGTTGCCGATTGGCGTAGACACTGGCCGCCAGTGTCTACGCCATCGCCCGATCAGAACTTCATGACGGCGCGCCCGACGATCTCACCGACCCGCAGGCGGTCGATGTAGTCGTTCAACTCTTCGAACTTGAACGTCGTGACCTTATGACGAATCTTGTCCTGCGCGGCCAACGCCATGATCTCAGCGAGATCGGTGTTGTTGCCCCAGAACGAGCCGCCAATGGTCTGTTCGCGAGAAACACGCGGGAATAGAGGCACGTCGATGCGATCGCCCACCAGGCCGACGTCGACATAATGTCCGCTGATGGAGAGCAGGCTCAGGGCGAGTTGCACCATCTGCTCGGCACCCGCGCAGTCGATCACCGCATCGAGGTCGGTGCGACCCACTGCTTTCTCGAGTTCCTTGCTGATATCGGCAGAAGATTTGCCCTTGATATCGATCGTATGGTCGGCGCCGTATTCCTTCGCGATTGCCAGCTTCTCGGGATTGCGTGCAAACGCGACGACGCGCGCGCCGCTGCCGAGAATCTTGGCGTATTGCACCGCATAGCCGCCCAGGCCACCCACACCGAACACGCCGACGATGCGATCCGGCGCCAATGCGCCTGCATCGCGTAACTTCTTGATGCCGCGATAAGGCGTCATGCCGGCGTCTGTGAGCGGTGCAAGCGTTTCGAACGGCAGGCGCTTGTCCACTCGGATGAGGTAGCGCGCGGGCACCGGAATGAACTCGGCAAATCCGCCAACCGGCCCGAATCCTGGCCAACGCACGTTCGGACAAATATGTGTATTGCCGATCTGGCAATGGCGGCAAATGCCGTCGCCCCATCCCGGCGCCACGACCACGTGATCGCCTTCGGCGAAACCAGCCACCTTGGGCACGATGCTGCCGATTGTATGCACGACGCCCGTGATTTCGTGTCCCAGTGTGATCGGCGTGGGAATGTCGGCGTACTTGCGAAAATATCCGTCGATCAGTTGCACGTCGGAGCGGCACATTCCACACGCCTTCACCTCGACAAGAATCTCGTCCGGTTTGATCTCGGGAATCGGAATGTCCTCGAGGACGAGAGGCTGACCATACTCATGCATGCGTGCGGCTTTCATATGCGAGTCCTTTCATGGGTTAGTGCGCAAGCCGGAAAAAGTGCGGCGCAACTGGAAGACAAAAACCGCAGATTGCTCATGCGCCATGGAAGGTGACATCGAGAACCGTGTACGAAAGGCAATCCGCGAAACCGACGATATGAAAGGTATTGCATCTGGAAATATTGCGTCGATACCCATGCGGACCCACAAAACCGGGCGAACCCGCAAGCGTTTTGCGTGACGTGCGAAGACGTCTTATCCACTTACAGAATGGGCGATCCGGGCGTGACATCACGCTTGCAATATCTCCGCTACACTCAGGTTTCCGTCACATCCGGATTCAGGCCAAATCATGTCGTCGGCTGTCCGCATCGTCGTCTGGTCAATGCGTCACCGTATGAGCGTGATCGCCTTGTCGCTCGTCCTTGCGTTGATGGGCGGCTACTACGTCGTGCATCACTTCAGGATCGACACCGACACGAGAAGACTGCTAACGGTCGATAAACGATGGAGCGCCATCTCGAACGCAATGGATCGCGCTTTCCCTCAACGTGGGGGCTCGATACTCGTGGTGGTCGAAGCACAAGCACCCGAATTCGCGGACGCCGCTGCCAACACGCTCACGGCTGCGTTAAAGAAAGAATCCGATCGCTTTACCGCCGTGACGCAGCCCGGCTCGGGGCCGTTCTTCGCAAAAAATGGCCTGCTGTTTCTGCCGCTCGACGACGTGAGGTCGACAACCACCCAGCTAACGAAAGCGCGGCCGCTGATCAACTCGCTCGCTCACGATCCGAGCCTCACCGGCCTCGCCAATCTTCTCACCACGACGCTGCTATTGCCGTTGCAACTCGGGCAGGTCAAGCTCAGTGACATGGCGCCGTTGCTCGAGCGCTCGGCAAGCGTTCTCGAACGCGTGCAGTCGAATCAGCCGGCCGTATTTTCGTGGCGCGCCCTGACCGATCACGACACGAAAGTGCTCGCACGCACTTTCATTCTCGTGCAACCGGTGCTGAATTACGCCTCGCTCAAAGCGGGCGGCGCGGCGACGGATTCGATCCGAAAGACTGCGGCTTCGCTGAACCTCGAATCCCGATATGGTGCCCAGGTTCGTCTGACGGGCGAGCAGCCACTCGCCGACGAGGAATTCGCATCAGTACAGGACGGTGCTGCCGTCAATGGCGTGATCACGTTTCTGGTGGTGCTTGGCATTCTCTGGTTGGCGTTCCGATCGGCGAAACTCGTTTTTAGCGTCTTCGTCACGTTGATCGTGGGTCTGCTGTTGACGGCGGCGATCGGACTCTTCATGGTCAGCGCATTCAACATGATCTCGGTCGCATTCATGGTTCTGTTCGTGGGCCTTGGCGTCGATTTCGGTGTGCAGGTGACGGTGAAATACCGCGAAGAGCGCTTCGATAACGATGATCTCGTCACGGCGGTGGTGAACACGGCGCGCTCCATCGGCGCACGCCTTCGTCTTGCGGCTTTTGCCGTCGCGTTGAGTTTCTTTTCGTTTATCCCGACCGCTTACCGTGGCGTATCCGAACTGGGGAAGATTGCGGGCGTGGGTATGGTCGTGGCGTATCTCACTAGCGTGACGCTTTTGCCGGCGCTGATCTGCGTGTTGCGTCCGGGGAAAGAAAGGAGCGCGCCGGGATTCAGCAAACTTGCGGCTGTCGACGAGTTTCTCGACCGCAATCGCAAACCCATGTTGGCGGTCGCGGCTATTGTCATTGTCGGCGCGTTGCCCTTGTTATTGCATTTGCGTTTCGACTTTAACCCGCTGCACCTGAAAGATCCGCACACGGAGTCGATGGCGACTCTGCTGGCCTTGCGCGATTCGCCGGAGACGGGTGTCAACAACGTGCGCGTCATGGCGAACTCTCTCAGCGAGGCAGACGCCATTGCCGCGCGTTTGGCGCGGCTTCCGCAGGTCGGCAGAACGATCACGCTGACTACTTTTCTTCCGTCAGATCAGCCGCAAAAACTAGCGGCGATTGCGAACGCGGCACAAGTCCTGACGCCCGCACTCGACCAGAGTCCTGCGCCGGCCGCGACCGATGCGGTCCGTGTGGATGCGTTGCGGCGCGCAGCCAATCAACTGGATATCGCCGCTGGCGATAACCCTGGCCCAGGTGCGGAAGAAGCGAAGCGGCTCTCGCGAACGCTCGCTCGTCTCGCCGACGGTCCGGTTGCAATGCGCGATCGCGCGGACTACGCAATGAGCGAGCCTTTGAAAATTGCCTTGAAGCAATTGGCGACCTTGCTGAGTCCCGTGGAAATTACGAGAGCCAATCTGCCCGCCGACATGGCGAGGGACTGGATCAGTGCGGACGGGAAGGCGATCGTGGAAATATCGCCTAAAGTGCCGGCCGGTGTCGATCCGGGCGACGACACGTTGCTGCGCAATTTCGCCAGGTCAGTGACGGCGGCACAGCCCGATGCGATTGGCGGTCCGATTTCGATCCTTTATTCCGCCAATCTCGTGATCAAGGCGTTTCTCGAAGCGAGCGTCTACGCGCTGGTGTCGATAGTCGTGATTCTCTGGATCGCGCTGCGTCGTGTCGACGACATACTTCGCACGATCGTGCCCTTGCTGGTTTCCGCCTTGCTGACGCTGGAACTGTCGGTAGTACTAGGATTGCAGCTGAACTTTGCAAACATTATTGCGCTGCCGCTCATGCTCGGCGTAGGCGTGGCGTTCAAGATCTACTACGTCATAGCATGGCGGGGCGGCCAGACGCGCCTGCTGGAGTCCAGCCTGACGTATGCGGTCATCTTTAGCGCAGGAACGACGGGCGCGGCATTTGGCAGTCTTTGGTTCTCGCATCATCCCGGCACATCCAGCCTGGGCGCTTTGCTGGCACTATCGCTACTGTCGACTCTCATCGGCGCCGTGGTGTTTCAACCGGTACTGATGGGGCGGCCGCGCTCGACGCAGATTCAACCCGCGGCACAGGTGCGGCAGGAAATTACATGAAAAAGATAAACGGCTCGAAGGACGAGGCTTGATATGGACGCAATCGAACTGGCACCGGAAGTGGCGCAGGATCAACGTGAAATTGTTTTTCGCCTAGCGGCGGAACGAAGAGAGGTGGTTTGCGCGATCATGCGGGAAGCGCTCGAAGAGCACTTCTGGCTACCCAATACCGCAGACCAGTTGCGCATGCTCAAAGTGTTCGCAGACGGTCGGCGTCGAATTCTCGCCGTGGCCGAAAGAAAGTCCCGTTTGCATCGCGGCGAATTTATCAGACTGACGGCCGACGACTTCCGTCTCAAGCGCTAATAGTCGGCAGCTGGATCACACGTGCGCCAAGGCTTCGCGAATCGGAATCTCTCCGCCTGTGAAGCCGATAACCTTGTCGATCAATCTGGCCTGAAGCACGCCGATCACTACCTCGGCAACATCCTGCCGCGCGACCGCAATGCGTGACGACTCCGAATTCGAATCCGAGGCAATCTGGATGGTGCCCTTGCCCGGATCGGTGGTCAGTGGTCCCGGACGGAGAATGACATGGTTCATCCCGCTGGCAATGACGTAGTCGTCCGATTCGCGCTTCATTTGCGCATAGTGAAGTAAGGCAGCGGGCGCGCTTTCCGGTTCGTACGCCACCAGGGCGCTGATAACGACGAGCAGGGCGACGCCGTTCTGTTTGCCATATTCTGCCGACTTGATGACGGCGTCCCGATCGATCGAACGTTCCTGCTCCGCGCCGTCGGATTCGGCGGACCCGGCCGCATAGATCACGGTATGCATGCCGCTGAAGAGATGCGAAAAGTCACCGGAGAGATCGGCAATGAGCGGCTCGGCACCCAGCCGCTCGAAGGCGGCGCTTTTTGCCGGATTGCGTATCACCGGTCGAAACGCCATGCCCGCGCCGTGCAATTTCTCGGCCACGTCCCAGCCCGTCCTGCCGCTTGCGCCAATCAGGAGAATGCTCATGATCTTCTGTCCGGGTAAAGGTGGGGATTGGCCTTCAGCGTCCCGTTATCGGTGCGCTGTCAGCCGCGTTACGCCACGCTGGTTACGCTACTTTGTCGGTCTTCGTATACCGCAGCCAGATTGCGTCGTGCTCCAGCTTTTCGATCGACGTCAGGCTGAGATAGGTGGGCGCGCGCCACTTATCCATCGGAATTTCGAACGAAGACGGATGCTCGCTGCGGCCGTCCACGAGTGGAATGATCAGCACGCTCACCTCGTCGACCAGACCCTCGTTCACGAATGCACCGCTAACGCGCGAGCCGCCTTCGACAATCAGTTTCTTGACGCCGAGTTCGTCCGCCAGCGTCTGCACGACCTGTTTCAAGTCGATTTCTGTTTTACCGCCGAACACGTACGACACGCCGATGGACTGCAGATAAGCCAGATAGTCGTCGGACACGGCTTCGGTCACCACTTCGACGACATGCGAGTTGAGCGCGGTATTGCTCTTCCAGGCCACGCGTCCTTGTGGGTCGATGGAAATGGCGTACTGGCTCGCGTTGCGCTCCACGAAATGATGGGTGCGAGGCACGGGAGCTTTTGCAAGCCCGCGCGGATAATCTTCGCCGTGCGAGACTTCCTGCATGGTCACGCGGCCGCAGATCCATCCGTCTGCTTCGAATTTCGCGGCGGTGTCTTCGTACAGTTTGAAAACGAATTTGAGTTGCCATCCGTCGGTCAGGCTTCGACCATCCAGCGACGACATCATGAGCGCGACGATATGAGGTTTCATGCTGGCAAACTCCAAATGAGGTAGACGAGTCGATGTTATAACAAGGCCCGGTTTCTCGCACGATGGCGGGGAAGTGGCGGTCGTACTCATCACGCGGCATGCTAATTGCTCGCCGCGCGAGACAGAGACGTTGCGCGTCGAAGTTCAGAGCGTGTCGATAGCCGCTTCTTCGTCGGCGAGACTTTGCCCGACGCTCTTTTTCATGAACTCGACAAAGGTCTTGATCTTGGCATCGAGATATTGGCGTGACGGGTAAATGGCGTATACGTAACGCGTATGCGTATAAAGCTTCGGCATTACGCGTACGAGGGTGCCGCGACGCAGATCGTCCATGACGGAATACACCGAAAGCAGACCAATTCCCGCGCCGGTGCGCAGCGCCACCAGCATGGCCTGATGATCGTTGACAGAGAAATACGAGCCGGACGGCGTGAAGACATATTCATCCGATTCGTTGCACAGAATCCAGTCGTCGGAAGGGTATGCGGGCGTGCTGATTCGCACACACGTATGCAGCGAAAGCGCTTCGAGCGTGAGGGGCGTGCCATGAGCGGCGAGGTAATCCGGCGACGCCACGAGAATGGAGCGGCTGGAACCGATGATCTGCGTGACATATGCCGAGTCCGAAAGTGCCACCGCCGAAAAGATCGATACGTCGATCTGATTGCTGACCAGGTCGGGCATATCTTGCGACAACGCTAACTCGACGCTGACCGACGGATGTTCTTTCCGGTACGCGATGATGGCTCGTGTTACGTGCTTCTGGCCAAGCCCAGGTATCGCGTGCACTCTCAATACCCCTCGCGCTTCTATCAACGCCTCACGCGCTTCGGCGTCTGCGTAATCGACTTCTTCCAGTATTTTCTTGCACCGCAAATAGTAGCGTTTGCCCGATTCGGTGACCGCGACGCGACGCGTCGTGCGCTGAATCAGACGGGTCGACAATTCCTGTTCGAGTTCGGCAATGGCGCGCGAAATATTGCCCGGCGTGGTGTTCATCAATTTGCCGACGGCGGTGAAGCTGCTCACTTCGACCACCTTTGCAAAGACACGCATGTTACGTAGCTTATCCATGAGGCGCCTTGTCGATTATGCGGTCTTGCGCGAATGCACGGACTGGCATTTGCCGTCGGAATGCGCGGGCTCGCCTGCTTGCGTCATGGTGCCATTGTTATCGCGGCTTATCGACACCAAAGGGAACGTGCTTTTTCCAATGCGCACGAATGTCGGTCTTCGGCGCTTCGCCGTACCCGTTGTCGATGCGTGCTAAGGCGCAATTTTCGATGCGTTGTCGAAAGAGTCTGGATAAGGTCGCCTGTAAGATCAAGCGGCGCAGCTTCCGACCCTGAAGCGCAAGCAATGGCGAGCCAACATGAACGCTTTTTTCAAGGACTTGCGTGCGGAGCTGATCGTCTACTACAAGGACGATTCGCCGCGTTTCGTGCACGCGTTCAAGGCCACTCTCGCAGTGGTTCTGAGCATGCTGATCTGCATGCGCCTCGAACTGCGCAATCCGGGAACATCGATGGTCTCGGCCGTCATCGTGATGGTGAGTCAGCAAAGCGGCATGGCGATCGCGCGCGCCTTTTATCGCGCACTGGGTATTTGCGCGGGCATTCTCGCGGGACTGATGCTGATCATATTGTTTCCCCAGCAACCGGTACTGTTTCTCGCGGGACTATCGGTATGGGTGGGACTGTTCGTGGCAGGCTCTGCTTACTATAAAAACAACCAGTCGTATGGCTTCGTGCTGTCGGGTTACGCGGCCTGTATTACTACCGTGCCCGAATGGTCGAATCCCTACGACGTCCCCATCAACGATATCCAGATATTGAGTGAAGTGATTATCGGTGTCGCGACGGGCAGTCTGGTGAGTACGCTGATATTCCCGCAAAAGGTCGTATCGGCGCTGGTCAAGTGGCGTGGCACGGCGCTCGTGGCGCTGCTGCCGGCGCTTCGCGAGGCGGCGCACGAAGGTATCCGGCCAGCGCCTATCGCGTCCTACATCAATCTGTTGCGCGAGAGCGTCGCCGTGGAAGGACTGCGTGCTGCCGCGGTGTTCGAAGACCCGGAAATGCGCTTGCGCAACGACTCGCTCATGCAACTCGACCAGATGTATCTCGACGTGATCGCGCGCATCTATGCTGTCTACAACTCCCGGCAAGCAACGATGACTCTGGATGCCGCTGCCAGAGTCCCGGTCGATCGAATGTTCGACAAACTCGTGACGCTTGCGTCACAGGCCGATCCCGACTTCCTGCAAACAGAGAAAGGACTCGACTGGCTGATCGGCAATCTGCTCGAACTGGAAAATGCCTTGCAGGCCTTTTTCGCAGAAAAGCTCAGTGCTGGCGAAGGTTTCGATCCCGCCACCATGCGGACGCTCGAAATGGTGGAAGCCGAAGTATTTTCCGCCATCTCCTCTCTGCGTGAGTTCTGCAGCAATTGCAGATTCACGCCCGACCCACCCGGCGTGCGAATTTCGCTCCCGATAGTCGAAGCCATCGCGTTCATGCGGAGTGCGCCGATTCGCGCTAGCGGAGCGGGCACGCTGTTGGCCGGACTGCGCGCCACGGCAGCCCTGGCGGTAGCGAGCCTCATCTGGCTCGCATCCGGGTGGACGAACGGCTACAGCATCGTGGTGGGCGCGGGCATCACGAGCGGATTTTTTTCGCTGAGTCCCACGCCGGTGAGGGCGAGTGGGCAAGCATTCGTGGGGTGCTGCTTTTCGGTGATCGCAGCGTTCGCATTCAATTTTTTTGTCATGCCGCTGCTGGGAGACGTGACGGTGTTCGCGATCGCGCTCGGTATCGTCATCTTCTGGGGAAGCTATGTCACGACTTTCCCGAAGTATCTGGTCTTCGGCGTGATTTTCAGCGTCTACTTTTGCTATACGCTCAGTCTCACCAATCCGCCTGTCTACGATCCACTTTATTTGCTGGACCACGGCTTCGCATTGCTGCTCGGCATCGGCATATCCGCCGTGGCGTTCTTTCTCGTCGTCCCGAGAGAAGACGAGATCATGGCGGCGCGCGATCTCGAACGTATCCACGAACTGCTTCTGGAAGCCATGAGAAGCGATCTCGATCCGCGAGACTCGCTGCAAATAAACTCGGCGATTCGCGATCTGATTTTGCGCGTGCTGGCAATCACCAACGTATCGGCTGCGTATCGGGAGAAAGTTACGTCTTCCGCGTTTGTGCAGTTCTGGATAGCGAGCACGCTGGTCGATATGCGCACGCTGGCGGAGTCACCGGGCAACGAATTGCCCAAAGCCTGGCTGGACGCAGAACGCGACTGGTTGCTGGCCGTAGAGAATTACGCGCGCGATAAAAACGACGCGGCGATCCAGACGGCCACCGTGGCGACAGACCGATGCCTCGAGATACTCGGCGTGTCGTTCGCGAGCCGGCCGCCGGACGAGCGCGCGGCGTTGTTCAGAATACGCGCGAGTCTGTATTCGACTCGTGCCGCCATGAGCAATCGCCTGCTGCTTTCCTAGGCGTCCACGCGAATATCGAAGCCTGTCGGCACCCGAACGTCGTCGTGCAATAGTGAAAGAATTTGCTGATCGCGCGCTGTAGGATGAGCCGATCGCATTTTTTGACCGTGCCATTTCGTGAGTGCGGCAGAAGTCAGCGCCACGAAAAAGAACCGGAATAGCAGACAGAAAGACGCAAGCACGACCGCTGTTTCAACCTGAATCGAGGATCTCCGATTATGTCGATTACGAGCGAAGCCACTCTGTTTTCTCCCACTACGATCGGTAAGATCCAGGTGGCCAACCGTATTGCCATGGCGCCGCTAACGCGTTCGCGTGCGGACATGGACGGCGTGCACACGCCGCTTGCCATCGAATACTACCGGCAGCGCGCTTCCGCCGGTTTGATCATTACCGAAGCCACCAATATTTCGCGTCAGGGACGCGGCTACGCCTTTACGCCCGGCATCTACACCGAGGCTCAGGTGGCGGCGTGGAAACCCGTCACAGAGGCTGTACACAAGGCGGGTGGCAAGATTGTTTGCCAGCTCTGGCATGTCGGGCGCATGTCGCATGTGGATTTGCAGGAAAACGGTGCGGCGCCGGTGGCACCGTCCGCTATTCAGGCGGGCGAACTCATCTTTCTGGAAACAGGCAAGCAGGCACCGCCCTCGATGCCGCGCGCGCTCGAAACCGACGAAATTCCCGGCATTGTCGACGACTACAGAAACGCCGCGCGCTGCGCCATGCAAGCGGGATTCGACGGCGTGGAAGTCCATTCCGCCAACTGCTATCTGCTCGAACAGTTCATTCGCGACAGCACCAACAAGCGCACGGATCAATACGGCGGCTCGGTGGAGAACCGCACGCGTTTCCCGGTGGAAGTAATCACAGCGGTGTCCGAGATATGGGACCCGCAGCGAGTGGGTGTACGGCTCTCGCCGCTGACGCGCGCGGTCGGCGACACACCGCTGGACAGCGACCCACAAACCACATACGGCTTCTACGTGGAACGTCTGGGTAAATTGGGACTTGCGTACCTGCACTGCATCGAAGGGCAGACGCGTGGCGACAACGCCGCAAGCGCATTCGACTACAAGAAGCTGCACGGTATTTTCGGCGGCAAATACATTGCCAACAATAGCTATAACCGCCAGATGGGAATGGAAGCGATTGCATCGGGATATGCCGACATGATTGCTTTCGGTCGGCCGTTCATCAGCAATCCCGATCTGGTGGAACGCTTCCGTCGCAATGCGTCGCTGACCGAACCCAATCAGGCGACGTTCTACGGCGGCGCGGCGGCGGGATATACCGACTACCGGACATTGGACGAAGGCGTCGCAGGCTGAATGCCGAGCGACGCTTATAGAGCCGTCCAAGTTCCCACACATCTGGAGAGAGCGTATGTCCAATGAAGCGACGTGTCCGTTCGCGCATGCCGCCGGCACGGGAACGACCATTCAGGACTGGTGGCCGCATCGCCTTAACCTGAAAATCCTGCGTCAGAACGCTGTTTCGTCGAATCCGTTGGGCGGCGAATTCAATTACGCCGATGAATTCAAAAGCCTCGATCTGGACGAAGTCAAGCAGGACCTCCGTCGGCTGATGACGACATCGCAAGACTGGTGGCCGGCGGACTTCGGTCATTACGGCCCGTTCTTCGTGCGTATGGCCTGGCATAGCGCGGGGACGTATCGAACGGGCGATGGGCGCGGCGGTGCGGGTTCGGGGCAGCAGCGCTTCGCGCCCATCAACAGTTGGCCGGATAACGTGAATCTGGACAAGGCGCGCAGGTTGATCTGGCCGATCAAGCAGAAGTACGGGCGTAAGCTCTCATGGGCCGATCTGATCGTGCTCACGGGCACGGTCGCTCTGGAGTCGATGGGATTCAAGATCATCGGTTTCGGCGGGGGACGTGTCGACGCCTGGGAGTCGGACGAGTCCGTATATTGGGGCAACGAGACGACGTGGCTGGGCGACACGCGCTACACCGGGGAACGTCAGCTCGACAGGCCGCTCGCCGCTGTTCAGATGGGCTTGATCTATGTGAACCCGGAGGGACCGGATGGCAACCCCGATCCGGTCGCGGCAGTGACCGACATTCGCGAAACGTTTTCTCGCATGGCGATGAACGACGAAGAAACGGTGGCGCTCATTGCTGGGGGACATACGATCGGCAAGACCCACGGTGCAGCGCCCGCGTCTCACGTCGGACTCGAACCGGAAGCCGCCGGTCTCGAAGAGCAGGGACTCGGCTGGAAGAATACCTTCGGCACCGGCAATGGCGACGACACCATTACCAGCGGACTCGAAGTCACGTGGACCACGACGCCGACGCAGTGGAACAACAATTTCTTCGAGAGCCTGTTCGGTTACGAATGGGAACTGACGAAAAGTCCGGCGGGCGCGCATCAGTGGAAGCCGAAGGACGACGCCGGTGCCGGGACCGTGCCCGATCCGCGTGACCCGACGAAGCGGCGTGGACCGTCGTTGATGACGACCGACCTCGCCTTGCGTTTCGACCCGGCGTACGAAAAGATCTCCCGGCACTATCACGCCAATCCCGATCAATTCGCGGATGCATTCGCGCGCGCCTGGTTCAAGCTCACGCATCGTGACATGGGGCCGCGCGTGCGTTATCTCGGCCCGGATGTTCCCGCTGAAGCGTTCATCTGGCAAGACCCCATTCCCACGCTCGATCACGAACTGGTAGACGCGCGTGATGTTCTCGCGCTCAAAGACAGAATTCTCGCGTCGCGCCTGCCGGTTTCTCAGCTGGTTTCCACAGCATGGGCGTCGGCCTCCACGTTTCGCGGATCCGACAAGCGGGGCGGCGCCAATGGTGCGCGTATTCGTCTCGAGCCGCAAAAGCATTGGGAGATCAATCAGCCTGCGCGATTGGCGGCCGTGCTGGAAACGCTCGAAGGAATTCAGTCGGCGTTCAACGGTGCGCAGTCGGGCGGCAAGAAGATTTCGCTTGCCGATCTGATCGTGCTGGCGGGTTGCACGGGTGTCGAGCAGGCGGCAAAAAACGCAGGCTACGAGGTAGTCGTGCCTTTTTCGCCGGGACGCATGGATGCGTTGCAGGAGCAAACGGACATCGAATCTTTCGGCGCACTTGAGCCGGCTGCCGATGGCTTTCGCAATTACGTGAAAGAGGGTTGCGGTTTGCCGGCTGAATCCATGCTCGTCGATAAAGCCCAATTGCTCACGCTGACCATTCCGGAGATGACGGTGCTGGTCGGCGGCATGCGTGTTCTGGGGACGAACTTTGGACACGGCCAGCACGGCGTGTTCACCACGCGGCCGGAAACGCTCACCAATGACTTCTTCGTCAACCTGCTCGATACGGGCACGAAGTGGCAGGCCGTATCGGATGCACAGGACGTGTACGAAGGCCACGATCGGCTCAGCGGCGAACTTAAGTGGACCGCCGCGCGCGTCGATCTGGTTTTCGGTTCGAACGCGGAATTACGGGCCGTGGCCGAAGTGTACGGATGCGCCGACGGCCAGGAGAAGTTCGTCCACGATTTCGTGGCGGCCTGGAACAAGGTGATGAACCTCGACCGTTTCGCGGCCGTGTGAGTCGTTGCGATTTGCCGGAGGGCTCAGTCCGATGACACGCTTGAGTTGCCGGCGAGCAGTTCGGCGAATGTCCTGGCGAAGGTGTGGGCGTCGCCTGGCCATCGGCCGGAGACGTAGTTGCCATCGACCACGACCCACGCCGGCGAGTCGTCGTTGAGCGTGTCGCGCGAGAGCCCCGAGGTCTTCTTGCGGAAGTGCGGGTTGTTGCGCGGCACGTCCAGGAAATCGCGCGGACTGGCCAGGTGCCGCCCAACCTCGTGTTCGACGGACATGTAACCCTCGGGCTCGCCCGCCTTCTCCGTATAGGTTCTGTAGTAGTCACGATCCCAGAACCGGCTGAAGCGTGCAATGCCGCTCGCCGCCTTTTCCAGCTTCCAGGTGAGCGCGGTGGTTTTGCGGCCGTACAGAACCGAGTTTCCGTCCGGCGCCTTGCTGCGCGCAGCCAGAAGAACGCCGTGGCAGATGGCGGCAACCGGCTTGCCGGCTTCGAAAAAGCCGGCGACGAGTTGCTGAAGCGTTTCGCTTTCCAGATATTGCCGCATGCCGCGAGCGCGATGACCGCCGCCGAGCAGCAGGGCATCGTATCGATCTGCGCGAAGCTCGCTCCACCGTTCGGGCTGTTGATAGCGCGCGGTCGCCGTCATGCTGGCGTAGGCCTGGCGCGCTTCGCTGTTTGCGCCAAGAAAATGGCCGATGAGCGTGATCTTGCCCAAACCCGGCAGTGGACTCCATGGATCGAGTCCACGTCCGGAGACCATGATGGTGTCGGCCTCGGCCGGTCGACCATCGGGCGTGGCAAAGCTGACCTCGTGGCTCGCCGCGGTGAGGATGGACCAGCTGATCGCTACCTCGGTCGGGTCGAAGTCGAGCGAAGGGAGCGGCATGAGGACATGTGCCATTGATTGCGTACCGTTCGGTGCATCAAGCCGGGCGAGTCGACCCGCGAAGAATGACGTCGCAGCGCAGATTCGTGGTGCTGAAAGGCGATTCCTTCGCGCCGCGAAGTCGCCGCTCGACCACGTCGGCAATGGTCTGTGCCACGCCGACAATCGGTTGCGCAACAGCGGTGATGCCCATGTCGTACAGGCCGAAAAGCGCGGGGTCGTCGAAGGAAATAAGCGAGAGATCGTCGGGCACGCGAATCTTCGAGTCCTTCAGAAAACGCAGCGCGCCGAGCGCCATGATGTAGTTCACCGAGAAAATAGCGGTGGGCGGTTCCGGCAGCGACAGCAGACGTCGCGTTGCTTCGTTGCCGCCGAGCATGGTCCAGTGTCCCGAGGCCTCGTACTGAGGGTCGACGGCGAGTCCCCGTTCGGTCAATGCGTCGCAATAGCCGAGGTATCGGCCTTTGGCGGCGCTGTCGCTCATTTCGCCGGTCACGATGCCGATGCGCCGATGTCCGATATCGAGCAGATGCCGCACAGCCGTAGTGGCGGCCTCGCGATTGTTGACGAACACGCGATCGGCCTTGAGGCCGCCGATATCGTTGTCGTAAAGCACCAGCGGCACGCCGTCGTTGATGACCTGGTCGACCCGATCGAAAAGATGTTCGACGCCGGACATCACCAGCGCATCGATACGCTGCGTCGAGAAATAGTCGAGCCCGTCTTCCATGAGACGCGTATCGCCGCCGTGACAGTAGATCAGTAGCGCCCGCCCGTCGCGGCGCAGTGCTCGCGACAGATGCTCGATCATGACCCCGTGGAATTCATCGAGCGACGGTGCGAGCAGACCCACGACATGCGTAATGTCGGTCTTCATCGCAACGGCGGCCGCGTTGCGTTTGAAGTGCAGCGCCTGAATCGCTTCCTCGATCTGTTCCCGATTCGTGCGGCGGATCGAGAAGCCGTTCAGGTAGCGCGATACGGTGCCGACGGCGACGTTTGCCCGTTTTGCGACGTCGACAATCGTCGCGGCGCGCGGTTTGTCGTTATCGTTCGAAATATCGTCGTTCATAAACCACTCGGTCAATGCTTGTAAATTATTCAAGTTCAAATACCAGTGCCGTGTGAATATGCACTCTCGGCACTGTGACCAGCATTGCACCGTCGTCAGCCAACGTCCAGTCCAGCGATATTCCTGAAAGGGCATCGTATGTGCGCACGGGCTTTTCGGGAAGCCGCACTTTTACCGATACGGGTCCGATTGCCGGAATATCTTCGATGATTTCCATCGGCCTCGTCGCGCCGCCGTCCATCGGCATGGCCTGCCCCCGCAATTGCGGCGCGCCGTAGAGGAGGTGCAAGATGTACCGGTTCCGGTCAGCCTGGTAAGTTAGCGAAAGCCGGCCGGATGACGGGAGATCGGACCTGATGGCGGCATCCGGCATCAATCTGTCGATCAGTGCGCTCACTATATCCCGATAGATCGGCTGCCCGACCGCGCGATACAACCGGAAGATGGGATAGGCCACGTATCCCGTGCCCTGATAAGTACACACGGCCACGCCGAGCGGATTCGCGTGAATGTCGTCGGGCGCGTGCAGATGCGAACTGAAGTGCTGATAGCTGCGATTGAAATAGGGCGGCCGGATCTCGCCGAGTACTTCCGCGCCTTGAGCCCGAACGCACAGCGCGGTGTCGTAGAAGACGATCGGGCTCGCTGGAATGCGCGAGTCCGGTTCTTCGCGCATCGTGACGTAGGTCGGCCAGAATGCCGTGGCTTCCGCTTCCAGCCTGATGCCGAAGTCGATTGCGAAGGCGTTGCCGATATCGCGGCCGGAATGCCAGGATGCAATGAGCTTGCCGCCGTTCGCGATATACGAATCGAGCCTGCGGCCAAGTGCGCGATCGACCGGTATCTCGTCGGGCAGGATCAGCAAACGGTAATCTTCGAAGCGCGCGCTTTGATCGATGACGTCGAAGGGGCGGTGCGATTCCAGCAGCATCTGAACGGCACCGTCGTCGCTCGGATGATTACGTCCGCGGCCCGGATTCATGTGCTCGGCGGAAAAGATCGCGATGTCGGAGACTTGCCGCGCGCCACGCAGGAACGGTTCCAGTTTTTCGATGCGGGCGTAGGCCGGGGCGATGCGTTCATAGGTGCTGTGAGCGAGCGCCGCACTCGGGTGCAATGCGTCGCCAATCAGGCATCGCGAACCGAGTGCGGCCATTTGCGCGCATTCGTAGTCGAGCGCGTCGGCATGTTTGAAGCCGCCGAATTCGCCCCAGCCCGAATGAAATTTTCCAGTGTGGGACAGGTACTCGAAACCGAGCGACGCGGCGTAACGTGCATTCGTCGGCAGATGGTTGTAGCCCCATCCACCCGTGGGCAGGCTTTCCAGTTCCAGGTGTGTGTAGTCTTTGTATCGCTCCGGGCCGCCCTTGGGAAGATGGCCGGCGTTGTAGAACACGCGCAGGTGCGGGAACTCGGCAAATAAGGCGGCGCTGGTTTCGTCGCGAAATCGTGCGAGTACGGCTTCGTCGTTGGTATGGCGATCGTCTGCGTTTTTCGGGTCGAGTCCATGCGCCTGCATCCGCTCGATACAGGCCGTGCAGACGCAGTCCTGTGCCATGACGATGTCGAAAAACAGGCCCGGAATAGCGTAACGGGACGCGATTTCACGAGCCTGATCGAGAATCAGCTTGCGCAACGGCGCATGGCTGAGACACAGCGCATGCCAGGCCGGACTGAGTTGCCGCGCGCTCGACAGGTCGTCGGCGCTCTCGTGAACGAACGCGTTGGTGGCGCTGAGAACGCGCCACTCGGGATGTTCTCGCGCGGTGCGCTCGTCCCACTGGACGGTGAGGTAGACGGGGCTTTCGATGCCGGCGTCCTGCAGCGCGCGGATCATGTCGCCCAGAAGATCGGGGCGCAGCAGATTCGGATGAACGTGGCCAATGGTGGTCGGATAGTAGGACCAGCCGTGATGGCACTTCGCAAACACGGTGATGGAATCGACATGCGCTTTCCTGAGCGTGTCGACGAAATCCACCGGGTCGAAATGCTCTCCGATGCCGGGAATGTGTTCGGACGTGTGAAAGTCCAGATGAATCTGGCGGTAGCGAAGGGGGCTGACGTCGCGCCCTGGAGATCGGGTCATGGCGTTATCCCTCGCTGCCGCTACGACTGAGTGCGCCGCGCGCGAACTGACGCTGGAAAATGATGAAGATGGTGAGCGGCGCGATGGCCGTAATGATCGCGGCTGCCGCTCGCAGATTCCAGTTGGGGTCGTAAGTGCCGGCAATGCGCGCAAATGCCACCGGCAACGGGATTTGCGTGCGCAGATACAGCAATGGAAGCAACAGCGAATTCCACGACCACAAGAACTGCAGGATCGCGATGGCGCTGATCGAGGCCAGCGTGTTCGGCAGGACGATATAAAAGAACATCGCGATCGGGCCGCAACCGTCGATACGCGCGGCTTCGATGAGATCGCGCGGGAAGCCCCGCAAGAAGTTCTTCACCACCACGATCGACCACGCGAAAGAGAGGCCGACGTAAGGGATGAGTATCGAAGCGATGTGGTCGATCAGTCCCATTTCGCGCCATAACCGGAATAGCGGAATGATGACGACCTGCTGCGGCAAGGCGAACGTGGTGAAGATGACGACGAGGATCGTCCGCCGCAATGGGAAGCGCAGAAACTGGAATGCGTAGGCCGCTGCGGGCGTGAGCAGCGCCGTCATGATCGTCGAGATGCCGGCGAGTTTCAGCGAGACCCAGAATGCTTCCACAAGCGGGTAGCGCGTCAGAACCGAACGCCACGCGTCCAGTGTCAATGTGAACTGGCTGGTGGTCCACCAGCCCAACACCGCTTCGTTCATGGGACGCAGCGATGTCACCACGATGCCGATGATCGGTACGGCCCAGATCAGCGCGACGACGCTGACGATTGCCGTTGCCCAGCGTGAGGACGCGTCTTTCATCGGTCCTCCGCCGTGCGTCGGATAACGACAGGTATCGATACGGCCAGAACCACGATCAGAAGAACGAATGTGGCGGTGGCGCCATAGCCTAGTTTGAATTGCGTCATCGACTCGCGGTACATGAAGAAGCCCAGTGTTTCGGTCGAGCGAACCGGGCCGCCGTTCGTCATGACGAAGATGGTGTCGAAGGCTCGCAGGCTGACGAGCAGATTGACGAACGTGGCGACCCGCACGCCCGTCAGCGAAAGCGGCATGACGATATAGCGCAGAATGGAAAAGCCGCTGGCGCCGTCGAGATGGGCGGCTTCGAGTATCGGCTTCGGGATGGTCTGCGTGGCCGCGAAGCACAGCATCAAAGGCAGGCCCACCTGGCCCCAAGTATAGGCCGCGATCAATGCGGCGAGCGCGGTGGACGGGTCGCCGAGCCAGGCGTGAGTGAACCGGCCCAGGCCGATGGTTTGCAGCGTGGCATTGAGCAGACCGCCTGAATCCGGCCTGAATATGCCGAGCCAGATAAAGCCCGTGACAGCTTCGGAGATACCGTAGGCCGCGAAAATAGCCAGACGCGGAATGGCGGTGGCTCTTGGCGCAAGCGAGCAGAGCAGCGCGAGTATCCAGCCGATGCCTACGGAAAGCGCCGTTGTCGAAACGGTCCAGATGAGCGTGACCGAAACGGCGTGGCGGAAGTCGTCGTCATGAAAGAGCGTGACGTAGTTGCCGAGGCCGACGTAGTGCGCGGCGCCCAATCCTCTAATGTCGAAAAAGCTCAGCCGGATCGTCTCGACGAGCGGGTACACGACGGCGAGGCCGAACAGAATCAGAACGGGCGCGATAAGCAGATACGCCGCTTGCGTTTCGTGCCAGCGGAATTTCGCGCTGCGTGCGGCCGCATATCCGATTCCTTCTATGGCGAGCGCCGGCGAGTCACCGATGGACGATGGGCGTTGCGCCACGCCGCCAAATCGCGCAGAGCCGTTATCGTGCTCGTTCATCAAGGCCGTTTCCATTGGAGTTGCCGAGCGTTGTCCCATACGATTCGACGCAGATGGCCAGAGTCACCGGTATGAATCTCCGGCTTTCTTTTCGATAGCATTGAGAACCTTGTCGATATTCGCGTCGCTCGGGTCCTGAAGAAAATACTGAAGCTGAACGCGGTACTCGTCGACCAGGTCGCCGGGCAACAGGTCGCCGAGAACAAACTGGCTTTTCGACGATTTCACCGCGGCGAGCGAGGCAGTCGTCACCGGGCTTGTCTGTAACCCCACAGCCTGATTGGACGGCGAGGCCAGACCGCTGCGGGCTTCGATGGCGGCCGCTTGCGCACTGCCGACCCATGTCAGGAATTCGTCTGCGGCGGCAGGATTGGAACCGGAGCGCAGCGCGACGAATTCTTTCGTATCGACGCTCGTCGTGTCGTCGTGGCCGAGTCCCATCGACGGGAATTGAAACAGCGAATAGTCTTCGCCTTCCTTCAGGCCGTAATCGACTTTTGCGCGATTGTTGACCCACGTGCCGATCAGTTCGTAGCCGTGCGTACCGGCTTTGAGTACTTCGTCGGCCGAGCTTTCCCACTCCGTGGCGAGCATGCGGTCGGCGCTGTCGCAGCAACCTGCCTTGAGCATGTCGGCGTAGCGGTGCAGGGCCGTCTTGACGACGGGGTCCGTCCACTTTATCTGGTGCGCCGCCAGCTTCGACGCTGCGTCGATGCCGCCAACGCGCAGCAGCAGCGTCTCGAACCATTCGGCGTGAGCCCATGTCTTGCCGGGAATCGAAACCGGAGTGACGCCGATTGCCCGCAACTTTTTGAAGGTGGCGAGAAAGTCGTTCCATGTTTTCGGCGGCGCGCCGATGCCTGCCTTCTTCAGAACATCGGTGCGATAGAAGATGCCGCTGCGATCGCCGAAGGTGTAGGTGACGCCATAGATCACGCCCTTGTACTGACCGAGGCGTTTCCATTCGTCGCCGAGATTTGCACTCCAGTGGTTCGCATTCCAGTCGGCGGTCAATGGGCGAAGCAGATTCGCATCGGCCAGTTCCGCGCGAAACGCGGGCCAGGTATTGATCAGCAGATCGGCCTTCTCGCCGCTCAGCAACGTCGTGCGAATGGCGCCGCGAGGATCGCCCTGCACGGTCAGACTGATTTCGCGGATCGTGATGGCGGGATGAGTCTTCTGAAAAGCGGTCTCCAAGGCGTGCATCATGTCGCTCTCGGAGCCGGACACCCAGCTCACGATAACGAGTTCGCCCGTTGCCGCACTGGCCGTGCACGAAACCGCGGTCAGAAAGACCGCAGCGAGCGCTGGCTTGAACGGCAAACGCCGACGCGTATCGGACGACGCCGAGCCGACACATTGCATGGCCTATCTCCACGTGCGTGCACGTTTATCGCGTTAGCGTTCCGTCGATATCGGATGGAACGAGTGGCATGGCGGAAGTTTTCGCTTCGCCATCACCCCAAAGAACCTGCACGGAAAAACGTGCATGGGAAAAGAAAATGCGCGACGGCGCTTACATAATCATGATCGCAGAAAGCGCCTGTGTTGAGACGGGACGAGTGTTCGATTGCTCACCTTGACGCGGCGCCGGGTCCTGCAAATTGCCGCGCGAAACGGAAAAAGCGAATGCGGTTAATTCGTTCGTAGAAAGCGTAATCCCATATAGAAGGACGCCGTCAACCGAACGTTCGTAGCATTCTTTTCAGCTTTTAATGGTCTGTTTGCGCCAGAATTTATTCCGCTGACTAATACGCGAATTTACGTCGGAGGACCGGGAGGCCGACCCGGCAAGGCTGAGAGGTGTGCCGAGGGTTAACCCTTGATTGATTCATCGAAATTTACTTGATAACGTTTCAATTAAGTTGAAACGCCGATGGGCCTTTAAAACTTCAGGGGGCCGTACCGCGATTCCCTTCCGGTGAGCGCGGACCTTTATTGCACGACACGCACAGAGGAATTCATGTCCCAGTTCGTTTATCGGGCTCCAGACTTGCCGGCCAATCTCGACGGTTTTCGCGTCGAGCTGAGCGCGCAGGATTCTCGTGCCGATATCGTCCTCGACCGGCCACCCTTCAATCTTATTTCCGTGCGGCAGCAGGAGCAGATCCGGGCTGTCTTCGAAGCACTGGATGCGGCGCCCTCGGTGCGCATCATCGTCGTGCGCGGTGCGAACGAGCACTTTTCTCGTGGAAGCGACGCTGAAGACGCGGTCGATATGTCTCCACTCGACGTTTCGCGAAGCGGATGGAATCTGAGTTCGCCGAGGCGTTGCAGCAAGCCGGTTATCGCTGCGAATCGCGGGTACTGTTTCGGTGCGGCTTTCGAATTGTCGCTTGCGTGCGACTTCAGAATCGCGACGGAGACCACGCTTTATGCCCTGCCGGCAAAAAAGGGCGGTCAAATTGCCGATCTTGCCAGCGCGGCATGCCTGCGCAGACTGATCGGCGCGGGTCGCACGAAAGACATCGTCATGCGCTCGCGGCTTATTCGCGGGGTGCAAGCATACGATTGGGGCATGGCAACGGAATTCGTTGTCGACAATGAACTTGAGAGCGTGACTGACGCGTTGGTTCGAGAGCTTCTTGCGGTTTCGCCGCTCTCGCAACGCGCGGCGAAAAAATTACTGAACGACATAGAAGACATGCCCCAGCCGCCAGAGATCGAAACCGATCTATACAGTTACCGGAACCTTGGCGATTCGAGCGCGCGGTACGAGGCGGATCAGGGTTGCTGCAAGACGCAGTGACATCGCGCCGGATAATCCGGGTATAAGAAGAACCGGCGCGAAAACGCCGCTGCGGCGTCGGGTAGTAGTTGCATTCGCAACGCACTGCCGCGCCTTCGCTATCCAACGCCAATCGCCCCACGCGCATTGCAGGAAGAAATTGGACTATGCTTTCGGTCGGTCCTGAACTTCTATCGGCCGCCTCCAACGTCCATTCTCCTTCCCGGGAGCGCAATCGTGCAATACCGAAAATTTGGCAACACAGGATTAACCGTTTCCCGTCTCACGCTCGGCACCATGACGTTCGGCCTACAGTCCGAAGAAAGCGTGTCGCTTGCGATTCTGAACAAGGCCGCAGACGCCGGCATCAATTTCATCGATACCGCCAACGTCTATCCGCTCGGCGCAGGTTATGACCTGGCGGGGCGTACGGAAGAAATCGTGGGTCGTTGGCTCACGGGTCAGCGTGACCAGTACATCGTCGCGACCAAGGCCGCGCACGAAATGGGGCCGCTCTCCTGGCAAAAAGGTTCGTCGAGAAAGCACCTTCTCGATGCGATCGATGCCTCGCTCAAGCGTCTCGGCACCGACTATGTCGACCTGTATCAACTGCACAACGACGATCGCGACACGCCGCTCGACGAGATGCTCGAAGCGCTCGATATCATCGTCAAGCAGGGTAAGGCGCGTTATATCGGGGTGTCGAACTTTCTTGCCTATCGTCTGGCGCGCGCGCTGGGACGGTCCGATGTTCTGCGAAGCGCACGTTTCGTTTCGGTTCAGCCGCGCTATAACCTGCTGTTTCGTCAGATCGAACGCGAGTTGCTGCCGCTCGCGACCGAAGAAGGTCTCGCGGTCATTCCGTACAACCCGTTGGCGGGCGGCTTGCTGACCGGCAAACACCGATACGAGGCGACGCCGAGTGAAGGGCGCTTCACGAGCCAGGTCGGCAAGGCGGGCGAGATGTACGCGAAGCGCTACTGGCATGAGCGCGAGTTTCAGACCATCGAAGAGATCGGGAAGATTGTCGGCGCCACCGACCGCTCGCTCGCCAGTACTTCGCTGGCCTGGGTGCTGGCCAATCCGGCCGTGACGTCGGCCATCATCGGCGCCAGCCGTCCCGAACAATTGACGGAAACACTCGCGGTCGTCGATCAGCCTCTCGATCCGGAAATCAAGGTGAAGCTCGACGATGTGACTATCGAATACCGATGGGGCGACGCGCCCCGTTGAGGATCGAATGGCGCGCGTCGTGCACGCGCGCGTTCAACGATCTCCGTGCCGCACGGGACGGAGATCGGATTTGCCGGTCCATTCCGGTATGCCAGTCGCGCCGGACAATGCGAAGGCGCAAATTACATAGCATTCCAGAAAGAAGCGTTTTTCCTCGTCAGGCAAACTGAAAGCATTCTCGCTTGCTGGGCGTTTGGCTCAGTGCTACGGCGTGAAGCACGTAGTGCCTTGCCCGTTTGCAGTTGAAGCGTCGCGCAGTAGTCGCGTCGAATTGCCGAAACTCCCGACAGTGCTTGCGCACCGCATTCAGTTCACTTCAATGCAGAGGAACGCTTCATGAAAGACTTCAACGGCAAAGTCGTGGTGATAACCGGCGGCGCCACTGGCATCGGCTTCGCACTGGCCAAGCAGTTTGCGAAAAAAGGCGCTCAACTCCTGATTGCGGCAATCCAGATGAAACGGCTGGAAGAAGCAAAGGAGAAGCTGTCGCCGCTGACTTCCCGTGTCGAAATATTCGAGTGCGACGTGACAAAGCGGGAGCAGGTGGAAGCGCTCGCGGCGTATGCATGGGAAAAATTCGGGCATGTCGATGTCATCGTCAATAACGCCGGCGTCGGTCCGATTCCTTCGAAGGTTATCGACGCGAAGTACGAAGACGTGCAAAGCGTCCTCGCCGTGAATCTGTTCGGCGTGTGGAATGGCGTATCGGTGTTCGGCAAACGGTTTATCGCGCAAGGCACGCCGGCGGCCATCTATAACGTCGGCTCCGAAAATTCGTTTTTCAACGCGATACCGGAAGGTGCGGGCTACGAGATCAGCAAGCATGGCGTGCTGGCCATGACGGTGGCGTTGCGCGAGGAACTACCGAAACACGTCGAGGTTGCGCTCATCTGCCCGGGGCTCGTGCTGTCCGAACTCGCCAAGGAAACGCAGGAAGGCATGCCGACCGACAAGTACGCCGAGATCGTCATGAATCAGATCGTGGCCGGCGAGTTCTATATCGTTTCCCACGCCTTCAATTTTGTGCGGATCAGTGCGCGCTGGCGTGAGATCGAGGCTGCCTTCGCCAAATACGCGCCGCGCTATGAAGGCGACGTCGAGTACGACGTGCGGACGATCGGCGCGCGGAACAACTGGTATCCGGGCTATCCCAACGCGGGTCCGGATATTCCCGTGTGATTTGCCGCTTCGGTGCGATGTACGAATTGACCCAACTCGATGGAGTAACCAGCCATGGCGAAGAAACATACGGCGAGATGTGCTTGCGGTGCGATCACGTTTGAATTCGACACCGATCCCGACTTTATTGCGGATTGTTATTGCCTGGATTGCCGCAAAGCCAGCGGCGGAATGATGGCGACCTGGTTTGGCGTGCCGGAAACCGATTTCACGCTGACCAGCGGCAAGCCGAAATCATTCCGCTATACGGCCGATTCGGGCAAGTTTCTGGATCGCAATTTCTGTCCGGAATGCGGATCACGACTGTTTACGAGCAATCTCGGCGCGTTTCCGGGAATGGTGTTCGTGCAACTGGGCAGTCTCGACAATCCGGAAGGGATAGAGCCGAAACTGGAAATATTCACCAAGCGTCGCCTCAAATGGGTCAAGCATCCGGATGTCCCGCAGTTCACGGATATGCCCACTTGAGCGAGCTATTCGCGGCACGCCGCGTCCGTCTGGTGGCAAGGTAAATTTGCTACGCGTTGAATTGCCGGCACGTTGGCCGGCAATTCTTCTTGATTCATGGCTTGCCCATTACTTCGCGAATCTTCGCCATGATGATGGCCGAGTCGACGGGTTTCTCCAGGTAGGCGAGTGCGCCATTGGCAAGTACGAATGCTTCGTCGCGCGGATTCGGAAAGCCGGTGATAAAAATAGTGGGCGGCGCGTAGCCTTGAGCGATCAGATGCGTGTGCATGTCGATGCCGGACATGCTCGGCATGGTGACGTCTGAGATAAGCAACGCCGTTCGACTCACCTCTCCTGACGCGAGAAATGCGTCTGCGCAGTCAAAAGACAGCACCTCCCATCCCATCGCGCGAATGAGATTCTCGGTTGCCTTCCGAACCTGTTCGTCGTCTTCGACGATGGAAACGAGAGCGGCAGGAGTCACAGCATTCCTTGCAATAAAACTCACAGACAAAAACCTACTGCTGCCCGGTGAGTAGTTGGTCGTTCTATTTTGTTTTAGCTCATCTTACAGGATTTGCCCGCAAACCATACGGTGCCACCGGACCCCAAATTGATCTGATCAAGAGCCGTACAGCGTGCCGATTTTTGCGGGAAAGCACGATTACATTCAAGCACGAATGCTTATGGCTTCAAAGCCTTGGCAGACGGTTCGGAACAGGAACGCTTGCCCGTTGTTTCGTGCTCGACCTTGTGAATAGGGAAGCGCGACGAGAACTTCACTTCGCGTAACGCTACGCTGGACTGTATGGCCGCAATGCCAGGCTGCCGGCGCAAAACGCGTTCGACGAACTCGCCATACGCGTCCAGATCTTCGGCCACCACCTGCAGAATATAGTCTGCCTCGCCCGTGATCTTATGGCACGAGAGTACTTCGGGACGTCCGGATATGACGGCTTCGAAATTATCCGCCGTGCTATCGGAGTGAATGTTGAACCGGATGTGCACGAACGTCAGCAGTTTGAGGCCAATTGCACGCCGGTCGATATTGGCCTGATAGCCCTTTATGACGCCCTGATCTTCGAGCCGTTTGCGTCGCCGCCAACAGGGCGTCACGCTAAGCGACAACTCTTCGCCTAGCGCCGCGTTCGAAAGCGAGCCGTCTTCCTGAAGCAGACGAAGCATCGAAAGGTCGACGGCATCCATATCGATCGGGCGATTCGCGCTCATCACTGTCCACCTTTAGAAAGATTGCCTAAAAGGGTAGGTGGTTTCACTGATTAAAGCAAAGCTATTGCGATGTCGAGTGTTTAGACTATTAACAGTTCTCCCCGGCGTAGTGTTTGAATCGCTTTTTCGAACAGAAATGGGAGGCACTGCAATTTCAAATTCGCACGATTTTTTCCGCTCGTGAACTCAGGCCGCGACGCTTTTCGCGGGAAAAGTTCTCAGGTTCTCTTCCCCCCAAAGCAGTCTTCCGCTTTCTTCCATAGGACACAACGGTGAGCATCGATCTTGGTGGACAGACATCTGCGAGCGCGCCCACTGTGTTTGTCGTGGACGACGACGAAGACGTGCGGGATTCCCTGCATCAGCTGTTGAGGTCGGCGGGTCTGAGGCCCAACGTCTTCTCTCATGGCGAAGCGCTTATCGACGAGTTGAAAGACCGTCCGGTTAAAGACGGACCGGCATGCATTCTTCTGGATGTTCGCCTGCGAGGCCTGAGCGGCCTCATGGTGCAGCAGGAACTGGCGCGGCGCGGCATTCCGCATCCGGTTATCTTCATCTCGGGATATGGCGACATCTCCATGACCGTCAAAGCGATGAAAGCCGGCGCGGTCGATTTCCTGACCAAGCCTTTTCGCCACCAGGATGTACTCGATGCGATCGCCGAGGCGGTGCATCTCGATCGTTCGCGTCGCGCCGACGCGCAACCGCTTCAGGCATTCGAAGCGCGTTGGCTCAAACTCACGCCACGCAAGCAGCAGGTTATGCGCCGGCTCGCGGGCGGCATGGTGACGGATCAGATTGCAGTCGAACTCGGCCTGAGCGAAGTTACCGTCAAGGTTTACCGTGGCGAGTGCATGAAAAGTCTCGGCGTCAAATCGATTGCCGAATTCGCGGATAACGCAAAACGTCTTGGCTGGCAGATGAACTGACCAGCGGTTGGCTCGATTGGAAGCAGGCCAACCAATCGGAACGCGCAACCGCTGGTCATCGGGCAGAACGCTCGCCGTGCCGGCAGTCGTTTTTATTTGCCCGGCAACGCGGCGTGTGCATCGAGTACGCGAGCCGAGTAGGTCAGTGCCGCACCGGCGTTGAGCGCGATGGCCACGCCGAGCGCTTCCGCAATTTCCTCACGCGTAGCACCGTTCTCGACCGCTGCTTTCGTGTGCACGGCAATGCACCCGTCGCATCGCGTCGTCACGGCTACGGCGAGCGCGATCAATTCATGAGTCTTCGCGTCGAGCCGGCCGGTTTTGCCCGCGCTTGCGTCCATTACCTGCAGGCCCCGTATGACATCCGGACTCAGTTTGGCGTAGTCGCCCACGCGGCTCAGCACGAGTCGCGATAAGCATTCCAGTCTTGCATCATGAAAACCTCGGCAGAAAAAGGGGAATTCGTGGCGTATGCCGCTTCGTGTCGACGCTTCAGGCCTGGCGGCCGGCCATCACGCCGCCGTCGACAGGCAGCACCGTGCCCGTGATCCACGAAGCACTCGGGGACGCGAGGAACAGAATCGCTTCCGCGATATCGGCGGGTTGACCGTTGCGACCGAGCGGATGAAACGCGTTGAACGACGGCAGTGTCTGCCTGACCTGATCGTCCGTCATGAACGTGTTGTACACCGGCGTCTCCACCACGCCTGGCGCTACGGTATTGATGCGAATATTGGCGGAGGCCAGTTCGATGGCGAGGTTGCGCGTCAGCGCATGCACGCCTGCGTTGGCCGCCGAGTACGCGGACGACGGCGTTGCGCCAATCGCCTGCAACGCCCACAGCGACCCCGTCTGCACGATGGCGCCACCGCCTCGCTGTTTCATCGCGCGCGCGGCAGCCTGCGCCATGAAGAACTTGCCCTTGAGGATCGTGTCGAGGAACCAGTCGTACTCGGACTCGCTAATCTCCAGAAAATCCTTGGGCCGGAATACGCCCGCGTTATTGATCAGAATGTCGACCCCACCGAACGCTTGTATCGCGACATCGACAAGACCGGCCGCTGTAGCAGGCAAAGCGATATCGCCGGCGTAGGTGCGAACGCTGCTTCCGCTCGGATCGATCTCGGCGGCGGCCTGCTTCAGTTTGGCTTCATCGCGACCGCCAATCACGACGTGAGCGCCGAGCTTCACCAGTCGAAGCGCGACTTCCTTGCCGATGCCCGAGCCGCCGCCCGTAACGATGGCGGCCTTGGTAGAAAAACTATTCATGGCACAACTCCTTGAGTCGAGGCGGCGGTGAGAACAGAAGCTGATTTATGTCCGCCTTATTTAGTCATATTGTTGGAGCATGCCGCGCGCTTGACAAATCAGTTATTCTGCTTCTTTCTAGAAGAAAATCTTTACCGCCATGACCGCTCCCATCTTCCTCAATGCGCTGCGCGCCTTCGAAGCGAGTGCGCGCCACCAGAGTTTCTCCGCCGCCGCGGTCGAACTGAATGTGACTCCCGCGGCGGTCGGCCAACTCGTGCGCAGTCTCGAAGAATGGTTGGGTGTGTCCTTGTTTCATCGTGGCGGTGGCGGACGCGCCCGTCTGGTGCCGACGGACGTCTCCCTCAGGGCGCTTCCCGACATCCGCGACGGATTCGATCGCCTCAGTCTCGGATTCGAGCGGCTCAAGGAGCGATCCGCTGTCGGCGTATTGACGGTGACAGTCAGCCCCGCATTTGCTGCGAAATGGCTTCTCCCGCGTATCGAACGGTTTCAGACCGCGTGGCCCGAAACCGACATACGTCTCGACACCAGTCTCAAGCTGATGGACTTTGCGACGCAGGGAATCGACATCGGCGTGCGCTATGGCGCGGGACACTGGCCCGGTCTGGAAGCAGAAAAGCTCATGGACGAAGAGGTATTTCCGGTCTGTTCGCCGGCTTATCTGAAGCAGCACGCCGGCCTGCGCAAACCCGACGATCTGGGCCGCGTCACATTGATCGACGATCTCTCCGTCGATCGGCAGACCGGATTCGTGACGTGGGACGCGTGGCTCAAAAGTGCAGGAACAAAGCTGGCATCGGCGCGGGCGAGTCTGAAAATCAATAACTCCGCAGCGGTGCTGCAGGCCGCTATCGACGGGCATGGCGTCGCGCTGGCCCGAAGTGTTCTTGCTCGTGACGATATGGCAACCGGGCGACTGATCCGGCTATTTCCCAATATCGAACAGCCTTCAGCGCTGGCGTATTACATCGTTTATCGCAAGGAGTGTGCGGACCTCGCGCGACTCGTGGCGTTTCACGATTGGCTTCGTGACGAGGTTTCCCGCGACGCGAATGTGAAGTAGGGGAGCGTCGTGGCTACACATCAGGGGCGTTCGGGCGCTGTATCGGCTGCAGCTTGCGCACTCTGCTTCCATTTCGAAACCGTGGTTCCGAACTGTTTCCGGAACCAGAAGGCGAACGCGCTGGGAGTCGAAAAACCGAGCAGGTCCGCGAGTTCGGCCAGCGAGCGATCGCTGTCGAGAATCTGGTGGGACGCGAGTTCGGCTCGCACCGACTGATGCAGATCGAAAAAGCTCGTGCCTTCTGCCGACAGATGCCGATGCAAGGTCCGGCGATCCATGCCGAGGTGTTTTGCCACCTGTTCGGACGTGCATCGCCCGCCGGGCAACATGGCGACCACGACCTGCCGCACGGTGTACGTCGTGCTCGTGTCGGAGCCGGAGAGCGCGTCATCGAGCAGATGACGGACATGGGGCGTCATCCGGTAGTCGTCGGCTGAAATGGGGGCCGCGAGGTCTTTCGCGCTGCAGACAATGCCGTTGAAACTCGCATTGAATTCGACCGCCGACCCGAACAGCGCTTTGTGACGCGTCGCGCCATACGGTTGACGATGTTTGAAGCCGACGCTCCGCGGCCGCCAGGTCGGTCCGAGCAATTCCTGAATCGCGCGAAATAGCACGCCCACGGCCATCTCGACGGACTGCCGCACCGAGCCCTTGCCGGTCAGCAGCACCTCTTCGCGAATCAGTACGGCGTCGTCGAAATCTTCGAGACTGGTCAGCAGCGCGGCATTGATCAGACGCATGTAGCGGCACAGATTATCCAGCGCCTGCCGCGTATTGGGCGCTTCGCGCATCACAAAGCTGATGGGCCCGAGGTTGGCCAGCCGCCGGTGTTCGGCAAGTTGCAGGCCGAAGTCTTCCACGCGCGCCATGGACGCGCTGTTTTCGAGCAACTGGCTCACCGCCACGGGACTCACCGGCATGTCGGGGTCGACGAGGCTGCGCGTGCTCAGGCCCACCTTGCGCAACATTGCCTCGGGATTGAGCCCGTGATGGCGCGCCAGCTCGGCGTAACCGGTCAGACTCGCGCTGCGGATCAGCGGGGTATTTGGGGTATACGCGCCCATCGCTATGTCCCACTTTAGACATCGAATGTCACAAATAATACATCGCATTCGGACTCGTAGCGATAGTCTTCTTCTACACGGTGGTCCTGCTCAAACCAACCGCATCCCCATTCCTATTCCTATTCCAACCGGTGGAGACACGCCATGAATTTTCTCGACGGACATCTGTTCCCCGAAAACCAGCAGCCGCTCGTCATCACGGCCGCGCCCTATGCACCCTCGTATGTACCCGGCGATTTTCCCGAGGACATCGCAGTGACCATGGAGGCGCAGATCCAGAAAGCGGTGGACTGTTACAACGCGGGCGCCACCGTGCTACATCTGCATGTTCGTGAACTCGACGGGCGCGGCTCCAAACGTCTGTCCAAATTCAACGAATTGATTGCCGGCGTGCGCAAGGCCGTGCCCGAGATGATCATTCAGGTGGGCGGCTCGATTTCGTTTGCACCGGAGACCGATGGCGCGGCAGCCAAATGGCTCTCCGACGACACGCGTCACATGCTGGCCGATCTCGACCCCAAGCCGGACCAGGTGACGGTGACCGTGAATACTTCGCAGATGAACGTGATGGAGCAGTTCGACTTCGAAGACATTCGCGGCACCTCGATGGAAGATCCCGCCGTGTTTCAGGCGTATAAGGAAATGACCGTGCCGGCGCAGCCGGGCTGGGTCGAGGAGCACGTCCGGCGCTTATCCGCTGCGGGCATTCAGAGCGCGTTTCAGTGCTACAACATCAACAGCTTCGAGTCGGTCGAACGCCTGATGCGCAGGGGCATCTATAAAGGTCCGCTGGTGATGAACTGGGTCGCTATTGGCGGCGGCATGGACGCACCCAACATCTACAACATGGCCAACATCGTGCGCGCCGTGCCGGATGGCGCCGTGTTGACGGTGGAAAGCTCGGTGCTCAACGTGCTGCCGATCAACATGATGGGTATCGCCATGGGGCTGCACGTGCGTTGCGGCATCGAGGACAACATCTGGAACCAGCAGCGCAGCGGGAAGTTCAGCACGGTGCAGCAAATCGAGCAACTGGTACGCATTTCACGCGAATTCGGCCGCCCGATCGCCACCGCGCAGGAGGCGCGCGAACTCTCCAGAATCGGCGTGTTCTACGACACCGTGGAAGAGTCGCTCGCGGCCAACGGCTTCGCGCCTAATCGCGTGGGCCGTCAGCAAGGCCATTTGCGCAAGGCCGCCTGAGACAGTATCCGGCAAGCGGTCACGTCGAGCGCAGGTTCGACGAAACCGCGACGACATCAAGAAGCTGGACAGGAAGGAGACAACTCATGCTCACGCATGCCGAGCCCGCCACGGGCCATGATTCGACGACGCAGGGCGACATCGGCGCCTATGCCTGGGTGGTCTTCGCACTGACGGTCGGCCTGTTGCTCTCCGACTACATGTCGCGGCAGGTGCTGAATGCCGTGTTCCCGATGCTCAAGAGCGCGTGGAATCTCTCGGACACGCATCTGGGATCGCTGAGCAGCGTGGTCGCGCTGATGGTGGGCGTGCTCACGTTCCCGCTGTCGGTGCTCGCCGACCGCTGGGGACGCATCCGGAGCATTGCCCTGATGGCGGCGATGTGGAGTCTCGCCACGCTCGGCTGTGCGTTCTCGACGAACTATCACGAGATGCTGGTTGCGCGCGCGTTCGTCGGGATCGGCGAAGCGGCTTATGGGAGCGTCGGTATCGCGGTGGTCCTCAGCATCTTCCCGGCACGGCTGCGTTCCACCCTCACCGCCGCCTTCATGGCGGGCGGCGCATTTGGCTCGGTGCTGGGCATGGCGCTCGGCGGCGCAGTCGCGGCTCATCTCGGCTGGCGCGCGGCATTCGGCGCGATGGCCGGCCTCGGGATCGTGCTGCTGGTCTGCTATCGGTTCTCCGTGACGGAGCCCAGGCTGGCGTGTTTGCGGCCTGCGGATGCGAGGCCGTGTGTGCGAGGCAAAACTGCGCGGATGAGTTTTCGTGCGCTGATGAAAGGGCTCTTTTCCACGAAGTCGGTGGTGTGCGCCTATGTCGGCAGCGGCATTCATCTGTTGACTCCGGCGGCCGTGTGGGCCTGGATGCCGAGCTTCATGAACCGCTATTACAGCATGCCCACGGGCAAGGCTGCGATGAGTGCGGCGATGTTCGTGCTGGCAACGGCGGTCGGGATGGTCGTATGCGGCAATCTGGCTGACCGGTTCAGCAAGCACGAGCGGGAAAGACGGTGGAGCATGGCCGCCGTTTTCTGCGTGATTTGCTTCGCTTTGCTGACGATCGGCTTCCGGATGCAACCTGGTACGGCGCAACTGCTCGTGATTGGCGCCGGCATGTTTTTCTGCGCCGGCGCGACCGGTCCGTCGGGTGCGGTCGTGGCCAATCTGACGCCACCGTCGATTCACGCGTCGGCATTCGCCACGCTGACGCTGGCGAACAATCTGCTGGGGCTTGCGCCTGCCGCTGTTCTGACGGGTTTCGTGGCTGACCGCATCGGTCTGCTCGGTGCATTGCAACTCGTGCCCTTCGCACCGGCGGTGGCTGCGATCGTGTTCGTAATCGGCAAGCGCAACTATGGCGTCGACATCCATCGCGTGAATGCCTTGCGCGAACAGGCCGTGCGCTGACAGAACTTCAGTGTGTGTCAGCGAGCATGGCAAGAAATAACATGAGAAAGCTTTTCATTACGTTGTACGAATAAAATTCAGGAGTTTCATCATGGCGAAAGTAGTGCGTTTTCACGAAACCGGGGGCCCCGATGTCTTGCGAGTCGAAAACGCGGAAGTGGGCCAGCCAGGTCCCGGACAGGTTCACCTGGTTCACGAGGCCGTGGGTCTGAATTTCGCCGACACCTACTTCCGCAGCGGCCTCTATCCCGTGCCATTGCCTGCCGGTATGGGCGTCGAAGCGGCGGGTGTGGTCCGGGCAATCGGGCCCGATGTCAGTCATGTCGCCGTGGGCGACCGCGTGACCTATACCGGTTTTATCAACACGCTTGGCGCCTACAGTACCGAGCGCCTGATCCCGGCGGCGCCGCTCATCAAGCTGCCCGACGCGATCTCGTGTGAGACCGCTGCCGGCATGACCATGCGGGGCCTGACGGCGGCCTACCTGATGCGCCGTATTCACGACTTCAAGGCCGGCGACACGATCCTGCTGCACGCCGCCGCCGGTGGCGTCGGTCTGATCGTCTCGCAATGGGCCAAGCTGCTGGGTCTCACGGTGATCGGCACCGTTTCGAGCGAAGCGAAAGGCGAGGTGGCCCGCGCGCATGGTTGCGATCACATCGTCTATTACGGCTGCGAAGATGTCGCAAAACGGGTGCGCGAACTGACTCACGGTGCCGGCGTGAACGTCGTATTCGACAGCGTCGGTAAAGATACTTTTACGGCCTCGCTCGATTCGCTCAAACGCCGCGGACTGATGGTGTGTGTCGGCACGGCGTCCGGACCGATCCCGCCGTTCAATCCGCAGATTCTCGCCATGAAGGGCTCGCTCTACATGACACGTCCCGCGCTTGCGGACTATATCGCCACACCGGCCGAGAAAGACGAACTTGCCGCCGAACTGTTCGGACACGTGGCCGCGGGCCGTATCAGGATCGAACTCAATCAGCGCTACGCGTTGGACGACGCGGCGCAGGCCCATCGCGACCTCGAATCGCGCAAGACGACTGGATCGTCGGTCTTCGTTATCTGAGGAAATCGCCATGCGAGTCGAACAATTGACCTGCGTTATCGGCGCCGAACTGAGCGGCGTGAATCTGGCTGACGCCATCGCCGACGACGGCCTGTTTGCCGAAATCCGTGCGGCGCTGCTGCAACACCGCGTACTGTTTCTGCGCGACCAGAACATTTCGCGCGCCGACCACGTGGCATTTGCGCGTCGTTTCGGCGACCTCGAAGATCATCCCGTGGCCGGCAGCGACCCGGACTATCCGGGCCTCGTGCGAATCTACAAGAACCCGGACCAGCCTAACGACCGCTATGAAAACGCGTGGCATGCGGATGCGACCTGGCGCGAAGCACCGCAATTCGGCGCGGTTCTTCGTTGTGTGGAGTGTCCGCCGGTGGGCGGCGACACGATGTGGGCGAACATGGCCGAAGCCTACGAGCGATTGCCGGCGCACATCAAGGGAGAAATTGCAGACCTGCGCGCTCGCCACAGCATCGAAGCGAGTTTCGGTGCGGCGATGCCGGTGGAGAAACGTCTCGCGCTAAAGGCGCAGTTCCCGGATGCCGAGCATCCCGTCGTGCGCACGCATCCGGAGACGGACGAGAAAGTGTTGTTCGTCAGCGCATTTACGACCCACTTCACGAACTATCACACGCCGGCGCGCGTACGTTTCGGGCAGGACGCCAATCCGGGTTCGAGCGACCTGCTGCGTTATCTCATCAGTCAGGCCTACATTCCCGAGTATCAGGTCCGCTGGCGCTGGAAACCCAACAGCATCGCGATCTGGGACAACCGCAGCACGCAGCACTACGCGGTGATGGACTATCCGCCGTGCCATCGCAAGATGGAGCGCGCCGGCATTGTCGGCGACAAGCCGTATTGATCGGGCAGGAGACCGTTTCATGATTCTCGACGAAAAGCCCACCATCGTGATGGTGCCGGGTTTGCGCGGCTATATCGCGGACCATTGGCAGACCTTGCTGGAAAACAGCTTGCCCGATGCCGTTTCGGTCCCGCCGCTCGAAAACGGCACGCTGGATTGCGCAACGCGCGTGGCTGCGCTCGACACCGCGCTGGCGAAAATCGACGGACCCGTGGTGCTGGTCGCACACAGCGCGGGCGTGATGATCACCGTGCACTGGGCGCAGCGTCACACCCGCGCCATTCGTGGCGCACTGCTCGCCACGCCCGCCGACCTTGAAACGCCGCTACCCAAAGGCTATCCGCCAATCGACGTACTCGCTCGACACGGTTGGCTGCCGATTCCGCGCGCGCCGTTGCCGTTTCCGGCGATAGTCGCTGCCAGCCGTAACGATCCGCTTGCCGGCTTCGACCGTGTGACGGCGATGGCGAAAGACTGGGGAGGTCGGTTCGTCGACCTCGGCGACGTCGGCCACCTGAATCCCGCTGCGGGATTCGGCGAGTGGCCGATGGCGCGAACCCTGATCGACGAACTCATTTGACCCGGAGACGACATGCAAGGTCTCATGATGCAACAGCCGCTTCTGGTCACGTCGCTGTTGACGCACGCCGAACGCCATCACGGCGAACAGGAAATCGTATCGCGACGCTTCGAGGGCGGCATTCACCGGTACTGCTACCGTGATCTCGCGAAACGCGTGCGTCGTATGGCCAATGCGCTGACGGGGCTCGACGTGGGGCGAGGCGAACGGGTGGCTACCCTGGCGTGGAATGGCTATCGGCACATGGAGTTGTACTTCGCGGTGTCGGGGGCGGGCGCCGTACTTCATACGCTCAATCCCCGGCTTCATGTCGATCAACTCGCGTACATCATCGAGCACGCGGAAGATCGCATCGTGTTTTTCGATCTGACGTTTCTGCCTCTGATCGAGAGCGTCGCGAAACTGATCAGAAGTCCAAAGTATTTCGTTGCAATGGCCGATCGCGCACGTATGCCGCAAGACCATGCACTGTCCGGAACGCTGCTGTGCTACGAAGATCTGATCGACGCTCAGAGCGATGTATTCGACTGGCCGATGCTCGACGAGAACAGCGCGTCGTCGCTGTGCTACACGTCCGGAACAACGGGCAATCCGAAGGGCGTGCTGTATAGCCACCGCTCGACCGTGCTGCACACTTACGCAGCGGCATTGCCGGATTCGCTGAACTGTTCCGCTCGCGACGTCATTCTGCCAGTCGTGCCGATGTTCCATGTGAATGCGTGGGGGCTGCCCTACATTGCCTGCATGGTCGGCGCGAAACTGGTTTTTCCCGGGCCCGCGCTGGATGGCAAGTCGCTTCATGAACTGATCGAAGCGGAACAGGTCACGTTGTCGGCCGGCGTGCCGACGGTCTGGCAGTCGCTGCTCGCGCATGTCGACACGATGCGCGGGTCGTTTTCTTCGATGAGGCGCACGATTATCGGCGGCGCGCCGTGTCCGACTGCGATGACGGCGGCATTTCAGGAGCGCTATCGAGTCGATGTCGTGCATTCGTGGGGGATGACGGAACTGAGCCCGGTCGGCACTGTGTGCAGTTTCAAGGCGCATCAGGCGTATTTGCCAGTGCAGGAGCGTCATGCTATTCAGGCGAAACAGGGACGCGCGGTATTCGGCATCGATATGAAAATCGTCGATGGCGACGGCAAACCATTGCCCTGGGACGGTGTCGCAGCCGGCGATCTTCTCGTGCGCGGACATTGGGTGGCGCGAGAATATTTCGGCCATGAAGATACGACGGCCTGGCGCGACGGCTGGTTTGCGACCGGCGACGTGGCCAGGATCGATCCCGACGGCTTTATGCAGATTACGGATCGCAGCAAGGACGTCATCAAGTCCGGCGGCGAATGGATCAGTTCCATCGACATCGAAAACGTCGCCTACCTGCACCCCTCGGTCGCGACCGCGGTATGCATTGCCGCACGGCATCCAAAGTGGGATGAGCGGCCGCTGTTGCTCGTCGTGAAGAAGCCGGGCAGTGCGCTTGCCGTGGACGAACTGCTCACGTTCTTCGACGCCAGGGTGGCGAAGTGGTGGAAGCCGGATGCGGTGGTGTTCGTCGATTCGGTTCCGCTCGGCGCGACCGGCAAGGTGCTGAAGAACCCGCTACGCGAACAGTTCGGCGACTACTACCTGGCTTCCTGACAACGCCGATGTGGCAAGCGCACGGTTTCATTTGAACAACAGACGCCGGGGCATCACCCGGCGCACCCGGATCTGGAGGAGACAAAAAATGAAATTGAAGTCAGGTAGCTTTGCAGTGCTGATCATGTTTGCAGCGGCGGCCCATGCGCAATCGTCGATGACGCTATACGGTGTGCTCGACAGCGGATTACTTTATCAAAGCACGTCGGCCGCGACGTTCCTGCCGACCGCGCCCAATCTCGGGCATGTCTATCAACTCAAAGACGGCGGTATCTATTCGAGCTACTGGGGCTTGAAGGGCGCGGAAGATATCGGCGGCGGCTATAAAATTACGTTCAGGCTGCAAGGCTCGTTCAACACCACCAGCGGCAAGAGTGGTTTGTCGGACACGCCCGGCGCGACGGCGCTCTTCAACCAGTATGCAACGGTGGGCGCAACCGGGCCGTTCGGCACGATCGACGCCGGCCGGCAGATCATCCCGATGATCTACGCAATGGCGGAGACCGATGTACGCGGCGCGCAGTATTTCGGCAGCATCCTGACTGCGTGGCTCGGCATCAATCAGGCGGCCGACTGGCCGGGCACCAGTACCAACGCACCGATCGGCGCGCTGTACGACAGCAACGCGTTGGTCTACACGTCGCCGAAGTTTTACGGCGCGTCGCTTGCGCTCGAATATGCGCCGGGCGGCGTCGGCGGACAGTTCCAGGGTGGTACACGCGAATCGGCCGTGCTCAAGTACTCGAACTACGGCCTGAATCTGTCTGCCGTGTACTACAACGGCCACGACACCAATCCTTTTCCGCTGACTTATCCCGCCGCGCCGGCCGCGCCCGCGACCGGCCTGAATAACAACCGCTTCTACTATTTCGGTGCAATGTATACGACGCGCGGCGTGTCGGTGTCCGCTTCGTACGCGATCGGCAAAAACCCGGCAAAGAGCAATACTGCCGACTTCGAAATGGTCTCGGGCGGTCTGGGTTACCAGTTCAATCCGAGCTTCAAGATCACGTCGGGCTACTACTACCTGAGAGACCGCAACCATTCGGCGAACCACTCGAGCGAATTCGCCGTAGGTGCGGAATACAACCTGTCTTTGCGGACCAAGGCATACGCGCAGATCGGTTATGTCGACAACAAGGGGACGATGAATCAGACGATTATTTACGGAGCGCCGGTTGCGCCGGGCGTCTCTACCACGGCGGCCATGGTTGGCATTCGCCACAGTTTCTGATTGCGACACCTTTGAACCGGAGTGATCCATGAAAATAATCACGGCAGTCGACCTGGTGCTCGCCGCATGCGTCGTGACCGTGTCCGCTGCGGCGTGGCCGCAGAACGCGGATACCGCCAGTGTCGCGGCTAGCGCGCAAAGCGCGTCTGCGATAGCGGCGCCCGCAGGACGTCAGGCGGACCGCGCCTTACGTCGCAGAATTTACGCCGCCATCGGCAAAGACAAGGAAATCAGCGCGGGGGACATCAGCGTCGTGGCGAAAGACGGCGCGGTGACGCTGAACGGCACGGTGACGGAGCAGGCGCAGATCGGCAAGGTCGAGGCAATCGTCAAAGGCGTTGCCGGCGTGACGTCGGTGTTGAACAGGTTGACGGTGAAGAAGCCGTTCGGCGGCATGTGAGTGACTGGCGTTGGGCACTGAGTAGGGCGAGGCCGGAAGCGGCCGGTCTCGCCGAATCTACCCACGCCATCTACCGCGATCGCCGGACCTTTCGCGGCCGCGATTCGAAGCGCGCCAGTTCTTTATCGGCGAGGACGTAGTCGCTGCAATCATGCAGGCGGGCGAATGCCAGATCGAGAAAGGCCCGCACGCGCCTGGGCAGAGCCGTGCGATTGCCATAATAGAGATGCAGCCCAGTGTGCGCACTCACGTGTTGCAGCAGCACCGGCACCAGTCGTCCCGCGCGGATATGCGGCGTCGCCAGAAAACTCGCGAGTTGCCCGATGACGCTGCCGGCGACGATCGCCAGCGCCTCCAGATCCGTGTCGTTCGTGGCGAATGCCGGCACCATCTGACGATGTTCCAGCTTGCCGTCCACGGTCAGGTACCACGGCGATACCTTGCCGGTCACCGGATGACGGAAGACGCTGCAGCGATGCGACGCCAGATCGTCGAGCGTGGCCGGCGTCCCGTGCGCATCGAGATATTCGGGCGCGGCGCACACGATCATCTGGATCGGAAAGAGCTGCCTCCCGATCACGCCTTCGCTAGCCGATGCACCGAAGCGGAATCCGACGTCGACCCGGTCCACGACCCAATTGCCGATTCCGTCATCGAGCTGGACGTCCGGTTGAATTCCCGGATACGCGCGGCAGAACTCGTCGAGTAGCGGCATGAGGATGGCGGCGAATGAAGACCTCGGTCCGACGATGCGCAGCGGACCGGCGATTTCGTCCTTCGACTCGCGTGCCACGACCAGCGCCCGATCGAGTGCCGCCAGAGCGGGCAGCGTATTGTCCAGAAAGCGTTGCCCTTCTTCGGTTAGCGCGAGGCTGCGCGTCGTTCTGTGCAACAGGCGCACGCCAAGCCGCTGTTCCAGTTGCGCGATGCTCTGACTGGCGGCCTGAGGCGTCACGCCTTGCGCCAGCGCGGCCTGCCGGATGCTGCCGAGCTCCACGGCTTTGGCGAACGTGGCGATGGCCTTGAAGTCGTTGATGGGCATGGTCGATGGGTCGGCGAAAGTGTGGTCGGAACGCGCGCACGAGGCCGTCAGTATCAACCTGAAGTTGATACGGATGCAATCCTTGATCGCCTAGTTGATTGATACCGGAACTTCTAAAGTAGCACGCAGAGACGATGACTCTTAGCGAGGCTAAACATATGAAGCACAGGATTCTGGTTCCGCGCGCAACCTTTCCCGACGTGATCGAGCGGCTCAAGGTAGAGGTCGAAGTGGAATACAACGAGACCGACACGCCGTTCACGCCCGACGAATTGCGCCGCCGCATGGCCGACAAGACCGGCGCGCTGCTGCTGGGCACCGATCGGATCGATCAGGCGCTGATCGACAACTGCCCGCATTTGCGCGCGGTGTGCAATGCGTCGGTCGGTTACGACAACTTCGATCTGCCGGCCATGACGCGCGCCGCGATTGTCGCGACGAATGCGCCGGACCTCTCGAACGAGAGCGTCGCGGATCTCGCGTGGGGTTTGCTGATTGCCGCATCGCGGCGCATGGTGGAGAGCGACCGTTTCGTGCGGTCCGGCGCGTGGCGCGGTTTCGCGTACGACCTCATGTTGGGAATGGACCTGCATGGATCGACGCTGGGTATCGTCGGGATGGGCCGCATCGGTCAGGCCATCGCACGCCGCGCGGCGGGATTCGACATGAACGTGATGTACTGCAACAGAACGCGGCTCGCGCCGGAGCTTGAACAGCCGGGCCGGGCGCGTCATGTGCCGCTCGACACGTTGCTTGCCGAAGCGGACCACGTCGTTCTGGTGCTGCCATACAGCGCGCAGACGCTTCACATGATCGGCGCGCCGCAACTCGCGCGAATGAAGCGCACCGCGACGCTCGTCAACGTAGCGCGCGGCGGTATCGTGGACGACAGTGCACTGGCGCAGGCGCTCGCAGATGGCACGATCGCCGCAGCCGGGCTCGACGTCTTCGAAAACGAACCGGCGGTCAATGCCGCATTGCTGAACGCACCCAACCTCGTGATGACGCCGCACACCGGCAGCGCCACCACGGCAACCCGACGCGCGAATGCGAACCTCGCCGTCGACAATCTGCTTGCCGCGCTCGATCTGGGCCCGCGCGCCGGCCGTCCGCCGAACGTGCTGAACCCAGAGGCGCTAAACAAGCGCCGTGCGTTTCAACCGGGCTTCCGGGTTTTTCTGTAGGGCTACGCGGCGTCAAGGCGAGTGAGTCACCGAGACGCCTCGACCTCAACCCAGACGCACCAAACTACTCAACGTCCCCACGCAGGCATCCGCCACCTCGCGACCTTTCACCTTCATATGCTCGCGAAAGAACGTGACATGTTCTTCGCCCGCATGAAAGTGATGCGGCGTGAGCACGGCGGACAATACCGGCGTGAGCGTATCGAGTTGAACCTGCATCAATCCATCGATCACCGCGTTCGCGACGAACTCGTGACGGTAGATGCCGCCATCCACCACGAGGCCCGCCGCGACGATCGCATCGTACTGACCGCTCTTCGCGAGCAACTTGACGTGCAGCGGCAATTCGAACGCGCCGGGTACTTCCAGGCATGTCACCCGGCTCGCTTCGATATCGAGTTCGGCGAGACGGTCGACGAATGCCGTGCGGCACGGGTCCACGATATCGCGGTGCCAGCACGACTGCACGAACGCAATACGCGGTGAACTCATAGCGCCGCCCGGTAAATGTCGAGCGCGAACGCTTCCGTCATCTCGCGCGGATTGTTGATGAGCAGGCGCTGCTGTTTCATGGCGTCGGCGGCGAGCATCGGCAAATGCGTTTCCTTCACGCCCACGTCACGCAGCGTGCGCGGAATGCCGGTCTCGATCACGAGCGCTTCCATCTTGCGGACGAATGCTTCCGCCTTGATTTCGTCGCTGGCGTCGGCGGCGGGAGACCAGCCGAGCGTGTCGGCGAGTTCGGCATAGCGCTTCGCCGCAACCGGCGCGTTAAAGCGCAGCACGTGCATCAGCACGAGCGCGTTCGACAAGCCGTGCGGTACGTGAAAATGGCCGCCGAGTGGGTACGCCAAAGCGTGGACCGCGGCGACCGGCGCATTCGAAAACGCCTGACCCGCCAGCGTCGCGCCGAGCAGCATCGCCTCGCGCGCGGCACGATCGTTGCCGCCGCGGCAGGCAGCGAGCAGATTCGCCGACAGCAGTCGCAAGGCTTCCTTCGCGAGCATGTCGGACAATGGGTTTTTCAAACGCACCGACGTATACGCCTCGATCGCATGGACCATCGCGTCGATGCCGGTTGCGGCAGTGGCCTGCGCGGGCAGACCGAGCGTGAGTTCCGCGTCGAGCAGCGCGAGATCCGGATAAAGAATCGGCGAGACGACGCCGCTCTTGGTGGTCTCGCCCGTCGTCACGATGGAGATGGCCGTGACTTCCGAGCCGGTGCCCGCGGTGGTCGGCATCAGGACCAGCGGCAGACGCGGTCCTTTGACATTGCCCACGCCGTACATCTCCGTGAGCGGCTGGTCGGACGCGCACAGCACGGCGATGAGTTTTGCGACGTCCATCGACGAGCCGCCGCCGAGACCCAGCACGATCTCGGCGCAATGTGCTTTGGCGCGCGCGGTGGCGTCGAGTACGACGTGGTCGGGCGGATCGGCCACCACGTCGTCGATTACCGTGACCTGCCAGCCGCTCGCAGCGAGGCTGTCGAGCGCGGGTGCCAGCAGGCCGCTCGAATGAAGGAATCGATCCGTGACGAGGACGAGACGCGTCGCGCTAAAGCGCTCGCGCAACAATGCGCCGAGCCGCCGCGCACCGCCGTACTCGATCAGAAGCGAGGGGACGGTCGTGAAGCTGAATGCGTTCATGCAGAGTGCTCACCAGTCAGGGAAGGTCAGGACACCGACTCGGCGGCTTCGAGTTCGAGATTGCGAAAGCCGCGATTGAAATAGACGAGCGGCACGGCGCTGCCCATTTGCACGTCTTCGATCTCGCCGATCAGTACCGTATGGTCGCCGGCTTCGTACACGTCGCGGGCGGTGCAGACGAGCGAGGCCATCGAGCCCGGCAGCATCGGCGGATGAGGGTTGTCGTCCGTACCGTAGTGAAATTCGTGCGGGCCGAATTTGTCGACGCCCTTGCGCGCGAAGTGCATCGCGATGTCTTTCTGCTCCTGCGCGAGGATATTGATCGCGTAACGGCGTGCCTTCATGAAGGCCGGGTGAGAGTCGGCGGTGTTGGCGATGCATACCAGCACGAGCGGCGGGTCCATCGAGACCGACGAGAACGAACTGGCGGTGAATCCCCAGTGGCGGCCTGCTTCGTCGGTGGTCGAGACGATGGTCACGCCGCTCGGGAACGCCGAAAGGGCGTCGCGGAACGTCTGTTTGTCTTTTATTGTCATGAAAGTCTCCGGATGTTCGGATGGGCGCGTGCCCGGAATCGAATTCATGACAGTCAGTCTAGAGGCGCCCTCTGCGCCGGACAATTTCTAAGTCGCGATGGATTGATTGGCAAATCTAATAGATCGCCGCTCAGGCCGTGGATGGTTCGCTCGCCATGGCCGCGCCGAAATTCGCCTGCAGATGGCGCACGAAAGACAACGCGGACGGGCTCAGCTCGGCGTTGCGCGAGCGCAGGATGCCGAAGCTGCGCATGAGTTTGACGTCGGTCACCCGTAAGGTCGCGCGGTGGTCGCGCGCATAGCGCTGGGCCATCGAACGCGGCAGGAAGGTCGCGCCCACGCCCGCGTCCACCATGCCGAGCAGGGTGCTCAGGTTGGCCGCCTGGTGCATCGGACGCAAGGTGAGTCCGCGCCGGGCGAACTCGCTGGCGAGCGTGTCGAGCAGCATCGAATAACGGTCGAGCAGCATCAGCGGCACCTGTGCGAGTTCTTCCAGTGTCACTTCGCCGGCTTCGGCGAGCACGTGCGTCTTGGGGACGATCACCAGCATGTCCTCTTCCGTAAGCGGCTGAAAGCTGAGCTTTTCCGAGTCGTTGTCGAACGCCACCACGGCGAGATCGGCTTCGTTGGCTTCGATCCTCGCGACGACGTCTTCGTACTGAAGATCGCGCAACTGGATCTGCACGTCGGGATAACGCTGACAGAACGAATGAATCAGCGGCGGCAGCATCACGGCCGAGATCATCGGCGTGGCGGCGATCACCACGCGCAGACGCGCGGCTTCGGCTTCGGTCTGGAATTCCTGCATCAGGAGACGCAGATCGCGCAGCGCGAATTCGGCGCGTTCGCGCAGACGTTTGCCCGCCGCTGTCGGCTCGACGTGACGCGTGGTGCGGATTAAAAGCCGTGTTTTAAGGGTGGATTCGAGCCGCTGTACGCGGCCCGTGACGGAAGGCTGCGAGATATGCAGACGCTTCGCCGCGGCGCTGAAACTGCCGGTTTCGACCACGGCGAGAAAGGTTTCGAGTTCGACCAGGTCGAAGCGCAACACCTGCGTGGCAAGGGCCTGTGGGGCTTGTGCGCTCCCATCCGGCTTGTCAGCCGTCATGACGGGGGTCTCCATTGGTTTTATCAGGAATGGCTATGAGTCTATCTCATAAAGCAAATAGTGTGGCCGCCTGCCTCTCGCCATAATCGTTTCAACCTCGAAGTAACGACGAACGCCGCGGACGAGCGCCGCGCGCAGTGCACGCCACGACGCAACGCATCGTGCACCGCAGCATGAAGAAGTCCGTGGCGCGACGCGCACCGAATGACTCGCAAGGAGACTCCATGAAGGATGAAATCAGGATCCTGACGCCCAATGGCATTCTGGGCTACGGCATTCCGGCCGCCGATTTCTGGCGCGGCATCGACCAGCAACCCGACGCGATGATCGTCGACGGCGGCTCGACCGACCCCGGTCCCTATCTGCTCGGTCTGCCCAAAACACTCGTTACACGCGAAGCCTATCTGCGCGATCTTTCGTTGATGCTCGACGCCTGCGCCAATCGCAAGGTGCCGATCTATATCAGCTCCGCCGGCGGACCCGGCATTCGCGAGCACGTCGACTTCATGGTCGACGTCATCGCCGAAATCGCGCAGAAGGAAGGCTACCGCTTCAAGATCGCGAAAATCTATTCGGACATCGATCCATCTTATGTGCGCGATGCGTTCGGCGAAGGCCGCATCACGCCGTGCGCCTCCGCGCCGCAACTGCAGATTTCGGACATCGGCGCGTCCTCGCACATCGTCGCGCAGATGGGTGCCGAGCCGTTCGCCAAGGCGCTGCGCGAGCATCCGGATCTCGACATCATCGTGGCGGGCCGCGCCTACGACCCGGCGCCGTTCGCAGGTCTGTGCATGTTGCACGGCATCGAGCCTGGCATCTACTGGCACATGGGCAAGATCGTCGAATGCGGCGCGAACTGCGCGGAGCCGAAGGGCAAGGTGATTCTCGCGACCATTCGCCGCGACAGCTTTGATCTCGAACCGATGAATCCGCTCGAACGCTGCACGCCGGCTTCGGTGGCGGCGCATACGCTCTACGAAAAGACCCGTCCCGACCTGCTGACCGGTCCGGGCGGCGTGCTCGATCTGCGTGAAGCGACTTACGAGCAGATCACCGAACGCGCCGTACGCGTGCGCGGCAGCCGTTTCATTCCAGCGGAAGACTACACCGTCAAGCTCGAAGGCGCGGGCGTGGTGGGCATGCGGACGATCTTCGTGGGCGGTATCCGCGATCCGATCCTGATCGGACAGATCGACGATTTTCTGGCGCGCATCACGGCCTATGCACACGAGACCTACGCTGAATTGCGCTCGGGCGAAGCCACGCTCAAGTTCCACGTCTACGGCAAGAACGGCGTGATGGGCAGCTTCGAGCCGCTCGCGAGCACCGTGCCGCACGAAATCGGCCTGCTCGGCGAAGTGACGGCGGCCACGCAGGAACTCGCCAACGCGATCTGCAGCAGCGTGCGTATCGACGTGCTGCACACGCCTTATCCGGGCCAGGTGGCGACGGCCGGCAACTTCGCGATCCCGCTCAACCCGCCGGAGAACCCGATCGGCCCGGTCTGCAAATTCACGATCTACCACGTGATGAAGATCGATTCCGCCGAGACGCTGTTCCCGATTCATATCGTGGAGGTCTGAACATGACCGCGATCCAGAACCAGAACAAGACGCTGCGCGATCTCGCCAAGGTCGTGCGCAGCAAGAATTCCGGCCCGTTCGAAATCACTTTCGACGTGATCTTCGACGACGTGCCGCTCTACGAGCGTGTGAAGGCGAGCGGCGTGCTCGACGAAGCGTTGATCTGCAAGCTCTACAACGTCACGAAAGACGACATCGTCACGCTGATGTTCTTCGACCCGGCACGCGCCTTCAAGCTGACGCTCAAGCGCTCGTGGGCGCAAGGCAGCGTCGGCGAACGCGACACATTCGGCGCGCAGCAGCACGCGCCGCTTCTGAGCATCGAGATTCCCGGCGTCTGAGACGCTATAAAAGGAGACAGACAGCATGGCAAACAAGCAGCGACAACTTACGCTCATCGGCTTCCTGCAGGCGCAAAACTGTTCGACGTATCCGGGCTCGTGGCGCCATAGCGCGGCGATGCAGGACTTCATGTCGCCCGAGTACTATCAGCGCATTGCGCGCACGCTCGAAGAAGGCAAGTTCCATCTGGCATTTTTCGACGACCGTCTCGCAATGCCCGACCTCTACGGCGACTCGCATGTCGAAACCGTCGAGCACGGCGTTCGCGCCGTGAAAATGGACCCCACGCCGATCATCACCGCGATGGCGATGGCCACCACACATCTCGGGCTGGGCGCAACCTATTCGACCACGTACTACGAGCCGTATCACGTGGCGCGCCATTTCGCGACGCTCGATCTGATGGCGAAAGGCCGCGTGGCCTGGAACGTGGTCACGTCGCTCAACGACTCGGAAGCCGCCAACTTCGGCCGCGACATGCACCTGGAACACGATCTGCGCTACGACCGCGCCGACGAGTTTCTCGAAACGGTGATGGGTCACTGGGATTCGTGGGAAAACGACGCGCTGATTCTCGACAAGCAAAGCGGCCGTTTCGCCGACGCATCGAAAGTGCGCCGCCTCGATCATCGCGGCGAGTACTTCAACTCGCGCGGTCCGCTCACGGTGCCGCGTTCGCAGCAGGGCCATCCGGTGCTGATTCAGGCGGGGCAGAGCGGTCGCGGCCGCGCGTTCGCTTCGCGCTGGGGCGAACTGATTTTCGTGGTGTACCCGAATCTCGCGGCCGGCAAGAAGCAATACGCGGAGTTGAAGCAGGCCGTGGTGGAAGCCGGACGCGATCCGGAGCAGGTCAAGGTTTCGACGGCCTGCTATACGGTGGTGGCCGAGTCGGAAGAAATCGCGCAGCAGCAGCGGGAATACATCGACGCGCTCGCCAAACCGATCGACTCGCTCACGCTGCTGTGCGAAGTGCTGAACACGGACTTCTCCACACGCGACTACGACGCGCCGTTCACCGACGCCGAGATGAAGGCCATCTCCGGCTGGACCGGTTTCCGCGATCGCGTGGTGATGCTCTCGGGCAAGCCGAACCCGTCGGTGCGCGATTTCGTGGACTTCTCCAACCGTGCGCGTCTGAACGAATTCCCGGTGTTCGCGGGCACGGCGAAGACGGTTGCCGACCAGATGGAACAGTGGTTCGTCGAAGGCGGTTGCGACGGTTTCGTGATTTCGCCGACTCACGTGCCCGGCGGTTACGAAGACTTCGTACGCCAGGTGGTGCCGGAATTGCAGCGCCGCGGCGTGTTCCGCAAGGAATACGAAGGCTCGACCTTGCGCGAAAACATCGGCCTGCCGAAGCCCGATGCCGGCGACTGGCGCAAGCAGGCTTTTGCGGGCGTCAACGCGGAGCCGTTGCGCAAGGCGGGTTGAGGTAGTTGGGCAGTGAAGCGTAGTCAGACGTAGAGAACAGCGTGTGCGCAGCCGGCAGCGGCGTGCACACGCCATCGAACAAAAAAATATCAAGGCAGTCAGGAGACGACATGGCAAACGATTCGGATATCCGGCGCGTCGGAATCGCGAGCGCGATCGGGACGACGCTCGAGTGGTACGACTTTTTCATCTTCGGATCGGCGGCCGCGCTGGTTTTCAGCAAGCTGTTCTTTCCCGCTTTCGATGCGGTTGCGGGCACCATCGCGTCGCTGGCGAGTTTCGCGGTCGGGTTCATCGCGCGGCCGCTCGGCGGCATCGTGTTCGGCCATTTCGGCGACCGTATCGGCCGCAAGGCGATGCTCGTGCTCAGCCTGACGATGATGGGCGGCGTCACCTTCCTGATCGGCCTGTTGCCGACCTACCAGAGCATCGGTCTGGCCGCGCCTGTCCTGCTTACGCTGCTGCGCTTCCTGCAAGGCTTTGCGGTAGGCGGCGAGTGGGGCGGCGCGACGCTGATGGTGATCGAGCACGCTCCCGCGAAAAAGCGCGGTTTCTACGGCAGCTGGCCGCAAATGGGCATTCCCGCCGCGCTGTTGCTGTCCACCGGTGTCATGGCCGCGACCAACGCGCTCACCACGCCCGAGCAATTCGCCGCATGGGGCTGGCGTATTCCGTTCCTGCTGAGCGGCGTGCTGGTGGTCGTGGGCGTCGTGATTCGCAGGAACGTGTCGGAGTCGCCGAGTTTCAAGCGCCTGCAACGCGCCGACGCCAAAGCGCGTTTGCCGATTGCGGCCGTGTTCAGGACGCAGAAAAAGCGCACGGCGCTCATCATCGCGTCGCAGGCGGCGGAGAACACCAGCTTCTATATTCTCGCGGTCTATTCGCTCGTCTACCTGACGCAGAATCTGCATGTGCCGCGGCCGCTCGCGCTGCGCGCGCTGATGATCGCCGCATTCTTCACTTTTCTCGCCCAACCGCTGTTCGGAGCACTGTCGGATCGTATCGGCCGCAAGAAAGTGTTCATGGGCGAGATGATTTTCCTCGGCCTCTTCATCTATCCGTTCTTTGCCATGCTCAACACGGGCAGCTATCCGCTGATCGTGATGGCGATGACATTGGCACTGGCGCTCGGCCAGGGCAGCACGCAGGCCGCGCAACCCAGTCTGTTCGGCGAGCAGTATCACGCGTCGATCCGCTATAGCGGTGTTTCGGTGGCGTATCAGTTCGCCACCGTGATCTGGAGCGGGCCGACGCCGATCCTCGCGGCGCTGTTCGTGCTGTGGGCGGGCAGCTACTGGCCGCTCGTCGCCTACGTCGGCATTGCCGCGGTGATTTCCGTGTGCGCCATCGTGCCCTTGCGCGAAGCCGCGGGCGGCGAACTCGGCAGCCTGGAGCCGCTGCCGGCGGAAGAGACGGACGTGCACGACCGGCACGCAGCGGGACAGCGTGCCTGACGGATCGAGCCGTGGCAGCACTCGCCCGGCACGCATAACTAGAATGGAAACGCAGTTTTCAGGAGATACACATGGCACAAACCGCGGACATCACCGACATCCGGCGGGTCGCGCTCGCGAGCACCATCGGCACGACGCTCGAATGGTATGACTTCTTCATCTTCGCGTCAGCGGCGGCGCTGGTGTTCAGCAAGCTGTTCTTCCCGACCTTCGACCCCGTCGCGGGCACCATCGCATCGCTGGCGAGCTTCGCGGTGGGCTTCATCGCGCGGCCGGTCGGCGCAGCCGTGTTCGGGCATTTCGGCGATCGCATCGGCCGCAAGGCGATGCTCGTGCTCAGTCTCACGATGATGGGCGGCGTCACGTTCCTGATCGGCCTGTTGCCGACCTATGCGAGCGTCGGCGTCGCCGCGCCGGTCATGTTGACCGTTCTGCGCTTCGTGCAGGGTTTCGCGGTGGGCGGTGAGTGGGGCGGCGCGACGCTGATGGTGATCGAACATGCACCCGCAAAAAAGCGCGGTTTTTACGGCAGCTGGCCGCAGATGGGCATTCCCGGCGCGCTGATTCTTTCGACGGGCGCGATGGCGCTCACCACCGCGCTCACCACCACCGAGCAGTTCGCCGCATGGGGATGGCGCGTGCCGTTCCTGCTGAGCGGCATTCTCGTGATCGTGGGCATCGTGATTCGCCGGCGGCTCGCGGAATCGCCGAGCATCGAACGGATGCGCCGTTCGCACGAAACGCCGACCGTGCCGCTCGCCACCATTCTGCGCAACCACAAGCGCACGACGTTCCTGCTGGTCGCTTCGCAGGCAGTGCAGTGCGCGGCGTTTTACGTGGTGGCGGTTTATTCGCTGGTTTATCTCACGCAGAATCTGCACATGGCGCGCACCGACGCATTGCGTGCGCTGATGATCGCGGCGGCCTGCACGCTGGTGGCGCATCCTACTTTCGGCGCGTTGTCCGATCGAATCGGACGCAAGACCGTGTTCATGGGCGGCATGATTTTTCTCGGGCTGTTCATCTACCCGTATTTTCTGTTGCTCAACACGGGCAGCTATCCGCTGATCGTGCTGGCGATGAGCCTCGCGATGGCGATCGGCGAAGGCAGTGTGCAGGCCGCGCAGCCGAGCCTTTTTGCCGAACAGTATCGTTCCGGTGTGCGCTACAGCGGTGTGTCGCTCGCGTATCAACTCGCCACCGTGTCGTGGAGCGGACCCACGCCGATGATCGCCGCCATGCTGATCGCGTGGGCGGGCGGCTACATGCCCCTCGTCGGCTATATCGGCGTGCTGGCGGTTATCTCGGTGCTCTCCATCGTGCCGCTGCGTGAAGCGGCCGGCATTCCGCTCGCGCGTCTCGACGAAGAGGACGCGCGCGCCGAGGAAGAAGCACGATTCCACGCAAGCGGCGCACGAGGAGACCAGACCGCATGATCCGCTTCCAGATCGGCAAGGTGAGCGTCACACTCGTCGAGGAGATGGTCGACAGCATGTTCGACTTCTTCCGGTTTTTCCCGCTTGCCACTGAAGAAGCGCTCGCGGAAAACCTCTCGTGGATGGCCCCCGGCCACTACGATCCGGCGAGCGGCCGCCTGCTGCTCAGCATGCATTCGTGGCTGCTCGACACGGGGCGTCACAAGATCCTGATCGACGGTTGCGTGGGCAACGGCAAGGACCGTCCAGGCCGTCCCGACTGGTGCGGACTCGACACGCCGTTTCTCGACCGGCTCGCGGCGGCGGGCGCGACGCCCGAAGACATCGACTTCGTGCTCTGCACGCATCTGCATGCCGATCATATCGGCTGGAATACGCGGCTGATCGGCGACCGGTGGGTGCCGACCTTCCCGAACGCGAAGTACGTGTTTTCGCGGCGCGAAAACGACTTCTGGCAGGCCAAACTCGCGGCCGACGCCAAGGGTCCGCACCTGATCGCGTATCAGGACAGCGTATTGCCGGTGATTGAAGCGGGTCAGGCGCTGATCGTCGACGACTACGCCGAAATTGCCGATTGCCTCGTGCTCGAACCGGCGCCGGGTCATACGCCGGGTCATGTGGCGATCTGGGTGAAATCGGGCGAGGCGCGCGCCGTGCTCACCGGCGACATCCTGCATCACCCGATCCAGGTGAAGTATCCGCAGTGGAGCTGCTTCGGCTGTATCGACCAGAAGCAGTCCGCCGACACGCGCCGACGCGTGCTCGAAGCGACCTGCGAGCATCGCGCGCTGTTGCTGCCCGGTCATTTCATGGCGCCGCATGCGGGCTATGTCGACGAAGGCGAGAACGGCGGCTTCGCGTTTCGCGCTACCGAATGACAGTACCAACGACACACTCCATGACAACGAACCTGAAAGACCTGCTCGACGATCCGACGCTGCTGCGGCATGACGCTTTTATCGACGGCGAATGGCAGCGCGCCGACAATGGCGCGACCTTCGAAGTAACCGATCCGTCGAACGGCGCCTCGCTCGGGAGCGTGCCGAAAATGGGCGCGGCCGAAACGCGGCGCGCGATCGACGCCGCCAACGCAGCGTGGCCCGCCTGGCGCAAAAAGACGGCAAAAGAGCGGGCCATTCTGATGCGCCGCTGGTTCGACCTCATGCTTCAGCACGCGGACGACCTCGCGCTCATTCTGACCACCGAGCAGGGCAAACCGCTCGCCGAAGCGAAGGGCGAGATCGCTTACGCCGCCTCGTTCATCGAATGGTTTGCGGAAGAAGGCAAGCGTGTGGCGGGCGACACGCTCGCCACGCCCGCCGCGGATAAACGCATCGTCGTGACGAAAGAGCCGATCGGTGTGTGCGCCGCGATCACGCCGTGGAATTTTCCGGCCGCGATGATTACACGCAAGGTGGGCCCGGCGCTGGCAGCTGGTTGTCCGATCGTCGTGAAACCCGCTGAAGCGACGCCGTTTTCCGCGCTGGCGATGGCCGTGCTGGCCGAACGCGCGGGCATTCCGAAGGGTGTGCTGTCCATCGTGACGGGCGACCCCAAGGAAATCGGCGAAGAGATGACGCGCAATCCGATCGTGCGCAAGCTCTCGTTCACGGGCTCGACCGCCGTGGGGCGCCTGCTGATGGCGCAGAGCGCGCCGACGATCAAGAAGGTCACGCTCGAACTCGGTGGCAACGCACCGTTCATCGTTTTCGACGACGCCGATCTGGACGCCACCGTGGAAGGCGCGATTGCGTCGAAGTATCGCAACAGCGGCCAGACCTGCGTCTGCACGAACCGCTTCTACGTTCATGAGCGCATCTACGATGCTTTCGCCGCGAAACTCAGCGAAGCAGTGGGCCGGCTGAAAGTGGGCGCCGGTACGCAAAGCGGTGTCGCGATGGGCCCGCTGATCAACGAGGCGGCGGTGCGCAAGGTCGAGGCGCATATCGACGACGCGCTCGCCAAAGGCGCCACGCTTGCGGCCGGCGGCAAACGGCACGCGCTCGGCCACGGCTTCTTCGAGCCGACGGTGCTGACCGGCGTGACCTCCGCGATGAAGGTGGCGAAAGAAGAGACCTTCGGGCCGCTCTCGCCCATCTTCCGTTTCAGTTCGGATGACGAAGTAATTGGCATGGCCAACGACACCGAATTCGGTCTCGCCGCGTACTTCTACAGCCGTGATATCGGCCGCGTCTGGCGGGTGGCGGAAGCGCTCGAATACGGCATGGTGGGCATCAACACCGGCTTGCTGTCCAACGAAGTCGCGCCCTTCGGCGGCGTGAAGCAATCGGGCCTCGGGCGCGAAGGGTCGCACTACGGCATCGACGACTACGTGGTCATCAAGTATCTGTGCCTGGCGGTGTGATGTCTCATGACGCCAGGCGCCCACCGGAGAGCACGCTAGTCGCGCTTTGCTTCGCGCCTGGCGACGGCGAACTCCATCAGCCGCTCCTCGCGCCAGTCGCGGCGAGCGGCGAGCTGGTCGACGGGGAGTTGCGAGCGCCGGTCCTGTTCGACACGCGCGATCAGCTGCTCGTCCCACGGACCGTCGCCGATGCGCGATCGCGCGATCGAGTGGTACAGCGGTCCGAGGCGCGCCGCGTAGTCCGCCACGCCGCCCGGCGCGTTCAGGTCGATCGTCTCGAACGGTCCCATGAAGGACCAGCGCCAGCCGAGTCCGTCGCGTACGGTTTTATCGATGTCTTCGCAACTGGCGATACCGTCGCGCTGCAACGCCCACGCCTCGCGCAGCAACGCGGCCTGCAGACGGTTCAGCACGAAGCCCTCTATTTCCTTGCGCACATGCACGACGCTCTGGCCGATCCCGCGCATGAGCGTGTCGGCAAACGCCACGGTTTGCGGCGCGGTCTGCCTGGACGGCACGAGTTCGACGACCGGCACGAGGTAGGGCGGATTGACCGGATGCGCGATCAGCACGCGCGGCGAGATGGCGAGGTCCAGTGCGAAATCCGACGCCATGATGCCCGAGCTCGAACTGCCGACAACCAGCGTCTCGTCCGCCACGGCGTCGATGTCCTGCATGAGCCGACGCTTGACGTCGACGCGCTCCAGCACGGATTCCTGTGCATAGGCCGCGCCGTCCACGGCCTCGGCGAGCGAGTGCGCCAGCGTGAGCCGCGCAACGATCTGCTGCGGCGCCTCTTCGAGCAAGCCGTGCCGATGCAGGGCGTCGAGTTGGCTCGCGGCCCACGGAAGGGCGGCCGCCGCCGTGTCCGGATTGGCGTCGTAGACCCGCACGGCGAGTCCCGCGCGGGCGAAGGCGATGGCCCATCCCGCGCCCACCAGACCCGCGCCGATGATGGCAACGGGCCGGTCGTTCGTCACTTCAGGTGATCTGCTCATGTGTCTCCTCTTTCCTGTTCGTGTTGGTTCAGACCGCGGTCCAGCCGCCGTCGAGCATGAGCGCGCTGCCGGTCATCAGGGTCGACGCGTCGCCGGCGAGGAACACGATCGCGCCCATGACTTCCTCCACGCGACCCACGCGTCCGAGCGCGATGCGCTGGGTAACCCAGTCGCGAAAGCCGGGTGCCGCGAACATCGGCGCCGTAAAGGCCGTTTCGATGAAGGTCGGACACACCGTATTCACGCGGATGCCGTGCGGACCCAGTTCCCACGCGAGCGCCTTCGTCATGCCTTCTATCGCGTGTTTCGACGCGCAATACACCGTGCGCCCCGGGCTGCCGACGTGGCCCATCTGCGAGGATACGTTAATGATGGAGCCACTCCGGGCGGCGCGCAACATGCCCTTCGCCACCACGCGCGAGACATGGAACACCGCTTTCACGTTGAGATCGAGAATGGCGTCGATGTCGTCGTCCTGCGTGTCGACCAGCGGCTTCGGGCGATTGGTCCCCGCGCAGTTCACGAGAATGTCGAACGGTCCGTGCCGTTCTTGCGCGCTTTCGATCTCGCGCTCGACATCACGCGCCCAGGTGATGTCCAGAACGATGTAGCGGCTCTGGCCGCCGTCTTCCGCGATGAGTGCGCAGGCGTGCTTCAGTTCGTCGGCGGAGCGCGCGACGAGCGTGACATGCGCGCCGGCCTGGGCCAGCGCCGCCGCACTGGCGAGGCCAAGGCCGCGTCCGCCCCCGGTAATCAGTGCGGCCTTGCCGTTCAGAGAAAAGCCCGGCGTCCTTGGCAGCATTCGTTCTCCCATTGTTATCGTCAGGAACCGTGTGAGCATAGCCAGAGGCACCGGGCATCGCTTGCATACCTGTTATTCAGGTCGTCGACAACGCCATGAGCATTCGCACCAGCCGCCCCATGTCGAGCCACACCCGGACCGGAGACGCTCAGTTGGAACTGAAACAGTTGAGATACTTCGAAGTCGTCGCGCGCGAAGGCAGTCTTTCGCGAGCAGCCACGCTGCTCGGCGTGAGTCAGTCTCTGCTCACGCGCCATATCCAGAGTCTGGAAGCGGAATTCGGTCTGCCGCTGCTGTACCGCAACGGACACGGCATGTCGTTGACTGCAGGCGGCAAGACCTTCCTTGCTTCCGCCAGCGACATCCTGATGCGCACCGATAGCGCCGTGAGCCAGATGCAGGCGCTGCGCGCAAGCCCAGGCGGCACGGTGACCATCGGCATTCCGCCGATGCTCGGCGAACATCTGCTCGTGCCGCTGACGCGGCGCTTTCGCACGGAATGTCCCGAAGTCCGCTTGCGGTTGCGCGAGGCCGTGAGCGGCTACGTGCTCGAATGGCTGATGACCGGCAAGCTCGATCTCGGCGTGCTCTATAACGTGTCGTCGATGAACACGATCGGTGTCGAACCGCTGCTCGCCGACGAAATGCTGCTGATCGGGCCGCCGGACGCGCAGGTGCTGAGTCCCACCGCGGCGCTCGCCTTCAGCGAGGCTGCGCGGCTGCCGTGGATTTTGCCGCCGCGGCCGCATGGTTTGCGCTCGCTCGCCGAGGACGCCGCGAACGAGCGCGGCCTGTCGCTGAACGTGGTGGTCGAGGTCGATGCGATGGCGGGCATTTTCGATCTGGTCGCCGCGGGTCACGGCTTCAGCATCGCGCCGTTCGCCGCCGTCGAAAAGCGCCTCGCGAACGGCACGCTCAAGGCGCGGCGGATTCACGATCCGGCGCTATCCGGCGTGCTCTCCATCGCGTTCTCGCCGAAAAAAGAAGCCACGCTCGCGATGAAGGCGCTCTACCGCATCGTGCGCGAAGAAACCGAATCGCTGGTGCGAAACGGCGTCTGGCGCGCGGTGGAGTAAGCGACGCTTCGCGCCGTTTTACGCAGGCGAGTCGGTCAGCACGTCGCCGGCGAGCTGTTCGTCCGCGCGAGCCTGGGCGGCCCGGCCGCGTGCGAAAGTCGCGGCCGGTATCGACAGCACGAGTACGCCGGTGCACAGCAGCACGAGCCCGAGCGCGAATGTGCCGTTATTGATGTTGCCGGTCATCTCCTTCACCACGCCGGTGATCATCGAACCTGCGATGCCCGAGAGGCTGCCGAACGAGTTGATCATGGCAATGCCCGCCGCCGCTGCCGTGCCTGACAGCAGGCTGTTGGGATACGTCCAGACCACGGGCGTGAGTCCGAGCACGCCCGAGGCCGCCACGCACAGACAGACGATCGCGACCGGCACGTTGCCGGCGAAGACCGCGCTGAGTATCAGACCCGCTCCGCCGAGAAAAGCGGGAATCGCGGCATGCCAGCGGCGCTCGCCTGTCTTGCTCGAATGCCACGCGTTGAAGATCATCGCGGCGGTGGCGAAGACGAAGGGAATGGCGGTGAGCAGCCCGATCTGGAAGGTGTCCTTCACGCCCGATTCGCGCACGATCGACGGCAGCCAGAACGACAGTCCATACCAGCCCGTCGCATACGTGAAGATGATGCCCGCGACGATCCACACGCGGTAGTCGCGCAGCGCAACGCCGAAACGATACGACTTGTGCTCGCGCTCGGCCACCACGTTGCGTTCCAGTAAGCGCTTTTCGGCGTCGGTGAGCCACTTTGCGTCGGCGATCTTGTCCGACAGACCGAAGTAGACGAGGAACGCCAGCGCGACGGCGGGCAGTCCTTCGATCGCCAGCATCCATTGCCAGCCGCTAAAACCGAGCACGCCGTGCGAGTGCGACATCAGCCAGCCGGAAAGCGGACCGCCGAACATGAGGCTGGTCGGCAAGGCGAGCAACAGCCCCGAGGTCACTTTGGTCTGACGATCGGAAGGAAACCAGTAGCCGATATAGAGCAGCATGCCCGGATAAAAGCCCGCTTCGCAGCAGCCGAGCAGCAGACGCAAGATGTAGAACATGGTGGCGTTCTGTACACCGAAGAAATGCGCGAGTTCCGCCGTGAACATCGTGCCTGCGGAAATGATGCCCCACGTCAGCATGATGCGCGCGATCCATCGGCGCGCGCCCACTTTGTGCAGCACGATATTGCTGGGAATTTCCAGCGCGATATAGCCGACGAAAAACATGCTCGCCCCGAGCGCGAAAGCCGAGTCGCCGATTTTCAGATCGCCCAGCATGCCGAGCTTCGCAAAGCCGATATTGACGCGATCCAGAAACGAGAACAGGTGGCATAGAAACAGGATCGGCGCGATGCGCCACAGGAGCTTTTTGTACAGCTTTTCCTCGTCGATGCGATGCGCCGAAGCGCCGTCGGCCGCGCCGATGTTCATGGGTGTCTCCTGCCAATGGGTCGAATGATATGAAGCGCGTCCCGTTCTTGCGGAATGACGGGTCGGCGCCTGAATAAGCGTATTGAAGCGTATTGACCGCCTCGACCGGTCGCTCAGATACCTGTTATGCAGCGGGCGAATATCGGCGCGCGAGAAACGCCGTGTGGCGACGCGCGAAAGCCTTATGCCACGCGCTTTCGCAGAGAATCGAAGGGCTTGAATGCCGGCCTGCGCGACACGCTGCGGCGGCGCGTTAACCCTGATCGTCCGACTGTCGACAGAAGGACAGAATGAATCGACGACTCACCGGCCATGTCCCGGCGAGATCTTTCAGGAGACGATCGAATGACTTTTCGCGTGCTCTATCCGCGCCCGCCGGCGCGATTCCATTCATCGGTGCAATACCGGTGGTCCGAGTGCAAACATCGCACGAATAGCCGCATGCCATGCTGCGGAGGCCGCGATGAATAGCACTCCGTCACAGATGACTCGCCGCATTCGCCGCTCCATGCTCATCACGCCCGCGCATCGTCCCGAGCGTATGGAAGGCGCCATGAAGCTCGCGGTCGATTCCTTCGTGTTCGATCTCGAAGACGGCGTGCCGCCCGGCCGTCGTGAGGAAGCGCGCGCCAATCTGATGAGGCTGATGCCGGCTTTGGACTTCGGCGGCCGCGAGCGCGTCGTGCGGATCAACGCGATCGGCACGGAAGACGGCCGGCGCGATCTCGACGGCATTCCGCTTGGCTCCTGCGACGCGCTGCTGGTGCCGAAAGTAGAAACGTCGGACCAATTGCGCCGGCTCGACGACGCGCTTGCCGCCGCCGAGGCGCGGCAGTCGCACAAACGCGAGGTGCCGCTGAAAATCATCGTCACGCTCGAAACGCCGCGTGGCGTACTCAACGCGCTCGCCATCGCCGACGCGTCGCCGCGCTGCTGCGCGCTCTTCTTCGGCTCCGGCGACTACACCATGGAAACCGGCGCGGAAATCACGCCGACTGCCTTGCTGTGGGCGCGCTCGACGATCGTCGCGGCAGCCGGCGCGATCGGCTGCGACGCGATCGACGCGCCTTACCTGCATGGTCTGCGAGATCCCGAAGGCACGCATGAAGATGCGCTGCGCTCGCGCGAACTGGGATTCAGCGGCAAGGTGGTGTTTCATCCGGCACAAGTGGACGCGGTCAATCGCGCCTTCACGCCAACAGAGGAAGAGACCGCACGCGCGCACCGCATCGTCGAGGCGTTCGAGACGGTCAAGGCAAGCGGCGAAGGGACGGCCATCGTCGACGGTGAATTCGTCGCGATCGACTTGGTGCCGCGCATGCAACGCACGCTCGACATTGCGGCATTCGCCGCGCGGAGGGCATCATGAAGCCGGCCACGCTCGCCTCGTACGAGGCGCAACAGTCGCGTGCCTTCGCGCACGATCACAGCTCGACGCTGAACATCGCTGGACGGCTCGAACGCCTGCCGCTCGCGCGATTTCACTGGGCCCTGTTCGCGATCCTGGGCGTCGCGATGTTCTTCGACGGCTACGATCTCACTGTCACCGGTTTCGTGATTCCGGCGCTGCACAAACACGGCTGGCTCACGCCCGCCACCACGGCGATGTTCATTTCGTTGCCGCTCGTTGCGGCCGCGTTCGGTTCGATCGCGGCGGGCGTGCTGGGCGACCGTATCGGGCGCAGGCGCCTGTTTCAGGCCACCGTGCTCGCCTACAGCCTGTCGAGCCTCGGCTGCGGTCTGGCGACGAGCTACGGCATGCTGCTGACGTTCCGCACGCTCAATCTGTTCGCCATCGGCACCGTGACCGTCACGGGCTACGCCTATCTGAACGAATTCACGCCGAAGCGCTATCGGGGACGCTTCCAGTCGGCGGTGGCGTTGCTGCTGAACGGCGGCCTGCCGTTCGGTGCCTTGATGGCGCGTCTCATCGTGCCGAACACGGGCGTCGAGATGGGTTGGCGCATTCTGTTTCTGCTCTCGGTGATCCCCGCGCTGCTCGTCTTCGCGAACAAACGGCTGTTGCCCGAATCGCCGCGCTGGCTCGCCTCGGTGGGCCGCGACGAGGAAGCGGGGCGTGTACTCGACGCGATCGAGGCGGACATCGTGCGGCGAGGCCAATCCTTGCCGGACCCCGAACCGACCCGCGACCCCGTGCGGCATCTCGGCTGGGACGCGCTGTTCGCGCCGGTGGTACGCAAGCGCTTCGCACTGGCGATTGTCTTCAACATCTGTCACCTCACCGGACTCTACGTGCTGATCAGCTGGCTGCCGACGCTGTTCGTCTCGCGCGGTCTCACGCTCGGCTCGACCTTCACGTTCGCGGCCGTCAGCTTCACGGGCGGCTTCATCGGACCGCTGCTCGGCATCCTGCTCGCGGATCGCGTCGAGCGGCGCTGGGCGCTCGTCGTGGCCGCGCTGATCGCGGCGGCGGCCGGCGTCGCCTACGCCCAGCAGAGCACGCCGACGGGGCTGATGGTGACGGGGCTGGTTCTCGTCGCGGCGATTTTCTTCATCTCGTCGGTCGGCTTCGCGACGTATATCCCGGAGATTTTGCCCACCGGCGTGCGGCTGCGCGGCCTCGGTTCGGCGGCGCTGATCGGGCGGCTCGCTTCCGCGATCACGCCGTTCGCGGTCGCCGCCGCGCTGCTCACGCTGAAGAACCCGCTGTATGTGGTGTCGTCGGTCGGCGTCGCGTATGTCGCGATGGCGATCCTGCTCGCCGCGATCGGCCCCAATGTGCGCGGCAAAACGCTGGAGAGCCTGGAAGCCGAGCTCGACTGAACTTTCATGAGGAGACTTTGAATGGCGCTGTCCCGCACATTTCTATTCGTTCCCGGCAATCACGCGCGACGCGTGGAGAAGGCGCTCGCCGCCGACGTCGACGCCGCGATTCTCGATCTCGAAGACGCGGTCGCCGCGAGCGAGAAGGTCGCGACCCGGGCGCAGGTCGTCGAGGCGCTCGGGCGTGCCGGACGCGCCCGGCATGTCCGTGGTTACGTCCGCATCAATGCGCTCGATACGGATTACGCGTTCGGCGATCTCGCGGTCGTGGTGGCGGCGGGCGTCGACGGCATCGTCTTGCCCAAGCTGGAATCCGTGGAGCAGTTGCATACGGCGAACTGGCTGATCTCGCAGCACGAACGCGAACGCGGTCTCGAAGCGAACTCGGTCGAACTGATGCCGATTGTCGAGACCGGCGCGGGTTTCGCCGCGCTCGGCGCGTTGTGCGCCGCTGCTGCGCAACGCGTGCCGCGTCTGAAGCGCTTCGCGTTCGGCGCAGGCGATTTCTGTCTCGACATGAACCTCGTCTGGAGCGACGACGAACTGGAACTGAACGCCTACCGCAGCGCGCTGGTGCTGGCCTCGCGGGCGGCGGGATTGCAGGCGCCCGTGGACACCGTCTGGATTCGTCTCGACGACGCCGACGGTCTTGCGCGCTCGGCGGTCCGCGCGCGCGGCATGGGCTTTCAGGGCAAGTTGTGCATCCACCCGGCGCAGTGCGAAGCGGTGAATCGCGCGTTCTCGCCGACCGAAGCCGAGATCGTCTCGGCCCGTGCCGTGGTCGAGGCATTCGCGCGCGCCGAAGCGGAAGGCGTGGCGTCGATCCGGCTCGACGGCGCTTTCATCGATTACCCCATCGTCTATCGCGCGCGGCGCGTGCTCGATTTCGCCGCGCAGATCGACGCGCGCGCGAGCAAGGCCTGACTAACTATCGACATTCTCACAGGAGACACTGAATGACTGCATCATCCACCACCAACGAAGGCAACACCGGCGCGCGCAATGTCCGCCCGCTCGACGGGGTCCGCGTGATCGACGTGTCGAGCTTTCTGGCGGGCCCGTTCTGCTCGACGCAACTCGGCGAATTCGGCGCGGAAGTGATCAAGGCGGAATTGCCCGAAGTGGGCGACGCGCTGCGCCGCTTCGGCTCGATGACCGACGCCGGCATGACCTTGCCGTGGCTCTCCGAGTGCCGCAACAAGAAGTCGATCACGCTCGATCTGCGCAAACCCGGCGGCGCGATGCTGCTCAAGAAGCTAATCGCGGACGCGGACATCCTCGTGGAGAACTTCCAGCCCGGCACGCTCGAAAAGTGGGGACTCGGCTGGGACGTGCTGCACGAACTGAATCCGCGGCTCATCATGGTGCGCATCTCGGGCTTCGGACAAACCGGTCCGTATCGCGACCGTCCGGGTTTCGGGCGCATCGGCAATGCGTTCGGCGGACTGTCGTTTCTCGCCGGCTATCCCGACCGTCCGCCGGTCACGCCGGGCTCGGCCACCATTCCCGACTATATGGCCGGCATTTACGGCGCGTTCGGCGCGCTGCTCGCCATGCAGGCGCGCGAGCGCACGGGCGAAGGCCAGTTCGTCGATATCGGCTTGTACGAGCCTATTTTCCGCATCCTCGATGAACTCGCGCCGTCGTTCCAGCAGAACGGCTTCGTGCGGCAACGCATGGGTCCGGGCACGGTGAACGTCGTGCCGCACAGTCACTATCCGACCAGCGACGGACGCTGGATCGCCATTGCCTGCACGAGCGACAAGATTTTCGCGCGACTGGCGGAAGCGATGGGCATGCCGGAAGTGGCCGGCACCGGCAAGTGGGGGCACATTTCGGGCCGCGAACGCGACCGTGCGCTGGTGGATCAGACCGTGGGCGAATGGACCGGGCAGTTCTCGCGCGACGAAGTGCTGGCGCGCTGCGAGCAGTTTCAGGTGCCGTGCGGGCCGGTGTACGCCGTGGACGAAATTTTCGAGGACCCGCAATACGCCGCGCGCGAGAACATCAAGTACATGAGCGACGAGCGTATCGGCGAACTGGCCGTGCCGAACGTGGTGCCGCGTCTGTCGGCGACGCCTGGCGGCATCGACTGGCTCGGGCCGGATCTGGGCGCGCACAACGACTCGATCTATCGCGACCTGCTCGGTCTCGATACGGAGCAGTTGGCTACGCTCAGGGAAGAAGGCGCGATCTGATGAACGCCCGGCGCCATCGTGCCGCGCGCGCCGATCACGTCGAAAAGGAACCATGCCGATGAATGCGCATGCGAACGGCGCGGACTGGGAGCTGCCGCACCAGCACTCGTTGCCGCAACTCGTCGAAGCGCGGATTGTCGGTGCGATCCGCGCGGGCGATTTGAAGGCAGGTGAACGGATCGTCGAAACGCAACTGGCGAAGCGGCTGAACGTGAGCCGCGGACCGTTGCGCGAGGCGCTGAAGTCGCTGGAGGCGAACGGGCTCGTCTTTACCATCAGAGGTAAGGGCACCTACGTGGCGCAGGTGTCGCAGGACGATTTCCTGCATATGACGGGCGTTCGTGCCGTGCTCGAAGGCTTTGCGGCGCGGCTCGTGGCGGTGCGTTGCCGCCGCGAGCCCGATGTGCTTGCGCGCCTGGAAGCGTCGCTCGCGGACCTCGAACGCGCCGAAGCGCAGCGCGACGCGAGCGTGCTGCGCGAAGTGGACTGGGAATTTCACGAGCTGGTCTGCTCGCTGTCCGGCAACGCCATGCTGCTGACCACATGGCATTCCATCAGTTCGCTCGTGCGGCTCTACCAGCAAAGCAATGTGAGTTACGAAGTGCGCGGCGAGAGCGTGGTGCATCATCACCGCGCGTTTCTGGAGGCGCTCAGATCGGGCGATCCGGATTTCGCGGAGCAATCGTTTCGCGGCATCATCACCGACACCACGTTTCGCGCACTCGAACAGCCCGTGCCGGAAGCGATGCTCTCGATGAGCGTGATTCCCGGCACGAACGCGTAGCGCGCCACGCGTCGAATCGTGGTGGATTGCGCGCGGCACCGCACGCCCGTTGCGGACCACCACGCACGCGGTCCACCACTCCCTTTCCCGGACCAATTCCCACGCGCTGCATAACAGATATGCAAGCAGCCCGCAGCCCGTCAAATTACGCTTGATGTCATTCAGAAGCACAACGGAGACGACAACGTAATGGAAGAACCCAAAGAAGAACTCAGATTGCTCAGTACCACTGCGATTCTCGGCTATGGCTTCGCGCAGAGCGCGTTCGAAGCGGGTCTCGCGCGCAATCCCCATCTCATCGGCGCCGACGGCGGCAGCTCCGACCCCGGCCCGTACTACCTCGCGTCGGGCGAATCGTTCACCTCGCGCATGGCGACCAAACGCGACATGCGCATCATGCTCGCCGCGGCCGTGCCGCGTGGCATTCCGGTGATCGTCAGCACGTGCGGCGGCGCGGGCGGTGATCCGCATCTGCAGATGATGGTCGAGATCGTCAAGGAAATCGCCAACGAAGAAAAGCTGTCGTTCAAACTGGCCGTAATCAATTCGGAAGTGTCCAAAGACGTGCTGCTCGAACACGTGAATGCCGGCAAGACGCGTCCGTTATGTGGCTTGCCGCCGATGACGGCGGACTTGGTGCAGCAAGCCGTGCGCGTGGTCGGCGCAATGGGACCGGAGCCGTACATCGCGGCACTCGACGCGGGCGCCCAGGTGATTCTCTCGGGCCGCAGCACCGACCCGGCACCGTGGGCGGCGGTGGCGATCCGCGCCGGCTTTTCGCCGGCGCTCGGCTGGTACGCGGGCAAGATGCTCGAATGCGGCGCCGAACCCGCCTTGCCCAAGCGCGAGGGCTGTCTGCTCGCGACGCTGCGTGCGGATCATGTGGAACTGGAGCCGATGCATCCCGAGCAGGCGTGCACGCCGCGCTCGGTTGCGTACTTTGCGCTGCACGAAAACAGCAGCCCGGTTCATCACCACGAGCCGGGCGGCATGCTCGATACCTCCGAATGCAGCTTCGAGGCCGTGACCGAACGCGCCGTGCGGGTGTCCGGCATGCGCTGGCGTCCGGCGCCGTACACGGTCAAGCTCGAAGGCGTGGAAGCGCGCGGGCATCGTGTCATCACACTGTGCGCCACGCGCGATCCGGTTCTGCAGGCGCAGATGGATCGCTACCTCGTGCGCTCGCGCGAGATCGTCGAGGAGAAAGCGGCCGCGTTCGGTGCGCCGTCCGATACCTACACGCTCAACTTTCGCGTCTACGGACAGAACGGTGTGATGGGCGAGCGCGAACCGTTGCCGCTCGCGCAACGTCATCCTCACGAAACGGCCATCGTGGCCGAAGTGGTCGCGCAGGATCGCGAGACGGCCAAAGCCGTGCTGGCGATTGCACGCACGACCATTCTCCACTCCGAGTTTCCCGGGCGGCTGTGCAAGGAAGGCAACATGGCCATTCCGTTTTCGCCGTCCGACCTGGATCTGGGCCAGGTGTACCGCTTTTCCATTTGCCATCTGCTGGAACCGGAGAACGCGCTCGCGCTGTTCCCGATCCGCTACGAAAATATCGGAGACCATCGTGCCAGCCATTAAGGATTTCGCGAGCGTTTGCCGCAGCAAGAACGCGGGACCGTTCATGGTCACGCTGGATATCGTGTTCGAAACGGACGCTATTTACGACCGCGTCGCGGCCACCGGCATTCTGAAGGCCGAGCTGTTCGCGCGGCTCTATGGCGTGCGTCCCGACCAGGTGCAACTTACGCCGTATCGCGCCGCGCGCGCCTTCAAGGCGACCTTGCCGCGCCTCGTTTCGTCGGGCGATATCGGCGACACCGACGTGTACGGCTCGCAGCAGCACGCGCCTCTGCTCGACATCGACATTCCGATCGAACTGGAGAACACGCGATGAGCGACGCCGACCTTCAGACGCGTCCCGCGGCAACTCGCGTTGACGATACGGACGACGTGCAGGCCACCTTCCGTCAGGCCATGCGACGGCTCGCGGGCGGTGTCGCGCTCGTCTCCACCGTGCATGAAGGCGAGCGTCACGGCATGACGGTGACCGCCGTGACTTCGCTGACGATGGAGCCGCCCGCGCTGGTCGTCTCGGTGAACCGGCACGCGTCGGCATTCGAGGCGCTGGTGGCGAGCGGCCGATTCTGCGTCAATCTGCTGGCGCAGTCGCACGCGGAACTCGCCGTGGCGTTTTCACGCAAGCCCGACGGCGATGCGCGTTTCGGCAACGGCGCCTGGCGCACCGGCGAGTCCGGCTTGCCGACGCTCGACGGCAGCGTTGCGTCGATTACCTGCCGTCTGCACGATCTGGTCGAATACGGCACGCACGCGATCCTGATCGGCGCGGTCGAACACCTCGAGGTCGACACGCAGCCGGCCGCGCCGCTCGTCTATCTGAGCGGACAGTTCGGCAGTTTCTGGCCGCTGACGGCCTGAGGAGCGCGCATGTTCGATTCGAATTACGAACGCAGCAATTTTCCGCACGTGCGGCCCGACTGGCTCGCGCAGGTCGCGGAACCCGCGATCGAACCGGAGCTTGCCGTGATCGATCCGCATCATCATCTGTGGGACGTGCAAAGCGCGTTTTATCACGCGCCGGAGTTCGTCGCGGATGTGAGCAGCGGGCATCGCGTCGTGGCGACCGTGTTCGTCGAGTGCAAGGCGCATTTCGACAGCGACGTGGCCGCCGGATTCGCGCCGGTGGGCGAGACCCGTTTCGCCGTGGCGCAGGCGCGCGCTGCGGTCGATCTGCCGCGCGGTCATGCGGGACTCGTGAAGGGCATCGTGGCGTACGGCGACCCGTTCGTGCCGAATGCGCGTGGCGTGCTCGAAGCGCATCTGGAAGCGGGCGCCGGGCGCGTGCGCGGCGTGCGGGTTCGCGCGGCGTGGCACGCCGATCCGGCGTTTGCCGCGCCCGCCGGCGGCCCGGACGCCAACACCATCGCGTCGCCCGAGCTGGACCGTTACTGCGGATTGCTCGCCGACATGGGACTCGTGCTCGACCTGTGGGTGTATCACACGCAACTCGATCAGGCGGCCGCGCTGGCCGCGCGTCATCCGCGGCTGTCGATCGTGCTCAATCACTGCGGCGGACCGCTCGGCATCGGGCCGTATGCGCACAGTCGCGCCGAGGTGCGCAAGGCGTGGGGCCAATCGCTTGCGCGCGTGGCCGCGCATCGCAACGTGGTCGTGAAGATCGGCGGACTGGCGATGCCGCGCACCGGCCTGTCTTTCGCCGAGGCGGACAAGCCGGCCGGCAGCGCGGATCTCGTCGAGCGATGGACGCCTTACGTGCTGATCTGCATCGATCTGTTCGGGCCGGAGCGCAGCATGTTCGAGAGCAACTTTCCGGTGGACAAGGGCAGCTGCAACTACGTCTCCGTGTGGAACGCGTTCAAGCTCATCAGCGCGGGCTATCCGCTCGACGCGCGTCGCGCGATGCTCGCCGGCACCGCTAATCGCGTGTACGCGCTCGGCGTCGAAGAACTGACGAAGGAGGCGACGCCGTAACGCCGGCGCAGGCGTGGAAAGAACTGGCACTGCATTTTTCCGTACAGGCAAAAGACCAACCGGCGCGCGGCAACGCGCGCACGGGGCACCGGAGGAGACACATGCGCAATCGCCGCAAATTCATCTATGTTTTTCTGTTTTCGCTCACGAGCATCAACTATATCGACCGCGTGGCGCTGTCGGTCGCGGCGCAGCCGATCGCGCACGAGTTCGGCATCAGCCCGATCCAGATGGGCTTTCTGCTGTCCTCGTTCATCTGGACGTATTTCGCGAGCCTGATCGTATGGGGCCTCGCGCTCGACCGCTGGGGCACACGCTGGGTCAACGCCGTCGGCATGGCGATCTTCTCGCTCGCGACGGTCGCGACCGGCTTTGCATGGAGCTACATGTCGATTCTCTTCACGCGGCTGGTGATGGGAGCGGGCGAGGCGTCGTCGTATCCGGCGGGCGGCAAGGTGATCCGCGAGTGGATGCCCGCGCGCGAGCGCGGCATTGCCGCCGCGACCCTGAATAGCGGCTCGTACGCGGGGCCGGCGATAGGCGCCATCATCGTCTCGTTCGCGGTGCAGCTGTTCGGCTGGCGCATCGGGTTCGTGCTGGTGGGCAGCGCCGGTGCGATCTGGCTGGCCTGCTGGCTCAAATGGTTCCGCAAGCCCGAACTGGCGAGTTTCATCGACGACGAAGAACGCGCGCTGATTCTGCGCGAGCGCAACGGCGGTTTGCCGGATATGCCGGCGGGGCCGACGCTGTCGATCGGCGAGTTGCTCAGGTCGGGCAGCGTGTGGGGATTGCTCATCACGCAGGCGTTCTGCTCGTACGCGCAGTTTCTGTTTCTCACGTGGCTGCCGAGCTATCTGCAAACGGAGCGGCATCTGAACATCGTGAAAAGCGGCTATTTCACGGCACTGCCGTACGCGCTCTCCGTGATTCTCGCGATTGCCATCGGCCGGTTGAGCGACCGTCTGCTGACGACAGAGGCGTGCAATCGCGGTGGACGCCGCAACGTGGTGGCGGCGTCGATGCTGCTCACTGCGATCGTTCTCGTGACGCCCTTCGTGGACAACGTGTGGATCATGGTCGCCGTCTTCACGCTTTCGCTGACCGGCGCGCAAGCCGGCATCGCGATGAATATCGCCTTGCTCGGCGACCTGTTGCCGTCCTCGGCGGAAGCGGGACGTGCCACGGGCCTGCTTATCACGGGCGGTGCCTCGTTCGCGATGATCGCGCCGATCGCGACGGGTTACGTGGTTGCGATGACGCATAGCTACAACAACGCGTTCTACATCGCGGGCGTGCTTGCGCTGGCGGGTGCGCTGGTCGCGCTGCTGATGACCCGCACGCCGATCCGTCGGGCCGGAGAATCGGCTGCGGTCGATCTGTCTGCGAGCGGCCTGGTGAGTCAGGAGAGGTAAAGCCTTCGAGGCGGCAAGCGCGAAGCGGCGGCCGGCTCACCGCCTGGCGCGCGCCACGCGCAGCCGCTCGTCGGTGCCCGTGATATTGATGCCGAACGCGTCCTGATAGAAGTTGTAGAGCGTGTTCGGCCGCTCGCGCAGCATGGTCTTGCTCAACCCCGGAAACTTGCTCTCGGGCAGCGTGATGGTATCGACCATCAGGACTTTGCCGTGCAGGGCGAGTGCGTTGGTGAACACGAATACCTTCACGCCTTCTTCTATTCCCATCTCTTCGCGAATATTCCGATCGAAGGCGCGGCCATCGTGCTGGGCGTGGACCGCTTCATCGCGGAGATCCGTGCGACCACCAATATGATCGGCAATGCGGTGGCGACGGTGGCGGTCGCCCACTGGGAGCGCCAGCGCGACGACGTGTGCATGCGCGAAACCCTCGGGATGCGGCCGAAGGCGTGAACCGTCGCGCCGGCTTGCATTTGCCTGACCATCCGCCGGCTCAGGCGAGCGAACTCACGCCAGCCGCACCGACACGCAGACATCTTGACGAACTATCGGCGCAGCGGATAGTTCGCCTCGCAAATGGCGATTTTTTATGTGGCCCCGCGACGATTAGGATGGACAGCATCGCATCACCATCGCTTCGGCCCCACCGGAGCAGCGCCGGAGATCCGCATGGAACATCACGCCCGCACGCAGGACGAACGGCTCGACGTTAAAACGACCACCTGCTACATGTGCGCCTGCCGTTGCGGTATCCGCGTGCATCTTCGTGAAGGCGAGGTGCGCTATATCGACGGTAATCCGGAGCATCCGCTCAACCAGGGCGTGATCTGCGCGAAGGGCGCCTCCGGCATCATGAAGCAGTATTCGCCCGCGCGCCTCACTCGTCCGCTGATGCGCAAGCCCGGTGCCGAGCGGGGCAGCGCGCAGTTCGAACCAGTCTCGTGGGAGACGGCGTTCGGCGTGCTCGAAAAGCGCCTCGCGCATATCCGCGCGACCGATCCGAAACAGTTCGCGCTCTTCACTGGTCGCGACCAGATGCAGGCGCTCACCGGCCTCTTCGCCAAGCAGTTCGGTACGCCTAACTATGCGGCGCATGGCGGCTTCTGTTCGGCCAATATGGCGGCCGGGATGATCTACACGATCGGCGGATCGTTCTGGGAATTCGGCGGCCCGGATCTCGACAGCGCCAAACTCTTCTTCATGATCGGCACGGCGGAAGATCATCATTCCAATCCGCTGAAAATCGCCATTTCGAAGTTCAAGCGCGCGGGTGGCCGCTTCATCGCGATCAATCCGATTCGCACCGGCTACGCGGCGATTGCCGACGAGTGGGTGCCGATCCGGCCCGGCACCGATGGTGCGCTGTTCATGGCCTTTCTGCACGAACTGATCGCGGCGGATGCATGGGACCACGAGTTCGTGCGCCGCTACACCAACGCGGCGGAACTCGTCGATCTCGACGAAAGCAGCGAGAACTTCGGCCTGTTCGTGCGCGACCCGCAGCAGCCGGTCGGCAATCCGCTGTTTCCGCAAAATCACGTGTGGTGGGACGCCGAAGCGGGGCGCGCCGTGCCTCACCATACGCCCGGCGTCACGCCCGCGCTCGACGGCCGCTATACGCTCGACGACGGCACGCCGGTCACGCCGTCGTTCGCCTTGCTGCGCGAGCGCGTGGCCGATTGCACGCCGGAATGGGCGGCCGCCATTACCGGTATCGCAGCGGACACGATTCGCCGTCTCGCGGGCGAAATGATCCAGACGAGCCGCGACCATGGCATCACGCTGCCGATTCCTTGGACCGATGCCTGGGGCGAGACGCATGCAACCGTCACCGGCAATCCGGTCGCGTTTCACGCCATGCGAGGGCTCGCCGCGCACTCCAACGGTTTCCAGTCGATCCGCGCGCTGGCCGTGCTGATGTCGCTGCTCGGCACCATCGACACGCCCGGCGGGTTTCGCCACAAGTCGCCGTTTCCGCGCGCCGTGCCGCCCTCCGCGAAACCGCCGAACAGCCCCGACGCCGTCAAGCCGAACACGCCGCTCGCCACCGGCCCGCTCGGTTGGCCCGCCGCGCCGGAGGACCTGTTCATCGACGACCAGGGCGGCCCGGTACGTATCGACAAGGCTTTCTCGTGGGAATATCCGCTGGCCGTGCATGGCGTGATGCATAGCGTGATTACCAACGCGTGGCGCGGCGATCCTTATCCGATCGACACGCTGATGATTTTCATGGCCAACATGGCGTGGAACTCGTCGATGAACACGATGAAAGTGCGCGAGATGCTCGTCGACAAACAGGAGAGCGGCGAGTACAAGATTCCGTTTCTGGTGGTCTGCGATGCGTTCCAGTCGGAGATGACCGCCTTCGCCGATCTGATCCTGCCCGACACCACCTATCTCGAACGGCACGATGCCATGTCGATGCTCGACCGGCCGATCTCCGAATTCGATGGTCCGGTGGATTCGGTGCGTGTCCCGGTCGTGCCGCCCACGGGCGAGTGCAAGCCGTTTCAGGAAGTGCTGATCGAACTCGCTTCGCGTCTGAAGTTTCCCGCGTTCACGACGCCGGACGGCGCACGGCGTTTTCGCGACTATCCCGACTTCGTCGTCAACTTCACCACCACGCCCGATTCCGGCGTGGGCTTTCTGATCGGCTGGCGCGGCAAGGACGGCGATCAGGCGCTGGTCGGCGAACCGAACCCGAATCAGTGGGAGCAGTACGCGAAAAACAACTGCGTGTTTCATCACCGGTTGCCCGAGTCGATGCGATACATGCGCAATTGCAACGGGCCGTATCTCGAGTGGGCGGTGAAGAACGGTTTCCGCAAGTTTGGCGAGCCGATCCTGATCCAGCTTTACTCCGACGTCATGCAGAAGTTCCGGCTGGCCGCGCAGGGGCGCACGAGCGGCAGGCAACCGCCGGATCATCTGCGCGCGCGCGTGGAAAAGTACTTCGATCCGCTGCCGTTCTGGTATGCGCCGCTCGAAAGCGCGACGACCGACCTCGACCGGTTTCCGCTCGCCGCCGTCACCCAGCGGCCGATGGCGATGTACCACTCATGGGATTCGCAGAACGCGTGGCTGCGGCAGATTCACGGCGAAAACTATCTGTACATGAACCCGTTGATGGCCGCGGAGAACGGCATTGCCGACGGCGCATGGATCTACGCCGAATCGCAATGGGGCCGCGTGCGCTGCATGGCGCGCTTCAGCGAGACCGTCGAGCCCGGCACCGTCTGGACGTGGAATGCGATCGGCAAGGCGTCGGGCGCATGGAACCTCGGTGCGGGCGCAAACGAATCGCAGCGCGGCTTCCTGCTCAATCACCTCATTACAGACGAACTGCCCCAGCGCGACGAGGACGCGACGCGACGCATATCGAATTCGGACCCGATTACAGGCCAGGCCGCCTGGTACGACGTGCGCGTGCGCATCTATCCCGCGGAGGCGGATGCGCGGCACACGCTGCCGCAATTCGCCGCGATGCCCGCCGTACCTGGCGAAAACGGCGTGATTTCACGGATCGTGCAGACCTACTTCGCGGGACGCGGCGAATTTGCCGCGCGGCTGCGCGGTGCCACGGGGCGCAAATAGCAGCGGGAGACTTGCAAGGAGCGTGTGATGACACAGATGGCATTGGTGATCGACCTGAACGTGTGCGTGGGATGCCATGCCTGCGTGACGAGTTGCAAGGAGTGGAACACGTCGGGCGAATCGGGCAGTCTCGCCGATATGAATCCGTACGACGCGGACCCGTCGGGCACGTTCTTCAATCGCGTGCAGAGTTTCGAGGCCGGCACGTTTCCTCATGCCGACACCATCCATTTTCCGAAATCCTGTCTGCACTGCGAGGACCCGCCGTGCGTGCCGGTCTGTCCGACCGGTGCGAGCTATAAGCGCAAGGAAGACGGGCTCGTGCTGGTGGACTTCGACCGCTGTATCGGCTGCAAATATTGCGCGTGGGCGTGTCCGTACGGCGCGCGCGAACTCGACGAAAGCCGCAAGGAGATGACCAAGTGCACCCTCTGCGTCGATCGTATCCACGATGAGAATCTGTCCGAGCGCGACCGGCAACCGGCCTGTGTGCTCGCGTGTCCGACTTCGGCGCGGCTCTTTGGCGATATTCACGATCCGGAGTCGGTGGTGTCGAAGGCCATCGAGGAGCGCGGCGGATATCAGCTGATGCCCGAGTGGAATACGCGGCCAGCGAATCATTATTTGCCGCGCGTGCAAACGGAAGCCGCGGGATGTGGCAGCGGTTCGTGCTCGTGCAAAACGTCCGGCTCGCAGCAGGAGCGCAGCGCGTCGCCGGAATCGCTCGACGCGCAACTCGAGCGCGGCGAACTGCATCTCGCGTCGATGGCGACGCGCGTCTGATCAACCGCATCTGCACAAAGGTCCTCACGATGAATCCCGCATTTTCCGTGGTTTTTCTGACGACGCTGAGCGGCGCGGCGCAAGGCCTGCTGATGGCGCTGGTCGGCGTGGAAACGGCCGCGCACTGGGGCCTGCTCGCTTCGCCCGAAGCGGCGTTCTATATCGCCGGGGCGGCGGTTGCCGTGGTGCTCGGTGGCCTCGGGCTCATTGCGTCGTTCTTCCATCTCGGTCATCCCGAGCGGGCGTGGCGCGCCATCGCGATGTGGCGCACGTCATGGCTGTCGCGCGAATGTCTGTGTTTGCCGGCGTTTCTCGCCTGCGCCTTTTTCTATGGCGCGGCGCACTGGCTGGGCTCGCCGTGGTCGCTGGCGATCGGCTGGCTCGGCGTGCTGGCGAGTGCCGCGCTGTTCGTCTGCACGGCGATGATCTACGCGTGCCTGCGCTTTCTGCAGGAGTGGGCCACGCCGCTCACGCTGGTCAATTTCGCGCTGCTAGGCTGCGCCTCGGGCTGCACGCTGGCCACGGCCTTGTCGGCCTGGTATGCGCCCGAGTGGACCGTGGGGCTGGCCGTCTGTGCTTGCGTGCTGACGCTCGCCGGTTGCGTGAGCCGCAGTGCGTCGCTCGTGCGCAATGCGCGCTTGCGGCCGAAATCGACTGTGCAGAGCGCGACCGGTATTCGCAACGCGAAACTGACGCAGGTGTCGCGCGGCTTCACCGCGGGGGCGTTCAATCTGCGCGAGTTCTTCCACGGTCGCTCGGCGGGCACGCTGCGCGGCGTCAAATGGGGCTTTCTCGCGATGTCCTTCGTGGCGCCCGTCGTGTTGATGGCGCTCGGAGCGAATCTCCATTCGATCGGTGTTTCGTTCGGCACGCTGGCCGCCGCGTGTCTGGTGCAATACGCCGGGCTGGTCGCGGAGCGCTGGTTCTTCTTTGCCGAGGCGAAGCATCCGCAGAACCTGTATTACGCGCGGACCGGCTGACGCGTGGGTAGTTCGCTGTCTTCATTCGCCGCATACCCGGTCGAGCTCCAACTCGACCGGTCGCCATTCACACCGCCTGAGCACACCGCCTGAGATCGTGATGCGATAGCCGCGCTGGCATCGCTCGCGCAACCTGCGGCGACCGTCGGGTCGCCCGCCTTCGCTTCGTTTCCCCAACGACCGCGACATCCCACTCCCCGATTTTTTTCGCACCTCCGGAATAAAGCCCAACCGGCCGTGTTCACGCAGGTAGACACGCTATCGAGGAGATCACGAATGCAAGTTCACCGCATCAGGCCACGGCCTTCCCTGTTGGGCGCCGCCGCGCTGCTGCTTTCTCTTTGCGCGCCATTGGTCCATGCAGCGGGCGCCGCGACCGGAACGGAAGCCGCCTATCTGAAGGAAAACGACGCTGCCATGGACCGCATGATGACCGCCATGTCGGTGAATCCATCGGGCGATGTCGATCACGATTTCGTGGCGATGATGATTCCGCATCATCAGGGGGCGATCGACATGGCCCAGGCCGAATTGCGCTACGGGAAGAACGAACAGCTTCGCCGCATCGCGCAGGAAATCGTGGTGGAACAACAGCAGGAAATCGTCGCCATGCACGTGGCGCTCGGCCAGGCGATCCCGCCGTCTGCGGCCTCGCCCGACCAGATGGCGGCGAGTTCCGGCGATGCGGCGGCAGCACCGGCCGCGGCGTCGCACGCCATGCATATGCACATGAACATGCAGTCAGGACACATGCCGTCAAACAACGAGGACCAATAATGATGCAAAAGACTTTCCGCCTGAGTGCGCTCGCTGGAGCGCTCGCCGTGACGCTGTGCGGCGCGGCGTTCGCCGGTCAGGCTCCCGGCGCCGACACCACGCCCGATATACCAGTCAGCCATCACGACCGTGTCTATGCCGCCGAACAGTTCTCGAATACCGTCTCCGTGACGGACCCGGCCGACAACCGGCTGGTCGGCGTCATCCGTCTGGGCGATCCGTCGCCGGGTAATTTCAGTCCGCTGTATCACGGTCAGGTGCTGGTGCACGGCATGGGATTTTCCCCCGATCACAAGACGCTCGCGGTGGTGTCGATCGGATCGAATTCCGTCACCTTCATCGACACCGCGACGAACGCGGTCAAACACACGACGTATGTCGGACGCTCGCCGCATGAAGCCTTTTTCACGCCGGACGGGAAAGAAGTGTGGGTGACGGTGCGTGGTGAAAACTACGTGTCGGTGCTCGACGCCACGACGTTCATGGAGAAAACGCGCATCACGACACCGGCCGGTCCCGGCATGCAGATTTTTTCTCCGGACGGCAAATACGGCTACGTGTGCTCGTCGTTCAATCCGGAGACCGATATCGTGTCGGTGGCGGATCATCAGATTGTCGGCAAGGTGAAACAGGACAGCCCGTTCTGCCCGAACATCGCGGCCACGCCGGACGGCAAGCAGGTCTGGTTCACGCTCAAGGACGTGGGCCGCACTCAGGTATTCGAGGCGACCCCTCCGTTCCGATTGCTCAAGACGCTCGACACGGGACCGATCACGAATCACGTCAACATCGTGAAGAACGCGCATGGCATGTTCGCGTATGTGACGGTGGGCGGCCTGAACGAAGTGAAGGTTTTCCGCACCGACAACTACACCCAGGTGGCGACGATCCCGGTCGGTAATCTGCCGCACGGAATCTGGCCGTCGGGCGACGGTTCGCGCGTCTACGTGGGACTGGAAAACGGCGATGCGCTCGCGGCGATCGATACGCTGAGCAACAAGGTCATTGCGCAAGTGCCCATCGGCCAGGCGCCGCAGGCCGTTGCCTATGTGCCCAACGCCGTGCCGGACGGCGACGGTACGCAAAACCTGCAACCGCTCGGCCTCGCGGGAAACACGGCGCATCTTCAGCTGATGCCGGTGGGTGGTGACACTGCTGGCACGTCCACCACGCCGACGAGCGTCGCGCTCTTCGATCAGGGTCTGCTGCAGGTATTGCAGGCGTCCGTGACCGGTCTGAAGCCGAAGCAGCCGTATGTTCTCGGTCTGTCGAACAACGCGGACGGCAGCGGCATGATAGAGGGACTGGCGAATTTCATGTCGAACCCGGCGGGCTCGGCGATCGTCAACGCGATCGGTCAGATCAGGCAGGTTGTGTCGGTCAACGATCCGCAGGCCAAAGGGGCGCGCCGCTATCTCGTGATTGCGCCTCAGGTGGACGGCAAACCGGGCGCGGCGGTCCAGGTGCAGGCGCTGTAACGCACCAACCGTCCACGCTCGATCACGATCACATCGCGGGCCGCTCACGCGCCCGCGACGACCTCGTCGCGATGGCCACGCCGAGTATGGCGACCGCCATCGCGCAACACGCCCACACGGACATCACTTCGCCGAGCAGCAGATACGACATCAACGCAGCGCCGGGCGGCACGAAGAAGAATAGCGACGCCACCTGCGAGACCTTGCCCGCGCGCGTCATGGCAAGCAGCAGCGTGACGGCAATCAGGGAATTGCCGATCACGAGATAGAGCAGGGCGGCGATCAACGCGCCGCTCCATTGCACGTGCATGGTCTCGAAGGCGAAAGACAAGGGCGCGCAAAAAATCAGGCCGACCGTGTACTGGATCAGGTTCGCGCTCAACGGGTCCTGACGCGTGCCGAAGCGCTTTTCGTAGAGCATGGCGGCGGTGATGCCGATCAACGCGCCGACGGCCAGCAGCACGCCGCTCGTCGACTGGACCTGAAGCGGTCCACGCGCGACGATCACACCGACCGCTCCCACGAGCCCCAGAATCAGGCCGATCCATTTGCGCGCGCCGACACGTTCGGCCACGAGTGCCGGAGCCAGCACGCCGACGATGATCGGCTGCAACGACACCACCAGCGCGAGTACCGTCGAAGAAAGGCCCGCTGTCAGCGACAGATAGCTGAGCCCGAAGTACATCACCTGAACCAGAAATCCCGTGACGATGAGATGCAGCCACGCGCGTCCGCTCGTCGGCCATGCCGGTCGCCGCCATGCGCAAACCACCAGCAGCACGCCGATACTGAGCGCAAAACGGATGGACAGCAGTGCGAGCGGCGTTGCATAACGCAGGCCGATCTTCGCAATCGGAAAGCCGGCCGACCACAGCGCGAGAAAGATCACCGGCGCCAGCGTGATGAGCCAGCGCTGCTGTGAGGACGCGCGGACGGCGGTCTGATCCATTCGGATTCATCTCCTGCTTAACCTGCGTAGCGGCTTAGCGACATAACGCACGCAACAGGCGTGATTGCAACTCATGGCGCACGCCATGGCAAGCACTGCTTGCGGTCTTTTCCTTGTACGAATCAGGTTTACCCGTAAACCATGTGAACGTTCGCATGAACGGGTTTACTTCCGCGCAGCGTTTTCTATAGTTTGCTCATGTGAACGATCACATGGCGGGGAAAAATGAAATCCGACGAAACCGATCGCGCGCCGACCTTGAAAGACGTCGGCAGACAGGCGGGCGTGTCTTACCAGACTGTGTCGCGCGTGATGAACGGTTCCGAACGGGTCAGTCCTGCCACGCGCGAGCTGGTCGTCGCCGCAGCGCAGCAACTCGGCTTCCGGATGAATCGTGTGGCGGGCAGCCTGCGCACGAATCGTTCGCGCACCATCGGCCTCGTCATGTCGGACGTGGCCAATCTCTTTTTCGCGGAAGTCGTGGGCGGCGTCGAAGCGGAGGCCGCGCTCAACGACTACTCCGTCATTCTCGCGAACAGCGGCGAAGACCTCGCGCGTGAAGGCGTGGCGGTCATGGGTCTGATGGAGCGGCGCGTGGACGGACTGATCGTCGCGCCGGCCGAGGGCGAACATCGCTATCTGTCGCGCGATCTGCCCGAGCGCTTTCCGCTCGTCGCCATCAACCGGATGATCGAAGACTATCCCTGCGGCGCGGTGCTGAGCGACAACGAAGGCGGCGCGCGTCTTGCCGTGCAGTATCTGATCGAACGCGGCCATACGCGTATCTGTGCGCTCGCCGGATCGCGCGGACTCATGACGTCACGCGAGCGGATTGCGGGCTTCAAGACGGCGCTCAAGGACGCACGCGTGCCGGTGCGCCGCGACTGGATCCGCTTCGGCGGCTTGCAGGCCAACTCGGCATGCGCGGCTGCGCTGGCGCTGCTCGATACCGACGACCGCCCGAGTGCGCTATTCGCCACCAGCAATACCATTGCCGAAGGCGCGCTGCTCGCCATGCGCGAACTGGGCCTGCAACGCAATCGCGATGTGGAAGTGATCGGTTTCGACGACGTGCCGTGGGCGCGCCTCGTCGATCCACCGATGCCTGTGATCGCGCAGGACACGCATCAGATCGGCCGTCTCGCAGTGCGCATGCTGCTCGGTCTGATCGACCGTCACGATAGCGGCAGCGAGATCGTGCGATTGCCCACGCGCCTGATGACCAACGAGATCGTCCTTCCCAAACGGGCCACCACGGCGAAAACCCGTACGACAGGAGCGATATCGTGAAGCGCGTGTCGTCGCCGCCCAGGCTCGCATTGAGTCCCGTCACGCTCGCGCAATGCACGTTCGAGCAGGCCTTCGCGCAAACGGCGCAAGCGGGCTTCAGCGGCATCGGTCTGCGCTACGACCAGTTCGAGCGCCATCTCGCGCAGGGCGGCACCGTGGACGAAGTGCGCGGCTGGCTGAGCGCCTACGGTTTGCGCTTTGCCGAAGCCGCTTTTCTCGCCGAATGGCAGTACTACGGCGGCGTGCCGCTGGTCAGCCGCCGCCAACGCAGCGGCAATGCGGACGAAACGCGCGAGCACCTGCTGCGCCGCCTGCATACCTTCCTGCAGCATTGCGAGGCGTTCGAATGTGCCAACGTGACGGCCGTTCCCGCGTTGCGAGAAACCGGCGATCTCGCCGTCGCCGCCGAGGAGTTCGCGTCGCTGTGCGATCTCGCGCGGCCATACGGCGTGCGCCTGTGCCTCGAATTCATGGGGACGTCCCCGCAGATTTCGACGCTCGCCAGTGCCGCCGAACTCGTGACTGCCGCTAACCGCACGAACGGCGGCGTGTTGATCGACACGTTCCTGTTCCACCAGGGCGGCTCGCGCGTCGAGGATATCGCGCGCGTTCCGCTCGAACGCATCTTCAACGTCCAGCTTGCGGACGCGAAAGACAAACCCGTTGCCCAACTGGACATGCTCGCCGATCGCGTTTTTCCGGGCGAGGGCGTGGCGCCGGTGCGCGCCATCGTGGATGCGCTCGTCGCGCACGGCTACGACGGCTGGTGGACCGTCGAACTGTTCAACCCGGCGTACGCGAGCGAGGCGGCCGGGTCGATTGCCGCGCGGGCGGCGGCGTCGGCACTCGCACTCGTCGATTCGTCGGGACAACACAAACAATTCGCGGGAGCACGCGCATGAACTTCGACCTGCGAGGCGTGATGGTGACAGGCAGCGCGGGCGGACTCGGCCGCGCGGTGGCACTCGATCTGGCGGCGCGCGGGATCGACAGCATCTGCGTCGACGCCAACAAGGAGGGGCTCGCCAAAACCGTGAGCGAAGCCGAGCATCTCGGCGTGCGCTGCGTGCCGCTCGTTGCCGATCTCGCCTCGGAAGCGTCGATTGCCAACGTATTCGCGCAGGCGGAGCAAAGCGGCGTGGTGCTCGAAGGCATCGTGACGTGCGCCGGCATCACCAGCAAGACACGCGTGCTGGATCTCAGCGTGGACGAGTGGGACCGCGTGATGAACATCAATCTGCGCGGCACGTTTCTTTGTGTGCAGCACGCGTTGCGCGCGATGGTGCCGCGCAAACGCGGACGCATCGTCACCGTGGCGTCCGATACCGCCAAGCGCGGCGCGGGGCGTCTATCGACTTCCGCGTACGGCGCGTCGAAAGGCGGCGTGGTCACGCTGACGCGTTCTCTCGCGCGCGAACTGGCCTCGTATCACGGTGCGATTCGCGTGAATTGCCTGTGCCCCGGCCCGATCTGGACCGACATGCATCTCGGGATGACCGCCGAGGAACGCGCGACCGTCGAGAACTCGGTGTTGATGGGCCGCTTCGCCAGGCCCGAGGAAATCGCCGCGGGCGTGCTGTTCCTGCTGTCCGACGAAGCCTCGTTCGTCTATGGCGAAACCTTGATGGTGGATGGCGGCGTGGTGCTCGATTAATCGTCGCGCGCCGGCTCGGCGTGCAATCGCAATGGCCTTGCAAGCAGACAGGAGACGCAGCAGATGGACACGTTCAAAGGAAAGGTCGGGGTAGTGACGGGCGCGGGCCGCGGCATCGGCATGGTGATCGCGCGTTATCTGATCGACGAGGGGGCAACGGTCTACGTGCCCGATCTGGACAGCGCGCGTTCACAACAGGCCGCACAGCAGCTTGGCGACAACGCGCGGGCGGCGACGCTGGACGTCACGTCGGCGCAGCAGGTCAAGACCTTCTTTCGTCTCGTGGACGAAGAAGCGGGCGGCGTGGACCTGCTGGTGAATTGCGCGGGCGGCTATGCGCCACTCGTGCCGACGCTCGATATCACGGAAGCCGAATACGACCTCGTGATGGACTCGAATCTGAAGGGCACGTTTCTATGCTGCCAGGCCGCGATTGCGTCGATGATCGGGCGCGGCGGCGGTGCGATCCTCAACTTCAGTTCGCTGGCAGGGCGGCAGACGAGCCCCGCGCTCGGCTCGCCGTACACATCGGCGAAAGCTGGTGTGCTCGGATTGACCCGGCATCTGGCGAAGGAGTTCGGTGCGCAAGGCGTGCGTGTGAACGCCGTCGCGCCTGGCACGACCGAAGGCGAACGGGTCGCGGGTCTGCTCACGCAGGAAGATCGCGAGCGGCAACTGGCCGGCATTCCGCTCGGACGCTTCACCACGGCGGACGATCTCGCGGACGTCGCGGTGTTTCTGCTGTCGGACCGCGCGCGCTACATCACCGGCGCGACGATCGACGTGAATGGCGGCGTGCTGACCATCTAGACCTTGCTGCCGATGAACGTCATGAAACGGGAGACATCATGACCACGGTGTACGTTGTCGGAACCTGCGATACCAAGGGCGCGGAATTGGGCTTCGTGCGGGACCAGTTGCGCGCGGCCGGCGTGTCGACGGTGCTGGTGGATGTCGGCACGCACGCTGCGCCTCGCGCCGACGTGCAACCGGATGTCGCGGCGCAGATCGTCGCGGCCTGTCATCCGGACGGCGTCGAAGCGGTGCGCGGTGCCGCCGAGCGCGGCGCGGCCATCGCGGCGATGGGGCGCGCGCTGACACGCTTCATGGCGACGCGCGACGACGTGGGCGGCATGATCGGTCTCGGCGGATCGGGCAATACAGCGCTAGTCACCGAGGCCATGCGCGCCCAACCCGTGGGTCTGCCGAAGCTGATGGTGTCCACCGTTGCATCGGGCAACGTCGCGCCCTATGTGGGCGCAAGCGATCTGCTGCTGATGTATTCGGTCGTCGATATCGCGGGGCTCAACCGCATCAGCCGCACCATTCTCTCGAACGCGGCGCATGCGATGGCCGGCATGGTGAAAGGCGTCACGGCCGCCGGCGTTGCAGCGAACGCAGCGCCGTCGAAGCCCACGGTCGGCATCACGATGTTCGGCGTGACCACGCCCGCCGTCGATCAGTTGCGCGAACGGCTGGAGGCGGACTACGAATGCTTTGTCTTTCATGCGACCGGCACCGGCGGCCAGTCGCTCGAAAAGCTGATCGACAGCGGCATGATCGAAGGTGCGATCGATCTCACCACGACCGAGGTCGCGGACTTTCTGGCAGGCGGCGTGTTTCCCTGTCTCGCCGACCGCTTCGGCGCGATTGCCCGCACGAAAGTGCCGTACGTCGCATCGTGCGGCGCGCTCGACATGGTCAACTTCGGCGCGCCCGAAACCGTGCCGGCCGCCTACGCGCAGCGTCTTTTCTATCACCACAATCCGCAGGTGACGCTGATGCGAACGTCCGTCGCGGAATGCCGGTACATCGGCGAATGGATCGCGCAAAAGCTCAACCGCTGTGAAGGACCGCTGCGTTTCCTGATTCCCGAGCGCGGCGTGTCGGCCATCGACGCCGAGGGTATGCCTTTTTACGATCCCGAAGCCGATCGGGCGCTGTTCGACGCGATCGATTCGACGTTTCAGGCGACGTCCCGGCGCAGGCTCGAACGCCTGCCCTTGCACATCAACGACGCCGCGTTCGCCGACGCGATCGTGGCGGCTTATCGCGAACTGGCGGACGCGCATGCCAACCGCCCTGATAGGAGGTGAACCACTCATGCCACGTTTCGAACGAAGCGCACTGCTGGCCCGCTACCGCGAGATGATCGAGCGGCGCGAGCCGATCGTCGGCGGCGGTGCGGGAACGGGTCTGTCGGCCAAATGCGAAGAGGCGGGCGGCATCGATCTGATCGTGATCTACAACTCGGGACGCTACCGGATGGCGGGGCGCGGCTCGCTCGCGGGCCTGCTCGCCTACGGCAACGCCAACGAGATCGTGAAGGACATGGCGCGCGAGGTGCTGCCCGTCGTCAAATCGACGCCGGTGCTGGCGGGCGTGAACGGCACCGATCCGTTTATCGACATGGACCGCTTTCTCGACGAACTGCGTCTGATGGGTTTTTCCGGCGTGCAGAACTTCCCGACAGTCGGCCTGATCGACGGCATGTTCCGGCAGAACCTGGAGGAAACCGGCATGAGCTACGCGCTCGAAGTGGAGATGATCCGCAAGGCGCACGAGAAGGACATGCTCACCACGCCCTACGTGTTCAACGCGAACGAAGCCGCGGCGATGGCGGAGGCGGGCGCCGACATCATCGTCGCGCATCTGGGACTCACGAGCGGCGGCGCGATCGGCGCGAAGACCGGTGTCGCGCTGGACGAATGCCCGGCCTTGATCGAAGCCTGGGCATGGGCCGCGCAACAGGTGCGGCGCGACATCATCGTGCTGTGTCACGGCGGCCCGATCTCGACGCCCGAAGACGCCGCCTACGTGCTGCAAGCCAGCCCGTCGTGCCACGGTTTTTACGGCGCGAGTTCGATGGAGCGCCTGCCGACGGAAATTGCGCTGACCGAACGCACGCGAGAATTCAAGGCGATTTCGCGCGACGCATCGAACCGGAGGACATCATGAGCCGTGTGACAGGAATCGCAGTGATCGGATGCGGCCGCATTTCACGCTCGCATCTCGCGGCCGTTTCGTCGCAGCCGGAACTGGCGCGGCTGATCGCCACCGTCGATAGCGACATCGGCCTTGCCCTCGATGCGGCGAAGCGTTACGGCGCGCAAGTGGCGCTCGACAGCGTGACCGATGCACTCGCGCGTGACGATGTCGACGCCGTGGTGATCTGTCTGCCCAATCATCTGCATGCGCCCGTGGCGATCGAGGCGGCGCGCGCCGGCAAGCATGTGCTCGTCGAGAAGCCGATGGCCGACAATGCCGCCGACGCACGGCGGATGGCCGAGGCTGCGCGAGAGGGGCAGGTCGTGCTGGCCGTCGCGCAGTGCCGTCGTCATTTCCGCGCGATCCGTTATCTCGCCGAACATCATGCGCAATTCGGCCGGCTGATTTCCGCGCAGGTGAGCCTCGGCGTCTATTGGGCCGAAGCGCAGGCGGCCTGGTGGCGCGAAGCGGACAAGGCGAGCGGACTCGTGGTCGCACTAAACGGCCCACATGTGCTCGATTTCGTGCAGATGGTAATGGGCGACGACCCGTTGCGCGTGCATGCCGAAGCGGTGCGCCGCAACGATTTCTGGGCCGGCGAAGACGAAGCGATGATGTTGCTCGCGTATCCGCACAAGCGGCTGGCGTCGGTCCATCTTTCGTTCAACCAGAAGCCCGTGGAGAACCGCAAGGTGCTGGTGTTCGAGCGCGGAACGGCCGTGATCGACAACGACACGCAACTCACTTTCAACGGCGAGATGCTGGTGCGACAGGGCGACGACGAGCAGCGCCACTATCTCGACGAAGCCGTCGAATTCCAGCGGCAATTCCGCGAATTCGCGCTGGCGATCGCGGGCGAGCCGAATCATTCGGTCAGCGCCGAAGAAGGCATCCGTTTGATGCGTACGCTTGACGCCGTTCACGAGGCCATGCGCAGCGGGCGCACGGTCGAGCTCGAAGGGGCGGTGAAAGATACGGAATCGGCAGACGCGGTGCCATGACGCCGCGCGGCAAGCACTAAAAAGAAACACAGAGACAGACAGACGTAGAGACGTGGAGACACACAAAAAGGAGGGAGCGGATCATGGACAAGCCAGTTCGTCGGCTCGTATTGAAAAGCGGTGCTGCGTTGCTTGCCGCGCCGCTGGTGGCGCGTTTCGCGCACGCGGCGGAGTACCGGATCAAGATTGGCAGCGACACGCCGCCGGCTTATGCGATGAACGTGCGTATCAAGGAAGCGACCGAGCGCATCAAGACGCGCACCAACGGCCGCGTCGAAATGAATCTGTTCCCCAATAGCCAGCTGGGCAGCGACATGCTCAATCAGGTGCATAGCGGGTCGCTGGATTTCTTTCTGTCCTCGTCGCAGCTCGCCGTGCCGCTGGTGCCCGCGTGTGCGCTGCCGGGTCTTGCTTATGGTTTGAAGGACACGCCTTCCGCATTCAAGGCGCTCGACGGCGACGTGGGCGCGTATTTGCGCGGACAGATGGAGAAAGTCGGCCTCTTCGCCATTCCCGCGATGATGCAGGGCGGCTGGCGGCAAATCATCAGCAACAAACCGATCAAGTCGCCGGACGATCTGCAGGGCTTCAAGATACGCGTGCCGATCAGCCCGATGTGGGTATCGCAATTCAAGGCGCTCGGCGCGAGTCCGACGCCGATCAGCATCAACGAGTTGTACACGGCGCTGCAAACGAAAGTGGTGGACGGCGCGGAGAACTATCCGTCGCTGCTTTACGCAATGAAGCTCTACGAGATCCAGAAATACCTGAGCATGACCAACCACATGTGGGACGGTTACTGGATTCTCGGCAACCAGCGCATGTGGGCCGCGATGCCGAAAGACCTGCAGGGCGTGATTGCCGAAGAGTTCACGAAATCGGTGCTCGCGCAGCGCGACGATATGGTGAAAGTGGACGCCGCCGTACCCGACCAGATGACCAAAGCGGGTATCACCATCATCAATCCCGATCGCGAGCCGTTTCGCAACAAGCTCAAACAGGCCGGTTATTACACGGAATGGCACGACAAATTCGGCCCGCAGGCCTGGGCGCTCCTCGAAAAATATACGGGTCCGCTGGGGTGAACCATGCGTATCGTTCTGACTGAGAACCGCCTGAAATTGCAGCATCTGTTCACGGCGCTCGAACGCGGCCTCGTGCTCTTCACGGAGGGCATCGCCGGCTTGCTGGTCGCCGCGGAAATCGTGCTGCTGCTGATCGGCGTCGTGTCGCGCTATGTGTTCCGTCATTCGCTCGTGTGGTCCGATTCGCTCGCCTCGTTGCTGTTTTTGTGGCTCGCGATGATGGGCGCGGTGATCGCATTCCAGCGCAACGAACACATGCGAATGGCGGCCTTCGTCAGAATGGCGCCGGCTTCGTGGCAGGCGTTCTGGCGCGCGCTTGCACTGATCGCGCCGCTCGCGTTTCTGGTGCTGGTGTGCGGCGCGACGCTCGATTACGTGATCGACGAGGCGAATCTGACCGACCCCGCGCTCGATATCTCGAACGCATGGCGGGCTGCGGCCATGCCGGTCGGCATCGGTCTGATGATCGCCAGTTCGCTGTTCCAGCTGGCGCGCCTGGAGCACTGGAAGCCCGTGCTCGGCGCGATTGCGCTGACAGGCGCGGTCGGTGCCGGGCTCTTCCTGCTGCAACCGCTGCTGCTCGGCATCGGCAGCTGGAACCTGATGATTTTCTTCGTCGGCGTGGTGGGTTTGTGCGTGTTCTCGGGCGTGCCGATCGCCTTCTCGTTCAGCCTGGCGTCGTTCGGCTATCTGGCGATCACCACGCATCTGCCCCTGCTCGTGATGGCGAGCCGCATGGACCAGGGCATGTCGCAGATCGTGCTGCTGGCGGTGCCGCTCTTCGTGATACTCGGCATGCTGATGGAAATGACGGGTATGGCCAAGGCATTGGTGGCGTTTCTCGCCAACCTGCTCGGCCATGTGCCGGGCGGTTTGTCGTACGTGCTGGTCGGCGCGATGTATCTGGTGTCGGGCATTTCCGGATCGAAGTCCGCCGATATGGCGGCATTGGCGCCCGTGCTCTATCCGGAAATGAAGGCGCGCGGCACCAAGCCCGGCGAATTCGTCGCGCTGCTGTCGGCCACCGCGGCTCAGACCGAGACCATTCCGCCGAGTCTCGTGCTCATCATTCTCGGGTCGGTCACGAGCGTTTCGATCGGCGCGCTGTTCACCGGCGGCCTGTTGCCGGGGCTCGTCGTGGGACTGATGCTGTGCGCGCTGGTCTGGTGGCGGCATCGTCACGTCGCGACCGCGGACGGCGCCGAAAGCGGCGCACGCGCGGTTCTGCCGACGCGCCGCGAACTGCTGCGCAGCTTCTGGATTGCGTTGCCCGCGCTCGCCTTGCCGTTCGTGATCCGGCTTGCAGTCGTGGAAGGCGTGGCCACCGCAACGGAAGTGTCGACCATCGGCATCGTCTATACCGTGCTGGCGGGCCTGCTGATCTATCGTCGTTTCGACGTGCGGCGCGTGTGGCCGATTCTGGTCGGCACGGCGGCGTTATCCGGTGCGATTCTGCTCATCATCGGGGCGGCGACGAGCATGGCCTGGTGCCTCACGCAGTCCGGTTTCTCCGACGACCTCGCCACGCTCTTCGCGCAACTGCCGGGCGGCAAGGTGACGTTCGTGATTGCGTCGATGGTGCTGTTCGTCGTGCTCGGCAGTCTGCTCGAAGGCATTCCCGCCATCGTGCTGTTTGGTCCGCTGCTGTTTCCGATCGCGACGACGGTCGGCGTTCATCCGGTCCATTACGCGATGATCGCGATTCTCGCGATGGGCATGGGACTGTTCGCGCCACCGTTCGGCGTGGGCTACTACACGGCTTGCGCGATCAACCGCATCAATCCGGAAGACGGCATGCGGCCCATGATCGCGTATCTGCTCGCGCTCGGCGCGGGATTGATTCTGGTCGCCGCGGTGCCGTGGATTTCAGTGGGATTCCTGTAAGACGTCGAAGCGGCCCGCACCTGGTGGCCGCTCCGACTATCGCGCGGTAATCGTGCCGCTAAAGCGTGATTACTGCTGCGGCGCGCCTTCCCAGGCGGGCAGCGTCGCACCGTGATAAACCGTCAGGATCGCGGATGCGACGTTCGCTTGCTGATAGCTGTCCACCAGCGTCTTCACCCACGGTGCCTTCGCGTCTTTAGCGTTGACCGCGAGGAAGTTGCGATACGGATTGCCGGGGACCTTCTCCTGCGCAATGCGTTCCTGCGGGATCTTGATACCGGCCTTGATCGCCCAGTCGGTATTGACCACGGCCGCATCGACGTCGTCGATGGCGCGGCCTACGATACCCGCGTCGAGTTCCTTGATCTGGATGTGCTTCGGATTGTCGGCGATGTCGCGCGCGGTCGGCAGCAGGCCGACGTCGGCGCGCAGCTTGATGAGCCCGTTCGCCTGCAGCAGCAGGAGCGCGCGGCCTTCGTTGCTCGGGTCGTTCGGAACGCCGACGGTCGCGTTTTGCGGCAGGGCGGCAACCGATTTCACTTTTCTGGAGTAGAGGCCGATCGGCTGCACGTAGGTATAGCCCACGGGCACGATCTGATAATGACGCGCGGCAATCTGCGCATCGAGATACGGCTTGTGCTGGAACGAATTGGCGTCGAGGTCGTGCTGTGCGAGCGCTTCGTTGGGTTGCGTGTAATCGGAGAAGGTCGTGACCTTGACGGTGAGGCCGTGTTTGGCGGCGTTGGCTGCCACGGCGCGCCACACGTCCTCGTCTTCGCCGGACATGATGCCTACGCGTACAGTCTGCTCGGCCGCGAGCGACGGCAGGGCATGCGTGAAGCCGGCGGCGAGAACAATCGACAGCAAGGCGCGTTTGAGCGTGGTGGTCGTTTTCATCGTTTTTTTAACGTCGAGAGAGAAGATCGGGGAATCGTAGAGAGTCGGTCGCCGCGACACAAATAATATTCAGCACTATCGATATGCACGACAAGCTCGTGTGCGCCCGGAACGTGCCTGAAAAAACGCGCCTAGAAAAACGCGCCGGTCGGCGGAAGCTGTCCGGTCAGCAGGTTCTGTCCGAGAAAGCGCTCCTTGTAGAGACGCGGATTGTGCGAAGCGATCACCTTGATATTGCGCCAGTGACGATCGAGTGCACCCACGCGCGACACCACCGAACCCGAGCCGAGGTCGATCAGCCAACTGGCGATCTGCGGCGCGAGATCGTCTATCACCACTTTCGCTTCGGCCGCCGCGAGCGAGGCGGCCAGCGTGCTGTCGTATTCGCCGGCCGTGCCGTAGTCGTCCCATGCACGTTGCAGCGCAGACACGGCGCGATCGACGCTTGCCTCGACACTCGCCGAGTACGCCCGGATCCGGCCGAGCAGGGCCTGAAGCACCGGCTCGTCGGTGGGATGGGCGGCCTCGCCGTGATAGAAGTTGCGTCCACGTGAACGCAGAACATCGACGGCGTCCAACGCGACGCGCCGCACGATGCCGGCAATACAGTTGCTCAGATAGACCTGGTGAAACGTGAAGCCCCAGGGCGCGGCTTCGTCCGTGCGCGGCGGGTCGGTGGGATAGAGATGAGCGGCAGGCACGCTCACCGCATCGAAGCGCGCCGTGCCCGAACCGGTTAGTTGCTGGCCGAATCCTTGCCAGTCGTCTTCGGTGCCGACACCGTGGTTTCGGTCGAGCACGTATTGCACCGCTTTTCCCTCGCGGCTTTCCACGGCAAGTCCGACGAAGGCGTCGTTGTACAGATTGCCGGTGGCGTAGACCTTCACGCCCGAGCCGGTATAGGCGCCGCGCGCCGCGTCCCAGTCGAGCCGGCTCAGCACCTGGCTGGGTCGTGCGCCGGCGGCCACGGCGTCGGTTTCGGTAAAGCTGAGTCCGACGGTTTTCTTCTGCCGCGTAAGGTCGAGAACATGTGCGTGAAACGGCTGATCTTGCCGCCGGAGCGCTGCTTCGACCTGAAAAAAGTGATTGCGGAATGCGTGGGCGATATTCGAGTCGGCGGCGGCAAGGTCGCGCGCGACCACCAGCAATTCGCTCAACGACACGCCGCGTCCGCCGGCGTCGGCGGGCAGGCGCAACGCGCCGACACCGCGCGCCTTGAGCAGCGCGATTTCCTCGTGCGGCAAACGGTGATGACGTTCGCGCTCCGCAGCGCCCGAGGCGATCGTTGTGATGAGGTCGGAGAAACCGAGTTTCGCGGACAAAGGTGAAACAAGCGTAAGTGCCATGATGTGCCCGCTCAAACCTTGACGCTGTAGTCCGCGACCTTGATCCGCGAATTGATGATCTTGCGATCCGCGAGCCAGTCGGCGGCACGCTGAAACTGTGCGATGAAGGCGGCGTCGTCCGGTTCGTGGAATTGATTGACGCGTTTGAGGCTGGTCAGATAATCGCGCACCTGGTCCGGGTATTTCGCTTCCCTTTGCACGAGTTGCTCGGACTCCGCGGAGTGCGCCGATTGCCACGCGCCTTCGACGTAATACGCGTCGAGCACGGCGCGAATGAGTTCGGAATTCTGCTCGGTAAATTTGCGGCGCGTGACGAGCGAGCTGTAATCGATCAGGAAATCGAGGTCGCGTCCTTCGTTGAAAATGTCTTTGGCGTCGTTGGCGTGACGCGCAATGTCCACCGCGGGCGACCACATCGACCAGGCGTCGACCACGCCTTGCGCAAACGCGGGCGCTGCGTCGGGCGGATTCAGATAGACGAACTCGACCTTGCTGCGGTCCACGTGATGCTTTTCCAGCGCGGCGATCAGCAGGAATTCGCCGAGCCCGGAACGATTGATCGCGACTTTGCGCCCCGCGAGGTCGGCAACCGAATTGATACCGCTCGACTTCTTCACGATGATCGCGGTGGAGCGCGGCGAATAGATGTCGAACGCGTTGAAGACGAGCGGCGAGCCCGCGAGCATCGCGGCCAGCGCCGGCGTGGTCGAGCCCCAGAAGCCGAAGTCGGCGCTGCCGCCGACCACGGCCTGAATCGAGGGCGCGTGGTTCGGGAACGGGCCGACCCATTCCACTTTGATGCCCTTGGCGGCCAGCGTCTTTTCGAACACGCCGCGTTGCTTCGCGATGTCCGGTAACGCGCCGTAGCCCCATCCCACGCGCACTACGTCGGTGTTACGCGTCAGTTTGCGCGGCTCGGCGGCGCGTGCCGGAAACAGAGTGCCGGTTGCGGCGACGGCCAGCAGGCCACCCGCCGCGCGCAACAACTGGCGGCGGCTCAATGAAGAATCGTTCATCCGTATCAGGTCCTTGGTGTCGTGCAGAAAGCGCTCAGTGAGACTGAACGCCAAGTTCTTCGAGCAGAATCGGTCGCAGTGTCTGCGATGGTTGATCTTTGGGCTGGAAGGAAGCCGCGATGCGTCCCGCGCGCATCACGAGAATCCTGTCGGCGAGCCTGAGTGCTTCGTCGACGTCGTGCGTCACCAGCAGCACGCCGGGATGATGGCGCGCCACCAGTTCCTTGACGAGGCCGTGCATCCTGATGCGCGTGAGCGCGTCGAGAGCGGCGAAAGGTTCGTCGAGCAGCAGCAAGGCGGGATCGCGAACGAGGCCGCGCGCCAGGGCCACGCGTTGTGCCTGGCCGCCGGAGAGATTGCGCGGCCAGTCGTCTTCGCGGCCGGACAGGCCGACCTCGGCGAGAGCACGCGCGGCTCCGGCGCGGCCGACCGTCGTTTCATGACCGAGCGCGACGTTCTCCCACAAGGTCGCCCACGGCAACAGACGGTGTTCCTGGAATACGACCGAGGGCCGTTCGGGTGCGCGGATCAGCCCGGCGTCGGGCCGGTCGAGTCCGGCGAGCGCGCGCAGCAACGTGGTCTTTCCGCAGCCGCTTTCGCCGAGCAGGGCCACGAATTCGCCTTCGCGAATGTCGAGATCGAGCGCGTCGATGACGATCCGCGTGCCGTAGCGGCGCTGCAGGCCGCGCACCGACACGGCGAGCGGCGAGCGGATGTCGCGCGGCGCGACGGACGCCGGAGGCGCGGCGTGCTGGGGCAGGGCGAGATCGATGCTCACGGCTGCGCTCCTTTGGCGTAGTTCGCATGCCACGAGAGAAAGTGCGCTTCGAGCAGACGCACCAGCGCGTCCGCTGCGACACCGATGATGGCGTAGATGATCATGGTCAACAGGATGACGTTGGTCTGGAGAAATTCGCGGGCGTCCATGGCGAGAAAGCCGATGCCTCGGGTCGTGGCGAGTGTTTCGGCAATGACGAGCGCGAGCCACGCATGCGCGAGCGCATAGCGCACGCCGGTCAGAATGGACGGCATCGCGCCGGGCAGGATGATGCGCCGTACAACGGCGCGCCATGTCAGGCCCACCACTTTCGCCAGCTCCATCAGCTTCGGATCGATCTGGCGAATACCGAGCATCGTGTTGATGTAGATGGGGAACAGCACCGCGAGCGAGACCAGAAAGATTTTCGCCACTTCTCCGACGCCGAACCAGACGATCACGAGCGGCAGCATCGCGAGAAAAGGAATGGCGCGCACCATCTGGATCGAACGATCCAGCAGCGCCTGCGCCAGCGGCGAGAAGCCGACCAGGATGCCGAGCGCGAGTCCGATGGTGCCGCCGATCAGGAATCCCGCGGCAGTGCGCAGCAGCGAAACGCCAAGGTGAACGAACAGTTCGCCGTGACGCGCGAGGTCGAACGCGGTGACGGCGACGCTGACCGGCGACGGCAACACTTGCGGCGCGATCAGTCCCGCGCTCGATGAAATCTGCCACACCACGAGCAGCAGCACGGGCACGGTCCACGAAAGCCATCGGTACAGCGTGCGTTTCGATACGCCGGAAAAGCGGCGGCTCGAATCGACATGGCTGTTGCGGGAATAGGTGACGTCGGCCATATCGGTTCCGGATGAGTCGTAAAGAAGGCTGCTCCAGCATGGAGAAAGCTATTAAAGGCTGAACGCCATGGCACTGACAAACAGTTTTTTGTGCTTAGCTTTTCAGTGGCGGCGCGAATGCTTACCCGTCGCATGTGAACGCGGCTTCTCAGCATCGGAATTTGATCTCGATCAAGCTTTGTTCCAGACGGTTAAAAATAGCTTTCGATAACCCTTCAGAACTTCCGCGTGATGCCGTAAGCAAAGACATGGCCTCGGACGCAGCCGGTGCGTCCGTGTAGCGCGCATTTCTCGTGGAAGTCCTATGAAGAACATGAAGTTGTCGACTCGTCTGGTGGCGGGCTTTTCCTTGCTGACCTTATTGCTGGTCGTGGTGGCCGGCCTGGCTTTCTACGGTTTATCGCAGTTGAACGACCGCCTCGACGACATCGCGCGCGTCAACAACGCCGAGACGCGTCTCGCCAATGTGCTGAAGTCGTCGATTCAGGATCGCGCGATCGCGGTTCGAAACCTCGCGTTCCTGCAGGATCGTCAGGAGTTGCTTGCCGAAGTGGACCGCATCAGGAAGCAGGACCAGATTTACGCCGAGGCCGTGAAGCAGTTGCACGACATGTTCTCGACGGAAGCGAGCACCACGGATAACGAGCGCAAGATGCTGGCCGAGGTCGACCGGACCGAGGCGCTTGCCGTTCCGCCGATGAACAGGGCCATCGATCAGGCCGTCGCCGGCGACGTGACCGGCGCGACCCATACGATCATGAACGACGCGCGGCCGCCTCAACGCGTGTGGCTCGCGAAAGCGGCTGAACTGGCGGACTCGGAAGAAACAGAAAACGCCGCGGCGCAGAAAGAAGCGGTCGGCACGTATGGCAGCATTCGCGTGCTGGTGGGTTCTCTGGTGGCGTTGTCCGTGCTGGTCGCGATCGCGACGGCCGTGATTCTGACGAAGAGCGTGTTGCGTCAACTCGGCGGCGAACCCAGCGAGGCCCAGCGCATTGCCGGCGAGATCGCGGCGGGCAACCTGCTCGTTCGTGTCGAGCTTGCGAAAGGGGACCAGCACAGTCTGATGGCGTCGCTCGAATCGATGCGTGCACGTCTCACGACCATCGTGACGGGCATCAAGGCGTCGGCGGAATCCATTTCGGTGGCGGCCGCGGAGATTGCGCAGGGCAACCTCGATCTCTCGCAACGTACCGAAGAGCAGGCGGCTTCGCTCGAGGAAACCGCCGCGAGCATGGAAGAGCTGACCTCGACCGTCAAGGCCAACACCGACAACGCGCGCCAGGGCAGCACGCTCGCAAGTACCGCTTCGCAGACAGCCTCCACGGGTGGCGACGTGGTGCATCGCGTGGTGAGCACGATGGACGATATTTCGTCGAGTTCGTCGAAGGTGGCGGAGATCATCGCGGTTATCGAAGGCATCGCGTTCCAGACGAATATTCTCGCGCTGAATGCCGCGGTCGAAGCCGCGCGCGCGGGCGAACAGGGCCGGGGCTTCGCGGTCGTGGCCGGCGAAGTGCGCACGCTCGCGCAGCGCAGCGCCAGTGCCTCGAAGGAGATCAAGGATTTGATCGAGACGTCCGTATCGCATGTCCAGACCGGTTCGGCACTCGTGCACGACGCCGGACAGACCATGAGCGAAGTGGTGCGCGCGGTTCAACGCGTGACCGACATCATGGGCGAAATCGCTTCCGCGTCGGTCGAGCAGACCACCGGCATCGAGCAGGTCAACGTGGCCGTGACGCAGATGGACGAAGTCACGCAGCAGAATGCCGCGCTCGTCGAACAGGCGACCGCCGCCGCGCAGGCGATGGCGGATCAGGCCGAAGCGCTGAAGGTGGCCGTGTCGATCTTTAAGGTCGGTGCTTCGGCGGATTCGGGTGCGGGCGGATTTGCGGTAGATTCGACTACCCGCGCAGCGGTTCGTCGCGGGCAGGTTGCCGGACTCGCGTTCTGAGCGTTTCCGTCTGCGCGACAAGCGTCCTCACAGAGACAAACCATGACCGGATGGTGGCAAACGGTGTGGCAAACGGCTCAGGCCGAATTCGCCGATCTGGACGATCCGGCGAACCTGACGCAGCTTTTTATCCGGCTATCGGTGGCGCTGACGCTCGGCGGCATACTCGGTTTCGAACGCGAAATGGCTGGCCGCGATGCAGGCATTCGCACGCACATGATGGTGTCGGTGGGGTCCGCGCTGTTCGTGCTCGTGCCGCTGCAGGCGGGATTTTCGCAAGACAATCTGAGCCGCGTATTGCAGGGGCTGGTGTCGGGCATCGGCTTTCTCGGCGCGGGTGCGATCATCAAACTCAACGCAGAACGCGAAGTGCGCGGCCTGACCACGGCGGCCAGTCTGTGGATGGCCGCCGGTATCGGCATGGCGGCCGGCATGGGCCGCGAAGCGACGGCAATCCTCAGTCTGGCGCTCGCGCTGCTGATTCTTTCAGGCGCTCGCCTGATCGGAAAGCCCCGATCATCCGGTGACGACAAGCACAGGTAAGTCGCGGTAAGCCCCGGTAAGGCAAGTCCGGCGGCTCGTTTTTCGTTAGCTTTTCTCAAGCACGCCAAAGCTCGATCTTCCCCGCCCAGCAAGGATTTCCGCGCTGCGGCCGAGGTCGAATCAGCGGTTCTGGCGCGGCGTTTTCCCGTCCACGCGCGACCTCCGGCGTCGCATCGCTACAACGATCCCCAATCGAAAGAAACGAATTTCGTAGCGGTCACTTAATTACTAACCCTACAATTGCAAATGATTCGCATTCGTGCATTTTGGGTCATCACACATTTCGACCGGGGAAAGTCAGAGTCTTATGTCGCAACGGAACACACAACAACGAGCCAGCCGGCGCACCGCGGTGTCGTGCGCAGTCGAACGCCTTTTCGTGGGACTGGTCGCCGCGGCCGCCCTGCAGGCGAGTGCCTACGCACAAAGCGCCCCGGCGACGGCCGACACGGCGACGCAAGCGACAACGCTTCCCGCGGTCGTGGTCAAAGGCACGGCGGAAGCCGGTGATCTGCCGGCCGCCTATGCAGGCGGACAGGTCGCGCGCGGCGGCAGCCTCGGCGTGCTCGGGACTTCGAACGTGATGAGCCAGCCGTTCAGCACGACCAACTACACGGAGCAGATGATCGAGGACACCCAGGCGCGCACCATCGGCGACCTCGTGGTGAACAACGCCTCGGTGCGCACGGAGCAGAGCAGCGGCGGCTTCGGCGACGTATTCCAGATTCGCGGCTTCGACGTGCAGCCGACCGACGTGGCGCTCAATGGTCTGTACGGCATGGTGTCGGCGGCGCGCGTGCCGGTGAATCTGCTTGAACGCGTGGAAGTGCTGCAAGGTCCGGGTTCGCTGATGTACGGCATGGGACCCGGCGGCAGCGTCGGCGGCGCGATCAATATCGTCACCAAGCGCGCCGACGACACGCCGCTCACGCGCCTCACGGCCCTGTATCAGTCGCGCGGACAGTTCGGCGTCGAGGCCGACGTCGGCCGCCGTTTCGGTGACGAAGGCCAGTGGGGCATCCGCTTCAACGGCCAGATCAAGGACGGCCAGACGAGCATCGCGCACGGCAACCAGTTGCAGGGCGACAGCGCGATCGGCCTCGACTATCGCGGCAAGAAACTGCGCTGGTCGTTCGACGCGTACAACGTCTCCGAAAACACGGACGAATTCCGCTCGCAGATCGGCTTCGGCAGCGCGACTTCCGTACCGGCCGCGCCGTCGGGCTACAGCAATCTCTATCCCGGCTCGAAGCTGAAGCTGCGCGATTCGGCCGTCATGACACGCGCCGAATACGACATCAACCAGTACGTGACGGTGTACGGCGCGGCGGGCGAACACTACGGCACGTCTGCGCAGAACTTCCCGTACGCGAGCGACATGACCTCGGCGGGCGCGTTCAACGTGTACAACGGCTACTACGACCAGTACACGCGCACCAAGACTGTCGACGCGGGCCTGCGCTTTCACTTCGATACCTTCGGCGTGAAGCACACGCTGGTGACCGGCGTGACGAGCCTGAACCAGGAAGTCGGCTATTTCTATGCGCTGGGATCGACGGCGGTGGCATCGAGCCTGTATGCACCGACGCCGCTCGCACCCGTCGATACGCCGCGCGGCGACATGCAGCGCAGCAGCCAGACGCGCCTGAACAGCCAGCAGATCATCGACACCATGTCGTTCTTCAACGACCGTCTGCTGATCACCGGCGGCCTGCGTCGCCAGACGATCGGCCAGGACAACTACGATCCGACTTCCGGCGCGCAGCAAAGCTCGATCGACCAGCAGGCGATCACGCCGCTCGCCGGCATCGTCGTGAAGCCGCTGTCGAATATTTCGGTGTACGGCAATTTCACCTCGGGCCTGTCGAACGGCGGCACGGCGCCGGCCGGCACCGCCAACGCGGGTCAGGCGTTCGCGCCGTACAAGTCGAACCAGTACGAAGCGGGCGTGAAGGCGGACTGGGGACGCGTGCTGACGTCGGTCTCGGTGTTCCAGATCGCGCAGCCGAACGCCGTCACCGATCCGGTGACGAACCTCTACGGCTACAACGGCAAGACGCGTATTCGCGGACTCGAACTGGCGGCGTATGGCGAAGTGTTCCGCAGTCTGCGCCTGATGGCGAGCGCGACGTTCTACGATCCGAAGGTGTCGGGTACGGCAGGCGGCACGCAGGACGGCAACGCGCCGGGCGGCGTGCCGAAGTTCGCCTTCAACCTCGGCGCGGACTACGATCTGCCGTGGCTGCAAGGCTTGAGCGTGAACGGCCGGATCATTCACACGGGCGCGCAGTACTACGATTCGAGCAACGCGCTGCGTCTGCCGGCGTGGACGCGTTACGACGTGGGCCTGCGTTACAGCACGCGAGTCGCCAGCAAAGACGTGGTGTTCCGCGCGAACATCGAAAACCTCTTCGGCAGCCGCTACTGGATGCAGCAAGGCACGTACGTGACGAACGCCGCGCCGCGCACCGTGCTGCTGTCCGCGCAAATCGATTTCTGATGGGAATCGCGTCCCGTCTCTCCTCGCGGGAGACGGGACGGTAATTCATGCGTCGACACTCAGCTCGCGACGAAGCGCTTTTCCAGCCAGCGCGTGAATTGCGATATCGGATAGCAGTACGCGAAAAATATCACCAGCGTGGCGACATAACTCAGCACCGTGAAGCTCGAACGGGCCACGGTGCTGCTCGCGATCTGCGCCGTGTCGATCAGATCGTGAATGCCGACCAGCGAAGACAATGCCGTGCCCATCGTGATGATCGCGTAGACGTTCATCCACGGCGGCAGCATGCGTCGCACGCATTGCGGCAACACGATGTGCCAGAGAATCTGTGCGCGCGAAAAAGCGAGCGAACTCGCCGCTTCCCACTGCGTGGTCGGAATGGACGCCACCGCGCCGCGAAACACTTCGGCAATATTCGCGCTGGCGGGCAAGGCCAGGCCGAGCGTCACCTTCAGCCAGTCGGGGAAGGGAAAGGTCGTGCCGAATAGCGTGAATTCGAACGGAAACACGTAGGTGGTGAAGTAGATCAACACCAGCCACGGCGCGTTTCGAAACGCCTGGACCCATAGCCGCGCCAGGCGTCCCACGAAAGTTTGCGACAGTGCCAGCGCGCCGATGGCGAGCCCGATCACCGAGCCGATCGCAATGGCGCCGAGGCTGATCAGCACATTGAGCGCGAAGCCGTGCGCCAGCGCCGGCGTCCATTCGACGAAGCGCGCCAGCGTCTCGCCGCGCGATCCGGTTTCGGGCGCGAACGCCCACAACAGACCCCCCACGATCAGCACGCCGAATGCGGCGGCCGCGCCGGACGTCAGACTGCGCGCGAGCGATCTGCCTCGCGTTGCTTCGTCGCGGGCCGCGACGATTTCAGGAAGGGTCGAACTAGTCATCGTTTCAGGCGCCATAGCCGGGAATCCAGAGACGTCGTTCGATCCAGCGCCCCGCGAGGCTGACGAGCCACGTCAGTACACCGAAGAACAGGAGGATCAGGATCATCAGCGCGAGCACGTTGTCGCGTTGCGTCCAGATCATGATCGACTGATATGTGATGTCGCCCACCGCGATCGCCGACGCGAGCGCCGATGCCTTCACGAGTTCGACGAAGTTGTTCACGAGCGCCGGCAACGCGGTGCGCAGCGCCAGTGGAAATTCGATGCGCCAGAAGCGCGTGCTGCGATCGAAGCCGAGCGACGCGGCGCCTTCGAGCGTTTGCGACGGCAGCGCGTCGAAGCCGGCGCGCAGCGCTTCCGCGTGAAACGCGCCCTTGTGCAGCGACAGCACCAGCACGACCCAGAAGAACGGCTTGAATGGATTGTCGACGTGAGCGTCGCGCAGCCATTGTGTGATCAGCATGTTGAGCACGAGAAATGCGCAGTACAACTGCACGAGCGTCGGCGTGTTGCGTGTGAGTTCGACGAAGGCGCGCGCCGCACCCGCGATGTAGCGGTTGCCGCCGCGCAAGGCCAGCAACAGCAGGACGCCGGCGAGCGCACTACCGAGCAGGGTCGACACCACGATTTCGATGCTGACCACCATGCCCTGCAGAAACGGCACGCGTTCGTAGGCGTCGAGCAGGAAGCGGAAGTCGAGTCCGGCATGTGCGGTGGCGTCGAACAGCGCCTTCAGCGAGGCGGCCATGTTTATTGCTCCGCCGGCAACTGACGATGCCACTCGGCCAGCGCGGGCGAAGCGGGCGTCAGGCCGTTTTTCGCTTCGTCCTCGATCAGCCAGCCGCTCTTGTGCCAGTCGCGAACGATGGTGTCGAGTTTCGCCGCAGTGTCTTTCTCGCCCTGCCGAACCCAGATGACCGAAGGCGCGGGTTCCAGCTCCGGCTGGATGGTCCGGTAGGCGCTCCATTCGGGATCATGCTGCTGTAGCGGATAAAGCAACGGTGCAGCGTCGTGCACGGCCGCGACGCAGCTGCCGCCGCGCAGTGCCAGCAAGGATTGCGAGGCGCCCGGAAACGCACGCGGAATCGCGCCGTATTTCTCGACGATCGGACGGATATAGCTGCTGCCCTGCGAAATGCACACCGGCTTGCCGCGCAAATCTTCCCACTTGCCGATACCGCTCGTTTTTAGCGTGATGGCCGTGCCGCCCACGCGGTAGTAGGGCGTCGCCACGTGATCGAGAATCTCGCCGCGCTGCGCGTTGTATTCCATGTTGGCAATCAGGATGTCGACCTTGCCCTGCTGAAGGAACTGCACGCGCGTCGACGGTTGCACCGACACCAGCTGGACCTTCGCACCGAGCCGCTTGCCGATGTCGTTGGCAAGGTCGACGTTCATGCCGCGCGGCTGCTGCGTCTGCGGATCGAGCGAGCCGAACGGACTGCCGGCGAGCAGCACACCCACCGAAATTTCATGCCGCGACGCGATCTTGTCGAGCGTCTGGTCGGCGTAAGCCTGCGAGCCAACGGCAGCAGCGGTGACGATGGCCGCGATCGAGGCGCGCCGGACGATGGATTGGCTTCGTGCCGCTTTCAGGAATGTCATGAGCGATCGGAGAGTGGGGGTGGTGGGGCGCGAGTCGTGTGACCACGCCATTTCAGCGCACACCCTAGAGCAAACTTCGCCGGCGACAAACGAAATGAATCTGCTAAGCAAAGCACGGAGACGTTAAAGCGTGGACGGGCGTGTTGATGCAGGATTTCCGGTCACATAGCAGATCGGTAGATAAGGTTTCGCTCATTCATTGGTTAGCGAATGCCGGCCGCGTTCATAGAATGATTCGCTGCTGGCCGGGCAATTCCCACGCCCGGCGTTCGGCCCTATGCGCTGCAAGGCACTGCCGCAAACCCTGCGCTGCAACGCTACGCCGCCGCACAACACGACAGGACAACGGATGAGCAAACTGATTCTCTCTGAGCGAGCGGCCCGTATCGGCATCGCGCCCAACGCCGCGGCCAAGGCGCGCGCGCAGGCGCTGGCCGAGAGTGGCCGCACGGTGATCGAGCTGACGTCGGGCGAGCCGGACTTCGACACGCCGGAGTCGATCAAGGACGCCGCCATTGCCGCGCTCGCCGCCGGTCAAACGAAATACACGGCGCAGGCGGGTACGGCGGATCTGCGCAACGCCATCAGCGAAAAACTCGCGCGCGAAAACGGCTTGTCGTATCCGGCGGCGCAGATCATCGCGGGCAATGGCGGCAAGCATGTCATTTACAACGCGTTCGCCGCGACGCTCCGCAGCGGCGACGAGGTCATCGTCCCGGCACCTTTCTGGCAATCGTTTCCGGCCATGGTGTCGATCAACGACGGTACGCCCGTTCTGCTCGCCGGTCTGCGTGAAGACGGCTACAAGCTGACGCCGGCGCGCCTCGACGCGGCGATCACGCCGCGCACGCGCTGGCTGATCCTCAACACGCCGTCGAATCCGTCGGGCGCGGTGTACGACGCGGACGAATTGCTCGCGCTGGCCGCGGTGCTGAGCCGTCATCCGCACGTGTGGGTGTTGCTCGACGAAATTTACGAACACATCCGTTTCGACGACGGCTCCCGCGAGCATCTGCTGACGCTCGCGCCCGATCTTGCCGACCGCACGCTGATCGTCAACGGCGGCTCGAAGCCGTTCGCCATGACAGGCTGGCGTATCGGCTACGGCGCCGGTCCGGTCGAACTGATTCAGGCGATGACGATCGTCCAGTCGCAATCGAGTTCGGCGCCTTCGTCGATCGCACAGGCCGCGCTCGCCGCCGCCTTGCGCGGCGATCAGCGTTTCGTGCGCGACTCGGTGGCGGCGTATCGCGAACGCCGCGATCTGCTGCTCGCCGCACTGAGCCGCATCGACGGCCTGAGTTGCGTCGCGCCTCAGGGCGCGTTCTTCGCGTTCGTCGATTGCAGCGCGCTGATCGGCGCAATCACCGCGAACGGTCGCACGATCCGCAGCGATGTCGATCTGGTCGACTTCCTGCTCTACGAACACGGACTCGCGGTGGTCGACGGCACCTCGTTCGGCGTGCCCGATCATTTTCGTGTGTCGTTCGTGGCCGGGCGCGAGGCAATCGTCGAAGGCGTAACGCGTCTGGCGGCCGCGGTCGCCGCGTTGACGCGGCACGACGCCGGGTTCAGCAGTTCGCAACCTACCCTCACGGAGGCGGTATGAACGGTATAGCGCTGGAGGAGCGTGCCGCGCTCGTGGCAGCGTCCACGCCTGCATTGCTTTCGCTGCGCGACGTGCATCTGTCGTATGGCAGCACGCCGGTACTGAAGGGCATCGATCTGGCGGTTCGTCGCGGTCAGGCTGTGTCGATCATCGGACCTTCGGGCTCCGGCAAGTCCACGATTCTGCGCTGCATCAACGGTCTGCTGACCCCGCAAAGCGGCGAGATCACGGTCGACGGGATCGATGTGCGCGCGCAGAAAACCGACGCCCAGCGCATTGCGCTGCGCAAACGCATCGGCTTCGTGTTCCAGCAGTACAACCTGTTTCCGCATCTGAGCGTGCTGGAGAATCTGACCATCGCGCCGATGCGTGTGCTCGGCCGCAGCCGCGCCGAAGCGGAAAGCGACGCGCATGCCTTGCTCGCCAAAGTGCGTCTCGCCGACAAGGCCCGCGCTTATCCGGGCGCGTTGTCGGGCGGCCAGCAGCAGCGCGTGGCGATTGCGCGCACGCTTGCCATGCGGCCCGATCTGATCCTGTTCGACGAAGTCACCTCGGCGCTCGATCCCGAAACCGTGGGCGAAGTGCTCAACGTGATCGGTGAACTCGCCGACGAAGGACAGACCTGCGTGCTGGTCACCCATGAAATGCGCTTTGCCGAAGACATCAGCGACGAAGTGTTTTTCACGGAAGGCGGCGTGATCGTGGAGCACGGCAGTTCGGCCGACATTTTCGGCAATCCGGCCAACGACAGAACGCGGCTCTTCCTGCAGCGCGCTCGCGGCGAAGACCGCGTGGCGCGTGCGCGCGACCGCGCTTGAACGTTCGCGCGCGCGAATTCTCTTCAGGTAATTCATCGAATCCACACGATCATGACGACGACCCAGACCATCACGAACACCGGCAACGAAGCCGCGCAAAACGACACGAACGACATTGCCACCCGGCGGCGCGCAGCGGTTCAAACCTTGCTCGCCGACGCGCGCCGGACCATCGAAGAGAAAGGCGTCACGCGCGAAGCACTCGACGTGCTCAGCGGGCTTCTCCTCGAACTCGCGCAACATCGCACGCTGTTCGATGCCGCCGATTTTCCGCCGCCGCAAGCGGGCAGCGGCGATACATCGACCCGCTACCGGCTCAATCCCGGCGAAGACGGATTCGCGCTTTACCTGAATTCGCTGCTGCCGGGCAAGACGACGATTCCGCACAATCACGATACGTGGGCCGTGATCGCGGCGATCGACGGCGCGGAACTCAACCGCGTCTACCGTCGTCTCGACGACGGCCGCGATCCGGATCGCGCGAAGCTCGAAGTGGCGCGCGAGGTAGTGGTGCGTCCCGGTGTGCCGATCGCCTTTTTGCCCGACGACATCCACAGCATTCACGTGGGCGGCGCCGAACCGACCTTGCATTTTCATCTGTACGGAAGGCCGCTCGAAACGCTCACTGGCCGTCTCGGCTTTGAAACGGATACGGGCCTCGTGGTGCGTTACAACGCCACGCACATGCAGCGCGCCACGCAGGCGGTCGGCTGATGTCGGCGCGCGACGATGGTTTGCTGACGCGCGTGATCCACGCCGGCTCGCCGCCGTTCGAGAACGGCGCCGCGCCCGTCAACGTGCCGGTCGTGCGGACCAGCACGGTTCGCTTCGAGCAGAACGCCGACCGCGTGGCCTTGCATCGGCGGCGCGAAGCGGGCGAGGCTGTCAGCACCTATGGACGCCACGGCACGGCGACGCATCGCGCGCTCGAAGCCGCGATCGGCGAACTCGAAGGTGCGAGCGAAGTGCTGCTCGCACCGTCCGGGCTGTCGGCCGTGTCGCTGGTGTTCATCGCGTTGTTGTCGCCGGGCGATCATGTGCTGGTGCAGGACAGCGTCTACGGTCCGGTGCGCGAACGCATCGAGCCGCTGCTCACACGACTCGGCGTGTCCTTCACGTATTTCAACGCGAGTGAAGGCGTGCCGGTTGCTCATCTGCGGCCCGCCACGCGGCTCATCTACGCGGAGTCGCCCTCGTCGTTCCTGTATGAAGTGATCGATCTGCCCGCGCTCGCGGCCTTCGCCCACGAGCATGGTGTGCTGCTCGCCGCCGACAACACATGGGGCGCGGGATTGCTGTATCGGCCGCTCGCGCTCGGCGCCGATATTTCCATCCAGGCCATCACCAAGTATCTCGGCGGTCACTCCGACCTGATGCAGGGCTCGGTCTCGACCGCGAACCCGGCACTCGGCCGCCGCCTGTTCGACACGCACGACGCGCTCGGCCTGAGTGTCGGCGCCGACGATGCCTACCTCGCGCTGCGCGGCATCCGCACACTGGCCGTACGGCTCGCGCAGCACGGCCGCAACGCGCTCGACATTGCCCGCTATCTGCAGACTGAAAGCGATGTCGTGGCACGCGTGTTCCATCCCGCGTTGCCGGACGATCCCGGTCACGCGCTATGGAAGCGCGATTTCAGCGGCGCCAACGGTCTCGTGTCATTCGCGTTCCGTCACGCGCAGGCAGCCGAGGCGAGCGCGTTCGTCGATGCCCTGCGGCTCTTCGGCATCGGCGCGTCGTGGGGCGGCTATGAAAGCCTCGCGCTGATCGCGCCGCCGTCACGCCTGGGCGAGCACAGCTACTGGCGCGGCACCGGGCCGGTCGTGCGGCTTCACGTCGGTCTCGAAGACCCCGCCGATCTGATCGCCGATCTGCGTCAAGCATTTCGTCGCGTACTCAAATAAGCGCGCGCGGCTTCCCTCTGTTTCCTGTTGCTCACTGATACCCCATGGCAGACAACTTCACGCTGATTCCCGCGACGACCGTGCGCGCATGGTTGAACGACCAGAATGAAATCGCGCTTTTCGATGTGCGCGAAGCCGGCGAGTTCGGCGAAGGCCATCCGTTCTTCGCGATTCCGTTGCCGTATAGCCGTCTCGAACTCGATGTCGAACGACTCGCGCCGCGCCGCGATGTGCGCGTCGTGCTGCTCGACAGCGGCGCCGACGACAACGACATTGCGCGTCGCGCAGCCCGCCGCCTCGGCGCGCTGGGTTACACGCACGTGGCGATTCTCGACGGCGGCGCGCGCGCCTGGCAGCAAGCGGGCTATACGCTTTTTAAAGGCGTCAACCTGCCGTCGAAAACATTCGGCGAACTGGTCGAGCATGCTTACGGCACGCCGCATGTTTCGGCGGCGGAGCTCGCGAAGCAGCAGGCCGAGGGCACGCCACTCGTTCTGCTCGACGGCCGCACGCTCGAAGAACACACGAAGATGGCGATTCCCGGCGCGGTGAGTTGTCCCAATGGCGAATTGGCGTATCGCATCGGCGCACTGGCCGCCAATCCGCAAACGCCGATCGTGATTCATTGCGCGGGGCGTACGCGCAGCATCATCGGGGCGCAACTGTTGCGCAGTTTCGGCGTGCCGAATCCGGTGGTGGCGCTCGAAAACGGCACCCAAGGCTGGGCGCTTGCCGGTCTGACGCTGGAGCACGGCAGCGTGCGCAGCTATCCGGACGCGGTCGGTGAAGACACATTGTCCGACGCGCGTCGCCGTGCCGCGGAACTGGCTACGCGTTTTGCTCTGACAACGCTCGATCGCAACGACGCGCAGGCGTGGCTCGATGCGGCAGAACGCACCACCTATCTGCTCGACGTGCGCAGCGCCGCGGAATACGCGCAGGACGGCGTGCCGGCCGCGGTGCATGCGCCGGGCGGTCAACTGTTGCAGGCGACGGATCAGACCATCGGCGTGCGTCGCGCGCGCGTGCTGCTGGTGGATCATGACGAGGTGCGCGCACCCGTGATCGCGACGTGGCTCGTGCAACTGGGTTACGAGACCGCACTCGTCGCCGCGCGCGACGCCGCGCATCTGAAGCGCGCCGCGTCGGAAAACGCGCTACGTCATGCGGTGTCGTTCGATCCGGTTTCCATCGACGCAGGCGGTTTGCGCGATCTGAGCGCTAAACACGGTCACGCGCTGCATCTCGTCGATCTGCGCACGAGCGCGGCTTATCGCAAACAGCACGCAGCCGGGGCGCGCTGGTCGATCCGACCGAAGCTGCCCGACACGCTGGCACGGGCGAATCATGGCGATGCAGTCGTGCTGTTTGCCGAGACGCCGGCGGTCGCGGCACTGGCGGCACGCGATCTGCACGAAGCGGGCTTTACGGCGGTGTCGGTCGCGGCAGACGGCATCGCGACCTGGGCCGAAGCGGGCTTGCCGCTCGCATCGTCGCCGGATAGCCCGGCGGACAGCGAACGTATCGATCATCTGTTTTTCGTCCACGACCGGCACGAAGGCAATCTCGACGCCGCGCGTGCTTACCTTGCATGGGAGACCGGCCTGATCGCGCAATGCGCGCCGGACGAACTCGACCACTTCCGCATCGGCGTGCCGGATGAAGCGCAGACATCCGCCGCCGAAATCACTCACTGACATGCCAGTTATGACATCCGGTTTTTTCAAAAGTAAGCACCGTTCCCCCCTTTTCGTGGCGTTGACGCTTGCGCTCGCCGGTAGCGCGTGGCTCAACACGGCGCACGCCGACGCGACGCTCGATCGCATCAAGGCGCGCGGCACGCTCGTGGTCGGCGTCGTGCTCGACGGCACCTATGGCTCGCTCGATCCGGTGACACGCAAGCCGATCGGCTACAACGTCGAACTCGGCGAAAGCCTGGCACAACATCTTGGCGTGAAGTTCGAAGCCGTTGAAGTCACGCCGCCGAATCGCGTGCAATTTCTCCAGCAGGGCAAGGTGGATGCGCTGATCGCGAGCATGCAGTACACGAAGGAACGCGACGAGATTCTCAGCTACGTCCCCACACCGTTCGAAGAAATCGGCGGCTCCGCGATGATCCACAAAGGGTCGGGCATTCACGACTGGGCGGACTTGCGCGACAAGCCGGTGTGCGTCTCGCAGGGCAGCAACTACACGAAGCCGCTGATCGAGCAATACGGTGCGCAGGTGAAGGCGTTCAAGGGCATGCCCGAAGCGCTGCTCGCATTGCGCGGCGGCAGTTGCGTGGCGTCGGTGCACGTGACGCCAGGCATTCAGGCACGGCTCGCCAGCACTTCGGGCGAGTGGAAGGACTACGAGTCGCCCTTCACGACGCAACTGATTCCTTCGCCCTCGGTGATCTGGGTGCGCAAGGGACAAACCGATACCGTGACGGCGTTCGACGCGATCGTCAAGGACTGGCACCGCACCGGCTTTCTGATCGACGAGGGCAACAAGTGGCACATGCCGCCGTCGCATCGTCTGCTCGATTTGCACCGGCAATATGCCAACAAGGAAAACTGATCGATGACACAGACACTCCATCACGATGACGCCGCTGACGACGAAGCGCGCCGCACACTGGAACTGCTCGGTCCCGCTCCTGACAACTGGGTGCCGGACCGTCCCGGCATCGACCATAACGTGTTGATCGTCGGCGGCGGCCAGACCGGTTCGGCGTTCGCGTTTGCGCTTCGGAGGGCGGGCATCGGCCGCGTCGGCGTGATCGATGCGGCGCAGGACGCGTCGAAGGCCGGAGTGTGGCTCACGCGTGCGCGTATGAACAAGCTGCGCACGCCGAAGTCGCTGGTCGGGCCGGAGGGCGGTCTGCCGGGACTCGGCTTTCAGGCCTGGCACGAGGCGCGTTTCGGCGCGGCGTCGTATCGCGAGATCGACCGCATTCCGCGCGAGCAGTGGGCGCGGTATCTGGCGTGGTATCGCGAGTTTCTCGACGTGTCGGTTCGCTACGGAACGCGGCTCGTGAAGATCGAGCCGCAGGGCACGCATTTTCGTCTGCATCTCGACGTGAACGGCAGCGCGCACGTCGAAACGGCGCGCAAGGTGTTGCTGTGCAATGGCGTGGCGGGAAACGGCGGCGCCTTCGTGCCGCGTGTGCTGGCGTCCTTGCCGGATACGCATGTTGCGCACACCTCGCAGGCCATCGATTTCGCGGCGTTGCGCGGCAAGTCGGTTGCGGTGTTGGGCGGCGCGGCTTCCGCGTTCGATGCTGCCGCCACCGCGCTCGAAGCGGGAGCCGGCAGTGTGCATCTGTTCGTGCGCCGCACGACGCTGGCCGCCGTGCCGGTCTCGCGCGCCCGCGCGTATCCCGGCGCCTACGACAACTACTTCGATCTGCCGGACGCGTTACGCTGGTCGCAGGCGCTTCGCTTCAAGCGCTCCGGATCGACCGCGCCGCTGGATTCGATTCAACGCGTCACGCGCTTTCCGAACTTCCATCTGCACACCGGCGCGCAGTGGCAAAGCGCGCACGAAGCGAATGGACGCATCGTGGCGCAGGTATCGTACGAAACCTTCGAATTCGATTTCGCGATTGCGGGCACGGGCTATTTCATCGACCCGTCGGCGAGGCCCGAACTCGCGGATTTCGCCGCGCAGATCCGTTTGTGGCGCGACCAGTACACGCCGCCTTCGAACGACGCCGACGAAGGACTCGGCGCGCATCCGTATCTCGGTGCCGCGCTCGAATACCTGGAGAAAACGCCGGGCGCGGCGCCGTATCTGCAGGACATTCACGTCTATAACCCGGCCGGCTTTGTCAGCGCGGGTGTGCCGGTGGGCGACGTGCCCAGCATGAAGCGCGATATTCCCGCCGTGGTGCGGCGTATCAGCCGCGATCTGTTTATCGCCGACCTCGATTCGCACGCGGCGCGTCTGGCCGCGGACGTACCGGCTGATTTCGACGAGTCGGCTTATGCGTCGAGTCTGTGGCAGCGCGAGGCGTCGAACGCGTGAGTCGTAGGGAACGAGCGGTAAAGAAACGGGCGCCGCGGCGCCCGTTTTTGCATGCCCGGCGTTATCGCACGGGTTGCGCTGTTTCAACCGCGATCGAGGCCAGCCGCTCACGGCTGCGATCGACGGTTGCGGTGGCGAAATCGAGCGGGGCGATGGCGGCCACGCCGTCGCGCTCCACCTGTTCGACCAGTTGCAATTCCCACGCGAGATAGGCGTTCATCTGTGCAACCACCTGATCGGGGGCGGCGTGGTACGGGCTGTACCAGGCGTCGTCGTCGCCGGTGAGGTTGCCGGTGTCGCCGTGTTCGAGCGGCAGACCGAGCGAGCGCCAGCGGCGCGTGCCGCCCAGCAGCGCGGCGATATCCGGCACGCGGCTCGCCAGTCTCGCGGCGACGAGTCCGGCGAGCGCGCCGTCTTCCGAGGTCAACACGATGCTGCCCTTGCCGCTGAACTGCTCCAGGTAGTCGTCGAGCGCGCTTGCTGCAATGAAATGCGCGCCGGGAATATGGCTCTCGCGAAACGCGAGGCTGCGGTCGATATCGATCACCGTGTAGCCGCCCTGTGCGACGTGGTCCGCTTCGATCCAGCGGACGCGTCCCGTGACGCCGAGCAGACGGCGCGGCTCCGGACCGCTTTCGAGCGACGCGCCGGCCAGTTGCGCGCTCGCGTCGTCGTCGAGTACATAGACGTCGAGATAGCCGAGCTGGATCAGCCACGACGCCGTCATGCGCGCGCGTACGCCGTCGTCGTCGCGAAGCACCACGCGGGCGTGCAGGGTGCCGACGTATTCGTCGGTCGCCTGAACCAGCTGGCCGCCGGGCGCCGAGCGCCAGTCGGCCGGATGTCCGGCTTCGTATTCGAGCGGATGACGCACGTCGAAACGGTAGAGCGTACGCGTCGAGGTTTCGCCTTCGAAACGCTTCAGCACGTCGGCACCGATCACACGGACACCCGCTTTGTCCGCTGCCGCTCGTGCGAGCCGACGCGCGGCGGACAGCGTCCCGGCATCGGGGCGCGGCGCGGTGCGCGTCTGGCCGTGTTCCAGTGTGAGACCGGACAGGAGCCACGCCATCGAACCGCCCGTGAGCGCGGCAACCGGATTGGGAATGCCCGCGTTGATCAGCGACTGCGCGCCGAGAATGCTGCGCGTGCGGCCCGCGCAATTCACCACCACCAGTGTTTCCGGCGACGGCGCCGCCGCCAGCGCGCGATACACCAGTTCGGCCCCGGCGCATTCGACGCCGCCGGGAATGTTCATGGTGTGATATTCGCCGAACGGCCGGCTGTCGAGCACGATCAGGTCGTCGCCCGCATCCTGGCGCGCCTTAAGCGTGACGGCGTCGATGTTGGGCGTATGCAGCCGCGTTTCGATGATCTCGCCGAACGCCTTGCCCGGCACGTTGGTGCCGCTGAACACTTCGAAGCCCGCGCGCGCCCAGCCGTCGACGCCGCCGTCGAGCACCGACACGTCGGTGTAGCCGAACTCGCCCAGCAGCACGGCCGCGCGGCGCGCGTATTCACCGCGTTCGTCGATCAGCACGACGGCGGTGTCCCGCTTCGGCACGAGGCGCGCGGCCACGTAGCCGAGCCGGCCCACTGGCGCAACGGACGAATAGAACAACCGCCTGCGCGCCGAGACGCCTTCTTCACGGACGTCGAGCAGGGCGATTTCCTGGCCGCCGGCGAGCAGAGTCTTGAGTTGCTGGGGCGACACGGTAGGGACAGCGTGGGCACTCATTCTGGCTGGGTCCTCGTTGCATGGGACGCGCACGCGGCAAGCGTGACCGTCCGTCGAAAATGGGAGATTTCTTTTACTTTTCGATTATGCGAGTGAGGACGCGGCGCGCTAACCAATAAATCCGCCTGAGCTTTCGAGAAATCCGCCAATGCGCGCGCCATGCGAGGCGAGCGGACCCAGGGCTGCCCGCGCAGATCATGCAAAAAAGAAGGGCCGACAAATACTTGTCGGCCCTTCTTTTTGCAAGGAGCGGACGGAACACGTCCGCTGCCTGACTCAATGCGTGGAAAGCAGCACGCTCGCAATCACGCCGGTCGCGACGGCGGCCAGCACGTAATCGCCGTTCACGCCGACCCACTGATAACCGCGCGGCGGCGCTTGCAGACCGTGGCCGCGGTAGTCGTCGACGACATAGCTGCGATTGCGATACTCCGACGGCAGGCGCTCGCCCTTGTGCCAGTCGTTGTGCGGCACGGGGCCGCCGGGACCGCCCGCATAGGCATCGCGCGGCGCGGGACCGTGGCCGCGCGCCTGCGGACCGCCATGGCCGTTGTTGTGCGAAGGCGGACCGCCGTGATCGTGATTGTCCTGCGGACCATGACCGCCTGGGCCGCCGGGGCCGCGATTGTCGGAATGACCTTGATTCGGGCCATGGTCGTCGTGGTTCTGTTGCGCGACTGCGGCAACCGAAGTGCCGAGCAGCGAAGCGATCAGCAGAGATGCAACGAGTCTTGATTTCATCCAGGGTCCTGAGAAAGGTTGAGCGTGGGCCAATGCGGGTTGGATCGGAGGCAACGACGCAGGTTCGCGATTGAAAGATCCGGCAAGGGAATGGCCCGGAATGTCGAAGCAAACCATGACGTAGTAGCAAACCGTGTGCCGCGTCGGCCGCCATCGTGAGCGGACGGGCGCGTCGCGCTGACGCTCAGCCACGTCCGCGCCAGGCAACGAAGGCAACGCCCGCGATCGTCATCAGGCCACCGGCGATGGTGCTCAGGCCGGGGCGCTCGCCGGTCAGACACATCGACAATCCGGTTGCGATGGCCGGTACGAGGTACAGAAAGTTGGACGCGCGTGCGGCGCCGAAATAGCCGAGGCCGATGGTCCACGTGGCGTAGCCGAGGGCCGCCGGGAACACGCCGAGCACCAGCACGGCGAAGAAAGTCGCGGTCGCGGCGGACGGCGCCGCCAGCGCGCCCACGGCGCCCGGCAGCCATGGCGAGAGCAGCAACGCACCGGCAAGCAGCGTGTAGGCGGTGCTCGCGAGCGGTCCGTACACCGGGATCAGGCGTCGCTGCAACACGAAGTAGGCGGACGACGCGAGCGCGGCGAGCAGGATCAGCGTCGCGCCGCTGCCGGGCACGAGTCCGCCGGGTTGACCGCAGGCGATCAGTCCGATGCCGGCAAAGCTGAACAGCGAGCCGAGCCAGCCCCAGCGATTGAGTTTTTCGCGCAGAAACACCGTGGCGAGAATCGCGGTGAAGATGGGCGACGTGCTCATGATGAACGCGGCCGCTCCCGGCGCAACCGTCAACTCGGCGGTATTGAGCAGCGCGTTGTAGCTCGCGATGCCGAGAAAGCCGGATAGGGCGAACAGCAGGGTGTCGCGCAACGATGGCCGCGTGGGCCGTCGATAGATCAGCCACGCGATCACCAGAACGGCCGCCGTGGCGAAGCGCGCGGCGGCGAGCTGCATCGGCGAGAGTCCGTGCAGACCGAGACGGATGAACGGAAACGCCGCGGCCCACGAGAGGATCGTAAATGCCACGGCCCCGGTTGCGCGAATCGATGCCTGCGTGCCGGATACCTTCAGTGAAGCCAACGTGCTCATGATCTTCCTCCGTGATGGAATCGGGTGATCGGGTGAGCCGATTGTGTGCGACGAGGTCACGCGCGGTAAGGCAGGCGGACGCCAAAACAGAATCCGGTCCATGCGGACAATGCCGGGTTTGAAGGCGCGAGCGAGATGCAAGGCGCGAGGCGCGAGATGCGGGAAAGCAAAGCCGGCCAGCGGCCATCAGCGCGGCGGCATTGTCCGCATGGAGCGGATTCTGAATCGCGGTCTCGCCCACTTCTCCCGCGCGAGGCGACTGCGCACAATGGCATCGACGGTCAACCAGCCGGTTGGCGAATCGCATCAGCCATCAGAGGCGCATCATGCAAACGAACCTGATCGAGCGGGCATGGGTCGATATCGAGGCCGCGCCGCGAGGCAACTCAACAGTCACTCATCTCACGGATGCCGCTGCCGCGCAGTGGACCGGCATCGTCGAGCTGCCTGCCGGCGCGACCTACCGTCTCGCTGCGGGGATGCGTCACGATGTCTATGTCCTGCGAGGCAAGGTCGGAGCAGGCGGCTACGCACTCGTGGCCGACGACTTTCTGACGCAGTGCGCGGCGTCGGTCCTGAGCGCGGGCGAAGCGGGCGCGCGCGTCCTTCTGTATCGCCAGGCGAGTGGGTTGGCGGACGATGCGCCGTGCCGTCCGCGGCTGGGAACGGCGAGCGAACGGACGTGGCATGTCGGCGTCAATGCCCGCATGCGCGTGGCGGCGCTGACGGGTGGCCGGCATCATGTCAGCCTCGTCGCATGGAATCCGGATGCACGAACTCGCGCCCACACGCATCCCCATGGTGAGGAAATTTTCGTGCTGAGCGGCGAATTGGCCGATGCCGATGAACGCTATCCCGCCGGAACGTGGCTACGTTTGCATCCGGGCGCGGCGCATGCGCCTTTCGCCGACGTGCCGACCACCATCCTGCTGCGTCATGGTCATCTGCCGGGGGTGGACTGAATGCGGGCGGCGTCGCGGTCGGCCTTGAGCATCTCGATCAGCGCGCGCACCTTGGGCGCCGTATGTTTGCCTGGCGGCAACAACGCATGAATCGCGGTCGATGCCGTCGACCAGTCGTCATACAGACGCACCAGCCGGCCGGCGGCAAGGTCCGCCTGCACGGAGAAATCCGGCAATAACGCGATGCCCGCGCCTTCGGCGGCGGCCGCGCGGCACGCATAAACCGTGTCGGCCAGCACGACAGCGGAGAAGTTCAGTTCGCTCGACGCGCCATCGCTTCGCTGCATCGTGAAGCGCGTGGGATGCGATAGAACCGAGAGTCCGATGAAGGCGAGGCCGGTCGAGTCGGCAATCTCCGCCGGCATCGCGTTGCGCGCGACGAAGCCGGGACTCGCGACCAGCCACTTCGAATAGTTGCCGATGGGCACGGCGCGATGGCTCGAGTCGGTCAGTTCGCCGAGACGCACCGCGAGATCGACGCCTTGTGCGATCAGGTCGATGGTGCGGTCGGCGGATACCATTTCGATGCGCAACTTGGGATGCGCTTCACGCATGCGCGCCAGCACCGGCGCGAGCACGATGGCGCTGTATTCGACCGACGACGCGACGCGCAACGTGCCGCTCAGGTCTTCCGTGGAAGGACTGACGGCGGCGAGGGCTTCGTCGGCGAGACGCACGATCTCGCGGCAGGTCTCGAAGAATGCCGCGCCCGCTTCCGTCACGCTGATACGCCGCGTGGTGCGAACGATGAGGCTCGCGCCCAGTTGAAGTTCGAGGCGCTGGATGCTGTCGCTCACGGTCGTCTTGCCCACGCCGCGCCGTTCGGCCGCTCGGGTGAACGAACCGGTTTCCACGACCGCGATGTAGTTGAGAAGATATTCGAATGTCAGGTTGCGCAGCTCGGGCATGAGAGGTGTCGGTGAGAACGTCGAACACATTGGCGAGCGGAACGATTGCGCACCGCGTCGCGTTTCGAATTCTGCCCGAACGCCTCCAATCGTGAAACCGCGCTGCGCATGCATGAAGCGGCTACGCAAAAGAGCCGAGCAACGCGACCGCGAAGACAATGGTTGCCGCTACGCCGGTCATGAAGGCGAGCGTGCGGATCACGGGAATTCCCGCGGCATAGACGAGGTAGTGGACAATCCTGGCGCCGAAGTACAGCTTCGCTGCCAGGATTGTCGACGGCGTACTGACGCCGATCAGCGCGGCGACCAGAACCAGCGGCGCGAACACGGCGAGATTTTCGATCGCGTTGGTGTGGGCGCGGCGCGCGCGCTCGGCCCAGGCGGGATCGGGCGGCAGGGTCGGGTCGGGATTGCCGAGCGTCGCCATCAGGCCGCGCGTCAATACTCTCGCCAGCGTATAGGGAATCCACATCAGGATGGTGGCCATGGCGACGAGCGTCAGGTAATAGAGTTCGGATGTCGGCTTCATGATGTCTCCACGCCGGTTCCTGCTGGCCGGCCGCGCTGCGCCGGGTAACCGCTTTCTTTGACGCGTTCTTCGACGCTTTCTTCAAGTATGGCACTCTTTGCGTCCGGTTTGATGAAACCGGCGCTGCGGCGGCGCGAGGCGCCAGGTCGCGCGGTATAGTATTTCTCCTGACCGTGTGATTACCCTGCGCCGCGTGCCCGAACGGCGTCGATCGGAAACTTGTCATGTCGACAGAATGGAAGCGGCGCCTGCGGCTGTTCATCCAGCGTTTCTGGCAACCGACCAGCGCCTGCATGACGTGCATGCCCGGCAGTTGGGGCAACATCATGAGCCTCGGTCACTGGACGATCGCTTTCCATACCGGTCTGCTCACCGGCTTGCTCGCCGTGTTCCTGACGTTCACGCCCGCGGCGAGGCTCTACACGAACCGGTACGGCAATGCGCTGATTGTCGGCATTCTCACCACCATTGGCGACGTATATTCCCACGCGAGTCACTATCACCATCCCTATGTCGAGCACCTCTTCACGGGTGTGGTTTCAGGTCTGCTGGCGCTGGCCGCGTCCTTTCTTTTCGAAGACCGCGCGCGACGGCTTCGCGCAATCTGGACCCGGCTTGTCGGATGACGTGAGCGTTGTTGTCAGGCCAGCGTGCCGGCTGCGAACAGCAACATGACCGCGCCACCGGTCCGTTTGAGTTTGAGCCGCCATTTTCCGTGCATGAGCCGGCTCGCCACCATGCAAGTCAATACAGAATAGCCGGACATCACGACCAGCAGCGTCGTCTCGTCGATCAGCAGAATGGCGGGCAACTGGTTCGCGATGGGCTGGCCGGCATTGAGCACTTGCGGCAGCGCCGCCGCGAGAAAGGCCAGCGTATTCGGATTGAGGCCGCTGATCAGGGCGGCTTCGAGTGCCAGCGCGCGGCGCGACCCGGTTTCGCGTTCGGCAATCCGGGCGGGCGGCGCGTCGCTGGCCGCGAGCGCCCGCAGTCCGATATACGCGAGATAGGCGCCGCCGACGATTTTTAGCGCGCCTGCCATCGTCGGATTCGCCAACAGCAGGGCGCTCAGTCCCAGCACCACGGCGAGTGCCAGCAACAGGCGCGCGGCGAGCTGGCCAGCGAGTGTCGGCAGTATCGATCTCGCGCCCAATGCCGCCGTGTTGCGAATCATCAGCATGGCGTTCGGCCCCGGCGAGATCGTGCAGGCAGCCGATGCCAACGCGAACGAAATGAGCGGATTTGTCAGCATGGCAGCTCCTGTGACAGCACTTCATTCAAAGAACCGGTCTCGCACGCGATCGCATCCGGCAAATCGGGTGTGAGTGCAAGACCGGACGGCGCCGCCGTTTATTCCCGGCTGTCGAAAGAACTTTTTTATCGCGCGGCAGCCGCGAACCCATTGCATGGCAGCGCAGCGGGTCGCAGCGAGTCGCGATGCAGGAGCAGGACGAGCGGAACTCGTCGGGCTTAACGGCATGGCGAGAATGGACAGGCAATCGGCGGTTTATCGATGCCGCGCGCGCTGCCGGCGAGTCGCTGCGTCGTCGCTTTATCGGACGACGCTTCTGCCGACGATAAGCACCGGCGGCCGCTTTCGCGGCAAACGGCCCAATGCTTTGTGGCAAACTGTGCGCCTATATCTACCGCGTGCGCGCGTTGCCGGGGGCTGAGCTGTTCATGGAAAACAAACCGCTTTCCGAAATCGTGGCGAACTGCGATCAGGAGCCGATTCACGCACTCGGTCTGGTTCAACCGCACGGCGCGCTGCTTTGCCTCGACCGCGCGGGGCGCCTCGTGGCCGCCAGCACCAACGCGCCGGCCCTGCTCGGCGCGCTGCCGGAAACCGGCGGTCTGCTGTCGGACGATCATTTAACGCCGCTTGCCCTGCAGACCGTGCGCGACGCGCTGGCCGATCCCAGCCGGCTCTCGGACGCCGTCGAATGCGATGGCGCGAACGGCGAGCGCTTCGACCTGATCACGCATTGGTCGGGCGACACGCTGATTGCCGAATTCGAGCAGGTTGCGGCGGATGCGCCGCCCGCTTCGCAGTTCGCGTTATACGCGCAGCGGGCCATTCAACGCCTGCAGACGAACCAGTTCTCGAAGCCCGACGATCTCCTGCAGGCCGCCGCCGAAACGATCCGCGCAATGACCGGTTTCGATCGCGTGATGGGTTATCGCTTTCTCTCGGACGGCAGCGGCGAAGTGATCGGCGAAGCGCGCCGCGACGACCTGCCGCCGTATCTGCATCAGCGCTATCCCGCCGGCGATATTCCGGCGCAGGCGCGGCGTCTGTACGTGCTGAATCCGATCCGCCAGATCGCTTCGGTCGACGCCAGCGCGGTCACGATCCAGCCGTCGTTGCATCCGCACACGAACGCGCCGTACGACCTCAGCTACGCCGTGCTGCGCAGCGTCTCGCCGATTCACATCGAGTACCTGAAGAATATGGGCGTGGGCGCGTCGATGAGCGTGTCGATCGTCGTCGACGGACAGCTCTGGGGATTGTTCGCCTGTCACCACATGACCGCGCATCGCACCTCGCACGCCGTGCGCCTGTCGTGCACGGTGCTCACGCAGGTCGTGTCCATTCTGATTTCGCAGATCGAATCGCGCGTGCGTTCACTCGACGAGCGGCGCGTGCACGAGTTGCGGGCCCAGATCGCGACGGAACTCGCGCATGCCGAAGAGGCGTTGATGGGTCTGCTGGCGGCGTCGGCCGACGTTTCCTCGCTGATCGACTGCGAGTGCATCATGGCCGTGGTCGATCACGAGGTGATTGCGCTCGGCAGCAGCAAGGCCACCAACATCGACGCCTTGCGGGCGCTTGCCGATCACATGACGTCGACGCGGCAGGATACGCTCGTCACGCAATCGCTCAGTAACGAGTTGCCGGAGTTGCCGGTCATCAGCACGTCGGAAGGGCCGATAGCCGGATGTCTCGCCATCCAGATGGTCGGCGATGCGCGCATCACCATCATGTGGTTGCGGCGCGAACTGGTCGAGACGATCAACTGGGCCGGCCCGCCCGACAAGGTGATCGCGTCGGGACCGAACGGCGCGCGTCTCACGCCGCGCGGGTCGTTCGAAGTGTGGAAGCAGACCGTGCGAGGCCGCAGCCGCGAGTGGTCGTCGATGGACCGCACGGCGGCCCGCGAACTCAGGGTGATTTTGCAGGACGTCGCCTTGCAGCGCATGCGCGAGGCCGAGCGCGCGAGAACCACCTTGCTCGCCACCTTGGGTCACGATCTGCGCAATCCGTTGCAGGCGATCAACATGGCCGTGCAACTGATGGGGCGCGGCCTCGCCACGTCGAACGATACGGCCAAACGCGTGGAAGGGTCGACGCGGCGCATGCAGTCGCTCATCAACTACATCCTCGACGTGAGCCGCATCCGTTCCGGCGTGGGTCTGGGTCTCACGCGCGAGCGCGTGGCGCTGGGCGAATTGCTGGAATCGACCGTCGAACAGAACCGGCTGGCGCATCCCAACGTCACGATCGTCACGCAGTTGCCGGCCGATCTGGGCGACGTGCTGGTCGATCCCGACCGCTTCAACCAGGCGCTGACCAATCTCATCAGCAATGCGCGCCAGCACGGCGACACGAGCTTCCCGATCGAACTGCTGGCCAGCGTCGAGGGTAAGACGAGAACCATCGAAGTGCGCAACCGTCTTCTGAAAAAGCCCACGGCTTCGTTCGAGCGGCTCACCGATCCGTTCAAAAGCGGCTCGCTCGACAATCCGAATAATCGCGGCGGCCTCGGGCTCGGGCTTTATATCGCCAGCGCGATTATCAAAGGCCACGACGCGAAGCTGAGCGGCAGCTTTGCCGAGACGGACGCGCGGATTTTCATCACGTTGACGGAGGGATGAGCGGCGCCTCCGTCTGACGCGCGTTTTATCCGCGCGCTGCGCCGTTCATGCCCGACCCATTGCGCGACTTGATGCGCCAGCATTGCGTCGCGAATCCCGCAATGAAAATCACCAGCCAGACCAGCAAGGTTGCCTGCACCGCCGGCGAAGTCGGACCGTTTGCCAACGGATGCGACGGCGGCAGTCGGGACAGCGTTTCGTTCGTGCCCGGAACCAGCGAGAGCAGGAAGCTGAAGGACAGCCCGAACACGGAAAGATAGGGGCGAGCCTTTCCGAGGAACCGGATGTTGGGTGCGTAAGCACCGCCGAGCGCGGCGATCAGCACCAGAACGCCGAAGGCATGTCCGGCATTCAGGCCGCCGGTACTCGACACGCCAAACGACGTAATGACCGCCAGCGTCGTGCCGATCAGATACACCATCCCCGAACGTTTCGCCGGATCGATCTTGCGATAGCGGGCAAAGCTGTAGATGCCCGCAATGATCGGAACGAGGCTGACGGCGGTATGGAGTACACCAAGAGACGTAATAGGGTGGGTCATGGCATTGCCTTCTTGAAGAAAGGGAAAAGATCGGCACCGTGGTGCGCGTACAATGATTTATTCAACCAACTAGTAGGTAGATAAACGGGTTTAAAAAAAGCCGGCCTCGAAAGACCGGTCCGGGCAGGGCGAATCAGCTGTGCGAAGTCAGTCGTTTCATGGACAGATGCACGATGGCGTCGAAGGTTTTGGGGTCGCCGAATCCTCGTGCGGCGAGCATGGCGCCGTGTACGGAAGACATGAACGCTTTGGCCTCGACGGCCGCGCTGCCTTGCAGACTGAACTGTCCTTTGGCCGCGCCTTTTTTAAGCACCGAGGTGAGCCAGGCCGCGAGATCTTCGAAATGGCCGTGGACTTCCCCGGCAACCTCGTCGGGAATCTTTTTCATTTCGGCGGCGAGCATGGCGCAAATACAGAACGACGAGACGTTGCCGCGAATACACGTGGACCAGTAATCGATATACGCGTGAAGCTCGGCGAGCGGATCGGCAATCTGTTTGTCGAGGGCGGCCAGACCTTCGCGTGCCTGCTCGCGATACCGTGCCACCACCACGCGAACCAGTTCCGCCTTGCTCGGGAAGTGATGATGAATACTCGCCTTGGTAATGCCGACGTGATCGGAGATGTCGGCGTAACTAAAGCTGTCGTATCCGCCGTCCGCCAGCAACGACTGGGCGTAGGCGGCAATTTCGACTGCCTTGGGGGAAAGCTCCGCGTCCATCTCGACGGCTCCTGAAAGCAATGCACACGTGAAATTGCATGCATCCTACTAGTAGGATGGTTGTTGCGTCAAGTCGCTTCGTCGAGTAACCCGATGTCGTCGGACGATCAATCCGCGTAGCGCCGGATCAGGCGTTCGAGTTCGTGAACGGCCTCGCTGCCCTTCAGCGCAGACTCCCAGAGCGTGCTCGTCAGGTGGTCGTGTTTCTCCAGCGCCTCGGGATCTTCGGTGATCGTGCCTACGCCGTAACGCAGATTGGTCGGCTGGCCGATCCGGAACGGGCTGTTGACGAGATAGCGGCGTCCCTTCGCATGAATGATCTGATACCCGGCGGTGGGCAAGGGCCGCGGCGTCAACCCGATCTGCACGTGCAAGGGCGGGTGCGCGATCATTTCGGCCATATGACCGATCTCGCGCGCTGCCTCGCGCCTGAGTTCGGCGCGCTCCGAGTAAGGCTTGTCGGCGGTCACGGCCAGCCCGTTGGCCAGATAGCGTTCGATGCTGCCGAGCGGCACGATATTGACCATCGACGGTTGCCTGAAACGGAAGATCGCCTTGCGCCGCTCCAGCACCTGAAGCAGACGTTTGCCTTCGGCGGGACTGAGCGGATCGATATCTTGAGGATCGTGCAGGCTGCGTCCCAGCGACCGGTCGTAGCCAGGCGAACTCAGCACGTAGATGAGGGGACCGAACACCACGGAGACCCGGTCCGCCTGCTCTTCGAGGTTGGCGACGCGTTCGAAAAAGCGGAAACCGTCGGTCAGATACTCGGTGCCCAGACCGAGCAAGGTACTCGGCGACATGCCATACACGCGAGCAAACTTCTCCAGCGTTTCGAGCTTCACGATATTGCCGGACTCGTAGCGATGCAGCAGCGCCCGCGATACGCCGATCGCTTCGGCGACTTCGTCGGCGGTCATGTTCAGCTGGTGGCGATACGCTTTCAGGCGTTCGCCGATGGCGCGAAAACTTTCCATTTGGCTCGACTCATTCGAGTGCGCGGTGGTGACTCAAAAAAGTTACACACACCATAAATATGCGTCAAATAATAAAAATGAGCGTTGGCTCCAGGGTTTTGCCACCCGATACTCGATTCAACCAAACAAGGAGCCCTACATGCCTATCATTCGACTCGACGGTGCCCGCGTTCACTACACGGATAGCGGCGGTACCGGTCGTCCGGTTATTTTCCTGCATGGCGGTTTCGGCAGTTCGTCGGAACTCTGGCAACGCACGATCGACGCGCTGCCGTCCGGTTTTCGCGGCCTCGCCATCGACAACTTCCTGCGCTCGGACGCGCCTCCCGGCGGCTACACGATCACCTCGCTCGCCTGCCGCGTCGCGGCTTTCATCGACCGTCTGGAACTCGACCGGCCGATTATCGTGGGTCACTCGATGGGCGGCGTCGTCACCCAGATGACGGCCGTCCGTTATCCGGAAAAGCTCGGCGGCATCGTGCTGGTCTGCACGGGCCCCTCGATGACCAACCATGCGCTCGGCCGCGCGTTGCTCGGCCAGCTGGAAACCGAAGGTATCGACACGATGCGCGAGATCAGCGCGCACTGGTTCCGCGAACTGCCGCAGCCGTTCTTCGACGGCTACGTGGAGCGGGCCAAGGCGGCGCCGCTGTCGGCCATGATCGATATTCAGGCTTCGCTGATCGAAACCGACATGCGTCCGCATCTGCCCAACGTCGGCCTGCCGGCCTTGATCGTATGGGGCGCACACGACGCGGGACGTACGATGGAACATGCGCAGCGGCTGCTCGACGGTCTGCGCAACAGCGTGCTCGCCGAGATGACCGAGAGCGGCCACTCGCCCATGCTGGAAACGCCCGAGGCTTTCGACGCCGCATTCCACGGCTTTCTGAATTCCATTCCGGAGTAGCCCGATGAAATCCACTGCCAATTTTGCGCGCCGCACCGGTGCCTTCATGTTGTCGATTGTCTGCACGCTCGGTCTGAGCTGCGTGGCGTTTCATACGCGTGACGCGCGAGCCGATACGCTCGATAGCGTCAAGAAAGCCGGCGTGATCCGCATTGCCGTTCCGCAGGACTACGCGCCATTCGGTTCGGTGGGTAGCGACATGGAACTGAAGGGCTACGACGCCGAGGTGGCGAAGCTGACCGCCGCGGCGCTGCACGTGAAGCTGCAGATCGTGCCGGTGACGATGGCCAACAAGATTCCGTACCTCGTCACCAACAAGGTCGATCTCGTGCTCAATCTCGGCAAGAATCCGCAACGCGCCGAAGTGATCGACTTTACCGAGCCGTATGCGCCGTACTACACGGCGGTGTTCGGACCGCAGGCCGAGCCGCTGGCGGACGTCGGTGCGTTGAAGGGCAAGAAGATCGGTGTCGTCACGGGCTCGCAGGAAGACCTCTTCATCACGAAGAACGCAGGCGCCGGCACGCAGTTTTTCCGCTATCAGGACAACAGTTCGGCGGTCGCGGCGTTTCTGTCGGGGCAGACGGAGTTTCTCGCGACGGGCAATATCGTCGGGGCAAAACTGCTTGCCGATAATCCGCAGAAACATCTGGCGCAGAAGCTCCTGTTGATGAATTCGCCCGTCTGCGCAGCGGTGCGCAAAGGCGACAGCGCCATGCTCGATGCCGTCAACAAGGTCTTCGAAGCAGAGAAGTCGGGCGGACAACTGGACGCTCTCTCGCGCCAGTGGCTGAAACAGCCGCTCGACGCCGCGCACTGATCGCACCTGATCCGCACGCTTCTGATCCACCCGTTCGTTGCGGTTGCTGCCTCGCTCGCCAGCATGGGAGAGTGAGGCGGCGGACCGTTGCCCGCTGCTTTCGTCACCGGACGCCATCCGTCATGCCTTATCAATTCGATTTCGGTGCCATCGTGCCGTATCTGCCGTTGCTCGCCCAGGGCGTGCTGATGACGCTCGTGATCAGTGTCGTGGGCGGCGCGGGCGGCTTTGCGCTGAGCGTAACCGGCGCGTGGGTCTTCACCGAAGGCAGCCCGCTGGCACGTTCGATCATGCGAGCGTATGTGGAAGTCTTTCGCAACACGCCGTTTCTGATCCAGTTGTGTTTCATCTTTTTCGGTCTGCCGCAATGGCATATCAAGCTCGACGCCGTCGAGGCGTCGCTGATCGCCGTCGTCATCAATTTCGGCGCGTACGGCACCGAGATTCTGCGTGGCGCGATCGCCGCGACACCGCGCGGTCAGCGTGAAGCGGCTGCGAGTCTCGCGATGACGCGCATGCAGACGTTCCGTCATGTGTTGCTGCGGCCCGCGTTGCAGAAGGTCTGGCCCGCGCTGACGAGCCAGTTCGTGATCGTGATGCTGACCACCTCCGTGTGCTCGCAGATCGCGCTGATGGAAATCTCGCACGTGTCCGACTTCATTCAGGGCCGCACGTTTCGCTCCTTCGAGACGTATGCGGTGGCGACGGTCGTCTATCTGTTGCTGGCGATTCTGGTGCGCCGGGCGTTACGCGCATTCGGCACGCGGTTCGTGACGGCGCGCGGCGAATCGCGCCTGGCAAAACGTCGCGCCGACCGTGCATGTTGTGGCAAGGCTGCGACGGGCGCAGCCGGCGCAGGGAGATAAGGCAATGGACTTTACCTGGTGGGACATCCTTCGCGCGCTGCTCGCGTCGCTGCGCTGGACCGTGCTGCTTTCGTGTGTGGCGTTCGTTTGCGGCGGCGCGCTGGCGTTGGCAATCGTCTGGCTGCGGCTCGCTTCGCAGAAGAGCGCGCGTTACGTGGCGGCGGGCTTCGTCGAACTGTTTCAGGGCACGCCGTTGCTGATGCAACTGTTCATCGTGTTTTTCGGACTGGCGCTGTTTGGCCTCGACGTGCCGGGCTGGCTCGCGGCAGGCGTGGCGGTGACGGCGTGGTCCGCGGCGTTTCTGGCCGAAATCTGGCGCGGCTGTATCGAGGCGGTGCCGCGCGGACAGTGGGAGTCGTCGGCGTCGCTGGCGATGACACGCTTGCAGCAATACCGCCATATCGTGCTGCCGCAAGCATGCCGTCTCGCCATCGCGCCGACGGTCGGCTTCTGCGTGCAGATCGTCAAGAACACCTCGGTCACGTCGATCATCGGTTTCGTCGAACTGACCAAGGCGGGCTCGATGATCAGCAACACCACGTTCCGGCCGCTCGAAACCTTCGGACTCGTCGCGCTGCTTTACTTCCTGTTGTGCTGGCCGCTTTCCATCCTGAGCCGTCATCTGGAGAACCATTTCAATGCCCCTTATCGAAATTGACCGGGTTACCAAGCGCTTCGGCGACAACGAAGTGCTCAACGGTATCGACCTGAACATCGGCGCAGGCGAAGTGATTTCGCTGATCGGCAAAAGCGGCTCCGGCAAAAGCACGCTGCTGCGCTGTATCAACGGACTCGAAACCATCGACGGCGGCAGCATCGACGTGGCCGGCGTGCGTCTGTCGGACGACGAAGCCGCGCTCAAGCGGCTGCGGCTGGAAGTCGGCATGATCTTCCAGCAATTCAACCTGTTCCCGCATCTCACGATCGGGCGCAACGTGATGCTCGCGCCGATGATCGTGCTCGGCATGAAAGTGGACGAGGCGCGCCGGCAGGCCGAAATGCAACTGGATCGGGTCGGGCTGAAGCACAAGATCGACGCTTTCCCCGATCAGCTCTCGGGTGGTCAGCAGCAGCGCGTGGCGATCGCGCGCGCGCTGAGCATGTCACCCAAAGCGCTGTTGTGCGACGAGATCACTTCCGCACTCGATCCCGAACTCGTGCAGGAAGTGCTCGCGGTCATCAAGGAACTGGCGGCAGGCGGCATGACGCTCGTGATGGTGACGCACGAGATGCGCTTTGCGCGTGAAGTGTGCGACCGGGTGGTGTTTCTGCATCGCGGACGTATCCACGAAAGCGGAGCGCCCGAGGCGCTCTTCCGTAGTCCGCAGACCGACGAGTTGCGCCAGTTTCTGGCTGCGGCGCACGCAGCATGAGCGCGATCGTATGAAAGCATCGGCTCATTACGCACCCATCGCCCAACGGCTTTTCGACGACGTGCGCGCGGCGACGGCCAGTCGCCTCGGCGTGACGCGCGAGTCGTACGGCGCCGGCGAAAGCCGCGCGATCGGCATCCTGACGGAGTTCGCGCGCGCCAACGGTTTCGTCACGTACGTCGATCGCGCGGGCAACGTGACGTTCTCGCTGGCCGAGATTCGTCGCGAAAGGCCGGTTCTGTGCGGATCGCACATGGATTCCGTGCCGGAAGGCGGCAACTTCGACGGACTCGCGGGTGTCGTCGCAGGTCTGCTGTGTTTGCTGCGGCAACGCGACGAAGGGCGGCGCGGCTTGCATCCGTTGCGCGTGCTGGCCTTGCGCGGCGAAGAGAGCGCGTGGTTCGGCAAGGCTTACCTCGGTTCGAGTGCCTTGTTCGGTCGCTTGCCGCGTTCGCTGCTCGACGCACGGCACCGCACGAGCGGGGCGACGCTCGCGGCGTGCATGCGCGAGGTCGGCGCCGACGTCGATGCAATCGCGGCCGGCGAGGTTCTGCTGGCGAGTCACGCCGTGGCGGGCTACATCGAGTTGCATATCGAGCAGGGCGCGGTGCTGGACGACGCGCGTCGTGCGGTGGCAATCGTGCCGTCGATTCGCGGCAATGTGCGCTACCGGAATATCCGTTGCATCGGGCAGGCCGGTCACTCCGGCGCCGTGCCGCGCGAACATCGCCACGACGCGTTGTTTGCGGCCGCGCATGTGATCAACGAACTCGACGAGTACTGGAAGACCATGCTGAACGCGGGCGCCGACCTGGTGATGACGTGCGGCGTGTTCGGTACGCGCGCCGAGGAACACGCGATTTCACGCATTCCGGGCGAGGTCGATTTCAGCTTCGAGGCACGCAGCGCCGATCACGACGTTCTGACGGGCGCGTTGGCGGCGTTCGACGCCACGCTGAAACGGACCGCGGAGGAATACGGCGTGCGCTTCGAAACAGGCTCGCTGTTGCAAACGGCGCCCGCGACGATGGACGCCGACTGGATCGCCGTGCTCGAACAGGCCGCCACGCAACTGGATCTGCCGACGCAGCATTTGCCGAGCGGCGCGGGCCACGACGCCGCCATGTTCGCCGACGCCGGCATTCGCAGCGCAATGATTTTCGTGCGCAACCAGAACGGTTCGCACAATCCCGACGAGGCGATGCGCCTCGCCGATTTCATGGACGGCGTCGAGCTTCTATACGAAGGCGTCAACGCGTTCGTTTGAGCGGTCGCGATCCGCGATCGTGACGCACGTGGCTCGTCATGCGAGCCGAAACTCAAGGGAGAAACACGATGAACCTGCAATTGACGGGTGCCATGCTGGCACGAGGCGGACTCGGCTTGTCGGATGTCCGGCAGTTTGCGCTGCAATGCCGGGACGCCGCGACGGACCAGCCGAAAGAGGCGGCCGCGCTCATTCTGCTGGCGGAAAAAGCCATGAGCTTCTTCGAACGTCACGAAGGCATTGCCATGACGAACGAGGCGCTGCATGCGTTCGTCGAGCGACTGGCGGAAGATGCGGAGCGTCTGCGTCAGGCAGCGAGTTCAGGCGACACGGCCTTTCTCGCGGCGCTCAACGCCTTTTGCGTGGACTTTTCGGCCGACGTGGTGATCTGATGGCGGCGGCGTTCTGACCTGCGAGCGCAGGTCAGAACGCGTGGCCTGGACTTTACTGTGCGGGCCCCACACAGCGGAATCCCGCATACACGTACTGGTAATGCGCCTGAAACCAGTTTCGGAATGCCGGGCGCAACATGCACTGCGCGGTCCGCGCCGAGCCGCCCTTCAACACGTAATGCTGACCGTCGAAGAAGTTGGCCGAATAGCCCAGATAGAACGGAAACGCTTCGAAGCCGGGCAGCGCGTCGAATACCGTGGAGGTCCATTCCCATCCGTTGCCGAATTGCCCTTCCACGCCGAAAGCGCTGACGTTCTCCGGATGCACATCCACCGGCGACGGGTCCCAGCTGCGGAAATCGAAGTTGCCCGAGGCGGCGTGCGGCGCGCCCTGAGCGGCGCGTTGCCACTGCGCTTCCGTGGGCAGCGACTTGCCGGCCCAGCGCGCGTAGGCGCTCGCTTCGGCCTGGCTCACATAGACGGGCCAGTCGAGCGGCAGCGGCACGTCGTCGAACATGGTTCTGAACGACCAGGCGCCGTTCTGTTTCGACCAGCCGGCGGGATGCGCGATGTGTTCCGCTTCCTTCCACGCCCAGTCTTTCTCCGACCACCATTTCGGTTCGTTGTAACCACCGGCGTTGATGAAGCCGAGGAAGGCGCCGTTCGTCACCATATGACGGTCGATCTGGAAGGCCGGCACGTCCACGCGCACTTCGCCGAACTCGTTGTCCCAACCGAAGCGGCCGCTTTCGCGTGTCATGCCGAGCACGGCGGTGCCGGCCGGCACGCTGACCATCGACGGTTGCGCGTTGTCGCGCTCGGGCCGCTCATAAGACGGCGCGAGCGGTGCGGCGATTTTCTGCTCGAGCGGCAACTGATGGAGCATGTAGGCGAGCGTCTCGGCGTGCATCAGACGATGCTCGATCGCGACGTTCAGCAGTTGTTCGGCGCTCGCGTCGGCGTTGGCACCGGCAGCCTGGCGGTCGCGGCCGATCTGGCCGGAGTCGCCCAGCGCATCCAGTTCGCGGTCGATCTGCTCGCGAGCACGTTGCGCGTAGCCGCGCACGGTGTCGAGCGAAGGCCAGTCGCCGGGTTGATCGGTCGGGAATCCGCCGTCGACGGGGTCGATGCCGAAGGCAAACAACTGGTCGAGTTGCGGGTCGAAGGCGGGCAGGTCGCACAGGCGGCCGTCGAACAGATTCCGGTCGAAAGCCTCCAGATGGCCGATATAGAACACGATGCGATGGCGCTCGCGAATCGGACGTTCGTACAGGAACTCGGGCTTGACGATGGAAAACAGGGCGTCGGTAACGTGGCGCGCGTCGATCAGACGCTGGACGAGCGGGTGATGCGGAGCGGGGTCGCGGTTCATTTCGCCGGGTCTCCTTGCGGGGGACGGACTAAAGACTGTAACCCCTTTGCACGGGTCGTGCCAAGACGAAAGCATGCACCACGCCGGCGCGCCGCAAACCGGCGGCGCGCGGTGCGGCAGGCGTACGGCGTTCAGATTTGCCGCAAGCCTTCCAGATCGACGATGCGGATGTGTTTGCCCTGCGTGTCAATGAGGCCGCGCTTTTGAAATCTTGACAGGGTACGGCTGACGGTTTCGAGCGTCAGGCCGAGGTAGCTGCCCATGTCGTCGCGCGTCATGCGCAGGTTGAATTCCGCCGACGAATAACCGCGCTGGGCGTTGCGCTCCGAGACGTCGAGCAGAAACGCGGCCACCCGTTCGTCCGCCGAGAGGGAGCCGAGCACCATCATCTGCGCATCTTTGCGCACGATCTGTTCGCCCATCAGCTTGTGCAAACGGTCCTGCATGGAGCCGATTTCGCGGCACAGCGTTTTGAGCGCGGTGTAGGGGACGATGCAGACCGTGCTGTCTTCGAGCGCGAGCGCACTGCAGGCGTGGACGTCGTCGCTGATGCCGTCGAGGCCGAGCGTTTCGCCCGCGAGCCGCAGACCGGTGACCTGTTCGCGGCCGTCGCGATGCGCCATGACGGTTTTCATCGAACCGGAGCGCACGGCGTAGATGTTCTCGAAGCTATCTCCGCTGCGATACAGCGCCTTGCCGCGCGGGACCGAGCGCGCGCTGCAGATGAGCGTTTCGAGTTTGGCGAGTTCCTCTCCCGCGAGGCCCTGAGGCATGCAGAGCTGGCGCATGGAACAACTGGAACAATGCGCCGAACTGCGCGAGCTTGCCCGTACCGGTGAAGTGCGCCGACGTGCCGCCGGCGACGGGGCGATGTCCACGCTGGCGGCGGGCTGCGTGGTGCGGGTCACTGCGGTTGGAGTTAGCATGATCTGCAGCCGTTGTCAGGAGAGTGATTCATTGTCCCACCGGGCATTTTGTCCCAGCCGGGTCAAAATGACGCGCCAGCGCGGTGGGCGTGGCGCGCACGCGGGTCATGCCTCGTCGGGTTTGCCCGCCGCCGACGGGATCAGCAGCACCGGCAGGTTCGCCTGACGGATGCAGCGCTCGGCCACCGAGCCGAGAATCAGACGCTGAAAGCCGCGCCGGCCGTGCGTGCCCATGACCAGCAGGTCGGCGTTGAAGGCGGCAGCCGCTTTCAGCACGGCAACGGAGACGTCGTCGAGCGAGCTTGCGTCGTCGACGACGAGTGCGCCTTGCACGCCTTGCTCGGCCATCGCTTTCGCGAATTCCGCGCCGAGTTCCTTGCCTTCTTCCACCAGACGGTTGCGCAGGATGGACGGGTCGTAACCCGGCGCCTCGAAGTACATCGGCGTGTTTTCCACGACGTACAACGGTTGCAGTACTGCGCCGCTCGACTTGGCCAGTGCGAGCGCCGCTTCGAACGCGCGGCGGGAAGTGTTGCTGCCGTCGACCGCTACGAGGATGCGTGTGTACATATCAACTCCTATCGCGTTACGAACCGTTTGTTTAATTATTCTAGCGGAGCAGGCGGAATGAGTTCCCGAACGTTGACGGAAGCTTGCGATAGATCATGTTTTGATCGCCTGGTTCTTGACACAGCGCTCTTGACAGTTTGCGAAGCGCTGGCTACGCGGCCGATTAAACCTTCGTATGATCCGTCGCACCGATCCGGCGCGGCGTCAAGCCGGATGTATGGCTAGGCATGCGCGGCGACATCCTTTAATTTCCATGTCACGGCTCGGGCGCTGCGCGCCGTCGTGCCGATTTCGAATATATTGTTGGCGTGCCCGGGGCGGCCGTGCTTGATCTTGCGGCCTCGCGGTTTCCAGTCCGACATGTCGCACCGCACAAATCGCAGCTTCGCCGAACGTCGTGGCGCCGCTTGCGCAACTCGTCTCAACGCTCGATAAGGAAATGCGCGATGCAGGGTGAAGCGGGAAATACGGCCGAGCAATCCATCGCCTATGTCGTCGACGACGACGATTCGATGCGCGCCGCCGTCAGCTTGTTGCTTCGATCCGTCGGACTGCGGGTGGAAGCGTTCGCCACGGCTCAGGCCTTCCTCGACTTCGACAAGCCCGACGTCCCGAGTTGCCTGATTCTCGACGTGCGGCTCAAAGGTCAAAGCGGCCTCGCGGTTCAGGAGCAGATCGCGGCGGGCGAACTGAGCGTGCCGATCATCTTCATGACGGCGCACGGCGACATCTCCATGTCGGTCAAGGCCATGAAAGCCGGCGCGATGGATTTTCTCGCCAAGCCGTTCCGCGATCAGGACATGCTGGACGCCGTTTCGGGCGCGCTGGCGCAGCACGAGGCGCAACGCAACGTGGACCGTTCCAAAGCCGATCTGCGCCGCTGTTACGAATTGCTGACGCCGCGCGAACGCGAGGTCATGGCCTTCGTCGCGAAAGGCCTGATGAACAAGCAGATTGCCGCCGAACTGAATCTGAGCGAGATCACGGTCAAGATTCACCGCGGCCAGGCCATGAAGAAAATGGAATCGCGCTCGGTGGCGGATTTCGTGCTGAAAGCCGAAGCACTCGGACTCAACGGAGCGCCGGGTGCAGGGGCGCAAGCGCGCAAATAGCAGGTCGCTTGCGCGAACTCGGGCGGCATCGCGGAACACGTTCCGGTGTGACAGCCCATACTCACATATGATATTCGCGAACGGCGTTTTTACTTAAGATGGACTGGTGAGTTTGCCGGAAGGCCGGCTCCCGCCATTTCGTTTTTTGCCGAGGACCCGCAGCGTGCCTACCCACTCAATCGTTTCGATCATCGACGACGATGAATCCGTCCGCGTCGCGACCTCGAGCCTGGTCCGCTCGCTCGGCTGGGATGTTCGGCTTTACGCGTCGGCCGAAGACTTCCTTCAGTCCGCTTACATGGGGGACATAACGTGTATTATTTCGGACGTGCAGATGCCGGGCATGTCCGGGATCGAGATGCATCGTCAGCTACTCGCGCGCGGTGTCACGTTGCCCATTATCTTCATCTCGGCTTTCGCCTCTGACTCGGTACGGCAACAGGCGGCTGCGTCCGGCGCGTTATGCGTGCTCAGCAAACCGATCGACGCCACGGAAGTGTCGGGCTGGCTGGACGATCTGAAAGCGGGCGGCGCCCCCGTGTCTCGCGGCATGACGTCCTGAGCGTTCGCGGGTCTGCACACATCGGTTTGCCGCGAGGCAAATACTCGAACCGCCCGAAGCGGGGCCCGTCAAGGTCCCGCTTTTCGCGTGTCAGAACCCGCAACATCATTGCGACAGGAACCGATCATGGGCGTGCTGGGCGTCGTCAGATTCTCGTCTCCAGGCGCCGCATTCTTCCGGCCGTTTCCAGGCTTTCCCGCACCGTCGCGCGCCGCGCGAGTTCTATCATGATGCTCGATCAGGTCGCCGCAAAACCGTGGCGGAAGAACGTCCGCGCGCTGTATTCGCTGGCTTTCGTCGTCGCGTTGACCGTGTTCGTGATCGACGCATTTACGCCGCTCGATATCGCGATCGCCGTGCTCTACGTGGTAGTGGTTTTGCTGGTGGCGAGCACCGGTTCGCGTGCCGCGACCATCGCGACGGCCTGGGGTTGCGTGGCGCTCACCGTGCTGGGTTTTTTTCTGTCGCATGACGTCGATTACTCAGGCAGCGCCTTCGCGCGCTGCGCGGTCAGCATACTCGGCGTGGCCACTACCTCGGTGCTCGCGTTGCGAAACCAGAGCATCAACAAGACGCTGCGCGAACAGGTGGAATTGCTCAACCTCACGCACGATGCGATCGTGGCGTACGACATGAACGATCGCATCACGTTCTGGAATCAGGGTGCCGAGCGGCTCTATGGCTGGAGCGCGAAACAGGCGCTGGGTCAGCCGATTCACGAACTCACGCAAACTCACGCGTCTAAACCGATCGACGAAATCCGCAATGAAACGGTTCGGGTCGGACACTGGCAGGGCGAGTTGCAACGCGCGCGCAAAGACGGCGGGGCGGTGACCGTGTCGAGCCGCTGGACACTCTGGCGCGACGAAAAAGGCCGGCCGCTGGCGATTCTCGCCACCAACAACGACATCACCGCGCAAAAGCGCATGGAAGCCGAGTTGCAACGGCAGCAGGACGAGTTGCGCGCCACCATCAACGCGATTCCGGGCATGGTGTGGAGCGCATCGAACGACGGCCGTCTCATCTACATCAACCGCCGCTGGACCGAATATGGCGTGAAGCTCGCCGACGGTGGCGAGGACATCTGGCATTCGATCATTCACCCCGACGATTTCCCGGCCATGCAACTGGCGTGGCGCGAATCGCTCGCCAGCGGCGACCCGTTCGAAAGCATCGCGCGCATGCGGCGCAGCGACGGCGTGTACCGCTGGATGCACATCGGCGCGGAGCCGCTGCGCGACGCGGGCGGGCAGATTCTGCGCTGGTACGGCGTGAATACGGATATCGAGGAGCGCAAGCAGGCCGAGCAGGCGCTCGAACGCAGCGAGGCGTTTCTGTCGGACGCGCAACGTCTGAGCCACACGGGCAGTATCGCGACGCGTCTGCCGGACGGCGCGATGTGGTGGTCGGAAGAGGCGTATCGTATTTTCGACGTGCCGCACGATGTCACACCGAACATCGATCTCGTCCTGTCGCGCACGCATCCCGACGACGTGCCGCTCGTCCGGCAAACCTACGAGCAGGCGATTGCCGCGCAGCCGTATATCGACACGGAGCATCGTCTGTCGATGGCCGACGGGTCGATCAAATATGTTCACTACGTGGCGCATCTCGCTTCGCCCGGCTCCTCGGAAGTCGAATACGTGGGCGCGCTGATGGACGTGACCGAACGCGTGAGCGCGCAGCAGGCGCTCGATCGCTCCACGGCCGAACTGGAGCACGTCACACGGGTCACGATGCTCGGCGAACTCGCCGCTTCGATCGCCCATGAAGTGACGCAGCCGCTCGCGGCCATCGCAACGGCCGGCGATGCCGCGCTACGCTGGCTCAACCGGCCACAGCCCGCGCTGGAAGAGGTCGGGCAGTCGATCGGTCAGATGACCCGCGACGCGCGGCGCGCAACCGGCATCATCCGTCAGATTCGCGCGATGGCGCAGAAGCGCAATCCGACCCGCGTGCCGCTCGATCTGAACGCCGTCGTGGTGGAGACCGTCGAACTGCTGCGACGCGAACTGGAGGGGCAACGCGTGGAAGTCGATGCCCGATATCTCGCACCGCCTCCGCAGATTTGCGGCGATCGTGTGCAGCTTCAGCAGGTTCTCATCAATCTGATGATGAACGCCATTCAGGCCATGTCCGGCGTCGCGGACCGCGCGCGTCGTTTGCGCGTTCAGACGCAGCAATTCGACGAGCAGCACGTCGCCGTGATCGTCGAAGATTCCGGCACGGGTATCAGCGAAGAAAACGCGCAGCGTCTGTTCAATGCGTTTTTCACGACGAAAAGCGAAGGCATGGGCATGGGCCTGTCGATCTGCCGGTCGATTGTCGAAGCGCACGGCGGGCGAATCTGGGCTCAATCGCAGGAAGGGCGAGGCACGCTGATGCAATTCGTTTTGCCCGTCGACGAGCCGTCTGCCGACCCGCTATGAGCTTGCGCGCCCGTGCCGCCAGACCGGCAGCACGAGCGAGGCAACGCACCACTTAACTTCCCGCATAGATGTTGCAGAAGCTGACCGGACCGACGCAGGCCGGCTGCATGCTCGTGCGCATCGGCGCGCCCGACGAAGTGCGGGGCTGCGCGACGCCGCCGTATCCGCTGGTCGATGCGGACTGCTCGCCTTGCGCGGCGACCTTGGCTTCGGCTGCCTGGATGGCGGCGGGATAGGTCGTGCTGTCGCCGTCGCCGATGCGGTAGCCGGCCTGTTCGAGGCGCACGAGGTCGGCGCGAACTTCGGCGCGGCTGACCGGCGCGCTCGATTGCGCGAAGCTGAGAGCGGGAGCGGCCAACGAAGCGGCGGCGAGTGCGAAACCAGCGAGGATCTTTTTCATGATTGAAACTCCTTCAGTACACGTTGTGGATGGGCAAAAAGCACGTGCTGCCCAATGCGGATGAATCCGTCCCGATCGCGTGATCCGAAACCTTGCGATAACAGTTTCATACCGAAGTATGATTCGGTGTCCGTATCAATCTGTCTGGGACGTCTGGGTTCATGTGAGGGCGAACACGGCGCGATTGCCGTTATTCCCCGCCATCCACAATTTTTTTTCGACGCCGTTGTCAGCCATGTTTCGCGGGCCGACCGGCGTGATGTTTGCCTTACAATCGGACGCTAACCAGACAAGTTCCAGTCCGCTGATGAACGAGCGCAAAACCACCGGTCTGCCCGAGAAAATTTACGGCGATATCCTCAATCGCATACTCGAGGGCGAATACAAGGAGGGCGAGCGTTTGCCGACCGAGCACGCGCTCGCGGAGCGCTTCGCCACGTCGCGGCCTACGGTGCGCGAGGCGCTGGCGCGGTTGCGGGCCGACGGCATCATCATGACGCGGCACGGCTCCGGCACCACGGTCGCGCGGCGTCCCGATCCGGACGTGCGCCGTTTCGCGCCGCTCGAAACGCTTTCCGATATCCGTCGCTGCTACGAATTCCGGATGGTTACCGAAGCGGGTGCGGCCGCGCAGGCGGCGCTCAAAGCCGACGCCGACGACATCGCCGCGATCCAGCACGCGTGGGAAGAACTGGAGCGTATCGTCGAGGCGCAGGGCATCGGCGCCGCCGACGATTTCCAGTTCCATCTGGCCGTGGCGCGGGCGTCGAAGAACCCGTTTTTCATCACGGTCATGTCGTTCATCGAAGAGCAGATCATGTTCAGCATGAACCTGTCGCGCAACCTGTCGCTGGTCAAGACCGTGGAGCGGCAACGGCTCGTGCAACGCGAGCATCTGGCCGTGCTGGAAGCGATCCGGCGCAAGGATGGCCCGGGCGCCGCCGGCGCCATGCAGGCGCATCTGCAAAACGCGCTGGACCGGATGTTCGGTTCCTGAAACCCCGTTTCACTGTCGCCCGATTGGGCCGGATGGCCCGGTCCGCGGGAAAACTCATGCAATTTGAATGGTTCTGCCACCTACCTACCTGGATAGGTGCGCATGCTTATCGGGTAACGCAGAATGAGCCAACACTTTGCAATCAACCGACGGGATCGACCATGGAACTCCTAGAAAATCATTGGCAACCGCAAACCGGCCTCCACACGCGTGTGGCTGAGCCTGCTTCCGCGGTGGATCGCGTTCTGATCATTGCTTATCGCAAGAAGAAGAAGGAAAGCCAGCGCCGCTTCTGGGCACGTTTCGGCGTGACGCAGTCGCGCGGCAGCCGGTTCGAATCGGGCGCGGAGATTCCGGCGCCGGTCTCGATCCTGCTCGGCCTGTACTTCACCAAGACGGTTTCCGACGCCGACCTCGGCCGTGCCGAGCGCGTGCTGTTCAGCCGCGACGCCGCGGCGCTGCTCAATCCGGGTCAATAAGCCCGAGTTGCGTGGCAATCACGGCTGCCGCGCGGCGCGAATTCACGCCGAATTTGGTCCTGATGTTTTTCATGTGGAAGTTCACCACGGCTTCCGAACAGCTCAGGATCTGGGATATCTCCCACGTGGATTTGCCGCGCGCCGTCCATTTCAGGCATTCGCGCTCACGCGGCGTGAGCTTGGGCAGCAAGGTCTGAGCGTGCGATTCCAGATGCCGCTGGGCGGTGTCGATCACCATATCGCGCAATAACACCAGTTTCGGCAAGGCGGCGTCGACGTGGCGCCAGAAGGCTTCGTTCGGCTCGCAGTCGTTCACGAAGCACATCATGCCGGCCTCCTGATTCGGCCCGTGAATCGGCAAGGTCACGCCGGCGCGCAGCCCGTGCGCGCGGGCCACTTCATACATCGATTGCTGCGGTTCGGTCGTGAAAATGTCCGGCGCCCACATCAGCGGCGACGAACGCGTGGCGCAATGCGCAACCGTCGGATCGATATGCACCATGCCCTGTTCGTCGTAGGCGCGCTGCCAGTCAGGCGAATACGTGCTGCGCAGGTAGGCGTCTTCGCGACGGATTGTCGGGCGCGGCACCATCGCCACCATCAGCCTGTCGAAACCCCACGAGTCGGCGAGGCCCGCGATTCTGCTGAACCATTCCGCTTCGTCCGCGGCGTTCAGTAACGGTGCCATCTGCTCGATAAAATGTAGCGACAATTTGGTTCTCTCAGACTCGCAAACATCCCGTTGCGGTTAATCGCGATCCGGCCTTGCGGCCAGTTGTTTTTCCGCACAATCTATCACTAAAAATTATTTCACAAATTAGCCGGTCATTTCGAAAGAAAGCGCGCCGGCTGTGCGTCTTCGACCCATCGCACGATTTGCGCTTTATATCCGGTCTTTCGTGAAATTCGTAATCAGCTGTGAACAGATCGGCTAATTTTCTGATCGCGACATAATGATGCATCTGGTTTGCATATTTTCTGTATCGAGTCTTTCGCCGATATGAATGGCTGTATCCGGCATGACGAACCGCGTCACCGGCGAAGTACACCCCTCGAACCTGCCCTATATTGTCATATGAAAGAGTGTTTGCAGCGCTTTTACTTTGCGCTGTCACTCACGATTCACACAGGAAAGTAGCAAGCGCCGGGTTGTTTGACAAATCAGGGTGAATCCCAACGGGTGCGTTGCGAGGCCGGCCGGTTCGACGCCGCCCGCTCATCGTGCGAAGATCGCGAATGCCGCGCGCACGCCGTCCGAAGCCGGGCAACGGTTCGCGGCTTCGATCCTTCACTGACTCCACACGCCGACCACACACGCATGACTGACAACAGCCGACGCTATCCCGATCCTTCCATTCGCGTATTCGACCCGCGTTTCAAGTCGCTGATTCTGGCGTCGGCCTCCGTGGAGTGTCTTTATCAGGGCGCGCGCTGGTCGGAAGGGCCGGTCTGGTTCGGCGACGGCCGCTATCTGCTGTGGAGCGACATCCCCAACGACCGCATGCTGCGCTGGGACGAAGCGAGCGGAACGGTCACGCCGTACCGCCAGTCGTCGAACAATGCGAACGGCAATACGCGCGACCGGCAAGGCCGGCTCGTCACCTGCGAGCATCTCACCCGCCGCGTGACGCGCACCGAATACGACGGCTCGATCACCGTGCTGGCCGATCGTTATCGCGGCAAGCGCTTCAATTCGCCGAACGACGTGATCGTCAAATCGGATGGCTCGATCTGGTTCACCGACCCGACCTTCGGCATCGACAGCTTTTACGAGGGCGAGCGCCAGGTGTCCGAGTTGCCGGCCTGCGTGTATCGCGTCGACGGACAGAGCGGCGAGATCACGATGGTGATCGACGACGTGCTCGGTCCGAACGGCCTCGCTTTTTCGCCGGACGAGTCGGTGTTGTACGTGGTCGAGTCGCGAGGCGAGCCGCGCAAGATTCGCGCGTTCGACGTGGCGAGCGACGGCGTGACGCTGTCGAACAACCGTGTATTGATCGACGCCGGCGCCGGCACGCCGGACGGCTTTCGCGTGGACACGCAAGGCAACCTGTGGTGCGGCTGGGGCATGGGCACGGACGAACTCGACGGCGTACGCGTGTTCACCGCGCAGGGCGAGGTGCTCGGCCACATCGCGTTGCCGGAGCGCTGCGCGAACGTCTGCTTCGGCGGACGGCATCGCAATCGCCTTTTCATGGCGGCGAGTCACGGCCTGTATTCGCTCTATGTGAACGCGCAGGGCGTGCAGGGCGGCTAGTCGGCGGTTGTAACGCATGACCCTCTACATGACCCACGATCAGGACGAAGCGCTTTCGATGGGCGATCGCATCGTGGTGATGAAAGAGGGCGTCGTGCAAACAGGTCGCCGCGTCCATCGAGATGGTGAAGCGATTACGCGAGCTGCACGTCGCGCGTTTTACTTCGTTTCAATAGCCCACGCGATACACGCGGCCGGTTTGCGCGCCTTCCACGCTGCGCAGATAAGCCAGCGCGGCACGTTGCGCCGTGACCGCTTCGAAGCCGCGGAAGTAGGGGGCGTAAGCGTCCAGCGACTCGCTCAGCACGGTCGGACTCACCACGTTGATGCGGATGCCGCGCGGCAATTCGATCGCCGCGCCGCGCACGAAACCTTCCAGCGCGAGGTTGACGGTGGTCGCATTGGTGCCTTCGCGAATCGGTTCGTCGGCGATGATGCCGCTCGTCAAGGTGAACGAGCCGCCGTCGTTCACGTACTGCCGGCCGGCAAGCACGACGTTGATCTGACCCATCAGCTTGTCGCGCAGACCGACCCAGAACTGCTCGCTCGTCATGTCCTGCAGCGGGCCGAAATGCACCTTGCCGATGGTCGTCACTACGCCGTCCACCTTGCCGATCTCGCGAAACAGCCGCTCGACGCTGGCAACATCGGTGCTGTCCACCTGGTATTGGCCGCGTGTCGCGCCGACTTCGATGACTTCGTGCCGCGCCTTCAGTTCGGCGGCCACGGCCTGGCCGAGCGTACCGGTTGCGCCGATCACCACGATCTTCTTCATAGGCTGCTCCGTTTTGAGTGCAATGGTGCGTTGCGGATTGAACGTGGCCGAATTGTCCCGAGTTTTGACGTTTTGAAAAAGGCGTCCTGACGAGCAGGTCTTGCAACTGCGGGTTTCTAATCACGCGAATAATCGTGACAAGGCGCACGCCGTTATTCAAACGGCGTGCGCCTGGGTATTCCTCAGTTAATCGGCGCGAGCGGCGCGCTTCAAACAGACGCCGGGCGCGAAAACCGCGCGTAAAAACGATGCTTGAAAACCGCGCCAATACGCGAAGGGCGAATATTTATTTCACCCGATGTAATTCGATCACGCGCGTCGGCCGTAGATGATTGAGCGCGTAATGAACGCGGCCGCGGTCGCGATGAAATGCCATCGGCACGGCGTCGTCGAACAGCCGGTCGGTCGACTCCGCTCCCTGCGGCTCGACCATGCCTTTGTCGATCACGACATAGCCAGGTTCGAGCGCGAGCAGCAGATGATTGCCGCCGACGCGGCTGTCGAAACCCGCCATACCATCGCGTGCTTCGGGCACGCTGTTGGTGAGCGTGGCGTTGGAGGCGGTGATCTCGTCGGGCGCAATCGGACTGTAGCCGGCAATGCGGGCTGCTTCGAGGTTCTTGCCGTCGGTGTCCACGGTGCTGTCGTGCGTGCGATCGTTGTGCAGTTCCGTGGAACTCGGACCGGACGCCGCGTCTGCTGGCTTGTCGATTCCTGTGCTGTTCATCATGCGTTCTCCGTTGAAGAGGGACATGGGTGAAGCTCAGCAATACTCGTTCCGCCATGCCGGCGCACTGCATTTAGTATGCGCGTTGCCGCCGATGCAGCGTGTTTTCGCATGGCGATTGCGTCCCGCATTCTTTTCGATTTTTTTAATGGACGCGTATTTTCTACAGAGTATGATCTTACTCCGACGAGCGAAGTGCGGTTAAATTGACGAGACGTGCCGGTCATTTTTTCTGACCGGTTCCAACGGCCGCGCTACTCAAAAACTTTACGGGGCCGTCAGGGCGGGTGATACATGCACTTCGATGCTGCATTCACACATCGCGGTTATTTGCTGAATTGCGCACCGGCGCGTGCCGGCGACGGCAGTTGGCAACCTTATGTGGTCATCTCCCGTTCGAGCGACGGCGAACTCGTCGCCAACCGTTTCTTTCCCACTGAACTGCGCTTTCCCGACGAAGCCGCCGCGATCGCCCACGCGCGCGATTGGGCCGTGCGCTGGATCGACGCGAGCAGCGTCACCATCTGAACCGTCTGCCAAAGTACAGCGCTCGCGCCTGCATCTGCTGTCGGCGCGGCGCGAGCACCTTGCGCGAGCCTCGACAAAACGCGGTAATCTCTCGGGACAATCACTCTGAACCGTGCTCCCGCACGGCGCTGTCCTTTTATGCCTAACGTGCCTTCCCAGAACTGGGGTCTCGAACAGATCGTCGCTGATCTGCGTGCCTCGCGTGAACAACTGCATCGCACGCGGCATCCGCTCGGCATTCGTGAACTGCCGTCGCGTGAAGCGGTGGTGGGAATCGTCGCCGGCCTGCGCGCGGCGCTGTTTCCCACGCATTACGGCGCGCCCGATCTGACCGACGAAACCGTCGACTACTACGTCGGCCACACGCTCGAAAGCACGCTGCGTCTGCTCGCCGAGCAGATTCGCCGTGCGCTGCGTTTTCTGCCGGGCTTCGGCGAAACGCCGGACGCGGAACTCAAGGAGAGTGCCTTCGACGTCGCGCGCGAATTCGCCACGCAGTTGCCGGCCATCCGCGCGCTGCTCGTCAGCGACATTCAGGCAGCGTTCACCGGCGACCCCGCCGCGCAGCACATCACCGAGATTCTGCTGTGCTATCCGGGCGTGTGGGCCATGACGCATCACCGGCTCGCGCACGCGCTGCATCGCCTCGGCGTGCCGCTGCTCGCGCGCTTCATCAACGAGATCGCGCATTCGGCAACCGGCATCGACATTCACCCTGGCGCGACGATCGGCCCGAGCTTTTTCATCGACCATGGCACGGGTGTCGTGATCGGCGAGACCGCGATCATCGGCGAACGCGTGCGTGTCTATCAGGCCGTCACGCTCGGCGCGAAGAGTTTCGCGGCCGACCTCGACGGCACGCTGATCAAAGGCAACGCGCGGCATCCGATTGTCGAGGACGACGTGGTGATCTACGCGGGCGCGACCATTCTCGGCCGCGTCACGATCGGCCGCGGCTCGGTGATCGGCGGCAATGTCTGGCTGACGCATAGCGTGCCGCCGGGCAGCAGCGTCTCGCAAGGCAAGATTCGCGAAGGCGAGCGCTCGGACGAAGGCGGCCGCTGATGCACTCGCCGGCGTGTCGTGTCGATCGCGCCGGTCGCTCCGATCGCGCCGTCCGACACGCTCGCCGGCCGGCCTGCGCGGCCGCGCGCCGCGTGCGGCATTTCGGTTAGGCGCCGATCCATGCAACGCGGCCGCGTCCTCATGCCTCGTTGCGCGCTCGTCGGCGTCGAGGCCACCGTCGCCGAAACCGCGCATTCGTTTCCCCGTCACTCACACGATCGCTACGGTATCGGCGTGATCGTGCGCGGCGGTCATCGCTCTGCGAGCGGATGCGGCGTGGTCGAGGCGCGTGCGAACGACGCGATCATGGTCAATCCCGGCGAAGTGCATGACGGCAGTCCGCTCGACGAGCGCGGACGCGCGTGGCGCATGATGTACGTCGAACCTGCGTTGGTGGAAGCCGCGGCGCGCGAGTTGGGCGAGGCGGGCGCGCGCGGCATCGAATTGACGCGGCCTGTTACGCACGATCCGGCGTTGAAGCTGCTGTTCGAGCGCGTCTTTGCGGTGTCGGTCGAGGCGCCTCGTGTGCTCGATAATCTCGTGCAGGAAGAGGGCCTGCTCGACCTGCTTGGCTATCTATTGCGGCATCACGCCACGGCAAATGCGAGGCCGCGTTTCGCCGAAGCATCGAGCCCCGTTGCGCGAGCGAAGGCGCGTATCGACGACGACCCTGTCACTCCGCTGACGCTCGCCGATCTCGCGCGCGATGCGGGTATGAGCCGCTTCCAGTTGCTGCGAAGTTTTGCGCAGCAAACCGGTTTGCCGCCGCACGCTTATCGCATGCAGCGGCGGGTGGCGCTCGCAAGACAGTTGATCGCACGCGGCACGCCGCTGGCGGACGCCGCAGCGGCGGCGGGATTCGCCGATCAGAGTCACATGACGCGCGCGTTCGTCAGATTGCTCGGCGTCACGCCCGCGAACTACGCGGCCGCGAAAGCCTGACGCGACGGGATCACCTCAACTGGTTCGCAGGTAATGCAGTATCGACGCGCCGCTCATGCCGTGCAGCCAGACGTGCTGGCCGATGAACCACGCCGCCGCCCACGACGCCGCGACGACGATCAGATCGCAATGGCCGCTGTTCCATAAATTGAGCGAATGACGGCCCGCGACCCACGGCACGCCGAGTGGATTAGGCCAATCCGCGAGCAGATGCATCAGCCCGCCGCACGCGAATCCGAAAGCGGGCGCGGCATACAGCGAATGACCCAGCCAGTGATAGGAAAACGCGAGTAGCGCGAGCCAGCCCACGCCCCAGTGAGTGAGGGTTCGATGCGTGATCCACAGACGCCGCGCGCGCGACCACCACGCCACTTCGAGCCAGTCGGGCGCGGTGCTTCCCGCCACGCCGGCGATGAAACTCAGCAGCACGCCGAAATGAAATTCGCCGCCACCGCTGATGCGCGCGACGATTGCTGCCGCGATTGCGCCGGCGGCGAAACCCGTCGCGTGATGTGCCTTGCTGGATGCCATCGAAACTCGCGGCTGAACGTGCCGCCCGAAACACAAAGGGCGGCTATGTTCGCAGATGCGTCGATAAAAAAATAGCCGATGCGCAAGATAAAAAAATGCGCATCGGCGTGGCCTTCAACAGCCCGACAGCGAGATTAAAAATTCAGGTCGCGCAGCGTGCAATGTCGAAACGCATTTCCGGCTCGGGTGGATCGTCCGGCGCATTCGCGGGATGCATTACCTTGATGACGGAGCCCGAGTTGGACGGCGTGAGCGTGACGAAATACGAGTTGTTCGAATCGGAACCGACGGCCAGTTCGGTTGCGCCGCCGACGCTCGACGCGCGCACGCGCGAGAGGCGGTCCTGCAGACAGTTCGCGATGTAGGCCGGCGTACGTTGCGACGACACGTAGACCAGCGGTAAGGAGGCGTCGCGGGCGGGGCCGCTGGAAGAGCCGCAAGCGGCGAGTGCGGCGGTGAGTGCAACAACGGGAACAGCAAGGAAGATTCGTTTCATGGTCCGGTCGTCGGCGTCCCCGGTCAGGTGCGGGAACTTGGGGCGCGGGCGAAGCGCAACGCGACGCAACTGCGTATGAGGTCGTGCTTCGCGACGAAGCCGCCGTTCAGCCGCCGCGCAGAAGCAGCGAGGAAGGCAGCGCGACTCAGTATACCTGGCGCCTGCTGGAATCGTCACGCGCTTCGTAACCGAACGTATCTGCGATGAAAAAAACCCGTGCACGATCGGGCGCGGGTTTTTTCTGCACGGCGCGGTGGGTCACCGCGCGTGCAGCGAGCGGGCTTAAAAGCGCGGGCTTAGAAACGTGGGTTAGAAGCGCGGGCTTAGAAGCGATGACGCAGACCGACGGCCGCGGCGACCTGGTTGCCCGTGCTCGACGGCGCCAGCGTGTTGATCGCGGCCACGTTCGAACCGAAGTTGCCGAGTTCGCCCGACGCGTGCTGATAGACGCCTTCCACGTAGACGTCCGTGCGCTTGCTCAGCGAGTAGTCGCCTTGTAGCGAGACGGTGTGCCACTTCGGATCGCCCGAGCCGTTCGAGCCCGACATCTTGCCGTCCGTGAACGTGTACGACGCGGCGAGACTTAGTGCCGGCGTGAGCGCGTATTTGCCGTTCAGCTCGTAGTTGTCGAGATGAAGATTGGTGCCGGCCACGCCCGGCAGCGTCGCGCCGCCGACGTCCACGCCGGTGATGCCGTCGAGTTGCGTGTGCGTGTACACGAAGCCGGCCGTCGCCGGACCGTAGGTGTAGTTGATACCCGCGCCGAACGTGCGCTGCAGATTGGCCGCCACGGCCGCGGTGCCATCGCCTTGCGACACTGCGCCGCCGAGGTTCGCACTACCGGAGTTGTTCAGTTGCAGGTAGGCGGCGGCTACGCTCAGCGGACCGTTGTCGTACGAAGCGCCGGCACTCCACGCGCGATTGTTCGAGAACTGGCCGGCCGAGTTGCTGAAGCCGTAGAGGCCGCCGAATTTCAGGCCGGCGTAATTAGCGCTCGTGTACTTCACGGCGTTCTTGACCGAGAACGAGTTGTCGAGGTTGTCGTTGTCGAACGGATGCGCGGCCAGGTTATTGCCGTAGCCCGCGCCCGCTTCGGAGAGCGGCGCGAGATAGTCGACCACGGAGTCGTACTGACGGCCGAGCGTCAGCGTGCCGTATTGATCGCTCTTCAGACCGACGAAAGCCTGACGGTTGAACATCGTGTTGTTTTCGGAGAAGCGGCCGTTGTTCAGATTGAAGCCGCTTTCCAATGTGAAGATGGCGTGCAGACCGCCGCCCAGGTCTTCGCTGCCGCGCAAGCCGAAGTAGGTGTTCGACACCGAGCCGCTGCCTTGCTGCCAGTTGCTATGACCGCCCTGGTTGTTCGAGTAGACGAGGCCGGCGTCCAGTGTGCCGTAGAGCGTTACGCTGCTTTGCGCGTGAGCGTTGATGGCGCATGCGCCGAGCAGACCCGCTGCGATGAGAGTTTTTTTCATGGTGGTTCACTCCGAAACTGTGCGTGGAGAAGCGAATTGCGGTGAATGCCGTCAATACGATGGATTGCGTGGATGGCGCTCTCGACGGCAACTCGCTGCGCAGTGTATTCCCGCTAATTCGCGCTATAACTGCGATTAACGCAAGAATGAATTTATGAATTAGGAAAGATGCGAGCGGGCGATGCAAGTGCTCGTAAATAAAGAGGAAAAAGGCGAGGCCGGCAATGGCGGGTTGTCATGTCAATTCGACTGTGTTGCTGGCTTGCGACGGCCTGAAAGCGCGAGTTTTGGATGATTTATAAAATGGAATTGGTTCAATTTATATTGCCGTGCTTTTCGGCAAATCATTGTTCCGGATTGCGTTGTGTTTCGGCGTGATTCGCGCTTATACAATGGGTTTATCCCTCGACCAGGGGTTGTCTTTTTCATTCTTGTTTTTTCTCATACGCGGCTTTCGAGCCGCGTTTTTTTTATCCGGCTTTGGGTTTTTGCATTAAAGGCCGTATGCGGTCACTGTCGGACGGACCGATGGCCCGTGACTTGTCCGATCGTCATAGGGCAGGGTTCGAGCGGTGCGAGGCAGGTAGAATTGCGCGTTCGAGAAGTATTTTTGCCCTGCGACCGTGAGTAAACCTGTAATGACCCAACCCTCCCTCCCATCGTCCGACGCCGCTACCGATATCACGACGGAAGGCACGCCGGTTGGCGCGCCCGGGATCGAGCACGCCGACCACGTCGAACACGCTGAGCCCGAGACGCAGCACGAAGCGCGTCTGTGGCGCGACGACGGCTGGACCGCGCGCGTCATCAAGAACGAGGACGACGAAGGCTGGGCGGTGGAGATGATCAAGGATGGCGAGGCGGAACCGGCGCTGGTCGGTCCGTGGACCATGGGCCGCAACAAGAAGGATCCCAAGCCGCTCGATACGTCGGCCTTCAATACGCTGGTGAAAACCGCGTCCGAGGTTTTGCGCCGGCACGAGCAGCAACTGCGTGCGCAACTGCACAAGGAAGTGCGCGTGGCGACCGCGGACGGCAACGACGAACTCGACATCACGCTCGACATCGTGCCGGACGAAATCGAGCCCTACGCGTTGCTCACGGCGCTCGACACCTTCGGCGAACAGCTGGCGCAAGTGCAGGTCGCACCGAATTTCAAGCTCAGCAAGGCGAGCGCGGCGGCGTGGGTGGAGAACGAGTTTCGCCGCCCGGGTTGATGGGTTGGGCAGTAGGGCGGGCGGTTAGAACGTGAAAGCAGGAAGCGAAGCGGTCTTGCGCTTACGCCTTAGCTCCGCTTGCAGAAAATCGCGGTGACGAGCGGCGCGACACGATGCACGATGGCCGTGCTGCCGGCGTCCGCGATCGCGTTCTGCACTTTCGTCTCGCCGCCGAACACCACTACGCCATAGGCCGAACGCGCGACCGGCTCGCCGTCGCCGACGCGAAACATCGGGTCGTCTTTTTCATAGCCGACCACCGCGAATACGCGGAAGCCGAAGGCGGTGAGTTCGGCGCCGTGGGCCGGTGAAAATGCGTTGATCGAATTGCTTTCCACGCGCATCGGTTTCGGGTCGATCAACTGCTGCTGAGCGAGGTCGGCGATGAACTGATGACCACTCTCGTTGCAGACGAGCGGTGCGTCGAGCGTGGCGGCCTGGATGGTCAGGGGAAACACCGCGGCAGCGAGTGCAAGGAGTACCAACGAAAAGAAGCGTTTCATGTGCATGAACGGCGAGCCGTGATCGAATCGATGTAGTGTGTTCGCAACGGGCGGCGGCGCGAGAGCGCGGCCCAGCAGAACGTTGCGCATCGAGCGATGAGGCGTGACAGGCGCAACTGGCTTCGCACTTTATCCTGATTCGGCAAATCTTGCTTTCCACTTACCACGCGTCGGTAATCGTGCAATCACAAAGAAACGTGCGGGAAGAAAGCAATCTTTTTCGATCCCGTATATATTTCCGGGTTATGACTTCGCGACCGCAAACTCCAATCAACGTTCCGCCGCCCAGAACATGGGATGCGCGGCTCGCCCGCCGACTCGTTACGCCACTCGTGAACACGTGGGTAACACCGAATCACCTGACCACACTGCGTCTGCTGATCGGGCTCGCAGGCGCGCTGTGTCTGGCTCACGGCGGGTTCGCCTGGGCCAATGCCGGGGCCTTCCTGATCGTCCTGTCGAACTTCGTCGATCACACGGACGGTGAACTCGCGCGCATCGGCGGCAAGTCGAGCCGTATCGGTCATTTTTACGACCTTGCGTGCGACGCGATTGTGACCGTTGCGCTGTTCATCGGCATGGGGGTCGGTGCAGGATTAGCGCATTTTGGGGAATTGACTGTTGCACCGGGTTGGCTCGGTGCCATGGCCGGCGTCGCGATCGCATTGATTTTCTTCCTGCGCATGCGCATCGAAGAAATGGCGGGCAAGGCGGGCACGAAGCAGGCATCGGTGGGCGGATTCGAAACCGAAGACGTGCTGTACCTGCTTCCCATCGTGACGTTGACGAGCGTAGTGCTGCCTTTCGTGGTGGTCGCCTCGATCGGCGCGCCGCTCTTCGCCGTGTGGGTCATGGTCGATTACTGGCGTGTCGCGCGCCGCGCGGCCCGTCCGGCGGTCACCGCCAAAGCTTCCGAAACCAGTCAAATGTGGGCCAGTGAATGAGTACGCACGCCGAAAACGACGTGGCCTCGCCAGTTTCCGCTGCACACGTGCCGGGCATGTCGCCGGCCGTTTCCGCTTCTGCTTCTGCTTCCGCGTTTGCTTCCACCCCGGCGCCGAATGCCGATCAGGCTGTCGCAAGCCGTACCCGCGCTTTCGACAATCCGCGCCTGCGCAAAGATTTCGCGTCGCAGGGTGACTTCCTGTACATGGAAGACTTCCTCGCGCCTGAAGTCACCGCGCAACTCGTGCAGAGCGCCCGCGGGCTGCTCGACGAAGTGAACCGCAACTATCTGCCGGGCCACAAGCAGGGCGGCAGCGTGAGCCGCCATACCATCGACCAGCTCGCGCCGTTCATCGCCGAGCTGTATCGCTCGAAGGAACTGATCGGCTGGCTCGAGCAGCTGAGCGGCGACAAACTGCAGGTCTCGCCCGCCGACGATCCGCACGCTTACGCGCTCTACTACTACACGCGGCCGGGCGACCATATCGGCTGGCACTACGATACTTCGTACTATGACGGCCGCCGCTACACGCTGCTGCTCGGCGTGATCGACGAGTCGTCGTGCCGACTCGATTACGAGCTTCATACCCGCAATCCGGACGTGCCGGATCAACCGGGTTCGGTGCAGATTCCGCCGGGCGGCCTGGTCTTTTTCGACGGCGACAAACTGCGCCATCGCATCACGCCGGCCGGTCCGAACGAAATGCGCGTGTCGCTCACGTTCGAATACGTCACCGATCCGAACATGCGGCCGTGGCGCCGCTTCATCTCGAACATGAAGGACGCGATTGCGTACTTCGGTTTCCGTCAGGTGTTCCGCCAGATGACGTCACGCGGCAAGGATCGCGCATGAGTCGCGCTGCCCTGATTCTGCTGTCGATCGGGACGGCGCTGTTTGTCGGACTGCTCGCGTGGCAGGGTTTCGGTTCGGTCGCGTCCACCTTGCTCGCAGCCGGCTGGGGACTCGCGCTCGTCGCGGCGTTCCACGTGGTGCCGCTCGTGCTGGACGCGGGCGCCATCTCCGTGCTGTTCCAGGATCAACGTGACGGCGCGCCGCGCGCGCTCTCGTTGCGCGACGCGTTGTTCGCGCGCTGGATCGGCGAATCGGTCAATAGTCTTTTGCCGGCCGGCCAGATCGGCGGACCTGTCGTGATGGTGCGCCAGTTGTCGCAGCGTGGCATGCGCATGCGCGACGCCGCCGCGGCGATCACCGTCAGCACGACGGCGCAGGCGCTCGCACAAATCCTGTTTGCGCTCGCCGGGCTGCTGCTGTTCGGCGCCTACGCCGCGCACGGCGCGCTGCACGATCTGCAGACCGCGACGCTGATCGCCACCGGCGTGCTCGGCGCCATGATCGTCGGCTTCTATTACGCGCAGCGGCGCGGCCTGTTCGGCAAGCTGCTCGGCGTGGTGTCGCGGCTGTTCGGCAAGCGCGACTGGTCGTCGCTCATGACGCGCGCCGAAGCCGTCGATGCCGCCGTGCAAGCCATGTACCGCGAACGCGGCCGCGTCGCGGTGAGCTTTCTGCTGAGCCTGCTCGGCTGGATCGTCGGAACGGTGGAAGTGTGGCTCGCGCTGCGCTTTCTCGGTCATCCGGTCGACTGGGTCGACGCGCTTCTGCTGGAAAGTCTGGGGCAGGCAATTCGCGGCGCAGCGTTTATGATTCCGGGTTCGCTCGGCGTGCAGGAGGGCGGTTATCTGCTGCTCGCCCCGCTCGTCGGTTTGCCGCCCGATGCCGCGCTGGCGTTGTCGCTCGCCAAGCGCGCACGTGAAATCCTGCTAGGCTTGCCCGGTCTGCTGGTTTTGCATTTCAGCGAACGAAGCTGGCAACGGCGGCGCGCTCTCGGGCGTGTTTCGATTGCCGATTAATCCGTCTTTTTGAAAGGACCGCGCATGCGTGCCATCATCCTCGCAGCGGGCCTCGGCCTGCGTCTCCAGCAACCGCCGCAGGCACAGTTCCCGAAATGCCTGTTGCAGTTCGACGGCATGAGCCTGCTCGAACGGCATCTGCAGATGCTCGAAACCGCCGGCGTGACGGACGTCGTGCTGGCGCTCGGCTTCCAGCCGGAATCGGTGCAGGCGGAACTGGAGCGCATCAACTGGCCGCACGCGGTGGAAACGGTGATCAACACGCGCTTCGATCTGGGCAGCGTGTTGACGGTGCATACGGTGGCCGACGCGCTCACACGCGGCGGCGATGTCCTGCTGATGGACGCCGACGTGCTCTACGACGAACGCATTCTGAACGCGCTGGTGGCGGGCGAAACGGTCAACCGTCTGTTGATCGACCGCGACTTCGAAGCCGGCGACGAACCCGTCAAGCTGTGTCTGAAAGACGGGGTGCCGGTCGAGCTTCGCAAGCAGCTGGCCGTCAATCTCGACTACGACACGATCGGGGAATCGGTGGGTTTCTTCCGCTTCCGCGATGAAACCGCGCAGCGTTTCGCGCAGATCGTGGCGGGCTACGTCGAGAGCGGCCGCTCCAACATGCCGCACGAAGAAGCCGTGCGCGACCTGCTGCTGGAGCGCAGCCAGGTGTTCGATACGGCCGACGTGACCGGCGCGCCGTGGATCGAAATCGACTTCCCGAACGACGTCGCCCGCGCTGCCGCGGAAATCCTGCCGCAACTGCAACCGCTCGTCAGCGCATCGCGTTGAGGCTGCCGGGCGAAAGCCCGGTCGCCGGTCGTGTTGCCAGATGTGTTGCCACGCGTCGGCAACGCAATTGGCGAATCAGCATCGCATGGGAAGCCGCTTTCGGGCGGCTTTTCACCATCTTCCCCCGGCGTCCCCGGTCTCTCCTGACAATGCCTCTGGCTTTAGGCGCATTCATCGTTCCACTGATCGTCGCGTGCGCGATGTTCATGGAAAACGTGGACGGCACGGTCATCGTGACCTCGCTGCCGGTTCTGGCGCGTGACCTCGGTCAGGATCCCATCACACTCAAGCTCGCCGTCACCGCCTACGTGATCGGCCTCGGCGTGTTCATCCCGATCTGCGGCTGGGTGGCCGACCGCTTCGGTTCGCGCACCGTGTTCCGCACGGCCATCGGCGTCTTCATGGCGGGTTCGCTGATGTGCGCGGCGTCCACTTCGCTCGGCATGTTCGTGGTTGCGCGTTTCGTGCAGGGCATCGGTGGCGCGATGATGGTGCCGGTCGGACGCATCATCATTTTCCGTTCGGTGCCGAAGTCGGACTTCATCCGCGCGGTCAATTACCTGACAGTCCCCGCGCTGCTCGGACCGGTGGTCGGTCCACCGCTCGGCGGCTTCATCACGACGTATCTGCACTGGCGGCTGATCTTCTTCGTCAACATTCCGATCGGGCTGCTCGGCATCTGGCTTGCCAACAAGCACATCGCCAACGTGCGCGAGGCGCATCCCGGCCGGCTCGACTGGACCGGTTTCGTGCTTTCGGCGAGCGGCGCATCGCTGTTCATGCTGGGGCTGTCGCTGGTGGGCGGCGAACTGGTATCGAACAAAACGTCGCTCGGCATGTGCGTGCTCGGCGTCGTGCTGCTGGTGCTCTACGTGTTCTACGCGAACCGCGTGGAGAAGCCCGTGCTCGATCTGCGGCTGTTGCGCATTCCGAGCTTTCACGCGAGCGTGGTGGGCGGCTCGCTGTTCCGCATCGGTCTCGGCGCCGTGCCGTTTCTGCTGCCGCTCGCGTTGCAGGAAGGCTTGGGCATGACCGCGTTCAAGTCCGGTTCCATTACCTGCGCGTCTGCGTTCGGCTCGATCTTCATGAAGGCGGCGGCCTCGCGCATTCTCGGCCGCTTCGGCTTTCGTACGGTGCTGATGTTCAACGCGGGTTGCGCGGGACTGGCAATCGCGGTGTATGGCCTGTTCTTTCCGGGCACGCCGCATTGGCTGATCTGGTTCGTCGTGCTGTTCGGCGGCTTCTTCCCGTCGCTGCAATTCACGTCGCTGAACACGCTGGCCTACGCCGATATTCCGAGTCGCGACGTCGGCCGCGCGACCAGTGTCGCGAGCGTGATCCAGCAGCTTTCGCTCGGCCTCGGCGTGACGATCGCCGGGATCGTGCTGCAGATCTCGCATAACGTGCAAGGTCATACGAGCATCGTGTTCTCGGATTTCTGGCCGGCCTTTCTCGCGGTCGGCCTGTTCTCGTTTCTTTCGATTCCGGTCACGGCGCGTTTGCCGCAGGACGCGGGCGACGAGATCGCTCGCGGAAGCCGCGGCCGCGCCTGAGTGCGGCGCATGATGCGCCGCACAGAGAGCGAATCCCGCGCTTTAAACGGCCTGATTGCGCTGCAAATCCCACCGAAACCCGATTTTCGCGAAAGGCTGTTGCCGCGTTTTGTGCGCCGCGGCATGCACCATTTTCGTGCGGCGGCTTGGCCTCGCGTCGCCGGCCATGATATAAGCCCAAGACAGCTCGAATTATCGTCGGATGAAAGAATCGTCTTGGGGGATAGTCAATGAAGTTGTTTCAACACGCCAGAACGTCCGCTAGCGGACTCGCAATCGTCGCACTCGTTTCCGTATCCACGGGCTTTCTCGAAGCCACTCCCGCATTCGCCAAGGCACCCGCCAAAGCGCAACAGGCCGTACTCTCCGCTTCAGCCATTGCCGTCGCCGACAAATACAGCGCAGACGCCGCCGAGCAGATTTTCAAGGAAGGCGGAAACGCCGTCGACGCAGCCGTCGCCATCGCCTTCACGCTTGCCGTGACCTATCCGGAAGCGGGCAACATCGGTGGCGGCGGTTTCATGACGCTCTACGTCGACGGCAAGCCGTACTTTCTCGACTACCGCGAGCGCGCGCCGCTGGCCGCGACCCGCAACATGTATCTCGACGACAAAGGCGAGGTCATCAAGGGCATGAGCCTGTTCGGCTATCGCGCCGTGGGCGTGCCGGGCACGGTGGACGGTATGTGGCAGGCGCAGCGCCGTTTCGGCAAACTCAAGTGGAAGCAGGTGCTGGCGCCGGCAGTTCACTATGCGCGTGACGGCTTCATCGTCGACGAGCAGTTGCAGTCGCGTCGCGACGCCGCCGCGAAAGATTTCGCGGGCAAAACCAACTTCGATACTTATTTCGGAAACCTGAAGAACGGCGTCAACTTCAAGCAGCCGGATCTGGCCGCCGTGCTTCAGCGCATTTCGGATCAGGGCGCGAAAGACTTCTACCAGGGCAAGACGGCCGATCTGATTGCCGCCTCCATGCGCGGTCACGGTCTGATTACGAAGGCCGATCTTCAGCAGTACAAGGCCGTCTGGCGTCAGCCGATTCAGGCCGACTGGAACGGCTATCGCGTGATTACCGCGCCGCCTCCGAGTTCGGGCGGCATCGGTCTGGTCCAGCTGCTGAAAATGAAAGCGGACCTCGCGGACGACTTCAAGGGCGTGACGCTCAATTCGCCGCAATACGTGCACCTGATCGCGGAAATCGAAAAGCGCGTGTTCGCCGATCGTGCGCAATATCTCGGCGATCCCGACTTCTACAAAGTGCCGGTCGCACAGTTGACCGACGACGCTTACATCGCCAAGCGCGCCGCCGAGGTCAATCCGAACACGCCGTCGGACACGAAGAGCGTGCAGCCGGGTCTCGGCACGTCGATGCCTGAAAAAGCCGAAACCACGCACTTCTCGGTGATCGACAAGTGGGGTAACGCCGTCTCGAACACGTACACCATCAACGGTTACTTCGGCTCGGGCGTGGTGGCGGACCGCACCGGCATCGTGCTGAACGACGAGATGGACGACTTCTCCGCGAAGCCGGGCGTGGCCAATATGTTCGGCGTGGTGGGCAGCGATGCGAACGCGATCGAACCGAAGAAGCGCCCGCTCTCGTCGATGAGCCCGACCATTCTCACGAAGGACGGCAAGGTCTCGCTGGTGATCGGCACGCCGGGCGGCTCGCGCATCTTCACGTCGATCTTCCAGGTCATCAACAACGTCTACGACTTCAACATGCCGTTGCAGGATGCGGTTGCCGCCATGCGCTTCCATCACCAGCTGTTGCCGCCGAACACGATTTTCTGGGAGCCGTACAAGCCGATCGACGGCGAACTCGCCCAGCAGATCGAAGCGAAGGGCTACAAGTTGCAGGGTCAGGATTTCAGCGGCGACATTCAGGCGATCAAGGTCAACGGCGATACGCCGGACGCCGCCGCCGATCCGCGCGGCCGCGGTGTGACGCGCATCATCCAGTAAGCGTTCGATCGACACGCCGCGGCGCGCTGCTTGCAGAGGCGCTGCGCGCAAACCCGAAAGCCTCGCGCCGTTTCATGCGCGAGGCTTTTTTCATGGGCTTTTCAATTCGACGAGCCGCGCTGAATCAGCTGGTTTGCTCGACCGGTGTGAGCGTCAGTTCGCGCCGCTGCGCGCCGCGCAGCACCGTCACGTTGACGGGCTTATCGATGCGCGAGGCGTCGAGCACGCGTTGCAGACTGTCGACGTCCTGCACGGGCAGCGCATCGATGGCGACGATCGTGTCGTCGGTGCGCAGGCCGCCGAGCGCGGCCGGGCTGCCTTTGACGACCTCCATCACGTAGACGCCGCTTTCCGAACTCAGACCGAAGTAGCGCTGCACACGGCGCGATATCGGCGTCGTGGTGCCCGCCACGCCGATGTACGCGCGCCGGACGCGGCCATGCGCGAAGATTTGCATGATGACCCACTTCGCGGTGTCGATGGCGGTGGCGAAACAGATCGCCTGCGCGCCCGGAATGATCGCGGTGTTCACGCCGATCACCTGGCCTGCCGAATTGATCAGCGGTCCGCCCGAATTGCCGGGATTGAGCGCGGCGTCGGTCTGGATCACGTCGTAGATCATACGGCCGGAATTCGAGCGCAGCGAGCGGCCGAGCGCGGACACCACGCCGGTCGTGACGGTTTGCGCAAGCCCGAGCGGATTGCCGACGGCGATTGCAATCTGCCCGACGCGCAGCTTCGACGATTCGCCGAGTTCGACGTGCGGCAACGGTTCCGGCGAGCCGATCCGCAACACGGCGAGGTCGCTGCCGGGATCGTCGCCGACGAGGTCCGCGTCGAATTTCGCGCCGTCGGCGAGCGTCACCTGAATGTGCGTGGCGCCATGGACGACGTGGCTATTGGTGAGCAGATAGCCGTCCGGCGTGAACAGGAAGCCCGAGCCGGTGCCGCCGCGCGCATGGCCGTCGCGGCCGGCGGGCTGGCCGTTCGCGCCGGGCAGGCGGCGTTCGACGGAGATGAAGGCGACCGCCTGCTGCACGCGTTCCAGCGCGCCGATCACGGTGCGGGAATAGGCGTCGAGCAGGGCGTCGTCGGACGGTGACGTAAGCAGATCTGGACCGGGGGCGTCGGGTGCGGCGCGCGACAGGTCATCGATGAAGCGTGGGCGGCTTCCCATGGCGATGCTCCGGATAAACGGATCAGGAGATGCGGGACGGCCGGAGGGTTTTCAAGTGCGGTCCGCGCCGCGCGTGTCGGGCTGGCGAGCCGTTTGCTTGAATGATGGCGAAAGCCGACACTGCGAACACGGGGCCTGCGCGCCGGTCCGTTCAATTTCACGGTCGTCTGAATAAATCACACGTGAAGCGCACGCTGCGCCAGTCACGAAAAAGGAGACTTTTGCCATGAATTCGCCCACGAATCAGCCGGTTTCGGCTGCCGCGCCGGATGCACACGACGCACGCGACCCACAGTCCGCGCCGAGTATCGAATCGCTCAGCGCCATCACGCTCGCGACGCACGACATGGCGCGGGCCGTGCAATTTTACGAAGCGCTCGGTTTTCCGCTGAAATTCGGCGGCCCGCAGGAGGCGTTCACGTCGTTCGCATTCGGCGGATCGTTTCTGAATCTGATCGTCGATACGCGCGCGCCGGTCAACTGGTGGGGCCGCGTGATCGTCTACGTGTCCGATGTCGACGCGCTCTACGGTCGCGCGCTGGCGGCCGGCCTGAAGCCTTCGCGCGAGCCCGCGGACGCCCCGTGGGGCGAGCGTTATTTTCACATCAGCGACCCGGACGGCCACGAACTGAGTTTTGCCAGGCCGCTGCGTTAGCGCGGAATGCCGCGCAAAACTCGCTATCATGATCGGCAACGAGGCACATAAACGGCGCGCGGGCGGCCGGCCGGACAGCCGCAACCGCACTCGCGGCCGCGCCGGTAACACGGCTGACATTTGGCGCTTCGATAATCGGAGCGCGATCGTGGCGCGCAGGCGCCGCGTGCCTATCTATTTCCGTTGCCAGGAGAAGCGCAATGAAAGAGCTGGATCCGAGACCTGAAGCCGAAATTCTGGCCGAACGGCAACGCCGTTTTGAGGAAGACCTCATCGACGCCCACGACGAGGAACTCGAAATGGAGGTCGACGACCGCATCATCGACGGCGCCGAAGGCTTCACGGCGGAGCATCGCGAAGCGCGCAAGATGTATTTCCGCGAGCTGTTCCGCCTGCAGGGCGAACTCGTCAAGCTGCAGGACTGGATCGTGCAGACCGGCCACCGGCTCGTGGTGATTTTCGAAGGGCGCGATGCGGCGGGTAAGGGCGGCGCGATCAAGCGCATCACGCAGCGGCTCAATCCGCGCGTGTGCCGCGTGGCGGCGTTGCCCGCGCCGAACAATCGTGAGCGCACGCAATGGTATTTCCAGCGGTATGTGTCGCATTTGCCCGCGGGCGGCGAGATGGTGCTGTTCGACCGCAGCTGGTACAACCGCGCCGGCGTCGAGCGCGTGATGAATTTCTGCACGGACGAAGAGTACGAAGAGTTTTTCCGTTCGGTGCCGGAGTTCGAGAAGATGCTGGCCCGCAGCGGCGTGCAGATTCTCAAGTACTGGTTCTCGATCACCGACGAAGAGCAGGAAATCCGCTTCCAGAACCGCATCCACGATCCGTTGAAGCAGTGGAAGCTCAGTCCGATGGACCTGGAAAGCCGCCGTCGCTGGGAAGCCTATACGCAGGCCAAGGAAGTGATGCTGCAGCGCTCGCATATTCCCGAGGCGCCGTGGTGGGTGGTGCAGGCCGTGGACAAGAAACGCGCGCGTCTGAACTGCATTCAACATCTGTTGAGCCAGGTGCCGTACCACGAGATCGAGCACTCGCAGATCGAATTGCCGGCGCGCGTTTATCACGACGAATACAGCCGTCAGCCGGTGCCGTCTTCGATGATCGTGCCGGAAGTGTATTGAGCGGGTTGGGGCGCGCCTGAGTGGGGCGCTTGAGGTAGAAAAAAGGCGCGGACCGGGTCCGCGCCTTTTTCGTTTGAAGCCTTGTTTCGTGTGTCGTATAAGGCACATTAACCGACGTTTGTCCGCTAACGTATCCTGTACGACACATTAAACCGTCACTGCCGGCTTACAGCGCCGGCATGACGTATCAAAACACCATCCGGAACACCCAGTACAAGCCCGCCGCCAGCGCGATCGAAACCGGCAGGGTCAGCACCCAGGCGAGGATCAGGCTGCGCACCGTGCCCCATTGCAGGCCCGAGCCGTTGGCGGCCATCGTGCCGGCCACGCCGGACGACAGCACGTGCGTGGTCGACACCGGCAGCCCGTAGGCGTCGGCGGCACCGATCGTCAGCATGGCCACGAGTTCGGCCGATGCGCCCTGGCCGTAGGTCAGATGCTGCTTGCCGATCTTCTCGCCCACTGTCACGACGATGCGCTTCCAGCCCACCATGGTGCCGAGACCGAGCGCGATGGCCACGGCAACCTTCACCCACGTCGGGATGAACTTGGTGGCGTGGTCGGTCTGCGCCTTGAAGTTGTCGATGACCTTGCGGTCGTCGGCGGAGAAGGCCGGCTGCTTGGCCTTGTCCATCAGACGGATCGCTTCGGACGCGACATACATGTTGTTGCGCACGTTATCGACGACGCTCTGCGGCACGTTCGCCAGCGAGCCCGACGAGCCGACCTGCTGGGCGATACCGTCGGTGAGCTGCTGCAAGGCGGGCAGGGTGGCCGGCGTCAGTTGGCGCGTACGCACGTAGGCTTCGACGTCGCCGCGCGGGTTGGCCGACGGCGCGGCGCCCTGAGTGTATTTGGCGAGCGTGGCCGACGTTTCGTGCGCCACTGCGAGGAAGGTTTGCGTTTCGGCCGGCGTGACCGCCTTGTTCAGCGCGTAGGCGGTCGGCACCGTGCCGATCAGGATCAGCATGATGAGACCCATGCCTTTCTGGCCGTCGTTCGAACCGTGCGCGAACGAAACGCCCGTGCAGGTGAGGATCAGCAGGCAGCGGATCCAGAACGGCGGCGGTTCTTTGCCCTTGGGCTCGGCGTACAGCGCCGGCACGCGGACCACGGCCTTGAGGATCAGCAGGAGCAGGCCGGCAAGAAGGAAGCCGACCAGAGGCGAAAACAGCAGCGATTTACCCACGCCGAGCGCCTGACCCCAGTCCACGCCGCTGGTGCCGCTCGCGCCGTGCATCAGCTGGTTCATCAGGCCGACGCCGATGATCGAGCCGATCAGCGTGTGCGAACTGGACGACGGCAAACCGAAGTACCAGGTGCCGAGATTCCAGATGATCGCCGCGATCAGCAGCGCGAAGACCATCGCGAAGCCGGCGCTGCTGCCGACCTGCAGGATCAGTTCGACCGGCAGCAGTTGCAGGATGCCGAAAGCGACCGCGCCGCTCGAAGTCAGCACGCCGAGGAAGTTCCAGCCGCCCGACCAGACCACGGCGATATTCGGCGCGAGCGAGTGGGTGTAGATCACGGTGGCGACCGCGTTGGCCGTGTCGTGAAACCCGTTGACGAATTCAAAACCCAGCGCGATGAGCAGCGCGACGCCCAGCAGCAGATAAGGAAGAATCGAACCTTCGCGGACCGGTTGCAGGTCGTCCAGCAGATGCGAGGCGCAATAGACCGCGCCGATCACGATCACAATCAGGAAAATGATCAGGCCGATATTGCGCCCTTTCCCTCCTGTTGCGCCCGGTTGTTGGTACGAAAGTTCCGGCATGGCGTGTGCCCCAAAAAGTTTGTCGCGGAACATCCGATCCTGCTGCCGGTGTGTGTCGCAATGATGACAGCGCGATGACGCTTATGCGTGGCGGGCGTTTGCGGGCTTTTCACGGGTCGTGCGAGACCACTTTTGCGCGTTGCGCAAAACGGCTTTGGCGAGTTCCGGCGAATCGCGGTCGGATAGTGACTAGACGCCTTGGCTAGATGCGCTGACCACATAGTGAGCAGGCCGCGTGGGGCTGTCGCCGATACTCATCGGGTCCTTAATTTGCTACTCTGGATTAAAGGATTGTTAAGGACCTTCGATGAACCCGGACAGTGCCGACGCCGCGAAAAACGCTGCGCAAAAGCCGCGCAAGTCACGTAAGCCAGCCGCCAAGGACCGCACCGCGCAGGCTGCTTTCGCGTCGTACGCCTCGCCGCTGATCGACCACGCGATCGCGTTCGCCGACGTGGTGCGCGACGATGCGTCGCCCGAAGCCCTGCATGCGCTGCGTGTCTCGCTGCGCCGGCTGCGTTCGTTGTGGTGGGCGTTCCAGCCCTTGCTCGACAAGCCGGAAAATATCCGTCAGCAGGCGCTCTACAAATATCTGGCCACGGCCGCGGGCAAAACGCGCGATTGGGACATCCTGATCGAACTTGTCGCCAGCGATGGGAACGGCAAAGGCGAGAGCGAGAGTCCGCTGCACGCGCAACTCGAAGCCGCGCGTGGCGACGCGCTCGCCACGAGCCGCGAAACCCTCGCCAACGCGGACGTCAAACATCTGCTGCACGACACGCTCACGAGTACCAGCAAAGAACTCAATACTTCGCACGAGCGCGTCGCGTTGCGCAAGTTTGCGACGCGCCGCGTGGCGGCGTCCGGGCGATCGCTGAAAAAGCGTATGAAGCGGGCGAGCAAGGCGAAGCGTTCGAACTACGCCGCCTTTCACGACGTCAGGAAAGCGGGCAAGAAGCTACGCTATCTGCTGGAATTTTTTGGTCCCGACCTGCGTGGCGGTTCTAAGAGCAGCCAAAAACGCAGCCTGAAGCGTCTGAAGAAGATTCAAAAACACTTCGGTAAGCTGAACGACATCGTAGCGAGCGAAACCTTGCTTCGCGAGAATACGGGTCTTCTAGCCGATGAACACGGCACGGCCGGCGCGCTCCAGCGGCTTGCAAAGGAACGCAAGCGCCGTGTGCGCGCGGCTGCCGGATTATTGCGCAAGCACTAGACTGTCTACGCGGCGTGGCCAGTGCCGCTCGCGGGCTCGAGATCGTGGCTTCGGCCGCTCGCGCCTGATAACAAAATCCGCTGTCGTTCGACACGAATTCGGCAGCATCGGCGGGTAAGCAGATGACCGGTAAAGGAGGAAGTGCGCACGTGGCACATCGAACGCTCACGCTGCGCCGACGGTTGCGCAAGCGCTTGCGCGCAGCGGGCAACGCTGTGTCGCGCTATGTCGGCAATCATCCGTTTCTCGCGGGCGTGGCGGGCTCGCTGGTGGCCGTGTCGATGGCCGGCCTCACGCTCCTTGCACTCAGCAACGGCCGCACCGATGCGCTCGATCACGCGCGCGAAACGGCGCAGAACCTCGTGTCGATCATTTCGACCGACCTGGAACGCAACGTCGAAATTTACGATCTGTCGCTGCAGGCCATGGCCGACGGCGCGCGTAATCCCGTCACGTGGACCTTGCCCGCGGATGTGCGGCAGGCCGTGCTGTTCGATCGCGCCACCACGGCCGCCTATCTCGGCGGCGCGTATGTCATCGGACCGGACGCGCACGTCATTGCATCGCAACATGGCGACGTGAATAAAACGATCGGTTTCGCCGACCGCGATTATTTTCTGGTGCATCAGCGCAGCGCGAATGCCGGCCTGTACTTTTCGCATCCGTTCCGCTCGCGGCTGCGCGACGGCAAACTGTCGATCGGCCTGACGCGTCGCGTGGACAAACCCGACGGCGAATTCGGCGGCGTGGCGCTGCTGGCCATCCGCATCGAGTACTTCCAGCGTCTGCTCGACCGCATCAATACCGGCGCGAAAGGCTCGGTCTTCATCGTCACCGAAGACGGCACGCTGCTCGCGCGCAAGCCGTTCGCCGCGCGCGATATCGGCAACAGCATTGCGAAATCGCCGACTTTCCAGACCATGGTGGCGCATACGTCCGGCTCGTACGTCGCGGTATCGGCGCTCGACGGCGTGCGGCGCATGTACAGCTATGCGCGCGTGCCGGGCACGCCGCTGATCGCCGTGGTCGCGCCGGCCGTCGACGACGTGCTCGCGCCCTGGCGTCATCGCAGCCGGATCGCCGGCCTGCTGACCTTCACCTTCGGCGCGGTCTTCATCATGGTGTCGTGGCTGCTGGCGTTCGCCCTGCGTGACAAATCGCGCGCACAGGACGCGCTCATGCGTCTCGCCGCGACCGACCCGCTTACCGGCCTCTCCAACCGCCGCGTGCTGGACAAGCGTCTCGACGAAGAATGGCGGCGCGCGCGCCGCAACGGCAATCCGCTGTCGGTGCTGTTCATCGACATCGATCACTTCAAGCGGTTCAACGACACGCACGGCCACGCCAGCGGCGACGAGGCGCTCGTGGCGGTGGCCGAGAGCATTTCAGCGACGGTGCGGCGCTCGGTCGATCTGGTCGCGCGCTATGGCGGCGAGGAATTTTCGGTGGTGCTGCCGGAAACGACGAGCGCGGGCGCCCTGGTGGTCGCGGAAAAAATTCGCCGTACGGTGCAAAGCGCGGGTGTGGTGCGCGGCGACGGCGACACCAGCGAGGTGACGGTCAGTATCGGCTGCGCGACCTGCGTGCCGGCCGAAGGCGCGAGCGCGCTCGATCTGCTCGCCGCCGCCGACCGGCAACTCTACGCGGCGAAGGCGGCCGGCCGCAATCGCGTGCATGCTGCGGTCTGGGAAGTCGGGACGGAAACGCAGAACGCGCCTTGATGGCGGCGGCGAGCCGTGACGGAAGTCAGGGTGTCGAACGGAGCGCGCAGCAGTTCGGGCTGCTGCCCGGCATCGACATGCGGCGAGCTTTGAGGCGCCACCGGACGCCCGCATCGCTGCGGTCTAGCCTAAGCGCGCTTCGGCGCCAGTCCACGCAACGTGACGGCGCCGCGCGCGTCACCGGCCGAAGCCCACGACGGCTGACCCGCGATCATCTCGTCCACCGGCGAGAGCGACGTCACCGGAAAACCGCGCCGTTGCCACGCGTCGAGTCCGCCGCGTAGGGCGCGGATTCGCGTGTAGCCGTTGCGGCGCATGCATTGCGTGATGTCGACGGCGGTCGCGCTATCCGGACAGATGCAGTAGATCACCATGTCGTAAGCGTGCAAGGCGCCGTTCACCTGTTCGGGCGAGTGCGGATCGAGCGGCAGCGCGCCGGGTATGCCGCTGCGTGCGCCGTTGGCCAGCGCTTGCGGACGCGCATCGAGCACGCGCGGCAGCATGGCCGCGCGCCGCTGCCGCCAGCCGCGCCGCCCGCGCCAGCCGCGCGAGGCTGCGGTGTCCACTGTGGCGTCTGTCGTTGCTTCGCGTGTTTCGGTTGCCGCGCCGGTTGGGTGCAGGCGGGCGCGGCGTCGCTGATACAGGCGGTAGGCGAGATAGAGCAGCGCCACGGCCAGCAGGACATCGACCACCGTGCCGCCGCGCGCCCTGACGAACGCGAGCAGCATGTGCAACTCGCGTTCGGCCGCCGCGCCGCCGAGCAGCCAGAAAGTCGCCCACGCGACGGCGCCCGCCACGTCCCACGCCGCGTAAATACGAATGTCGACCGCCGTCGTGCCCATCAGCGGCGGCGTGATGAGGCCGAGACCGGGAACGAACTTCGAGATCGCGACGAGCGGCACACCGAAACGCTCGAACATCGAGCGGGCCGTGTCGAGGCGGGCGTCGGCGGCCGGTGCGATACGGCCGAGCGCGGCCATCAGTTTGCGTCCATAGATACGGCCGGCGGTGAACCAGGCGGCGTCGCCGAGCAGGGCGCCGAGCACGGCGGCGCATAGCGTCGGCCAGAAGGAGAGCGTGCCGGCCGCGATGGCCGAGCCCGCGAAGAGCAGGATGGGCACCGCGGGAATCGGCACGCCAAGACGGGTCAGCAGGACGTTGAGAAATACGATAGCGCCGCCCCAGGTGGTGATCGCCGACGGCGGGAGCTCGAACAATTGGGACTCCTGGCAAAAGCGGTTAGGCCGGCAGGCGGCGGGCGATCCAGCACACGGCGGTCATACGGCTTGCCGACGCATCGATAGCGACATCAATCGTGACCGCTCGCAAGGTTCGTTCCCGACGCCTTCGCTTCGTGCGCGGGCCATCCATGTCGATGAGGATACCCGATTGGTTCGCGCGGATCCTCGCTGTCGCATCCGCCATTCAAAAGCGCGCCGCTTCTGCAATTTCGTTCAAGACTCGCGCCGTGCGCCGGTCCTAAGCTGCGGGTTCGATTTGAACCTGGACGGCGATCAAGCGATATGAATGCGAAACACGTCGGATACCTGTTCTGTGCGCTGGCGATGATCGGTGTCGGCAGCACGGTGGTGGTCAGCAAAACGATCGCGGCGGCGCTGCCGCCTTTTAGCGCCACCGCGCTGCGTTTTGCCATGGCGTTTCCGGTATTCGCGCTGCTCATGCGTTGGCGCGGCGTGCGCTGGCCGCGTCTCAGCGGGCGTGATGCGTGGCTCGTGATCGCGCAGGCGGGCGCGGGCAGTGTCGGCTATACGGTGCTGCTCATCAGCGGCATGAAGCTCGCGTCGGCAACCGACGCCGGCGTGATCGCGGGAAGCCTGCCGGCCGTGTCCGCACTGTTCGCCGTGCTGGCGCTGGGGGAGCGGCCGAAACCAGCGGTGCTGGGTGCGGTCGTGCTGGCCACCGTGGGCGTGCTCGTCTGCACCGCGCATCCCGACGAGACCGCGTCGACTCGCGGCGCACATTCGCTCGCGGGCGACGCGCTGGTGTTCGGCGCGATCGTGTGCGAGGCAGTGTTCATCCTGCTTAACCGCAAACTGCGCAAGCCGGTCGCGCCACTGCCGCTGTCCGCGCTGATGTGCGGGATCGGCTTCCTGGTGGCCATCGTGCCGGCGTGTTTCGAGGCGCCCTGGCGACTGCCGTTCGACGCGAACCTGCTGGCCGGGATCGGCGGCGTGCTCTACTACGCGCTGGTGCCGACGGTGGCCGGCTTCGCGCTCTGGTATGCCGGCGCGGCGCGCATCAGCGGCGCCGAAGCGGGACTGATGACCGCGCTCGTGCCGGTGAGCGCGGTGACGCTGGCGGCCTGCGTGTTACGCGAACCGGTCGGTGTCGCGCAACTGGCGGGCGTGGCGTGCGTGCTCGGCGCCGTGCTGCTTGCGAGTTTCGGCCAGAGGCGGGCGCTGCGGGCCGCCGCGTGAGTTCGATGCGATCGTTGCGTGACGCACACTCAGCGGCGTCGCGTGACGCAAAAACCCTCGAGCCTCAGGTGTTGGCAATCGCCACCACGCCAGGATTGCCGACGATCGACAAAAACTCGCGGCGTGTCGACGGATCGGTGCGGAACGTGCCGAGCATGCGCGAGGTAACCATCGTCACGCCGGCCTTGTGCACGCCCCGAGTGGACATGCACTGATGCGCGGCCTCGAGAATCACGCCGACGCCGGCCGGTTGCAGCACGTCGTTCAGCGTGTCGGCGATCTGCACCGTCATTTTTTCCTGAATCTGCAGACGCTTGGCGAATGCATCGACGAGCCGCGCCAGCTTCGAAATGCCGACGACGCGGTGGTTCGGCAGATAGGCGACGTGCGCCCGCCCGATGATCGGCACCATGTGGTGCTCGCAGTAGCTTTCGAAGCGGATGTCTTTCAGCACGATCATTTCGTCGTAGCCGTCTACTTCCGAGAAAGTGCGCGACAGGATCTCGCGCGGATCGATCTGGTAGCCGGCGTAGAACTCCTCGTAGGAGCGCACCACGCGTGCGGGCGTGTCGATCAGGCCTTCGCGCGTGGGATCGTCGCCGGCCCAGCGCAACAGCACGCGTACGGCTGCTTCAGCTTCATCGCGGCTCGGACGGGCCACATTGTCTGCGGGCGCCGCCGTGACTGCGGGTTTGGTTTTCTTCGATTTACTGCTGGGCATCCGTCGCTCCTCCGGGATCGCGCCTCGACGCTTCGCGCAGCGCGGGTTCAATGAGTGCGGCCATTGTTCCATGTTTTGCGACGAGCCGTGTCGATGTCCCTGTGCGCAAAGGGGCCCGGCTCATTTGGGCTCACTTTGGCCACTCGTCCTCGGCGTCGTTGAAAAGCTCGGCCACCACGCCGCGCAGCCAGGTGCCGCGCGGGTCGTTATGAAACTTGCGGTGCCAGTGCTGCCGCAGATCGAACGGCGGCAAGGGCAGCGGCGGCTCGACCAGCGTGATTGACGCATGCTCCGACACATACGCGAAGCCGATGGCGTGCGGCACCGTGGCAAGCAGATCGGTGCGCGCCAGAATGAACGGCAGGCTCATGAAGTGCGGCGTTTCGAGTACGGCGCGCCGCTTGATGCGCTTCTTTTCCAGATAGTGCTCGAGGACTTCCTGGCTGCGTCCTTCGGCGCGCACGACCGCGTGCCCGGCGGCCACGTATTGCGCCAGCGTGAGCGGCGCCTGCGCCAGTGGGTGGCCGGTGCGCATCAGGCAGATGAAACGGTGCGTGAAGAGGCGCTGCTGGAAGAAGTTGTTGCCCGCCAGGTCCGGGAAATAGCCGACTGCAAGATCGACGTCGCCCGATTCGAGGCCGCGCTCCACGTCCGACGGCCGTAACGACACCGAACGCAGATTCGCGTGCGGCGCGAGCTCGGCGAACCGTTGCAGAAGACGCGGCAGAAACACGATCTCGCCGACATCGGAAAGCGCGATGGAAAAGGTGTGCGTGCTGGTGTCCGGGTCGAAATGCTGCGCTTCGAGCATGCCTTTTTCGATGCGCAGCAGCGCGTCGCGCGCGGCCGGCAGGATGGCGAGCGCGCGCGGCGTCGGCTCCATGCCCTTCGAGGTCCGCACGAACAGCGGGTCGTCGAAATACTCGCGCAGCCGTCCCAGCGCCGTGCTCACGCGCGGCTGGCTCACGCCGAGCTGCTCGGCCGCGCGGCTGACGTTGCGGGTGTCCTCCATCGCGACCAGATAAGGGATCAGGTTCAGATCCAGGGTTGTCTCGGGCATGTTCGGCGGCGGCACTCGGGTTGATCGGGAGATTGGCGTATGGGCTAAGTCGATAGAGGGTAGCGTAATAATGCGCTTTGCCGATAGTGGTCGTGCCGCTCCGGTGGATAAAAACCGTGCTGCGATCTGCCGCTGCCGCGTCGAAAACCTATGATTAAGGGAAATCCCCCGCCTTGACAATGCGGCCGAAGCGCAACCATAATCTGCGAGAACGTTCGCTAAACGAATCCATGTTCATATAACGAACAAATTTCGAAGCGGACGACCCAAGGCGCCAGCTTGCATCTCCGTGCGGCGAGCCGCCGCCAGCAACAGGCCGGAGACCGTCCGCGAGGTGCCCCGCACAGCGGGCGGCAACCTGGCGGCTCGCAGCGCCCCAAAAGGAAATTCGACATGATCAACAAGATTTTCGAGTCACTTCAGTCGGCGGTCGCCGATGTCCACGACGGCGCGACCGTCATGATCGGCGGCTTCGGCACGGCCGGCATGCCGTCCGAACTGATCGACGCGCTCATCGAACAGGGCGCGCGCGAGCTGACCATCGTCAACAACAACGCCGGCAACGGCGACATCGGCCTCGCCGCGCTGCTGAAGGCGAAGCGCGTGCGCAAGATCATCTGCTCGTTTCCGCGTCAGACTGATTCCTATGTTTTCGACGCGCTGTATCGCGCCGGCGAAATCGAACTGGAACTGGTGCCGCAGGGCAATCTCGCCGAGCGCATCCGTGCCGCGGGCGCCGGCATCGGCGGTTTCTTCACGCCCACCGCCTACGGCACGAAGCTGGCCGAGGGCAAGGAAACCCGTCTGATCGACGGCCGGCATTACGTGCTCGAAGCGCCGCTGCATGCGGACTTCGCGCTCATCAAGGCGTTCAAGGGCGACCGCTGGGGCAATCTGGTGTATCGCAAGACGGCCCGCAACTTCGGCCCGATCATGGCGAGCGCGGCGAAAACCGCCATCGTGCAGGTGTCGAAAGTCGTGCCGCTCGGCGAACTCGATCCGGAAAACATCGTCACGCCGGGCATCTTCGTGCAGCGTGTGATCGAAGTGCCGCAAGCGACGCATCAAGCCGAACTTGCATCCGCGACAGCCGCCTGAGGAGACCGACATGAAAAAACTGACCCGCGATGAAATGGCCAAGCGCGTTGCCCAGGACATTCCTGAAGGCGCTTATGTGAACCTCGGCATCGGCGTCCCCACGCTGGTGGCCAACCACCTCGCCGCCGACAAGGAAATTTTCCTGCACAGCGAAAACGGTCTGCTGGGCATGGGCCCGGCGCCCGCCAAAGGCGAGGAAGACGACGAACTCATCAACGCCGGCAAGCAGCACGTCACGTTACTCACGGGCGGCGCGTTCTTCCACCATTCGGACTCGTTCGCGATGATGCGCGGCGGCCACCTCGACTTCTGCGTGCTCGGCGCGTTCCAGGTGTCGGCGAAGGGTGATCTCGCGAACTGGCATACCGGCGCGCCCGACGCTATTCCGGCGGTCGGCGGCGCAATGGATCTCGCGATTGGCGCGAAGCAGGTCTACGTGATGATGGAGCACCTCACCAAGCAGGGCGAGAGCAAGATCGCTGCCGAATGCACGTATCCGGTCACGGGCGTGGCCTGTGTCGATCGCATCTATACGGACCTCGCGATGATCGACGTGACGCAGGACGGACTCGTGGTGCGGGAAATTTTCTCGGACATCGACTTCGACGCGCTGCTCAAACTGACGGGCGTGCCGTTGATCGACGGCACCCAGGCCGCGCGAGCGGCCTGAACGCGGCGATCGCGGGCGCGGTCACGGGCGAGGGGGGAAGTGCGGCTCGGGACGTGACGTCGTGCGTGGCAGCGGACTTTGCACCGCGCGCCGACCTCGACCTCACGCCGGACGCCTTCGCTTCGGCCCGCCGCTACGGCCCGCAGCGTCGCCCCGCGTCATCATCCAGCCGGCCCGGCTTGCCGCATGACGTGACGGATTCGTCGCGTTCAGCGCACAATACAGCGCAACGTCAGCCACGCGACGCGTGTTGACGGTTCATGCCCGAGCCGGCCCGCAACGCCCGACACATCGGCGCGGGCGCGATCCGGGCCTGCCACGAAACTCAAATCCGACTCTCCCGAACCTCGACGCCAACATGCTCGACTCCAGCGCCCGCCTGACTGGCCTTCTCTGCGGCACGCAGCCGATGAACGACATCTGGGCGCCGCGTGCCACGCTGCAGCGCATGCTCGACGTCGAAGCGGCGCTCGCGCGTGCGTCGGCGGCGCATCACGTGATTCCGCCGGACGCCGTGCCGGCGATCGAGGCTGCCTGCCAGGCCGATCAACTCGACGCCGAAGCGCTCGCGCGCGACGCGGCGCTCGGCGGCAATCTGGCGATTCCGCTCGTCAAGCAACTCACCGCGCGCGTCAAGGCGGCCGACGCCGAAGCGGCGAAGTACGTGCATTGGGGCGCGACGAGTCAGGACATCATCGACACCGCGACGGTGCTGCAGTTGCGCGACACCTTCGACCTGCTCGACGCCGGCCTCGCGGCAACCTGCGACGCGCTCGCGAAACTCGCCGCCACGCACCGCGCCACGCCGATGATCGGCCGCACCTGGCTGCAACAGGCGCTGCCGATCACGCTCGGTCTGAAATTCGCGCAATGGCTCGACGCGCTGCTGCGTCATCGTGACCGCCTCGACGCGCTGCGCGCTCGCGTGCTGGTGCTGCAATTCGGCGGCGCGGCCGGCACGCTGGCGAGTCTGCGTGAAGCCGCGCCGCAGGTCACGCAGGCGCTCGCGCAGGAACTCTCGCTCGCCGTGCCCACGTTGCCATGGCACACGCAGCGCGATCGCATCGCCGAGACCGCTTCGCTGTTCGGCATGCTGATCGGCACGCTCGGCAAGATCGCACGCGACATCTCGCTGCAGATGCAGACCGAAGTGGACGAACTCGCCGAACCCGCGGCGGCAGGCAAGGGCGGTTCGTCGACCATGCCGCACAAACGCAATCCGGTTGGCTGCGCCGCCGTGCTGACCGCCGCGACGCGCGCGCCGGGTCTGGTCGCCACGGTGTTCGCCGGCATGGTGCAGGAGCACGAGCGCGCGCTCGGCGGCTGGCAGGCCGAATGGGACGCGCTGCCGGATCTCGCCCGCCTCGCGGGCGGCGCGCTCGCCAACATCGAACAGATCGCCGTGGGCCTGATCGTCAACGTGCCGGGTCTCGTGAAGAACCTCGACGCCACGCATGGCCTGATTCTCGGCGAGGCCGTGATGCTCGCGCTCGGCGACAGCATCGGCCGGCTCGACGCGCATCATCTGGTCGAACGCGCGTCGAAAGCGGCCATTGCCGACAGGAAGACGCTGCTGCAAGTGTTGTCCGCCGACGCCACGGTCACGGCGCATCTGCCGCCCGCGCGTCTCGAACAGCTGCTCGATCCCGCTCAATATGTCGGCCAGGCGCATGCCTACGTAGACGCCGCGCTGACACTTCATCAATCGCGCGCCAGCCGCGCGACCTCAAAGGAGTAACCGGTATGCCCTACGCCGCAGTCAACGGCACCGAGCTTCACTATCGCATCGACGGCGACCGTCACGGCAACGCGCCGTGGATCGTGCTGTCGAATTCGCTCGGCAGCGATCTGTCGATGTGGACGCCGCAAGTCGCGGCGCTCGCGAAGCACTTCCGCGTGCTGCGCTACGACACGCGCGGCCATGGTCACTCGGAAGCGCCCAAGGGACCGTACACGATCGAACAGCTCGCCGGCGACGTGCTCGGTCTGATGGACACGTTGAAGATCGCGCGGGCGAATTTTTGCGGCCTGTCGATGGGCGGTCTGACCGGCGTGGCGCTCGCGGCACGTCACGGCAGCCGCTTCGAGCGCGTCGTGCTGTGCAATACGGCCGCGCGCATCGGCTCGCCCGAAGTGTGGGTGCCGCGCGCTGCGAAAGCCCGCACGGAAGGCATGAATGCATTGGCCGACGCCGTGCTGCCGCGCTGGTTCACGGCCGAGTACATGCAGCGCGAGCCGGTGGTGCTGGCCATGATCCGCGATGTCTTCGTGCATACGGACAAGGAAGGCTACGCGTCGAACTGCGAGGCCATCGACGCCACCGACCTGCGCCCCGAAGCGCCCGGCATCAAGCTGCCGACGCTCGTCATCAGCGGCACGCACGATCTTGCGGCGACGCCGGCGCAGGGCCGCGAACTCGCGCAGTCGATTCCCGGCGCGCGCTACGTCGAACTGGACGCCTCGCATATTTCCAACATCGAGCAGGTGGATGCCTTCACGAAGACCGTGCTCGATTTCCTCACGGAGCAGAAATGAACGACGAAGACCGCTACGAAGCCGGACTCGGCGTGCGTCGCGCGGTGCTCGGCGACGCGCACGTCGACCGCTCGCTGGCGAACCGCACCGAATTGACCGACGAATTCCAGAATCTCATCACGCGCTATGCGTGGGGCGAAATCTGGACGCGCGAAGGCCTGCCGCGTCACACGCGCAGCCTGCTGACCATCGCGATGATGGTGGCGCTCAACCGCAGCGAAGAACTGGCGCTGCATCTGCGCGCCGCCAAAAACAATGGCGTGACGCGCGAGCAGATCAAGGAAGTGCTGATGCAGACCGCGATCTATTGCGGCGTGCCGGCGGCCAATTCGGCTTTCCATCTGGCCGACAAGCTGTTCCGCGAGGAAGACGCGGCCAAACCGTAAGCCTGTCCGCTCAGGCGGTCAGCAGACTGTTTTTTAGCGTTGTAATATGAAGAGCGCGCGCTGGTGGTTCCAGCGCGCGTTTTTTTTATGCCCGGCTGCTAGTGTCAGCGGCAAAAAATTGGGTACTCTTGGCACCGCGCACGACGGTTCGCGCCAAGTCATTCAAGGGTTGCAATGCTTTCGAATCTGCTGGTACAGATGGTCAACGGACTCGCCGACGCGTCGACGCTGTTTCTCGTCGCCGCCGGCCTGTCGTTGATTTTCGGCGTGACGCGTATTGTTAACTTCGCGCATGGCTCGTTCTACATGCTCGGCATTTACGTCGCGTACAGCCTGACCAGCCGCTTCGGGCACACGTCGGGCGGCTTCTGGTTGTCGGTGCTGGCGGCGGCGCTGGCGATCGGCGTGCTCGGTGCGCTGGTGGAAACGGTCGTGCTGCGGCGCATTTACCAGGCGCCCGAACTGTTTCATCTGCTTGCCACCTTCGCCCTCGTCCTGATCTTTCGCGACGCCGCGCTCTGGCTGTGGGGCCCGGAAGACCTGTTCGGACCGCGCGCGCCGCATCTGGCCGGCGCGGTCGATCTGCTGGGCCATCCCGTGCCCACTTACGACCTCGCGCTCATCGTGATCGGTCCGCTGGTGCTGCTGCTGCTCTGGTATGCGCTGACGCGTACGCGCTGGGGCACGCTGGTGCGCGCCGCGACACAAGACCGTGAGATGCTCGGCGCGCTCGGCATCAACCAGACGTGGTTGTTCACCGGCGTGTTCTTCGCCGGCGCTTTTCTCGCCGGACTCGGCGGCGCGCTGCAGGGGCCACGCATGTCGGCCAACCTGTCGCTCGATCTGGAGACCATCGGCAATGCGTTCGTGGTGGTGGTGGTCGGCGGCATGGGTTCCATACCGGGGGCGTTCGTGGCCGCGCTCATCATCGCGGAGATCAAGGCGCTGTGCATCGGCATCGGCCATGTCACGCTGTTCGGTGTCGGGCTGTCGTTGAGCCGCTTCACGCTGGTGGCGGAGTTCGTCGTCATGGCCGCGGTGCTGGTGGTGCGCCCGTGGGGTCTGCTCGGCAAGGCGAGCGCGACGGTGCGCGGCATGGCCGCGCCGGAGACGCCGCTCAGGCTCGCCGGCAAGCGCGTCAAATGGCTGGCGGCGCTCACGCTGCTCGTGCTGGTTCTGGCGCCGCTCGCGGCCAACGCGTTTCCGTATGTGCCGGTGCTGCTCGTCGAAATTCTGATCGCGGTTCTGTTCGCAGCGAGTCTGCACTTCATCATGGGACCGGGCGGCCTGCATTCGTTCGGACACGCCGCTTACTTCGGACTCGGCGCCTACGGCGCGGCACTTTTCCTGAAGGTCCTGAATCTGCCGATGGAAGCCGCGCTGCTGCTCGGGCCGCTCCTCGCGGTGGCCGGCGCGCTGGTGTTCGGCTGGTTTTGCGTGCGGCTCTCGGGCGTCTATCTCGCCATGCTCACGCTGGCGTTCGCGCAGATCGTCTGGTCGGTCGTGTATCAATGGGACGATGTCACCGGCGGCAGCAACGGCATCCTCGGCCTGTGGCCGTCGAACTGGCTGGCCTCGCCGGTGGCCTTCTATTACGTCACGCTGGTGTGCGCCGTGCTCGGCGTGTGGCTGCTGCGCAAGATGCTGTTCTCGCCGCTGGGTTACGCGTTGCGCGCGTCGCGCGATTCCGTGTTGCGCGCCGAGGCGATCGGCATCGACGTCAAGCGCGTGCAGTGGGCGGCGTTCGTGATCGCGTCGCTGTTCTGCGGTCTCGCCGGGTCGTTGTATGCGTTCTCGAAAGGCACGATCTCGCCGGAGGTCATCAGCGTGAGCCGTTCCGTGGACGGCCTCGTGATGGTGCTGCTGGGCGGCTTGCAGACCTTGAGCGGGCCGCTCGTCGGCGCGGCGGTTTTCACGTGGCTGCAGGACACCGTCGCGCGTCAGACCGACTACTGGCAGGCCTTGCTCGGCGTCGCAATCCTGCTGCTGGTGATCGCGTTTCCGCAGGGCATCGTCGGCTTCGTGCGCACGCGTTTCGGCGACCACGTCGCCGACCCCGGCGAGGTGGGCAGCGCCGCGTCATCCGCGACGGCTGCGGCAATCGAGGAGCGGCTATGAGCTTGCTGCGCGTGGCGGGCCTCAGCAAATCGTTCGGCGGCGTGAAGGCGGTCGACGATGTCTCCTTCGATCTCGAAGCCGGGCAACTGCTCGCGCTGCTCGGCCCGAACGGCGCGGGCAAGTCCACCTGCTTCAACATGGTCAACGGGCAACTGGCGCCGTCCGCCGGTTCGATCCAACTCGACGGACAGGAACTCGTCGGCATGCGTCCGCGCGCGATCTGGCGGCTCGGCGTGGGGCGCACGTTCCAGATCGCCGCCACCTTCAATTCGATGACCGTGCTCGAAAACGTGCAGATGGCGCTGGTTTCGCGCGAACGCAAGACCTTCGCGCTGTGGCGGTCCGCCGGCTCGCGCTACGCGGACGAAGCGCTCGCGTTGCTGGAGCAGGTCGGCATGGCGGCGCACGCGCAGCGTGCCTGCGGCGTGCTCGCCTATGGCGACGTGAAGCGCGTGGAACTCGCCATCGCGCTCGCCAACCGGCCGAAGCTGCTCCTGATGGACGAACCCACGGCCGGCATGGCGCCGCAGGAGCGCCACGCGCTGATGGCGCTGACACGGCGCCTCGTCAATGAACACAGGATCGGCGTGCTGTTCACCGAGCACAGCATGGACGTGGTGTTCGCCTACGCCGATCGCATGCTCGTGCTCGCGCGCGGCAAGCTGATTGCCGAGGGCGACGCCGAGACGATCCGCAACGACGCGCGCGTGCAGGAGGTCTACTTCGGCACGGGCAAGACGTTCCGGCCGCAGGCGTCGTGGGCGTCGGCTGCTTCGCTCGCGCCGCACGACGCGGCCCGCGAGTCCGCGGAACGTGGGGCATCGCAATGAGCGGGCCGCTGCTGAAGGTGTCCGGCCTCAACGCGTTTTATGGCCGCGCGCATATCCTGTTCGACGTCGGTCTCGAAGTGGGCCGCGGCGAAGTGGTGGCGCTGCTGGGTCGCAATGGCGCAGGCAAATCGACCACGATGAAGGCCATCATGGGCCTGCTGCCGCGTTGCCATGGCGACGTGCAGTTTCGCGGTCAGAACATTGCCGCATTGCCGCCGTACAGAATCGCGCGCATGGGCATGGGTTTCGTGCCGGAAGATCGTCGCGTGTTTGCCGATCTCACGGTCATGGAAAATCTGGATACCGGCCGTCAGCCGCCGCGCGAAGATGCGCCGCACTGGACGCCCGACAAACTGTTCCGCCTCTTTCCCAATCTCGGCGAAATGCCGTCGCGTCCCGGCGGACAGATGAGCGGCGGCGAGCAGCAGATGCTGACCGTCTCGCGCACGCTGATGGGCAATCCGTACCTTGTGCTGCTCGACGAACCTTCCGAGGGCGTGGCTCCGGTCATCGTCGAGCAGATGGCGAACATGATTCTCGAACTCAAACGCGAGGGTTTGTCGATACTCTTGTCCGAGCAGAATCTGCGCTTTGCCGAACTGGTCAGCGACCGCGCGTATGTGCTCGAGAAAGGGCAGATCCGTTTTAGCGGCACGATCGACGAACTGGCGCGCGACGAAGCGCTCAGGCGCGCGTATCTGAGTGTGTGAGATGAGTGTGTGAGATGAGTGTGTGACGCTCGACGCAACCCGCCCGAACTCGGTACGATGCCGGCCTATTACACCAATTCCGCAATCCACTGACACGGAGAAACGCATGACCACGCGCGCAGGATGGATCTCTCGCCTCACGGTTTCCACGGTCGTCTCGCTGACGGCTTTGGGCGCGAACGCGCAGCAGACCATCAAGATCGGCGAGATCAACAGCTACAAGGCGCAGCCCGCCTTTCTCGGCCCTTACAAGAACGGCTGGAATCTGGCGCTCGACCAGGTGAACGCGGCGGGCGGCGTGCAGGGCAAAAAACTCGAAGTCGTGTCGCGCGACGACAACGGCAATCCGGGCGACACGATTCGCGTCGCGCAGGAACTGATCGCGCGCGAACAGGTGCAACTGCTGTTCGGCGGCTTCCTGTCGAACACCGGACTGGCACTCACCGACTTCGCGAAGCAGAAGAAGATTTTCTTCCTCGCCGCCGAGCCGCTGACCGACAAGATCGTCTGGGCCGACGGCAACAAATACACGTACCGTTTGCGTCCTTCGACCTACATGCTCGTCGCGATGCTGGTGCCGGAAGCCGCGAAGCTGAAGAAAAAGCGCTGGGCGATCGTGTATCCGAATTACGAGTACGGGCAATCCGCTGTCGCCACTTTCAAGAAGCTCCTGAGCGCTGCGCAACCGGACGTGCAGTTCGTCGCGGAGCAGGCTACGCCGCTCGGCAACGTGGACGCCGGCGCGGTGTCGCAGGCGATTGCCGACGCGAAGCCGGACGCGATCTTCAACGTGCTGTTCGGCGCCGACCTCGGCAAGTTCGTGCGCGAAGGCAATACGCGCGGTCTGTTCAAGGATCGCAGCGTGGTCTCGGTGCTGACGGGCGAACCCGAATACCTCGATCCACTGGGTGTCGAAGCGCCGACCGGCTGGATCGTGACGGGCTACCCGTGGTATTCGATCGATACTGCGGCCAACAAGAAATTCGTCGACGCGTATCAGGCCAAATACCACGACTATCCGCGCCTCGGATCGGTGGTGGGCTATTCGGCGATGATGTCGATTGCCAACGGATTGAAGAAGGCTGGCACGACCGATCCTGACAAGCTCGCTGCCGCATTCAAGGGCCTCGCGGTGGATACGCCGTTCGGGCCGATCAGCTACCGCGCGCAGGACAACCAGTCGACCATGGGCGAATACGTCGGCGTGACGGGCGTGAAAGACGGCAAGGGCGTGATGACGACGTACCGGTATGTCGACGGTGCAAGCGTGCAGCCCTCGGACGCCGAGGTGATGAAGTTGAGGCCGGCGGGGCAGTAAGGGTTTATTTGCGCCCGTTAAAAGCGGTCTGCGCGGAACGGTGTCGGGTCGACGATGGTTTGCTCGCCCGTCATCATCTCGGCAATCAGTCGGCCCGTGATCGGGCCGAGTGTGAGCCCGTGATGCGCGTGACCGAAGGCGAACCATACATCGCGGCGCGTGCTGGCCGGTCCGATGACCGGCATCATATCGACGGTGCAGGGACGGCGGCCCATCCACGGTTCGTCGTCCAGGCGCTCGCCCAATGGGAACAGCGTACGCGCGACTGGCTCGGTCTCGGCCAGTTGCACGGGCGACTTCGGCGCATCGCATCGCGCAATCTCCGCGCCGGTAGTCAACCGGATGCCGCGGCTCATGGGCGCTAATACATAGCCGTTCTCCGCGTCCAGCACCGGCTGGTTCAGGCGTGCGTCACCGTGCGGCGCATAGTGCATGTGGTAGCCGCGTTTGACCGCGAACGGCAGGCGATAACCGAGCCGCGCACTCAACACATCCGACCACGGTCCCAAAGCGATTACCGTCGACGCAGCGGCGAGCGTGCCGGCGGTCGTGTCGACTTGCCACTGCTCGCCGGACTGACGCAGCGAATTCGCGTCGCCGTTGAAAAAGCGTCCGCCGATTGCTTCGAAATAGTTGGCGTAGGCCGAGACGAGCGCGTTCGGATCGCTCACGGAATCGGATTGCGGATAGCGCACGCCGCCGATCAGTTTTTTGTCGAGCGCGGGTTCGGTTTGCTGCAAGGCACGGGGATCGAGCGATTCGAATGCCACGCCGTATTCGCGGCGCCATTTTTCTGCCACGCGCAATTCGGCCTCGTGCTTCGACTCGCTGCGAAAGACCTTCATCCAGCCGATTGGGCGCAGCAATGCACTGGCGCCCGCATCCGCCGCGAGTGCGCGATGCTCACTGACGCAATGTTCGATCAGCGTGGCGTAACTGCGTGCGATCGCCGCGTGCCTCGCCGGATGCGAATTGCGCCAGTACTGCCATAGAAACGGTGCGACCTGGAGGATGGCATCCGCGTGATAGCGCACGTCCAGCGACCGGTTGCGCGCGTAGCGCAACAAGGTGCCCAGATCGCGCGGAAAGGCATACGGATAGACGCCCTCGCGCTGGATCAACCCGGCATTGCCGAACGACGTCTCGTTGCCCGGCGCTTTGCGATCCACCAGCGCAACGGCACGGCCGCGCTTCTGAAGATGCACCGCGACGGACACGCCGACGATCCCCGCGCCGAGTACAACGGTATCGAATCTGATCGGTTTCATAGAGCTCTATTGTCCACTCAAGTCCGCTGATTCCAGAGTACTTGCGCAATCCGGTATGTGTACCGACGGTGGTTCTGTATTCATCGTTCAGCAGTGTATAGGTGTGTGCTATTTCGTGGCGGGATCGGGGTGCTGGCGTCGATCGCGTGGACGGATTCTTTGCACTCGAAGAGGAATAAGTGCGCTGCATTCAGGGCTGGAAAATTAGAAAAGCAGAACTGAATAAATTTATTACGATGGGCGTACTACGGGAGATCATGCACAATTTCTGGCGCCGCACGGTCGTGCGCAGACGAGTGCGGAGGAGTGCAAACGCGACCCCGTTGTTGACTGACGACTGACATTCTCCGCGCATTGGCACTGGTGCGAGTCTTCGTGTGAAGAATAGAAAAAAGTGCACTCGTGCACCAGAAGCGCGAAAACCAATCCGACGCCATTTTGCATTGATATTCATATTACAAAAGCGGCGTGCGCCGCCTGTGTCCGAATTATTTTTCAAGGTAAGAAAGCGAAACATTTTCGTTTTGCGCGCTTCACTGAGGCAGAGATTTTTCTTTTGCCCGGCATCGAAAAACCGCTGGCCGCGTTCCATCTCATATTATTTGAACTGCTACTTATCGTGCCGAGCCACGTCCACGTTACACGGATGAAACGTTTATAATTCGTCTGCCAAATTTAGGGCTGTAAGTAGTACCGGGATTTCGCAGTAGCGGATTGATTCCAGTAAAGCTTGCATGCACGAGCGTTGCACCGGCGAACGACCGTGCGGGCGAATCTGCAGTGCCGATTCAACCGCAGGCGGACCGCTGGACACGAAATCGGCAGGGTTGTCGTAATTCCGGCAACGCTCCAATTTCTCACCCTTTGCAGACGCCCGTCACATCCGTTTTTCATTTGTCCGGGCCGGACTGCCGGTGAGTTCCTTGTGCGGGATGCAAGGGCTGTGTCGTCGGCGAAACGTTCTTCCTCTCTGTCCGTTTTTCACTCGCATGTGCGTTTGATCACGCTGCTTTTTGCAGCGCGGGCGAGCTGTTGCCTGGCATTTCGCGTAAGCGGTCGTGTGCATCATGCGACCTAATAGTAAGTAATCCGTAATAAATAGGCGATGGTCCGTTTGCGCGGGTCGTCGTTGCGGACAGAAGTCCGGTGACACGTGTGTGTCGTGTTTCACCTCTGTTTGTCATCAATAACGCAAAAGCGGGACGGCGTAGATCGATCTTGCTCATCCTCGGGGATAACCTGCTTCCTAGCGATACGACGGTCAATGACGAGTAATTTGAAAATTCTGGGCGTTGCGGCAGCAACGCTATTCGCGTGGTTCGGTGCGCAGAGCGCGCAGGCTCAATCGACCACCATCACTGTGTCGGGTCTGCAATACACGTTGTGCGGACAAGAGAACGGCACCTGTAAATTCCTTGGAACGGGGTCCGTCGTGTTCGGCGCGGTCCCGCCGAATTCGCCGTCGGTGATGCTGACGGCTCCGCGTACTTTCAGCAATGGCGTAGGTTGTTACGTCGGCGCGGTTTCGCAGGTCGATCCCGCGTACGGCTATGGCAAATCCTGCTGGGTGAGAGCGACCGCCGCGACGCCGACGCCCACCCCGACGCCCACCCCGACGCCGACACCGACGCCGACACCGACGCCGACGCCGACGCCTACGCCTACGCCGACCCCCACGCCGGCTCCTGCACCGACGCCTACGCCGACCCCCACGCCGACGCCTACACCGACGCCCACGCCAACCCCGACGCCCACACCGACGCCCACACCGACGCCCACCCCGACACCGGGTGCATCGACGCTCTCGTGCGGAACGCCGACTCACACGGCCGGCGGCACGGCTAATGGCATCATCAGTGCGGACACGCCGACCACCGACGGCCTGCGTATCTTCCAGAACAACGCACCGTTCAAGCTCGCCATCACGACGAACGCACCGAGCGCGGACACGGTAGTCTGGTCCGTCGCGGATTCGAATGGCGCGATCAAGGCGCAGGGCAATTTCGCCGTCAGCGCCGGCGTGCAGACCAACACCATCCCGTGTACGTCGACGTGGTCCGGCTATGGCGCGCTCACCGCGACATTGCGCACGAACGGCGGCACGCTGCCGATGAGCGGAACGCGTCCCACGGGTATCGCGACGTTCGGCGTGCTGCCGAACCTGACGTCCGTGCTCGGAACGGTCAGCTACGCGCATCAGGACCAGCATCGCTTCGGCATGCAAGGCTTCAACGGCAATATCGCGGCGCTGCACGACCTCGGTATTTCGTGGACGATCGACGACCGCCAGATTTCCGCGATGGAACCCAATGGTCCGAACACGTACACGCCGAGCGTGAACGACCTCGATCCGTTCTACAAGGCCAATCCGGATCAGATGCGCATCATTCGTCTGGACGGACTTCCCGCTTGGGATTCGAAGACCGGTCAGTTCAACGACAGCTACTACGCGCCGACGAACATGCCCGAGTTCCAGAGCTTCATGGCCAAGGTCGGTACGGATACCAGCCTGATCCGCTCTGCGTATTATCCGAATCAGCAAAGCAACTACTACCAGGTGACGTGGGAGCCGAGCCTCGGCTGGGCCGACAGCGACGCGAATTTCGTCGCCATGTACAAGGCGGCTTATCAGGGCATTCACTCGACCGATCCGAATGCGATCGTGATGGGCACGGGCAACCCGTTCCCGGCGAATTGCGACACCTGTACCACGGGCTATCTGCAGAAGTTCGGTGCGCTGGGTCTGTGGAATTACATCGACGCGGTGTCGACGCACGGCTACTGGAACGCGGGTACGTATCCGGCGCATCCGCCCGAGTTGCAGGATTCCGATCCGAATCCGGCCAATCAGGCTAACGCGCTCGACAACCTCGTTTCGCAGCTGCGTTCGGTGATGCAGGCCGGCAAGCCGAACATGAAGCTCTTCTTCACCGAAGCGGGCACGAGCTACGATCCGGGCATCAATTACGGCTCGACGGGTCCGTCGCAGAACCAGTTGTTTGCGCATGCAGCGGTGGGCGTTCGTTCGCACATCATCGTGCTCGGCGGCGGTGCACAGATGACCACGCTGTTCTACGGCGCGGATTATCCGGGCGAAGTCGGCTACGGTTCGTTCTTCGATCTGAACGACGCGCAAGGTGCTTACGGTGCGAACAATCTCTCGCCGAAGCCCGAAGCCATGGCATTCGCCGCGATGACACGTGCGCTGGACGGCACGAACACGCTGGGCCGCGTCAAGGGTACGGCAGCGGGCATCTACGCCTACGCCTTCCAGCAACTCGGCAACGGCAAGGTCGTGACGGCGGCATGGGCGCATAGCAACGCGCAATGGCCGGCCAGCAACGGTCTGTATAGCCAGACTTACTCGACCAGCTATTCGCTGCAGGTCGACAGTCCGGGTACGTCGGGTAACGTGACGAAGATCGACGGCTACGGCAACATCAGCACGGTTGCCTACACCAACGGTGTCGCCAACCTGACGCTGACCGAAGTGCCGCAGTACATCGTGTCCAACAACGCCTCGCTGGCGAAGTCGAACGCGACGACGCCGGTCGGTTACACGGGCCAGTAAGCTTTACTGAAGAGCCGGCGCGCTGCGAACCTCGTTCGCAGCGCGCCGTTTTTTTTGCAATCTCTCTCCCCGCCGTCTTCTCACCATTCTCACGGCGGCAACCCGGCGCATCGCATCGTCCGCATGCCGTTCGCGTCTTCTCCGCCATTCCCCGCACCGATCCTCCGGCCTTGAAGGCCTCGCACGCGCCAGCCAGCCCCGCCGGCTAGCGGTCTAAAGAATTCACCTGTTTTGCCGATATAGGCAGTAGGCGCCGGTTCGTCCGGTCTGCCGCCGGCTGCCTGATCCGTCCCGAAACCGATGAGTGAACCGCAAGTGCGACGAATTGAGTTTGCCTCCCTGCTTGCAGGCCTTGCCGGCCTTGTGCTGTTGTTCCTATGCGGATGCAGGCAACAGGATCACGCGCCCGCGAGCGCGGTGCAACCGCACGCAACCACGATTACCGCGTTGATCTGGGCGCCGGACTGGCCCGAAGAAATGCTGCAGATCGCCGCCGAGTTCAGCAAACTCAATCCGGATGTGCACGTGAACGTGCAGTTCATGATCGGCAATTCGGTCGAGGAGAACATCAAGCCGCGCATTGCTTCCGGCAACTTGCCGGACCTGATGAGCGTCAACCCGAACGCTTATGCTGCGGATCTGGCAGATCAGGGTTTGCTCGCGGACGTGCGCGCCACGTCGGCCTGGCGCAACATGCTCGACCCGCTCAAAGACGACTGGACCAGTCGCCGGTCGAAAAATTTCGGCATACCCGCGGGTGTTGCGACCACGCTGATCTATTACAACCAGGAGATGTTCGAGAAGGCCGGCATCAAGGATCTGCCGACGAATTTCCCCGAGTTTCTGAAAGTCTGCGAGCAACTCAGGCGTGCCGGCTTCACCCCGATCATGTGGAACGGCGGCTTTCCCAACATGCTCGGCAATGGACCGTTCAGTTCCGGCTTTGCCAATAACGTCGTAGCGCATGAGCCCGACTGGAAGCGAAAAATCGGCGACGGCACGCTGGATCTGAACACGCCGCAAGTCGCGGAAATCTTTTCGCGGATCGTGGCGATGCCGGAGCACGGTTTCGTACAGGAAGGATTCATGGCGACCGACTACGATCAGGGCATCAGGCTATTCAAGCAGGGCAAGGTCGCCATGGCTTTTCACGGAAGCTGGGCCGCGGGACTGCTGCTGCACGGCAACCGGTTCCGCGCCGGCGTGTTCATTCCGCCATGGAACGCGCCGGGCGAGCGAGTGGTGCCCGTGATCGGCAGCGAGACCGGCTTTGCGGTGTGCGAGACGCCCAATAAGGCGGCAGCCATGCGCTTCCTGGAGTTCATCACCGGCCGCGGCTATCCGATTCTCCAGAGAAAGCGCCACAACATTGCGCCCTTCAAGCAGGCACCCGGGGATATCGTCAGCGATCAGGAGATCGTGGCTTATACGGACACGGTGAGTCATTATCCGGTGACTGCCAGCCCGTACTATTCGGTCTTGCCCTCCAACTCGATCGAACGGCTGCATCGTTTGATGCAGGACGTGCTGCTCAGGAAGATCAGCCCGAACCAGGCCGCACGCCTTCTCGACGAGTCCGTCAAGCACGAAGCGAAAATGCACTACAAATGAAATCGCTCATCGATCCGCTACGACGCGCCTTCGCTTATCTCTCGCTCGACCTGTTGCGTCGGGTCGAAATCCGCTATCGCCTGATTGCCGCGTTCATTCTGCTTTCTCTGATCCCGATACTTATTTCGGGCTACATATCGTATGTGGAGTCGACGGCGGCTATCAAGGAAAACGCCGAGATCTTTTCGAAAGAAGTGGTCAGGCAGGTATCGAGAAACATCTCGCTACGCATGGAGCAGATCGAAACGGAGAGCAATCTTCTGACGCTTTCCGAGCGCATCCAGAGCGGTCTCACGAAAGTGGCCAATGGCAGCCCGAAGGAGCAGAGCGAAGCGCGCGAGGATATGACCCGCCTGCTTCTGGAGCACTATGGATCGGTCGATTTCATCAACGAGAAATACGTGCTGGACCGGACCGACCGCATCATGGATACCCAGGCGTTCGCGCAACTGACGCAAGGTGTGATGCGGCTCGTCGCGCAGGCGCCGGAGTGCGGCGCCAAACCGTATTGGGGAAGCTACGACAGCGGCGTGGGGCAGCAGAACATCGGCATGGTGAGCGCCATTGTCGGCAAGAGCAGTAATCGCAAGATCGGTAATCTGGTGCTGGTGATCAGCCCCGAACATTTCTCGACCATCTTCAACGACGTCGCCCTCGGCAGCGGCACCGAAATTTACGTGCTGGACGCCAGCAACAACAAACTGATCGTGCGCCCCGACGGCGCCTCAGCGGATGCCGACGCAACGGCCGAGCCCGATCTGGCGAGAAAGATCGCGAGCGACCGGCCCGACAGTTTCGTCGATTTCGACGGCAGGCATGGTGGCCGCTATCTCGCCGCGTACACGAATATTCCCGGCACCACGTGGTACGTGGTCAGCACGATTCCCGAAAAGAAGCTGACCGCGCAGGTGCAGTCGGTGCGCAATCAGATCGTGCTGGTGGGCATTTCCGGCTTCCTGCTATCGATCTTTCTGGCGTACTTTATTTCTCACAGTATTTCCGCGCCCCTCATCGAACTGGTGCGAAAGATGCACGCCACCGGCAACGATGCCGGCGCCGAAGCAGACGCCAAAGCAGACGGCTTGGAGGATGAACTCGCGCAAAGTACGGCTACGTCCGGCGCCAAAGACGAACTCGGCCGACTGTCGCGGCGTTTCGAACGGATGAGTACGGCGATCGGGCAGAAGATCCAGAAGATCAACGAGATCAATGCGTCGCTGGAGCAGACGGTGATTACGCGCACGGCGGAGCTGGTGAGCCGCGAGCAGGAGTCGCGCACGTTGATCGAGAATTCGCCTGACACGATTACGCGCTACGACCGCGAAATGCGCCGTACTTACGCCAATCCGGCTTTTTGCACGTCGGCAGGATTCAGTCTGGCCGAATCGCTCGGCAAGCGGCCTTCCGAGGTTCCGGGTGGTTCGAATGCATTGATCTACGAACGAAAGATTCTCGAAGCGATTGCAAGCGGAAAGAGCGCGCAATTCGAATTGCGCTGGCTCAGCAAGGACGCGCAGGAACAATGCACGCACATTCGCCTCACGCCGGAAATCGATCATACGGGCAGGGTGAATTCGGTGCTGGCGGTCGGGCGCGATTTGTCCGATCGTATGGCCTTCGAAGCGACCATCTGGAGGCAGGCCAATTTCGATGCCTTGACGCATTTGCCGAACCGCCAGATGTTCCATGACCGCCTCGAGGATGAAGCGAGAATGTCGCATCGTTCCGGCCAATCGATGGCGCTCATGCTGATCGACCTCGACCGCTTCAAGGAGGTCAACGACTCGCTCGGGCACGATACCGGCGACATTCTGCTGATCGAGGCGGCGCGCCGCATCACGGCCTGCGTGCGCGAATCCGATACGGTGGCGCGTCTTGGCGGCGATGAATTCACGGTGATTCTGCCCGACCTCGATTGCAACGAGAAACTCGAACGGATTGCCCGCGCGATCATCGACAAACTGGCCGAGCCGTTCCGCTTCGGCACGGACGAAGCGTTCATCTCGGCCAGCGTCGGCGTGACGCTGTACCCGAACGACGCGACCGAGCTCGACGTGCTGTTCAAGAACGCCGACCAGGCCATGTATGCCGCGAAGAATGCCGGGCGCAACCGCTTCAGCTACTTCACGCCGGATCTGCAAGTGGCGGCGGAGCGGCGCCTGCGTTTGACGAGCGATCTGCGCATCGCCTTGCAAGGCGAGCAGTTCCAGGTGCATTACCAGCCGATCGTCGATCTGGCATCCGGTGAAATCTATAAGGCGGAAGCATTGATCCGCTGGATTCATCCCGAGCGCGGCACGATCAGCCCGCTGGATTTCATCGCATTGGCTGAAGATACGGGACTCATCGTGCCAATCGGCGACTGGGTGTTCAGGCAGGCGGTGCAACAGGTGCGCGAGTGGCGCAGCCGCTTTCATTCGTGTTTCCAGATCAGCGTGAACATGTCGCCGGTGCAGATTCGTCAGGACACCATGGTATGCGAGCAGTGGTCGGACTATCTTTTGCGGGAAGGCATGCCGGGCCAGAGCATTGCGGTGGAGATCACCGAGGGCCTGCTACTGGATGCGGAATTGAACGGCAAGCTGCTGACTTTCCGTGACGCGGGTATCCGCGTGTCGATCGACGACTTCGGCACCGGCTATTCATCGCTCGCGTATCTCAAGCGTTTCGATATCGACTATCTGAAGATCGATCGCTCGTTCGTTCACAATCTCGGCACCGACGCCGACAACCAGGCGCTGTGCGAGGCCATGGTGGTACTGGCGCACAAGCTCGGTTTGAAAGTGATTGCGGAAGGCGTGGAAACGGTCGAGCAGCGCGATTTTCTGCGTGACGTGGGCTGCGATTACGCGCAAGGCTATCTGTACTCCATGCCCGTACCGCCCGATCAGTTCGAAAGACTCGTGTGGCCCGCATCCGCAACGAAGTCGGATAACCGGCGCGTCGAAACCGTCTAACGCGGCAGCATCGACTGCTTGCGCGCGCGGCGCGGTTTGGGCTCGACGCCAATGCGCGGGTCGCGCGCCAGCACGAGCGTCGTCAGGGCCTCGGCGGCCGTTTCGAAGGCCGGGTCTTCCTGCGGCACGTAGAGCCATTTGCCGAGCACCGGATGCACGCGCAGTGCCGGCAATTCTTCGATGAGCGCAGCCTGGCGTTCATGCGAGGTGCACACCAGCAAGCCGTTCCAGGGCTTGGCCCGATCGGCGGCGATCAGGCACAGCAGACCGTCCACGTAGGCGGCGTCACAGCCGAACATGCGCTTGCAGACATAGGTCGGCTCACGCTCGAAGGCGTCGAATATCCAGAGCAGCGAATTCCGGACGGAAGAGGGCATGGAGGGCGCTCCCGGCAGCAGTGCGAATGTCGAAGCTCCATCTTACCTGGCCTGCTCGACGCGCACGACGATACTCGATGCCCACCACGAGACCGCTTCTGCGTCAGACGCGCAATACGCCCTTCAAACGACCCAACTCCGCCGGCCGTGTGTACGTACGATACAACTCGCCGACCGTGCCGATGGCCAGCGCGGGTTTGAGTGTGGCGCCGGGCAATGCACCGGTAATCCAGTCCAGCGCATTCATTTCGCGCTGGGACGCATGCACCGCGGCAGTCAGTAGCGACAGCGCCCGCTCTGCCGAGTAACCGCCCAGATCGACGAAGCAGCTTTCAAAAGGGTGTTTCGTCGCGCCCCCGGCGTGCAGCGCTGGCTTGCGGATGTCCAAATTGGTCTCCTATGAAAGTTGCCATTCATGTATAGCAAGTGAATGTGACGATTTTTTGCCGGGCCATAAAAACTTCCCTGGATGGCGATGTACCTGAACCGCAGCACTGGCGCGGTTCGGGCACTCGGGCACGTCGCGTGCTAATGGCCCTCAGTACAGGGCGGCGAGCGGATCGAAATGAAACCGTAAAGAACCGCCGTCAAGGAAACGAACAAGAAAGCTGGAAGGAAAAAGAACATGTCGACAACACTCCACCCCACCGCGCGTTCCGGCGCGAGTTCATACAGTCGCGTTCATATTGTGCTCACCAGCGCGATTGCCGCACTGGCCGGTTTGTTATTCGGCCTCGATATCGGTGTCATTTCCGGCGCGCTGCCGTTCATCGCGAAGAACTTTCAGGTCGGCGACCAGATGCAGGAATGGATCGTCAGTTCGATGATGGTGGGCGCCGCAGTGGGCGCACTCGGATCGGGCTGGGTGTCGCGCGTGATCGGCCGCAAGGTTTCGCTGATGATCGCGGCAGCCTTGTTCGCCGGCGCATCTGCCATCTGCGCATTTGCACTGAACCCCGCAATGTTGATCGCGGGCCGCGTGCTGCTCGGTCTGGCAGTCGGCATTGCCTCGTTTACGGCGCCGCTCTATCTGTCCGAAATCGCACCGCGCACCATGCGTGGCGCACTGATTTCGCTGCATCAGTTGATGGTGACCATCGGTATTCTCGCCGCGTTTCTGTCGAACACGGCATTCAGCGGCGCGGGCGACTGGCGCTGGATGCTCGGCGTGATTGCATTCCCCGCGATTGCGATGCTGGTCGGCCTGATCTTTTTGCCGCGCAGTCCGCGCTGGCTGATGAGTGTCGGCCGACGCGAAGAGGCACTTGCAGTACTCAAGAAACTGCGTGGTGATGAACAGACTATCCAGACAGAAATGCGCGAAATCGACGAGCAATTGAAAGTCGAATTCGAAGGCTGGAGCCTTTTCCGCGGCAACAAAAACTTCCGCCGCTCGGTGTGGCTCGGCGTGCTGCTGCAGATTGCGCAGCAGCTTACCGGCATCAACGTAGTGATGTACTACGCGCCGCGTATCTTCGGTCTGGCGGGTTATGGCAGTGCGCACGATCAATTGTGGGGCACCGTGATCGTGGGGGCCGTCAACGTGGCCGCAACCTTCGTTGCAATCGGTCTCGTGGACCGCTGGGGCCGCAAGCCGATTCTCTACACGGGCTTTAGCGTCATGGCGATTGCGCTGGCTTCACTCGGTACGCTCATGCATGTCGGCATTACGTCACCGTCGCATCAGTATGCCGCAGTCGCCGCGCTGCTCGTTTTCATCGCAGGCTTCGCGATGTCGGCCGGTCCGATGATCTGGATTCTCTGCGCGGAGATCCAGCCGATCAAAGGGCGCGACTTCGGTATTGCCGTCTCGACGTTCGTGAACTGGGTGGCCAACACGATTGCCGGCGCCACGTTTCTGACGCTGCTGAATACGCTGGGCCATGCGCAAACGTTCTGGCTTTATGCTGCGCTCAACGCGGCATTCCTGTTGATGACACTCTGGATCGTGCCGGAAACAAAGGGCGTGTCGCTCGAACAGATCGAACGTAATCTGATGGCAGGCAAAGCGCTGCGTCGCATCGGGCAATAAGCGGGCAAATATGCGGGCAATAAGCCGCGACGCGACCCGCGCGTTTTACGCACTCACCGCCGCTGTCCGCGCTGCCGCGGCAGCGGCGAATGCACGAAAGTTCTCCGGTGTGGCGAATGCGAGGTACTGTTCCTGCATTTCCTGGGTGAGTACTTCGATCAGTGTCGTGTCTTCGATCCACAACTCGATCACGTCGAAGAAGTTCTGGCCGCGTGTGCAGCGAACCGCGCGCCAGCCTTCGCGCGCACCGATTGCAAATACCTCGTCGGGCGTCAACCTGCTTGCAACGGCAATATGAAATGCGCTGTATTGCGCCGTTTTGCTATCGCCCGGCACGAAAGCGCTGTGCGCTTCACCGGGGCAAATCACGCGGTCGCTCGGATAGGTCTCGATGATCGAGCCGCGCTCGTCACCCGCAATGGCCATCCACGAATCCGGGAAGGAAGGAAACGGTGCGTGAAATCCGCCCCACAATTCGGCAATGACGCGGGCGACGTTTTCCGGATGTCGGGCAGGGATGGAAGCATGAAACAGCATGAGAAACCTCTGTCGAAAATTTACATGGAAAGTTTGGTCCCGTTATGTGTTGCAAGCCGGTTTCGAGCCGGTCTTTTTCTGTTGACGCATGCGCCGGCGGGCGTCGTCCAGTAATGCGCCGATCGCCTGGGTCGCTGCGGCGGCGGCCTCGCGGCCGTCCATATCCCAGTAGTCCTTGAATGCGGCCCAGGCGCTGGCCGAGTAAAGCAACTGCATGGCCGCGCACAGATTCCTGCGCTCGGCCTCCGGCATCGGCCCGACTTCGCGATCCACGAGTTCGGCGAATGCCTTCTGACGCTCGGCATTGGCATGACGCCGCGCCTCGCGGCCGACGGGCGAAGCCAGCATGCCGCGAATCAGCGTTTCGCGCGCGTCGAACCTGGCGAAATCTGGCCCGAGGCGCGCGCTCAGTTCCTCGTACGTACGCGGAAACTGGTCGCGACTGATCGCTTTGGGCGCCCACTTCCAGAAGGCGTCGAGCAGCGCTTCCTTGGTCGGGAAATAGCGAAACGCCGTGCTCTCGCCCACACCGGCCTCGCGCGCAATCTGTGCAAAGCTCAGATTGGCGAGTCCGTCGCTTTCGAGGCAGCGTGCCACGGCGTCCAGAATCGCCTCGCGGGTTCTGAGCTTATGGCGGTCGCGCAGACCGGGTGGCTGCACATCGTCGATGGTGGAATTCATGGCGGCGATGCTGTCATGTGAGAGATTCACCGTCAAGTGGGGGTGTTACCACCACTTTTTGTCGGAGGAATGGATCGTGGTCACACCGTCGCGCGCGCGGATTTGCGCATGCGAATCTGCCGCAGCGCGTTAAAGCATCGGGTTTATCACTCCAGCAGATAACCGTATCGGATTTGCTTCGTTGTCGGCGCGTGTGCGTGCCGGTAAATTCGTCTGACTGCGCCTTCGCGGCGTCCTCCGAACAGATCGACGAAGAGTTTCCTGTGACGACTGCATTTGCACCCCTTGCATCCACCGCCGGCAGCGATACCGGCCACGTCAACCCGAATCCGCAGCTCGACATCCGCGCTTTCGACGGACCGGTCGGCGCCGAAGTACTCGGTCTCGATCTCGCCCAGCCGCTGAGTCAAACCGACTTCGCGCGAATTCACCGCGCGCATCTCGACCATCACGTTCTGGTGTTTCGCGACCAGCGCATCACGCCCGATCAGCAGATCGCGTTCAGCCGCCGTTTCGGTCCGTTGCAGATTCACGTGCTGCATCAGTTTCAGCTGGCCGGCTATCCGGAAGTGCTGATCGTGTCGAACATCCTCGAAAACGGCAAGCCGATCGGTCTCGGCGATGCTGGTCATTTCTGGCATTCGGATCTCTCGTACAAGGAGAAGCCGAGCCTCGGCTCGCTGCTGCATGCGCAGGAGTTGCCCGCCGAAGGCGGCGACACGCTATTCGCCAACATGCACCTCGCGTTCGACACGTTGCCAGCGCATTTGCGCAGCGCGATCGACGGGCGCACGGCAGAGCATACGTACCTCGCGAAATACGCGGAATTGCAGAAACGCAGTCCATGGCGGCCGAATCTTTCCGCCGAGCAGATCGCGCAGGTGAAGCCGGTCGAGCATCCGATCGTGCGTACGCATCCGGAAACGGGTCGCAAGGCGCTATTCGTCAGCGAGCATTTCACGACGCGCGTGATCGGCTTGCCGGAAGACGAGAGCAAGCAGTTGCTCGACGAACTATTCGCGCATAGCGTTCGCCCCGAACATCTGTACCGGCATCAATGGGCCGAACACGACATGGTCTTCTGGGACAACCGCTCGCTGATGCACCTTGCCGCCGGTACGCCCGACGAACTGCGCCGCAAGATGTATCGCACGACGATCGAAGGCGACGTGCCGTTCTGACGGCAAGCGCGCCCGCTATTTACTCAATTTCACGCCTCACGCCGACCGGAGTTTCGATGTTCTCCAAGTTTCGCCCGACCGCCACGCGGCCGTCCTTTGCACGCCGTTTCACTGCAACGCTGCTCACCGTGTCGGTGACTGCTGCCGCACTGGGCGCCGCGACGCCCGCACACGCAGAAGGGCAGATCCGTATTGCCGAACAGTTCGGCGTCGTTTATCTGCTGTTGAACGTGGCGCGTGACCAGCAGTTCGTCGAGAAAGAAGGCCGCAAACAGGGCCTCGATATCAAGGTCGACTGGGTGAAGCTCTCGGGCGGCGCCGCTGTGAACGACGCGCTGTTGTCCGGTGCAGTGGATATTGCGGGCGCGGGCGTCGGCCCGTTGCTGACCATCTGGGACCGCACGCACGGCAAGCAGAACGTGAAGGGCGTGGCGTCGCTCGGCAATCTGCCGTATTACCTGGTGAGTAACAATCCGGACGTGAAGACGATTGCCGACTTCAGCGCGAAAGACCGTATCGCGGTGCCGGCCGTCAACGTGTCGGTTCAATCGCGCGTGCTGCAATACGCAGCGGCCAAACGGTGGGGCGACAAGGAGTACAACCGTCTCGACAAATTCACGCAGGCGTTGCCGCATCCCGACGCGGCTGCGGCGATCATCGCGGGCGGCACGGAAATTACGGGCCATTTCGGTAATCCGCCGTTTCAGGAACAGGAACTTGCGGGCAATCCGAAGGCGCACATCGTGCTGAATTCGTACGACGTGCTGGGCGGACCGAGTTCGGCAACCGTGCTATACGCCACCGAAAAATTCCGTGACAACAACCCGAAGACCTATCGCGCTTTCGTCGACGCGCTCGCCGACGCGGCCCGCTTCATTACGGCCAATCCGGACGCCGCCGCCGACATCTACATTCGCACGAATCAGTCGAAGATCGATCGCGATCTGCTGCTGAAAGTCATCCGCAATCCGCAGGTGCAATTCAAGGTCGCGCCGCAGAATACGTTCGGACTCGCGCAATTCATGTATCGCGTCGGCGCTATCCGGAACGAGCCGAAATCATGGAAGGACTATTTCTTCGACGACCCGGCCACGGCCGCGGGAAGCTGAACATGACGTACTTCATGACGTATTTGCACGGAGTGATCTGATGGTGGCCAATCCCACGCTGCTGTTTCCCGATCGGGCAGCACAAAGCAGCGCCGCGACCAGCGAGCGCCTGCTCGCAGTCGAAAACGTGAACCTCGAATACCGCACGCGCGAGCGCATCGTTCGCGCTACGCACGACGTCAGTTTCGACGTGTACGGCGGCGATCGCTTCGTGCTGCTGGGACCGTCCGGCTGCGGCAAATCCACTTTGCTCAAGGCAGTGGCCGGATTTATCGAGCCGACGTCGGGCAGTATTTCGCTCGACGGACAGATCGTGCGTGGCCCCGGCGCGGATCGCATCGTCGTGTTCCAGGAATTCGACCAGTTGCCGCCGTGGAAGACGGTGCTGCAGAACGTCGCGTTTCCACTGCGCGTGGCGAAGAAACTCTCGCGCGCGGAGGCCAAAGAGCGCGCGCTGCATTATCTGGAGAAGGTCGGGCTTGCTTCGTTTGCGAATGCCTATCCGCACACGCTCTCCGGTGGCATGAAGCAACGCGTGGCGATTGCCCGCGCGCTGGCGATGCAACCGCGCGTGCTGCTGATGGACGAACCGTTCGCCGCGCTCGACGCGCTGACGCGCCGCAAAATGCAGGAGGAGTTGCTGCGTCTATGGGAAGAGGTGAACTTCACGCTGCTGTTCGTCACGCATTCGATTGAAGAAGCACTGGTGGTGGGCAACCGCATTCTGCTGCTGTCTCCGCATCCCGGCCGCGTACGCGCCGAACTCAACAGTCATCAATACGGGCAGGACAGTTTCGGGCGCAGCGATTTTCAGCACAGCGTCGCGCGTATTCATCATCTGCTGTTCGAACAGAATGAACCCGCCGAAACCACGGAGGCCGTGCAATGAGTGCTCCCGCTACTTTGCTTCCACCGGTTCGCGCGGAATACGAAAGGCCGCTCGAACCACTCGGCGAACTGGTGCTCGAAGCGCCGTTGCCGCTTGGCAAGCGTCTGATGGCGCAAGGCTGGCTGCGCAAGACGCTGATCGCGCTCGTGTTGATCGCGGGATGGGAAATCGCCGCGCGCGCCGTCGACAACGATCTGCTGCTGCCGACTTTCGGCGCGACGTTCAGCGCCTTCGTGCAAGGCGTCTGGTCAGGCGAGTTGCTACAGAAAACAGCGGTCTCGATGTCCGTACTGCTGCGCGGTTATCTGCTCGGCGCTGCGCTGGCTTTCGTGCTGACCTCGCTGGCCGTTTCGACGCGTGTCGGGCGCGATTTTCTCTCGATGCTCACCGCGATGTTCAATCCGCTGCCGTCCATCGCGCTGCTGCCGCTCGCCTTGCTCTGGTTCGGCCTCGGCACTGGCAGCCTGCTGTTCGTGCTGGTGCATTCGGTGCTATGGCCACTCGCGCTCAATACGTATTCGGGATTTCAGTCGGTGCCGGCCACCTTGCGCATGACAGGCCGCAATTACGGACTGACGGGCATGCGCCACGTTCTGCTGATTCTGGTGCCGGCCGCGTTGCCGTCGATACTCGCGGGCTTGCGGGTAGGTTGGGCGTTTGCGTGGCGCACGCTGATCGCCGCGGAACTAGTGTTCGGTGCGAGTTCGGGTAGCGGCGGGCTGGGCTGGTACATCTTCCAGAATCGCAACGAGTTGTACACGGATCGCGTTTTCGCGGGCCTTGCCGCCGTGATCGTGATCGGTCTGCTGATCGAACATCTGGTATTCGACACGCTCGAACGCGTCACGGTGCGCCGCTGGGGCGTGCAGCAATAAGCGCTTCGATTTTGGCCGACAGTTTGCGGCCCGCGGTCTTCACCGCGGGCCGTTTTGCTTGTGCGTTACTCGTGGCTTCCTTCGACACGTTTGGATTTCGCGCGTCGGGACAGCATGTTCATCGCCTCGACGAATCCGCTAAACGCCATCGCCGCGTAGATGTAGGCCTTCGGAACGTGCGTGCCGAAACCTTCCGCGATCAGCGTCATGCCGATCACGAGCAGGAAGCTCAGCGCCAGCGTGACGATAGTCGGGTTGCGGTCGATAAAGCGCGACAGCGGTTGCGCTGCGAACAGCATCGCCAGAACAGCCGTGATAACCGCGACGAACATGATCGGCATGTGCTCGGTCATGCCCACTGCCGTAATGATGCTGTCCACGGAAAACACGATGTCGAGCAGCAGGATCTGGCTGATTGCCGCCCACGCGGTCAGTTGCACGACCTTGCTCGTGGTGCTGCGCGTTTCGCTGACAGGCGCGACGTGGTGGTGCATTTCAGTGGTCGCCTTCCAGACGAGGAACAGGCCACCGCCCACCAGGATCAGATCACGCCATGAAAACGCGTGCCCGAACAGCGTCACGGCGGGTTCGGTGAGTTGCGCGATCCATGCCACCGTACCCAGCAAGCCGAGCCGCAACACCAGCGCGAGCAGGATGCCCAGGCGCTGGGTGCGGGCGCGCTGCTCGGGCGGCAGTTTGTTGCTGAGCAGCGAGATGAAAATCAGGTTGTCGATGCCGAGTACCACCTCCATCACCACGAGCGTGAGAAGGGCCGCCCAGGCGGCGGGATCGGAGACGAGTGCGAGCAGATAGTCCATGGCGTGCGTGGCGAAAAGAGAGGCAATGACGTTGGGTTAGCGTCATCATCGCCTGTTCTGGGGTTCGAATAAATAGGTGATATGCTGAGTCACGTTTCGTATTTTTCGAAGTGTCACCAAGTGTCTCTGCGAGTGTCGTCGGCATGCTCAACTATCGCCATCTGTACTATTTCTGGATCGTCGTGAAAGAGGGCGGCTTCGCGCGCGCGGCCGAACGTCTCGACATGGCGGTTCAGACTATCAGCGCACAGGTGCGTGAGCTGGAAAAATCGATCGGGCGTCAGTTGCTCAAACCCGCCGGGCGCGGCGTCGCCATGACCGAAGCCGGCGAGGCGGCCTTCGGCCGCGCGGAGCAGATCTTCCAGATCGGCGAGGCGTTGCTGGACGAAATGCGCGAGGCCGGCGGCGAGCGCACGGCACGGCTTGCAGTCGGTTTATCGGATGGTATCTCGAAGCTCGCGGCGCATGCCTTGCTCGCGCCGGTGCTCGGCACGCCGTCGCTCAGGCTGCTGTGTCACGAGGGCGAGCCCGCGCAGCTGTTGTCCGAACTCGCGCTGCACCGGCTCGATCTGGTCCTGGCGTGTCAGCCGGCGCCGCCTAACGCCGATCTGCGTCTCGTCAGCCAGCGTCTCATCGGTTCGCCGGTCGACTGGTACGGTCCCACGGAAATCGTGCGCAAGGCGACTCGCGCCGGATTCCCGCAATGTCTCGCCGATATTCCCGTGCTGCTGCCGACCGGGCACGGCGCTTTGCGCGCGCGACTCGACCGCTGGTTCGACACGATCGGCATCCGGCCGCGCATCGTCGGCGAATTCGAAGACAGTGCGTTGATGGCCGTGTTCGCCGCGCGCGGCCTCGGCGTGTTTCCGCTCGCGGAACTCGGCGCGGAAGACCTGTCCCTGTTGCGAGGCTTGCGCTGGCTAGGCCGCGCGGAAGGCGTGCTCGAAGAGATACACGCCATCCGTTCGCGGCGCGGGCAGCATCACGCTTTGGCCTCTCAGGTGGTCGCGGCCGTGCGATAGTGCGCGCGCAAGGTGCGCACGACGTCGTCGGAGCGGCGCGCTGCGGGCTTCAGCGAAGGCCCCCATGCGTCCAGCACGGCAGCGAGCAAGGCGAGTTCACCGTCGGCCAGAAAGTTGTCGGCGGCTGTCACCGCCACGCAGAGACGTACGACCTTGCGGCGCAGTACGGGGTCGTCGATCTCCTCGATCAGCGGGCCGAGAATGCTCGGATCGATGCGTCCCGCCGACGGTTCGAAGGTGGCGTGCGTGATCGAAAGATCCTCGCACAGCGTTTGTACGATCTGCGCGAACTGCGTCGGCGCGAGTCCGAGCTCTCCGGCAATGTCGAGTTTGTCGAGCGCGCGTTCTTCCGAACTGCACACGTGGCCATCGGAGATCAGCGCGAGGGCGACGATTCGTGCGGCGGCTTGCGGGCTGTTGCGCGGATAGGTTCGCATGGTCGGGCTCCTGTGGCGGACGGTGTCCGCAGTGGTGATGAGCCTCAGTCTGCGTGAGACATGACCTCGGATAAACCTGCTATTCCAGGACGAATACTTCGAAAAAACCGGAGTGTTCCGCGAAGTGCGTGCGAGCGTCGCATTCTGTCTTATTGAAAAGTTTATTATCTACGGCGTTTAATTCATTTGTGATGCGCCTCAATCCGTAAAAGTTGCGCATTCTTCGGGCGTTAATAATAAATGCGGTAAAACTGGCCAGTGGATGGAGTGTCGAGATTGAATCCCTATTTCTATCGCTTTTGCACGGACGCATACCCGACTGAACAACGATTCGAAGTGTGGCGAGACGAGGTCAATGCGATATTCGACGTTGAAATCGACAAGAGCTTATCGCCCAGCTTCAATTACGACCTTGCCACCGGTTATATCGGCTCACTGTTGATGGGCTGCGGAACGTGGGCCGGTCAGCGCGAGCCGGTTCCCTACGGCGTCAAGCGTTCATCGCAGATGATTCGCCGCGACGGTCTCGATCATTATTATCTTTGCCTCGGCATTACGCATTCACTGGCCGGTTATGCGGCGCGTACGCCGATTAATGCGGAAGCCTCGAAAATCTATGTGCTCGATCTGGCGCGCGAACTCGATTCGGAAATCGTCGCCGGTGATACGCTGATTCTGACCATTGCGCGCGATTCATTGGCGCCGGCTATTCGTTCGGCGGATCTGCACGGACTGGTTTTACAGGGGCCGTTAAGCAGTCTGCTGGGCGATCATTTATTCGCCTTGCGCCGCCAGTTGGCCCACCTGACGCCCGCCGACATGCCGTATATCGAGCAGGCGACACTCGCGCTGGTGTCGGCGGCGCTGGCGCCCTCGGTGCAAACACTCGCGGACGCGGAGACCGAGATCAACGAGGCGGTAATGCAGCGCGTGCGCGCCTATATCGACCAGCATCTGAGTTCGCCGGACCTGACGCCCTTGCAGATCTGCCGCGACGTCGGCATTTCCCGCGCGCAACTGTATCGGCTGTTCTCGCGCGAAAGCGGCGTTGCCGCGTATATCCAGCAGCGCCGCCTCGCGAAGATCCGGCAGATTCTCGAAAGCGCCGCAGGGCGAAAACAGCGCGTATCGACGTTGGCGTTTCAATACGGATTCAAAAGCGAGTCCCACTTCAGCCGCAGCTTCAAACAGGCCTTCGGCTATTCGCCAAGCGAAGCACGGGACCGTGCCGCGTCGCCGGCTACCCGCGCGCCATCTGCACGCCAGGCCGGCCGTGCCGCCGGCTCGCTGCGCGACGTGCTCGACAGACTCGATCCATGAGCGCGCGATGTGTCCGGCGATGTGAACGCTGAGACGCTCAGGCAAGTATTGGAGACGCTGGGGCAAAAGCGCGCAACGCGCAACTGCTACCATTTTCTCGCCTGATTTATAAGCGAATCAGGTCGGGAAAACCGCGTCGCCACGTGCTCTATTCACACAACAGCCTGCATGGCCGACGCCCATTCGCCACTGGAATCGGGGATCGAGAATGAAGTACCGCCTGCTCGCACCATGGGCCGTTCTGGCCTTGGCCGCGTGCGCGCACAATCCGTCGGCGAGTCCGCTGGTGCGGATTTGCGACGAGCACGGATGCGCTGACCGGCCGAAGAACCAGATTACGGCCAACCTAGCCGGCAACGCACAGCAAACAGACACGGACGGGCGCATCGCTGCGCTCAAAGAAGCCGGGGAGACCAACCCGCGTGCGGCCTACGATCTGGGCTTGCGCTATTTCCGCGGCGACGGCGTGCCGCAGGACAGCTATCAGGCGCTGGTCTGGATGCGCAAGGCGGCCGAGCGTGGCGATTTGCAGGCGCAAAAAGCATTGGGCAGTTTCTATCTGTTCGGACTCGAAGAGATGGGCTCCGATCCGCGTGAAGCGGAAAAGTGGTTATCGATCGCGGCGGGGCGCGGCGATCAGGAGTCGAAGAAATTGCTCGAACAGGCCAGAGCCGCAAAGAAATCCGACGAAGACGATTACCGCTGGCTAAACGAGTCGCGCTCGCTTTACTACGGTTACTGGTATTCGGGCTATCCGTACCGGGGTGACTGGCGCGAACGGAACTGGTACTGGCAATAAGCAGCACGCCCGCAATAACCGGACGGCGGCGAAACGGTAGCCGCGCGAAGAACCTGAGAGAACTGCTTTGCATGCCGGCACCCGGCACGCACTTCGTAAAACTCACTACGTACGCACAATTATGACTATTATCCTGAAGCAATCGGGTGTTCGGTATCTGTTCGGAATCCTCTCAATTGGAATGCTGACCGCGTGCGGCGGCATGGTGTCGACCGGCGGCCAAAGCGCGGGCGTATCGGGTGCCGCAGGCGGCGCAGTCAGTGCGGGCGCGGACGAAACGCTCGAACGGTGCGCCGCGCCGCTCGGCACGATCGCCGTAGACGACGGCCGTAACGCCGACTGGTTCGGTCCGTTCGGCAGCGCAACGCAGGTGACCACGATCGAGCCGTTGTTGCGACTCGCGGTCCAGCAATCCAACTGCTTCGTCATTACGTCGGTGGGCAATCAGAAAACCGATGCGCGGCTTTCGCGCATCACCTCGCTGCAACGCAATTCCGGTGAATATCGCGCGGGCTCGAAGCAGCAGAAAGGACAGCGGGTCGCGGCGGATTACTACATGGAGCCGCAAATCGTCATCAACGATTCGGCTATCGGCAGTGTGACGGGCGTGCTGGGCGGACTCGTCGGCGGCAACGCATTCGGCAAGATCGCGGGCGGCATGCAGTCGAAGGCCTCGGTGGTCACGCTCACGCTGTTCGACGTGCGCTCGGCCGTGCAGATTTCCGCAGCCGAAGGCAACTCCACGGCGACCAACTACGGCGCGGCCATCGCGGGCCTCGGCGGCACCGCGGGCGGCGGCCTCGGCGGATTTTCGAAGACGCCGGAAGGCAAGGCGACGGTCGCCGCGTTCATCGACGCGTACAACAAGATGGTCGTTGCGCTGCGCAGCTACAAGGCACAGGACGTCAAGGGCGGTCTCGGACGCGGCGGTCAGTTGCAGGTGAATTGAGCGCATCGGTGAACTCGACTGCGATGCTCGCGGTCCCTACACTGTGTATCTCGACGCGAGACCAACAGAGGGAACCGCCATGCATCTCACCGATTTCGACACGCTGACCTTCGACTGTTACGGCACCCTGATCGACTGGGAAACCGGTATTTTCGAAGGGCTGCGACCGCTTCTGTCGCGCGTCGAGCCGCCCCTCACGCGCGATCAGGTGCTGGAAGCTCATGCGCGGCACGAGTCGGCGCAGCAGCGCTATACACCGGCCACGCGCTATCAGGCATTGTTGCCGGTGGTCTACAAGCGTCTCGCCGAAGAATGGGGCGTTCCGTGCACGCTCGAAGACTGCATCGCCTACGGCCAGTCGATCCGCAACTGGCCGGCATTCGCCGATTCGGCGGCGGCGCTTCAATATCTCAAGCAGCACTACAAGCTCGTGATTCTCTCGAATGTCGACAACGAAAGTTTCTCTCATAGCAACGCGAAATTGCAGGTCGAATTCGACGCCGTCATGACCGCTGAAGACATCGGCTCATACAAGCCGTCGCCGCGCAATTTCGAGTACATGCTGGAGAAACTGGGCGAGCGCGGTATCGCAAAGAACCGCATTCTGCACACCGCCGAAAGCCTCTTTCACGATCATCAGCCGGCGGGAAAATTCGGCCTCGCGACGTGCTGGATTCATCGCCGGCACGGCAAGCAAGGTTTTGGCGCGACCATGGACCCCGGCACGCAGCCGAAGGTGGATTTTCGCTTCGAGAGCATGGCCGATTTCGTCGATGCGCATCGTCGGGCTCTGCAGGGCGATCATCGCGATTGAGGGGGGCGAGGTCCGGTCGACGCGCGCACGACGAGTTGCGGCGGCGGTGCCAGTACCATCGAGGGTTGCTGAGCCGGCGAGTGGATCAGCCGGATCAGACTCTCGATCGACAATTCGGCAATGGCGGTGGTCTGGATCGCGACCGTGGTGAGCGCCGGATGCACCTGATGCGCCAGTTGAATGTCAGTAATGCCAATGACCGAAACATCGTCGGGCACCTTGCGGCCGAGCGTGATGAGCGCTTGCACGGCGCCGATCGCGAGCAGGTCGTTGGTCGCGAAAATGGCGGTGAGGTGAGGGCGGTTAGCCATCAATTGCATACAGGCCGCGTAACCGGCGTCGATCGAATCGCGGATCTGCAGCACGGCGCCGGCGTCGGCTTCCACTTGCGCCTCGCGCATTGCCGCGCGGAATCCGTTGGAGCGCGCATCCTGCAATCCGCCGCAACCATCGCCGATCAAAAGACCAATCTCGCGATGCCCGAGTTCGAGCAGATGACGCGCGGCCAGTTCACCCGCACGCGCGAAGTCCACGGCAACGCACGGTAAAGCCGGTGGCGTCTCGGGGTGTTCCCACATGGCCAGCAGAATCGGCGCGCTGTGCAGGGCCGACGCGCACAAATCGTTGATCGTGATGTCGGTGTTCATCACGAGCACGCCGTCGGCCAGCGTGCCCGCAATCTGGTTCAGATACGCGCGGCCGATCTCGGCGTCGTCGTCGGTGTTGCAGACCATCAGGAAGTGGCCCGCTTTGCGGGCCGCGCGCTCGGCGGCGAGCACGAACTCCGGATAGAACGGATTCGAGATGTTCGAGAGCATCAGCGCGAGTGTCGACGAGCGTCCCTCCGCCAGCGCGCGCGCATTCAGGTTCGGCCGATAACCAAGATCGGCGATCGCTTTGAGCACGCGCTCGGCGGTTTCCGGGCGCACTTTTTCGCGGTTGCGCAGCACGTTCGAAACGGTCGCGGCCGTGACGTGCGCGCGCTTGGCGACTTCGGAAAGGGTGACCATTTTCGCTTTATCCCATATTTAGGGAATGTCATTCAGATGTTGCAAACGGTGGGCGGGGTTGTGATACCTTGCTGAAAACACAGCGGAGACACCCATCATGAATTCTTACACCGTTCCCGAATTTAAGCGATTAAATGCCTGCCGCACAAGAGCCGGCCAGTTATTTTTCGCAAAAAATTTAAGCGTTTAAATCCGGAGGCGACATGGCAACGATTCGCTTGACGAACGTGGAGAAGTCATACGGGGACCACCCGCCGGTGATCAGGCGCGTCAACCTGGATATCGCGCAGCACGAGTTCTGCGTGTTCCTCGGACCTTCGGGGTGTGGCAAGTCCACGCTGCTGCGCATGATCGCCGGACTCGAAGACCTGAGCGACGGCGAACTGCACATCGGCGGCCGTCTCGTGAACGACGTGCCGGCCGCGCAGCGCGGCGTCGCCATGGTGTTTCAGAGCTACGCGCTGTTTCCACACATGACCGTGTTCGACAACATGGCCTTCGGTCTGAAACTCGCGAAGCAACCCAAAGACGTGATCGGCACGAAAGTGCGCGAAGCTGCGCGCATCCTGCAACTCGACAGCTTGCTCGACCGTTATCCGAAAGCGCTGTCCGGCGGCCAGCGGCAACGGGTGGCGATCGGCCGCGCGATCGTGCGCGAGCCCGGCGTGTTTCTCTTCGACGAACCGTTGTCCAATCTCGATGCCGCGCTGCGTGGCCAGACGCGCGTCGAGATCGCGCGGCTGCATCAGCGCTTTGCCAGCGCGAGCGTGGTCTACGTGACGCACGATCAGGTGGAAGCGATGACGCTCGCCGATCGCATCGTGCTGCTGCATGCCGGCGCCGACGCGGAACGTTTCGGCAGCATCGCGCAGAGCGGTGCGCCGCTCGATCTGTACCACCATCCGAAGTCGCGCTTCGTGGCCGGCTTCATCGGGTCGCCGCGCATGAATTTCGTCGACGCAACCGTCGAGGCGACGGGCGCCGGCGGCGTCACGGTCCGGCTCGCGAAAAGCGGCGAGACGATCACGGCGGCGGTGGACGGCCGGCGTTTGCAGCGCGCGCAAGCGGTCACGCTCGGCGTGCGTCCCGAACATCTGCGTCTCGCCGGCGACGATCAGTCGATTCAGTGCGTCACGGTGCTGTCCGAACGGCTCGGCGAACACAGCTACATTCACGCGGACCACGCGGACGGCTCGCTGGTCGCGAAGGCCGAGGGCGATACGCCGATCGGACCGGGCGAACGCCTGCGCATTCACGTTCCGCCGTCCGCGTGTCATCTGTTCGACGCGGACGGCATTGCGCTGCCGCGTCATGCGTTCGCGCCCGAGCGCGCCGCGGCTTGATAGCTTGACAGCAAGCGCACAACCGGATTCCGCCACAGAGCGGGTTACATCGTCTGGCAGCGGTGTGCTGCCAGCCAACAGGTAGTCAAGGAGACAAAACATGATTGCTTTTCGCCTTCGCTTTCACCGGCTGGCGCAGTTGTCCGCGGCGGCGGTACTGGTGGCCGGCGTGCTTGCCGGCAGCGCGGCCGACGCCGCCACGCTGAACGTGAACGTGTCGGCGCGCGGAAACCAGCGCTCGACCTGGCAGGACGCGTTCGACAAGTTCAAGAAAGCCAATCCCGATGTCGATCTGAAAGTGACCTATATCACCGAAGAAGCGTACAAGGTGCAGATGGGCGGCTGGCTTGCTACCGATCCGCCGGACGTGGTGTCGTGGCACGACGGCGAGCGCATGGCCTACTACGCGCAACGCGGCCTGCTCGAAGATCTCTCGCCGGACTGGAGCAGGAATGGCTGGTCGCAGCAGTACGCATCGGTGAAGGAAGCATCGACGTTCAAGGGCAAGCAGTACGCCGCGCCGCTCGGCTACGACGCGTACGGGTTCTTCTATCGCAAGGATCTGTTCGAGAAGGCCGGCATCAAGGGTGAGCCGAAAACCTGGGACGAGTTTCTCGACGCCTGCAAGAAGCTGAAAGCGAGCGGCGTTGCACCGATTGCCGTGGCCGCGCGCGACAGCTGGACGCTGGCTGCATGGTTCGACTATCTGGACCTGCGTATCAACGGCAACAAGTTTCATCAGCAGTTGATGGCGGGAGAAATTCCGTACACCGATCCGCGCGTGAAGAAGGTCTATACCGCGTGGAAGACATTGATCGACGATCATTACTTCATCGACAACGCGCTCTCCTACGATCTCGATTCGATCGCGCCGTTTCTCGTGAACGGCAAGGCCGCGATGATGCTGATGGGCACGTTCTTCTCGGCGAGCATTCCGCCGTCGGTCAAACCCGAGACGGGCTTCTTCCGTTTCCCGGTGATCGACGCCAGCGTTCCGCTCGCCGAAGACGGTCCGGTGAACGTCCTGCTGATTCCGGCCAAGGCGAAGAACAAGGCCGACGCCCACAAGCTGCTGGCCTTCATGGAAAGCCCGGAGATCAACGCCGATCTCGCGAAAGGCTGGGGACAGTTGCCGTCGAACAGCAAATCGCCCGAACCTGAAGACGCGATTTCGAAAGTCGGCTTCCAGACACTCGCGAATACGCAGGGCGGTATTGCGCAGTTCTACGACCGCGACATGACCAAGGAAATGGCCGACGAAGGCATGAAGGCGATGCAGCAGTTCTATAGCGACCCGTCGCAACTCGACGCCGTACTCACGCGACTCGAAGCGACCCGCAAGCGCATCTACAAGAAGTAAGTCCCCGCAGCGCCGGACAGGTGGCTATGTCCGGCGCTCGCCTTCGAATTCCGACGAGGCACGATCATGTCCCATTCCGCAGCGCGCCGCTTACCCGCGGCCCGGCATCGTCACGTCTCGACGACGCGCCGGCACCAGCATCGTGCGGCGCTTTTCTTCCTGTTGCCGGGTTGCGTACTGTTCTGCCTGTGCGTGGTTTATCCGATCATCAGCAGCATTTCGCTCAGTTTCTATAACTGGGACGGCATGACGCCGAAGACCTTCGCGGGCTTCGACAACTACATTGAGTTGTTTCATGCCGACACTTTCTACACGGCGCTGAAAAACAACCTGATCTGGCTCGCACTCTTTCTGCTGGCGCCGCCGCTCGGCCTCGTGTTCGCGTTGTACCTGAACCAGCACATCCGCGGCATGCGTGTCGTGAAGTCGCTGTTTTTCGCGCCTTTCGTGCTTTCGGGCGTGGTGGTCGGGCTCGTGTTCAGCTGGTTCTACGACCCCGGCTTCGGCCTGCTGAGGCTGATCGTCGGACACGGCATTCCAGTGCTGGGCGACCCGCATACGGTCACGTTCGGAATCATCTTCGCCGCGCTCTGGCCGCAAACACCGTTCTGCATGGTGCTGTATCTCACCGGGCTCACGGGCATCAATCCCGAGGTGGTGGAGGCGGCGCGCATGGAAGGCGCGAGCGGCGTGCGCCTGCTGTGGCACGTGATTCTTCCGCAACTGCGCCCGGCCACTTTCATGGCAGTGGTGCTGACGGTGATCGGCGCGCTGCGCAGCTTCGACCTGATCGCGGTGATGAGCGGCGGCGGCCCGTTCGACAGTTCCACCGTGCTCGCCTACTACATGTACGACCAGGCGATCAAATACTACCGGGAAGGCTATTCCGCCGCGATTGCGGTCGTGCTGTTCGCCATCATGCTCGTCTACATCGTGTTCCACCTGCGCCGCATGCTGCGCGAAGAACGCTGATTTTCAGGAGGTACGTGTCATGTATCCGCTTCCCGTCGAACGCTGGAAACCGTTCAATCGCGCGCTCTACAAAGCCTCGCTGCCGCTCGCCTTGCTCATCTGGCTGTTGCCGATGCTGGCCGTTCTGGTGACCTCTATCCGCTCGTCCGACGAGCTTTCTCGCGGAGACTACTGGGGCTGGCCGAAGCACTTCGCACTGCTGGAGAACTACGGCACCGCGCTGACGCAAACGCCCATGCTGCATTACTTCGCCAATAGCGTGCTGATTACCGTGCCCTCGGTGCTTGGTGCGATCGTGCTTGCTTCGATGGCCGGCTTCGCGCTCGCCACGTATCGTTTTCCGGGCAATACGCTGGTGCTGTTCGCGTTCGTGGCCGGTAACTTCGTGCCGATCCAGATCCTGATGATTCCCATGCGCGACATGGCGCTGAAGGTGGGGCTGTTCAATAGCGTGTGGGCGCTGGTGATTTTTCATGTTTCGTTTCAGACCGGCTTCTGCACGCTGTTCCTGCGCAATTTCATCAAGCAGTTGCCCTTCGAGATGATCGAGGCGGCGCGCGTGGAAGGCGCGAGCGAGTGGACCATCTATCTGCGCATCGTGTTGCCGCTGATCCGGCCCGCGCTCGCCGCACTCGGCATTCTTGTTTTCACCTTCGTCTGGAACGACTACTTCTGGGCGCTCTGTCTGACGCAAGGCGACGAGGCTGCGCCGATTACGGTGGGTGTCGCCGCGCTCAAGGGGCAGTGGACCACGGCGTGGAATCTGGTCGCGGCCGGTTCGGTGCTGGCCGCGCTGCCGTCCGTGCTGATGTTCTTCGCGATGCAGAAGCACTTCGTCGCGGGCCTCACCTTCGGAGCCAGCAAAGGCTGAATGTAGCTCTGCGCTCACAGTCCTTTGGTCCGTCTTCAACTTCTCACGAGACTTTACTCATGCAACTCGGTGTCTGCTATTACCCGGAACAATGGCCCCGCTCGATGTGGGCCGACGACGCGAAACGGATGGTCGAACTCGGCATTACACATGTGCGGATCGCCGAATTCGCGTGGAGCCGGATGGAGCCGCGTGCCGGTGAATGGGTCTGGGAATGGCTCGACGAGGCGGTCGACACGCTGGCCGCAGCGGGACTGAAACTCGTGCTCGGCACGCCGACGGCCTCGCCGCCCAAGTGGTTGATCGACGCGCATCCGGACGTCTTGCCGGTGCGCGCGGACGGTACGCGCTGGAACTTTGGCTCGCGTCGTCATTACGATATTTCCAGCGAGACGTATCGGCGCGAATGCCTGCGCATCGTCACGGCGATGGCGGCGCGTTATGGGCGGCATCCGTCGATCGTCGCCTGGCAGACGGATAACGAACTCGGCTGTCACGACACCGTGCCGAGCTATTCGCCGGCAGCGCTGCAACGCTTCCGCGTCTGGCTGAGGCATCGCTATAACACGGTCGCGGCACTCAACGAAGCTTGGGGCAACGTATTCTGGAGCATGGAGTATCCGTCGTTCGACGCGATCAATCTGCCGAACCTCACGCCCACCGACGCCAATCCGATTCATCTGCTCGACTTCCGCCGTTTCATGTCCGACGAAGTGGCGAGCTTTCATCGCGAACAGATCGACGTGCTGCGCGAGCATGCACCGCATGCAGACCTGCTGCACAACTTCATGGGTTTTTTCACGACCTTTGACCATTACCGGTTCGCGGCGGACAATGCGCTCGACGTCGCCGCGTGGGACAGTTATCCGATTGCGCGAACCGAGTCGATCGCGCTGCCCGATGAACAGAAGGCGCGTTATGCGCGCACCGCGCATCCCGATGTGTCCGCGTTCGATCACGACCGCTACCGCGCGATCGGCCGTGGCCGCTTCTGGGTGATGGAGCAGCAGGCCGGTCCGGTGAACTGGGCGCCGTGGAATCCGGTTCCGGCAAGCGGCATGGTGAGACTGTGGGCGTACGAGGCGTTCGCACACGGTGCGGAACTCGTGTCGTACTTCCGCTGGCGCCAGTGTCCGTACGCGCAGGAGCAGATGCATTCCGGGCTCAATCTGCCGAATAACGAGTTGTCGCCGGGTGGTCTCGAAGTCGAGCAGGCGGCGCGTGAGATTGCGGAGACGGCGGCCTTTGCCGGGCTCGGTGCGCCGTCGCGTGCGGCGGTCGCGATTCTTTTCGACTACGAGACGCAGTGGATGTTCGAGATCCAGCGTCACGGCAAGAGCTTCGATTATCAGACGCTCGTGTTCGACTACTACGAAGCCTTGCGCGAACTCGGACTCGATGTCGATATCGTGCCGGCAACAGCCGACCTGACGGGCTATCGCATGGTGGTCGTGCCGAGTCTCGCGGTGATCGGCGATTCACTCGTCGAGCAGATCGAAAAGAGTACGGCGCAATGGGTTTTCGGCCCACGCAGCGGCTCGAAGACGACCGGGTTTGCGATTCCCGGCAACCTGCCGCCGGGCGCGTTGCAGCGCGTTCTGCCGTTGCAGGTGCTGGAAGTGGAAACACTGCGGCCGACGCTCGCGCCTGCCTTGCGCATCGGCGACACGCAAGGGACGGCGCTTCATTGGCGCGAACACGTTCGCGCTAACGGCGCGACACAAGTCGACACACGATTCGACGAAGCTTGCGTCACACCTCACGACGGCTGGCCTGCCGTGCTCAGGCACGGGCGGATTCGCTACGTGGCGGCCTGGCTCTCGCACGATCTGCATCGCAGCCTGCTCGCGCAGATTGCGAAAGAAGCAGGCATCGAAACACAACGCCTGCCCGACGGACTGCGCATTCGCCGCCGCGCCGGCCTGAGTTTCGCGTTCAATTTCGGCGAGCAGCAGGTCGACGTGCCGGTTCCCGCGAATGCGGTCTTCGTGCTCGGCAACTCTCGTCTGAACAGAGCGGAGCTATGTGTCTGGAAGGATGCCTAAGTAAATTTCGAAGTAACAGCGCGGCGCCCGGCAACTTGCATGACAAGCGTCGGGCGCCGCGGAAAGTCTGGCGTTTTACTGGCTTTGCGCCGGCGTCTTGTGCTGATTCGCGCATTCCGCGGTCACGGCCATGCTGGCCTGGTCCGGCGTCATTTTCGGCGTATCCGGGCTGTAAATCTTTTCGATGATGGCGTTGATCGCCGCGCGGTCCGCGTCGTTTTTATAGTACTTGGCGGCCTGGGTCAGCGCTTGCGCCTTGGTCTTCTTGTGGCTGCGCCACGACGCCACTTGCCCGGCGATGTCGCCGAGCGCAAAGCATTGATCGTTCACCGTCTGGGCGACGGCTTGCGCGGCCGGCTGCGCGAGGCACACTGCAAGCATGGCCGATACGACTACGCGTTTCATTACTCGAATCCTGTTGTTGGAGCGGCGCCGGGTTCGAGACGACATCCGTCGTCACGGCGTCCCGGCGACGCGATAAGCGCGTAGTTTATCGGAACTGCCGCGCGAGGCGCTGCGGCCCGCGCAGCGCCAACGAAAAAGCCGCCCGGCGAGGGCGGCTTTTTTACGTGTGACGCGACCGAACGTGCGCGCCGTTCAATGCCCGAACGACTCCGTTTTCGACGCCACCGGCGTCGCCACGTGCGGCCGGGCCGCCTGCTTGATGAGCAGCGCGACGCAGGCAATCAGACCGGCAACCGCGACCATCGCGAAGATGCCGGCAAACGTGAAGTGACGGCGCGTCAGTTCGGCGACGAGGAACGATCCCGCGATGCCGCCGAAGCGCCCGATGCCCAGCATCCACGCGACGCCCGTGCCGCGGCCCTGAGTCGGGTAGAACGCGGCGGCGAGCGCCGGCATGGACGATTGCGCGGTATTCATCAGCACGCCCGCCACGAACACGATGAACACCAGCGCGCCCACGTTGCCCACCGCCTGGCCGATGAAGTACACGCTCACGGCGGTCAGGGCGTAACAGGCCGCGATGATGCGGTTGGCGTTGAAGCGGTCCATCAGCACGCCGCACAGCACGGCGCCCACGCCGCCGAGCGGGAACAGCGCCGAGATCAGCGTCGCGCGTTGCGGCGTGAGGCCGGCGTCTTTCAGCAGGATCGGCATCCAGTTGATCGACGCGTAGAAAATCACGAGACCCATGAAGTACGCGATCCACAGCATCACCGAGCCGATGATGTACGAGCGCGAGAGCACCACGCCGAGTCCCTTGCCGCCGGTTTGCGGCGCGGTTTCGGTCATCATGAAACTGCCGGCTTGCGACGCTTCGGCCGAAATGCGCGCGAGCGCCGCGCGAATCCGTTCGACGGGCTGGCTGTTGGCGACCATGTAGCGCACCGACTCGGGCATCTGCAGCAACAGCAGAATCATCAGCAGCAGCGGCGTGACGCCGCCGAGGATCAGCACGCTGCGCCAGCCGAACTGCGGAATCATCCATGCGGCGAGGAAGCCGCCGAACGCCGCACCCAGTGGGAAGCCGCAGAACATCAGGTTGATGACCGTCGCGCGGCGGCGGTCCGGGCAGTACTCGCCCATCATCGTGACCGCGTTCGGCATGGCGGCGCCGAGTCCCACGCCGGTAATGAAGCGCAGCACCGTGAGCTGGCCGATGCTGCTGGAAAAAGCGGAGCCGAGGCACGCGACCCCGAACAGCAGCACCGAGGCCAGCAGCATCGAGCGGCGGCCGAGCCGGTCGGACAGCGGACCCGAACCGAGCGCGCCGCACGCGAGACCGAACAGCGCCGCGCTCAGCACGGGCGCGAGCGCGGGTTTGGAAATGCCCCATTCGGCGATCAGCGAGGGCGCGATGAAACCGATGGCGGCGGTGTCGAAACCGTCCAGCAGGACGATCACGAAACACATGAAAAAGATGAGCCACTGGAACGGCGAGAAGGGGTGTTCGTTGATGAAGGTCTGAACGTTCACAGCAGGACTGCGGCTCATGTCGTGTCTCCTTGCTTCGCAATATGGAAGGTCTCGCCTTCGGCTTTCGCCTGCACCGCGCTGCGGCGCGGCGAGCCTTCCTCTTTTGTGTTTTCGTGCGCCGCCTAGAACCGGTGCACGATGCCCACGCCGGCCGCGAACTGGCTGCGCGACGACGACGGCGCGCTCTGGAAGCCGTCGCCGATGCTGGCGGTAGCGGCAATGATATGCCCCGAACCCGCCGTGCCGAGCGTGTTGCCGTTGGTGCGCTGGAACGCCTGCAGCGCATACAGGCCAGTGCGCTTGGACAACGAATAGTACTCGGACAGGTTGAACTGCTGGTACTGCGCCGAGCTGGTGATGCCGTTCGCTTTGGTGGCGCGCGTGTAGCTGTAGCCCGTCGCGAAGTCCCACGATACAGTCGGCTTCCAGTGCAGCACGGCGCCGGCCGTGTTGAAGATCGCCGTGTCGCGGAAGCTCGATCCCACACCCGGAATGTACTGCACATTCGAGTAGACGGCGGACACGTCCCAGCCGTTGCCGAAGTTGTAGCCGCCGGTCACGGCAAAGCGCTGTTGCGCCTGCGCGGTCTGGTATCCATTGGTGACCGCCGAGACGCCCGGCTGCGCGCCGTTGTTCGACACGGTCGAGTCCGCGCCGTAGGCGCCGCCGCCCAGCGTCGAATTATTGATGCGCATGAAGCCCACCGCGATGCCGACCGGACCGTTGAGGTACTGCACGGCGCCGCTCCACGTCGAGCCCCGATTCAGGCTGCCCGGCACGCCGCCGAGCGCATACGAGCCGCTGAACGTGAAGCCGTACAGTTTCGGCGATGTGTACACCAGCGAGTTGTTGGCGCGATAGATCGTGTCGAGTGCGTCGACGTCGCCCGGATGCGCGCCGTAGTAGCCGGTGATCCACGTGGTCGGGCTGTACGGCGAGAGCAGCGAGTAATAGGCCGTGTACTGACGTCCGGCCGTGAACGTACCGTAGGTGTTGTTCGTCACGCCGACCCATGCCTGACGGCCGAACATCGCATTCGTGTATTGCTGCGCGCCGGTGCTGGAATTGAAGCCCGATTCGAGCTGGAAGATGGCCTTGGTGCCGCCGCCCAGATCTTCGCCGCCTTTGAGGCCGAAGCGGCTGCCCGCCCACACGCCGTTGATCATGTTCACTTTGGACTTTCCGCCCGACGTCGAACCGAGCGTGCTCGCGCTCGATTGATAGCCGATACCCGTATCGACGATACCGTACAACGTCACGCTGCTTTGCGCGAAAACCGGGGCGCTGGCGAGCGCAAGGACCGCGCACGCGATGCGCGTCGGGCTGATGATGCGAGGCATAGCTTGTTCTCCAAATCGACCTGCGAGAAGTCTGGCGACCGGGTCGGTAATCGTGGTTTTTTATCGGTGGAAATTGTTCGCATATAGAACTGTGATTCTTTATGCGAACAGTCGGCACTGTAAGGAGTTTGCTATGAACGGACAACGCGGGATAACCCCAGCATGTTGCGGGTGCGCGTCAGCGGGAATTAAGGGACTTCAGAATTAGGCGAGGCGAGGGCGAGAGGCGATGCCGCAGTGCACAAGAAACGGTAAGAAAAGACGCTGCTGAGATGCGCGAATCGGGCGCCGTGGCGCGACGCCCGACCCGGCTTAGGAGAGGTTGCTGCGAGTCTGTTCGACCTTGCCGAGCCGCACGACGGTGACGCCGGGGCGCAATTGCCGCAGCGAGGGCATCACGAGCATGCAGTTGTCGTAAGGCGTGGTGACGGCTTCGCCATTCGACCAGCCGATCACCGTGCCGGCGTCGGGGAAAATTTCGAGTCCGGTGAAGGGCGCGGCGAAGCGGAAGTCCATGCTGGTCGCCACCACCGGTTGCGTCACGCGAACGATGTGCTGCGTGGGCGGCAACGGCGCGAGCCAGCCCTCGGGCAGATCGGCTTCGTCCACCACACCGGCGAGCAGCAGAAAGCGCGCGGTGGTGTCGCGCGCCACGCTCACGGCGCTCTTTTCCCAGTGCTGGCCGCATTCGATCAGCAAGGCGTTCTTCGGGCTCGACTCGCGGCCGAAGCCTTCGTAATCGCGCATTCTGCGGCCTTCCGGATGGCCTTCGTCGCAGATCACCGTGGCGGGCGTGCCGAGTCGAGCGGCGAGGTCGATGCCTTTTTGCAGCGGTCCGGCGACGATCAGCGGCGCGCTCTTTTCGTGCATCGAATGCAGATCGAGCAGGGCGTCGACGGTGTCGATCAGCGGACGCATCGCGCGGGCGCGCGTCAGTTCGCTGGAGGTGCGGGACGTGTCGTCGAGCACCGTGTCGGTCCACACGCGGTTGAAGTCCTGATCGACGAAACGCGCCGCGTCCGGCTTCGCCGGATCGAAGCTCAGATAAGCCGCGACGTTGGCGAAACCGAGCGTCAGGCGTCCGCGCCGCGGCCGCAATTCACGCCGCAGCAATTCGTCGACCACGATCGCGCCGCACACTTCGTTGCCGTGCGTGAGCGCGTTGATCATGACGTGCGGCCCGGGCAGGCCCGAATCGAACGTATGCAGATAGTCGATGCCCGACGCGGCGTGCCGGTGCACGGATATATCGGGGAATTCGACTTCGATGGGATAGGCGTGGTTATTCGTCTGGGCGCTCATCGATCGCTCCTTCAGGCTTGCGCGAGTTTCTGCGCGATCACCTGACCGACTTCGCTGGTGCTCGCCTTGCCGCCGAGGTCGCCGGTGTGCGGACCTTCGATCAAGGTCGCTTCGATCGCGGCAAGCATCGCGTCGTGCGCCTCGCGCTCCTTGCCTGCGTGATTGCCGAGGAAGTCGAGCATCATTGCCGCCGACCAGATCATCGCGATCGGATTGGCGATGTTCTTGCCCGCGATGTCCGGCGCCGAGCCGTGCACGGGCTCGAACAACGAAGGAAACTTTCGATCGGGATTCAGATTGCCGGAAGGCGCGAGTCCGATGGTGCCCGTGCACGCCGGTCCGAGATCGGAGAGGATGTCGCCGAACAGATTGGTGGCCACCACCACGTCGAAGCGATCCGGATTCAGCACGAAGCGCGCGCACAGAATGTCGATGTGCTGCTTGTCCCACGCGACGTCCGGATACTGCGCGGCGATATCCGCCGCGACTTTGTCCCACCACGGCATGCTGATCGCGATACCGTTGCTCTTGGTGGCAACCGTGATCTTCTTGCGCTTGCGGCGCTGCGCGAGGTCGAACGCGAACTTCAGCACGCGTTCGCTGCCGTGCCGCGTGAACACCGATTCCTGCAGCACGAATTCGCGCTCGGTGCCTTCGAACATCACGCCGCCCACCGACGAGTATTCGCCCTCGGTGTTTTCGCGCACGATCCAGAAGTCGATGTCGCCCGCCTTGCGGCCCGCGAGCGGTGAAGGCACGCCGGCGAACAGACGCGCCGGGCGCAGATTGATGTACTGGTCGAATTCGCGGCGGAATTTGAGCAGCGAGCCCCAGAGGGAAATATGGTCGGGCACGGTGTCGGGCCAGCCGACCGCGCCGAACAGAATTGCGTCGGCGGATTGCAGTTGCGCTTTCCAGTCGTCCGGCATCATCTTGCCGTGCTTCGCGTAGTAGTCGCAACTCGCCCATTCGATGTGCTGGTACTCCAGTTCGATGCCAAAGCGTTTTTGCACGGCGTCCAGCGCGCGAATGGCTTCGGGCATCACTTCCACACCGATGCCGTCGCCGGGAATGACTGCAATCCGATACTTCTTCGACATGTTCCGCTCCTCCGTTGGATGTCCAGACGATTCGATCGCGCCTATTCTAGTCCTGCGCTAGCTTCGTTTGCCGGCGTTCAGTTTTCGCCATAAGGTCGTCTTGCTGATGCCGAGCGCCTTGCAGGCTGCGTCGCGATCGCCGTCGAAGGTGGCGAGCGCCGCGCGAATCTGATCGGCTTCCACGTGACGGCTGCGCTCGCGCAAGGTGGGCGCGACGCGGTTCGCGGCGTGTACACGGTCTTGCGCTTCGTCATGCATCTCGTCCTGCATGGCATGTCCCGCGTGTGCCGATGCCGCGAAGATTTCCGGCGCGATCGCGCGCAGCATGTCGCGCGTGAGGGTGTTATCCGCATTGCCGTCGTCGGGCGCGTCGGCCAGTTCCACCGCGATCCGCTCGATCACGTTCTGCAATTCGCGCACGTTGCCGGGCCACGCGTAATGCTGCAAGGGTTCGCCGAGATTCACGAGCGCGCGACGTGCGGCCGCGGCGTCGGGCAAACGCGCGGCCAGTCGCGGTTCACGTGCGGCCGCCTGCAGCAGCAGTTCGTCCGCGAGCGGCAATAGATCCGCCGCGCGCTCGCGTAGCGGCGGCAGCGCGATACTCAGAATGTTCAGCCGGTAGTAGAGGTCGGCGCGAAAGCGGCCCGCCGCAATCGCTTCGGTCAGCGCGCGGTGCGTCGCCGCGACGACGCGAATGTCGACGCGCGTCGGTTCCGTCGAGCCGAGCCGCACCACTTCGCGTTCCTGCAATACGCGCAGCAACCGGCTTTGCAACGACAGCGGCATTTCCGCGATTTCATCGAGAAACAGCGTGCCGCGATGCGCCACTTCGATCAGGCCGGCCTTGCCGCCTTTGCGCGCGCCGGTGAACGCACCTTCCTCGTAGCCGAACAGTTCGCTTTCGAGCAAGGCCTCGGGGAACGCGCCGCAATTGATCGCGACGAAGGCGAAGTCGCGCCGCGCGCTCAGCTGATGCATGCTTTGCGCGACCATTTCCTTGCCGGTGCCGCTCTCGCCGAGAATCAGCACGGTCGCGTCGGACCGTGCATAGCGTTGCACGAGGGCGCGCACGCGTTCGATCGAGTCGCACGTGCCGACGATGTCGTCGAGCCGGTAGCGCGCGGTGAACTGTTGCACGCGCTGACGCGAGCGCAGCGTGCGGTCGAGCCGTTCGACGGCGCGCGATTCCTGGAACGTCAGCACGGTGCCCGCACCCGACGCGCTGGCGAGTGGTCCGCGATGCACGACGTAGCTGACGCCACGCACCGTGCTGAAGGTATCGCCGTCGGCGTCGGGCAGGGCGCCCGCGAGATCGGGCGCGAGGTCGAGCAGAACCCGGCCGAGCGCCTTCGACGCGTCGACGCCGAGCACAGTCGCGAGCCGCTGGTTCATCGCCTCGACGCGGCCTTGGGCGTCGAGTGCGACGACGCCGTCGCGCAGATGCTGCAGCAGATTGTCGAGACGTTGCCGGCGGATCGATTCGCGGCGCGTGGCCTGGGCGACTTCGAGCGCAGTGTCGAAGGCCGCGCGCACCGAGGCACGCGAATACAGAAACACCGCGCCCATGCCCGCGCTGGCCGCGAGATCGGTGACGAGACCGGGGCCCACTACTACGTCCACGCCGCGATCGCGCAGATCGAGCACGACGCTTTCGGCGTCCTGCGCCGACTGATACGAGGCGAAGGTCACGTCGAGTCCGAAGGCCGTGCTGAAGCGCCGTACTTCGTCGGGCGTGTCGCCGTGTGTGACGAGCGCGACCGAGGCGCCGTCGCGCCGGGCGCGCGCGAGCGCATGCATCACGTCGAAGCCGGTCGGACTGATCAGCACGACCGGCACGGCGACGCGTGTCTTCAGATAGGCGCCGTTCGAGCCGCCGGCGATCACGACGTCCGGCCGCCCGGCGCCGGCCGCCTCGATTTCACGCACGGCGTCTTCGAAGCCGTGCGAGACGATACGCAGGTCCGCGCGCTCGACGTATTCTCCGGCGATGTCGAAGAACAGATCGCGCAGGCGGCTGATGCTGACCGCCCAGATGCGTGGGCGCTGGGCGGGTTCGAAGGGCGGTGTGCTCACGGCGGACGGCTCGCGCGAAAGGGTGAGAGGGATGGCGAAGTAATCACTATCAGGCCATATTATGCCCGCTTCCGTTTCGATATTGAAATTGCAATTTCATATGTGAAATGAAATGAACTGCGTCGCCGCGTGGCGATTTTCATCAAATCAGACACTTAGCGTTGGGCAGTGCGGCTGGCCCGTTCTTTGCATTTCAGCCTTCGGTTAAAAGATTCCCGCCATGCCAACTGGAGACGAACTCATGAGCGAAGCAGACAACAGCACGCCGGCCGCAGGCGCATTCAAACCCAAAAAGTCCGTCGCGCTGTCCGGCGTGACCGCGGGCAACACGGCGTTGTGCACGGTCGGCAAGACCGGCAACGATCTGCACTACCGTGGCTACGACATTCTCGATATCGCGGGCGCCTGCGAGTTCGAGGAAATCGCTTACCTGCTGGTTCACGAAAAGCTGCCGACCGCGGCCGAACTCACGGCCTATAAAACGAAGCTCAAGGGCATGCGCGGCCTGCCCGCCAACGTGAAAGCCGCGCTGGAATGGATTCCGGCCGCAGCGCACCCGATGGACGTGATGCGCACCGGCGTCTCGGTGCTCGGCACCGTGCTGCCCGAGAAGGACGACCACAATCTGCCGGGCGCGCGCGATATCGCCGACAAGCTGATGGCCTCGCTCGGCTCGATGCTGCTGTACTGGTATCACTACTCGCACAACGGCAAGCGCATCGAAGTGGAAACCGACGACGACTCGATCGGCGGCCACTTCCTGCATCTGCTGCACGGCACGGAGCCGTCGAAGGCGTGGGTCGACGCGATGCACGTGTCGCTGAACCTGTACGCCGAGCACGAATTCAACGCCTCGACCTTCACCGGCCGCGTGATCGCGGGCACGGGCTCGGACATGTACTCGGCCATCACCGGCGCGATCGGCGCGCTGCGCGGTCCGAAGCACGGCGGCGCCAACGAAGTCGCGTTCGAGATCCAGTCGCGCTACCAGAACGCGGACGAAGCCGAAGCGGATATTCGCAAGCGTGTCGAGAACAAGGAAGTGGTGATCGGCTTCGGTCATCCGGTGTACACGATCTCCGACCCGCGCAACAAGGTCATCAAGGACATCGCGAAGAAGCTCTCGAAGGAAGCGGGCAACACCAAGCTCTTCAGCATCGCCGAGCGGCTGGAGTCGGTGATGTGGGAAGCGAAGAAGATGTTCCCGAACCTCGACTGGTTCAGCGCGGTCTCGTATCACATGATGGGCGTGCCGACGGCGATGTTCACGCCGCTCTTCGTGATCGCCCGTACGGCCGGCTGGAGCGCGCACATCATCGAGCAGCGGGTCGATAACAAGATCATCCGTCCGAGTGCGAATTACACGGGGCCGGACAATCTGAAGTTCGTGCCGCTCGCGAAGCGTGTTTAACTCGCGTATATAAAGCGCGCATGTAAAGCGCGTGTGTAACGCGTCGCGCAGTTCCGGCGCAGCGCGCTACACTGCATAAGAACACGCGGCCAGAGAGCCGGGCCGCTTGCCGCGAAGCCCGGCCGCCGCGATATCGTTCCCGCATGACCTTTGCTGGTCCCCGAGGTTGTCCCCTAAGGTTGTCCCCAAGCCATGAATACTGCGAACCGCAAACGCCTTCCCGGCACCGAGCTGGATTTCTTCGACACGCGCGCCGCTGTCGACGCCATTGAACCGGGCGCTTACGACAAGCTGCCGTACACCTCGCGCGTGCTGGCGGAAAATCTGGTGCGCCGTTGCGAGCCGGCCACGCTGAACGCCTCGCTGGAACAGATCATCCAGCGCAAACGCGAACTCGATTTCCCGTGGTTTCCGGCGCGCGTGGTGTGTCACGACATTCTCGGCCAGACCGCGCTGGTTGATCTCGCCGGTCTGCGTGACGCCATTGCTGCGCAAGGCGGCGATCCGGCGTTGGTAAATCCGGTGGTGCCGACGCAACTCGTGGTGGATCACTCGCTCGCGGTGGAATGCGGCGGTTTCGATCCCGACGCCTTCGCGAAGAATCGCGCGATCGAAGATCGCCGCAACGAAGACCGCTTCGACTTCATCAACTGGACCAAGCGCGCCTTCCGCAACGTGGACGTGATTCCGCCGGGCAACGGCATCCTTCACCAGATCAACCTCGAACGGATGAGCCCGGTCGTTCAGGTGAAAGACGGCGTGGCGTTTCCCGATACGCTGGTCGGCACCGATTCGCATACGCCGATGGTGGACGCGCTCGGCGTGATCGCCATCGGCGTGGGCGGCCTCGAAGCGGAGAGCGTGATGCTCGGCCGCGCCTCGTATATGCGCCTGCCGGATATCGTCGGCGTGGAACTGACGGGCAAGCCCGGCGAAGGCATCACCGCGACCGACGTGGTGCTCTCGCTTACCGAATTCCTGCGCAAGGAAAAAGTGGTGGGCGCGTACCTGGAGTTCTACGGCGAAGGCACGGCCAGGTTGACGCTCGGCGACCGCGCGACCATCGCCAACATGGCGCCGGAATTCGGCGCGACGGCCGCGATGTTCTACATCGACGAACAAACCATCAAGTACCTCAAGCTCACGGGCCGCGACGACGAACTCGTCAAGCTGGTCGAGACCTACGCGAAACAGACCGGGCTCTGGGGCGATACGCTCGCGAACGCGGAATACGAGCGTGTGCTCAAGTTCGATCTCTCGACCGTGGTGCGCACGCTCGCCGGTCCGTCCAATCCGCATCGACGCTTGCCGGTCGCCGATCTCGCCGCGCGCGGCATCAGCGGCACGGTGGAAAACGAACCGGGTCTGATGCCGGACGGCGCGGTGATTATCGCGGCCATCACGAGCTGCACCAACACCAACAATCCGCGCAACATGATCGCGGCGGGATTGCTGGCGCGCAATGCGAACCGCGCCGGGCTCACGCGCAAACCGTGGGCCAAGACGTCGCTCGCGCCGGGCTCGAAGGCCGTGACGCTGTATCTGGAAGAGGCCGGTCTGCTGCCCGAACTGGAGCAACTGGGCTTCGGCGTGGTGGCTTACGCGTGTACGTCGTGCAACGGCATGTCGGGCGCGCTCGATCCGGTCATCCAGAAGGAAATCGTCGAGCGCGATCTGTATGCGACCGCCGTGCTGTCCGGCAACCGCAACTTCGACGGCCGGATTCATCCGTATGCCAAGCAGGCGTTTCTCGCGTCGCCGCCGCTGGTGGTGGCGTACGCGATTGCGGGCACGATCCGCTTCGACATCGAAAAAGACGTGCTTGGCACGGATGCGAACGGCAACGAGATTCGCCTGAAAGACCTGTGGCCCTCCGACGCGGAGATCGACGCAATCGTGACGGCGAGCGTGAAGCCCGAGCAGTTCCGCAAGGTGTACGAGCCGATGTTCGCGGTGACGGTCGATACCGGCGAGAAGGCCGATCCGCTGTACGACTGGCGGCCGATGAGCACGTACATTCGCCGTCCGCCGTATTGGGAAGGCGCGCTGGCGGGCGAACGCACGCTCAAGGGCATGCGCGCGCTCGCCGTGCTGGGCGACAACATCACCACGGATCATCTCTCGCCATCGAATGCGATTCTGCCGGACAGCGCGTCGGGCGAATATCTCGCGAAAATGGGTCTGCCGGAAGAAGACTTCAACTCTTACGCGACGCATCGCGGCGACCACCTCACCGCGCAACGCGCCACCTTCGCGAACCCGACGCTGAAGAACGAGATGGTGCTGGAAGACGGCAAGGTGAAGGCCGGCTCGCTGGCGCGTATCGAACCCGAAGGCAAGATCACGCGCATGTGGGAAGCCATCGAGACCTACATGGAGCGCAAGCAGCCGCTCATCGTGATCGCCGGCGCCGATTACGGCCAGGGTTCGTCGCGCGACTGGGCGGCCAAGGGCGTGCGGCTCGCGGGCGCCGAGGCGATCGTCGCCGAAGGTTTCGAGCGGATTCACCGCACCAATCTCGTCGGTATGGGCGTGTTGCCGCTGGAGTTCAAGCCGGGCGTGAACCGTCTGACACTCGGCATCGACGGCACCGAAACCTTCGACGTGATCGGCGAGCGCAAACCGCGCGCCGATCTCACGCTGGTGATCCACCGCAAGAACGGCGAACAGGTGAACGTGCCGGTGACGTGTCGTCTCGACACAGCCGAAGAAGTCTCGATCTACGAAGCCGGCGGCGTGTTGCAGCGCTTCGCGCAGGACTTCCTCGAATCGACCCGGGCCGCGGCCTGATCCGCAGATTGGCAACCGTGTCGGCCGGTCGGGCTTCGGAATAAACGAACCTGCCGGCCGTTTTCACCAGGACATCACTTCATGACTCATCGACCCCAGATCCGCATTCCCGCCACCTACATGCGCGGCGGCACCAGCAAAGGCGTGTTCTTCCGTCTGCAGGACCTGCCCGAAGCCGCGCAGGTGCCGGGCGCCGCGCGCGACGCGCTGCTGATGCGCGTAATCGGCAGTCCCGATCCGTACGGCAAGCAGATCGACGGCATGGGCGGCGCCACGTCGAGCACCAGCAAGACGGTCATCATCGCGAAGAGCAGTCGGCCCGATCACGACGTGGATTATCTGTTCGGTCAGGTCTCGATCGACCGCGCGTTCGTGGACTGGAGCGGCAACTGCGGCAATCTTTCGGCGGCGGTCGGGCCGTTCTCGATCAGCGCCGGCTTGGTGGACGCGAGCCGTGTGCCGCGCGACGGCGTGGCGATCGTGCGTATCTGGCAGGCGAATATCGGCAAGACGATCATTGCGCACGTGCCGATGACCGACGGCGCCGTGCAGGAAACCGGCGACTTCGAACTCGACGGCGTGACGTTTCCGGCGGCCGAAGTGCAGCTCGAATTCATGAACCCGGCAGCGGAAGAAGAGGGCGCGGGCGGCGCGATGTTCCCGACCGGCAATCTCGTCGACGATCTGGAAGTGCCGGGTGTCGGCACGCTGAAGGCCACCATGATCAACGCGGGCATTCCGACGATTTTCGTGAACGCGGCGGATATCGGCTACACGGGCACCGAGTTGCAGGACGCCATCAATAGCGACGAAAAAGCGCTCGCGAAGTTCGAGACGATCCGCGCGCACGGCGCCTTGCGCATGGGCCTCATCAAACATCTCGACGAGATCGCCACGCGTCAGCACACGCCGAAAGTGGCGTTCGTCGCGAAGCCGGCGGAGTACGTGGCGTCGAGCGGCAAGGCGATCGGGGCGGGCGACGTGGACCTGCTGGTGCGGGCGATGTCGATGGGCAAACTGCACCACGCGATGATGGGCACGGCGGCCGTGGCGATCGGCACCGCAGCGGCCGTTTCCGGCACGCTGGTGAACCTCGCCGCGGGCGGCGGCGCGCGCGAGGCCGTGCGTTTCGGGCATCCGTCCGGCACCTTGCGCGTGGGCGCCGAGGCGCGCGAGGAAGGCGGCGAGTGGACCGTCACCAAGGCCATCATGAGCCGCAGCGCGCGCGTGCTGATGGAAGGCTGGGTGCGGGTGCCGGCCTAGGTGTCGCATCGGTATCGGATCACTCGTCGGATAAGCATCGGATAAAATGCGGGCCGCCACGTCAATCCGAACAGAAGGAGCTTTTTCAGTGATTCAACCGAGCAACGTATTCAAGGACAACCTCGCGCAACTGCCGGCCATCGGCGACATCGACCATATCGACCTGGTGGACGGACAGGGCGCCGTGGTGGCCAGCATCGAAAACCAACCCGGCAAGCAGGGCTCGGTGGCGGTGTACAACTATCTGCAGCAGGCCTTCGGCACGCTGAACGCGGCCGCAGCCGAACACGGCCTCGCGGTGTTCGCCGAGCACACGGCGGACGCGCGCAATCGTCCGGGCGCGCACCCGAACGTCGACCGTTTGCTCGCCATCGTCGCGGGCGGCGAAGCGCTGCGTATCGACGTGGTGGCGAAGGCTTGAAGAAGCTGGATGAATAGAGCAGCGAAGCGCGAATGCTTCGTTTTCCGCAAGCAGGCCGGTGAATTTTGCCGGCCTGTTTTTTTTCAGGCGGTCGCCGCGGTTTCGCGTACGGTTCGCAGACGCTGCAAGGCGTCGCCATTCTCGCGGAACAGATGCACATGACGCAGGCCGAAATGCGCGTCGATGCTTTGACCGTCGGAGGTGGTCGACTCGCCCGAACCCTTTACCTGAATCACCACGTCCTGAGTTTCTACGTCGTTAGCGAGATTCACGTGCAGCAAAGTCTCGCCGCCCAGGTGCTCGACCACGATCACGCTGCCCGATAGCTTGCCTTCCACGTCGCCCGTGACGGTTTCGGACAGATGCTCGGGGCGAATGCCGAACGTGAGCGTGTCGCCCGCTTTAAGGTCGCCCGCCACGAACGGCAGGGTGATCGACGAGCCGCCAGGAAGCCCGACCGTGACGCCCGCGCTGTCGGCGCGTTCCACCTTCACCGGCAGGAAGTTCATTTTTGGCGAACCGATGAAACCCGCCACGAAGCGGTTCACCGGCGTTCTGTACAACTCCAGCGGCGAACCGATCTGCTCGACTTTGCCGTGATTCAGCACGACGATGCGGTCCGCCATGGTCATGGCTTCCGTCTGGTCGTGCGTCACGTAGATCATGGTGGCGTTCAGCTGCTTGTGCAGCTTGATGAGTTCGAGCCGCATCTGGACGCGCAAGGCGGCGTCGAGATTCGACAGCGGTTCGTCGAACAGAAACACCTTGGGTTCGCGCACGATCGAGCGTCCGATCGCTACCCGCTGACGCTGCCCGCCCGATAGCGCGCGCGGCTTGCGTTCGAGTAATTGCCCGATCTGCAGAATCTGCGCGGCGCGCTGCACGCGTTCCTTGATCTGCGCCTCCGGCAATTTGATCATACGGAGTCCGAACGCAATATTCTCGTAGACCGACATATGCGGATACAGCGCATACGACTGGAACACCATGGCCACGCCGCGTTGCGATGGTTCGAGTTCCGTGACGTCTTCGCCGCCGATCAGCACTTGCCCTGAGTCGCTGCGCTCGAGTCCGGCAATGGTGCGCAGCAGCGTGGACTTCCCGCAGCCCGACGGCCCGACGAACACCATGAATTCGCGGTCGGCCACCGAGATGTCGACGCTCTTCAACACTTCCGTCCCGGCAAACGCCTTGCGGATCTGCTGCAACTGAACTGCACTCATGCGTGTCTCCTGCTGATGCGCGCGCTCGCCGCGCGGCGCGCACAAGGTAACGGGTCAATGGGGCGTTCGTCATGCAACGCAGCATGGACCCCTTATCGAATTTGTTCTTGACAACCAGTTCGCGTCCAAATATACAATTGTAAAACTGAAATTACAAGTGAAACGAACTTGGCGGGACGCATGGAAAGCATGCGTGGTGGAACGGCCCCGGCGGGCGTCGACCGTTTTGGGCATCTCAAGAAGAACTACCCAGGAGACAGGCATGAAGAAGCATTACACGCAGGCTGCGGCGTTCGCGCTGCTGGGCGTTACGGCGTCCTTGCTGGCGGCGTCCAACGCGTACGCATGGACGCTCAAGGAGGCGGCGGAACCCTATTCGGGCACCACCATCAAGGCGATTTTTCTCGACCGTCCGGGCTACAAGGCGGCCGCGAAACTGATTCCCCAGTTCGAGAAGGAAACCGGCATCAAGGTACGCACAGAAGTCGTGCCGTACGAAAACACCCGTGAAAAAGAGGTGTTGAACTTCGTCGGCGGCGGCGATCAGGACATCGTGCTGGTCGACGTGGTGTGGATCGGCGAGTTCGCGAGCAACAAGTGGCTGGTGCCGATCAAGACCTTCACGGACAACCCCAAGCTCGCCGACCCCAAGCTCAATCTGCCGGGCTTTTTCCCGATCCTGCTCGATTCGTTCGGCACGTGGGACAAAACCACTTACGGCCTGCCGTTCGATAACTACTCGGGCCTGATGTTCTACAACTCGTGCATGTTGAAAGACGCCGGTTTCAGCGGTCCGCCGAAAACATGGGACGAATTGCTCAACGTCTACGCGCCGAAACTCACCAAGGCCGACAAGAACCAGTTCGCTTTCGCGCTGCAATCGCGTCGCGGTGAAACGCAATCAGCGGACAGCTTCATGCGCATGCTGTGGCCGAACGGCGGCTCGCTGCTGGATGCGAAGTTCAAGTCCAACCTGATGTCGGCGCAATCGCAGGCGGGTCTGGAATACCGGCAGAAGCTGATGAAGTACATGCCGCCAGGTATCGTCGACTTCGATCACGCGGAGTCGGTGAATGCGCTTGCGCAAGGGCAGGTCGCGATGATCACCGAATGGTCGGCGTTCTATCCCACCTTGACCGATCCGAGCAAATCGAAAATCGGCAACTGTCTGGCCATTACCACCGAGCCGAAAGGTCCGGCCGGGTTGAAGCCCGCGTTGGGCGGCTTCTCGCTCGCGGTGAACGCCAAGTCGAATGCGAAGAAGCAGGCCGCTGCATGGCTCTTCATTCAATGGATCACCTCCGAAGAAGAAGCCAAACCGTATCTGGAAGCCGGCGGCGTGAGCGGACGTATGTCGGTGTACAAGGATCCGGCGGTGCAGGCCAAGTACCCGTTCGTGAAGCCGATGGTGGAATCGTGGCAGGGCGGCGTACCGGACTACCGTCCGCGTTTCCCGGAATGGCCGGCGGTGTCCGAAGTGATCGGCGAGTGGGGTAGCAAGATCATGCTCGGTCAGGTCTCGGTGAAGGATGGCGCGCAAACCATCGGTACCAAGACAGAAGAGATTCTGCAGAAAGCGGGCTATTACGACGGCAAGAAGCCCTTGCTGAAATAACACCGGCATCGCACCGGTGCGAGCGAGGCAGCGTGCGCGATGCCTCGCTCGCCGCAGTTCCAACCCGCGGAGACGTTTCATGCTGAAGTCCACGGTTTCACCCGCAAGCGGCGCGATGCGCCCGCGGCCGCGCGCGCGCTTTCGCTTCGTGCCGCATTCGCCCGCGTTCTGGTTTCTGTTTCCGGCCGTCGCGGCGCTGGCGATCATCGGCATCTATCCGCTGCTGCTCGCGCTATACAACTCGTTTCACCGCTACAAGCTCGCCGATCTCGCCGGCGGCACGCCCTTCGTCGGGCTCGACAACTACATCGCCACGTTGACCGATCCGTCCTTCTGGGGCGCGCTCGGCCGAACGGTGTTGTTTCTCTGCATGACCTTGCCGATCGAAGTCGCGCTGGGGCTGTTCGCGGCGCTGATGCTGCATCGCACGGCCTTGCCATGGCTGCGGGTCGCGGCGCGCGTCGGGCTCGTGATTCCGATGGCGACCACTTATGCGGTGGTCGGTCTGATCGGCCGGCTGATCTTCAACCGCCAGTTCGGCGTGGTGAACTATCTGCTCGGCTTCTTCGGCATGCCGCCGCTCGACTGGCTCGCCGACCCCACGCTCGCCGTGGTGTCGGTGATGATCATGGACATCTGGCAATGGACGCCGTTCTGCGCGTTGATCCTGCTCGCGGGTCTGGCGATGGTGCCCAAGGAAGCGGAAGAGGCCGCGCGTCTGGAAACGCCGAAGTGGAGCAAGATTCTGTGGCATCTGCAACGGCCGTATCTGTTGCCGGGTCTCACGGCCATTCTCATTCTGCGTTCCGCCGATATGCTCAAGATGTTCGACGCGGTTTTCACCATGACGCGTGGCGGTCCCGGCACGGCGACGGAATTCATCAGCATTTACATCCAGCGCGTCGCCTTCCGTCTGTTCGATCAGGGCATGGCATCGGCGCAGGCCATCCTGCTGCTGATTCTCACGATCGTGCTCTCGCGGCTCTACATTCGTTTCGTCTATCGGGAGGCCGTGTGAGTACATCGACGGACACCACCATTCAGGCGCAGGCCGCGTCGCTTTCGCCGCGTGCGCGCCGCGCTAAAAATGCACGCCGCCGTGCCACGGTCTGGCATGCCATCGGTTTGCTGATCGTGTTCCTCACCTCCGTTTTCCCGTTCTACTGGATGGTGACGACGAGCCTGAAAAGCCAGGCCGATGCACTCGCGGTGCCGCCCGTGTGGTTCTTCACGCCTACGCTCGCGCACTACACCGACGCGCTGTTCGAGCACGATGTGGCGGCGAGCCTGCTGAATTCGCTGATCGTGGCGAGCAGTGCCACCTTTCTCTCGATCCTGCTCGGCGCGCCGGCGGCATACGCGCTGGCCCGATTCGAGTTTCGCGGCAAGGAAGACCTGTGGTTCTGGTTCATCTCGAACCGCATGGTGAGTCCGGTGGTGCTCGCGGTGCCGTTCTTCCTGATCGCGACGAAGCTTGATCTCGTGGATACGCACATCGTCCTGATCCTGCTGTATCTGACGTTTTCGCTGCCGATCGTGGTGTGGATCTGCACTGACCAGTTCCGCAATATTCCGGTCGAACTCGACGAAGCCGCGCGTCTGGACGGCGCGTCGCCGTGGCGCGTGTTCTGGCGTATCAACCTGCCGCTCGCCATGCCCGGCATCGTGGTGTCCGCGATTTTCGCGTTCATTTTCTCGTGGAACGACCTGCTGTATGCGCTCGTGCTGACCCGCACGGACGCGATTACGTCGCCGGTGGCCGCCACGAGTTACATGAGCGGCTACGAGTTGCCGTGGGGCGAGATCATGGCCACCGGCACGCTGATCGTCCTGCCGATGGTGGTGTTCGCGCTGGCGGTGTCGGGACGTCTCGTTCAGGGCCTGACAATGGGCGCGGTGAAATGACAACACTGAACCACTCATCAAGCCTATGAACCGATCCGCACCGTCCACCGTCACGCCCTTGACCGAACCGCCTGTCGACACCGAAGAGGAGTTGCAGGCGCGCGTGGCGTGGCATTACTACGTCGGCAATCTGACGCAGCAGGAAATCGCGCATCGCATCGGCAGCAACCGCGTGCGTGTGAACCGGCTGCTCGCCGCGAGTCGCGAATCGGGCATGGTGCAGATCACCATCAATAGCCGCCTGGCGCCGTGCGTCGCGCTGGAAGAGGCGCTCGCCAAGCGCTTCGGACTGGAAGCGGCGGTGGTGGTGCCGGCCGGTGCCGATACCGAATCGAACATGGCGGCGATCGGCATCGGCGCGGCCAATTATCTGTCGCGGCAGATCGAGACCGGGCAGACCGTCGGGCTGGGTTGGGGCCGCACGATACGCGCCGTGTTGCGCGCCATGCCGCAACGCGCGTACGGACCGCTCGCGGCGGTGTCGTTGCAGGGCGGCTTGTCGCATTGCCCGAGCATCAATACCTTCGACATCGTCTCCGACTTCGCCAATCTGTGTCAGGCCGACGGCTTTCTGTTTCCGGTGCCGATCTACGTCAGCAGTCAGGCCGTGCGCGACACGCTGCTGCAGGAAGACGCCGTGCGCGAGACCTACGAGCGGGCGCGTCAGTCGGATCTCGCGGTGCTCACCTGCGGCGACCTGACGGAGTCGCTGGTGGTGACGTACGGCATCAACGATCCGCAACAGGTGCGCGAACTGGAACGGGCGGGCGCGGTGGGCGACATGCTCGGTCACTTCATGGACGCCGACGGCGAAGCCATCGACCATCCGTTGAATCGCCGCACCGTTGCCGTCACGCTCGACGATCTGCGCAAGATCCAGCGCGTGGTTCTGGTGAGCGGCGGCGCAAAAAAATTCGCGGTGACGCGCGCCGCGTTGCGTGGACGCTATCCGTCGGTGCTGGTCACCGACGAAGAAACCGCGCAGCGTCTGTGCGAAGAACCGTAAAAACACGATAGCGTTTTGATACGCCATTTTCTTCATTCCCTGGCAGAGGGCTGCAATCATGGAAGCACTGGTTCTCGAAGAAGCGCGCCGCATCAGCTTGCGCCCGTTCACCTTGCCGCAGGTCGTGGGTCCGCGCGACGTGCGCATCCGCATCAATACGGTCGGCATTTGCGGCAGCGACATTCATTACTACCAGCATGGCCGCATCGGGCCGTTCGTAGTCAACGAGCCGATGGTGCTCGGTCACGAAGCGGCCGGCACGGTGGTGCAGGTCGGCGAGGAGGTCAAGCATCTGAAGGAAGGCGACCGCGTCTGCATGGAGCCGGGCGTGCCGGACATGGAATCGCGCGCGTCGCGTGAAGGGCTCTATAACCTCGATCCGAGCGTGCGCTTCTGGGCGACGCCACCGGTTCACGGTTGCCTCACGCCGTTCGTGGTTCATCCTGCGGCCTTCACGTTCAAGCTGCCGGACAACGTCAGTTTCGCCGAAGGCGCGATCGTCGAGCCGCTGGCAATCGGCATGCAGGCTGCCACCAAGGCGAAGATCAAACCGGGCGACGTGGCGGTGATTCTCGGCGCGGGCACGATCGGCATGATGTGCGCGCTCGCGGCGCTGGCGGGCGGTTGCAGTCGCGCGATCGTATGCGATCTGGTGCCGGAGAAGCTGGCGTTGATCGGCGGCGTGCAGGGTGTGACGGCGGTGAATATCCGCGACCGACAGGTGAAAGACGTGGTGGCCGAACTCACCGAAGGCTGGGGCGCGAACGTCGTGTTTGAGGCGAGCGGCAACGAGAAAGCGTTCGACGGTATCGTCGACCTGTTGTGTCCGGGGGGCTGTCTCGTGCTGGTCGGCATGCCGCAGCGCGCCGTGCCGATCGACATCGTGGCCGTGCAGATCAAGGAAGTGCGGATCGAGTCGGTGTTCCGCTACGCCAACATGTTCCCGCGCGCGATCCAGTTGATCGCCTCGGGGCGGCTCGATATCAAGCCGTTCATCTCGCGCTCGTTCGCCTTCGCGGACGGTATCGAAGCATTCGAGGAAGCGGCGAGCGGCAAGCCGACCGACGTGAAAGTGCAGATCGTGCTGGAATAAGCTTTTAAGGTCGGCGCGCCGGGATAAGACTTCAGGCAGTTAACGCACAACGGGCGCGGCATTCATGCCGCGCCCGTTGTGCTTTTTCAGTCAGGCGTTGCTTCTGCGTCGCTTCCACGCCGCATTGACCTTATTGCACGCTCACTTCGCTGCGTGCTTGGCCTGCCAGCGTTGCATGAACGCGATCTCGTCGTGTTGCGCCTTGATGATGTTGCGCGCGAGGCGCTTCAACTCGGGATCCTTGCCGTACTTCAGTTCCACCTGCGCCATTGCGATCGCCCCGTCGTGATGCGGGATCATGTGCGCGACGAAGTCCTTGTCCGCGTCGCCGGTGTAGGCGGACGCATCCATTCCCTTCATCATTTTCTCGTCGGCGTCCTTGAAGGCCTGGGTCGAGTCGCCGCTGCCCATGTCCGCTGACGCGGGCATGCTCATGCCGGGCATCGAGGCATGCTGCTGGGCGTGGACGGGCGCCGCCGCGACCGTGATCGCCATACCGCTGAAGAGACAAAGAGCGCGCCATGCGCGAAGGTTTTTCATGGGATGTTCCCGTGGTTGGAAGAGGTATCGAACCGGCTTCGATTCTCGCGAGCCGGCTCCGCGTGAACGGCTCAGGCTCGCGGCGACGGATGGAAGCCCGCTGCTTCGATGACTTCGACGAGCCTCGCCTGCGGCAGCGTCGAGTCGATCGACACGATTTTAACGGGGACGTCGGCCCGCAGCGTGGCCGCGGGATCCAGCGCGTTCACCGCGCGCGCGATGGCGTTGGCGCAGCCGCCGCACGTCATGTCGGGAATATCGAATTGCATTTGCCGCCTCCGTCAGTTGACCATGACAGGAGTCTCGACCTTCCCACGGGGGGAAGGTCAAGCAGGTCGATGCGTCGTCAACGATCCGGCCTCGACGAAAGCGTCTGACCAATGCGCCGGCCGTCGTAGCGCGCGAGCCCGGACGTCGTTCAGGAAATCCTTACCGGGCCTCTGTGCGCTAGCTCACGCAGACAGGTTACTTCTGCCCGAAAGCTGCAAGCTGAATGTTATGCTCGACTGACCTCGAAGCGGTTTAAAACCAGCGAGTGCTTTTCGAAGAATACCTAATGAATTAGGAGGCGGCATGCTCAGAAGGGTAGTCGATCGGGCGAAGCAGATCCGACGCAGTGAAGGATTCAAGCATTCCGTTGCCACGCCTCGCCGCATCTCGTTGCATGCCACGCAGCGTCTGAATCGCGGCGTATTCGCCATTGAAATCCAGGAGAACTCCGGCTTCTTCTCCGTGATGCAAATGGTGCTGTTCATTCTGATGTATTGCGAAGAGAAGTGCCTGACGCCGTGCATCAGCGCGCGCGGCGGTTTGTATGGCGATCCGCAGGGCAAGCTCGACTGGTTTTCCGCGTTTTTCGAACCCGTGGGTAAAACGTCGGCGGTCACGGCGTTACACAAGGTGCGAACGTCCACGGTGCGTGATCTGGTGCAACTCGGTTTTCGGCAGCGCTACGAATCGCAACTGCAATTGCGGCCCGCGAGCGAGCTGTTCTTCGAGCACTATCGGCCGGCCGCGCATATCGTCGACGAGGTCGACGCGAACTGCGAGCGCCTCGGCATCGGCGCGACGACGCTCGGCGCGCATTTTCGCGGCACCGACAAAGCACAGGAAGCCGTGCCGGTTTCGTGGGGACACTTTTGCCGCATGGTCGAGCAGACGCTCGCGGAAAATCCTCACCTGACGAATCTGTTCATCTCCAGCGACGAGCAGGCTTTCCTCGATTTCTTCGCGGCCTGGCCGTTCAGCCGGCCGGTCAAGGTCGCGCCCGCAAAATGGCTCGCAACCGGCGAGACGCCGGTGCATTTCAGCGGCTATCCAGGGCTTGCGATCGGCCGCGAAGCGCTGGTGTCGAGTCTGCTGCTCGCGCGTTGCGGCATGCTGGTCAAGACACCGTCCTATCTGTCCGCGTGGTCGAAGATATTCAATCCGGAATTGCGGGTGAAGCTGGTGTCGCCGCCGCGCCCGGACGCTTTCTGGTTTCCCGACAGCCGGCTCTGGCTCGAACAGGAAGAACAGGAAAAGGCGGCTTGAGCGTTCGCCTGCGTGAGCGAGGCTTGCGGTATTCTGGCAGGCACCTCGCTTCGCAGGCGGCCGTGACCATGCCCATTGCGCTTGCCGCGCATGGCTGCGCCCCTGTGAAGTGCCACGTCACTCACAGAGGATGGAACACATGAAAGCCGTCAAAGTCGGTTCACCCGCCACGCTGAAAACGCTCGAGGTCGTCGATATCGCCGATCCCGGCCAGCCGGCGGCGGGTCAGATCCGCGTTCGCATCCACGCCAGTTCCCTCAACTTTCACGACTACGGTGTTGCCACGGGCAATCTGCCGACCGAAGCGGGCCGCATTCCGCTGGCCGACGGCGCGGGCGTCGTCGAAGCGGTCGGGCCGGACGTGACCCGCTTCAAGGCCGGCGATCATGTCGTGTCGTGCTTCTTCCCGTTCTGGGAAAACGGACCGCCCGCGATCGCCGACTTTTCCACCACACCCGGTGACGGCGTGGACGGCTATGCACGCGAAACCGTGGTTCTGCCGGGTCATTACTTCACCTTGGCGCCGCGCGGCTACAGTCACGCCGAATCCGCCACGCTCACCACGGCCGGGCTGACGGCATGGCGCGCGCTCATCGTCGACGGCCAGCTGAAGGCGGGCGACAGCGTGCTCGTGCTCGGCACCGGCGGCGTATCGATTTTCGCTTTGCAGATTGCCAGAGCGATGGGGGCGAGCGTGATCGCCACGTCGTCGTCGGATGCGAAGCTGGAGAAGTTGCGCGAACTCGGCGCGGACCACACCATCAACTATCGCACCGAGCCGGAGTGGGGCAAGCAGGTCAGGGCGTTGACGAACGGGCGCGGTGTGGATCACGTCATCGAAGTGGGCGGTCCGGGCACCTTGCCGCAATCCATCACGGCTTGCCGGATCGGCGGCCACCTTGCGCTGATCGGCGTGCTGACCGGCCGCGCGGGCCCGGTGCCGACCGCCGCCCTGATGGCGCGGCAGCAGCGGCTGCAGGGATTGATCGTCGGCAGCCGGCAGGATCAGCAGGACATGATCCGTGCGCTGGAAGTGACCGGCATCAAACCGGTCATCGACAGTCATTTCGAACTGGCAAAACTCGCCGACGCGTTCGCGCACGAGGAAGCCGGCGCGCATTTCGGGAAGATCTGCGTGACGATCTGAGTGGCTGCGGTTCGGCGCGGCCCGTTCAGCTCTTTGCGGCGAGATCGGCGAAGCTGATCTTTTTTGCGCCGCACGCCTCGGTGAACGCCGCGTCGTAGCTCGAGAAAAACACGGTGCGCGTCTTGCCGAGCGTGATGAACAGATCGACCAGCACGGCGCGCGCCGAAGCATCGAGTCCGCCGACCGGTTCGTCGGCGATCAGCACGTCGATCTCGCCGAGCGCCGCGGCCGTCAGGAAAAACTTTTTGCGCGTGCCGAACGACATCTGCTCGAAACGCTTGTCGAGATGCGGGTCGAGGCCGAAGCGCCCGGCGAGTTCGTCGGTACGTTCATCGACCGACACATTGCGTTCCGCCGCGACGCGGGCGAGAAATTCGCGCCCGCTCTGGTCCGGATGGATCATGCAGTCTTCGGGAACGAACATGAGCCCGGCTTGAGACTCGCGCGGCGCGCGGCTCAACGAGTGTCCGCCTATCCACACTTCGCCGGAATCGGGTTCGAGCGTGCCCGAGAGAATCGCGAGCAAGGTGGATTTGCCGCTGCCGGATTCGTCGTCCAGCGCCACGCAGCCCGTGGTGCAGTCGAAGTGCAGATTCTGAAACAGGACGCGTTCGCTGTAACGTTTGGACAGGTTTTCGAATCGAAGCATGAGTGAAGGAATGAGCGATGCGGCGCGCTGGCGCGAGTTCGTTGACTGAGTGAAATGCAATAAGGGCAATGACGAGCGTGGGCAGTTTACCAGTGCGCCTCCTACGTTCGCCGGCATGACCGGCGCCGCCTGTTTTCTCCCGAGTGTTGTCCGAATTCCGCTGAACAAAGTGTGCGCTTATTGGCGTCACAAATTCCCCACATTTTCCGGCAATTTTGACCGCTTTAATTAGGGTATGGTTAATTATAGGTGTGCAAAATACACGGCGAATTTAGCGCTGGTAAACTGCGCGCAGGGACAGCGTTTTTCTGCACGATTCGTTCCGTGAATCCGGACCCTTCAACAGGCCGGATTCGACGGTAGAACAGGGCTTTTTCAGTGATTTGGAATGTTTGACGGGCCGCCATACTGCGTATTGGGCGGATCGTCTTAAGGGACACATGCTTGGGTGTCCTTCCTTCCGGTTCGCGTGCCATTACGACATCGCGCCAGCGAATTACTCTCGCCTACCACCCTCTGATTCAGACAGTATCGGGGCCGCTCGCGGCCCGTTTTTGGAAGTGACTTATGAAGCCGGGAAAGAATTCGCTTGGAAACCGCCGTGTCCGCAACCTTGCCATTGCGGCGGGCGCTGCGTTGATCGTCGTCGTGCTCGCGCTGAGCGTGTGGCATTATCAGCGTCGCGAGGCGCAGTCGGCGCCGGCGCTGACGGGCGTGGCGAGCCAGATGCGTCAGGACGCCTCGGCGTGGACCCACGACGAGAAAGACGCGTCGGCCATGCTACGCGACATTCACGCGGCCAATGTCGCCGCGATCGGCGTCAGCCCGAATGCGATTCTGGTGTCCCGCCGTGACGGAACCAAATACTTCGTCACCGACCACAACGCGACTTTCTCGCATGCCTTGCTGCTCGGCGAGCCGAAGACCGATCAGGCGTCGTCGTATCAGCTTGTATGGCTGCCGGACGCCGATATCCGTTCGAACGCGTCGCGCTGGGGCCAGGCTTTCGATCAGGTGCGCGACGCGATCAGCGTGCTGCTGCCGCTGTTCCTCATCGGCGGCATGGTGTGGTTCATGCGCCGCGAAATGCGCGGTGGCGCGAAGCTGCTGGAACGCTCGCCCGCCCTGTGTTTCGACGACGTGATCGGCGCGGGCGAAGCGAAGGCGGCGCTCGCGGACATCCGCGGCTACCTGTCCGACCCCAAGCAGTTCACCTCGATGGGCGTGCGTGCGCCGTGCGGCATCCTGATGGTGGGCGGTCCCGGCGTCGGCAAGACGCGCCTCGCGCAGGCGCTCGCCGGCGAGTGCGGCGCGAGTTTCATCTCGATCACCGGCAGCTATTTCAGCGCCAAGTACTACGGCGTCGGTATCCAGAAGGTCAAGCATCTGTTCGAACTGGCGCGCAAGAATGCGCCCACGGTCATCTTCATCGACGAAGCCGACGGCCTCGCCAAACGCACCGACACCGGCGGCGGCCCGGTCGAAGCGGAAAGCAACCGCATCATCAATCAACTGCTCGCGGAAATGGATGGTTTTGCGTCGAACGAGGGCGTCATCATCGTTGCGGCCACCAACCATCCCGACAATCTGGACGAAGCGCTGCGCCGTCCGGGGCGTTTCGACCGTACGGTGCAGGTCCGTTTGCCGGACCGCGAAGATCGCGCGAAGATTTTCCGTTTCTATGCCGAGAAGCTGAAAGCGAAGGCTGCCGACATCGACTACGACCAGCTGGCGCGCCTGACCACGGGCTTGTCGCCGGCAACTGTCGCAATGGTGGTCAATCAGGCGGGGCTGGTGGCGCGCAAGGCGGGCGACACGGAAATCGCCGCGAAGCACTTCATGGAAGCGATCAAGATTGCCCGTATCGGCGACGTCAGCGGCGCCGAGCGCGCGCTGAGCGAAGACGAGCGCACCCGCATCGCCGTGCACGAGGCGGGGCACGGTCTGGTGGCCGCCGTACTCGGGACCGGCGTGCTGGAAGAAGTCACGATCCTGCCGCGCGGCGGCGCGTTGGGCGTGGCGCTCATCACCAAGGCGCAAGACAAGCATCTTTATCGCGAGACCGAAATCCGCAACGAGATTCAGGTGCTGCTGGGCGGGCGTAATGCTGAAATTCTGACGTTCTCCGAGGCATCGAGCGGCGCGGCGTCCGATCTGCAGGAAGCCTCGCGCATCAGCCTGGATATGGTGTCGAAGTTTGGTTTCAATAGCGACGGCGATCTGTTCAGCCTGGCGGCGCTGCCGTCGCAGTATGCGGGTTTGCAGATGAAAGGCGCGATCGAACACGCCAACGTCCTGCTCAAGGAACTGAATACGCAGTGTTTCGAGCTGTTGCAAGCCTACCAGCCCGTGCTGCGCGCCATCGCCGACGAATTGCTCGAACACGAGACGGTGCCTGGCGAGACGGTGTATCGGCTGATCAAGGAGCATAAGGGCGCGCTGACCATCGTTCACGAGCCGGCTGCGGCGTAGTGGTAACGGAAGCTGGCAAGCAGACATCGCGGCGTCATGTGACGTCGAGGTCGCTCCGCCGCACGGTCAGCTTTAAATAACCGGTCAACGTATCCGCTTCACACGTAGTCCGTAAACAACTGCGCAGCAACATTCCTCGGCAGACTCGCCAGCTTTCCCTCATGCCATCCAAAGCGGCGCTCTAAACGAGCGCCGCCGCCTTGCTTCAATCGAAACACGCGCAATCAATCTCACGCAAAATCCGACGGACCCGGCTCCGGCACGCCCGGCGGCGTATCCGTGTCGCCGATCACGGCGCCGGCCTGACCGCTGGCCGGGTTTTTCGCGCCGGCATCTCCCTCCAAGGTCTCACCTTTTTTCGGCAGCGGTTGATCCAGACCCGGTTCGACCGGCGTGGGAATCGCATCGCCGATGGGCTTGGAGACTTCGGTGGGCGGGCCGCCCGGATCTTCTTCCGGCACGTTGGCGGGTTCCGCCGTGGGCTTGGTCGTGGTCGTCATGCCGTCTCCCTGTTGATGGAACGTAGGGAATCCGCAGCAAGCGGCATACCACTCCTTTTAGAGCACGCCGGACTTCCAGATCATCTGTGCGGCCGCGGCGACCACGAACACCAGCACCAGCATGCGGAACGCGGCCGGCGGCAGGCGATCGCGCAGCGGCCTGACCAGCAGCATGCCGACGATGACCGGCACGCTGGCGCACGCGGAAATCACCAGATCGCTCCAGCTCGCATGCGCGCCGCCGCTGAATGCCGCTACCAGCGTAATGATCGAAACCACCAGAATGATCGCGATCTGCTTGGTGAAGGCTTTGCCGGTCGCGCCCGTCGCGATCAGATACATGGCGAGCAACGGACCGGGCACCGACGCGATGCTTTCCATCACGGCCGCACCGAACCCCAGCACGAAGCCGGCAGGCCTCGCCCACGTGGGCGAGAGCGTCAGCCGTGGCGAAGCGAGCAGCAGCAGGGCGGCGAGCATCAGCAAGGCGCCGGCGGCGGCCTGCGCGCGATGCGGCGCCAGCGAAATGAGCACGCTCACTCCAACGATGTTGCCGACTATCGTGCCGATCAGCGGCGCGGCGATGCGTTTGATGGTCGGCAGCATCTGGCCGCCTTCGAGCGCTTGCGGAATGTTGCCGAGAATGATCGGCATCGAGAGCAGCAGGACCGCCTGTTTGATCGGCAGGAAGTGACTGAGGATCGGCATCGCCACGAGCGGCACGCCGATGCTGACCACGCCCTTCACCATGCCGCCGAGCAGCAGGGCGGCAACGATACCGAGCAACGCAGCGAGGTCGAGCGCCTGCAGGCTGGAGCCGAGCACGCCGTCGGCGAAATTGAAATGCAACATGGGTCGAGGTCCGCGAACCGGCCGCGCGGACGGGCGAAGCAGACTTCGCACGCCGCGGGCTATTTTTATGGTCCCGGCTGTTTCACTACCGCGGTACGCGGCGAGGGCTGACGCAGCCGGTCAAGGTGAGGCCGCATCATACCGTGAGCCTCGCCAGGCTGCCCGCCGACGAAATGCAAGCGCGCGCAAAGACGACCAAGCGCGCGCTTCAAACCGCGTCGGAGGCAGTCTGCTCGTCGCGCTGGGCGCCATAGCGAAGCGCATCGACCGCCGCGTTGCGGCTGGCAAGACCCGGCGCCTTGACCGGCGCCGTTTGACCGCTCGCGGCGCCACGCGTCTTCAGACGCAGAATCGGCGCTTCGATCAGACGCCATGACAGGATCGCGATGGTCAGCGAAATGACGAACGACGCGACTGTGCCGAGCACGTGCGCCCAGGCTGGCACCGTGCCGCCGAATAGCGCGATGACGTGATGGGTTCTGCTCGGATCGGGAATGAGGTTGTGATAGAGATAAAAGCCGTAACTGATGCGGCCGAAACTCACGAGCCAGCCCGTTTCCAGCATGCCGATCACCAGCGCGCTGCGGCAGCATGCAATGGCGCACACCAGCGCGGCGATGCACAGACCGTATGCGGCGCTGACGCCCGTGAAGGCGAGCGGATCGTGCAGGCGGCTCCATGCGGGTTCGGTCGCGCAGAAGGCGACGAGGCAGGCCGTCAGGAGGGGCAGCGTGAGGCTGTGGCCGAGCCATGCGCGCAGTGGGCTCGTGTCGTCGGCGATCAGCAGGCCGCCGATGCCGCCGAGCGCAAGCAGCCAGAAGTTGGTCAGCGGATTCGTGTAGATGGTGATGTCCGCATAATGCGCCGCGCGCATGGCCGCCAGCGCGACGAGTCCCGTCACCACGACCGTCGCACACGCCACGAGATGCCGCCGCGTGGCAAGCAGCAGCAGAAGCGGCGCGAACACCAGATAGAACTGCTCCTCGATCGCAAGGCTCCATAGATGCGAGTATCGGCCGGGCCAACTGTGCAACACCGAGCCGATCCAGATGTTCGACAGGTACGCGAAGTGATACGGCATGCCGCCCGCGAGTTCGGGACTGCCGAAACCGAATGCCATCAACCCGCACATCACGATCAGCATCAGGTAATAGATCGGGAAGATGCGCACAGTGCGGCGAAACAGAAAGCGCTTGAGCTCGGCGCCGAAACGGCTCGCGCGCTGCTCGATGCGCTCGCGTTGCGCAGACAGAATTCCGATGATCAGAAAGCCGCTCAGCGCGAAGAAAATCCATACGCCGAGGTGACCGATCTCGCCGATGTCACCGAAGATGCGATGCTGAAAAAACACCATGACGACCGCGATCGCGCGCAGTCCATCGAAACCAGCAATCCTTTTATTCATGTGGTCTTCTTCCAGAGCAAGGCGGCGTGCAAGACGCTGCGCTTCAGGGCGATAGTGGAAGGACCAGGGCTGGCCGAACGCCGGTTCCGGCAGCAACGAGATAGAGCATGCACAAGGCGATGCTCGCATCGACGGGCCGCCGATCGTTGATCGTGCGGCCGATATTCCCGGTCCACATGAGTTGCCGCGAGAGGCGTGACATCGAGTCGAAGTCATCGACATGCGATGGCCATGCGGCGTACATGGACTCATCGTACGATAAAAAAAGTGGAAAGAAATCGTGTATCGCAGTCAAAAAATTTATTTCGACGCGGCTTACCGATTCGTTTCTTCTCACCGTGTTCAAAGTCGCAAAACTTTCCGGAAAAGGCCAGGACACAATGACTCGGTCTTACCGCTGACCCACAACTGCATTTCATCTCGCTGCCATTGAGGGCATGTCTGGCAGTCGCCTGTCAGCGTGTGAGAGAGGCGCGCACGGCGTGGATGGGAACGATTTATTCTCATTATGTTCCTACGAGGAACAGCGGTTCCACACCGCCTTCCACGGCGCAACGCTACTGCGCCAACTTGCGAGAACTCGAATGGACAGCCGCCGCGGACGCTCGATCGAAGTGGATTTTTTCCGCGGCATCGTGCTGATAGTCATCGTGCTGGACCACATTCCAGGCAGCACGCTTTCGCATCTCATGTTGCACGCTTACGCGCTGTGCGACTCGGCCGAAGTGTTCGTGTTTCTCGGCGGCTATGCGTCGGCCGCGGCCTATACGGCGGTGCTCGCGAGCCGCGGTGAACACGCGGCGAAAATGCGCTTCGTCAAACGCTGCTGGGAAATCTATCGGGCCTATCTGCTGACGGCGATCTTGACGCTGGTGTCCGGCGCCGTGCTGGCCTTGCTGCATCTGAACCGGCCGATGGTCGAGCTGACCGGCTGGCCGCCGTTCGCGATCCAGCCGCTGCGGCAGGCACTCGACATCGCCTTGCTGCGGCGTCAACCGTATCTGTCCAGCGTGTTGCCGATGTACGTGATCTTCGCATTGTGCGTGCCGTTCGCGGTGCCGCTCGCGCGCCGCTCGTGGTTGAGCGCGCTCATCCTGAGCGTCGTGATCTGGGCCTTCGCCCGGCCGCTGGCCGCATTGTTCAGCATTGACGACGTCGCCGACTGGGCTTTTAATCCGTTTGCCTGGCAACTCATGTTCGTACTCGGCATACTATGCCGCGTGCAGCCCATCGGCGAACGCTTTCACGCGAGCCGCACGGCGCACTGGCTCACGCGGGCCGCGGTCGTCGCGGTGCTGAGCTTTGCTATCGTTAAACTTTTCGTGCTCACGCAACCTTTACCCGGCGCGCTCAAACAGAACCTTTCCGTGGACCGTGTGATCAACTTCGTCGTCATTGCCTGGGTGGCCGCGCAATTCGTGCGCATGGGCAGCATTGCGTGGCTCGCCCAGCGTCTGCCTGCCGTGGTGACGGTCGGGCGCACCGGGCTCGTGTGTTTCGTCACCGGCACGCTGGTGTCGCTGATCGTCGATACGGCCACGCCGCACACCTTCCACGGCTTTCGTGGCGTGCTGATCGGGCTCGGCGGCGATCTCGTCGCGATCGGCGCGGTGCTGATGATCGCGCGCGGCTGGAACGACTGGAAAGGGCATCAGCCGGGCGCCGCCGCGAACGGCGCAGGTTACGGATGAGGGCGCGCCCGCGCGGTCTGCGCAAGGCAGTGCTCGGGCGCCTGGTCGTCATGACGGCGGGCGCGGCGCTCTGGCTCGCCGCGCCGGCGGCGCAGGCCGCGCCGAAAGATGCGCCGCTGGCGATGCGCTGCGGCGAACTGGCCGGCGCCGTGCTGCCGCCCGAACTGATCGCCTTGCCCACGGCGGGCGTGCAGATCGAGACCGCCGGCATGGTCGGCGCCACCGCGCCGGGCAATCAGCAGGGCGGCGAATACTGCCGCATCACCGGGCGCATCAAGGCGCTCGAAGCCACCACGCCGGACATCCGCTTCGACTTGAATCTGCCGCGCCGCTGGAACGGCCGCGCGCTGCAGATCGGCGGCGGAGGCTATAACGGCGTAGTGGTGAGCGGCACCGGCGTCATGCCGTTTTCGCCGGACCGCGCGCCGCTCGCGCAAGGCTACGTGACATTCGGCGACGACTCCGGCCACGTGGGCGACTCCTCGCTCGCGGTGTTCGGTCTGCTCGACGAAGCGGTGACGAACTTCGGCTACGCGCATCTGAAGAAGACCCACGACGCCGCGCTCGCGCTGATCGCGCGCGCCTACGGCCGGCCGCCGCAGCGCATGTATTTCGCGGGCGGCTCGACGGGCGGGCGGGAAGGTTATACCGTCATGCAGCGCTATCCGGACGACTACGACGGCGTGATCGCCAATTCCCCCGCGCTGAATTTTTCCGGCGTGCGTCTGATCGGCGTGAAGCTCGGACAAGCGGAATATCTGACACCGGGCGGCTTCATTCCGCCCTTGCTGCTGGAGCACGTCTACCAGCGCACGCTCGCCGTCTGCGACAGGCTCGACGGCGCGGCAGACGGCATTGTCAGCGACGTCGCATCGTGTCGCGAGCACGAGGCGGACATCATTGCCTCGTTGCGCTGTACCGGCCACACGCCGGCGCACGACGAATGCCTCACCGACGCGCAACTCGCCACGCTGCTCGTGATGCGCGACGGCCTGTCGCTGCCCTACAAGCTTGCATGGAACGTGGCGGGCTATAGCGGCTACAACATCTTCCAGGGCACGCATCTGACCGGCCTGCTCGGACTGGCGCATCAGCCGGAACGCCTGCCGGTGCCGACCTTTTTTGCCAACGGCTACCTGTTCGCGCAAGGCGACGGTTATCTGCGTTACTTCGTGGCGCACGACGCCAATTTCGATTCGCTCAGGTTCGATCTGCAACATCCCGGTAAATATCGCGCGCAACTGGTGACGCTTTCGCAGACCATCGGCGCGATGAACCCCGACCTCACACGCTTCATCGCGCGCGGCGGCAAGCTCATTACATTGCAAGGTCTCGCCGACGAAGTCATCAGCCCGAATCAGACCATCGCCTATTACCAGGCGCTGATCGACCGCTACGGCAGCGGCGAGGTGAACGGATTCATGCGGCTCTACATGGTGCCGGGCTTCCAGCATGGCAGCGGCGTGTTCATTCCGTCGGTGGATCTGCTCGGCGCGCTCGATAACTGGGTGACGCGCGGCACGGCTCCCGAAACGCTCAACGCAACCGACATCGCCGCGGCCACCAACGGCCGCTCGCGTCCGCTGTGCCGCTATCCGCTGTTTCCGCGCTATAGCGGCAAGGGCAACCTGAATCTGGCCAGCAGCTTCGTCTGCGCCGAGCCTTGAGTGTCTGGGCGCTCGGGCAGGTCGCATTGAGCCTCTGCACATGAAAAAGGGCGGCGGCGCATCGTTCGATGCGTCGCCGCCCGGCTGCGAGTGACTGATGATCCAGTGACTCATACTTCATGCAACGGTTTTGCCGCAGCAGCGATCCGCTAGAGTTCGCGGTCGCTACGTCGCTTGACGCGGCCGTCATTGCCCGCCGTTCTTCATATTGCCGTTCATGTTGTTGCCGGTGGTCCCGTTGTTCATGCCGTTGTTCATCCCATTGCTGGTGCCGTTGCTCATGGTGCCGTTCGAGCGGTTCATCGAAGGACTATTGGGCGATGCGCCCGTCCCCGTTCCCATGCCGCCGCCCGTACCGGTCACGCCCGGCGAGCCATAGCCCGAGCTGTTCGGGCTCTTCATCGACCCCGCACCGACGCCCGGCGCGGCTGTCCCGCCCGCGCCACCCGTCGTGCCGCCGCCCGCGCCGACCCCCGTTCCGCCGCCGCCCGTGCCGCCCGCACCCGCACCTGCGCCGCCCCCGCCGCCCGCCTGGGCATAGACTCCGCCCGAAAGCGCCATCACGAGCGCCGACGCGAAAATCGTCCTGGTAATGTGTTTCATGATTTGCCTCCAAAGATCCGGATGACCGGATTGATTGCTGTGAATGTCACGCAAGCGCAAGTCGCTCACACCTCGATTGCCGCAAGCGGTGTGCCTCAGCGGGCGCGCTTGCGGTGTACCTGATGTCGAGCATGGCGCGTACCCGGCAGCAACGATGGGCTGCACGCTTCGCCACTTTCCATTACATTGCGGGTGCGGCGGCGCTTTCGCGCCGATCCTTCCAATCAAACAAACGGTGTCTGCCATCGTCGAATCCATGCAGCCAATCGTCTCGGTCACGAATCTGTCGAAAACTTATGCCACGGGTTTTCATGCGCTCAAGAACATCAATCTGGCCATCAACCGGGGAGAAATCTTCGCGCTGCTCGGGCCGAACGGCGCGGGCAAAACCACGCTCATCAGCATCATCTGCGGCATCGTCAACGCAAGCACCGGCAGCGTGACGGTGGACGGCCGCGACATCGCGGCCGACTATCGCGGCGCGCGCTCGCTGATCGGGCTCGTGCCGCAGGAACTCACCACGGACTCCTTCGAAACCGTCTGGGCCACGGTTTCGTTCAGCCGCGGTCTGTTCGGCAAGCCGAAGAATCCGGCGTACGTCGAAAAGGTGTTGCGCGATCTCTCGCTGTGGGAAAAGCGCAATAGCAAGATCATCACGCTGTCGGGCGGCATGAAGCGCCGCGTGCTGATCGCCAAGGCGCTCTCGCACGAACCGCGCGTGCTGTTTCTCGACGAACCCACGGCCGGTGTCGACGTCGAGTTGCGCCGCGACATGTGGAAGCTGGTGCGCGGCCTTGCCGCGAGCGGCGTGACCATCATCCTCACCACGCACTACATCGACGAAGCCGAGGAGATGGCCGACCGCATCGGCGTCATCAATGCCGGCGAGATCATGCTGGTGGAAGAGAAAACCGAGCTGATGCGCAAGCTCGGCAAGAAGCAGCTCACCTTGCAACTGGAGAGTCCGCTCGAACGCGTGCCCGAATCGCTGGCCGGTTATGCACTGGACGTGGCGAAGGGCGGCAACGAGTTGATCTACACGTACGAAGCCGAGGGCGGCCGCACCGACATCATCGCGCTGCTGAAGGCGCTCGACGACGCCGGCATCCGTTTCAAGGACCTGCACACCACGCAGAGTTCGCTCGAAGACATCTTCGTCAGTCTGCTGCGAGGCAATCAATGAACATCTACGCGATTCGCGCGATCTACAAGTTCGAAATGGCGCGCACGTGGCGCACCCTGATGCAAAGCATCATCGCGCCGGTGATTTCCACCTCGCTCTATTTCGTCGTGTTCGGCGCGGCGATCGGCTCGCGCATCAAGGAAGTGGACGGCATCAGTTACGGCGCGTTCATCGTGCCGGGTCTGATCATGTTGTCGTTGCTCTCGCAGAGCATTTCGAATGCATCGTTCGGCATCTACTTTCCGCGCTTTACGGGCACGATCTACGAATTGCTGTCCGCACCGGTCTCGTATCTGGAGATCGTGGTGAGTTACGTGGGCGCGGCGGCGACGAAGTCGATCCTGCTCGGCCTCATCATTCTCGCCACCGCCGGTCTGTTCGTGCCCTTGCAGGTTCAGCATCCGTTCTGGATGATCCTGTTTCTGGTGCTGACGGCGGTCACGTTCAGCCTGCTCGGATTCATCATCGGCATCTGGGCGGACAGCTTCGAAAAGCTGCAACTCGTGCCGCTGCTGATCATCACGCCGCTCACGTTTCTCGGCGGCAGTTTCTACGCCGTGAACATGCTGCCGCCGTTCTGGAAAGTGGTCACGCTGTTCAATCCGATCGTGTATCTGGTGAGCGGCTTCCGCTGGAGTTTTTATGGTCTCGCCGATGTGGACGTGGCCGTGAGTCTCGGCATGACGGCGTTGTTCCTCGCAGTGTTCCTCGTGATCGTGGCGTGGATCTTCAAGACGGGTTATCGCCTGAAGAGTTGAGCGGCGGTGCGAGCGTATTGCTCGCGCGGTCTCCCGGTTTTATCGCTTCAAGGCCGTGCCGCCACGGCCTCGAAGCAATCCCATCGACCTGCATTCAACTCACGTAAGCCTGCGCGACATTGATCAGTTGCACGCGATTGCGCACGTTGAAGAGTTGCCGCAAGCGTCGCAGGTGATAGTCGACGTTGTGCGGCGACAGCCCGAGAAAGTAGGCGATTTCCTTGTCGCGCTGACCTTGCACGACGGCCTTCAGCACCGCGTGCTGCAACTCGCTCAGCGTCACGCGCGGCGTCTGCTGCGGCGCTATGCCGATCACGCTGCGCGCATGCGTCCAGATGAATTCGTGAATCATGTGCGCGAACATCAGCGTTTCCGCCACGATCGATTCCGTCATCCAGCGTGGGTTGCCGATCTCCGAGTTGAAGCACAGGCTCGCGCTCAGTTCCGGCTCGGGCAAGGGCATGCGCGTGAGAATGCCGCTTTTGCGACCGGTCGCCTCCAGCATGTCGATCAACCCCGACAGACGCTCGCTGCGCAACTGCGCGCGCGGCAGATCGGCGCGCATGTCGGCCGTGTTCCAGAGGAACGGCAGGCCGGTCGGCGATGCCAGCGCGACGCGCGGATCGAGTTCGAAATAGCGCTCGCGGAAATAGCGCGTCAGCCATGTCTGCGACTCGTAGCTGGTCAGCACGAACATCGTTTTGTGGTGAGCCGTGGTGCGCGTGGCCGAATAGCTGAACGAGTCGAAACCGAGTTGCCTGATGCGCCGCCGCACGAATTCGATGCGGTCCTGTGCGCTGCCGAAACGCACCAGCGGACTGATAACCGGCGCCGCCCGGCGCGCGGCCGGCGAAGGTGTGCCGATCTCCTCTTCGGTAAAGAGCGTGAGAAAGCCCGCCGGCGCCGCGCCGGGCGCGTTGCGGGTCGATGTTCTGGATGCTTCGGCCGCGTGGGCCGATTTCCCGCCGTGCCGCATGCCGGCCGGGTAGGCCGGTTGCGCGGATACAGCAGGTTTGAAAGCCGCCGACGCCTGGCCGGCTTCGCCTTGCGGCGAGCCGGTCAGCCAATGCGGCAGCGTATCGCATTCGTGTTCCATGAAACGGTAGCTCCGGCGTTCGAGACGCATGAAAGACGATAAGCACACTTCGAGCAGACTTCAGGGACGACAGGCTGAATGATTAGCGATTTCCCGAAATTCCGGTAGCCGGTTCCTTGCTATCATTTTCGGGATCTTGCGACGATCCGCGATTAGCCTGACGGATGGGCGAGGCTGATTCGTTTGCATCGGGCACCTCCTGGAAGAAGCGATGGCTAGAATTCCAAAGCAGACCACCACGCTCGCTTACGACCGCTACATGGCGGGGCAGAAGCTCGTATCGAGCGTGGATCGGCGCTGGCGGCACGTGGTACTGCGCTCGTATCTCGAACCGGCCGAGCGGGAACTGCTGGAAGCGCCGGGCTTGCAGGACGTCACGCTAATGACGCTTGCAAGCGGCGCCGAACATCTGGAGCGCAACCTGAACGGACGCTGGGAAAGCGCGAATCTGCGCGTGGGCGACGTCTGGTTCGTGCCGCCGGCGCCGATTTCCTGGCGCTGGCATTCCATCGCCGACGAGCCGCTGTCGACGGTGCATCTGCATATCGAACGCAGCCTGATCGACCGTGTCGCTGCGCAGATGGCGCTGGACGGTTCGTGCGAGCTGTCGCTCGGCGACGCCATGCAGTTTCACGACCCGCTGATTGCCGCCACGCTCGGCGCCCTGCATCGCGCCGCGGGCGATCCCGCCGACTCGCGGCTCTACGTCGACGCTCTGGTGCATGCGCTGGCCGCGCACCTGTTGCAGCACTACACGCGCGGCCGCCGCGCCGGCAAGCTTTCGCCGACGCCGCTCGAACCGCTGCTGCCGCGCCGCGTGCGCCGGGTCACGGAGTTCATTCGGGCCAATCTTGCCGCCGACCTGTCCATCACCGAACTGGCGGCGCAAGCCGGCTTAAGCAGTTTCCATTTTGCCCGCGTGTTCCGCGAGGCCGTTGGCGAAACGCCGCATCAGTTCGTGACGCGCCTGAGGCTCGAGGAAGCGGGGCGGCTGCTGCGCACCACCCGTCAAACGGTGCTGCAAATTGCCATTGCGGTAGGTTTCGAGAATGCCAGTCATTTCTCCGTGCAGTTCAAGCGTAGTTTTGGGGTGACGCCGCTGGCATACCGGCTGCGCGGCTGAGAATCGATTTCATGCGGATTCCTGCGCGGCTCGTGCGGCGCGCGGACCGACCGCCGATGCGTTGCGGATGAAGGCCGGATGCGAGGCAGGTTTGGGGCCGCTATCCGACACGCATGAGCCTCGCGGTGTTCGCGCGGCCCAACCGTGACTGGTGACGCCGGACGATCGAGGGTAAGGTTCGACAGAGTGGCATCGGCCGACCAGCACCGCGCAACAGGCGAGATCACGCACTTTTCGCAGTGTGCTGCGCATTGCGCGGCTTGCAAACTACGAACTTTCGTGGCGCGCGGTTCTGCACATCTGGCATGGCGGGGCCAAGGGGCTGTTTTGCCTTCGCCAGGCCGTGTATCGCGACGGCTCGCTCGCCCACGTGCCGCAGCCCGGGAACTGGCCTGACCGGATGCTCGGCAACTGTATCTGTCGAAGGCTTGCACGGGACGACAGAATAACGCGCCATGGCTTGGCCCTAGCCGGCGTCTGACCGACCACTCCATCAACCTGTCTACCGGATATCCAGCGATGACCCGACTCCGAATCACCTCCGCCGGCCACGTTTTCACTGCCGAAACGCATCCCGACGCGCCGCAAACCGTGGCGGCATTCCTCAAGCTGCTGCCGTACCGCCAGAAGCTCATCCACGTACGCTGGAGCGGCGAGGGCTGCTGGGTACCGCTCGGCGAATTCAAGCTCGAAAACGACGGCGCGGCGGTCGGCTTCGAGAATCACACCAGCCATCCGTCCGTGGGCGACATCCTGTTCTATCCGGGCGGCTACAGCGAAACCGAGATCATTCTGGCGTACGGCTCGTGCTGTTTCGCGAGCAAGATGGGGCAGCTCGCGGGCAACCACTTCCTGACCATCGTCGAAGGCAAGGAGAAATTGCGCGAACTCGGCACCAAGGTGCTGTGGGAAGGCGCGCAGGACGTGCTGTTCGAAAAGATCTAGGCGGCCGCAGCACCCGCAGGACGCCTGAGCGCCACGCGTCCTAACCCTGGTTAATTTTTCCCGCGTAATTCAAGCATACTGGAGGCGCCGGAGCGGCTCGTCGGCCGCTCGCGTTCGGGTCTCCTACATGACGGATTCGCATCTCCTTCCGCTGGCCGCCTTTGCCGCGCAGTTGCGCCTGCGTCAGGTCGATCTGACCGAGCGCTGGATGAAGGCCGTCTTTCACGACGCCGAATTGACCGAGTCGGACCGCCTGACTTACGAGCAACTCGCGGACCACATTCCGAACATCCTCGACGAAATCTGCAGCGTGCTCGAACATCAGGATCTCGATCACGCCGAGCCCGCGATCGAGCGCGACGCGCGTCTGCATGGCGAGTTGCGCTGGAAGCAGGGCTACCGGATCGACGAACTGGTGCGCGAACTCGATCTGTTCCGCCAGATGCTGACCGGCGCGATCGTCGAATTCAGCGAAAACCGGCCGTTTTTCACGCGCCGGCACGAAGAACGGGCCCGCCATTTCATCGACGAAGCCGTCAGCTTCGTCACGCTCACGTCGATTCGCGAAGTTGTCAGCGAGCGCGACAGGAAGATCGAGGACTACACCGGCCGGCTCGAACACGCCAATCACGAACTGACGCTTAAGCAGAAGCTGGTCGGCGATCTCTACGAATCGCGCATGCAGATCACGCGCAGCGTGGTGCACGATCTGCGCAACTTCCTCAACGTGTTTTCCATGGCGCTGCAACTGATGAGCCGCGCGCCCGCCAGACTCGAAGCGGCGCTCGCGCTCGCGAACCGTCAGGCGGCCGACATGAAGACGCTGGTCGACGAACTGGTCGAATACTCGGTCGTGCTGGGCGACAGTAATCCGCTCGCGCTCGAAACCTTCAGTCTGCGCGAACTGTTCGACGAACTCGTGGCGTCGTGCCGCCCGGTGATCGAAGCGAAGGGGCTGCGTCTGGAGGCCGGCTTCGACGGCGGCCTGGACGATGTAGTGTCCAACCGGCTCAAGCTCAAACAGATCGCGTTGAACCTCATGACCAACGCGGCGAAATACACCAAAGCCGGGCAGATCGAACTGACCATGGCCGCCGTGGACGAGGACCACTGGCGCTTGCGGGTATCGGACACGGGCGTGGGCATTTCGTCGTCGGACCGCGAACGCGTGTTCAAGGAATTCGAGCGCGCCACCGACGAAGACATTCCGGGCGCCGGGCTCGGCCTCGCGATCGTCAAGGAACTATGCCGCATGCTGGGCGGTGAGATTCGCTTCGATTCGCACGAAGACGAGGGCACCGTATTCGAGATCACCTTCCCCATGCGCCTGCCGTCCGCAAGCTGAACGACGCGCCGGCACGTCGGCACGCTGCGTAATCGCGACGTCAGTCCGATTAATTTTTTCCAATTTAAGAGTGCTCAAGAGATCGTCTTAATGCGGCTTAATCGTCGCGTTAAGTGATTCAGATATTTGGCACTTTTCGCCTTAAAGCCATTATGCCGTTTGTGCGCATTCAGGCTAACTTTTAGCTTTTAGGATTATTCGTATTCGTCTCGCTGCGAAGCCACGGCAGACTGATGGCTCGCGTTTTTGCAATTCAGAGCGGCGCGATGCATTCCTAGTTATGTGGCATTAAAAGCCAAATAATTAGGATGGCATAAGAAAAATATCGGCGAATGGAATCGCAAAAAATAATTGGGAGGAATGTTGAACAAAACGTATAAGACAGTCTGGAATAAATCGACCCGCACGCATGTCGCGGCATCGGAGAAATCGGCAGGTCATGGGGCATGCGGCACGTCGGCGGGCTCGGTGCTGACGGCTGCTCGCGCCGGCGTGCTGGGCGCGCTGGTCTTTGCGTTGCCCGCGTTGCCGGCAACGGCCGCCGTGTGCGATGTCGCGGCATCATGTGGTGATATCGAGGCCGCGCTCGCCATGCCCGCCGTCAATGTCGCCACTTACGGCGAGGCCGCAGCGTCCGCCGCTTCGGGCAAGAAACCACCTTCGGCAGCGGCCGCGCTGTATGCGAACCGCTCGTCCGATGCAACGCTTTCGCAGCCCATGGTTTCCGCTGCGAGCAGCCGCGCATTGCAGACGACTCCCGCCACGAGCGCCGATAGCAGTTGGGCCGGCCAGTTCATCGCCGTCAGCCCGATCGTGACGCCGGCGCTCACCACCACCGCGCTGTATGGCGAGAACGCGATGGCCGTCGGTGTCGGGGCGAGCGCGCTGGGCAACGGCGCGCTGGCGGTCGGCGCGAGTTCGGGCGCGTCGCTCGACATGAGCACGGCCGTGGGTTCGGCGGCGGCCGCGCTGGCGGTCAACTCGACCGTGGTCGGCGCGGGCGCGTCGACCAGCAGTACCGCCGAGAACGGCGTGGCGATCGGTTATCTGGCCAATGTGCAGAGTGCCGATGCATTGGCGCTCGGCACGAACGTGCAGACCAACGCAAAAGATTCCATCGCGGCCGGCAGCAATGCGTTCATTGCGGCGGCCGCCACCAAGGCGATCGCGTTCGGCTCGGGAGCTTCGGCGAGTGCAGCAGGCTCGGTCGCACTCGGTGCCGATTCGACCGCCGAGCGCGATAACGTGGTTTCCGTCGGCAACGACAGTGCGCAGCGTCAGATCGTCAACGTCGCGGCCGGAACACAGAACAACGACGTGGTGACGGTCGCGCAACTGAAGGGCGCCACGGCCGCGCTGGGCGGCGGCGCGGCGGTGGCGGCGGACGGCAGTGTCACGAAACCCGCGTATCTGATCGGCGGCACGACCTATGGCGACGTGGGCTCCGCGTTGTCGGCGCTCTCCGCAGGCGGCGCGGCGGCGGTGGCGGATGCAGTCCAGTACGACTCCAGCCTGCACGACACCGTCACGCTCGGCAAGACCGGCAGCGCGGTCAGGATCACCAACGTGGCGGCTGCCGATCTCGCCGCGGACAGCGCCGACGCTGTCAACGGCGCGCAGCTTTTCGCGACCAACGAGAACGTGGCGAAGAACACCAGCGACATCGCCGGCAACACCGTCAAAATCGACAATATCGATCAGCGTGTGACGGACAACACCACCAGCATCAGCAACATCGATGCACGCACGACGTCGATCGAAGGCGACGTGACCAACATCACGAACCGCATCACGAACGGCGAGATCGGTCTCGTGCAGCAGGACCCGGCCACGCGTCAGATCACGGTTGCCAAAGACAGCGACGGCGCCAGTGTCGATTTCACCGGCTCGGGCGGCGTGCGCGAGTTGACGGGTATCGCGGCGGGCACCGCGGATTCGTCGGCGGTGAATCTCGGTCAGGTGAAGCCGATGGTGACGGCGCTCGGCGGCGGCGCGCAGGTCAACGCGGACGGCTCGGTCACCGGCCCCACGTATCACGTGCAAGGCGGCGTACAGAACACGGTGGGCGATGCGCTCGGCTCGCTCGACTCCGGGCTTTCCACCTTGCAGAAAAACGTGGAAGCCGGCGGCATTGGTCTCGTGACGCAAGACCCGATGTCGCGCGTCATCAGCGTCGGCGGCACGACGGACGGCATGCTCGTCGACATGGCGGGCACGGCGGGCAATCGCGTCGTGACGGGCGTGGCGTCGGGTGCGGTCAGCGCGGCCAGCACGGACGCCGTGAACGGTGCGCAACTCTACGCGCACGCGGCGAGTACGGCGGTGGCGCTCGGCGGCGGCTCGACTGTGAATGCGGACGGCACGATCGCCGCACCGTCGTACAGCGTCGGCGGGACGGTGGTGAACAACGTCGGCAGCGCGATCACCAATCTCGATGGTCGCGTGACGCAGAACACGAGCGATATCGCCGGCCTGCAGAGCACCGTCAACACCATCAGCGGATCGGTGGCGAACGCCGTGCAGTACGACACGTCGGCGCATAACAAGGTGACGCTCGGCGGCACGGCGGCCAACGCGCCGAAAGTCACGCTCACCAACCTGCAGAACGGCGAACTGTCGGCCACCAGCACCGACGCCGTCACGGGCGCGCAACTCTGGGATACCAACCAGCAGATCGGCAACCTCAACCAGGTCGTGAAGAACAATGCCGTGTCCGGCAGCGCGTATGTTTCCGTCAACAGTACGGGCAACGCGGCGCAGGCTATCGGTAACGGCACGGTGGCGATTGGCGGCGGCGCGGTGGCGAGTGCGCCGGGCTCGGTAGCGATCGGCGAGGGTTCGGTGGCCGATCAGGTAAACACGGTGTCGGTCGGTTCGAACGGCAGCGAGCGGCGCATCACCAATGTCGCGGCCGGTCAGGCGCCGACCGATGCCGTCAATATGCAGCAGTTTCAGGGCGGCATGAATGAAATCGCGCGTAACGCCTATTCGGGCACGGCGTCGGCAATCGCGCTGACCATGGTGCCGGAAGTCGACATGGGCAAGAACCTGGCCATCGGCGTCGGTACGGCGGGCTACAAGGGCTATCAGGCGGTGGCGGTCGGCCTGTCGGCGCGTGTCACGCCGAGTCTGAAGGTCAAAGTGGGCGCGGGTATCAGCTCCGCCACGACGACGGTCGGCGCGGGTGCCGCGTACCAGTCCTGAGTGGAGGCAGGAAAAGGGAGAAAGGCTGATGCGCGCGTCTGAGTTGCGCGCATAGAGGCGGTGTCACGGCCGTGACGGTTGCCGGTGTGACCGCTGTGGTGACTGTTGCGGTTACTGCCATCGTCACAGCCGCTGTTACTGCTGCGGTTGCCGGCAGCGTCCGTATGCCGCGCGAATCGCGCGGCATACGGCTCCATCGCTTACTTGAACAGCTTGAGCGCTTGCGAAAGCGTATTCACTACGCCCCACGCGAGCGGAATCGTCACGTAAAGCCAGAAGACGGCGAGCTTGATCTTGTTGGTCGGGTGCGCTGTCTGAACGGTCGACATGAGAATCTCCTTAGGCGCCTTTGGCGAGTTGTGCGTCGGTCATGTGATGTTTCTCGTTCACACGCTTGACCAGCAGGTTGCAGACGAAGCCGATCACGAGCAGCACGACCATGATGTGGATCGTCATGGTGTAGGCGTCGGCCTTGGCCACGCCGTGCGCCACCTGATAGGCGCGGATGTAGTTCACCAGCACCGGGCCTGCGACGCCGGCCGCGGCCCACGCGGTCAGCAGACGGCCGTGAATGCCGCCGACGAAGGCCGTGCCGAACATGTCCGCGAGATAGGCGGGCACGGTGGCGAAACCGCCGCCGTACATCGACAGGATCACGCAGTAGGCCAGCACGAAGAGCGCGATCTGGCCGGACGACGCAAAGCCGGGCACGAGGTAGTACAGCACCGCGCCGAGCGCGAAGAAAATGAAATAGGTGTTCTTGCGACCCACCCAGTCCGACGCGGACGCCCACACGAAACGGCCGCCCATGTTGAAGAGCGACAACAGACCGACGAAGCCTGCCGCTGCGGCGGCGCTCACCGAGTCCTTGAAGCTTTCCTGGATCATCACCGAGGCCTGGCCGAGAATGCCGATGCCGGCCGTTACGTTCAGGAACAGCACCAGCCAGATCAGATAGAACTGCGGCGTCTTCAACGCCTGATCGATGTGCACGTGATTGCGCGAAATCATCTTCTTCTGATTGGTCGCGGGCGGCGTCCAGCCGGCCGGTTTCCAGTCGGCCGGCGGAACGCGAATCGCCAGTGCGCCGATCGACATCGAAATGAAGTAGGCAATGCCCAGCACGATGAAGGTTTCAGCCACGCCGATGCTGGTGGCGCTGCGGAAGTGGTTCATCAGCGCGACGGACAAGGGAGCGGCGATCATCGCGCCGCCGCCGAAGCCCATGATCGCCATGCCGGTCGCCATGCCGCGACGGTCCGGGAACCAGCGGATCAGCGTCGACACCGGCGACACATAACCCAGCCCGAGTCCGATGCCGCCGATCACGCCATAGCCGAGATAGAGCAGGGCGATCTGATGCAGATAAACGCCCAGCGCGGAAACCAGGAAGCCGCCGCCGAAGCAGCATGCCGCCGTAAACATGGTGCGGCGCGGACCGACGTGTTCGAGCCACTTGCCCGCGAATGCCGCCGACAAACCCAGGAACACGATGGCCAGCGAGAAGATCCAGCCGAGCGAAGTGAGCGACCAGTCGTCGGCGCTCGATTGCGTGATGCCGATAACCTTGGTCAGCGGACCGTTGAACACGGAGAACGCGTAAGCCTGGCCGATACAAAGGTGGACGGCGAGCGCCGCGGGAGGAACCATCCAGCGCGAAAATCCCGGTTTCGCGACGGTAGCCTGCTTGGAAAAGAATGGGGCAGAGCCGTTGTTACCCGTCGGCTCGGTGATGCTACTCATGGTCGGTCTCCAGAAAACGAAGTCTTTGTTATCGGCGCTTATTACAAATGCTGAAGGGGCTGCGTCGTAAAGTTCGCAAGTTTTTCCGATGTCGAAATATGATTATGCGTTTCATATGATGACTGGCCGTTCGGTATGAAACCTGCTTGGGCGAACGATAGTTCGCGAAAGTCGCATTTGCAATATGAGATGCATATGCATAAGTACTACGCCTGGTGAAATACGACCGTAAACTCGATTGGCGCGCGATGGCACGAAACAGAACGCGGCATTGCAGCATGGCTACATAAACGCATGGCGCGTCGCCGGCATTCCATGCGCTGGAAAAAAGAAGGGCCGGCAGTGGCATTGCCACTCCGGCCCTTCCCGACACTTCTTGATTCGTACTGGATTCAGGCGCTCGCGCCGTGGATCAGGAGACCGTGCGGCCGGTTTTCATTCTGGCCGCGACCAGCACCGAGATCAGGCAGCCGACCGCCAGATACGCCGCCACCGGATGCCAGGAGCCGCCGGCGAAGCTCACCAGCGCCACGGCGATGAACGGCGTGAAGCCGCCGCCCACCACGCTCGCCACCTGATAGCCGACGCCCGCGCCGCTGTAGCGGTACTCGGTGCCGAAGAGTTCGGTGAACATCGGCTGCTGCACACTCACCACCATGTCGTGCGCGACGTTCGCCAACATCACCGCGAAGATCACGATCCAGACGGTCGAGCGGGCTTCCAGCGCGAGGAAGAACGGCACCGCGCTGAACATGCCGACCAGCGCCCCGACGATATACACGCGGCGGCGGCCGTAGCGGTCCGCGAGCCAGGCGAAGCAGGGGATCGTCACGCAACTCACCGCGCCGACCAGCAGGCCGATCGAGAGGAAGAACTCGCGCGGCATGTGCAGATTGGCCGTGGAGTAGTTCAGGGCGAAAGCCGTGACGATATACATCGTGAAGAGTTCGGCAAGCCGCAGCGCGATGATCAGCAGAAATGCCTTCGGGTGTTTCAGCAAGGCTTCGACGATCGGCAGACGCACGCTGCGCTCGCCTTTCTCGCCGACCTTCTCCACGAATTCCTTCGACTCCTCCATGCTGGAACGAATCCACAACGCGATCAGCACCAGCACCACACTAAACAGGAAGGGCAGACGCCAGCCCCAGTTCAGGAACGAAGCGTTGTCCATCGAACGGCTGATGATCGCCACCAGACCGGTGGACAGCACGAGCCCTACACCGTAGCCGACCTGCACGCCGCTGCTGTAGAACGCCTTCTTCTTCTCCGGCGCGCTTTCGACCGCCATCAAGGCCGCGCCGCCCCATTCGCCGCCGACCGCGAAGCCCTGGATCGCGCGCAAGGTGACGAGCAGCACCGGCGCCCACCAGCCGATGCTGGAGAAGGCGGGCAGCAGACCGATCGCCGCCGTGGAGAGGCCCATCATCATCACGGTGAGCACCAGCATGCGCTTGCGGCCGAGGCGGTCGCCGTAGTGACCGAACACGAAGCCGCCGAGCGGCCGGAACAGGAAGCCTACGCCGAAGGTGGCGAAAGCGGCGAGCGTGCCCATCGCCGGGCTGACTTTGGGGAAGAACTCGGCGTTGAAAACCAGCGCCGCGACGATGCCGTACAGCAGGAAGTCGTACCAGTCGACCACGGCGCCGACGAAACTGCCGAGCGCGGCCTGGCGGGCGCGATTGCGCGCCTTGCGGTTATCAGCCGTGGCGGCTGTCGAGAGGGTAGTGCTCATGACGATGTCTCCTTGGAACGCTCGGTCTGCTTGAGATCGGCGGCGCAGGCCATCTGCTGGCGTGCGTGTCGACGCAGGAATCCCCGAAGGTTAATGATGTGAGCCGGTTCTCACAATCCGCATCGAGCGAAAATTGCGCGATTGGCGCGCGTAACTGCGCGAATAGCGCGCGTTTTGCGCGTTTACACGGAGCCTCGCGGCCACTCGACGTCGCGATGAAGGTGCGGTTAGCCCGCGAGGCGTCGTCCCGTGCTACCTTGAGCGTGCAATCCTAAAAACAACAGTCTTTGATATATCACATACTGAATATTGATTAATGCGGCAATGCAGCATATGATTGAGTCATTCCTTCACTCAATCATTCGGAGTTACAAATGGAATTTGTTCCTCTCGCGCTGTTTGCCGTGGCTTTCGTAGGCTTGGGCGCTGCCGCCACCGTTCTGCTCACCCGCTGGATTCCGCAGCCGGTCGCGCAGCTTGCAGCGCAACACGGCCGCTTCGTCGGTCTGGGCGAACCGCCGGTTGCGTCCGCGGCGGCGCCGTATCGTGCGCGTGTTCCACAAGAGGGGATGAATGTCGTCTGAACTTCAACCTGAAGCAATGGCTACACCTTTGACCTTGACTCTCCAGCCGATCGGCGCAAGCGCGAGCTTGCGCGATCAGGCTTACGCCATGCTCCGGCAGGCCATCGCCGACGCGGACATCTATCAGTCGCGCGAGGAAATCCGCCTCGACGAACGCGTGCTGAGCGAATCGCTGGGCGTCAGCCGCACGCCGGTGCGCGAGGCGATGACGCTGCTCGAGCAGGAAGGCTTTCTGCGCATGGTGCCGCGGCGCGGTATCTACATCGTGCGCAAGAGCAAGCGCGAGATCGTCGAGATGATCCAGATGTGGGCCGCGCTCGAAAGCATGGCGGCGCGCCTCGCTACGCTGCACGCAACGGACGAGGAGATCGCCCGTCTGCGTCACATGTTCGACAGTTTCCGCGACGCCACGCCGGCCGAGCACATCGCCGAATACTCGGACGCCAACATTGCGTTCCATCAGGCGATCGTCGAATTGTCGAAGTCGCAGATCATTCTCGACACGATCAAGAACATCTTCATCCACGTGCGCGCCATCCGCCGCATGACGATTTCGCAGAGCGATCGCGCGTCGCGTTCGATCGTCGACCATCTGCGCATTATCGAAGCGCTGGAACAGCGCGATACCGAGCTGGCTGAGCGTCTTACGCGGCAGCATTCGCTCGATCTCGCGGCGTTCGTCGAAGCGAACTGCGACTTTCTCGACTGACGTCCGTCCGGATGGCTGATTAGAAGGCTAGAAGGCCCGTGGTGCAACGCGCGCCATGGGCCTTTTTCTCGTCCTGTGGCGAACGGCCGGCCGTAATAGAGAGCGCGTTCGCGCCTCGGTGTTTTCCCTCGTCCTTCCTCCCGCGCAATAGCTCGAACTCGCGCCAGCCCCAAGCCAGACAAGGCTCTCCGGCCAAACTCCGCGGTTTCCCGCAGTCCAAAATTGCGCTTGCTTGAATGTGATATACCACATACTGTATGTATCAAGGCTGACTTGAGGCAAGGCTAAAGCGATCTCAGCATTCGTTTCACAAGCAAAACGAGCGGACCTTCAGGAGACATGAAATGGGCAAAGCACTCGACGGTGTGCGCATTCTCGACTTCACGCACGTGCAGTCGGGACCGACCTGCACACAGTTGCTCGCGTGGTTCGGCGCGGACGTGATCAAGGTTGAGCGGGCCGGTGCCGGCGACATCACGCGCGAGCAGTTGCGCGATATCCCCGACGTCGACAGCCTGTATTTCACGATGCTCAACCACAACAAGCGCTCGGTCACGATCGACACCAAGAATCCGGAAGGGAAGCTGGTGCTCGAAGCGCTGATCCAGAAATGCGATGTGCTGGTCGAGAATTTCGCGCCGGGCGCGCTCGATCGCATGGGCTTCACATGGGAGCGGATTCAGGAGCTGAATCCGCGCATGATCGTGGCGTCCGTCAAAGGCTTCGGCCCTGGACCCTACGAAGACTGCAAGGTCTACGAGAACGTCGCGCAGTGCGCGGGCGGGGCGGCCTCCACCACCGGTTTCGACGACGGCCCGCCGGTGGTGAGCGGTGCGCAGATCGGCGACAGCGGCACGGGCCTGCATCTCGCGCTCGGCATCGTCACGGCGCTCTATCAACGCACCATGACGGGTCGTGGTCAGCGCGTGCTGGCCGCGATGCAGGACGGCGTGCTCAATCTCTGCCGCGTGAAACTGCGCGACCAGCAGCGGCTCGAGCGCACCGGCACGATGAAGGAATACCCGCAATACCCGAACGGAACCTTTGGCGAGGCCGTGCCGCGCGCGGGCAATGCATCGGGTGGCGGCCAGCCTGGCTGGATTCTCAAATGCAAAGGCTGGGAGACGGACCCGAACGCGTACATCTACTTCATCACGCAGGCGCCGGTGTGGACGAAGATCTGCAACGTGATCGGCAAGGAGGAGTGGGCCACCGACCCGGACTACGCGACGCCGGCTGCGCGCCTGCCGCATCTGAAGGACATCTTTGCCGAGATCGAACGCTGGACCATGACCAAGACCAAGTTCGAAGCCATGGAGATTCTCAACAAGTACGACATTCCGTGCGGCCCGATTCTCTCGATGAAGGAGATTGCCGAAGAGCCTTCGTTGCGCAAGACCGGCACGATCGTCGAAGTGGACCATCCGACTCGCGGCAAATACCTGACAGTTGGCAATCCTATCAAATTATCCGATAGCCCGACCGAAGTGACGCGCTCGCCATTGCTCGGTGAACACACCGACGAGGTGATGGCCGAACTCGGCTATTCCGTCGAGCAGATCAGCGCGTTGCGCATGGCCGGCGCGATCTAGACGTCATCAACAGAACAATCGAGGAGCGACGTATGGATTCATGGATGCGGTTCATGTCCGGCGATGGCGGCATCGTGTTCGGACGGGTGGAAGGCGGTTATCTGCACGAATACGCGGGTCTCGATCAACCGGTGCCGACCGGCGCGGTTCTGTCGACTCGCGCGCTGACGCCGCTCGCGCCGTGCGCGCCCGGCAAGGTCGTCGCGCTGTGGAATAACTTTCACGCGCTGGCGGCGAAACTCGATAAACCCGTGCCTTCGCATCCGCTGTTTTTGCTGAAGCCAGCGGGCAGCGTGATCGGTTCCGGCGAAGCGATTCATCGGCCCGTCAGCTACGCGGGAAAGATCGCCTACGAAGGCGAACTCGGCATCGTGATCGGGCGCCGCGTGCGCGATGCGAGCGTCGAGGAGGCCGCGCAGGCGATCTTCGGCTACACGCTGGTCAACGACGTCACGGCAGCCGAACTGCTGAACGAGAACCCGCATTTTCCGCAGTGGTGCCGTGCCAAAGGCTTCGACACGTTCTGCTGTATCGGTCCCGCGATCGTCTCCGGTTTCGACTGGCATCACGCGCATCTCGTGACGAAAGTCGACGGCGTCGAGCGGCAAAACTATCCGCTCGCCGACATGGTGTTTTCGCCCGCCGAGCAGGTGAGTCTGATCTCGCAGGACCTCACGCTCGAACCGGGCGACGTGATCGCATGCGGCACCTCGGTCGGCGTCGGCTCGATCAAGGACGGCTCGACCGTGACGATCACCATCGACGGTATCGGCACGCTCAGCAATACCCTGCTCGCCACGCGCGACGCCGAAGCACTACTACCGCCCGCGGTCGCAGCGAGCGCTGTCTAGACGCTCACGTGTCGCGTGATATCGCGCGATGTCGAACAGCGTCACGTAGCGCATGAACTGCAACGGGCAACACGGAACGGAGGAGCACGCATGCTGCAAGCGTCTGACAGTGCCGTGTGGACAGGCGCCGTGCCGATGGCCGGCCTGCTTGCCATCGCCTTGATGGCGGCGGTTGCCGCGTGCGGCGGAGTGCGCGGCAGGGCGCGGCGTTCGTGGCTGATCGCGTCCCTCGGCAGCGTCGTCGGATTGACTGCGATGGGCGGCGGTCTGGCGAGCTATCTGTTGTCGGCAACCGCGTTCGCGAATCTGGCGCGCGCCGAACTGTATGCAGCGGTGTCCGGCGGCGCGCTCGTGTTCGCGACATCGCTCGTTGCGCTCTGCAAGTTGCGCGGCCTGTTCGATGTCGTCGGTGCGCGTGAAGCGGCACGTCCCGGCCACGACGGCGTCAATCTGCTCGCGCTGTCGTTGTGCGCGTGGCTCGGCTTCGGCTTTATCACCGGACAGGCGCAGCCCTCGGGTCTCGCGGCGCTGCTGGCGGCGAGCGTGCTGTCCGCGGCATTGGGCGTGCATGTGATGCTCGTCGATCGCGGCAGAACTGCGGGCCATGCCGCGCAGTCCGCCACCTTCGCATTTGCGGGACGCTCGCATGGCTATGCGCCGCCACCGCGCGATCCGTCGTCCGGCTGGCTCGATCAGCAGGACGCGAGCGAGTTCGTCTGGCCGCTTCGGGATTCGCCGACGCTGGCGGTGCGATCGGCGACGCATCGGCATAGCGAATGGCGAATCGGGCAGGATAGCGCGCCGCATGCAGCACGACATCGCAGCCGCTATGGCAATGCGTCTGCGCGCATGCAAGCGCACATCTTTCGCGCATCCACTCGCGGCACCGGAGCGCGTCGATCATGAACACGCGAATCGCGCGACCCGGCCATGCGCGAAGCGGCGCGATCGCATCGCCGCCGCTTTCGCTCGACCGCTCATTCGTCAGTTGTACAAAACTCGCTGTAATAGCGCGCCTTCTTCTGCAGGATCATCTGGGCGAGAAATTCCGAGTCGTAGGCGCGATGCAGATGCGCGTGAAAGCGCTCGATATAGGCGGTGATGCGAGCCGCCTCGCTATGGAATTCCTTGAGGACGTCGAGCGTGGCCTGGTCCCAGCGAAAGCGCAGTCCGAGATCGCTGAACGCGGCGTTATAGGCACTCAGATGCGCGTCGTCGGCGCTGGCACCGGCAACACGCGAGGTGCGTGCGTCGACGTGCGACGCGTGCGAAACGGGATTCATGATCGGCCTCCCCGGCTGACAGGCGAAGAAAATCCGCGAGAAAGTTCAGGGCGAACGTTCGGCGGAACCCGCTTGCAGCATAGGGACGCTAACCGATTTCCAATAGTTAAAGTTTTATTGGATGGCCATAGCCTACTGCTTATAGACGCTCAATTCCTTCGCGCGCGTGATCTTCTCGATCAGGTTCGCGCCTTCTTCCATCAGGAAGCGTTTGAAGGCGACGGCAACCGGCGGAAGACGCTTGTTCTTCCGGTGCACCACGTACCAGTTGAGCATGACCGGAAAGCTCTCGACATCCAGCACGACGAGATGGCCGAGTTGCAGTTCGAGACTGATGGTGTGCGCGGAGAGAAACGCGATGCCCATGCCGGCAATCACGGCCTGCTTGATCGTCTCCGTACTTTTGATTTCCATGGCGATCTTCAGATTCGCGAGACGCCCGGCGAAACCTTCTTCCATCGAATTCCAGGTATCCGAACCGCGCTCGCGCACGATGAACGCCTCGCTCGCGAGCTGGCTCATGCGGATGTTGCGCTTGTGCGCGAGCGGATGCGTGGGCGCCGCCACGATCACATACGGGTGCGGCGCGAAAGGCTCGTTGGTCGCGTCGGTTTCGTGCGGCGGACGCACCATGACCGCGAGATCTGTCTGATTGGTGGCGAGTTGATGCAGCAGTTCTTCGCGGTTGTGCACGGCGAGATTGAGCACGACACCGGAATAGCGCCGCGTGAATTCGGCCAGCAGGCGCGGGAAGAAGTAGTCGCCGGCGCTGATTACCGCGACATTCAGCTTGCCGCCCGAGACGCCTTTGAGCTGCCCCATCGCCTCGTCGACTTCATGGAACTGCTGAATGATCGCGCGGCTGTAGTGAAGCATTTCGGTGCCGGCCGGCGTCAGATAGATCTTTTTGCCGAGCTGCTCGAACAGCGGCAGCCCCGCATGTTCTTCGAGTTGCCTGACCTGAGTGGAAACGGCGGGCTGGGTGAGGTGCAATTCTTCGGCCGCGCGCGAAAAGCTCAGGTGACGCGCCACCGTTTCGAAAACCTTCAACTGCCGCAGGGTCGCATTGCGCATCGTCATGGTCGATGTATAAGCAAACGTGAATCGACATAATAACAAACTTTAATTATTAGTAATTCAGCATTGACCCTAGCATGACTCGTATAAGAGAGGGGAATTAGCGGTGCGTCATTCGGGTTAACGCCTGTTTTCCAGTAGAAAAGCGGCAAACGCCGCACCAGAAGGACGTTCCGGTAATTGAATTGATCGGATTAAAGAATTTTTCGAAAAATCGGCACAAAAAGCAAAAAGCCGGGAATCACGAGGATGGTGGTCTTAAAAGCAATCGGCTTTAAAGCGGCAGATATTGATTATTCCCGGATTGCACGGCTTTCCGGGTCTTGACCATAAGGTAGGACACATACAGCGCGGCATTTTTTGCCGTCGCGCTAATAGCTAATAGCTAATAGATAGCGGAGACAAGGCTCATGGACGAGATCAATCAGCAGACCACGGCCCGCGTATTCTGGGCGAACCGCTGGTGGCAGCTAGTCATCGGCATGATGTGTATGGCGCTGGTCGCCAATCTGCAGTACGCATGGACGCTCTTCGTCACGCCGATGAATTCGCGCCATCACTGGGGCGAAGCATCCATTCAGCTCGCGTTCGCCATTTTCATTCTGACGGAAACGTGGCTCGTGCCCGTGGAAGGCTGGCTCGTCGACAAGTTCGGGCCGCGTCCGGTGGTGGCCGGCGGCGCGATCTGCGCCGGTGTCGCGTGGGTGATGAACTCGATGATCACCACCTTGCCGATGCTCTACGTCTCGGCGGTCATCGCCGGGATCGGTGCGGGCGGCGTGTACGGCACGTGCGTGGGCAATGCGCTGAAATGGTTTCCGGACCGGCGCGGTCTCGCTGCCGGTCTGACCGCGGCGGGCTTCGGCGCGGGCGCTGCGGTGACGGTCATTCCGATTGCGAACATGATTACGCGCTCGGGTTACGAGCACACCTTCCTGTTCTTCGGCATTCTGCAGGGCGCCTGCATTTTCGTTCTCGCGCTGCTGCTGAAGAAACCGAATCTGCGTGCGCAGGCCGCGCCGAAAAAGAAGTTCGCCGTCACCAAGGTCGATTACACGCCTGGCCAGATGATCAAGGCGCCGGTGTTCTGGGTGATTTACGTTTCCTTCGTTGCCGTGGCTGCCGGCGGCCTGATGGCGACCGCGCAGATCGGTCCGATCGCGAAGGACTGGGGGCTCGCGCGCATCCCGATGACGATCTTCGGCATGACCTTGCCGCTGCTCACCGCCACGCTCTCCATCGACAACGTCTGCAACGGCTTCACGCGTCCGCTGTGCGGCTTCATTTCCGACAAACTCGGCCGCGAGAACACGATGTTCGTGATCTTCATCGGCGAAGGGCTGGCCTTGCTGGGTCTGATGCAGTACGGCACCAACCCGTATGCGTTCATGACTTTCGCCGCGCTGATCTTCCTGTTCTGGGGCGAGATCTTCTCGATCTTTCCGGCCATCTGCGCCGATACATTCGGCAGCAAATACGCCGCGGCCAACGCCGGCACGCTGTACACCGCGAAGGGCACGGCCTCGCTGCTGGTGCCGGTGGCTTCGGTACTCTCGGCAACCGGCGGCTGGAACCTGGTGTTCATCGTCTCGGCTGTCGTGACGATCGCGGCGGGCGTCTCGGCCAAGTTCATTCTTGCACCGATGCGGGCCCGCTGGATCGAATCCAGCAACGAGCCGCAAGGCGTGCTGGCGGTGGCCGGCAGCAAGTCTTCGCGCATGAGCCACTGGCCGGAGCAGACAGGTGAATAGCGTGAACCGTGTTGTCCTGGCAGCGACGTCATGAATGTTTCGTTGCAGCAGCTCAAGGTCTTCGTCGCCGTCGCGCGTGAGCGGAGTTTCACGCGCGCGGCGCGCCAGTTCGATCTCACGCAGTCGGCGGTGAGCCGCTGCGTGCGCGAACTCGAAGACGCAGTGGAAGTGAAACTGTTCGACCGCACGACTCGCCAGGTAGAACTGACCAATGCGGGCGCGAGTCTCGAACGCAGAATCGGCCGTCTGCTGGATGAAATCGAACTGACCTTGCGGGAAGAGCGCGCCGCGTACGAAGGCCATACCGGCGTGGTCGTGCTGGCGAGCAATCCGGTGTTGTCGTCGGGCTGGGTGGCGGAGGGACTGGCGCGTTGCGCATCCGCGTTTCCCGAACTGATCGTGTCGGTGAGAGACCAGCCACAGAGCGGCGTGCTGGCGAGTGTCGAGCAGGGCGAAGTGGACTTCGGCGTGGTCTCGATGGCCGAGCCGTTCACGAGCGAACTGCTGCACGCGCAACCGCTTTTCGCGACTCCGCTGGAGGTCGTGATGCCGCCCACGCATCCGCTCGCGCGGCACACGAGTTTGCCGTGGAGCAGCTTGCAGGAGTGGGCGCTGGTCACGCTGAATGCCGACACGGGCGTGCGCAGTGCGCTCGATCTCGCCTTCCATGCACATGGGTTGAAGCGGCGTTCCGTGCAGGAACTGGGGCACGTGGCGGGCGTGTCGCGCATGGTCGAACTGGGACTCGGCGTCGGGGTCTTGCCGGTCGGCCCGCACTGGCCGGCGCTGCAGACGTCGCTCGTCAGCCGTCCGTTGGTCCCCGCCATGCATCTGACGACGATGCTCGTGCATCGCCGCAACCGCTCTTTGCGGCCCAACGCCGCGGCGGTCTGGGCGCAGTTCTGCAGCCTTGCCGGCGCGCAGCCGGGCGTGACAGTTTGCGCCAGCCCGAGCGCAAGGACGAACCCAGGCCCCAATCCGGATTCCAGCGCGCCCGCCAGTTTGAATGCGTCGACATCGTGCGGCGCGCGCGCGTCCACGTGGCCCGCTGCCCCGGCCGGCCGCCCGATACTCCACGAACCCTAGCGACAGCCCTCGCTCCGGCTCCGGCCGCATTGCAGCCGGTCAGCTCACGTCATACCCCATGCAAGGAGACTCAAGATGGAAACTGACACCGACCTCAGGCGCCATGACCTGCTGATCGACGGCAAGCGTTTGCCGCCCGGCACAGGCGAATATTCCGTCGACATCAACCCCGCGACCGAGGAACCGATCGCGCTGGTCGCGCAGGGCAGTGCCGCCGACGTGGACACGGCGGTGCACGCCGCGCGCGCCGCGTTGAAAGTGTGGAACGCCATGCGGGCCGCCGAACGCGGCCGCATTCTGATGCGCTTCGCGGGACTGTTGCGCGCCAACCAGGACGAGATCGCCGCGCTCGAAAGTCTCGACGCGGGCAAGCCGATCGCGGCCGTGATGCGCCAGGACGTGCCGGCCGCGATCGATACGCTCGAATACTACGCAGGCTGGTGCGACAAGATCAACGGCCAGGTCATACCGGCGCGTCCCGACGCATTGACGTACACCTTGCGCGAGCCGGTCGGCGTCGTGGCCGCCATCGTGCCGTGGAATTTCCCGCTGATGATCGGCATGTGGAAAATCGCGCCCGCGCTAGCATGCGGCTGCACGTTGATCGTCAAGCCCGCGGAGATCACGCCGCTCAGCGCGCTGCGTATCGGCGAACTCGCGCTCGAAGCGGGCGTGCCGCCCGGCGTGCTGAATATCGTCACCGGCAAAGGGCGCGTGGTGGGCGATGCGCTGGTCGGCCATCCCGGCGTCGACAAGGTCACGTTCACCGGCTCGCCGTCCGTGGGACGCGGCATTCTGCAGGGCGCGGCAGGCAATTTCAAGCGCGTGACGCTGGAGCTCGGCGGCAAGTCCGCCAACCTGATCTTTCCGGATGCCAATCTCGACAACGCGGTGCGCGCGGCTGCGTCCGGCATCTTCTTCAACACGGGACAGGTGTGCTCGGCGGGCTCGCGCATTCTCGCGCATCGCGACGTGTACGACGAAGTCGTCGAGCGGCTGGCTGCGCGCGCGAAGTCGATCAAGATCGGCGATCCGGCGTCGCGCGAAACCTCGATGGGTCCGCTGATTTCGGCGGCGCAGATGAAGACCGTGCTCGGTTACGTGGAAGCGGGCAGGGCCGAAGGCGCGTCGCTCGTGACCGGCGGCGCGCGCATCGGCGAGCGCGGTTTCTTTGTCGAGCCGACGGTGTTCGCCAACGTCGAGCACGAGATGCGTATTTCGCAGGAGGAGATTTTCGGCCCGGTGGCCAGCGTCATCCGTTTCGAGGACGAAGCCGACGCCCTGCGCATCGCCAACGGCACGCTGTTCAGCCTCGCCGCCGGCGTGTGGAGCGCGGACATCGGCCGCGTGCATCGCGTGGCGCGCGATCTCAAGGCGGGGACCGTGTGGATCAACACGTACGGCTACACGGATGTGCGTTTGCCGTGGGGCGGTTCCGGCGACTCGGGCTTCGGCCGCGAACACGGCGACGTCGCGATCGAGAACTTCACCGAACCGAAAGCGGTGTGGCTCGCCATCGATCAATAGCCGTTACGCAAATCAAAAGAGGCTCGGGCGCTTTCGCACCCGAGCCTCTTTTTTTACCTTGCCGCCTAGCTTTCCTGCAATGCCATCTTCTCGCGCAGTTTGATCAGCGCGAGCACGGTGTCGATGGTCGGGGTCGGCTCGGCGACGAGGCGTCCCATCTCCTGCACGACCGTCAGCAGCGGATCGATTTCCATCGGACGACGGTGCTCCAGATCGACCAGCGTCGAGGTCTTGTGCGCGCCCACCGCGCCCGCGCCGTCGATGCGTTTTTCCACGTCGACGCGAAAATGCACGCCGAACTGATCGGCGATGCGCTTGGCCTCCAGCATCATCGTGCGCGATACCGCGCGCGTGCCCGGATCGCTGGTGAGGACGTCGAGCGTGGCGTGCGTCAGCGCGCTGATCGGGTTGAAGCAGAGATTGCCCCACAGCTTGAGCCAGATTTCGTCGCGGATATTGTCGCGGATCGGCGCGTCGAAACCGGCGGCCTGCATGATTTCATGCAACTGCTGGATGCGTGGCGTGCGTTCGCCGCTCGGCTCGCCGATCGGGAATTTCTTGCCGTACACGTGCTTGATGACGCCGGGCTCGATCAGCTCCGCAGCCGGGTAGAGCACGCAACCGATCGCGCGCTCCGGCCCGAGGCGATTCCACTGGCTGCCGTCCGGGTCGATGCTCGTGAGTCGCGTGCCCGCGAACTTGCCGCCGTGCTGATAGAAGTACCAGTAGGGAATGCCGTTCACGCCGGTGACGATGGCCGTGTGTTTGCCGAGCAGCGGCTGCATGGATTCCACCACGCCCGGCAGCGAGTGCGCCTTCAACGTGATGATCACGAAGTCCTGTACGCCGAGTTCGCGCGGGTCGGACGTGCAACGCACCGGTGCCGTAATTGTTTCGCCATCCATAATGAGCCGCGCGCCGTGTTCGCGCATGGCCGCGAGATTCGCGCCGCGCGCGACGAAACTGACGTCCGCCCCCGCGCGCGCCATTTGCACGCCCATCAGACCGCCGATCGCACCTGCTCCGAAGATACAGATTTTCATGATGCCGCCCCTGTGACTATGAGAAGTCGCTCGCCCGATACCGCGGCGCACAAAGGCGCGGCGGCGGGTCATTGTTCGAGCATAGGGGCGTCGGACGATTGCTGATAGTTAAAGTTTCTGCGCCGAGCTATTCAGCATTGCTTATGCATCCGCAGTGCGACGGCGGACGCGCGGCGCAACATTCGGTTGACAGTCAGTTCACCGATCGGACGAAGCCCGGATCGCCGATGAGCGCATCGACGCTCAGCTTGACCGTGTCTTCGATCGCCACGGTATTGCTGGTGAATTTCGGCGACTTCTGACGCACCGTCTTGGTGGTCGCGAAGACCACTTTGCGCGTCGTGGCGTCGATCACGACATAGCGCATTTTCAGGGTCCAGTAGGCCGGCGAGCGTTCGTCGTCCACCGTGAAGTCTTCGATGCTGCCGCTCAGGATTTTCGTGCCCGCGTCGAGATGAAAGCCGGCGATTTTCAATCGGCTCTCGACGCTGTTGCGCACTGCTTCGTTGATATCCGTTTTCAGGACGATACCGGTCATCGCGCTGTTCTCGATCCGGTTGGGCGAGACGCGGCCGTTGCGTGCGGGCATATAGGCGAAATCGCGCGCGGGCGCGACGCTCAGCGAGCCGGTGGCATGTACGGGCGCCGTGCGCGCGTGGCTGTTCAATCCGAACCACGACCACGAGCAGGCCGACAGCATGAGCGGCAACGCGACCACGCCGCAGCCCTTGAGCACCACGCCGCGCATGCTCGAACGTGCGGGGTTGAGCGATTGCCGGGCAGTCGGACTGGGCGAACGCGGCTCAGGCGCTGTGCGGGAAGAAACGGCAGTCGATGTCAGAGCGGGTGCCTTTAAAGTTGAACGCGTGATTCCTCTGCAGAACAGCATGGTAACAGTGCGCCGACACCGGACATTTTTCCCGCGCCATGTTTTCGAATTTTTACGCCGCCGCTCAGAAGAAGCCGGCCTTCCCCTGGGTCATGTCCACGAGCGCCAGCCTGGCTTCGTCGACGGCATTCACGGGCAGGCGGATCGTCATTTTCACGAGCATGCCGTACGTGCATTCGAGCAGCGCATAGGCCTCGGCTTCGACCCAGCGGCGTACGCGCGCTTCGTCGCCGTACGACACTTCGACGGTCAGCGAAACCTGCGCGATCCGCTCGATTCTCGGTGCGTCGAGCAAGGCGGAAGCGATCGCGTCGGTGTAGGCGCGCACGAGGCCGCCCGCGCCGAGTTTGACGCCGCCGTAGTAGCGCACCACGGCGGCAAGCACGCCATCGAGGTCGTGGTGACGCAGGACTTCGAGAATCGGCCGGCCGGCCGTGCCGGACGGTTCGCCGTCGTCGGACATGCCCGACTGGCCGCCCGCCAGCAAGGCCCAGCAGACGTGCGTGGCGGCCGGATGTTCGTCGCGCAGACGACGCAGTTCCGCCATCGCGGCATCGCGATCGGCGACCGGAATCGCGTACGCGATGAAGCGGCTCTTGCGGATGTCGAGTTCCGCGGTCAGCGCCGCGGGGAGGGTGTAGGTGGGCAAAGCGAGGAGTCTGGTCGGTGAGAAAGGCGCGGCCGTGCCGCGCGGTGTCCGTCATGGTAACGGATCGCTGCGTGCGGACCGTCGAGCTTCCGTGGACGCGCGCGGGCGTCTTTCGTTGTTCTTCGTGCAACAAGATTGCCCGCGATTGTCGCCGATCCGGTAAGGGTCCATTGCAAAGCGATGCGATGACGGCGCGCACGCCGCGCCGCATAATGGCTTGCGTGACGGATCTAGCCCGGCTGGGGCGAAACCAGACTCCTCATCTGTGGTTCGTCACGTTTTTCCGCACGCAGGGTCCGCAACGCCTCCCCACCATTCGTCTACAATCGTCGTCTGAACGCGCCCGCGCCGACGGCGCGCACAAGGCGTCATCAAGGAGACGACATGCTTGATCTTTCCACGCTGGGAACCTTCGTTGCCGTTGTACTCGGGCTCTTTCTGATTCCCGGTCCGGCCGTGCTGCTGGTGTTGACGCGTACGGTGCACGGCGGGCGCAAGGCCGGCATCCTCACCGGTCTGGGCATTGCGGCGGGCGACTTCGTTCACACGCTGGCTGCATCGGTCGGCCTGTCGGCGCTGCTGATGACCTCGGCGCTCGCGTTCAACGCGGTGAAATTCGTCGGAGCGGCATACCTGATCTATCTGGGCGTGCGTGCACTGCGCGAAAAGCAGACGAGTGCGCATCTGCCCACCGTGCCGCCGGTGTCGGCGTCGAAAGCGTTCTTTCAGGCCATTCCCGCCGAAGTGCTGAACCCCAAGACGGCGCTTTTCTTTCTCGCTTTTCTGCCGCAGTTCGTTCATCCCGAACACGGTTCGACCTTCCTGCAATTCTCCACGCTCGGGCTGATTTTCGTCGGCATGAGCGCGCTTTACACGACCTTCATCGTATTGACGATTCGTCCGCTCGGCCGCTTCGTCAAGCGTTTGACGTGGCTGGCGCGCTGGCAGAACAAGATCATCGGCGTGCTGTTCATTTCGCTCGGCCTGCGGGTCGCGGCGCAAACCCGCTGAACGTCGGTGCGCGGCGCGGACCTGACGGCCGCGCCGGCGATCAGATGTTGCGGCGCTGTCGCTTGAGGCGGCCTTCGCCGGCATATTCCATCTGACCTTGAATGCGCGCGGCAATCCGTTCCTGCTCGCTGCGGCTCAGGCGCCGCGTATCGTCGATTTCACCGACACGTAGCACTTCCTGCGCGAGCCGGATGCGCAGGGTCATCAGCGGCTCGCCGCGTTCCACCAGCGTACGGTCGGCGGCGCGCGCCTGCTGGACGCCGTTGTCGATGAGCGTGCGTAGCTCCAGCAGCGTGAGCCGCTGACGCTGGATTTCGAGAATCAGCCGCTGCACGGCCTGTTCGTCGCGCGTGCGCCACCAGGCGCGCAGTTCGACGAGCGTGGGCGGTTCGAAAGGTGGAAGGCGCATTGCTCAGACGTAAAAGTACTGTATATTTGTACAGTATATCGCGTCTTTTTTCGCGCGGGCGTCTGGTGTGTTTCAGAGCATGCGGCTGCGGGCAGGCGGTCCATGCAGGACCGACCGCTCACGACAAAGCGAGCATGATCGAGGTGGAAATCACGATGATGAAAAGGCAGGTTGCAGTGAGGATGTCGTACGGATAACTCATGTCCTGATCCAATGCGTGGCTGACGGATGAGCCATCATAGGCAGAAGTCCGCGGCACGACTGTCAAGCAATGTCAGCCGCTTTCAACGGGAGACCCGCACATGAACGACGCCGCGCTTTCCGGCGCTTCCCATCCGCACGAAATCGAATTCTGGTTCGATTTCGGCAGCAACTATAGCTACCTCAGCACCATGCGTATCGAAGCGCTGGCCGACGCGCAAGGCGTGCGAATCGAATGGCGGCCGTTTTTGCTGGGGCCGATTTTTCGCGAGCTCGGCTACGACACGTCGCCCTTCGTTTCGCAGAAGGAAAAAGGCGCGTACGTGTGGAAAGACATGGAGCGGCAATGCCGCAAATACGGCCTTGCGCTGACGCGTCCGAGCACGTTCCCGCGTGCCGCGTTGCTCGCGATGCGCGTGGCGCTGCTCGGCGCGGACCAACCGTGGATGGGGGCGTTCTGCCGCAGCATCATGCAGCTGAACTTCGTGCACGACCGCGATATCGGCTCGGCCGATGTGGTTAGCGAGGCGCTCGATCAACTCGGCTTGCCGGCGGCGCAGATCATCGGCGAAGCGCAAAGCGACGCCAACAAGCTGCGTTTGCGCGAGCAAACCCAGCAGGCTGCGTCGAAAGGCATTTTCGGTGCACCGACATTTTTTGTCGGCGACGACATGTTCTGGGGCGACGACCGGCTGGACGACGCGCTGGCATACTGCCGTCCCGCCACGGCCGGATAGCGGTAGCTGGCACCTCGCAAGCGGCAGGCTATCTGCGCGCTAGAGAGCCGCGGAAATCATTCGTCGCCGTGCTGGCAGAAGCGGCGTCCCGGTACGTGCGACGCCATGGCCTGAGCGATTTCGAGCGGCGTGCTTTCGGCAGGCACCACGCGGCGGCTCGCTTCGGGCGCGTGCTTCATGGTCCATTCGACGAGGCGATAGGAACGTCCCCACGGCGGTTGCAACGGATCGGAGACTTTGCACGAGTGGATCTGGCGTACCCATTCGTTGCCGGGCATGGCGCGCAGATGCTCGAATACGGTGTCTTCAACCATTGTTCTACTCCTTCTTCGCTGGCAGGCAGTGCATCCTCGGCGCGTCGGCGACATCCCGGAGAAAAAGCGCCGCCGATGTTCTGGCGGCTTTCAACAGGGGATGTTGTGCGCCATAGTTGCAGCAAAGAATTAAGCCAGCCTTAAGAGCGCGTAAGAGTGTGTCGAGTCGCACCGCGCGGCCGTACCCTCAAGAGCTTGCCGAATCGGCCGTTATTAAAGCGGTTGGGGCCGCAGCCCCGTTTCGCCTTCGGGCCGCACACTCAAACGTGACGAACCTCGCCCAAACGCCGCTCTCCGACCGCCTGCGCTCGCTCGTCGATACCGTGCAGCACAACGAGCGCACCTTGCGTCGCTTCCAGAACGTCGAGTTGCGTTTGATCGGCGCGCAGGATTTCCCCTCGTTTCTCGACACGCTGTTCAGTCATCTGCCGCAGGAGTTTGCGCTGGCGGGCGTGACGCTCTGGCTCGACGACCGGGCGCCGATGCTGCTCGAACTGCTCGAACCCAAAGCACTGGATGCGCTGGGCCGAAGCGGCCTGAAGACGTCGCGCGAGGGCGGCCTGGCCGCGCAAGGTTTGTGCGGCGACGGCCGTCCGTGGCTCGGTCGCGGCGTCGAACTCGACGAAGCGCTCACGCGCGCGTTCTTCGGCAACGCCGATGCGCCCGCAAGCGCGATTCTGCTGCCGCTCGCCGCGGGCAACACGGTGAGCGGCTATCTGTGTCTCGGCAGCGACGACCCGTCGCGTTTCGCCGAGGGCATGGGCACCGACATCCTCGAGCGTTTCGCGAGCATCGTCACGGCGAGCCTCGACAACGTGGCGCATCGCGAGCGCCTCAAGCAACTCGGCATGACCGATTCGCTGACCGGACTCGCCAACCGCCGCTATTTCGACGAACGGCTGCGCGAGGAGATCATGCGCGCGGTTCGCTATGGCGTGCCGGTGTCCTGTCTGTTTATCGACATCGACAGTTTCAAGCGCATCAACGACACCTACGGCCATCAGACCGGCGACCGCGCGCTGGCAATCGTCGCCGCCTGTGTGCGGCAACAGGTGCGTCTGGGCGATACGGTGGCGCGCTACGGCGGTGAAGAGTTCGCCGCCTTGCTGCAGGGAGATCGCGCCGACGCGCTGACAGTGGCCGAGCGCGTGCGCCTCGCGGTGGAACGTCTCGAACTACAGGACGATCACGGCGAGCGCATCGCGTTGACGGTGTCGATCGGCGTAGCGGCGCGCACGGTGAGCGGCACGCCTGCCGAAGCGGCCACGCTCGGTCTCGCGATGATGGAAGAGGCCGATCGCGCGATGTATCAGGCCAAGCGCAATGGCCGTAACCGCATCGAGGCTTTGGTCAAAATGCCGGACGAATCGGCGCAGCGTTGATGGCGAGTCGTCGTGCTGGCCGGCGCGATCAGGCGTCCGGCGGCACGCCGAGCAATTGCAGGGCGCCGCCCGTCACCGAACCGAATACGGGACCGGCCACGGTGCCGCCATAAAACGCCTTGCCGGCCGGATCGTCGATCATCACCGCGACGATCAGGCGTGGATCGCTCATCGGCGCCATGCCGACGAACAGCGCGCGATAGCGGTTCTTCGCATAGCTCGCGCCGACCTGCTTGCGCGCCGTGCCGGTTTTGCCGCCGATCCGGTAGCCCTCGACGGCGGCGGCGCGTCCCGTGCCGCCGGGACCGGTGGCCATTTCCAGCATCGAGCGGATCGCGCGGGCCGTGGACGGCGTCGTCACCGCATGGCCTGGCGGCACGGTTCCGCTTCCCGTGTTCGTGTTCGCGTCATGCCGCAGCAGTTTCACCGGATGCATCGTGCCGTCGCCCGCATAGGCCGTATAAACCTGCGCAATCTGCAATAGCGACGCGGACAAACCGTAGCCGTACGCCATGGTCGCCTGTTCGATCGGGCGCCAGCGTTTATGCGGACGCACCTTTCCCGACGCCACGCCAGGGAAGGTGAGTTCGGGCCGCACGCCGAGCCCGTATTCCTGATACTTGTTCCAGATCGTTTCGGCCGGCAGATTCAGCGCGAGTTTGGCGAGCGCGATGTTGCTCGACTTCTGCACCGCTTCGGACACGGTCATCATGCCGTGATTGGACGTGTCGTGAATTACGGCCGGACCGATCTTGTACCAGCCCGGCGCGGTATCGATCAGGCTTTGCGGCCGCACACGGCCTTCGTCGATGGAGAGCGCCACGACGAGCGGCTTGATCGTCGAGCCGGGTTCGAAGGTGTCTACCACCGCGCGATTGCGCAATTGCCGCCCAGTCAGACGCGCGCGATCGTTCGGATCGAAACTCGGATAGTTGGCGAGCGCGAGAATCTCGCCGTTGCGTGCGTCGAGCACCACGACGCTGCCCGCTTCCGCATGGTGTTGCGCGATCGCGGCCTTGAGCTGCGCGTAGGCCAGTTGCTGGATGCGCCGATCGATCGTCAGATGGATCGTGTCGCCGTTCTGCGCCGGCACCAGCGGCCGCGTTTCGGAGACGACGCGGCCGAGCCGGTCGCGGATCACTTCGCGTTGCCCCGGCACGCCGAGCAACTGTTCGTTGGCGGCGAGTTCGACCCCTTCCTGGCCGTTGTCCTCGATATCCGTGAAGCCCACCACGTGGGCCGCCGATTCGCCCTCGGGATAGAAGCGCTTCGAGTCCGCGATCTGGGTGATGCCCGCGAGACCCAGCTTGCCGAGATGGCCGGCGGTCTCCGCGTCCACCTGGCGCTTGAGCAGCACGAAGGTCTTGTCGCCGTTCAGACGCCGGCGCAATTCCGCGAGCGGCAGGTCCAGCAGCTTCGACAGCGGCGGCAGGGCGGCTTCGTCGAGCAACTTCGGACTCGCCCAGATTTCGTAGGTGGCGAGGCTGACGGCGAGCATCGAGCCGTTGCGATCGACGATCCGCCCGCGCATCGCGTCGAGTTCGAGGGTGCGCTGATAGCGTTTCTGGCCCTGGTCGACGTAGAAGTCCTGGTTGACCACCTGCACCCAGAATGCGCGCCCCGCGAGCGACGCGAACGCGGCGAACACCAGCAGCACGACGAACTTCGAGCGCCACATCGGCAAGCGCGCGCTCAGCAGCGGATTCTTCGTGACGGGCGCGTACGGATCGCGCGACTGGGATTGCTTCTTCTGGGTCATGTGAGCCGACTCATGGTTGCCGATGGAAAAACGATGGACTGGTCCGCGCCGCACGGCTGGCGACGCTCGATGTGACGGTCAGATTGTAAACATAACGTAATGTCGTGGCGAGCTTCGCGTAAGAGGCGCGGCATCCGGACGTGCGCCGGCACGAAAAAAAGCCGCGCGGACTTTGCAAAATCCGCGCGGCTGATTCGTTCGATTGATGCGTCGAGTCCGACGCGGCGTGTTAAAGAGGCGCCCCCTGCCTGTGGAGCGCCTTCTTTTTTTGCTGGCTCTGTTTCTGTTTCGATGCGGCCGATCGGCAGCCGATGTGCAACTTCAGGCGGGCAGGGCGAAGCTCGAAATCGCTTCGCGCAGCACGCCCACCTGATCCTTCAGCGAGTGCGCCGCGGCGGCCGCCTGTTCCACCAGCGCCGCGTTCTGCTGCGTCACCTGATCCATCTCGCCGACTGCGCGATTGACCTGCTCGATGCCCGCGCTCTGTTCGCGCGACGCATTGCTGATCTCTTCGAGAATCTCGTTGACGCGGCGCACCGACTGCACGATCTCGCCCATCGTCGAACCCGCGTTGGCGACGAGCGAGGCGCCGGCTTCGACGGTATCGGTCGAGGTTTCGATCAGCGCCTTGATTTCCTTCGCCGCCGTGGCCGAGCGCTGCGCGAGGCTGCGCACTTCAGCGGCGACCACGGCGAAGCCGCGTCCCTGTTCCCCAGCGCGCGCCGCTTCGACGGCCGCGTTGAGCGCGAGAATATTGGTCTGGAACGCGATGCCGTCGATCACACCGATGATGTCGCCGATCTGCCGCGAGCTATGGGTGATTTCGCCCATCGTGCGCACCACGTCGTCCACCACGCGGCTGCCGCGCGTGGCGACGTCCGCCGCCTGACCGGCGAGTTGCGCGGCCTGCAGGGCGCTGTCGGCGTTCTGCTTCACGTTCACTGTCATCTGGTCCATGCTCGACGCCGTTTCGACGAGCGCCGCCGCCTGTTCTTCGGTGCGTTGCGAGAGGTCCGTATTGCCCGCGGCAATTTCGGTCGCGCCGATGTTGATGTTGTCCGTGCCGAGACGTACGCGCGAGACCGTGTCCACCAGGCCCGCCTGCATCGTGTGGAGCGCGTGCAGCAGGCTGCCTGCGTCGTTGCCTTGCACCGGCACGCGCGTGGCGAGATTGCCGCGCGCCATCGACTGCGCCGCTTCGACCGCCACTTCCAGGTCGCCGCCGAGCGAGCGGCGGATACTGCGCAGCACGATCAGCATGACCGCCGTGGCGATGGCGCCGAGCGTCACCGTGATGACCAGCCAGCGCAGCAGGTTGGCGTAGAACGCGTTCTGCACGTCGTCCATGTACATGCCGGTGACGATGTACCAGTCCCACGGCGCGAAGCGGATGGAGAAACTCGTCTTCGCAACCGGCTGTTCGCTGCCGGGCTTGGCCCACAGATAGTCGACGAAGCCGCCGCCGTCGTGATTGCCCGCGTTGACGATATCGACGAACAGATGATTGCCGGCGGGGTCGGCGAATTGCGCGAGGTTTTTGCCGACCATTTCCTTCTTGAACGGATGCATCAGCATGACCGGCTGCGAGTCGTTGACGGAGATGTAGCCGTCCTTGCCGTAGCGCATGGCCGCGAGCGTATCGAGTGCCTGCTTTTTCGCTTCGTCTTCGGTGATGACGTGTTGCTGCGCGAGCGTGTAATAGCGATTGACTACGTGGTTGGCCTGGTCGATCAGCGAGGCGAGTTGATCGCGGCGATCCGAGATCATCGACGCGCGGTTTTGCCACGCACCGAAGCCGCCGATCAGGATCAGTCCAATCCAGAGGACCGCGATCATCGATGTGAGTTTTTTATTCAAAGTCATAAAGGGATTTTTTACGCGGTGGCGGCTGGGGTTTTGCTGGGGGTTTTTTCGCTTTGCAGCGAGTGGCTTTGCTGGATGTGTTTACGGCTTTGTTAGGCTGGGGGTGGAGGGAGGGAAAACCCTTGGGGTATTTGTATGATTTATATAGATATTTTTCTTTTTCTCATTTTTTGGTTTTTTTGTTGTTTGCCTGTGGCGGTGGTGTTTCTTTTCTTATTGGTTTTTGTTGTTTGCCTGCGGCGGCGCTCTTTCTTTGCGTTATTGGTCTATTAGTGTTGCCCCTGTGCGGGGCGGCACTTACTTTCTTTGCCGCGGCAAAGAAAGGTAAGCAAAGAAAGCCGCTCACACCGCTAACCCTAAGCGGGCACCTCTCATAACCACACGGAGTGGAGACCGATAGGGCCGACCGTGGATCGTTATTCGTAGTGGTACAGCAGTCATCCGTTCCGGCGACGCTGCGCGCGCCGGAGCGGTACTTCACCAAACCAATCACTTCGTTTTTTGCTTTACCAGCCATCGGCTTTGCCTCGGCGAGAAGCTCAATGGAAACCTTCGGTTTCCCTTAATGTGCCCCTCGGCGCGCGAAGCGCCGCCGGAACTGATGACGGCCTTGTCACTCACGCGGAGTGCGCGACGCGCCGGACGCTCCGGGGCCACCGCCGCAGAGAAGTGCCACCGATAACGAATAGCATTAGCGGTTTGAGCGGCTTTCTTTGCTTAGCTTTCTTTGCCGCGGCAAAGAAAGTAAGTGCCGCCCCGCACAGGGGCAACACTAATAGACCAATAACTCAATAGATAACCAAAAAACAGAATAAACAAAATAAAGAAAAGCAAAAGACCAATAATGAAAACAGAAAATCCAAAAACCCAAAACCAGCCCCCGGCAAGGCCCCAACGCCACAAAACGCCAAAAAACAAAAACAAAAAACCACAGCGCTTCACGCACAAAATAACAGCGCTCCGCGCAATCCAACTGCAAAAAATAAACACATTTTTCCACGCAATAACACATATCAAACCGAATAAGTCACCCAAACGACAAATAAAAATAAATTCCGCTATAGTCGCCATTTTCCAGGCCCGGATCCGGGCCAAAACGCCGGGCAAAGACCACATCAATAGCCCGTCAACAGGAGTAGACACAAACCATGAACGCCCGCGAACCTGCATTCGTTCCCACTTCCCGTAGCGCGCGTCTGCGCCAGATGCTCGTCAGCAGCGAACTCGAATTCATGATGGAGGCGCATAACGGTCTGTCGGCGCGTATCGTCCGCGAAGCCGGCTTCAAGGCGATCTGGGGTTCGGGGCTCGCGATCTCGGCGCAATTCGGTGTGCGCGACAACAACGAAGCAAGCTGGACCCAGGTCGTCGATAACCTCGAATTCATGGCCGACGCCAGCGACCTGCCCATCCTGCTCGATGGCGATACGGGCTACGGCAACTTCAACAACGTGCGCCGTCTGGTGCGCAAGCTCGAACAGCGCGGCATCGCCGGCGTCTGTATCGAAGACAAGCAGTTCCCGAAGACGAACAGCTTCATCAACGGCGAAGCGCAACCGCTCGCCGATATGGACGAGTTCTGCGGCAAGATCAAAGCCGGTAAAGACTCGCAGTCGGATGAAAACTTCTCGATCGTCGCGCGCGTGGAAGCGCTCATCGCCGGTTGGGGCATGGACGAAGCGCTGCGTCGCGCGGAAGCGTATCGCCAGGCCGGCGCGGACGCGATCCTGATCCACTCGAAGCTTTCGCGTCCCGACGAAATTCTCGAATTCGCGCGCGAATGGGCCGGGCGCGGTCCGCTCGTGATCGTGCCGACCAAGTACTACAGCACGCCCACGGAAGTGTTCCGCGAAGCCGGCATCAGCACAGTGATCTGGGCCAACCATCTGATCCGCGCGGCCACCTCGGCCATGCAGGCAGTTGCCAAGGAAATCCATTCGAGCGAAACGCTCGTCAACGTGGAAGACAGCATTGCTTCGGTCAACGAAATTTTCCGCCTGCAGGACGCCGACGAATACTCGGAAGCCGAAGACCGTTACCTGACGAGCGGCCGCGCGGCAAGCGCCGCCGTCGTGCTCGCGGCGAGCCGCGGCGCGGGCCTGGAAGCCGTCACGGAAGACCGTCCGAAAGTCATGCTGCCGATCGCAGGCAAGCCGCTGCTGCGCTGGCTGGTCGATGCGTTCAAGAAGCAGGGCGTGAACGACATCACCGTGGTGGGCGGTTATCGCGCGGATGCGATCGACACCGCCGGCATCAAGCTCGTAGTCAACGAACGCCACGCGCAAACCGGCGAACTCGCGTCGCTCGCCTGTGCGATCGGCAACGTCGCGGGCGACACGGTCGTCTCCTACGGCGATCTGCTGTTCCGCAGCTACATCCTGCGCGATCTGGTCGAGAGCGAAGCGGCGTTCAGCGTGGTGGTCGATTCGTCGCTCACCGACGCGGAAAACGCCAGCGTGCGCGATTTCGCGTGGTGCTCCGCCGCCGACGACCGCGGTCTGTTCGGCAACAAGGTCACCTTGCGTCACGTGTCGAGCGGGCAGGACGCCGCGTCGGCCATTGCTTCGCAAACGCCGCATGGCCGCTGGGTCGGTTTGCTGAACGTGCGTGAAGCCGGCCGCGAGCGTCTGCAGACCGTGCTCGGCCAGTTGCAGACGCGCGCCGATTTCGACACGCTCGACATGCCGGCGCTGCTCAATGCGCTGATCGAAGCCGGCGAGTCGATCGAGGTGCAATACGTGCACGGCCACTGGCGCGGTGTGAACGACCTGGAAGATTTCCGTCGCGCGGGCGATTTCGCTCACGGACAGGCGCCGTTCGCGGCAGCCGTCGGCGGCGCATCGGAAGCAGCGGGCGGAGCCGCACAATGATCGAGGCAGCACAGTTCGTCGAGGCGGCGCGCGAGCGCGGCTTCGACTGGTATGCCGGTGTGCCGTGCTCGTATCTCACGCCGTTCATCAACTACGTGGTGCAGGACGAATCGCTGCACTACGTATCGGCGGCCAATGAAGGCGACGCGGTGGCGTTGATCGCCGGCGTCACGCTCGGCGCGCAGAACGGCCGGCGCGGCATCACCATGATGCAGAACTCGGGCCTCGGCAACGCCGTGAGCCCGTTGACGTCGCTCACGTGGACCTTCCGTCTGCCGCAATTGCTGATCGTCACGTGGCGCGGCCAGCCGGGTGTCGCCGACGAACCGCAGCATGCGCTGATGGGACCCGTCACGCCCGCGATGCTCGACACCATGGAAATTCCGTGGGAAACCTTCCCGACCGAAGCGGATGCCATCGGTCCGGCGCTGGATCGCGCAATCGCCCACATGGACGAAACCGGTCGTCCGTATGCGCTCGTGATGCAAAAAGGCAGCGTGGCGCCCTACGAATTGAAGGACGGCAGCAGCGTCGCGCGTCGCACGCCGGTCGCGCCGCTTGCGCAGTTCGGCGGTGTGACGCCGGACGAATTGCCGTCGCGGCACGAGGCTTTGCAAAAGGTGATCGCGCGCACGCCGCTCGAATCGACGGTGGTGCTCGCGTCGACCGGGTTCTGCGGCCGCGAACTCTACGCGATCGACGACCGGCCCAACCAGTTGTACATGGTCGGCTCGATGGGCTGTGTGACGCCGTTCGCGCTGGGTCTGGCGCTCTCGCGTCCGGACCTGCACGTGGTCGCGCTCGACGGCGACGGTGCGGCGCTGATGCGCATGGGCGCATTCGCGACGCTCGGCGCGTACGGCGGCGCGAATCTCACGCACATCCTGCTCGATAACGGCGCGCACGATTCGACCGGCGGCCAGGCGACGGTGTCTTCGCAGGTGTCGTTCGCGGGTGTGGCGGCGGCGTGCGGTTATGCGTCGGCCGTGGAAAGCGACGACCTGAACGTGATCGACGCGCTGTTCGACGCGCCGGCGCAGAACGGTCAACGCGGCCCACGTTTCGCGCGGCTCGCGATCCGCCGTGGCACGCCCGACGGCTTGCCGCGTCCCACCATTACTCCGCCCGATGTGAAGACGCGTTTGATGCGCCACATCGGCGCCGCCTGAAGGAGAGCGCTTCATGTTGCTGCTCAATCCCGGTCCGGTGACGCTCACCGAGCGCGTGCGTCACGCGCTATTGCAAACGGACCTGTGCCATCGCGAAAGCGAATTTTTCGATCTGCAGGAAGAGGCGCGCACGCGTCTGGTCGATCTGTACGGTCTGGACGCAAACCAGTGGCAGGCCGTGCTCATGACGGGCTCCGGCACAGCCGCCGTGGAAAGCATGACGGCCGCGCTGGTGCCGCGCAACGGCAAGCTGCTGGTGATCGAAAACGGCGTGTACGGCGAGCGCATTTCGCAGATCGCCACGCAATACGGCATCGCGCACGAGTCGCTGAAGCACGACTGGATGCAGGCGCCCGATCTCGCGAAGATCGCCGAACGGCTCGACGCCGATAAGGACTTCACGCACGTCGCGGTGATTCATCACGAGACCACCACCGGCCGTCTGAACGATCTGGCCACGCTCGGCGCGTTGTGCCGCCAGCGCGGCCTGCGTCTGCTGGTGGACGGCGTGAGCAGTTTCGGCGCCGAAGCGATCGACTTCGCCGACATCAGTCTCGACGCCGTCGCGGCGACCGCCAACAAGTGTCTGCACGGCGTGCCGGGCGCGTCGTTCGTGCTGGTGCGGCGTGCCGCGCTGGAACAGGCGGCGAGCCGCACGTATTACCTCGACCTGGTTCGTCTCGCGCGCCTGCAGGATCAGCGCAACACGCCGTTCACACCCTCGGTGCACGCGTATTACGCGCTGGTCGAAGCGTTGCGCGAACTCGCCGACGAAGGCGGCTGGCAGGCGCGTCACGCCCGCTACGCCGCGCTGGCCGAACAGGCACGTGCGGGTCTCGCCGAGCGCGGCATCGGCAGCGTGTTGCCGCCGGAGCAGTCGTCGGTGGTGTTGCGCGCGTACCGTTTGCCCGATGGCGTGTCGTATCCGCAATTGCACGACGCCCTAAAGACGCGCGGCTTCGTCATTTATGCGGGACAGGGCGGCTTGTCGGCCGAACTGTTCCGTATCTCGACGATGGGCAATATCCACGCGGCCGACATCGACCGTCTGCTGCAAGGCTTCAGCGAACTGACGCGCTAGGCTACGCCTGCTCGCGCCATCTTCACACCGGGTCCTTGTCCGGCGGTCCGTCGGGCCGCTGGGGTTCCTCGGTGTGATGGCCGGGCGAAGGCGGCACTAGCGGGTCGGCTTCCGGATCGCGATTCGGATCGGCGTTCGGGTCGGGAATTGGGCTCGTATGCATGTCGTAGCTCATGGCATCACCTGGTGAGGCAGATCGTGGCGCGTCGAATGACGCGTCATATGACAAGCGGACCTTGCGCCGCGTTTTCTCATTCCGCTACCTTCTCGACCGACGCCCCGCGCTGAGTTGCCAGTAGCGTTCGGCGGCGAAAATATCCTCGTAATTCCCCGCGCCGAATGCGCGCAACTGACTCTCGTAGGCGTTCACCGCTTCGCGCTTGAGCAGAATCTGACGTTGCACGTCGATCGTATGATGCTCGCTCGGATGCGCGGGCGTCGCCACGATGCCGCGCTGCGCGAGATCGGCGAGGCGCGCCTGCACCACGCCGGGCGTGCGCCGGTGGATCGCTTCTTCGTAGCCGAACCATTCGAGGTGCGACAGACGCGGCAGCAGTTCGCAACACGCTTCGAAGACGCGGACGTGATCGTCGTGATGCAGACCGAGCGGCATCAGCAAGGTGTTCGCGGTGGTGCGGTAAATGGTTTCTTCGAGCGCGGCGACCAGTTTGCTGATCGACGGCGAGTCGAGATACTGGCTGTCGCGAAACGGCATGCGCAGCGGAATGGCGTCGAATACGTCGAGCGCGATGTTGTCTTCGAGCGTGCGCGCGTGAATGGCTTCGTGAGCGTCGTGAAAGCCCGCTCGCTCGTCCCATTCGGTATGCATGCGCTGCTCGGGCGGCGCGGCGAAAACCGTGCAGACCGCGGCGTCGGGATGAGCGGCGAGCAGGGCGCCGCAACTGAATACGGCGTCGTCGAAATGGGGCGAGACGATGAAAAGACGAGGGCTGGTTTCGCTCATGGATCGGTTGGTTGTCGAGGCGCGGGCGGTGTCCGGGGCGAAGCTTGCGCGCGTGGCGGCGTGAGCGCGGCGCGTCACCTCAGCTTAGGCTGAATCGGCGCGACTTGCGAAGCCGTTGTGCATGGCGCAATCCGCGTGCCTGGCGATGAGTGGGCTGGCGAGGCTCGCTGGTGGTCGTGTCGCGCCACCTCACGTGGAAAGCGGTAACGCGTCGCACACCGCGACATTCAGAGAGTTGGCCGCGAGTGATCGGGCGTGAGCGAATGCGGCGACGATCGTTGCCACGATGTCGTCGCGCAGTCGCACGTCGGCAGTTCTGAGCGCGTAGGCCGGATGCCAGGCCGGCACGATCAGCCGTCCGCCATGAGCGATGGTCTGGCCGAGATATTCGGACAGGTTGACATGCGCGCCGGTCAACGCCTTCAACGCGGTTGCGCCGAGCGTGACCACCACGCGCGGCGCGACGCGCGCCAGTTCGTCGTCCAGCCAGAACTGACAAGCCTCGACTTCGCGCCGCGCGGGCGGGCGGTGCACGCGCTGCTGCGGCGCGGCCTGACCCGGCTGACGGCCAGGCGTTTCCCACTTGTAATGCTTGACGGCATACGTGAGGTAAAGCGTCTCGCGTTCGAGGCCGGCGCGCGCCAGGATGCTGTCGAGCAATTGGCCCGCCGGTCCGCTGAACGGCGTGCCGTGCTGATTCTCATGCTCGCCGGGTTGCTCGCCGACCACCATGATGGCCGCCTGCCCGGACCCCACGCCCGCGACGGCCTGCTTCGCATTGCGCCACAGCGCGCAGCGCCTGCAGGTGGCAAGCGGGCCATTGTGTTCGCGCAGCGGGGGCGTCATGGCCGAGTATTCGACGGGCGGTGCGGCCGGCACCGTGACCACGCCGCTCTGCGCGCCGCGACGGCTGCGCGCGCGTGCAAGCTGCGCCGGTAAAGGCGGCCCCGCGGCCGGCACGCACCAGTAGCGCAGCGGCACCGGCGCAGGCGTCGAATTGAAGACACTGGCGTAATGCGCGAGCCAGAGCGCCTCGGTGGCCTCGCTGGTGACGGCTTCACCGGACATGGCGTCGGGTGACACAGTTGGCACAGCTGACACGCTCTGGACGAGGTCTTCGGAAACCGGCCGCCCGATGCGCAACAGCATGCCGTTCCAGAAGGCGGCGCCTTGCGGCGTGGCCAGCATCCACGTGGAATCGCCCATGCGGTCGACGAAGCGGGCGGCGGCCCGCTCCAGCAAATCGTGGCGCGGTTCGTACCAGCCGACGAATTCCGGCCACCCCATCGACGGATCGCGCCGTCGGAAGCGGGTGTGGATCATGAGATCCATGGTTTCGCTCTCGACCGCGTGGACACGTTCGTCGAGTAGCGCGCCGTCGGCGTCGGTCAGGTGAATGGCCTCGCGATCGCCGTGCGTCCAGCGCCACAGGATGCGGTAGAGCAGGCCCCAGCGATCCGGCACGCGGCAGCACGCGGCGGTTTTCAGACGGACCAGCAGATCGCGTGGAACCGCGAGCGAAGGCGTGGACGCGCCGTTCCGGCCAGAGACGTTCGCGGCCGTTTGCGCGCCAGCGCCCGCAGCCACGGCCGCTGACTCGGCCGCATTGCCAGCGTCAACGCCATTGCCGTTCTCGATCCACTCCACCTGCGACGGCTCGACGCCCTGCTGCAACAGGGCGCGCGCGGCGCGGCGCCAGGCGGAGAAAAATGGATCGATTGAAATGCGGTTCATGCCGACGCGCCGTGCTGCGCGAACGCGCTTCGATTGGCGCTGTACGTTCAGTCGGCTAAAATACTGTATGGATGTACAGTATGCGCCGGAACCTGCTGTCGAAGCAAGTGCGCCCGCGGTTGCCGGCGCTGCCTTGGGCCAACCTTATAGCTTGCGCAGATCGTCGGGTGTATCCACGTCGCGCAGAATGCCCGGATCGTCGACATCGAGCCGCGTCACCTGTTGCGACATCAGCAGGGAGCGCGCGCCGGTATCGCCGTCGAGGGTGAGCAGGGCGTCGCGATGCGCGATGCCGAAGCCGACCGGATGGCCGCGCTGTCCCTGGTAGAACGGCGCGACCAGCGAGGCGCCGCCGTCGAGCGAACGCGCCACGGCTTCGATCGACGCAATCTCGATGCGCGGCATGTCGGCCAGCGCCACGATCCAGCCTTCGGCCTCGTCGCTCGCCTCGATGCCGGCTGCTAGGCTGGCGCCCATGCCGCGCTCGGCGTCGGCAGTGAACACCACGTCGCATCCGGCGTCGTTGAGCAGGCGGGCGAGGGCGTCGGAGCCCGGCCGCACCACCGCCAGCACACGCGTCACGACCCGCAGCAAACGGTGCGCGGCTTCGTGCGCGACCGGCGTTCCGTCAGGCATGCGGGCAAGCAGCTTGTTGTGCAAACCTTCGGGATCGAAGCGCGAGCCGAAGCCGGCGGCGAGCAACACGCCGGTGGCGAGCGAAGCGTAGGCCATGGGCGGGCACCGGTAGAGAGGATGAGACCGATTGTGCGATGCAACGCAGCGACAGGCAAGCGGGAATCTATTCCGGCCCGCCTGCATCCGTGGGCGCCGTTCGTCGGTGAATCGTCGCTGGCTCATCCACTGCCGGCTACGTGCGGGCGAGTCGCGGCGCGCGCCGAGCCCGCACGTCCAGCGATCAGACCATCACCTTGTCGAGCGTCACGGGCAGATCGCGCACGCGCACGCCGGTGGCGTGATACACCGCGTTCGCGATCGCCGCCGACACGCCGGTAATGCCGATCTCGCCGATGCCGCGCACGCCGAGCGAGTTGATGTACGGGTCCGGCCGGTCGAGAAACGTGATGTCCAGCGAACCGATGTCGGCGTTCACCGGCACGTGATACTCGGCAAGATTGGCGTTGGTAAAGCGGCCGTACCGCGTGTCGAGCGTGCTCTCTTCCTCCAGCGCCGCGCCCACGCCCCACACGATGCCGCCCATCATCTGACTGAGCGCCGTCTTCATGTTCAGCACGCGGCCCACGTCGTACACGGCCACCACGCGCGCCACGCGTATCGTGCCGAGGTCCGCGTCCACGTGAACCTCGACGAACACCGCGCCGAACGAGTGAAACGAATACTTCTGTTTTTCGTCGCCGGGTCTGACCGTCGAGCTTGCTTCGATCGGTTTGCCGCCGGCGCGCGCGATGATCGCCGCCGCCGGATCGCGCTTCGACGGTTGCGAGCGGCTCGTCACCCAGCCGTTGTCGACGGTGATGTCGTCGAGCGGCATGCCGTGCACCGGCGAGGCGGCGTCGGCCAGCGCGAGCGCGATCAACTGGCTGCGCGCCTGACTGGCGGCGTCGCGCACGGCGGGCGAGACGCTCGCGGCCGACTGCGAGCCGCCCGACACCGGCGCTCTCGGCAAGGACGAATCGCCGAGCGCGAAGTGGATTTTTTCCGGCGCGAAACCGAGCGCGTCGGCGGCGACCTGGGTCATCACCGTGTAGGTGCCGGTGCCGATATCCTGCGTGCCCGAGGCGACCATGGCCGTACCGTCCGGCAGAATCCGCGCGATGGCGGCGGCCTCGCTGCGATTGGCCGGATACGTGGCGGTCGCCATGCCCATGCCGACCAGCGTGTTGCCCGAGCGTGTCGAACGCGGCGCGGGATTGCGATGCGACCAGCCGAATTTCTGTGCGCCGATCTGATAGCACTCACGCAAGGATTTGCCCGACCACGGTTTGTTCTCCTGCGGATCGGCCTCGGCGTAATTTCTCAGACGCAGCGCGAGCGGGTCCATCTTCAGCGCGACGGCGAGTTCGTCAATCGCCGATTCGAGCGCGAACGAACCGGTCGTCTCGCCCGGCGCGCGCGTAAAGGTAGGCGTGCCGACGTTCAGCGGCACGAGCCGGTGCGTGGTGATCTGGTTCGGCACGGCGTACGACATGCGCGTGACCATGCAACACGTCTCGGTCCAGTCCTCGATCATCGACGTGTGCGAGATGCTGTCGTGACGCATCGCGGTCAGCGTGCCGTCGCGGCGCGCGGCGAGTATGAAGCGCTGCTCGGTGCGCGGCCGCGCGCCCACGGGCCCGAACATCTGCGGCCGTTCGAGCACCAGCCGCACCGGACGTCCGGTCTGTTTCGCGGCCATCGCGCACAGACTCACGTGCGACCACGACGAGCCCTTGCAGCCAAAACCGCCGCCGACGAACGGTGAAATCACGCGCACGTCGCCGGGTGATACGCCGAGCGTTTTCGCCACGGCGAGCGCCGCGCTGCTGACGCCTTGCGTCGCGTCGTAGAGCGTGAGTTGCGGGCCGTCCCAGTGCGCCATCGTGGCGTGCGGCTCCATCGGATTGTGATGTTCGATCGGCGTGGTGTACGTCGCGTCGATATGCACGGCGCCGCTTTGCATGCCGTCGTCGAAGCTGCCGCGCTGCGTGTCGGTTTGCCGGCCCTGCGGTTTGTCGGGCGCGTGCGCGTTCGGCTTGGCCGCGCCGAAATCGAGTGTCGCGGGCGCGCTTTGATAGACGATGCGCAGCTGACGCGCGGCGTCGGTGGCATGTTCGAGCGTATCGGCCACGACCACCGCCACCGGTTCGTTGCTGTAATGAACTTCGTTATCCTGCAGAAGTGAAAGACGCCGCCCGGCAGGTGGCGCGAGCGGCGGTTTGCCGCCATTGGGCAAACGCGGCGCGTTCTGATACGTCATGACGAGCAGCACGCCGGGCAGCGCCTGGGCGCGGCTCGCGTCGATCGATGTAATCGTGCCGCGCGCAATCGTACTCGTGACGAGTACTGCATGCGCGAGCCGCGCTTCGGGAAACTCGGCGGCGTAGCGCGCTTCGCCCGTCACTTTCAGCAGACCGTCGATACGGTCCAGCGGTTGACCGATCATATTCATGCGACACCTCCCGCGTGGCCTGCTGCCTGATTCACGGCACGCACGATGGCACGTTGCGCGAGCTGCACCTTGAAGCGATTTTCCTGTTGCGGCCGGGCGTCGCGCAGTGCGGCCGCCGCGGCGTCGTTCAGCGTTGCCTGCGTGAGCGGCTTGCCGGCAAGCATCGCTTCGGCCGCGCTCGCGCGCCATGGTTTATGCGCGACGCCGCCCAGCGCGATGCGCGCGGTCTGCACGCGCTCGCCGTCCATCTGCAACGCAGCGGCCACCGACACCAGCGCGAATGCGTAACTGGCGCGGTCACGCACTTTCAGATAGTGCGAGTGAGCGCTGAAGAGCGGCGGCGGCAGATCGACTGCCGTGATCAGTTCGCCGGGCTGCAATGTGGTGTCGACGTCGGGACGGTCGCCGGGAAGGCGATGGAAGTCGGCGAATGCTATGGTCCGCTCGCCGGCGGGGCCGTTGACGCGCACCACGGCATCGAGCGCGGCCAGCGCCACGCTCATATCGGACGGATTCACGGCAATGCATTGCGGACTCGCGCCGAGAATCGCATGCGTGCGATTGTGGCCGTCGAGCGCGGCGCATCCGCTGCCCGGCGAGCGCTTGTTGCATTGCGTGAATGCGGTGTCGTAGAAATAGCCGCAGCGCGTGCGTTGCAGCAGATTGCCGCCCACGGTCGCCATATTGCGCAATTGCGACGACGCGCCCGCGAGGAAGGCCTGCGAGAGCAGCGGATATTGCTCGCGAATCAGCGCGTGATTGGCCGCGTCGCTGTTGCGCATCAGCGCGCCGATACGAACGCCGCCGTCGGGCAGCGTGGTGATCGTATCGAGTCCACGAATATGGGTGATATCGATCAGGCGTGCGGGCCGAGTTACGCCGCCCTTCATCAGATCGAGAAGATTAGTGCCGCCGCCGATGAACACCGCACCGGGCTGTTGTGCCGCACGTATGGCACCGGCGACGTCGCCGGCGCGTTCGTAAGAGATCGCATCCATGCTGGTCGCTCCGTCAGGCGTTGCAGCTGCCAAATGGTTTGTTATTGCTACTGCTGGTTGTCGTGGCGCTGTCGTGCACCGCGCGCACCGCGGCGACGATGTTCGCATACGCACCGCAGCGGCAGATGTTGCCGCTCATGCGCTCGCGGATCTCGTCGTCGGACAGTTGCGGCGGGCGGCTGCGCACATCCGCTGTCACGGTGCTTGCCGTGCCGTTGCGGAATTCTTCGAGCAGGGCAGTCGCGGAACACAACTGCCCGGGCGTACAGTAGCCGCACTGAAACGCGTCGTGATCGATGAAGGCGCGCTGCATCGGACTCAGTGCACCGGCGCGTGCGAGACCCTCGACCGTCGTGATGTTTTCGCCGTCGTGCATGACCGCGAGCGTCAGACACGAGTTGATGCGGCGTCCTTCCACGAGCACCGTGCAGGCGCCGCATTGTCCGCGGTCGCAGCCTTTCTTCGTGCCCATCAAGCCGGCGTATTCGCGCAACGCATCGAGCAGGGTGACGCGCGGTTCGAGTTGCAAGGTATAGGCGCGGCCATTGACGGTCAGCGTGAGCGGACGCGGCGGCACGGGAGCGTGGGTTTCGACGCCTGGCGCGGCAGGCGCGGGTGCCTGCGCGCGCAGATGCGGCGCCGCGCCGACGGTGGCAACCGCGGCGGCCGATTGCAGAAAGCGGCGGCGTGAAGGACGGCCCGGTGTCGTGTCGGGCGGCTCGCCCGAGTCCGGATTGCGACGATCGTTATTCGTTGACATGACGTTCTGCTGGCTCCATTGAAAGGTCAATGCAGGCTGGCGACGTGCCGGTCTTCGATTCATGCATGCTTGCTCGAAGCTCGCGGCCTGACTGATCCGGGACAGGATCAGATGCAGCAATTTCGATGCCGTTGCCGGTACGCGGATCGTGCGTCCGGCTTTTCGCGCTCGTAGGAAAGACAGAAACGGATGCGCGCGAATGGTGGCACGCGCAACCATTCGTGCGGATGCCTGGTCGTGACGCGCGCCAAGCAGGAAGGTGCGCTCAACGATCGGGAAAGTAAATACGGGGACCGCGCTTCTTTGCCGGTGTTAAGCGAAAGACAGTTTTGTGCGGGATGAGGAGTCGGGCGACGCCTGGAAGACGGGCGGGTCGACCGCGACGTGACTAAACAGGTGACTAGACAGGTAACTAAGCGCCGGGTCGACGTTGAAGAAGCTGCTCTTGCGTAGCAATCAACGGCGCGCTGCCGGCGAGGCGAGCAGCGCGCGATGCAGCGCTTACTTTGCCGCGAGTGCGGGATGCTTCAGTAACAAGGCCGCGGCCGGCGACGAAGAAGCCGGGTTTTGTCCCGTGATCAGCAGGCCGTCGCTCACCACGTACGGCGCCCAGTCGTCGCCCTTCGAATAAACGCCACCCTTGGCCTTGAGTTCGTCCTCGACGAGGAAGGGCACGATGTCGGTCAAACCCACCGCGGCTTCCTCGCTATTGGTGAAGCCGGTCACCTTCTTGCCGTCGACCAGCGGCTTGCCGTCCGCCGACTTCACGTGACGCAGCACGCCGGGCGCGTGGCACACCAGCGCGACGGGTTTGCCGGCCGCGACGAACGATTCGAGCAGCGCGATCGAGTGACGGTCTTCGGCGAGATCCCACAGCGGACCATGGCCGCCCGGATAGAAGACGGTGTCGAAGTCCGCCTGCTTCACGCTGTCGAGACGCACGGTGGCGGCGAGTTGCGCCTTTGCCTGCGCGTCCTGCTCGAAACGGCGCGTGAGGTCGGTCTGATTGGCCGGTTCGTTGCTCTTCGGATCGAGCGGCGGCTGGCCGCCCTTGGGCGAAGCCAGCACGATTTCCACGCCGGCTTCCTTGAACGCGTAGTACGGCGCGGCAAGCTCTTCGAGCCAGAACCCCGTCTTGCGGCCCGTGTTGCCCAATTCATCGTGCGAGGTCAAAACCATCAGTACTTTCATGTCGCTTCTCCATCGGGGTGAGTGAAGGTGGTTCTATAGTAGACCAGTCGTCTAGTAACTGGGTCAAAAAAAGCACTTCCGAAGAAGTGCGGTCGTCGGCCGATGTTCAGTCCGACGGATTCAGCATGTGCCGTGTTGTTGCCAGAGCCGTGGCGAAAGGCTCGGTGTTCCGAACGATCTTGACCATCACGCTCGCGCCGAGCCAGAGCTGATAAAGACTCTGCGCCACGCCGCGCGGGTTGCCGTGAATCGCGAGCGACCCGTACGCCACGCCGGCCTCGATGGCGTCGGCCAGTCTCGCGACGATGCCTGCCGTGCCGCGATCGAGCACCGCCCGCATGGCTTCCGACATATCCGCGACTTCGGCACCCAGTTTCACGGCGAGACATTTGCCCTGACACTCCGAGAACGACTGGGTTTCCTGCCAGACACCCCAGTAGTTCATGAGTCGCTGCGCCATGGTCAGATCCGGCGCGGCGAGGATTGCGTCCATCTCGGCGAGATACTCTTCGAAATAGCTTTCGAGCATGGCCACGCCAAACGCGTCTTTCGAACCGAAGTAGTGATAAAACGAACCCTTCGGCACGCCGGCGCCGGACAGAATTTCGTTGAGTCCTACTGCCGAGAAGCCTTTGGCGCCGATCAGCCGTTGTCCGACGGCGATGATATTCGCGCGGACGTCGACGGTTTCGGAGGTGTTGGCAGTGCTCATGAAGCGACTTTAATGGATAGTAGACCAGTCGTCTAGTGATTTTTTAAACCAGCTTCGCAATCAGTGCGAAGCCGGTCGGCCGATGTCAGTCGATACCGTGGAATACCGCGTCGTCCGGACCGAGGTACACAGGCGGGCGCCATGCGGCGTCGCGCATGGAGTGCTGCACCAGCTTTTCGACGCCCAGCAGCACCGCGAAAATGGCCATGCGCACCGGAATGCCGTTGTCGGTCTGGCGGAAAATCGCCAGACGCGAATCGTGGTTCAGGTCCACGCTCAGGTCGTTGGCGCCCGGCCGGCTGTCGCGCGGCAGCGGGTGCATGATCAGCGTGTCGGGTCCGCAGACGCTGTCCATCAGCGCCTGATTGATCTGGAAGTCGGGCGTATAGCCTTCGAAAGATTCGTCCGTGAAGCGTTCTTTCTGGATGCGCGTGGCGTACACCACGTCGGCGCCGCGCAGGCCTGCCGGCAGGTCGTGCGTCTGCTCGATCACGTGACCGTTGCGCGAAATCTGGTCGATGATGTAGCTCGGCATTTCGAGCATGGGCGGCGAGATCAGCGTGAACTTGATGCCGCGATAAAGCGCGAGCAATTTCACGAGCGAGTGCACCGTGCGCCCGTATTTCAGGTCGCCCACGAGAGCGATATGCGCGCCGTCGACGATCTTGCCGAGCCGCGAGAATTCGCGCTGGATCGTGTAGAGGTCGAGCAGCGCCTGGCTCGGGTGTTCGCCCGGTCCGTCGCCGCCGTTGATCACCGGCACGTTGGTCGCGCGCGCGAATTCGGCCACCGAGCCCTGGTCCGGATGACGGATCACCAGGGCGTCGACGTAACCGCTCATCACGCGGCTGGTGTCATAGATCGACTCGCCTTTCGCCATGGACGAGAACGTGAAGCCAGTGGTGTCGCACACCGAGCCGCCGAGCCGGCAGAACGCCGCGCCAAAGCTCACGCGGGTCCGCGTGCTGGCCTCGAAAAACAGGTTGCCGAGCACCGCGCCTTCGAGCACGCGCGAGATTTTCCGGCGGCGTGCGATCGGCTGCATGATGTCGGCGACGCGGAACAGCGCCTCGACCGAGTCGCGCGAGAATTGATCGACGGACAGCAGTTGCGGCTTGCCTTCGAACAGCATCTGGCTCGCCAGCGACTGCGAGTCTACGCTTTGCGTATAGTTTTCGCCCGGCTCGCCATGCACGACGATTTCCGACACGAAGCGCTCGACGATCTCCGGCATGGCGCGCGATTCCTGCGAGTCGTCCGGCAGAAGCCACGTGTCCAGCGCGCGGCGCGAAACGCCGATGCGGCTCGCGAAGCTGTCGCGGGTCATGTTCATGCGACGCATGGCATCGCGTAAGAAGGCTTGTTGCGGGACGCTCATGCGGGCACCTGTCGGAAAAGAGTCGCGCACCGAATATGTACGCGGTGCGTATATTAGTTTTCCTGCCGCAGAAGTCAAGTATTTTTGTGACGCCAGACGAAGCGCTGGCTGAAGCCGGCCGCACGCAAGATGCCGCGCGGCCGGGCGGGCGGCCAGAACGGCCGCCGGCGAAGATCGAACGATCAGAGCATGCCGCGAAGCGAGCGGCGCGACGGCGTGTTGCCGCGGCCGAACGGCGCGGCGGACGACAGCAGGCCGCGCTGCGTGCGCGTTTCCCGCGATTCGGCGAGGCGTCGCAGCGCGCTCCGGTCGAGCGTGGCGAGCATGTCGCGCTCGACGAGTTGCAACTGGAAGGCGAGCACGATCAGTCCGCTTGCCAGCAGCAGGTCGCCGGCGAACACCACGGCGTACACCGCGGAGGTGTTCTGCGGATTGCCCAGAAGCAACGAAAGATTGCCGTGATTGAGCAGCACGAGCGTGAGCGGCACGAGGCCGTTCAGGCTGGCGATCACGCTGCCGAGCGCGACCATCAGCCGCGCCGGTCCGAGACGAGGGCGGCGTCGGCGAAATGCTTCATACAGCGTGGCGGCGCGGCAGGGCAGGAAGAACAGCGCCAGCAGGCAGCCGCGCAACACGAGCGGCAGCTTGAACGCGAGCGCGGCCGCATAGAGCGCGCCGAAGACGGCCGTGACCAGCAGTCCATAGCGCCACGGCGCTTTCGCGCCGAACAGTTCGCGCGTGCCCGACCAGATCAGAATGCGGCTCTGCAGCGCGAGGGTGGCGGTCGCGATCAGCAGCAAGTCGGTGTCCCAGCTCATGTGCAGCGCAAAGCAGGCGGAAGCGGCGCACAGCAGAAAAAAGCCGACGGTCCAGAAGCGGAACGCCGTGACGTGACGGAACATATGCGACAACGCCGTCGTGATGAGCGCGCAGCATAAAAACGTAATCAAACACATCGACGTGAACGTCGCTACATCAAATCTCATGAATTCTCCGGCACCCGTGCTGCTTGTTCGTCAAAGCGGGATATACGCGTATCAAACAGTTTCAGATGCTCAGGCAGCTACCATTTTCCCTCTCAACAGCGCGCCGAAATCGGCAGCGTTGAGCGGTTTGCCGAGCAGGAAGCCCTGCATTTCGTCGCACCTCATCGCTTTCAATATGTCCAGTTGCGACTCCGTTTCCACGCCTTCGGCCACCACGTCCATTTCGAGCGAATGCGCGAGCGCGATGATGGCCGAGACGATCGCGCTGCCTTCCGCGCCGTGCTCGTCGAGTCCGTTGGTGAAGAAGCGGTCGATTTTCAGCTGCTTCACGCGAAAACGCTGCAGGTAGGCGAGGCTGGAGTAGCCGGTGCCGAAATCGTCGATGGCGATCTCAAAGCCGCTCGCCTGGAATTCGCGAATCATTTCGATGGTGCGCGGCGCGTCCTGCATCGCCACGGTCTCGGTGATTTCGAACATGATCTGCTCGCAACGCACGCCCTCGTCGCGCACGATCTCCAGCATCATCGCGACGAGATTGGGTTGCGCCAGTTGACGCGGCGACAGATTGATCGCGACTTTCATCGCGGGCAGACCTTCGTCGACCCAGCGGCGAATCTGCCGGCAGGTTTCGCGCAACACCCAGTTGCCGATCTGCACGATCTGCCCGGAGCGTTCGGCAATCGGGATGAATTCCAGCGGCGTGATCGCGCCGAGTTCGGGATGCTCCAGCCGGATCAGCGCTTCCGCGCCCGCCAGCGAGTCACCCTTGCCGTGAAACTTGGGCTGGAAGTGCAGCGAGAAATGACCGGCGGCCAGCGCGTCGTGCAGCGCGCTCTGAATCTGTAGCGTGCGGGTGGCCGCTTCGTTCATGCTGCGCTCGAAGAAGCGATAGGTGCCGCGGCCGGCGCGCTTGGCCTCGTACATGGCGGCGTCGGCGTGTTTGAGCAGGGTGTCGACGGTGTCGCCGTCCTGCGGATAGAGGGCGATGCCGATGCTCGGCATGACCTGCAGCGGCTGCGAATCGGTCCACATGCCCTGACGCATCCGTTCCAGCACGCCTTCGGCCAGCATGCCCGCGGCTTCCCGCGAAGGCAGGTTTTCCGACAGCACGACGAATTCGTCGCCGCCCAGTCGCGCGACCGTGTCGCTGGAGCGCACGCATTGCAGGAGACGCTGGGCGAAGGCGGACAGCACTTCGTCGCCGACCGAGTGGCCGAGCGAATCGTTGATGGTCTTGAAGCCGTCGAGGTCCATGAACAGGATCGCGAACAGCGCGCGCTGACGCCGCGCGCTGCCGATCGCGCGGTCGATTCGTTCAGTTAGCGTGCTGCGGTTCGGCAAGCCGGTGAGCGTGTCGAGCGTGGCGAGTCGCACGATCTGACCGTTCAGGCGCGATACCGCGCCCGACAGAAAACTGGTGCGCGCGTCGAAGCGCGACATCATCAGGGTGACGATCAGGATCGCGAAGGTGAACAGGATCACCGAGGTTGCCAGCCACGCCGAGTTCACGCCGTTGGCCGCGCCGCAGATCGAGCCGACCGGGAAATTGGCCGCCGCCATGCCGACGTAGTGCATGCCGCTAATCGCCACCGCCATGACCAGCGCCGCGGCGAGGCGTTTGTGCAGGACGAAGCGATCCTCGTCGTTGCTGAGCGCGCGGGCGAGCCACAGCGCGGCGGTCGAGGCAACGATGGCAATGGCGATCGACAATGCGAACCAGGCCGGCTGATAGTCGATGCCCGGCTCCATGCGCATGGCGGCCATGCCGGTGTAGTGCATGCCGGCGATCGCGCAGCCCATCAGCACGCCGCCCAGCGCGAGCCGCGCAAAAGTGAGGCGCGATTGCGTGGTCACGAACAGCGCCAGATACGACGCGCCGACGGCGAGGGCGAGCGAATACGCGGTAATCGGCAGGTCGTAGCCGAGCGGTGTCGGCAGCGAAAAGGCGAGCATGGCGATGAAGTGCATCGACCAGATGCCGACGCCCAACGCCGCCGCGCCGCCCAGACGCCACGCCTGTCGCAGGCGAGCCGACGCGAGCACGAAAATGCGTCCCGTCAGGTCGAGCGCCGTGAACGACGCCAGCATTGCGACAGCGAACGAAATCGCGACCAGCCAAAAGTTGTATGAGCTCTGCATGTCAAGTCCAACCGCGATGAGGGAGGCGGCTGAACTTGTTATCGACAGTTCGGGGCGTTTATTTAATTGATTTTAGGCATATTCGCCATTGACTATGTTTATAGGCCGGCATGGCTCAATCGCCCGTCCGGCTTGCTTCACCTAAGCGTTTCACCGGGAATCGGTTTATCTATTCATGGATGGAGGCAGCGCGCAATGAATGAACGCGATCTTGCAGAAACTTACCGTGGCTATATCGCCTGTCTGAACGGGCAGGACTGGGCGGCGCTCGGCGAATACGTCGGCGACGATGTGGCGTACAACGGCGAGCGCATCGGTCTGGACGGTTATCGCGCCATGCTGGAGCGGGACTTTCGCGAGATTCCCGATCTGCACTTCGAGATCGTCACGCTGGTTTGCCAAGCGCCGCACGTGGCGAGCCGGCTGCATTTCGACTGTACGCCCGTCGGCGTCTTTCTCGGGCTGCCGGTAAACGGCAAGCGCGTCGTGTTTTCGGAAAACGTGTTTTACGAATTTCTCGACGGAAAGATCGGGCGGGTCTGGTCGATTATCGATAAAGCCGCTATCGAGCGGCAACTGCAGGGCGGGTGAGCCGCACTGCGGCTATGCCACCGGGCCGTAGAAGCAGGAGGTGGCGCGATGTTACCGGAATCTGTCATTTGCGCCACTGGCTGGAGCGAGCGGGGCGCCGGACAATGCGTAGCAACTGGCCGCACGCAACCGGTCATCGACCCACATTTCTACCCGAGCCCAAGGAGCCGACATGTCCGTTGTTTCATCTGTCCCTGCTGCCGCGAGCGCCGCCGCGCTGGCCCATTTCAGCGCGTCGCTGTCTTTCGAAACCGACTGCGCCGATGTCCACGCCGCCCTGACGGACGACGATCCGCGCTCGGTCGATTTCGTTCTGCTCGACGTGCGCAGTCCCGAGCATTTCGCGCGCGGTCATGTGCCGGGCGCCGTGAACCTGGTGCGCGGCAAGATCGTGGCGTCGAAGCTGGCCGCCTATCCGCCCGAGACGCTGTTCGTCACCTACTGCGCGGGACCGCATTGCAACGGTGCGACGCGCGCCGCGATCCGGCTCGCCGAGTTGGGACGTCCGGTGAAGATCATGATCGGCGGCATCACGGGCTGGCTCGACGAAGGTTTCGAGCTTGCGCAGGTAGGCGAAGCGCTGACGTAACGCCGGAAGAACCTTCGCGCCGGAGACCACGGCGTCGGCGCTTTTCATGGTGATAACATCGAGCCAATCTCTTAGCGGATGCGGCCATGAAAGCAGCTTACGAGCATGTCGACTTCGGCGCGAACTGTTCGGTCAGGATCTATCATCGGCGGCTGCCGAGAATTCCGTTCGAGTGGCACCATCATCCCGAGTACGAACTGACGCTCACCATGAACAGTCAGGGGAAACGGTACATCGGCGATTCGGTTTCCGTGTACGGCGACAATGACCTCGTGCTGGTTCCGCCGGACATGCCGCACACCTGGGCGTCCAATCTTTCGATCGACCCGTCGAGTTCGCAGGTCGCGATCGTCGTCTGGTTCGACGATACGTGGGTGCGGCGCCTCGCCGACCTCTGTCCGGAGTATTCCGATCTGCGTAGTCTTCTGCGGCGCGCCGTGTGCGGCCTCGTGTTCGAAGAAGGCTCGGGCGCGCAGATGCATCGGTATCTGGACCGGCTGTTGTCCGAGAATGCCCGTGAGCGTCTGGGCGCCGTGCTGGACATTCTGGTGTGGCTGGCGGATTTACCGGCCACGCCGCTCGCGTCGCCCAGCGCCTTCGTGGCACGTGTCGGCGCACCGTCCGGTTACGAGCCGGAACAGCTCAATCGCGTACTCTCGCTGATAGAAACCCAGTTCGAACGACCATTGCCGCTCGCCACGCTCGCCAACGCGGCCGGTTTGTCCGAGCGCTCGCTCACGCGGCATTTCGTCCAGCATCTCGGCGAAAGCGTCGGCCAGTACATCGCGCGCGTGCGGATCGGTCATGCGTGCCGTCTGCTCGCCGATACGGCCTTGCCCATTTCCGTGGTGGCGGCGCGTTCCGGTTTTTCCAACATCGCCAACTTCAACCGCCAGTTCAAGGCGGCGAAGCTGCTGACGCCCGCGGCTTTCCGCCAGCAATTCAAGGAAGCGAGGCGCGTCGAGGCCGAGGCGTCGCCTTCGCTTCTGGAGCGCCCGCCGTCGCTCGAAATCAAACGCGCGCCCGCAACCCGTGGTGCGGAGCGTGGCCGCCAGCGCCGGGCGCTCTGATGAATATCGCGCCAGGCCTCGACCGTCCAGACGCTCATCACATACGGTGTGTCCACCGAGTACACACCGCGACCATTTTGCAGACAAACAGGTACGTTTCAAATGACTAGTCCGTCCCTCGATCAGACCACCCGCCAACTCACCTTTCTCATGGAGTTGGACAAACTGAAGTCGATCATGCGGCAATCGCCTCTGATCAACCGAAGCCGCAAGGAGAATTCGGCGGAACACTCGTGGCACCTGTGCATGTTCGCGCTCGTTCTGTCGAATCACGCGAAAGACGTCGACGCGCTTCATGCCGTCAAACTTTTGCTGGTGCACGACATCGTGGAAATCGACGCGGGCGATCATCCGCTGCATGCAACGAGCGGTCAGGCCGAGGCAATCGCGCAAGCCGAGCAACGCGCGGCCGAGCGTATTTTCGGCCTGTTGCCCGACGATCAGGGGCGCGAATTGCTCGCACTCTGGCACGAGTTCGAGGCGGCGCAAACGCCGGAAGCCATTTTTGCCAAAGCACTCGATCGGTTGCAGCCCCTGCTGATCAACACGCTGTCGAACGGCGGCACGTGGACCGAAAACGGTGTCACCGAGCAGCAGGTGATGGAGCGATACGGACCGGTGATTAAACGCGGCTCGCCGGATTTGTGGGAAGCCGCGAGTCAGCGCGTTCGCGATTATTTCGCAGGAGCGGCCGGCAAGTAGGCCGACTGACTTGGCGGCGCTTCTTTCAGGGCGCCCGCGCTACTACGACGAATCGGCGTCGATGCAATACAACGGCGCCATCGTTCCCTCTCGCCACCATTCGCCATCAAACGCAGCCGCGCGTTCGTGCACGCGCGGCACGCACCTCATTTGCCGCCATCGCTGCGGCACTGCCGCATCAGGCATCTCACTTGCTGCACTCTTCCGCGGGAACGCACGCATCCACGTTCGAACTGTCCGGCGCGCTGAGCGACGCCTACGCTCGCACCTCGTCTGAAAAGGTCGAGCAGGCAGGCGGCCGTTCGCATTCCTCACCCGTCAGCAAATGGCACGCGGCAAACAGCACACGGCAAACCCTCCACGGTTTGCATCTGAAAGGCGGGACACGCAACCCCGGCGCAGTCCCCAATTTAACGGGAGCAATCATGCATTTCGTTATCAACGGCAAGGAGATGGATCTGGAGTTCGATCCCAGAACATCGCTTCTCGATCTGGTTCGCGAACGGCTTCATCTTTTCGGCGCAAAAAAGGGCTGCAATCAGGGCGCTTGCGGCGCGTGCACCGTGCTCGTCGACGGCACGCGAATCAATAGTTGTCTCGCTCTCGCGGTGCAATATCAGGACTGCGAGATCACGACGATCGAAGGACTCGGCGAGCCGGGCAATCTTCATCCGCTGCAGGCGGCCTTCGTGCAGCACGACGGTTTTCAGTGCGGATACTGTACGCCCGGCCAGATCTGCTCGGCCGTGGGGATGGAAAAGGAATGGCGGCGCGGTGTGCCGAGCTATGTCAGCGACGACGTGGCCGCCGACGATTTCGCGCTCACCGACCTCGAACTGCGCGAACGGATGAGCGGCAATCTGTGCCGCTGCGGCGCGTACAACGGCATTGTCGACGCGATCCAGGAAACGTTCGGATCGGACACGGCCGAGCCTGCCGAACAGTCTGCAAAACAGCCTGCAAAACGCGAGGCCGCATGATGAACCCATTCCATTATCAACGCGCCGGCGACCAGCAGGCGGCGCTCGCACTCGGCACCCAGCCCGGCACGCGCTATCTCGGCGGCGGCACCAACCTCGTCGATCTGATGCGCGAGGACATCGAACATCCGATGATGCTCGTCGACGTCAGCGGTCTTTCGCGCGATATCGAAGACACGGACGACGGCGGATTGCGCATCGGCGCCGGCGTCAAAAACACCGCACTGGCGGCCGACCGGCGCGTGCGCGAACGCTATCCGATGCTGTCCGAAGCGATTCTGGCCGGCGCGTCGGCGCAAATTCGCAATATGGCGACCGTGGGCGGCAATCTCCTGCAGCGCACCCGTTGCGGCTATTTCTACGACGACGCGGCGCATTGCAACAAGCGCGCGCCGGGAACGGGCTGCGACGCGATCGACGGCTTCAATCGCATGCATGCGATTCTCGGCGCGTCGTCCGCGTGCGTCGCCACGCATCCGTCGGATATGGCGGTGGCGCTGGCCGCGCTCGACGCAAGTGTGAGCGTGGCCGGGCCGAACGGCGCGCGCGAGATTCCGTTGACCGGCTTTCACACGCTGCCCGGCGACACGCCTCACATCGAGACGACGCTCGCAGCGGGCGAACTGATTACCGCCGTCACCTTGCCGCGCGCATTCGACGGCCACTCGACCTATCGCAAAGTGCGCGACCGCGCGTCGTACGCGTTCGCCCTGATCTCGGTGGCGGCCGCGCTTCAGGTGCGGGATGGCGTGGTGGAGCAGGTGCGGATCGCGCTGGGCGGCGTCGCGCACAAGCCGTGGCGGGCTAACGCGGCCGAGGCCGCGCTTACGGGCGCGCCGGCCAGCGAAGCCACATTTCGCGCCGCGATGCAGGCGGAACTCGCCGACGCCCGGGCGCTTCGCGACAACGCATTCAAGATCGAACTGGCTCAGCGAGTCGTAGTCGACACGCTCGTCAAGCTCACGGCTCGTCAGGAGAATCGCTGATGCCTATCATCAAGGACACCATGCAGGCGGTGATGAAAAAAGCCATTGCACTCGCCCCCGACAGCTTCATTCCCGGCGGCGAGCCCGATCCGCTGATCAGCCATCGGCACGGTCTGATCGGTGCGCCGGTGAGCCGGATCGACGGGCCGTTGAAAGTGTCGGGCCGGGCCGCTTTCGCCGCTGAATTTCCGCTGGATGGCATGACCTATGCCGCGCTCAAATATTCGACCATCGCGCGTGGGCGCATCGTCGGCATCGACACCGCTGCGGCCGAGGCCGCGCCCGGTGTCGTGCTGGTGATGACGTATCGAAACGCGCCGCGTCTGAAACCCATGCCGGCGTTCATGACGCAACCGAAAGCCGCGGGCGGCGACAGTCTGCCCGTCATGCAGGACGACCAGATTCACTGGAACGGCCAGCCGGTCGCGCTGGTTCTGGCCGACACGCAGGAGCAGGCGGACTACGCACAATCGCTCGTGCAGGTGACCTACGAGACGGCGGACGATGGCGTGACCTCGCTCGCGGAAGCCCGCAAAAATGGTTCGGAGCCCGGCGTGTTTCAGGGCGAACCGCTGAAGCTCGAAATCGGCGACGCCGAAGCGAAACTGGCCGCCGCGCCGCACAAAATCGACGTGCGCTACACGACGCCCCGGCACAATCACAATCCGATCGAACTGCATGCCGCGACGCTCGCCTGGGACGGCGACACGCTGCGCATCCACGACACCGTGCAGGCGGTGGCCCACGAAGCCTGGACCATGGCGCACGTGTTCGGCATCGACGAGAAGCAGGTGCATGTGAGTTCACCGTATGTCGGCGGGGGATTCGGCTCGAAAACCGTCTGGCAGCATCAGGTGCTGGCTGCGGCGGCGGCGAGGCTGGTGCAACGTCCGGTGCGCATCACGCTGTCGCGCGAAGGCGTGTTCCGCATCGTCGGCGGGCGCACCGTCACGGAGCAGCGCGTGGCGCTCGGCGCGCAGGCCGACGGCACGCTGGACGCGCTCATCCACACCGGCCTCGTGGCGATGACGCCGCACAACAACATGCCGGAGCCGTTCATCCTGCCGGCCAGAAGCGCGTACGCGTCGCGCAGTTTTCTTCTCGACGTCGAAACCGTGAAGATGAACATGACGGCCAATACGTTCATGCGCGCGCCGGGCGAAGCCGTCGGCACGTTTGGACTGGAATGCGGCATCGACGAACTCGCGCACGCCATCGGCATGGATGCGATCGACTTGCGGATCGCGAACGAACCGGAACGCGACCCGACCACCGGCCTGCCGTTTTCCCAGCGCGGCATCGTGCAGGCTTGGAACGCGGGTCGCGAGCGGTTCGGCTGGGCGGCGCGCGGCGCACCCGGCAGCCGGCGCGAGGGCGACTGGTTAATCGGTCTGGGCTGCGCGACCGGCACCTATCCCTATTACCGGATGCCGGGCGGTGCGGCTCGCATCACCCTGACCGACAAAGGACGCGCCACCGTCAGCATCGCCGCGCACGAAATGGGCATGGGCACCTCGACCGCGCAAACGCAGATCATCGCGGAGCGCCTCGGACTGAACATGGAAGACATCGACTTCGAGTACGCCGATTCGACGTTGCCAGGTGTCGTGCTGGCGGGCGGCTCGCAGCAGACGGCCGCGATCGGCGCCGCCGTGATTGCCGCGCATCACAAACTCGTCGGACGCTTGCTGCAATTCGCGGGCAATCGCTCGCCGCTGTCCGGTCTGTTGCCGGACGAGGTGGGCGGACGCGACGGCGGCTTGTGCTCGCTCGAGGACGAAAGCCGCTTTGAATCCTACGGCGCGATTCTGGAGCGCGCGCGGCAGGCGCAGATTACCGTCGAGGCCGAAGCGCCGATGCCTTTCGAACTACAACACTGGTCGATGCACAGCCATAGCGCGCTGTTCTGCGAAGTGCGAGTCAACGCGATCAGCGGCGAGATTCGCGTGAGCCGGTTCCTCGGGTCGTTCGATTGCGGCCGGATCATCAATGCGAAGACCGCGGCCAGCCAGTTTCGCGGCGGCATCATCATGGGCCTCGGCCTCGCGCTGATGGAGGAAACCCAGTTCGACGAACGAACCGGCCGAGTGATGAATCCGTCGCTCGCCGACTATCACGTGCCGGTTCACCTCGACGTGCCCGCGATCGACATCATCTGGAACGACGAAGCCGATCCTCACACGCCGATGGGCGCGCGCGGTGTCGGCGAGATCGGCATTACCGGCGTGGGCGCGGCCGTGGCGAACGCGGTGTTCAATGCGACGGGCAAGCGCGTGCGCGATTTGCCGGTGACGCTGGATAAAATCTTCGGCTAGTAAGGGACGTTAGGGACGTGCGGGACGTGAGGGACGTGCGGGACGTGAGGGACGTTGGCGCAGGGCGGTTGTTGTCCTGCGCCGACGCCTAGGATTCCCGCGTCGATCCCGGCGGCACCGGGTTTTTATCCTGCGAAGACGGCAACGCATTTTCCGACTCGCTGTGCCTCGCCTTTTCCTTCGCGTCGCGTTTGCCTTGCTGCGTGTCGGACGGTGCGTGCGCGTCCTTGCTTGCAGGCTTATCCGTGGCGCGTTTGTCCTGCTGCGCGTCGTTCGATCCGTTTGCACTGGATTTCATGATGGTCGTCTCCTTCACATGAATGCGGGCCTTGCCGTGTCGCACTTATGTGCGCGGAGCGCCGGTCGAGGCCACACCTTCCAGTGAGCAAAACGCGAGCCCAGCCGGCGCGCGGCGTGGCGCAACCGGTGGCGCAACCCGCGGCGCACGCATCAATCTCCGGTAACATCGCGCCATGGACAATCATCTCGTCGTCGCGCTGGTCTACGACCGGCTCTGCACCTTCGAATTCGGCTGCGTGACCGAGCTGTTCGCGCTGGAGCGGCCCGAACTCGGCGTGACCTGGTACGACTTCGCCGTGTGTGCGAGCGAGCCCGGTCCGATCCGGGCGGCGGGCGGCATCACCGTCGCCGCGCCGTACACGCTCGAATTGCTGGACCAGGCCGACACCATCGTAATTCCCGGTTGGCGCGACGCCGACGAACTGCCGCCGCCCGCGCTGCTCGCACGCGTTCGCGCCGCCTATGAACGCGGCGCGCGCCTGTGCTCGATCTGCTCGGGCGTTTTCGTGCTGGCGGCAGCGGGCGTGCTCGACGGCAAGACCGTCACCACGCACTGGCGCTACGCGGAGAAACTGCAGCAGCGCTATCCGGCGTTACGCGTGCAGCCCGACGCGTTGTATGTCGACGAAGGACAGATCATCACCTCGGCGGGATCGGCGGCGGGTCTCGACATGCTGCTGCATCTGGTGCGGCGCGATCACGGCAGCGCGGTAGCGAACCGCGTCGCGCAACGGCTGGTGGTGCCGCCGCATCGCGAGGGCGGTCAGGCGCAGTTCGTGCCGCGCCCGATGCCGCAGGATGAAGGCGGCCGTCTGGCCCGGCTGATGGACTGGGTGCGCGCGAATCCCGCGTTGCCGCACACCTTGCGCTCGCTGGCCAAGCAGGCGTCGATGAGTCCGCGTACTTTGCAGCGGCAGTTTCACGACGCCACCGGCATGGCGCCGTACGAATGGCTGGTGCGCGAACGCGTGGCGATGGCGCGCGATCTGCTCGAAGCATCCACGCCGCTGCCCATGCACCGTATCGCGGAGCTGGCCGGCTTCGGTTCCGAAGAATCGCTGCGGCGGCATTTTCGCCGCGTCGTATCGACGAGTCCGGCGGCCTATCGCAAGAAGTTCGGCACGCGGGACGCGGCCTGAAAGACTGGCCTCGGGCCGCACTTTCATACGTCGAACTTCAAAATCCCAACACCCGAACACCCAACCCACACCGCGTATTTCCGCCCGAAGTACTCGCAACGAAGAGGTCACGCATGTCCGATATCGCGCAGCTCATCGCCACCTTCAATGCAGGCCGCGACCCGGAACGGCTCGCCATGAAATACCGGCTGATGCGCGCCTCGCCGTTCGTGTTTCTGCGCGGCACCTGCCACCTGTTCTACACGCGGCTGCCGCGCAACGAACTGCTCGACCATGCGCCGCCGGTGTGGATTTGCGGCGACATGCATCTGGAGAATTTCGGTAGCTACAAGGGCGACAATCGCCTCGTCTACTTCGATAACAACGATTTCGACGAGGCCTGTCTCGCGCCGAATCTGTACGAACTGGTGCGGCTGCTCGCGAGCGTGCTGGTCGGCGCCGCCGATCTGAAGCTCAGCCGCGCGCAGGCGCTGGCGTTGTGCCAGACCGCCGTGGAGTCGTACGGCGGCGCGCTGGCGTTCGGCAAGGCGCGCTGGATCGAGCCGGAAACGTCGGTCGGCATGGTGCGCGATCTGTTCGACGCCTTGGCGAGCCGCTCGCGCGCCGCGCACCTGGACCGGCGCACGGTCCTCAAAGGCAAGACGCGCGTGTTGAAAGTGGACGGCAAGAAAGCGCTGCCGGTTAGCGATCAGGCGCGCGCCGAGGTCACGTCGTTCATGCAGACCTTCGCTGCCGGCGAGCCGAATCCGGATTTTTACCGCGTGCTGGACGTGGCGCGACGCATCGCGGGAACAGGCAGCCTGGGCGTGGATCGCTACGTGATTCTGGTGGCGGGCAAGGGCTCGCCGGACGGCAACTATCTGATCGACCTGAAGGAAGCGTTGCCTTCGTCGGTCACGCCGCACGTCCGCACGCCGCAGCCGGCATGGCAGACCGAAGCGCAACGCGTGGTCGAGATTCAGCGCCGCAATCAGGCGGTGTCGCAGGCGTTCCTGCATGCAGTCGAATTCAATCAGCGATCCTACGTATTGCGCAGTTTGCAACCGTCCGAAGATCGCGTCGCGCTGGCCGACTGGGACGGCAAGCTGCCGCGCCTCGAAGCAGTGATCAACAGCATGGCCGAGTTGAGCGCCTGGGCGCATCTGCGCAGCGGCGGCCGGCAGAAGTCGTCGATCGCGGACGACCTGATCGCCTTCGGTCAGCGGCGCGACTGGCAACTGCCGCTGATCGATCTCGCGACGCAATGCGAAGCGCAGGTGGTGGCGGACTGGAAGGCCTATTGCGATGCCTACGATCGCGGCGCGTTCGATCTGTCCGCGAAAAAATGAAACGCGCGCAGCGCCGCCGGCGCGCGCGCCAATGCACGGCGCATGCCGCCATGGCGCGTGCCAGCCGCGCTCCAGACAAACCCTGATTGCTGCGTCAAACAGCCCGCTGATATCGTTCGCTGGTCTTGTGGAAGCGCTTCCACCCGCGCTTTCGCCGTACCCGGTTCAATGACCTCAGCGCAGGAGAATCCGTGGCAAACGACGCATCTGTGGTATCCGACGCTGCACCTTCCGGTCAGCTCGCCGCTTCCTCCCGCGAGTCGCGGATCGATCCCAACGCCAATCCCTTCACGCCGCCCGCCGACTCCTCGCTGTGGCGCAAGAGCTTCCTGCTCGGCGCCGCCACGGCCTCGTATCAGATAGAAGGCGCGGTGCACGAAGACGGCCGCCTGCCGTCGATCTGGGACACGTTCTCGGCCACCCCCGGCAAGGTGCTGGCGGGCGACACCGGCGAGGTGGCATGCGATCACTATCACCGCTGGGAGTCCGACGTCGATCTGCTGGCGAGCCTCGGCCTCGAAGCCTACCGGCTGTCGATTGCGTGGCCGCGCGTGATGGACGCGGCGGGGCAGCCGAATCGCAAAGGTCTCGACTTCTACCGGCGTCTGCTCACGCGTCTGAAAGAGAAGGGCATCCAGACCTTCGTCACGCTGTATCACTGGGATTTGCCGCAGCATCTCGAAGACCGCGGCGGCTGGCTCAATCGCGACACGGCTTATCGTTTCGCCGATTACGCCGACCTCGTCAGCCGCGAATTCGCCGGCATGGTCGACGCCTGGGCGACGCTCAACGAGCCGTGGTGTTCCGCTTTCCTCGGCTACGGCAACGGACACCATGCGCCGGGTCTTGCCAACGGACGCTATGCCACGCAGGCCATGCATCATCTGCTGCTCGCGCACGGTCTCGCGCTGCCGGTGCTACGCGCGAACGATCCGGCCTCGAAAAAAGGCATCGTCGCGAACATCGGCCGCGGCACCGCGAACAGCGACAGCGCCGCCGACCGGCGCGCGGCGGAGCTGTTCGAAATGCAGCACAACGCGTGGATTCTCGATCCGCTGCTCAAGGGCGCGTATCCGCAGGACCTGTTCGAGTTGTGGCCGGGCACCGAACCGCTGGTGCTCGACGGCGACATGCAGACAATCGCCGCGCCACTGGATTTTCTGGGCATCAACTATTACTTCCGCACCAATGTCGAGAGCGACGGCGGTCACGGGTTTAGGGAAGTGCCGCTCGAAGGCGTGGAGCGCACGCAGATGGGCTGGGAAGTTTTCCCCGATGGCCTGCGCGATCTCCTGATCGGCTTCAGCGGCACGTACCGCAATCTGCCGCCCATCTACATCACCGAAAACGGCATGGCCTCGGACGACAAGGTCGTGAACGGCCGCGTGGAAGACACGCAGCGCATCGCGTTTCTCAAACGGCACCTGGGCGCGGTGGACGAAGCCATCAAGGCGGGCGTGGACGTGCGCGGTTATTTCCTGTGGTCGCTGATGGATAACTTCGAATGGGCGTTCGGTTACGAGCGTCGCTTCGGTGTCGTACACGTGGATTACAGTACGCAGAAACGCACCGTCAAGCGCAGCGCGGAACTGGTGTCCGGCTTTCTGGAGGAGCGCAAGACACGCGGTTCCTAGACCTCGGTGAAGAAGAAAATCGCGGCACGGCAGCTGGTTTGTATGTCGACTCGAAAACACGGGCGCCCGGCGACGGCGCGCCCGACAGGAGACGGAATGAACAGCAGAAAAATGGTCTTGCGAGGCATGGTTGCGGCACTGTCGCTGTATGGCGTCGTTGCGCAGGCGGAGCCCCTGAAGGCTAACGTGATTCACTGGTGGACCTCGGGCGGCGAGTCGGCGGCGATCCGTCAATTCGCCGACGCGTACAACAAGGCCGGCGGGCAGTGGGTAGACAACGCGGTAGCGGGCGCCGACCAGGCGCGCTCGACCGCGATCAACCGCATCGTCGGCGGCGATCCACCCACGGCTGCGCAATTCAACACGTCACGGCAGTTTCACGACCTGATCGATCAGGGTCTGCTGAACAACGTCGACGACGTCGCCGCGAAGGAAAACTGGAACGGCGTCTTCCCGCAGTCGATCATCGACAGCATCAAGGTGAAAGGGCATTACTACGCCGCGCCGGTCGATATCCATATGCCGGCCTGGTTCTTCTATTCGAAGCCGGTATTCCAGAAAGCGGGCATTGCGGGCGAGCCGAAAAGCTACGACGAATTCCTCGCCGATCTTGGCAAGCTCAAAGCAGCCGGCGTGATTCCGCTCGCGCTGGGCGGCCAGCCGTGGCAGGAGAAAATTACCTTCGACGCCGTGTTCGCGGACGTGGGCGGTCCCGATCTCTACATGAAGGTGTATCGCGATCACGACGCGAACGCGGTGAAGTCCGATGCCTTCAAGAAAGTGCTGACCGCGTTCAAGCGTCTGCATGATTTCGTCGATCCGGGCTCGCCGGGGCGCAACTGGAACGACGCGACGGCGCTCGTGATTTCGGGCAAGGCCGGCGTGCAGATCATGGGCGACTGGGCCAAGGGCGAATTCTCGGCGGCCAATCAGACGGCGGGCAAAGACTTCGGCTGCTTCCCTGGCTTCGGTCCGCATTCGCCGTATCTGGTGGCGGGCGACGTGTTCGTGTTCCCGAAAACCGATAACCCCACCGCGATCAAGGCGCAAAATCTGCTGGCCACCGTCATGACGTCGCCTTCCGCGCAGGTGGCGTTCAGCGCGAAGAAAGGCTCGATTCCGATTCGTCCCGACGTGGACGTCAGCAGTCTCGACATTTGCGCGAAGGAGGGCATGGCGATCATGAAAGACAAGTCGCGGCAATTGCCGAATCCGGAAATGCTGTTGTCGCCCGACACGCAAGGCGCGCTGATCGACGTCATCACGAACTTCTGGAACAAGAACCAGTCGGTCGACGACGCGCAGAAGGCGTTCGCCAGCGCACTGAAGAGCTAGGCGCCGCGATGCACGCGCTCAAGCTTCAAGGCGCGCGGACCGCGCCGTTGAAAAAGCCGCTGAAAAAGCGCTTGCCGGTCGCGGCGTGGCTGGCCTTGCTGCCGATGGTCCTGACCGTGGTGTTCGCCTATCTCGGTACCATGGTCTGGACCGCGCGCGTGTCGCTCAGCAACTCGCGCACTTTTCCGTCCGGCGACTTCGCGGGCTTCACGCAATACGAGCGGCTGTTCAACAACGACCGCTGGTTGCTGTCGCTGCAGAACATCGTGATCTACGGCGCGTGCTTCATCGCCGCGTGCATGGTGATCGGTTTGCTGCTGGCGATCTTCATCGACCAGCGCGTGGTGGCCGAAGGCGCGCTGCGCACCATTTTCCTGTATCCGTACGCGATGTCGTTCGTCGCCACGGGACTCGTGTGGCAGTGGATTCTCAACCCCGAACTCGGCGCGCAGGCCGTGCTGCACAAACTGGGTTTCGTGCACGCACGCTTCGACTGGATCGTCGATCAGGACTGGGTGATCTACACGATCGTCATCGCGACGGTGTGGCAGGCCTCGGGTCTGGTGATGGCGCTGTTGCTCGCCGGACTGCGCGGCATCGACGACGAACTGTGGAAGGCCGCGCGCATCGACGGCATTCCGCGCTGGCGCGTCTATGCGAGCATCGTCGTGCCGATGCTCGGGCCGTCCATGTCCACCGCCTTCGTGCTGCTCTTCGTGATGGTGGTGAAACTCTACGACGCCGTGGTCGCGATGACGCAGGGCGGTCCCGGCACGGCCAGCGAAGTGCCGGCCAAGTTCATCATGGACTATCTGTTTGGCCGCGCGAATATCGGCCTCGCGTCGGCGGCGTCGATCGTGCTGCTCGCCACGGTGCTGGCGATTCTCGCGCCGTTCTTCTATGCCCGCAGCCGCGCCGCGTTGCGCAAGGACGTCTGATGAACACGCTCAGCTCTCCGCTGAAAAGTGGCGCGCCAAACCGCGCGCCAAAGCGCAGGCGCCGCGCTTTCACGCCGGCGCGTCTCGGTGTCTACGCTTTCCTGCTGACCGCCGCGCTGTTTTTCCTGTTGCCGCTGTACGTGATGCTGGTCACGTCGGTCAAACCGATGAGCGAAATCCGCCTCGGCAATCTGCTCGCGCTGCCCGCCCATTTCACGCTCGACGCGTGGAGCGCGGCGTGGCAATCGGCCTGCACGGGACTCGACTGCAACGGCATCCAGGTCGGCTTCTGGAACTCGGTGCGCATCGTTGTGCCGAGCACGCTGCTGTCGATCCTGATCGGCGCGGTGAACGGCTACGCGCTGTCGTTCTGGCGGCCGCGCGGCGCGGGTGTGCTGTTCGGCGTGTTGCTGATGGGCGCCTTCATTCCCGTGCAGGTGATGGTGTATCCGCTCGTGCGCGTGCTGGCGAGCGTGCATCTGTTCAGCTCCTTGCCGGGCATCGTGGTGATCCACACCATCTTCGGCATGCCGGTCATGACGCTGCTGTTTCGCAACTACTATGCGTCGATTCCGCAGGAACTGTTCAAGGCGGCGCGTATCGACGGCGGCGGCTTCTGGCGCATCTTCGTGCAACTCATGTTGCCGATGTCGACGCCGATCATCGTCGTGGCGGTCATCATGCAGGTGACGGGCATCTGGAACGACTTCATTCTCGGGCTGGTGTTCGCGGGCACCCGCAATCTGCCGATGACCGTGCAACTGAACAACATCATCAATACGACGACGGGCGAACGGCTCTATAACGTCAACATGGCGGCGACCATACTGACGTCGATGGTGCCGCTCGCGATCTACTTCATTTCGGGCCGCTGGTTCGTGCGCGGCATCGCAACCGGCGCCGTCAAGGGATAGGCATGACACATTTCGCTAACGTGGTGGATATCGCCGACGCCTCGAAACGCGCGGAACGAGCCGGCGTGGCCGATCTGACGCAGCCGGCCAACGTGTCGGTGCGCGACCTGACGATCCAGCTCGGCGCCAACACCGTGATCGAACATCTCGATCTCGACGTGCGGGCAGGCGAATTCGTCGTGCTGCTCGGGCCTTCCGGTTGCGGCAAATCCACGTTGCTGCACAGCATCGCGGGCCTGATCGACGTGACGGACGGCACGATCGAGATTGCCGGCGAAGACATGACTTGGGCGGACCCGAAAGACCGGCGCATCGCGCTGGTGTTCCAGTCGTATGCGCTTTATCCGACCATGAGCGTGGAGCGCAATCTGTCGTTCGCGCTGCGGATCAACGGCACGCCGAAGGCGGAAATCGAACGGCGCGTGGCGCGCGCGTCCGAGATGCTGCAACTCGGGCCGCTGCTCAAGCGCAAACCGGCGCAACTCTCGGGCGGCCAGCGTCAGCGGGTGGCGATCGGCCGGGCGATCGTGCGCGAAGCCGACGTGTTCCTGTTCGATGAGCCGCTCTCCAATCTCGACGCCAAGCTGCGCACCGAACTGCGCCGCGAACTCAAGCAACTGCATCAGCGGCTCGGCGCCACCATGATCTACGTCACGCACGATCAGGTGGAAGCCATGACGCTCGCCACCCGCATGGCGGTGATGCGCGGCGGCGTGATCCAGCAGTTCGGCACGCCCGCCGAGGTCTACGCGAAACCGGACAATCTGTTCGTCGCCACGTTCCTCGGCTCGCCCGCCATGAATCTGCTCAACGGTACGCTGCAAAGGCACGACGGCTCGCTATACTTTTGCACGCCGCAGCACCGCTTCGACGTCTCGGGCTATCCGTTCAAGGCGGCGCCGGCCGACCGCCTGCCGTGCGTGCTCGGCGTGCGGGCCGAAGACGTGCATCTGGGCGACAGCGCAGGGGCGTCCGAGCGCGCGAGCGTCTCGCTGGTCGAGCCGATGGGCAACCACCGCGTCGTCTGGCTCGACTATCATGGCGTTCAGATCGCGTCGATCGATCAGACGAAAGCGCCGGTGTCGGTAGGCGACACCGCGGCGTTCCGGTTCGACGGCGCGCACGTGTCGCTGTTCGACGAAGCGGGCGGCGCGCGTCTGTAGCGCGTCGAGTGATGGCGCGGGCGGCCAAGGCCGTTCGCGTGATGGATATAACAAGGGTTTGACCGGAGAAGGGCGTGGCAACACTCAAGGATGTCGCGGCACTCGCCGGAGTCGGCATGTCGACTGCGTCGCGTGCCATATCCGGCAAGGGGCCGATTTCCGCCGACGCCGCCGCGCGCGTGAAGGCCGCGATCGAGGCATTGAATTTCCGGCCGTCGTCGATCGGCCGCGCCATGGCCACGCAGTCGCTCGGCATGGTCGGGCTGTTCGTGCCGACGTTTTTCGGCTCGTATTACGGCACCATTCTCAAGCAGACGGATACCGAATTGCGCGCTGTGCGCCGGCATGTGGTGGTCGCCACCGGTTGCGGCGAGACCTCGCCGCGCGAGCAGGCGATCGAAGCCGTGCGATTCCTGATCGGCCGCGATTGCGACGGCGTGGTGGTCATCAGTCATGATCTGCACGACGAAGACCTCATCATGCTGCACAAGATGCACCCGAAAATGGTGTTTCTGAACCGTGCCTTCGACCAGTTGCCCGAGGCGTCTTTCTGCGCCGACCACCGGCACGGCGGCGAACTGGCGGCGCGCACGCTGCTCGATCACGGCCATCGCGAGATCGCGGTGATTTCCGGGCCGTCCACGGCGTCGGACAACCAGGCGCGGCTCGAAGGCTTTTTCGCCGAACTCGCCCGCGCGGGCCTCATGCAGGACGACGTGATCCTGATCGAATCGGACTTCTCGCCGGAAGGCGGCTACGCCGCCGCGCAGACGCTGCTCGACTCGAAGCGGCCCTTCACGGGCGTGTTCTGCGCGAACGACACGATGGCGGTAAGCGTGCTCGCGCGTTTTCACCAGGCGGGCATTTCGGTGCCCGCCGAAGTGTCGGTCATCGGTTACGACGACGATTATTCCGCCGCTTACGCGGCGCCCGGACTCACCTCGGTGCATATCCCGACAGCGGAACTCACGCAGAACGCCGTTCGCTGGCTGGTCAATCAGTGCTACCGCACCACGTGGGAAATTTTCCGCGAGTTTCCGATCACGGTGACGATGCGCGAATCGGTCGGACCGGTGCCATCGGCGGCTCTGCTTGCTTCGAGAGACGCAAAAGCGGCGAAGGCCGCAAAGGCTGAAAAAGCGCTGAAAAAGCGGTGAAAAAGCCCACGAAAGCGGGCATTTCCTGACGTAACGAACGCGACGCGAACTGCTCAGGACTCGCCGCGCAACGCCGCTTCGTGACGCAGACGCGCCTCTTCTTCCAGACGCGTGTCTTCGAGTTCCTGCAGCACGGCTTCGAGGTCGATCGGCGTGGTGTCGAGTTCGACTCGGCCGGTCAGTTCGCTCTCCACGTGCAGGGCGCCGGCTTCGTAAAGCGCCCAGATTTCCTTGCCGTAGCTTGCGTCGAGCAGCGCCGGCGCGAAGCGGCCGAAATACGCCGCGAGGTTGCTCACGTCGCGCTCCAGCATGGCGGGCGCTTCGAGATTGCCGGCGGCGTTCACCGCCTGCGGCAGGTCGATGATCACGGGGCCGTCGGCGGCCAGCAGAATGTTGTACTCCGACAGATCGCCGTGGATCATGCCGGCGCACAGCATGCGCACCACTTCCGTCAGCAGCCGCGCGTGCAGTTCGAGCGCGCGCGCCTCGCTCATGTCCACGTCGTTCAGACGCGGCGCGACATTGCCGTCGGCGTCGGTCACGAGTTCCATCAGCAGCACGCCGTCGGTGCAGATATAGGGCTGCGGCACGCGCACGCCGGCGTTCGCCAGCTGGAACAGCGCATCGACTTCGGCGTTCTGCCACGCCTGTTCCTGCACTTCGCGGCCGTAGCGGCTGCCTTTTTCCATCGCGCGTTGCTCGCGGCTGTTCTTGACCTTGCGGCCTTCGCGATAAGAAGCGGCCTGGCGGAAGCTGCGCTGTTTGGCGTCTTTGTAGACTTTGGCGCAGCGCGTGTCGTCGCCGCTGCGCACCACGTAGACGGTGGCTTCCTTGCCGCTCATCAGTTGCGAGATCACTTCGTCGATCAGGCCTTCTTCGACGAGCGGGAGCAGACGTTTGGGTGTTTTCATGCGACCGCCACGAGGCGGCGCGCTGCGACGCGGCGGCGGATGGCCGCGGGCGTGCAGAGGCAGTGGGAGATTCGGGTCATGCGGGATTATACGGGTGTGGCCGACGGACGCGGGTTCGAGGCGCCGGCAGGCTCGCTCGCGGCCCGCCTGGAGATTAGTTGTTTCATTCCAAAGCAACAGTGTTTTGCGGTTTTCCTCGCACTTGATTCGCCATGCATCGCTTAAACTTGGAGTAACAAGTTGTTACTGTTGCGGGGTGCGAGATGTTGACCTTCTTTTTCATCGCCTGTCCGTTCGGCATTGCGGCGCTGTTCAGTTTCGCGCGGCATGTGGATCCGGTGACAGGACAGTTCAAGCGCTGATTTCAAACGCGCGCTCGCAGGTTGGGGTGTTGCCGGCGCCCGGCCGGCAAGGCGAGTCAGTGTCCGGATGAAGGAACGTCTTTGGTCGACGTCTTTCTTCTGACCTTGCTTTTGTGCGCCGAGTCGCGGCACGATGCGCGATAACCTCAGCTTCGGACGGCATCGCGCATGCAGGAATCTCCGGCCAGCGTTCTGGCAAGCATCACCCAGCGTTTCAGCGTATTGAAGGGCATTCTGCCCTTGAGCCGGGCCTCCGCCGCGCGCGATGCGCTGGCCGGCGTGCAACTGGCGTCGATGGATATTCCGCAGGTGCTCGGCTACGCGCGCATTGCCGGCATGCCCGCCGTGACCGGGCTTTATACGGTTTTTCTACCACTCGTCGCCTTCGCGTTTTTCGGCGCTTCGCGTCATCTCGTCGTCGCCGCCGATTCCGCCACCGCCACCATTTTCGCCAGCCGTCTCTCGACCATGGCGCCGCCGTCGAGCGTCGAATATGCGTCGCTCGCGGCGATGGTCGCGTTGCTCACCGCTGCCTTGCTGCTGATCGCGCGCGTCTTCAAACTCGGCTTTCTCGCCGACTTCCTCTCGCGCACGGTGCTCGTGGGCTTTCTCGCGGGTGTCGGCGTGCAGGTCGGCATTGCCATGCTGGGCGACATGACCGGCGTACCCGGCCACGCGTCGCGCAGCGTCGATCAATTGCTGCTGGTGATCCGCGAGGCACCGCGCATCGATCTGCCCACGCTCGGTATTTCGTTGCTGGTGGTGGCGGCCATCCTCGTGTGCAAGCGCTTCCTGCCGCGCGTGCCGGTGCCGCTGATCGCCGTGGTGGCGGGCATCGCCGCCAGCGATCTGTTCGACTTCTCCGCCCACGGTATCGCCGTGCTCGGGCCGGTCGCGGGCGGCCTGCCGCCGCTCGCCATGCCCTCGGTGACGTGGCAGCAGTTGCTCGATCTGCTGCCGGTGGCGGCGTCCTGCTTCGTGATGATCGTCGCGCAAAGCGCCGCCGCGAGCCGCGTGTTCGCGGAGCGCTATCACGAAGCGGTCGACACCAACGCCGACCTGCTCGGCATTGCCGCCGCCAACGCCGCCGCCGCTTTCAGCGGCGCGTTCGTGGTGAACGGCAGTCCGACGCAAACCGCCATGGCCGATCTCGCCGGCACGCGCAGCCAGTTCGCGCAAGTCGTTTTCGCGCTGGTGGTGGTGGTCGTGTTGCTGTTTTTCAGCCGCTTTCTGCAATATCTGCCGCACTGCATTCTGGCCAGCATCGTCTTCACGATTGCCGTCGGGCTGATCAAACTGAAGACGCTGTTTGCGATTCGCACGGAGAGCCCCGGCGAATTCACGCTGGCGGTGTTCACGGCGGCCGCGGTGGTGCTGATCGGCGTCGAGCACGGCATTCTGGTGGCCGTGGCGCTGTCGCTGCTGCGCCACGTGCGGCACAGCTACCGTCCGCACACGATGATCCTCGCGCCGGGCGACGACGGCGTCTGGGTGCCGGTGCCGGCCGTGCCGGGCATGCAGACCGCGCCGGGGCTCATCGTGTATCGCTTCGGCGCCGACCTGTTCTATGCCAACGACCATTTTTTCGTCGACGACACCCGCCGTCTGATTGCGGCCGCGCCGAGTCCGGTGCACTGGTTCGTGATCGACGCGGCCGCCATCACCGACCTCGATTATTCGGCGGCGCGCTCAGTGGGCGAATTGTGCGAGAACCTGAAGGCCAGCGGCATCGGCGTGATCTTCGCGCGTGTGAACCGCTATCTGCGCTCGGATATGGACCGGCACGGCATTACGCCGATCGTCGGCGCCGGCTGTATTTTCGGCACCTTGCACGAAGCGCTGCGCTCGGCAGGGGTGGAGCAGTCCGGCACGCCGCTCACGGGCGCGCATTGAGCCGGCGGGCGGGCGTGTCAGTCGCGGTGCGCGTCGTGCGAATCGTCATAGGCGAAGAAATGCCCGACGAAAAAGCAGGCGCCCGCAATGGCGATACCGAGCACGGCCACCGTCCACCCGAGCCGCGCGCCATGCCAGAGGCTGTCGAACCATTGATGAAACTGCGCCATCAGCACCGCCATGTTGCCGCCGATCTGCTGTAGTTCGATCTGATAGCGCGGGTCGGCGATGGCGTACTGCGAGATGGCGGGGTCGACCGGTGGCGTGGTGAGGTAGATGAGCGCGCCGGCGATCACTCCGGCGACGGCGATCAGCATGCCCGCGAGGTAGAGACGCTTTTGCAGGGGCGAGTGTCGTGCCGCCGGATTCGGGTTGCTGCCGCCTGTCATCGTGATGATGGGTCCGCTTCGATAGTGAAGCGACAGTATCTCAGACAACGCGGGCAAGTCATGCGGGCACAGCGCGCCCGTTCTGCCGGGCGTTCAGTTTTTCGACGTGAGCAGCTTGATGCCCGCGATGCCGAACATCACCGCAAGCGAGCCGTCCAGCCAGCGCCGCGTGGACAGATAGATGCGGCGCGCGGAGCCGGTCGAGAAGAGCACCGCGTAGCTGCTGAACACGCATGCGCCGATCAGCATGCAGCCCAGCACGACTTGCTGCGTGTGCGACGTGCCGCCGGCGGGCGACATGGCGAGCGAGACGATCGAGAGCCACACCAGAATGGCCTTCGGGTTGGTGAGGTGCAACAGCAGACCGCGCAAATACAGACGTTTGAGCGATTCGTCGCGGCCGTTGTTCGTGGCGAGCGGCTTTTGCGCGCCGAACGCCGAGCGCGCCGACTTGAAGCCCAGCCACAGCAGATACAGGCCACCGGCAATCCGGATTGCCACGAGACATTCCGAGTAGGTGGCGAGCACCGCCGACAAACCGAGTGACGCCAGCAACGCCCAGAAGAACGAGCCGGACATGACGCCGAGCGCGAAGGTGAGCGCGGATTTGCGGCCGGCGCTCATCGCCAGCGACATGATGGCGAGATTGCTCGGTCCGGGACTGGCCGTCCCGACGAAATAGGCGCTATAGGCGATCAGGACGTCGGCGGTGACGAGCGGGCTGGCAATCATGGCGGGAACCTCGGGAGCCGGGCGAAGGGCAACTGTGCGGTGTCGTGGGCGCACAGCGTGGAAACACAAACGCAAAAGCAAAGGCATACGCAAATGCGGGCGCGAGCGACGATTCTGCGCGCCCTTGGCCGAAGCTCACAGATACAGTTTCGCGCCCGTGCGGCAGCACAATCTGGCCTGCGGCCCGGCTTGCCGGGACGCGAACGCCTGTTTCAATCTCCGGCCGCCGCGCCGATGCAGTCTGCGAGCGCGCCGGCCATCGTCTGACGGCTATGACGCGGCCGCTGCACGAGGCCGATTTCGCGGTGAAACGTGGCGTCGCCGAGTTCGATGGCCGCGACCTGCGCGGGCCATTTGCCGAGTCCCGCTGCATTCGGAATCAGCGCCACGCCGATACCGCGCGCGACCAGTTGCACGATGCCCTGCAATTCGTCCAGTTCGATGACATCGTGCACGTTGAGCCGCGCACGCCGCAGGAAGCGGTCGACCAGTCTTCCGCCGAACGAGCCGCGGTCGTAACGAATGAACGGCTCGCTGCGCAGCAGATCGCGCCAGGCGGGTTTGCCGCGCGCCAGCGCCTTGGGCACGAGCAGAACGAACGGCTCGGTGACGAGCGTGCGCCATTCCAGTTCGGACGGCAGCGCAAACGGCGGCTTGATGATGACCGCGAGGTCCAGTTCGCCCGAATCCACCTGGCCGAGCAGGCCGAGCGAGACGCCCGGTGTCACGCGAATCCGCCAGCCCGGACGGTCGACGCGAAAATGCGCCAACGCGTCGGCGAGAAACGACACCTGCGCAGACGCGATGGCGCCGATCCGCAGCATGCCGCTCTCGGCGGCGCCCGCGCCGCGCTCGGAGAGCCTCGCGTAGAGCGTCATGATTTCTTCGGCGAGCGCCAGCGTTTCGCGGCCGGCGTCGTTGAGCGTGGCAGAGCGGCCGGTGCGGTCGAACAACGCGAAACCGAGTTCGTCTTCGAGACGCTGCATCTGCGCGCTGACGGCCGACTGCGTGAGGCCGATGTGCGCGCCCGCGCCGGAAAACGTGCCGTACTGGCTGACGGCGATGAAGGTTCTGAGTTCGCTGAGCATGACTGGATTGATCGATATTTTTGATGGTCAGATCAAATATATATCGTTTTTCACCATTTTTAATCATGGTTAAAATCCGCTTCATATTGCCCGGTCCGCCCCAGTCCGCCTGACGTGAATGGCGCGGGCCGTTACGTCGAAAACCTCACTCTCCCTGCGAGTTTCCTATGAGCGCTGACCAAACCGTTTTGCCGCCGTTCCATCTGGCGTTCCCCGTGCACAGCCTCGCGGCCGCGCGCGAGTTTTATGGCGAGTTGCTCGGCTGTCCGGAAGGGCGCAGTTCGCCGGACTGGGTCGACTTCAACTTCTACGGCCATCAGATCGTCGCGCATCTTTCGCCTGACGAAGTGGGGCATCGGCAGACCAGCAAGGTCGACGGCGACGCCGTGCCGGTGCGCCATTTCGGCGCGGTGCTGTCGATGGAGCAATGGCAGGCCGCGGCCGACAAGCTGCAGAAAGCCGGCATCGACTTCATCATCGAACCGCATGTGCGCTTCAAGGGCGAAGTCGGCGAGCAGGCCACCATGTTCTTCCTCGACCCGTCGGGCAACGCGCTGGAATTCAAGGCGTTCGCAGACATGGCATCGCTGTTCGCCAAATAAGCGCTGACGTTGCAACGAAACGGGCCGGTCGCCTCGCATGAGGCGCCGGCCCTGTTTTTTTAGCGCCTGCTGTTTTGAAGCTTCGCTGCACGCTCCGGATATTCTTATTAGAATTACTTCGAAGCGCTTCATGCAGTGCAATGCTGCCTTCGCCAGCGCCTTGCTTTTGAGCCGCCGTAGCGCTGCCAAACGTTTGCCAGGCCGCTGCGACGCGAATGTCGTCATGCCACTCATCATGCCGTTCGGCGCTCCGTTCGACGCCCATTTCCCCTTACATTCGCCTTCCTGACAAATTCGCCATTTTCGCGCCATGCAGGCGTTGGTGCTACCGATCTAGCATAAGCACCGATTCACCCCTACTCAGAATTTCCTACCTGCATTCTCTCGGGCGCGTTTCATGTGGATCGTCAACGTAGCGTTGAAGCGGCCATACACGTTCATCGTGATGGCCATTCTGATTTTGCTGGCAACGCCGTTCGTGCTGTTGACCACGCCGGTCGACGTCCTGCCGGAAATCAATATTCCGGTGGTCAGTATCATCTGGACTTACACGGGTCTGTCTGCCGAAGACATGGCCAATCGCATCACGTCGGTCAACGAGCGGAGTCTGACCACGACCGTCAACGACATCGAGCACATCGAGTCGCAGTCGCTCGCGGGTATCACGATTCTCAAGGTGTTCCTGCAGCCTAATGCGAACATCCAGACCGCCATCGCGCAGACGGTGGCCGTCGAACAGGCGCAGGTGAAGCAGATGCCGCCGGGCGCCACGCCGCCGCTGGTGATCAGCTACTCGGCGTCGAGCATTCCGGTGATCCAGCTGGGGCTATCGAGCCCGAAGCTCTCCGAGCAGGCGCTCAACGACACCGCGCTGAACTTCCTGCGCCCGCAACTGGTGACGATTCCCGGCGCCTCCGTGCCCTATCCGTACGGCGGCAAATCGCGGCTGATCTCCGTCGACCTCGACACGCGCGCGTTGCTGGCGAAAGGCCTGACGCCGTCCGACGTGGTCAGCGCGTTCAATGCGCAGAACCTGATCCTGCCGACAGGTACAGCCAAGATCGGGCCGAAGGAATACACGATCAACATGAACGGCTCGCCCGCCACGGTGGAAGGGCTCAACGATATTCCGGTGCGCACGCTCAACGGCGCCACGACTTATCTGCGTGAAGTCGCTCACGTGCGCGACGGTTTCTCTCCGCAGACCAATATCGTGCGTCAGAACGGGCATCGCGGCGTGCTGATGTCGGTACTGAAAAACGGCAGCGCGTCCACGCTATCCATCGTCAATACGCTGCATAACCTGCTGCCGAATGCGCGCGCGGCCTTGCCGCCGGATCTGAACATCACGCCGCTGTTCGATCAGTCGGTGTTCGTGAAAGCGGCCGTGCAGGGCGTGGTGCGCGAAGCGCTGGTTGCCGCGGCGCTCACCGCAGCCATGATCCTGCTGTTCCTCGGCAACTGGCGCAGCACCTGCATCATCGCGATCTCGATTCCATTGTCGATTCTCTCTTCGCTGATCGCGCTGCATGCGCTCGGCCAGACCATCAACATCATGACGCTCGGCGGCCTCGCGCTCGCCGTGGGTATTCTGGTGGACGATGCCACGGTGACGATCGAGAACATCGAACGGCATCTGCATATGGGCACGAATCTGCATGACGCGATTCTCGACGGCGCGGGCGAAATCGCGATTCCCGCGCTGGTGTCCACGTTATGTATCTGTATCGTGTTCGTGCCGATGTTCTTCCTCACCGGCGTGGCGCGCTATCTGTTCGTGCCGCTCGCCGAAGCCGTGGTGTTCGCGATGCTCGCTTCGTACGTGCTCTCGCGTACGCTCGTGCCGACCCTCGCCATGCTGCTGATGGGGCACGCGCACAAGCCGAAGCCCGACGCGAAGCCGAATCTGTTCATGCGTCTCTATCATCGCTTCGATCAGGGTTTCGAGCGCATGCGCGGGGCGTATATCGTGATTCTCAGCAGTCTGCTGGTGCGCCGCGGCGTATTCGGCAGCGTGTTTCTCGCCTTCTGCGTCGTGTCGATGGGCCTCGTTTTCGTGCTCGGCGAAGACTTTTTCCCGAGTGTGGACGCGGGCGACATTCGCCTGCACATGCGCGCGCCGACGGGCACGCGGATCGAGGAAACCGCGCGTCTCGCGGACGAAGTCGAGAAGGTGATTCGTGAAGTCGTGCCGGCGAAAGAACTGGGCACGATTCTCGACAACCTCGGTTTGCCGTATAGCGGTATCAACCTCTCGTACAGCAATTCGGGCACGATCGGCACGCTTGACGGCGAAATTCAGGTGGCGCTGAACGAAGACCACAAGCCCACGCAGATGTATATGGACAAACTGCGCGCGCTTCTGCCGCAGCGTTTCCCCGGTGTCGAGTTCTTTTTTCAACCGGCAGATATCGTGACGCAGATTCTCAACTTCGGCTTGCCGGCCGCCGTGGACGTGCAGATTTCGGGCGCCGACCAGCAGGGCAATTTCGACGTGGCGCGCAAGCTCATGAAGCAGGTGCGCCTGATTCCCGGCACCGTCGACACGCACATCCAGCAGAAACTCGACGAGCCTGCGATCAATCTTCAGATGGATCGCACGCGTTTGCAGCAGTTGAATCTCAGCGCGAGCAACGTGGCGCAAAACGTGCTCATTTCCCTGTCGGGCAGCTCGCAAACGTCGCCGGGTTTCTGGTTCAACAGTCGCAACGGGGTGGAGTACAACGTCGCCGTGCAAACGCCGCAGTACCAGATTTCGTCGATCGACGAATTGCTGCGCACGCCGGTGTCGGCGTCCGCGACGGGGCCCACGCAACTGCTCGGCAACCTCGTGCGGGTCGCTCCGCAAACCCAGTTCGCCGAAGTCACCCACTACAACATCCGTCCGGTGATCGACCTGTACGTGAGCGTCGAAAAGCGCGATCTCGGCAGCGTCGCCAACCAGGTGGACAAGCTCGTGAGCAACGTGCGCGCTTCCTTGCCGCGCGGTAGCCAGATCACCGTGCGCGGCCAGGTGCAGACCATGCGCAGTTCGTTCTTCGGTCTGGGCATCGGCGTGGCGATGGCGATCGTGCTGGTGTATCTGCTGATCGTGGTGAACTTCCAGTCGTGGGTCGATCCGCTGATCATCGTCAGCGCGTTGCCCGCGGCGCTGGCGGGCATCGTCTGGATGTTGTTCCTGACGGGCACGCATCTGAGCGTGCCGGCCTTGACCGGCGCGATCATGACGATGGGCGTCGCGACTGCGAACAGTATTCTGATGGTGGCGTTCGCGCGTCAGCGTCTTTCGGCCGGGGCGCCGCCGCTGACCGCCGCGCTCGAAGCCGGCGCGAGCCGGATTCGTCCGGTGCTGATGACGGCGTTCGCGATGATCATCGGCATGATTCCGATGGCGCTGGGTCTGGGCGAGGGCGCCGAGCAGAATGCGCCGCTCGGACGCGCGGTGATCGGCGGCCTGCTGTTCGCGACGATATCGACGCTGTTTTTCGTGCCGATCGTGTTCGCGGGCATTCATAACCGGCTCGCCCATCGACGCAACGCGCGCGACGACGGCCACGATAACGACAATGGCAACGACGATAGCGGCGGTAAGCATGGGCCGCATGATCCCGCGCCCGATCACGGCGCCGGCAAGCCCGCGTAACCGTGCATGACGAATGAGTGAAATAGCAGACTGGATGGCTGACTGAGATGACCGAAAAAACTCATGCATCGCTGGCGATTCCCGTGCGAGAAAACGAAAGCGGGCACGCTTTGCCGCCGCGTAATCGCGAATGGAAACGCGCGAAGATCGCGATCTGGATCGTGCTGGCCCTGCTTGCCGTCGGCGCGTTGCGCACGGTGATCGCCGACATGCTGCAAAATCGTTCGGTGGCCGAAACGACGAAGCAGAACGCCACGCAATACGTCAACGTGGTGAGCCCGACGCAAGCCGAGGGCGGCGGCAATACCTTGTTGCCGGGCACCTTGCGCGGCAATGTCGAGTCGCCCATTTACGCGCGCTCGACGGGTTATCTGCTGCACTGGTACGCCGATATCGGCGCGCGCGTGAAGCAGGGCCAGCTGCTCGCCGAGCTGGATACACCCGAAGTCGATCAGGAGCTTGCCCAGGCGCTCGCGCAGCGTCAGCAAACCAGTTCGAGCCTGGCGCTTGCCAAAAGCTCGCTGGATCGCTGGCAACAGTTGCGTCAGCGCGACGCGGTTTCGCAGCAGGAACTCGACGAACGTCAAAGCACTTATTCGCAGGACGTCGCCAATCTCGCCGCCGCCGACGCCAACGTGCAGCGCCTGAAGCAGCTCGAATCGTTCAAGCGCATCGTCGCGCCGTTCACAGGTGTGATTACGCAGCGCAACGTGGATGTCGGCGACCTGATCGACGCGGGCAGCGGCACGAGCCGCGCGCTCTTCGCGCTGGCGCAGTCCGACCCGTTGCGGGTTTATGTGCAACTGCCGCAGGCGTACGCGCAGAACGTCTCGGTCGGACAGAACGTGACGGTGAGTCAGGCCGAATTGCCGGGACAGCAGTTCCACGGCACGATCACCCACATTTCCGGCGCGATCGACGTGCCGACCCGCTCGCTGCAGATCGAAGTGACGCTGCCGAATCCCGACGACAAGCTGCGGCCCGGCGCTTATGTGCAGGTCGCCGTGCCCGCCGTCGCGCACGCGCAACTCATGGTGCCAGGCAACACGCTGCTGTTTCGCGCGGAAGGTCCGCGGCTCGCCGTGGTGGATGCGAAGGGCAACGTGCAGTTGCGCAAGATCGTGATTGCGCAGGACCTCGGGCAGTCGCTCGAAATCGAAAGCGGCATCGAGGCGAGCGACAGGATCATCATCAACCCGAGCGATTCGATTGCGGACGGCGACCACGTGCAGGTCACGCAGCCGCAGAACGCGCAGTCGCAGCAAAACGCCAAGGGGGCGTCGTGAAGCCGCGAAGCCTTTGCCGCGCGTTTGCGTCGCTCGGCGGCGTGGCCGCGCTCGCGGCCTGCACGGTAGGGCCGAACTATCAACGGCCCGAGGCGCAGGTGCCGCCCGAGTGGCAAACGGATTCCTACTGGCGCGTCGCCGCGCCCTCGCACGCGCCGGTTTCGCCCGACTGGTGGAACAGTTTCAGCGACCCGACGCTCGCCACGCTGGAGGGCGAGGCGCTGGCCCAGAATCAGACGCTGGTCGCGGCCAGCGCGCACTATGCGCAGGCGCGCGCGACGCTCGCCAACAACAGCGCGCAGCGCATACCCGAAGTGGATCTAGGCGTGACCGGTTCGCGCTTTCGCATTTCGCAGGATCGTCCGGTGACGAATTACGCCACGCCGACCATGTCGACGGTGCAGAACAACGTGCAGCTCGGTCCGACGATCAACTACGACACCGATCTGTTCGGCCGTATACGTCGCGAAGTGGAAGGCGCGGCGGCGTCCGCGCAGCAATCGGCGGACGACCTCGCCAACGCGCGGCTCGTGCTCACCACCGACCTCGCGACGGACTATTTCTCGCTGCGCGAACTCGACGCCGAGATCGACGTGCTGAACCGCTCCGTGCAACTGCAGCAGAAAGCGCTCGACTACGTCACGTCCGAGCACGATCTCGGCGCGGTGTCCGGCCTCGACGTGCTGCAGCAGAAGTCCTTGCTCGATTCGACTCGCGTGCAGGCGCAACTGCTGCTCAACCAGCGCGCCCAGTTCGAACATGCGATTGCCGCGCTGGTCGGCGTGCCCGCGCCGCAGTTCAGCGTCGCGCCGAAAGTGCTCGACGTGCAGGCGCCCGCGATCCCGCTCGGCGTGCCCAGCGACGTGTTACAGCGGCGCCCCGATATCGCTTCCGCCGAACGTGCGATGGCGGCGGCGAATGCGCAGATCGGCGTGGCCAAGGCGGCGTTTTTCCCGAGCCTGACGCTCACGCCCGGCATCGGCTGGGAGAGCACGCAACTCGCCAGTCTGCTGAGCGCGCCGACGCTGATGTGGACGCTCGGCGCGACGGTCGGTCAGGTGCTGTTCGACGGCGGGCGGCGCGCCGCCAACGTGCAATACGCGAGCGAAGGCTACAAGGCCACCGAGGCGAACTACCGGCAAACGGTGCTCACCGCGTTCCAGCAGGTGCAGGACGGCATCACCGGACTGTCCGTGCTCGACGGCGCGGCGAAGCAGTCGCACGAGGCGGTGAGCGACGCGCAGCATCTGCTCGCGCTCGCCAACGATCGTTACTCGGGCGGCCTCGTCGCCTATCTGGACGTCATCACCGCGCAGCAGTCGCTCCTGACCAGCGAGCGCCAGGACGTGCAGATTCACGGCCAGCAGCTCACGCTGTCGGTCGGGCTGGTGAAGGCGCTGGGCGGCGGCTGGGACGGTGGCAGGGACGGTGACACACCCGCGCAGCCGGGCAATGCTGCCAGCACTATCGGCAGTACCCGCACCACCGGCAGCGGCGCAAAAAGCACCGATATGCAGGCGGCGATGGCGCCCGCCCGCTAGACACGCGCGGATGCCGTGCCGCACTCGCATGGCCGCACTGGAAAGAGTAAAACGAGGCGTTTCGTATAATGCAGGGACAAGGGGACGCGCATGAAATTGCTGATCGTTGAAGACGAGCACAAAGTGGTGGACTACCTGCGCTCCGGTTTGACAGAGCAGGGCTGGGTAGTGGACGTTGCGCTCGACGGCGAGGAGGGCATGCATCTGGCCACCGAGTTCGATTACGACGTGATCGTGCTCGACGTGATGCTGCCCAAGCGCGACGGCTTCAGCGTGCTGAAGGCGCTGCGCATGCGCAAATCCACGCCGGTCATCATGCTGACCGCGCGCGATCACGTGAACGACCGCGTGCGCGGCCTGCGCGAAGGCGCCGACGACTATCTCACCAAACCGTTCTCGTTCCTCGAACTCGTCGAGCGTCTGCATGCGCTCGCGCGCCGCACGCGCTCGCAGGAATCCACGCTGATTTCCGTGGGCGATCTGTTCGTCGATCTGATCGGACGGCGTGCCACCCGCGACGGCGTGCGTCTGGACCTCACCGCCAAGGAATTCCAGTTGCTGAGCGTGCTGGCTCGCCGCCAGGGGGATATCCTGTCGAAAACGGCGATCACCGAACTCGTGTGGGACGTCAATTTCGACAGTCACACGAACGTGGTCGAGACGGCCATCAAGCGATTGCGCGCGAAACTCGACGGCCCGTTCCCGTCCAAGCTGCTGCACACCGTGCGCGGCATGGGCTATGTGCTCGAAGTGCGCGAAGAGGCTGAACAGTCATGAACCGCTCGATCGCCCGCCGCCTTGCGTTGATGTTCGCCCTCGTGGCGCTGTTCGTCTTTACGCTGGTCGGCACGGGTCTGTTTCTGGTGCTGCGCACGCAGCTGGAGCACCATTTGCGCGAGTCGCTCGACGACCGCACGCAGATCGCGCGCATCATCGTCTATCACGCGGTCACGCCGGAAAAATGGCGCATGGCGCGCGAAAAACTCACGGATATGACGCCGCACGACGGCAGCACGGTTTATTCCGTGTCGAGCACCGATCCGTATTTCCACTACAGCGCGCCGGTTCAGGGCACCGTGCAAAAGAGCTGGCAAGGCGGCTATGCGCGGGTGTCGCCGCCGGGCGGCGGTCAGGACATGCTCACCGTGATGGTGACGATTCCCGCTTACGGCGCGCGTCCGCCCGTGCAGTTGCAGGTGGCCTCGAGCTATTCGCCCAATGTTCGCACCATGCGCGTGTTCGGCTCGGCGCTCGCCGCGTTGTCGGCGCTCGGCAGTCTGGCCGTGCTGCTGCTCAGTTATTCGGTGGCGCGCATCGGTCTCGCGCCGCTCACGCGTCTGACGCGCGAAGCCTCCGAGGTCAGCCCGAACAACCGCTCGCAGCGTCTGAATACGGCCGCGTTGCCGCACGAACTGAACGACCTGGCCAACTCCTTCAATGGCGCGCTCGAACGTCTGGACGGCGCGTATGGCCGGCTCGAATCGTTTAACGCCGACGTGGCGCACGAACTGCGCACGCCGGTGACGATCCTGATCGGTCAGACCGAGGTGGCGCTGACGCGCAACCGCTCGGTGGAAGATTTGCGCCATACACTGCAATCGAACCTCGAAGAGTTCGAGCGCATGCGCGCCATCATCAACGACATGCTGTTCCTCGCACGCGCCGATCAGGGCGAACGCGCGACGGGTCTCGTGGAAGTCTCGCTCGCGGCGGAAGTCGCGCATACGCTGGAGTTTCTGGAGATTCCGCTCGAAGAAGCGCGCGTATTCGCGCAATTGCACGGCGACGCCATGGCGCGCGTGAACCGTTCGCTATTCGGCCGCGCCTGTACCAATCTGCTGATGAACGCAATCCAGCACTGCGCGCCGGGCGCCACGATCAACGTGACGATTGCGCGCGACGTCGATCAGTTGCGCGTGGCGGTGGCGAATCCGGGCGACCCGATCGAGCCGGCCGTGCTCGAACATCTGTTCGACCGTTTCTATCGCGCGGAGGTCTCGCGTACCAATAGCCGTGAGAATCACGGGCTCGGTCTCGCCATCGTGAAGGCGATTGCGGAGATGCATCGCGGCGCGGTCTCGGTGGAGAGCGCGAACGGGATCAATACGTTTGCGTTTTCGATTGCGGCGTCGCGCGTCGAAAGCGATTCTGCGGCGACGGCACGTGTGAATGCGGGTGCCGCGGCGCTCGCGGCTGAACAGACCGCCGCCGCGGGCTATTCGTCGCTGAAGGGCAAGTCGGCCTGAACCGGCAGACGCTGTCGCGGTACCTGCGCATTGGCCGGGCTCAGCGCACTGACGCGCACGCCGAGCAGGCGCAGCTTGCGCTTCAATTCCACTCTTTTCAGGCACTCGGTCGCGGCGCGACGAATCTCCACGGCGTCGGCCGTCGGCTCATCCAGCGTGAGGTCGCGCGTGACGGTGCGAAAGTCGTCGTAGCGCAGCTTGATGCCGACGGTGCGGCCCACGTAGCCTTTGCGCACCAGATCTTCCGCCACCCGCACGCACAAAGCGGTAAACGAGCTGGACAGCGCGGGCCGGTCGTTACGCGGATGCAGATCGCGCTCGAAGGTGGTCTCGCGGCTCATCGACTTCGGCTCCGACTCCACCACGACCGGCCGCTCGTCATAGCCCTGCGCCACCTGCATCAGCCACGCCGAATAGCTGCGCCCGAAATGATCCTGCAGCAGACCGGCGTCCGCTGCCGCCAGATCGCCGACGGTGGCGAGTCCGAGCGCCGTCAGTTTGTCCGCCGCCTTCGGCCCAATGCCGTTGACCTTGCGCACCGGCAGCGGCCACACGCGCAGGGGCACGTCGGCGGGCGTGAGAATCGTGAGTCCGTTGGGTTTGTCGAGTTCAGAGCCGATCTTGGCGAGCAGCTTGTTCGGCGCGACGCAGATCGAGCAGGTGAGGCCGGTTGCGTCGTTGACGGCCTGCTTGATGCGCGCGGCCGTGTCGCGCGGATCGCCCGGCACGTGGGTGAGATCGATATAGATTTCGTCGATGCCGCGGTCTTCGATCTGGTCGGTGAACGTCGCGACCGTGGCTTTGAAGAGCCGAGAATAATGGCGATACGATTCGAAATCGGTGGGCAGCAGGATGGCTTCGGGCGCGAGCGCCGCCGCTTTCATCATGCCCATGGCGGAAAAAACGCCCAGTGCGCGCGCTTCGTAAGTGGATGTCGTGACCACGCCCCGGCCCGCGTAATCGCGCAGGCGCGCGTACTGGCGCGTGCCGTCCGCGAGTAATTGCGGCGCGGCATTGCGGCCGCCGCCGATCACCACCGCCTTGCCGCGCAGATCGGGATAGCGCAACAGTTCCACCGACGCGTAGAACGCGTCCATGTCGAGGTGCGCGATATAGCGGCTTGCAGAACTCATGGATGACGGGAGCAGATGACGGCGCGGGCAGCGGATCGGTGCGCTGCCGGACAAACCGTCATCTTACCTTGCTCCGCCGGCAAGCACCTGCGGGCGCCGGCGCATCGCCACCGGCCGCCGGGGCGCCCTAGAAGCGATACGTCACGCCGATCTGGACCACCGGATACAGCTTGTAGCGGGACACCTTGTCGCTGATGTCCTTTTCTTCCTTGTCGATATTCGCCTGCGTCGTGAAGAGCGAGTAGATCTGCGGCACGTTATACGACACGCGCGGACGACCGTAGGCGACGCCGAGGTCGAAGGTCAGGCCGAAGCCCTTCGACACGGGCTTGTGTCCGTAGCCGATACCCAGATAAGGCATGACGTGCGGCAACGTGGCGGTGGCCGAGGGCGCCGCGCCGACGGCCGGGACATAGTCGTCGCCGATCTTGTAGTTGCCTTGCGCATTCGGCACCGCGTGGGCCGAGAGTTCGTCGTCGTTCAGCAGCGCGCCGGCCGTCACGCGAAAGCCGCTCGATGAGAACGGGAACAGGTCGAGGTACAGGCCGCCCTGCAAAAGTTTGAGGTGGCCGTCGTAGCGGTTTTCATCGACATCGACCGAATGCGAAAACCCCAGCCCTTCGATTTCCGCGTGAACGCCCGACCACGAAGTGAGCGGCAGCGCCGCGCCGATACCCGCACCGAGCGTGCCGCCATGCACGTAGATTTCCTGCGCACTGACCGAACCGGTCGTGGCGAATGTGAATGCCGTTACCAAAAGCGCAGCGAGGGCTGCATTTCTTACCTGTTTCACCGCACTGTCTCCAACAAGGATCATTTCCGTGCTGGCGACTTTACGGTTTAACCACGCGGTTCAAATGGAAGAACAGCGGGTGATTATGGCGGCTCTTCCGGCTCAAGTTTTAGCGAATGCGTAAAGCGGAATTTATGACCTGTAAGTCTTGCCGAACAGCCGATTCAAATCGCGATTGAAGTCAGAATAGGCCTTTTTTAAAGGGCTATTCGAGAGATGAACAAGTTGTGCACGCATCGATAATTCATCTCGTCGAGAGTCCCGTAATGCTGTTAACGGTACGCATTCCGCGGACTTTATTCGTCTGACGAAGAGAGGTGTGCTGCATTTCGCTTTTTGCGTAGCGCGCATCTCGTTTTACTGTGTTGCCGCTCGCGTGCGGCCGCTTTCCTGAATCGGAGCAGCAAAGATGTCGTTTCAAACTTTACGAATCATCAGTACTGGAGTGGTTGCGGCTGCAACCGTGTTGCTATCCGCATGCGGCGGCGGAGGATCGGGCGGCGGCAGCAGCACCGCGAGTAACGTGCTGAAGCTCTCGTCCGCGGTGCAGAGCGAACACGTCGCGCGTTATGCGGGCGCTTTCGGCATGTTGTCCGGGCCGGGTGTCGCGTCCATCTATACGTCGGTGGTGCAGTCGCTCGTGAACGGCGTGACGGCCGCGACGGCGAATACCACCACGGCCTGTCCCGCGAGCGGTTCGATCAGCGTTGCCGTACAGGGCGCGCCGGCCGGCTCGGGCGGTCAAGTCAGCGGCCTGCAGAACGGAGAGGCTGCCACCATCGGCTTCAATCAGTGCTCGGGACAGGTAAAAGCGCCCGGCGTCTCGGCCAGCGCTTCGATTACCGGCACGGTGAGCGTGCAGATTCAGAACGTGCAAGGGGTGGTGGGCAAAACGACGAACGACTGGTCGTATAGCGCGATCGAAACTGCTAATGCGCTGACCTTGACCTCCGCCAGCGGCACGACCACGGTGAACGGCACGGTCAGCTACACCATGACTTACGACGCAAAAACCGGTGTCACGACCACGACCGCCAGCGCGCCGACCGTCACGCTCGACCGCAAGCAGGCGGCGGGCTCGGGCAGCATCACCGGGACCATTACGATCACGTCGTTCAATTATTCGCGCGTGCACAGCGCCGATGCGCTCACGGATACCTTGTCGACGAGCGGCAGTATTAGCATCAACGCGGCAGACGCGGTGATCGCCTTCAACGTGAACACGCCCACGCCGGTTACGATCAGCAACGGCGACGTGCAGGCCGGCGTCATCCAGCTGACGACGAACGATACCGTCGAAACCATCACGGCCCAGAATGCGGCAACGGTCGGTATTACGGTGGTGGCAAACGGGCAGACGGGGACTTATACGGAAAGCGTGGACAATTTCCGCACACTGACCGGCGGCTGAAGAAAAGGAAGGGGAGTGAATCGATACGACGGCCTGCGATGCAGGCCGTCGTCGTTTACAGCGCTACTGCGTGAAACCTACCGCTTGATACTTACTGCTTGATACCTTCGGCCTGGATATGCAGCGTGGTCTGCATCTTGAAGCCGTAGGCCTTGCCGAAGTCGACGCCGAAGTCGTCGCGATTGAACGTGGCGGTCGATTCCGTGCCGCACACTTCACGCTTGAGCATCGGGTTCGTGAAGCACTTGAACGATTCGATCTTCAGGTTCACCGGCTTGGTGATGCCGTGCATCGTCAGCGTGCCGATCACTTCCACCGGCTTGTCGCCGTCGAAGCGGATCTGCGTGCCCTTGTAAGTCGCGGTCGGGTACTTGGCGGCGTCGAAGAACTTGTCGGTGACGAGTTCGGCGTCGAGCTTGTCGTTGCCGATATCCACCGAGTTCATGTCGATCGTCACGTCGACCGTGCCGGTCTTCGCCGCGCGATCCAGCACCACGGTGCCGCTGCTCTTCTTGAACTTGCCGCGCCACACCGAAATGCCGCCAAAGTGGTCGGTTTCGAAGCTCGGGTAGGTGTGGGTCGGGTCGAGCTGATACGTATCCGCTGCCATTGCATTGAACGACAGTGCCGCTGCCAGCGCGCCGGCGGCGATCAGGATTTGCTTCTTCATGTTCTACTCCAGGTTTCAGAAAGGGAGACTGCGCTTCGACGTTCCGGATTACTTCTTCGAAGCGACGATGTGAAATTTGATGACGACTTCGTCGGCAACCACCGACGTGTCTTTCCATTCGCCCGTGCCCACATCGAACTGCGAGCGCTTGATCGGCAGGGAGCCGTCGAAGGTTTGCGTGGCACCCTGGCTCGCGATGGTGACTGGCACCACGACGGTTTGCGATTTGCCCTTGATGGTGAGCTTGCCGGTGATCTTGTACTGGTTGCCGCCGGCCGGCGCGATGGCGCTCGACACGAAGGTGGCGGCCGGATACGTCGCGCTATCGAACCATTCCTTGCCTTGCGCCTGCTTGTTGTAGTCGTCGGCGCCGAGGTCGTAGCTGCCGGTGTCGATCGACACATTGGCGCTGCCCGCGGTCGGCTTGGCCGGATCGAAATTCAACTGCGCGGAGAACTTCCTGAACTTGCCGTCCACCGGCACGTTCATCTGTTTGGTGGTGGCGATAACGCTGCTTTTGGACGTATCGACATCGGCGTGCGCGAGGCTCGCGCCGAACAGGGAGAGGGCGGCGACGCCGGCGAGAAGCGAGTGAGAAAAAGGTGTTTTCATAGTGTTACGCATCCTATCGAACCGGCGGGCGTTGATTGCACACCGTTGGGAATTAAATTGCCAACAGACCGTGGCCAATTGTCTACCTGAGAAACGGAATCATCCTGGCAAGCAGGCCGTCGCGATCGACGAACTGGTGCTTGAGCGCTGCGAGTACATGCATCGCGACGAGTGCGAGCAAGGTGTAGTTGAGCAGCACGTGCACGCTACGCAGGCTCGCCTTGAGCGCCTGGTCCGGGCCGATGATGGTCGGCAGCGGCACGACGCCGAGATACACCACCTGTATGCCGGCCGCGGAACTATAGAAATAGCCGGACAGCGGAATGGCCAGCATCAGCACGTACAGCACGCCATGCACGAGATGGGCGGCGGCTTTCTGCCATGCGGGTGTCGCGTCGTCCAGACGCGGCGCGCGGTGGGTGGCGCGCCACAGCACGCGGATAACGGCGAGCACGAAGACCGTCACGCCGATCCACTTATGCCAGGAGAAGTACTTGAGCTTGGTCGGCGTGAAGCCGGGAATGTCCGTCATGATCCAGCCGATATAGAAGCCGCAGATGATCAGCGCGGCAATCAGCCAGTGCAACGCAATGGCGGGTGCGCTATAGCGGTCGATCTCGACAGGATATTTCTCGACTGTTTTCATGGTGGCCTAAGTGGGAATGCCGATTGCAGAAGCGGATAGTAGGTAAGCCAATGAAAACTGAATAGCTGGGTAGAGAAGAACAGATTGTTGTGCCAGTGACGCTAATGATCGGGCGCCCATGCGCGTTGCCCGGCAAAAATCGCGGAACGGCCCCGGCATTGTGGTAATTTGCCGGCTCAACCGCCTGGAACAGGTTTAAAACAATGAACCCAACTGAACAGAACAACAGCGCGCTCGGCGCGGATTTCTTGCGGCACGACGCGGCGCCGGCCGCCGGGGTCGAGGGGTATATGGAGCATGACGCCGCGGTCTACCGGACCTTGCTGGAGTCGACGCGCGCCATTCCCTGGAAGATCGACTGGGCAACGCTGGAATTCACCTATATCGGGCCGCAGATCGAGGCCTTGCTCGGCTGGGCGCCGTCGGGCTGGAAAAGCGTGCAGGACTGGGCGGCGCGCATGCATCCGGAAGACCGCGAGAAGGTGGTCGATTTCTGCGTGGCGCAATCGAAGGCGGGCACCGACCACGAAGCCGACTATCGCGCGCTGACGAGCCGGGGCGATTACGTCTGGCTGCGCGACGTGGTCCACGTGGTGCGCAATGCGAGCGGCGAGGTCGAGTCGCTGGTGGGGTTCATGTTCGACATCAGCGAGCGCAAGCGTACCGAGGAAAAGCTGCTGGCACTGCAGTGCGAACTCGAAGCGCTGTCGTTCAAGGACGGCCTGACGGGCGTCGGCAATCGCCGCGAATTCGACGCCGTGCTGCAACGCGAATGGAGCGTGGCCCGCCGCAATAACGCGCCGCTCTCGCTCGTGATGGTCGATATCGATTTCTTCAAGTCTTATAACGACTACTACGGCCACGTACAGGGCGACGAGTGCCTGAAGCGCGTCGCCGGCGTGTTGAGCGCCGCCGTGCGTCCGGGCGATTTCGTCGGCCGCTTCGGCGGTGAAGAGTTCGTGCTGATTCTGCCCAACACCGGCAGCGAAGCCGCGCGTCAGGTGGCGGAACGCTGCCGCGACCGCATCAGCTCGGCGGAGATTGCTCATGAACGGTCGCCGTTCCGGCAGATCGTGACCGCGAGTTTCGGCGTGGGCAGCGTTATGCCCTCAGCGGAATCCGGCGATCCGGTGGAATTCGTGAATCTGGTCGACACGCAGCTCTATCACGCGAAAGACAACGGACGTGACTGCATCGCGGCAGTCAGCCGCCTGGGCTGAGGACGACGCGCAGTGAATTCCATTTTCCTCTCCTGGGGTATTGCCGCCGTGGCCACGGCCGGCGTCATCACGCGTCCGTTCAAATGGCCCGAGGCCATCTGGGCCGTGGCGGGTGCGGTACTGCTGGTGTCGCTCGGCCTGTTGCCCGTCGATCTCGCCCTGCAGGCAGTGGGAAAAGGCACGGACGTTTATCTTTTCCTGTTCGGCATGATGCTGCTGTCGGAAGTGGGGCGTCGCGAAGGTCTGTTCGACTGGGTCGCGGTGTATGCCGTGAATCACGCCAAAGGCTCGCCGCGCAAGCTGTTCCTGCTCGTCTATCTGGTGGGCGTGGTCATCACGGCTTTTCTCTCCAACGACGCCGCCGCGGTCGTGCTGACGCCCGCCGTTTTTGCCGCGGCTAAAAAGGCGAAAACCGAACCGTTGCCGTTGCTCTTCGTATGCGCGTTCATTGCCAACGCCGCGAGCTTCGTGCTGCCGATCTCCAATCCGGCCAACCTCGTGCTGTACGGCAACCACACGCCCGCGCTCGGCGCCTGGCTCGCACGCTTCACCTTGCCTTCGGTGCTGTCGATCGTCGCGACGTATCTGCTGCTGCGCTGGACCCAGCGCGAAGCGCTGGCGGGCACCTGCGAGGCGAATCTCGACGCGTTGACCTTGTCCAGCAGCGGACGGGTGGCGCTGGCCGGCATCGCCGTGACCGCAGTCGTATTGCTGGGGGTGTCGGCATTCGATATCCAGCTCGGGCTGCCCACCGCGATACTCGGTGCGCTGACGGCGCTCGTCGTGCTGATTCAGGAGCGCAAATCACCGCTGCCGATGATCCGCGATATTTCGTGGAGCGTGCTGCCGCTGGTGGCCGCGTTGTTCGTGCTCGTCGAAATGCTCGATCACACGGGCGTGATCAAAGCGCTCGGCGAACTGTTGCAGCGTGCCACGCAACACAGCGAACTGACGGCTGCGGCGTCGGCGGGCGGCATCATCGCCATCGCCAGCAATCTGATGAACAACCTGCCGGCGGGTCTGATTGCGAGTTCGACGGTGATCGCGACGCACAGTCCGGAGCGCGTGATCGACGCGCTGCTGATCGGCGTCGATCTCGGTCCGAACCTTTCCATTACCGGATCGCTCGCGACGATTCTCTGGCTGAACGCGATCCGCCGCGAGGGCGAGGACGTCAGCTTCATGAAGTTTCTGAAGGTCGGTGTCGTGGTGATGCTGCCTGCGCTGGTGTTGTCGCTCGGCGCGCGCATCCTGATGGGGTGAGGTGGTGGACTGAGGCGCGAGGATGCCGATGCCTCAGTCCACCACGGCTTTTTGCGAGGAATGTTCGAGTGCGCTCAGGGTGGCGTCGAGGCGTGCAAGCCGTGCGCGCTGCGAGGGCATCAGCGAATCTCGCGGCAGCATGACGAGGCGATTGCGCCAGTAGGAAAGCGGAATGCGATCGTTGGCGGAAATCTGCCCGAATACCCGTTCGAGGTGGCTGAGTTCTTTGTCTATATCCAGGTGGCTCATCTGGCATCCCAGTGAAAAGATGATGTGAGTCGAAAAGAGGCGGCGCTATGGTATCCGCCGCCTTGCGTCTAACGAATGGAACCGTTCGATGTCGATATTTCGATGTCGAAAATAGAGCAAGGCTCGTTCCCCACGACTCGCCACCGGCTTATTGGCAGCGGTTTAAAACCGTTGGTTTTCGTCAGCTTATTGATCGCGCCAGACGGGGCGGGTTGTTCACTCAACTCACGCATTCAATCCATACGGCGACGCCGCTGGCGGATTCATGCGGCCGCGCCTCGGCACACCCTGCGATTCTTTCCACGCGTTGAACAACGGGAATTCACCAGGCAATTCCGCGTGACGCATGTCCTATGCTGATTTAACGGTTGTTTCGTCAGGTGTAATGCGCGAACGCAGCGCGGCATATGTAGCGGGCGCATAGAAGCTGGCCGGTCGCGGCGGCGGCGCGTGGACGGAAACGGTCGGCGGATTGGCAGCGCGGGCGGATTCCACGGTCGAACAGGCGAGGCCGAGCGTGGTGACGAAATAAGCCAGTCGATGACGAAACTCGTGACGAAGATTCACGGTGAGAACTCCTGATAAAAGCGCCTGACAAAATCGCCTCAACCCGGCTTCAGCGCGCCAGACGAAAGATACGCACATGCACGCTGGAGCGGCAGCACGGAGTTATTTCATTCGATGTCGGACCGGGCGTGAACGCCTAGCCCGCTGCCGTGAAATACGGCGACATGATTGTTCGATTGCCGTCGCGTCTTGCATCGACAAGAATTCGGCCTGTCATCGAACGGATCGCGGCAGGTTGCAGGCGACGCACGATGCCTCAACCCAAGGAGTCGATCATGAAAAAGCTGCTCGCCATTGTTCTGCTGTGCTTCGCATCCACCGCCGCCTTCGCGCAGAGCGCCGCGCCCCAGGGCGGCGACCCGCAACGGATGGAACGCATGGCGCAGCAACTGCAGGCGCGCTTTGCCAACGCCAACACGACGCACGACGGCAAGCTCACGAAAGCGCAAGCCGCTGCGGGCATGCCGATCGTCGCGAAGCATTTCGACGAGATCGATACGCAAAAAGCGGGCTATATCACGTTGCCGCAGATCGCGGCATTCATGCAGGAACGCGGGGCAGCGCACTGAGCCGCGCGTGAAATGGCGGGATCGTAGAAGTCGCCTGAATTCGTTGATGTCATCCGAGTTCCCTCCGATCCTCCGAGCCTCGATCGCGCGATGAAACCAGCCTCGTCCAGCCGTCTGCCCGCCGATCGCACCCAGAGTGCGCCGGTGCGCGCTGCGGCGAAAACGGCGCTGCTGGCCGTCCTGCTCGGGTCGCTTACGTCGCTCACGGGCTGCATGACCGTCGGTCCCGATTTCAAATCGCCGGACGTCACGCTGGAAAACCAGTGGCTCGAGAGTCTGGCCGCCGAGGCGTCGTCCGCGCCCGGCGCGCAAGCGGCCTGGTGGACGGCATTCAACGATCCCGTGCTGAGCGCGCTGGAGCAGCGCGCATACGAGCGCAATCTCACGCTTCAGACTGCGGGCCTGCATATCTTCAAGGCCCGCGCACAACTCGCGATCAGCGTGCAGGACCTGCTGCCGCAATCGGGCAGCGTGTCGGCCGGCGCGAACCACATCAACACGAGCGGCGTGGGACCGTTGCCGCCCACGCATCTGTGGGCCGAACATCTGCGTGTGAACGCCGGGTGGGAGATCGACTTCTGGGGCAAATATCGCCGTCAGATCGAATCGGATCGCGCGCAATTGCGGGTGTCCGAAGCCGCTTACGACAATGCGCTCGTCTCGCTCTTCGCGGACGTCGCCAATGCCTACATCGACCTGCGCGCGCTCGAACAGCGCATTGCTGTCGCGCAGCAGAATCTGAAAGCAGTGCAGCAAAGCCTCACGCTCACTCAGGCGCGGTACAAACGCGGCGCCTCGACGCAACTCGACGTCGAGCAGGCGGCCACGCTGGTTGCCGAAACCGAGGCGCAGATTCCGCCGCTCATCAAGGCGCGGGCGCAGGACCGCGACTCGCTCGCTGTGCTGCTCGCCGATCCACCCGACGCCGTCGACGCGCAACTCGCCGGCACCAAGGCGATTCCCGTGGCGCCGACGCAGATCGACGTGGGCATTCCCGCCGATCTGCTGCGCCGGCGTCCCGATGTCCGGCAGGCCGCGCTGAATGCAGCGGCGCAGTCCGCGCTGATCGGCGCGGCGAAAGCCAAGCTGTATCCGTCGTTTTCGCTCACCGGCCTGTTCGGGCTTTCCTCGGGCGAGCAGCACGGTATCGGACTCACGCAATGGGGCAGCAAAACGATCGGGCTGTTTTCAGCGGGCATTACGTTGCCGATCCTCGATCGCGGCCAGTTGCAGAACGCGGTGCGTATCCAGGATGCGACCTTCCAGGAAGCCGTGCTCGATTACCAGAACACCGTTTTGCAGGCCCAAAAGGAAGTGGAAGACGCGATTGCCGGACTGCGTACCTCGCTCGATGCGCTGGCGGCGTCCGCGCGTGCCACCGATGCTTCGCAGCGTGCGCTGAAACTCGCCAATCTCCAGTATCGGGCCGGCTCGGTCACTTACGACACGGTGCTGGACGCATCGCGTTCGGCCCTGCGCGATGGCGACTCGCTCGCACAGAACCAGGGGCTCGCCGCGCTCGCAGCGGTGTCGCTGTATCGCGCGCTCGGCGGCGGCTGGGAAGTGGCGAAGGGGCAGCAGGTAGTGAGCGAACAGATCGCGCAACAGATGGCGCAGCGCACGGATTGGGGACGCTTGCTGAATCCACCCGCGAATTCGGCGCTGGCGCGCAACAGCGGAGACCTGCCAGAGCATGACAAATAACAACCCGACCGGATGCCGTCGAGCGGCCCGCTGGTACGTGGCCTTTGCCGCCGTGTCGTGCTTCGCCGTGCTGACGGGATGCCGCGACGGCGCGCAGTCGGCGCAGGCCGCGGCCTTGCCGCAGGTGAGCGTGACGCGTCCGGTGGCGCGAGAGGTGCGCGAACAGATCGACCTGAGCGGCACGGTCGCGCCGTCGGCCACCGTCACGCTGGTGGCGCGCGTGCAGGGCGTGCTCAAACAGATCGGTTTTGTCGACGGCGCGTATGTCAAACAAGGCCAGCTGCTGTTCCGTATCGAACCGGACACGTACCGCGCGCAACTCACGTACGACCAGGCCGCGCTCGATAACGCCGAACAGGAACTGGTGCGCCAGAAGCAGCTCACGTCGGATAACGCGACCTCGGAATCGACCTTGCAGAAAGCGCAGACGACGCGCGATCAGGCGCTCGCCAAGCGCGACATGTCGCGTATCAATCTGGCGTACACGGAGATTCGCGCGCCGTTTGCAGGGCGGATCGGCGCGCGCGCATTCGACGTCGGCAATCTCGTGGGCGGTTCCGACTCCACCAAACTCGCGACGCTCGATCGCATCCAGCCGGTGTACGTCAATTTCACGCTCAACGAGCGCGACGCCAATCGTATCGGTCTGTTTTCGAAGCCGCCGCGCACCGTGCGCGTCAATGTGCTGGGCGCGCCCGTCGATACCGGTGAAGACGCCGCACTCGAATTCGTCGATACGCGTATCGATCCCGGCAGCGGCGCATTGAAACTGCGCGCCGACATTGCCAACCACGACGCGCATCTGATCCCCGGCATGTCCGTGGAAGTACACATTCCCGCCGGCGCGGCGCACGACGTGCTGCTCGTGCCCGACACGGCGTTGCTGCGCGACCAGGCCGGCGCCTCGCTGCTGGTGGTGAACCGTGCGGGCGTGATCGAGAAGCGTGGGGTCCAGACGGGCGGCCTGTACGGCTCGCTGCGCGCGATTAGCGCCGGCGTGAGCGCCGACGACCAGGTCGTGACGGGCGGGGCGCTCGCCGTGGCGCCCGGTACGAAAGTGCAGGTGACGGCCGCGGCGCAGGGACAGTCATGATCCGCTTCTTCGTCGAGCGTCCCGTACTCGCCAATGTGATCGCGTTGATCGTGATGCTGCTCGGCGCAGTGGCGCTCATCAATCTGCCGATCGCACAGTATCCGCCGATCACGCCGCCTACCGTGCAGGTGGTGGCGCGCTTTCCTGGCGCGAGCGCCGCGACGCTCATCAACCGCGTGGCGCTCCCGATCGAGACGCAGGTGAACGGCGTGGAAAACGCGCTCTACATGCAGTCCACCAGCACCAACGACGGCAGCTATACGCTGACCGTCACCTTCGCGGTCGGCACCGATGTCGACAAGGCGCAGGTGCTGGTGCAGAACCGCGTGTCGGCGGCGACCGCGCTACTGCCGCAGGCGGTGCAGCAACAGGGCGTGACCGTGCGCAAGCGTTCCACCGCGATCCTGCAGCTCTATACGCTGCAATCGCCGGATCCGAAATACGACTCGCTGTTCCTCAGCAATTACGCCGTGATCTATTTGCGCGACACGCTCGCGCGATTGCCGGGCGTCGGCGACGTGACCGTGTTCGGCACGGGACAGTACAGCATGCGTGTGTGGCTCGATCCGCACAAGCTCAGCGAACGCAATCTCACCGCCGCCGACGTTATGCAGGCCATCCAGAGCCAGAGCCGCGACGTCAGCGCCGGCCAGCTCGGCTCGGAACCCAATGCGGGCGGCGAAGCTTTCCAGCTCACGGTGACCTTGCAAGGCGCGCTTTCCGACCCGCGTGAATTCGACGACATCATCGTCAAGGCCGATCCGAACGACGGCGGCCATTTCGTGCGGATTCGCGACGTGGGCCGCACCGAACTCGGCTCGTCGAGCTATGGACAGTTCTTCAATCTCGACGGCAAGCCGGCGGCTGGCATCGCGATCTATCAGCTGCCCGAAGCCAATGCGCTGGAGGTGGGCAACGCGGTGAAGGCCACCATGGCGCGGCTCGCTAAAAACATGCCCAAGGGCGTGAGTTATCAGTTGCCGTTCGACACGACCGTGTTCGTGCGGCAGTCCGTGATCGACGTGTACAAGACGCTGTTCGAAGCTGCCTTGCTGGTGCTCGCCGTGATCCTGCTATTCCTGCAGAACTGGCGCGCCATGCTGGTGCCCGCCACGACGATCCCGGTCACGATCATCGGCACGTTCGGCGCGATCTACATGCTGGGCTTTTCGATCAACCTGCTGACGCTGTTCGCCATCGTGCTTGCGATCGGCATCGTGGTGGACGACGCGATCGTGGTGGTGGAAGGCATCACGCAACATATCGAGCAGGGCAAGACACCGAAACAGGCCGCCATCGACGCGATGCACGAACTGCTCGGCCCGATCGTCGGCATTACGCTCGTGCTGATCTCGGTGTTTCTGCCGTCGGCGTTTCTCGGCGGCGTGACGGGGCAGATGTACCGCCAGTTCGCCCTCGTGGTGGTCGCAACCACGGTCATCAGCGCGATCAATGCGGTGACGCTCAAACCCGTGCAAAGCGTGCGCTGGCTGCGGCACGCACGGCCCGGCCGTCCCAACGTCGTGTATCGCGTTTTCGACCGCGGCTACGCGGCGGTGGAAAGAGGCTATGTGCGTGTGGTGTCGTGGTTCGTGGCGCGCAGCGCGTTCGCGCTCGTCATCGCGCTGGTGCTCGGCGGCGCGTCGGCGTTCCTGCTTACCCGCGTGCCGACCAGTTTCATTCCGCTCGAAGATCAGGGCTACGTACTGATTGCCGCGCAACTGGCCGACGCCGCTTCGCTGAACCGCACGCGCGAGGCCAGCGCGCAGATCGAAAAACGGATCGGCGCGATTCCGGGTGTGAGTCATGTGGTGTCGATCGGCGGCATTTCTCCGCTGGACAACAACGCCTCGCTGCCGAATTCCGCCTTGATTTACGTGACCCTCGACGACTGGAGCCGGCGCGGCAAGGGCGAAGACCTGCGTTCGCTCTATACGCGTATGAACAGCGAACTGGCGAAGCTGCCCGATATCCGTTCGGTGGTCATCGTGCCGCCGCCGATCCAGGGGCTCGGCAACAGCGGAGGCGTCCAGATGCAGGTGATGCTGACGGACGGCTCGCAAAACTACCGGCGTTTGCAGGACGCCACCGACGCGCTGATCGCCGCCGTCTCGAAGCGGCCCGAGTTGCAGCGCGTCTTCAGCCCGTTTCGTGCGTCGGTGCCGACGGTCGAGCTGACGCTCGATCGCGCCAAGGCGGAGTCGCTGCAGGTGCCGGTCGGTAACGTGTTCGATCTGCTGCAGGATTACGTCGGCTCCAGCTATGTGAACCAGTTCACTACGTTCAACCATACGTTTCCCGTATTCGTGCAGGCCGAAGGTACCTACCGGCGCGACACCGACGACATTCGCCGTCTGCAGATCCGCAGCAATAGCGGGCATATGGTCGAGCTAGGAACCTTCATCGACGCGCACACGAGCGTCGGCCCGGCCGTGGCGACGCTCTACGATCTGGCGCCTGCTGCCGCGATCAATGGCAATCCCGCGAACGGCTACAGCACCGGCGACGCGATCGCCGCGTTCGAACAGGAGGCCGCGCGTATTCTGCCGGCGGGCATCGGCTACGAGTGGACCGCCATGTCGTATCAGGAGAAACTGGTCGGCAATTCCGCGTACTGGATTTTCGCGGTGGGCGTGCTGCTGGTGTTCTGCGTGCTGGCCGCGCAATACGAGAGCTGGCTGCTGCCGGTGGCCGTGGTGCTCGCCGTGCCACTCGCGCTGCTCGGCACGGCCGGCACACTCGCCGCACTCGGAACGGCCAACAATCTGTACACGCAGATCGGACTGGTGCTGCTGATTGCGCTGTCCGCGAAAAACGCGATTCTGATCGTCGAATTCGCGCGCCATTTGCGCGGCAAGGGCGTGGATATCGCCGAGGCCGCGATCGAAGCCGCGCGTCTGCGTTTCCGGCCCATCATGATGACTTCGTTCGCGTTCATACTCGGTGTCCTGCCGCTCGTGATCGCCACGGGCGCCAGCGCCAGCGCGCGGCGTTCGCTCGGGATCGCGGTGTTTTCCGGCATGCTGGCGTCCACGTGTATTGCGGTGCTGTTCATCCCGTCGTTCTACGTGCTGCTGCAAAGACTTTCCGAGCGGCATGCGGCACGCCGCGCGGCGCGAGAGTCGTCCGAGTCCGTCAAACCCACCGACGCCTGATTCACGAGGAGTGTCCACATGGATCGCCCGGCAAAAATCATCGTACTCGACGACGAAGCCGAACTGCGCAACATGCTGCAGCGATTTTTGCGCGGCCACGGTTTCGACGTACGCGTCGCCGAAGACAGCAGGCGGCTCGACCGCTATCTCGAACGCGAGCCCTTCGATCTGCTCGTGCTCGATCTGATGATCGGCGAAGAAGACGGTTTGCAGATTTGCGCGCGGCTGCGCGAGCAAGGGCAAACGCTGCCGATCCTCATGCTGACCGCCAAGGGCGATCCGCTCGACCGCGTCGTGGGACTCGAAACCGGCGCTGACGATTACCTCGCCAAGCCCTTCCTGCCGCGCGAACTGGTGGCGCGTATCAATGCGTTGCTGCGGCGGCAGAAAATGGCGGCCGGCGATGTGACCGTGACCTCGCAGAACGTGAGCTTCGGCGACTTCACGCTCGACGTCGCCAAGCAGCAGCTGTCGCGCGACGGCGCCGCGCTGGAGATTCACTCGGCGCAAATGCTGCTGCTGGTGGCGCTCGCGTCGTCGCCGAACCGGCCCGTGAGCCGCGACAATCTGCTTGCGCGCGCACGCGGGCGCGATCACGATGCGCTCGACCGCAGCATCGACGTGCAGGTGCTGCGTTTGCGCCAGATTCTCGAAGACGACCCGTCGAAGCCGCGCTTCATCAAGACCGTGTGGGGCATCGGCTACATGCTGGTCGCGGACGTCGATTCATGACGCGCCCGTTGCTGCAGCGCATGCTGCCGTCCACGCTGCTGGCGCGCAATATCGCCTTGCTGATCGCGCTCGTCATGCTCAGTCAGATCTGTTCGATCGGCGTACTGCTGCATTACGTGCAGCGACCTCGGGTCGAGCGCGCCGCGGCGGTGTTCGCGACTTACGTGGGGACGCTCGATCAACTGCTGGCAGCGACCACCGGCAACGCGCGCGCCGTCGTGACCGCGCGGCTCGACGCACGCACCGAATTGCCCGCCGAGGCCGCGCAGGCCGACGACGCCACGAGCCCGCCGCCGAATCTGCTGCGCGCGTATCGCACCTATCAGCGCAACGAGTTTCTCGCCAGTCTGCGCGCGCATTTGCCGGAGGACATGCCGGCGCGCTGGCAGTCGATCGGCGGACAGCGGTTGTGGATACGCATGCACGCGCCGGCCGACGCGCCGCATGCGCCGTACTGGATCGCGCTGCCCATTCCCGAAGACGCGCAAGGTAACGGGCTCGACGCGGCGATCCTGCTGTCGCTCGGATTGGGCGCGCTGGCCGCGCTGACCGGCTATGTGATCCAGCGCCACCTCAACCGGCCGTTGCGGCAACTCACGCGCGCCGCGCGCCGCGTCAGTGCGGGCGACATGCCCGCACCGCTGCCCACCGATGGTCCCACCGAAATTGCCGAGGTGAGCAGCGCTTTCAACCAGATGACGCAGACCTTGCAGCAGGCCGAAGCGACGCGTGCGCTGATGCTGGCCGGCATCTCGCACGACATCCGTACGCCGCTCACCAAGCTACGTCTTTCCATGGCGATGGCGATGCCGGACAGCAGCGACAGCAGCTTCGTGGTGGCGGCGGAGTCGTACCTCGACCAGATCGAAACGATCCTGCAGCAGTTCATGGATTACGCGGGCAGCGGCGAGCGCGAGGCACCCGAGCCCGGCGACCTTAACGCGCTCATCGAACGGCTGGCGGGCGATTTTGCGGGTCTGGGACACATGTTCGAACTATCGCCCGGCAAACTGCCTGCGTTCGCTTTCCGGCCCATCAGCATGATGCGGCTGTTGATGAACCTGATGCAGAACGCGATCGTCTACGGTGGCAGCGGGCTGGCCGTACGAAGCTGGGCGACCGCGGACGCGATCTGCGTGGCGGTCGGCGATCGCGGCAAAGGCTTGTCCGCCGACGAACTGGAGCAATTGAAGGCGCCGTTCCAGCGCGGCCGCAATGCACGCTCGCACAGCGGCGGCACGGGGCTCGGACTGGCGATCGTCGAGCGGATTGCGCGTTTGCACGGCGGCAGCGTGCAGTTTCATGCGCGCGAGGGCGGCGGACTGGAGGTGTGGGTGGTGCTGCCGCGAGCGGCGTGAGCGTCAGTTCCGGTCGAGCCACGCATCCAGACCGACCCGGAACGCGACGCCCGCGATCACCGGCACGGTGAGCATCAGGATGATGCCGAAGTTGTTGATCGGGTCGCCGTACATGATGGGCTGGTACAGCACGATGCCCGAGACGCACGCAAACACGATAAAGCCGACGGCGACCATCAGCAGGTTGCGCGCCGTGACCGGCATGGACTTGCGCGCGGCCTTTTCCGGCGGCTTGCCGCTAGCGGGGACATCGTTTCGAGGGGCTGGCATGACGGTTCTCGCGGTTTGAGCTTGCATGAGCGGCGCCCGTACGGTGGACGGTGACCGCAATGCAATCGTAGCCGGGATTGTGCATTCGCAACAACGATGTCGCAATGGGTAACGGAGCTTAGAGAGACCCACCGATCCGTTTCGCGGAAGCGCCGGCGCGTTGTCTCGACGCGCGCCGTTCATGACGTGGACTCGGAAGCCCGGTGAGGCGTCACGATTTTCGTCGCTGCTGTAAGCTGCCGGACCGCACGTCGATGCACGCATGCGCGTGTTTTATCGTCGAAGCCGGTGTCGCGTGTATCTACTATTCAAAGGTGAAGCATGAAGGCTGGCATCAAGCTATCCGACAGTCTGCTGGCGTTCAACCTGTTCGCCGAAGCGAGCGTGCAGCAGGATTTCGTACGTGGGCGCGTTCGTTGATGAAGCCCGCCGATATTCCTGGCTCGCTGCCGGACATTCTCGCGCCGCATCTGTCGCTCGTGTTTTGCGGCATCAATCCGGGCATGCGCGCGGTCGCGACAGGTCATCACTTCGAGGGCAGGGGAAATCGTTTCTGGCGGGTTCTGCATCTGGCGGGCTTCACGCCTACGCAGATCGCTCCGGAACACGATCGCACGATCCTGCAGTTCGGCCTCGGTCTTACGGCCGTGGTGCCGCGCGCGACGGTAAGCGCGGCGGAACTTTCGCGCGCGGAAATTCAAAACGCAGCCGATAGCTTCACACAGAAGATCGAACACTACGCGCCGCAAAACATCGCCTTTCTCGGCAAGATGGCATTCGCGGCGTTGTGCGGCAAGCGTGAGATCGAATGGGGACGGCAAGCGCTGCCATTCGGTGGCGCGCACGTGTGGGTCCTGCCCAATCCGAGCGGACTGAACCGTTCGTTCAGTCTCGACGCGCTCGTGTCCGCGTATCAGGAAGTGCGGCTCGCGCTCGCGTTGCCACGTTGAGGGTGTGCGGCCGTTCGCAATGTTCCTGCGGCGAACTGCGTGAACGCGTGTGCGTTGCTGTTTGCGCGTTGTCTTTAACCACCGTTTTCACACCGACTCCCCACCAAGAATATTCATCAACGTCCGCGCATTGCGCTGCCCCTGATCTTCGAAGCAGTTGTTGAAAATCACATGCGTGCGGCCCGCGCGCGTTGCAATCGCGCGAATCGGGATGGATAGTTCGGTGAGCTCCGCGTCGTCGTAGTCGTAATCGAAGCGCTGCGCGGCGGTGGCCGCGCCGGTGGCGCTCCACGTCTGCGTGTTGCGGCCATGCAGACGCACCATCGCGAGATCGGGATGCGTGATCTCCCAGACCGTGTGCACACGATTCGTGACGTCCGGCGGCGCGTCGACGATTACATGAACGAGTGCGCGCTCGCGTAGAAAATCGAGTGTCCATGATGCGTGTGTTTCGTCGAACCACGACTGATGGCGAAACTCGGCGGCCATCGTGTAACCCGTCATGCGCAGCCGGCATTCTTCCACTTGCGCGATACCGTCCGCGGCACGCGTGATCCACGGCGCGAATTGAAACAGCACCGCGCCGAGCCGGCCGCTCGTGCGTAGCGGTTCGAGGGCTTCCAGATAGCGGCGCCACAACTCGTCGCGAATCTCGACGGGTATGTCGCGGTAATAGAGGTTTTTCTTGCGCGGACCGGTGATGCCCGCGGGCAGCGCCATCGCGATGTCTTTCGGCAACGCGTCGGGCGAAGTCTGGTGGCCCGTGAAAAGGCGAAACGCCTTGAAGTTGAAGGTGAAGCCGTCGGGCGTGCGCTCGGCCCACAACTGCGCATTGCTCGCGGACGGCATGGCGTAGTACGCCGAGTCCACTTCCACCAGCGGAAACTGCGACGCGTAAAAACGCAGCCGCGCTTCCGCGCTACTGCTGCCGCGCGGATAGAAGCGCTTGCACGCAATCAGCGTCTTGTCGGTCCAGCCCGCAGTGCCGCATCGGATATCCATGAACTCGCTCGCCGGGGATGTCGCTTTCAGTGTAGCGCGGGTGGACGAAGCGGTGTCCGCGTGGGCATTGGCTCGCAAGCCGCTTAGATTTCAGAATGATTTCAGGCGCGTTTCCTGCTGACTGGGCTTGTTTGCCCGTGAGCGCAGACAGGCGCACAGCCACGCCGGACCCGAACTTCAAAAAAACGCGGACTGCTACGATGACTAAAAAAGACCTCACACGAAAGCTGCCCAAGCCCGACGCCCGTCAGGCATTGCTGACTTCGCGCCGCAACGCGCGCATGGCGCGCTCCGCCCACGCCTACGTGCGCGGCAACACCAGCAAGTTCTACGAATGGCTCGACGGCATGGAGGGACACGCGTTGCCCGAGGGTCCCGCGGTCTGGATTTGCGGCGATTGCCACACCGGCAATCTCGGTCCGGTGGCGGACGCCCAGGGCCGCGTCGAAATCCAGATTCGCGATCTCGACCAGACGGTCATCGGCAATCCGGCGCACGACCTGATCCGCCTCGGCCTGTCTCTGGCCACCGCCGCACGCGGCTCCGACCTGCCGGGTGTGACCACGGTACGCATGATGGAAGCGCTGGCGGACGGCTACGAACGCGCTTTCGACGATGCCGCCGGCGACGCCGACATTCGCGCTGAAAAACCCGAGGCGGTGCGAGTCGTGATGAAGGAAGCGGTGCGTCGTTCGTGGCGTCATCTGGCCGAGGAGCGCATCGAGGATCTCGAGCCGTCGATACCGTTGGGTCCGCGTTTCTGGCCGCTTGCGAAGAGCGAACGCCGCGAGATCGAGGCGTTGTTCGAGAAGAGTTCGCTCGCGCGACTCGCTACGGTCTGGCGCGGCGGTGACGACAGTGTCGATGTCGAAGTGCTCGATGCCGCTTACTGGGTGAAGGGATGCAGTTCGCTCGGCCGGTTGCGTTACGCCGTGCTGCTGGACATCGACGGTGCCGCCGTCGAAGGCGACGACCTGTGTCTGATCGACATCAAGGAAGCGGCGCAAGCCGCCGCGCCGCGCTACGCCGGCGCCCGCATGCCGCGCGACAACGCGGAGCGGGTAGTGGAGGGCGCGCGACACCTGTCGCCGTCGCTCGGCGAGCGGATGCGATCGGCGCGCCTGCAGGAGCGCGCGGTGGTCATACGTGAATTGTTGCCGCAGGATATGAAGCTGACCATCGAACAATTGACGCGCGACGAAGCGATGAAGGCGGCGCGGTTTCTCGCGCTGGTGGTGGGGCGGGCGCATGCGCGGCAAATGGATGATGGGACACGCAAGGCTTGGCTTGCCGAATTACGGAGGAACCGGTCGAAGACGCTCGACGCGCCGGGGTGGTTGTGGAAGGGGATAGTGGAGTTGGTTAGCAGCCATGCTGCGGGGTATTTGGAGCATTGTCGGCGGTATTCAGAAGGGAAGTGATGGGGTTTTTTGCCTGCGGCGGTGGTGTTTATTATTGTTTGCCTGCGGCGGCGGTGTTTCTGTTCTTATTGGTTTATTAGTGTTGCCCCTGTGCGGGGCGGCACTTACTTTCTTTGCCGCGGCAAAGAAAGGTAAGCAAAGAAAGCCGCTTACACCGCTAATGCTATTCGTTATCAGCGGCACTTCTCTACCGCAGTGGCCCCGGAGCGTCCGGCGCGTCGCACACTCCGCGTGAGTGACAAGGCCGTCATCAGTTCCGGCGGCGCTTCGCGCGCCGAGCGGCACATAAAGGGAAACCGAAGGTTTCCATTGAGCGTTTCGCCGAGGCGAAGCCGACGGCTCCCACCAACCAAAAGCGAAGTGAAGGTTTGAATGAAGTACCGCTCCGGCGCGCGCAGCGTCGCCGGAACGGATGACTGCTGTACCACTAGAAATGACGATCCACGGTCGGCCCTATCGGCTGCCACTCCCTGTTGTTATGAGAGGTGCCCGCTTAGGGTTAGCGGTTTGAGCGGCTTTCTTTGCTTAGCTTTCTTTGCCGCGGCAAAGAAAGTAAGTGCCGCCCCGCACAGGGGCAACACTAATAAACCACAAACAAAAGAAACGCCGCCGCCGCAAAAAAACCAAAAAACAGAGAACAGAAAGAACAAAAACCCCACCCCGCCAAAGGCGGACAAAATCAATTCGACAATGACAAATACGGCGAACTGAGCGGCGTCGGCGGAAACGGCTGCAAGCCCGTCTGCTTGTTAAAGCTATACCTCACATAAACCGCCGCGAGCCACTCGCGATATTCATACGCATTCCCAAGCGATGCGGTAGCCCCAAACGCGAGTTGCGGCGCGAGTTGATACTCGCCCACCGCGCTGAGCGAATACGACACGCCGGTCTTGCTCTGACCAGGATACACCGCTCCACTATCCACGCCCGTGCCGACGAACGCCGCATTCGCCGCCGCCGCGCCCTGACGTCCCGAATTGTCGTTGAGCGGGAAGTAATTCGACGCGTCCTGCCGGTAATGCTGCACGCCGATCGAACCCTTCAGGTCGTACGTGAAGGCGCCGTTGCGGCCGCTCCATTCCACCGGCAAGTTCAGGATCACGTACTGCTGCGGACTGAAGTAGCCGCCCTGACCATAGGTGTAGTACGACAGGTTCTTGTCGTAGCGCATCAAGGTCGTGTTCAGGCCAACGGTCAAGGTCTGGTCGGCATCCTTCAGCAGACGGGTGTACACGCCGCCGCCGCCCTTCACGGCATTGTTGCTCACGACATTCGTACCCTGGTAGAACTGGTACGCGGCATTTACGTACAGGCCGCTCGTGCCGTCGTCCCAGGCAAGGCTGCCGAGGCCGCCGTTCGATGTCACGCCGCCCCATTCGAGGCCCGAGCCCGCGTCGCGGGCGCCGGCATACGAGAGCAGGCTGTCGGTCACCGCGCGTCGTGCGACGGCGAGCGAGTACGACACCTTGTCGGTGATGCCGCCGTTGTACTGCGCGCCGCCCACGATGTTGGTCTCGCGGAAGCCGATCGGCGTCACGCCGACGTCGGCGCTGATGCTGCGTCCTTCGTAGCCGAGCGACAGGCCCACGCCGCTCGCGGTCTGGCTGCCGTAGGTGTTGTTGCCGGCAATCGCCGCGGTCTCCGAGGTGCTGTTGGACAAGCCCGCGCCGAAGCGCGCAAGCGTGGAGACGTTGCCCGACGCGGTGCCGGCGTCGAGGGTCACGGGCGTCGCGGTCACGACGATGTGACCGTCACCGGCCTTGATGCGGCCCTGCACCGGCGCTTCGATATCGGTGAGCGTCGACAGGCCGTCTTCGCCCGAACGATTGCGGAACACGATGCCGCCCGACACGCTGCTCGACTGCTCGCGATTCACCTGTGCGAGTTCTTCGGCCACGCCGAGCGTCTGCGCGTTGGCGACATTCGGCTGACCGTAGGTGTTGCCGGTCGCATCAGGCTGCTGCGGATAGTACGGCTGCGCGTAGCCAGTCGGCGGCTGCGGTATGTACGGCTGTTGCTGCTGCGCGTAGTAGCCGGTATTCGCCTGCTGCGGCGGATAGGGCTGATACGGCTGCTGCTGCGGATACGGCTGATACGGTTGCTGCGCGTAATAGCCTGTGTTCGCCGGCGGCCGCTGATAAGGCTGCGAGTTGTACGGCGCGCGCGCGTAGTTCTGCGTGCTGCGCTTGCTGCTGGCCGTGGTAGTCGTCGTGGCCTTCTTGCTAGTCGTGCGCTTCGTGCTGGCCGGCGCGCTGGCATAACCCTGCTGCGGCATCGCGCCGGGATAGGCCTGCGCCTGACGCGAAGCCGGCGACATCGGCCAGGGCGTCGCGGCATATCCATCCTGCGCGCCATACGGCGCCTGCTGCGGGTAGCCGCCCTGCGGATAGCCCTGCTGCTGCGGATAGCCACCTTGCTGCGGATAAGCCTGCTGCTGCGGATAACCACCCTGCGGATAAGCCTGCTGCTGCGGATAGCCACCCTGAGGATAAGCCTGCTGCTGCGGATAGCCACCCTGCGGATAAGCCTGCTGCTGCGGATACCCGCCTTGCGCATACCCCGAGTTGTACTGCTGCTGCACCGGCTGCCCGCTCTGCCCCGGATACGGCTGCAACGGCGCGCCCGACTGGCTCGATCCGTAGCTTTCCTGGCCATAGCCGCCGGAGTTGCCGCCCGAATTGCCGCGTTGAACCGGCGCGTTATAAGGCACGGCCGTTGGCGCGGCATTCGGCGCGTACGGCTGCGAAGGCGTCGTATAAGGCGCGACGTACGGTGCGGGCTGCGAGGGCGGCGGATAGTTCGGCACGGTCTGTGTCGGCAAGGAGGACTGCGAGTACGGAAGCGAAGTGCGCGCGGCATTCGTGCTGCCGCCGGCAAACGCGGCGTTATCGGCATCGGACGGCGTGACGGTGGCGGTTTTGCCTTCGAACGGATTGGTGCCGGGCAGCGGCGTCGCGCCGATGCGGCGCATCGCGACTTCCCAGCCGCGCGGCACGTTGCCCGGCGAACCGGCGCGCGGCGCGTTGGCCATCAACGGCGTGTTGGCGGCGACCAGCGAGCGTTGCAGATACGTGGACGCAAGCGACAGCTTGCCTTCCGCGCGATACATGCGCCCGACCGTCGCGAGCACGCCGGGATCGCCCGGTGCTGCGGCGAGCGCCTGTTTCGCGAGCGTTTCGGCGTAGCTGTACTGTTTCGCGCCGACGGCCGCGGGGATGGTGGCCTGCAACAGGCTCAGGTCGTCGGGCTTGCGTTGCAGCGCGACGCGATAGCTCGCGAGCGCGTCGCGATCGTCGCCGGCTGTCGTGTAGAGACGGCCGAGCGCGGCTTGCAGATCGGGATTGTCGGGCATCGCGGCAAGCCACGGCGCGATCACGTCGTAGGCGCTGGCGAGGTCGCCGCGCTGACGCACCGTGTCGCATTGCTTGATGACGATGCCCAGATTCAGATTGCCGAAATCGGTGCGCTGCTGCGGCGTGAGCGGCATCGACGCGAGACGGCGCATCACCATGCCGAGTTCGTTTTCCTGCTGCGTGGCCGAGAGAATGCCGGCGTATTGCAGCAGCAGGTCGGTGTTGCCCGGCGCGGCGTTCATCGCGCTGCGCACGAGGCCGAGTGCGCGGGTCGGGTCGCCGGCCTGCTGGTAAGCCGCGGCAATCACGCCGATCAGTTCGGGGCTCGTGCCCGCCACCGGCTCGGCGGCGTGCAGGGTGGCGAGCGCCTGCTGGTTCTGTCCGGCGCGTGCCATGCGCGTGGCGAGATCCGCCTGCTGATGTACCCACAGACGGTGCTGCAAGGTGGTCATCGCGTCGGTGCGTTGCGCGACCGGAATGCGATCGAGCTGCGCGAGACCCGTGCTCCAGTCCTGCGTTTCCGCCGACAGCAACGCGCTCGCATACAACGCGTCGGTCATGTCCGGATGCGCGGCGAGCAGACCGTCCATTATGCTGCGGGCATTCGCCACCGCGCCCTGGCGCACGTAGATGCGCGCGAGGTCGAGGCGCAGCCATGGATCGTCCGGCGTGTTGAGCAGGGCGTCTTCGAAGAGACTGCGCGCGCTGCCGAGATCGCCGCGCGCTTCGGCTGCGCGTGCCTGCGCAGCCTGCGCTTCGCCACGCAGACGATTGATGCCGCCGGCCTTCGACTGCTGCTCGTTGTTCAGCTGATTGGCGAATTGCAGCGCTTCGTCGCCACGGCCTTGCGCGGCGAGCGCGCCGACGAGTCCGCGAATCGCGTCGGGATTGTCGGCCTGACGACGCAGCGCCATGCGATACGCCTGCTCGGCGCCGACGGCGTCGTGATTCGCGAGCAGCATCTCGCCGAGCAGCACCTGCGCGGTGACGTCCGACGGATTCATCGCGATGGCGCGCTCGAACAGCGACTTCGCCTTCGCGAACTCGCCGTTGCTGCGCGCGCCGATCGCGTCGCTGGTGTAGGTCCAGTAGGTGGCGCTGTCGAGCGCGGTTTTCCAGCGCGCGGGATTGCCGTTGCGCGAGGCGCGTTCCAGGTAGTTGCGCGCTTCCGCGAAATGTTCCTGCTTCAGCGCGGCGATACCCATGCCGCCGAGCGCATCGGTGTCGTTCGGACTGTTGGCGAGCACCGCGGAAAACTTCGCGCGCGCGGTGGCGATATCGCCGCGGTCGAGCGCGTTGAAGCCGTCGGCAACCGAGCGTCCGCGTGCATCGACCGCCGCGTTTTGCTGGGCACGGTCGCGCGCGGTCTTGTCCTGCTGCACCATCGAATCGAAGCGCGCCTTGACGGCGGCGTCGTCGGGCGCGCTGTCCAGATACGCCTGATAAAGCGCGGAGTCGGAAGGGCGCGCGTCGAGCCACAACAGCGCCTGACGCCAGCTTTTCTTCGCCGACGCACCGACCGTGCTGTCGCCCGTGAGCTTCTGCAAACGCGCGATGCCGTCGCGGCGGGTGACGTCGCGATAAGTCAGATGCTGGGCGTAGGCGAGGGCGTAGCGCGGATCGTCGGGGTTGTCGCGCGCGAGCTGTTCGAGGCCGCGGCGCGCTTGGTCCCAGCCCTGCGGCGTGGCCGACAGCGCCTGGTAATACTCCAACTGCAATTCGGGCGTGGCCGGCTTGCCGTTGAGCGCGCGCTGATATTCCTGCACCGCGCTTGCGCTCTGGCCGCTTTGCGCGAGACGCCGCGCGTCGTTCACGGTTTGATCGCGCACGCTCGACTCGCCGAGACGGCGGCCGAGTTCATCGAGATTCGGATAGGTCGGCGCGACCGCCTTCAGGCGCGCCAGATATTGCTGCGCGCCGGAGCCGTCCTTGCGGTCGGCGAGCACCATGCCCATGCCGTACAGCGCGTCCGGCTGTTTCGGGTCGATGCGCAATACTTTTTGCCAGGCCTGCTCGGCGAGATCGCCACGCTGATGCGACTGCCAGTATTTGCCCTGATCGATCAGCACGCTCATGGGATCTTTCGACGCCTGCGCCAGCGCGTCGGGCGACGCCGTCGCGACAGTGCAGACGGCCGTGAGGCTCAGCGCGACGCGCAATGACAACGCGAGGGCACTCAATCGCATGCGTTTCTCCAACTCGGCACGAGACGGCCGGCTTCGTCGAAGCGATAGCGGCCGTCGATAAATCCGGTGCCGAACAAGCCCAGCACACGATCGTAATAGACAGGTTCATGGCCCGGCACGCTGACATCCAGCGCGGCCAGATGGGTGCGCGCGAGTCCGAGGCCGCGGTCGTCGCCGAGTGCCTTGAAATACGGCGCGAGCGCGCCCCAGTAGCTCAACGGACCTTCGCCGCTCGACGCGCCCGAGGTGGACGACACCTTCTCGGGCGGAAAGCCGTTCTGCGCGACGCGCGTGCGCATGCCGCCGAGCGCCGCCAGCCAGGGCCGTGCGAGCGGATCGGCCGGCGAGGCGAGACCGGCCCACAGGTAGACGCGGATCGCGTCGTAGCTGCCGGTGTCGCCTTCTTTCGGATCGACCACGAACTGGCCGTTCTGCCAGGCTGCCCAGTCGGGCGAAAAGCCTCGCGGCGCAGTGGTCTTGATGAGCTTGTAGGCGCTCTCCGCGAGCTTGCCCCACGGGCCGTTCGGCACCTCGCGCGCAAGCGCGCGCAGCACCGGCAAGGGCAGATAGCTCGGGTTCAGACGCGTGACGCCGTTTTCCTTGAAGCCCTGCGGTCCGGGCAGCAGCATTGGGCCGACGCCGGAGAGCGTGGTCGTTTCTTCACGCGCGATCTGCGCGGCGAGCGCCTGGCCGAGTTGCGTGTATTCGGGCTCTTTCCACAGGCGTCCGGCTTGCAGCAGATCGTAGGCGATCCACAGGTCGGAGTCGGAGGCGGAGTTGCCGTCGATCACGCCGAACGAGCCGTCCGGCTTCCTGCCCCACAGCCACGACGGCAGCCGCACGTTCTGCGGATCGAACTGGTTGCCCGCTAGGTTGGAGCGGGTCCAGTTCAGCAGCCGGTCGAAGGTGGCGCGGTCGTTCGCGACCAGCGCGAAAAAGAGCGCGTACGACTGGCCTTCGGACGTGGTTTTCAGTTGCGGCGACGAATAGTCGATCACGCGCCCGTCCGCCTGCACGAACTTGGCGACGAAGCTGCGATAACCGCTCCAGTCGCCGCAGGCGCCCGGCGGCGCGGTGTTTTGCGAAACCTTCGCGAGTGCGGCGAAGCTGGTGGCGGCGGCAAGGCCGAGGCCGAGCCCGACCGTCAACGCCGCGTATGTCTTGTCGATTCGAACCCGCATATCAGTCCTGTTAGTCCCTCAGGCGGCGTGCGGCGATACCGCGCAGCGTCCGGTAGAACAGAGCCGCGATGATCAGCGCGGCCAGCACGCCGCCGATCATCAGCAGCAGCGGATGCGAGGACAGCGCCCAGCGCAGATACTCCTGCGGCGACAGATGGCCGACGTAATACGCTTCGCCATTGGACGTGATGGTCACGGTGCGGCCGTGGATCACGGCCATCGCGCCTTGAATGGCCGGCAGCACGTCGGCGTCGAGCAGGGCCGTGGACAGATCGGCGTCCGACTGGCCGGCCGCGCTCACCAGCGCCACCGCGCTGCGGTTTTTCTGCAGCGGCGATTCGAAGCCGGTCAGCAGGGCGTCGCCGTTCGAACTCACGAGCGTCAGGTCGGCGCGCGCGGGCGAACGTTCGACACCGCGTTCGCCGTGCCACCAGTCTTCGAGTTTGAAGACGATGTCGGAGAGCTGGAAGGTGCGCGAGTCGCCGTCGCTGGAAAACGGCATCGACTTCGCCCAGCGTTGCAACAGCGGTTGCTTGCCCGGCGCGCCGAAGATCAGCAGGTCCTTGTTCGCGTAGCTGTCGACGTTGTCGGCGGTGCCGACGGTCACGCCCATCACCGGATAACCGGTCGACGCGCCCATCCGGCCCATGGTCAGCAGATACAGGCTGTAGTCGCTGGAATCGGCGTCGTTCGGCAGGATCACGGCGGTCTCGGAGAGATCCGCCATGCGCGTGAACGGGAAGCCGCTATTGGCGAATGCCGCGAGGTCGGGCAGCGCCATGTAGTGCGGGAATTCCGACAGGTCGATGGTGGTGTTCGGGTCGATCGCGCCCACCACGTTGTCGAGCAGACGGCCGTGACATTCGCCGGTGTTCGGGATGTCGTAGTAGAAGTGCAGACGCACCTGCGCGCGCGGCGTGAGCAGCAGCGGTGGAATATAGACGGTGCGGCGCGCTTCGGCGGTTTTGTCCGGCAACACGCGCGCGAAGTAATGGCTCAGTTCGAACACCGAGGCCGATTCGGCGGGAATCGGCAGTGCCTGCACGAAGCCGTTGTTCACGCTCACGTTCAGCGAGGAACGGTCGCGCAGCGGACGCACGGTGTAGCGATAGCGCAGGTCGATCGGCGCGCCCTTGGTGTGCCACATGAACAGATCGGGCGGCACGCGCAGGTTCACGCGCACGGCGTCGGCGTCGTAGCCGGACACGGTCAGGTCGCGCGCGTCGGCCAGTTCGCCGAAGCGCACCGCGCGGTTGGTCGGCAGCCAGTTCGGCGCATCGTACGGCGCGCGCTTCATCAACTCGTTGAGTTGCGTGATGGTTGCGCTCGGGCCGGTCAGGGTGTTCTGGCCGATGCCCAGTGCGCGGGCGGCCGTCTTCAGTTCGGCGTCGGTGCGGCCGAGCACGAGCAGCAGCTTGCCGCGCGCCGGTGCGTCGCGATCCACCACGGCGATGGTCGGACCGGAGATGGCGGGAATCGTCACGCCTTCCGGACGCTGGTCGGAGGTGGCGAACACGACGGCATTGCCCGACAGCGGCGCGTTGTCGAGCTGCGCGGGGAACACCGCGCCGCGGTAGCCGGCGAGCGCGCCGAACCACGAGGCCACGATGCCGCCCGCTTCAAGCGTCGCGGCGCTCGGCTTTTGCGGGAACACGAAGGGCAGCTCGAGCCGGCGGACGTCGCGGCGGTCGAAGAACGGTTGCGGCAGCGCGGCAAGATCCGGCTTGCTCGCGAGCGAGGCGTAAGTGAGATCGAGCGAACTCGCATTGCTGACGGTTGCCCACAGCGAGGAATTCGCCGGGTCTTCGCAACTGGTCGTGTAGTGACCGATCAGCTGCACGTTCAGATGGTTGAACTCGGTGATGAAGCGCGGATCGATCGAGACGTCGCGCGCCACCAGCATGCCGGCCTGGTCGTGCGGCACGGGCAGCGTGGCGGCCACTTCGCCGTTCACCAGCACCTTGAGCTGCGAGATGTTGGCGAGCAGTGCCGGCGAGTAGCTGTAGATCAGATGCAGGATCGCGCCGGTGACGACTTCGTCGCCGCGCACCGAGAAGGCGACGCCGTTCTGGCCGTCGGTGCCGCGCAATTGCAGCGGATCGAGCGCGCCGAGGTCGGCGAACGTAAGCGTCTGACGACGGCCGCCCGGCACCAGCGTGCCCGGCTCGGCGGTGGTCGGCGTCCTGATGCCGAGCGCCTTCACCGACGAAGCGGCGAGCGCCGGCGTCGGCGTGGCGAGCGGCGCTTGCTGGATCGCATTCGGATCGAGCGGCACGGCAGCGCTCGGCGGCGGCACGCTGCCTACGCCGCGCGCCACCTGCGCATTGCCCGACGTGGCGTTCGCGGCAGTGGCGGCGGTCGCACCGCCACTCGTGCTGCCCGCGGCCGACGCAGCGGCCACGACTTCCGCCGCCGACGCCAGCGGTGCCGCCAGCGCCGTCTGCAAGGCGAGCCAGCAGGCGATGCCGCGCATGATCCGTTTTGAAGCGGGGCGCGCCGAAAACAGCGCGTTCGACCCCGTCCCCCTGCGCTCGTGATTCGAGCGTTCGACGTTTCCCTTCGCCATCCTGTTGCCCATAGATCAGTCTTTGGTTTTTAGCTTCTTGACGTCCACCGGACGGCTTTTCATCGAGGTGCGAAGGTCGGCGTACAGATGCTCGAACAGACCGGCGATGCCGCGCGCGCCCACCGTCAGCACGTGTGACAGACCGCGCAGCGGCGTGTCCTGCTGACGTCCTTCGGCCCAGCCGGTCCAGGCATCGGCGCGTGCGAACGTGGTCTTGACGAACTCGTACTCCTGCTCGCGCGACAGCGCCGAGAAGCGCAGACCCACGCGGCCCGGCGCAGTGAAGCCGACGGTCGCGGGGAACGCGTATTCCTCGTCGCCGCGAAACAGCGACACGGTGACCTTTTCGTGCATCGGCACTTCGATCTTGCCGGGCAGCGCCACGCCGACGCCGCCTTCGGAGTAGTCGATGGTTTCGCAGGCGAGCGTGCGGCCGGTCGAGAACTTGAGCATGACGGGCATCTGCATGGCCACGCGATGCACCGCGCGAATCTGACGACGCTCGCTCGCTGCAGCCACGCTCGCGCCGAGAATCAGCATGTTGTAGACGGTCCAGCCGAGGTTCAGCACGGTCGTATTGACCACGCTGCGGATGTGCCAGTTCAGATAGATGTGCACGATGCCGACCACGAAGCCGATCAGGTTCAGCAGCAGCAGGAACAGATACGGCCGCGAGATCGCCCAGTCGAAGTAGTTCTTCTCGATCTGGCCGCCCTTGGCCGTCACGTTGAACTTGCCGAGCTTCGGGTTGATGAGCGCAAGCAGGGTCGGCGCGGTGATGTACGACGCCAGCACCGACTCATACACTTCGGCCCAGAACGAATGACGGAACGAGCGCTGCATGCGCGAGTTCGTGATGCTCGCGTGCATCATGTGCGGCAGCGCGTAGATCGCGATCGTGCTGGCCGCGGCTTCGATCACGTGCGCGTTGAAGAACAGGTACGACAGCGGCGCCGTGAGAAACACCAGACGCGGGATGCCGTAGAAGAAGTGCATCATCGCGTTCAGATAGCAGAGCCGCTGACCGAGCTTCAGGCCTTTGCCAGTGAGCGGATTGTCGATCCGGAAAATCTGCGTCATGCCGCGCGCCCAGCGAATCCGCTGGCCGATGTGACCGGACAGACTTTCCGTGGCGAGACCCGCCGCTTGCGGGATGGCCAGATACGCGGTGGTGTAGCCCAGACGGTGCAGCTTGAGCGCGGTGTGCGCGTCTTCCGTCACGGTTTCGACCGCGATGCCGCCGATCTCCTCGACCATGGTCCGGCGCAGCAGCGCGCACGAGCCGCAGAAGAACGTGGCGTTCCACAGGTCGTTGCCGTCCTGCACGAGACCGTAGAACAGTTCGCCTTCGTTCGGCACCTTGCGGAAGGTGCCGAGGTTGCGCTCGAACGGATCGGCGGAGAAGAAGTGGTGCGGCGTTTGCAGCATCGACAGCAGCTTGTCGCGCAGGAACCAGCCGAGGCCGATCTGCAGGAACGAGCGGGTCGGAATGTGATCGCAGTCGAAGATCGCGAGGTATTCGCCCTGCGTGATTTTTAGCGCTTCGTTGATGTTGCCGGCCTTGGCGTGACGGTTGTGCGTGCGGATCGTCCAGTTGACGCCCACTTCCTCGCAGAACGCCTTGAACTCGGGACGGCGGCCGTCGTCGAGCACGTGGATCGAGATTTTCTCGGCCGGATAGTCGAGCGCGAGCGCAGCGTAGATGGTCGGCTTCACCACCGAGAGCGGCTCGTTATAGGTCGGAATGAACACGTCGACCGTCGGCCACTGGTCGCGCGAGGTGGGCAGCGGCATCGGCGTGCGCTTGAGCGGCCAGGCGGTCTGGAAGTAGCCGAGCAGCAGCACGATGGTCGAATAGACTTCCGCCGACACCAGCAGCAAACCCCAGGCGGCGTCGAGCGGATGTTCCCAGTAGGTCGTGGCGGTGAGCCGCCAGTACATATAGCGCCCCGACGTGACCACGGAGAGCATGATCATCACCATGGTGGCGTAACGGCCGGGCAGGCGGCGGAACCACAGCGCGGTGATGAAGCAGCAGCTGGCGAAGGTCAGCTGTTCGTAGAACGCGAGCGGCACCGTGAACACGAAGTAGAGCATCGTCAGCGCGAACAGCGTGACGAGTACGGTGACGATGCGGCTATTCCAGAAGCGCGCGTCGGCGAAACGTTCGAGCCGCGACGGCGCGGCGCCTTCGAGTCCTTGCGATGGCGAGCTCATGCGACGTTCCTCGGCGAAAGGGCGATCGCGTCGATCGCCGCCATCAGCCAGTTGCCGCACGCGCGGACATCGGCGGCGGCCTGGCTGACGGGATCGTAGTGAATCAGCGTGGTGTCGCAGGCGAGCGCTTCGCTCACGCCTTCGTCGAGATGGATCACGCCGGGGAAGAGGCGATCGCCGAGCATCTGGCGCAAGACCTTCAGCACGTCCTTGGTCAACTGGCGCGAGGTGTCGATCTGGTTGATCACGTAGCCTTCGCCGCCGAACTCGGGACGCGGCGACGCGTAGGCCGCGATCATGCGTTCCATTTGCGGAATGGCCGCGTACGAAGCGGCGTCGGCCAGCACCACGTTCAGCGCGAAGGTGGCGGCGCACAAGGCCGTGCGCACGTACGCGGACGAACCCGGCGGCGTGTCGATGATGACGACGTCGGACGCATCGAGGCGCAGCGCCTGCAGCGAGCGCGCGAGCCACATCGGTTCCTGGTCGATGTAGGCCTCGAAGCGGCGGCGGTCGTCTTCGAGCACCGCGCCGTAGGGCAGCACCGTGACGCCGTCGACGCCGTCGAACATCACCGACTGCCAGGCGTCGCCCGACAGCGTGGCGCGCGAGAGGCCGTCGATGCTGTCGAGCGGCACGCCGAAGTGCAGGCGCAGCGCGTTCTGCGGGTCGAGGTCGAGAGCGATCACGCGCCGTCCGCTGGTGGCGAGCACGGAAGCGAGATTGGCGGCGAGGGTGGTCTTGCCGACCCCACCTTTGGCGGACACCACCGCGATGACTTTCATGAGCGACGAGGGCCGTTGACCAGCCACGAGTTGGAGGCCGCGGGCGCGGCGGCGCTGGTCGCGTCCGCCGGTGCCGTGGCCGTTTGACCGGAGGTGCCGCGCAGACGCGCGAAGACCGATTGCAGCGGCGCGGCTTCGCCGGACGGCGCAGGCGCCTGCGGCGCGGCGGCGGCTGGTTCGGGCGCGAACAGCTTGCCGAGAATCGACGCGGGCGCCACGGGTGAGACAGGTGCGATCGGTGCAGTCGGTGTGGCGTAGGACGGCGGCGCGCTGCGGGCGGGCGCCGGTGCCCACGCCTGCGTGGCGGGTTGGGCCTGCGCCGACGGCGCTGCCGGTGCGCGGTACTGGACCGCCGGCGGCGGCACGTAGGCAGGCGGTATCGCGGCAACCGGCGGCGCTGCCGTCACCGGCGCGAACTGCGCGGGCGCCGCCGCCGCGACGATTGGCTGCAAGACCGGTTGCGGTGTGAACGGCGTGGCGGGCGGCATCGCGGGTGGCACCGCGGGTGGCACTGCAGGTCGCACCGAAGCAACCGGCGCTGAAGCCGGCGTCGCGGATGCCGAGGCGTCCGGTTCGGCCGTCTCGTCGGTGCTCGCGAACACGCCGAAGCGCGACGCGCCCGGTGTCACGCCCGGCTTCGCCGGTGCGGCGACCGGCGGAATGTCGCGGCGATGCGAGCGCGTGAACAACGGCGCCTTCGCACGCGTCACCGAAGCGGCGTCTTTAGGCGTGGTGTCTTCGCGGTCGATTGCCGGCGCGATCTCGCGAACCTGTTCGGGCGCGGATTCGCGGCGCTGACCCACCGCCGGAATCGTGGGTTGGGTGAGATCCAGCGTGACCAGTAAAGGCCAGCGCGTGCGCGCCGAGCGCGCCTCGTTCTCGCGGCCGATTTCCTGGTACGCGTTGGCGTCCCCACCAAAGTGATCGAATAGTTTTTCGATGTCGCTCGATGAACTCATATTGCTGCCGTCCTATACATGACTGGCCTTGCCCCGATCCTTCCACCTGCTCGCGGCGCTCAAACGCTGATGCTGTCACTGCACGCGCACCGGTCTGGCGCGTTCCTCTACTGCGTGATGCCTGTTTGTTTTACGGTCGCGGGGCCGTACGCTGAAGGTCCGAAACCGGCAGCCTGGTATAAGTCCCGAGCCGGGTTTCATTCCTCAGTTTTTGAGCCCCGGCGGCGCCTAGCCGGCGTGCCGGCCAAGCCGGAATTCGACCGCACCCTGCGCGTCGAGTCCACTTGTTTGCGCAACCGACAGACCCTGCGCGCCCAGCGCGCTCAACCACGTCTGATAGACGCCTTCGAGCAGCGCGGGCGTCCAGTCCAGCGCGGCGTCGCCGAATGCCTTGAGCGGCGCGCAGTAATGGACGATGCGCAGGCTGTCCGCTTCGTCGGCAAGCTCGACAAAACCCCAGTCCATCTCATGCCAGATCAGGTTGAGGGCATGCGCGAGTTCGGCGGTCGAGCCGCACGCCGGCAACTGATGCGCGGCGGCAAAGCGGCAACCGACGCGATACATGAGTTGACGCAATTCGGTGCGCCCGATCTGCGCTTCGAACTCGGTCGCCAGAGCGGTGAGCATGCCTCGCCACTGTGGCGAGATCTGGCGTTCCAGCAGGTAATCGAGAGTTGGGACCATGTTTTCCAGAAATAGCCGTTGCTAGCAGTCCGCCAAAGCAGTCGCACAACGACTCAATACCAGGAGTGTTACGGGAAGGCTCGCATTGCACGCGCCCTAGGCTACTTTTACCGAATCTGTCTAGTGTCTCCGTCACACTTTCGACGAGTCTACTTAAGACATTAACTTTTAGCCACTTTCCAATCGTTTGCGTCTTACGCGCAAACGTTTCGTTTGGATGCATCTGAGTGTTGTAATTTTTCCTGATTGAAACGCGCGTGTCGCGGCCGAGCCTTGATTTTCGGTGCTCGTGCCGTGGATTCGATCGAATTAACGTCGCAAAATGCGGAAAGATTTGAGCCCTTTCGTTCGTCGTAAATGCAACGTTGATGGACCGCGCTTCGAACTTCGCGTTGAAAAAAAACGGCCGGAGTGCCAGGTAAAGATGACACCTATTCAATACGCATAGCTCGCCACTCTTCCGAGTTCTTCCTCAGTCTTTCTCAAGCGCGACGCTTAATCCCACCAATTGGTAAGACGTCAAACTTTTTTAGGTCGTCGGGGTCGCTTACGAATGGATTTCATTGCGCCGTGCGCGTCGAAACTGCTTGCTAATCGTGGAAAAGGCATAAACATTTGTCTGATGGATGCCGTTATACATAGGCCGAGTGCACGGAACCAGCCTGATATCTATCAATATGCTTTCCACAACTACGAAGCACCTGTCCGATCCCGGATTGCGCGACCGCTTTCATCGACGATCACTGGAACACCAACGACCACTGTCCACCGTGACGATGGCGTTCACGGTCGTCGCGTTCCTGTGCTTCGTCGGCGCGCGCAATTTCGTCGACGGACCCACGGCGCCGCTGGCGTACCGGCTCGCCTGCGCGCTCGTGCTCGGCCTGCTCGTGATGGCGATCCCGCACGCGAAATCGACCTGGACCTTCGGGGCGATCGGCGTGCTGTATTCGCTGGTGTTGATCGGCGGCCTTGCGCTGAACATCGTCGGCGTCGAGCAGCCTTTGCTGTGGGCGCTGCCCGCCGTGGTGGTGGTGCCGATCTGCGCGGCGCCGCTCTGGCTCACGCCGACGCATTACTTCGTCGGCACCGGACTCTTTTATGCCGCCGCGCTCGGGTTGCTGTTCGGCAAGCCGCATCCGCACGATGTCGACGTGGTGGTGTGGATGTGGATCGCGGCAATCGGCATGCCAACCTCCGCCGTGTTCCACTTCGGCTTCTACGGTTTCCGGCGTAATCACTTCCTGCTCGAAAGCCAGCTGGCGCAACTGGCGGCGACCGATCCGCTGACCGGTTTGCAGAACCGCCGCTCGTTCGTCAAGCAGGCCGAGCGCCGCCTCGAAACCATGACGCCCGACGCGCCGGTCAGTGCGATCTTTCTCGACATCGACAACTTCAAATCGCTGAACGACCGTTATGGCCACGGCGTCGGCGATCACGCGCTCTATCAGGTCGCGCAGGTGCTGATGGAAGAGGCCGGCGCCGAAGACAGCGTGAGCCGCATCGGCGGCGAGGAGTTTGCGGTGCTGCTGCGCGACGGTCTGGCGGGCGCGCTGGCGCTGGCCGAACGCCTGCGCGGCGCGATTGCCGCGATCGCGCGGCCGGACGGTTTCCTCACCGCGAGCTTCGGCGTGGCCGAGCATCGCGGCGGCGAAAGCATCATGGTGCTGCTCGATCGCGCCGACGAAGCCTTGCTGCGCGCCAAGCATTCGGGCCGCAACCGCGTCTGCGCCGAACGCGCGTTGCCTGCCGATGCGCTGCGGCTCGTCACGTCGGAAACGTATGAACTGGATGGCGGCGTGGCGACGCGCCACCGCTGGGACGAGTACTACCTCACCTCGCACTTCCAGCCGCTCTACAGCCTTTCGCATCAGAAGCAGGTCGGTTTCGAGGCGCTGCTGCGCGGCGAGCAGGACGACGGTTCGCTGGTGCCGCCGATGGTGCTGTTCGCGCCCAAGCCGTCGAGCGACGAGGGTGCGCTCGACCGCGTGAGCCATGCCGTGCACCTGGGCAATGCGCGCCGCTCGCTGCCGGACGACGCATGGCTGTTCCTCAACATTCTGCCGGCGACTTTCATCGCCGAAGGTTACGCGGATCAGCTTGCCGCGATCGTGCGGGAAGTCGGTCTGGAACCCGAGCGCGTGATCCTGGAGATTCTGGAGTCGCACGGCGGCAGCGTCGACGATATGTCGCAGGCGGCGGCGCTCTATCGCCAGCACGGCTTCCTGATTGCCGTCGACGATTTCGGCGCGGGCCAGTCGAACCTCGACCGTCTGCTGCGTATCCGGCCGGACATCGTCAAGCTCGACGGCGAACTGATTCGCGCCACCAGCCCCGGCTCCGAGCAGCCGATCCTGCCGAAGCTCGTGTCGTTGCTGCATCAGGCGGGCATGCTGGTGGTGGTGGAAGGCGTGGAGACCACCGAAGAACTGATTCTCGCGGTCGAATCGAACGTGGACTTTGCGCAGGGCTATCTGCTCGGGCGGCCGGCGGCGGAGATCGCGCCGCCGGACTCGGTGCATCGCCGCATCGACGACGCTTTCGACGTCATCGCGCAGGGACGGGCGCATCAGCATGCGCTGTTCGAGTCCGAAGTGGAGCCTTACCGCACCGGTTTGCGTGACGCTGCGGATGCGCTGCTGCGCGGCGTTGCGTTCCAGACGGCGTTCGCGGAACTGGCCGCGTTCGAGCGCAGTATCAGTTGCTTCATTCTCGACGATTCGGGCCGTCAGGTCGGGCAGGAGTTGCCCGGTCCGGCATGGAGCAACGACGGCGCGTCCTTGCAGCCGGTGGCCAATCCGCGCGACGCGCGCTGGGACCATCGGCCGTATTTCCGCAACGCGGTGCTGTTGCCGGGCGTGCCGGTCACCAGCAATCCGTATCTGTCGCTGGCGAGCGGGCGGCCGTGCATCGCGGTCACGCTGGCGATTCAGCTGGGTCACGAACGCTCGGTGGTGGGCGTGGAGCTGGACTGGTCGGTGGTCGGGTTGCCGTGGCCGGCAAGCGACTGAACGGGTTCGTCTGCCTGGTTAGCGGCTCTCAGTAACCGCCTCGGACTGGCGCCGCCATGTTCGCGCCGGCTCGATACGAGGCGGCGAGATCGGCCGCCGCGCGGCTCAGCAGGCCGGTGTCGGTGCCAACCGCGACGAAGCTCGCGCCGGCGGACAGATAGTCCATGGCGATGTCGCGATCCGGCGCGAGCACGCCGGCGGCCTTGCCTGCGTCGCGCACGCTCTGGATGCCGTTGCGGATCGCTTCGCGCACGCGCGCGTCGCCAGGCTTGCCGAGCAAACCCATCGACGCGCTCAGATCCGACGGACCGAAGAACACGCCGTCGACACCTTCCACTGCGGCGATATCCGGCAGATTGCGCATCCCCTCCAGCGACTCCACCTGCACCAGCACGCACAATTCCTGCGCCGCCGCGTTCAGATAGTCCGGGACGCGATTCCAGCGCGACGCACGCGCCAGCGCGCTGCCCACGCCGCGAATGCCGTGCGGCGGATAACGCGTGGCGGCCACTGCTTCGGCCGCCTGTGCGGCGGTGTCGATCATCGGCAGCAACAGCGTTTGCGCGCCGATGTCCAGCAGTTGCTTGATCAGGGCGCTGTCGCTGCGTACCGGCCGCACGACCGGATGCGATGCGTAGGCGGCCACGGCCTGCAATTGCGCGAGCGTGCTGCGCACGTCGTTGGGCGCGTGTTCGTTGTCGATCAGCAGCCAGTCGAAGCCGGCCGTCGCCAGCAATTCGGTCACGTAGGCGTCGGCCAGCGCGGCCCACAGGCCGAACTGCGGACGGCCCTCTTGCAGCGCGCGTTTGAAGCTGTTCTGCGGAAGGTTCATGAGTGTGCTCAGATGAAGTTCAGGCCGATGCCGCCGAGCGGCCCGTAGTCGACGTGGAAGGTGTCGCCCGCGCGCGCGGGAATCGGGCTCGTGAAGGAGCCGCTCAGAATCACGTCGTTCGCATTCAGGCTTTCGTCGTAGGGCGCGATCTTGTTGGCGAGCCACGCCACACCGGTAGCCGGATGATTCAGCACGGCGGCGGCGAGTCCGCTTTCTTCCACCGCGCCGTTTTTATAGAGCAGCGCGCCGACCCAGCGCAGATCGACATCCAGCGGTTTCACGGGCCGCCCGCCGAGCACGATGCCCGCGTTCGCCGCGAAGTCGGAGATGGTGTCGTAGACCTTGCGCGGCGCCTTCGTTTCCCGATCGAACTGCTCGATGCGGGCGTCGATGATTTCCACCGCCGGCGTGACGTACGCGGTCGCGTCCAGTACGTCGAACAGCGTCACGCCGGGTCCTTTGAGCGGCCGGCTCAGCACGAAGGCGAGTTCCACCTCGACGCGCGGCGCGATGAAACGGTCGGCGCGAATGTCCTGACCGTTCTCGATGAACATGCTGTCGAGCAGTGGCGCGTAATCAGGTTCGTCGATCTGCGACGAACGCTGCATGGCGCGCGACGTGAGCCCGATCTTGCGGCCCTTGATGACGTGTCCTTCGGCCAGTTTCAGCTTGACCCATTCGCGCTGGATCGCGTAGCCGTCGGCGACCGTCATGTGCGGATAAGCCGCTGAAAAATGGCGTAGTTGCGTGCGCGTTTTCTCGGCGTGGTCGAGTTGCGCGGCGAGATCGCGGATGGTCTGTTCGTCTAGCATGATGGATTCTCTGGTTGCACGCTCACGTGCCGCGAGGGTTCAGGGTTGACTGCCGGCCTTCAGCCGCGCGTGCAGGTTGTTGTGCTTCCACGTGCCGGCTTCGCTGAATTCGTTGATCTCCAGCGACAACGCCAGTCCCTGTTCCTCGAATTCCGTGGCGAAGTGACGCTTGATCACGTCGAACAGCGCGTCGCCCGCGGCTTTTTTCGCGGCCTCGGAGCGGCCCGCCGCGATCTTCAGGTTGGCGTGCAGATAGGCGGCGTCGGCGCGGCCGTCGGCGATGCTGTACTGGTCGCAGCGCATGGCACGCACGCGGATGCCGCCCAGCGGAAACACGCGCTCGTCGTTTTCGCGCTGCGCGGCGAGGCATTCGGCGAGCGAGGCGCATAGCCGGCCGATGCTCTTTTCGGTTGCCAGGTTGGCGCTGTAATCGAGTATCAGATGCGGCACGATGAACTCCTTGTTGCGATGTCGGGTGATGCGGCGATCAGGCGATCAGGCGGGCAGGGGCGTGACCGGAAAAATCGCGTTGATCTGCCCGGTGCCCGAACTGCCGAAGTACGGTGTGACGACTTCGACCTTGCCGTCGTAGCGGTCCCAGCCCAGTGCGCCGAGGAGCATGGCGGTGTCGTGCATGCCGCCTTCGCCCCAGCATTTTTCGTTGTAGAGCGGCAGCATTTCGCAGAAGGTGGACCAGTCGCCCGCTTCCCACAACTCGACCACGCTGCGGTCCATCTGTTCGAGGAACGGGCTCCATACCTTGTGCATGAACTGTTCGGCGGTGCCGTTGTTGGCGAAGTGATGGCTGAGCGAGCCGCTCGCGAGAATCGCCACGGTGCCGTCGTAACGCTCTTCGATCGCGCGACGCACGGCGAGTCCGAAACGCGCGCTGGTTTCGAGGTCGTGCCACATGCACCAGGCCGCCACTGAAACGGTCTTGAAGTGCTGGTCGCCGTTCATGTAGCGCATAGGCACGAGCGTGCCGTATTCGAGTTCGAGCGTGGTTTCGCTGTGCGCGCGGCTTTTCACGCCCATTTCGTTGGCCACTTCGGCGATCAGATTGCCGAGTCCGACATTGCCCGGATAGGCGTACGGCATGTTCTTGATGAAGTGCGGCAACTCGTTGCTGGTGTAGACGCCTTCGAATTGCGCCGCGCAATTGATGTGGTATTCGCTGTTGACGAGCCAATGCACGTCGAACACGACGATGGTGTCCACGCCGAGTTCGCGGCAACGCCGGCCGATTTCATGATGCCCGTCGATGGCGGGCTGACGGCAGCCTTTATGCGGACCGTCGAGTTCGGACAGATATAACGACGGCACATGAGTCACTTTTGCTGCCAGCGCGAGTTTGCCCATCATGCACCCCAGCGCGGAATGTGATGCGAGCCGAGCGACACGCAGACGTTCTTCGGTTCGAGAAAAACCTCGTAGCTCCACGTACCGCCTTCGCGCCCGACGCCCGACGCCTTGGTGCCGCCGAACGGCTGCCGCAGATCGCGCACATTCTGGCTATTCACGAAGCACATGCCCGCCTGAACCGCGGCCGCGACGCGCAGCGCGCGTCCGCTGCTCTCGGTCCAGATGTAGCTCGACAGTCCGTAGGAGATGTCGTTGGCGAGGCGGATCGCGTCGGCTTCGTCGTCGAAGGGAATCAGGCAGGCGACCGGTCCGAAGATTTCTTCCTGCGCGATACGCATGCGGTTATCCACGTCGACGAATACCGTGGGCTGCACGAAATTGCCCTTGCGCATCGCGTCGGGCAGGTCGGGCGTGTCGAGGCCACCGCATGCGAGCGTCGCACCCTCCTTGGGGCCGAGTTCGATATAGCTGCGCACTTTCGCCAGATGCGCCTGGCTGATCATCGGGCCGACGATGGTGCTGTCGGCGAGCGGATCGCCTACCGTCAACCGTTTTGCGCGCTCGATGAAACGCTCGGCAAAACGCGTGTAAATCGAGCGTTGCACGAGAATGCGCGAACCCGCCGTGCAGCGTTCGCCGTTGTTCGAGAAGATCATGAAGACGGCGGCGTCGAGTGCGCGTTCGAAATCGGCGTCGTCGAAAATCACGAAGGGCGATTTGCCGCCGAGTTCCATGGAAAACTTCTTGAGGCCCGCGGTTTGCACGATGCGGTTACCGGTTGCCGTGGAGCCGGTGAACGACACGGCGTGCACGTCGGGATGCGCCACCAGCGGTTCGCCGGTTTCCTTGCCGAAGCCGTGCACCACGTTCAGCACGCCCGCCGGAATGCCCGCTTCGAGCGCGAGTTGACCGAGCATGGAGGCGGTGAGCGGCGACAGTTCGCTCATCTTCAGCACGGCGGTGTTGCCGAACGCGAGACAGGGTGCCACTTTCCACGTCGCCGTCATGAAGGGCACGTTCCACGGCGAAATCAGCGCGCACACGCCGACCGGATGAAACAGCGTGTAGTTCAGATGCGTGTCAGTGGGATACGTATGGCCGTCGACGCGCGTGCACATCTCCGCGAAGTACGTGAAGTTGTCGGCGGCGCGCGGCACGAGTTGCTTGCGCGTCTGCGAGATGGTCTGGCCGGTGTCGTTCGTCTCGGCCTCCGAAATATCCGGCACGTTCTTCGCGATCAGCTCGCCGAGCTTGCGGATCAGTTTGGCGCGCTCCGCGGCGGGCTTGCCGGCCCAGGCGGGAAACGCGTCTTTCGCGGCGCGTACGGCAGCGTCGATTTCGCCGGCGCCGCCGCGCGCCACTTCGGCCAGCACGTCCTGCGTGGCCGGATTGACGCTCTCGAAGTATTCGTTCGCCGTGCGCGTTTCGCCGTTGATCAGATGTTCGATTCGCATTGCCTTGTCCTTTTCCCGTGTCCTTGTCTTTTTGCGGTGCTTTTGCCGCGCCGCTTGCGTTCAGCCGCGGCCGAAATCCGCGTCCGTGGCGATGGTGTTCACGAGACGGCCGAGGCCGTCGATTTCGCACACCACTTCGTCGCCCGCATTCACGTTGACGACGCCTTCCGGCGTGCCGGTCAGAATCACGTCGCCGGGCGCGAGTGTCATGAAGCTGCTGAGGTATTCGATCAGCGCCGGAATGTCGGTGACCAGATCGCGCGTGTTGCCGCGCTGTTGCAGCGTGCCGTTCACGAAGGTGCGCAATTCGAGTTGCGTGACATCGCCGATATCTGCCGCGTCGACGAACCAGGGGCCGAGCACCGTGCCGCCGTCGCGATTTTTCACGCGCAGGTTGGGGCGGTAGTAGTTCTCCAGATAGTCGCGGATCGCGTAGTCGTTGGCTATCGTGTAGCCCGCGACGTGCTGCATGGCCTGCTCGCGTGTCACGTTTTGCGCGGTGCGTCCGATCACGACGGCCAGCTCGCACTCGTAGTGCATGAAGGTGACGTCGGCGGGGCGGCGTGTGAAACCGCGATGACCGATAACCGTGCCCGGTCCCTTGAGGAAAACGAGCGGTTCTTCCTGCTTGCCGAACTGCAATTCTTTGGCGTGTTCGGCGTAATTCAGACCGAGCGCGAAGATCGTGCCCACGTCGAACGGCGCGAGCCAGACCACTTCGTTTTCGCGGCGCACGCGGCCGTCGGCGAGACGTACGCCTTGCGCGTCGGGTGAGGCTTCGTGAATGGCGCCCGCATACGCCACGCGAGCGCGCATCATGGCTGTTCTCCGACGAACGAAATTTCAAGCGGCGGCATGCCGCCGATGGACAGCGTGGCCGTGTCGCCGATATGCGCGACCGGCGAACCGTGCGGCACGCCGAGCGTGATGACGTCGCCTGCGTTGAGTGTCATGAAGTCGGTCACGTCCGCGAGCAATTGAGCAACGCCGCGCACCGACGCCGCCGTGGAAGCCGTGAAGGTTTCGCCGGAGCCCAGCGACACGCGAATCGGCAGGTTGTCCGGCGTCGCGATATGTTGCGCCGCAACCAGCGCGGGACCGATCACGCAGAAGTTGTCGCGCGCCCTGAAACGCACCGAAGGACGGTACACGCTCGCATGCGGCACGCTCAGGTCGGCCACGTGGACATAGCCCGCGATGTAATCGAACGCACGCGCCGCACTCACGCGTGTTGCAGTGCGGCCGATCACGATGCCGAGCGACGCACCGACCTCGACGCCGGTTTCGTTATCCGGCACGAGCACGCGTGCGCGATGTCCTGCCAGGGTGTTGCGCGGCTTCAGGTATAGAACCGGAGCCTTGGGCGGCGCCTTGTAGGGCGCGGCATGCACGGCGTTGCCCAACGCGGCCAGCGTGGCGCGGTCGTTGAGGAGTGTGCCGTACACCGCGCCTGTGACCGGCGCGCGGCAGGCCACGCCGCGCGCGAGGAGCGCCGCCACGGCGCTCGCGTCCATTTCGCGGGGCAGCGCGTCGCCTTCGGCGTGAAGCAGGTGATCGGCAAGTGCGAACATAAACTGGCGGTCTCTTAGCGAAAACACTAACATGTTAGTAGTATTGCGCTTGATATGATCCATGGTCAATAGCCTGTCGGCTGATCGCGGGTTTTCCCTTAAGTTTCGACGGCTGCCTTTTTACTGATCTTTCGCCAATGTCCGCTTCTGCTTCTACCCGAGTGTTGCACCGCAATTTGCCGATGCTGCTATTGCGCGCACGAGAAAAAATGATGGAGCGTTTCCGTCCGCTGATCACCGCGCACGGACTCACCGAACAGCAGTGGCGTGTGATTCGCGCGCTCAACGAACATGGTCCGATGGAGCCGCGTCACATCTCCGATATCTGCACGATTTCGAGCCCGAGCATGGCCGGCGTACTGGCCCGCATGGAAAGCATGGAACTGGTGACGAAGGAGCGTTTCGCGGAAGACCAGCGCCGCGTGCTGGTGTCGCTCACGCAGACGAGCGTGGACCTGGTGCGCGTGATTTCGAAAGATCTCGAAGCGCACTATCGCGAACTGGAGCGCAAGGTGGGGCCGGAGATCGTCGAGCGCGTGTATCGCGCGGTCGACGATCTGCTCGAAGGCCTCGGCGAAGATGAAGAGTAAATGCCGCGTCGGGTGCGGGTGAGTGGTCGTGCGCCGTTTCGCGGCCGGTCAGGCGTAGCGGTTCACCAGCCCTGAAAGCGTCGCCATTCGACGCTTTCGCCGCTCGCCGAGACCGCGTGATATTCGGGGAACTGCGCACCGGTCGCGCAGGCATGATTCGGCAGAATGCGCAGCTTCATGCCGATCGGAAAGCGCTGCGCGATGTCGTGAACCGGCGTGCTGTTTTCCACGGGGGAGAGAATGCCGTGCTCCTGATTCGCGCCGCTCATCACAAAACCGGGCAACGGTGTGCCGTTCAGCAGACACGGCTGTCCGTAACCGAAATCGTGCGATTGCTTCGAGGTGCCGCGATCGCGGCTCATGGCCATCCAGCCCGCGTCGAGAATGGCCCAGCCTTTGTCTTCCTGATGACCGATCACCGTGGCGAGCACGCTGAGTGCGATGTCTTCCAGCGCGCACACGCCCACGTTATGCATGACCAGGTCGAAGAACACGTAGACGCCCGCGCGGACTTCCGTCACGCCTTCGAGCGACTGCGCGGCGAGCGCGGTGGGCGTCGAGCCGACGCTGACCGCCTCGCATGGAATGCCCGCGTCGCGCAGCCGCTGCGCCGCGCGCACGCAACCGGCGCGCTCCTGCTCGGCGAGCGCGGCGAGGGCTTGCGGCGTATCCAGCTCGTAGCTCGATCCCGCGTGAGTCATCACGCCGCCCACTTTCACGCCGTTTTCATGGAGGATGCGGCCCACTTCGAGCAGCGTGTCCTGCTCGGGCGTGATGCCCGAGCGATGCCCGTCCGTGTCCACTTCGATCCAAACTTCGAAGCTTTCGCCGTGCTGGTCGGCGAATCCCGCGAGTGCGGCCGCGGCGGTGGGATTGTCGACCACCAGTTTCAGATCGCAGCCCTGACGGCGCAGCGCGAGCGCGCGCGGCAATTTCGACGGGGCGATGCTGACGGCGTAAAGAATGTCCGTGACGCCGGCCGCGAAAAACGCCTCGGCTTCCTTCAGCGTGGAGACCGTGATGCCGCGAGCGCCCGCCGCGATCTGCGCGCGCACGACGTCCAGGCATTTCGTGGTTTTCACATGCGGGCGGAACGTCACGCCCAGGGTGTTCATATGCCCCTGCATACGCGCGATATTTTTCTGCATACGTGCAATATCGACGAGCGCGGCGGGCGTTTCCAGATGTTCGAGCTTCATGCTGTCACCGTGAAAGAGTAGGGCTCGATTTGGAGCCAAAACCGCTGAGCCATGGCACCAGTGTAGCGAGTGTGGGCGCTTCCACTTCCGGCGGCTGCGCGCCCGCGACGAGCGGCAGGCCGATGCGGTTATGCCAGTAGGTGCGCAAGCCGACTGCCGCCGTGCCGAACATATCGTAGCTGGAACCGGCCACGAAAGCGGCCTCGTGCGCGTGAACACCGAGTTTTTCCAGCGCGAGGCGGTAAGGCAGGGGGTCCGGTTTATACATGCCCGCTTCTTCCGCGGTGACGATGGCATCCCAGCGGACGGGCAGAAGATTGGCCGCCTGCGTGCCGAGACGGATGGAGCAATTCGTGACGACCGCGAGCTTGCAATGAGGCGCGAGCGTTTGCAAGGCGTCGAGCGCGCCGCTCCACGGCGTGAGTTGCAGCCAGTCGGCTTCGAGCGCCTCGGCGGCGGACAACGGCAACTGCACTTCGGCGGCAGCGTCGCGCACCAGTTGCTCGTAGGCGACGTAGCGGCCGCAGCCGTAGGTGAGGCGCAGATATGCCGCGCGCCAGGCACGGCCCGCGGTTTCGGAGCCGGCGGCGCGATTCCACGAACTCCATGAGTCGAGGAGTGCAGTGAGCAGATCGAAGAGGACGGCTTTGGGGTAGGTGGCTGACGTCATGATGTAACCCACGGTAGCAATGCGCAAATTATAAAGTTTCGGACTTGCTCGTGAGTTAAGCCGGATTGATTCTAAGATTCATTTTAAGTGAATCGATGTGGTCGAGAAATTCAACGTCGCCACGGCGGTGCAGGCTTGAAGCGAGCTTGCAGGTACTGCATGAAGTGGCGCGTGCGTGCCGGCAAACCGGCGCGATGGTGAGTGAGCGCCACCACGTCGGCGTCCGGCGTTTTCCAGGCTGGCAGCAGCCGGACCAGTCGTCCTTTTGCGATATCTTCGGCCACGTCCCACTCGGAGCGCAGAATCACACCACGGCCTTCGCAGGCCCATTGGCGGATCACGTCGCCGTCGTTGCAACTCAGATGCGGCCTCACGCGTATGTTGCAGCGCGTGCGGCCCTTGCTGAACTGCCACAGGCTCACGTCTTCGTTGTTTTCGCGCAGTACGATGCAGGGCAGCTTCACGAGATCGTCGGGCGATTCGGGTTCGCCGATTCGTTTGACGAGCGACGGTGCGGCGCACAGCAGGCGCGCATTCGGTGCAATCGTGTAGCCAACCCGGTTCGACAGCGGCAATTCGCCGATATGCACGACGATATCGAAGCGGTCCATCGTTTCGGTCAGCGGTTGATCGCTCAAGGTCAGCGCAACGTCGACATCCGGATTGCTCTGCTGGAAGCCGGCGATGGCGGGCGCAACGTGCCGCCGGCCGAATCCGAGCGGCGCGTTGATCTTCAGCGTACCGACCAGACCGCTGCGGCGCTGCTGAAGGTCGTCGAAGAGCGAGTCGAACTGCTCGATCAGTTCGGCGCCGCGCTCGCACAGCAGCGTGCCTTCCTCGGTGAATTGCAGACGGCGGGCGCTGCGATTCACCAGCTGCGCGCCCAGCTTCTTTTCGAGTTGCTGCAAGCGTTGCGTCACCGCCGAGGGCGACAGGTCCAGCTTGCGCGCGGCGGCAATCAGACTGCCGCTTTCGCGGATCGTCAGCAGGAAGCGGATGTCGGCGGAATGGTTCATGTCAGCGAGGCGAGGTCGGGAATCCGGCAGCTTAATGCGTTTGAGTGCGCGGTTCCAGTGGGCGCAGGCAGGCCGAAGCCGCTAAAGTATCGGCTTGAACATGCGGTTCGTCCGTCGTTGTCGCTTGCGATTGTTTTCAAAGCACTGTCATTGGAAGAGAGAAGCCATGGTGTCGTTACCCGGTTCGTCGAATGAAACCTCGAATGGGCCCCTGAAAAAAGGCCTGTTTCTGCACACCGGCTGGCGCAGCGGCGGAACGTGGGTCTGGTCGCGCCTGCGCGCGCTCGATACCGTGACGGGTTTTTACGAACCATTGAGTAACGTGCTCGCCGATCTGAGTCTGGCGGATGTGTCCGCTTGCGCACCTACGCTCACCTCGGGCCATCCGCCGCTTGCCAAACCTTATTTCGAGGAATACCGGCCGCTGCTGCGCGAGGGTGTGCGCGGTGTCGCGGGTTACGACCGGCGCTTCGGCACCGACCGCTTTGCGGCCGAACCGGATGCCGAATTTCCGGCATTACAGCGTTATTTGCAGAGTCTGATCGAGCTGGGCGCGGACCAGCAGCGCGTGCCGGTGTTCAAATTCTGCCGCTCGTCGGGCCGGCTGCCCTGGCTGAAGCAGGCGTTTCCACACATCATGCACGCGGCCGTGTTGCGTAATCCCGCTTCGCAGTTCGCGTCGGGCTGGTTGCTCAAGCAGCAATGGAGCAATCCGTTTTTTGTCGCCGCGCCGTTCCGGGTGCTCGGGCTGAATCAGTCCGAGCCGCTCGTGAAGCAGGCCATCGACGCGTGCGGCGTCAGTTTGCCTGCGGTGCCGCCGGGTTCTCACGACGCTTATGCGATGGCCTGCGAGCAGTACGCGCAAACCGCCGAGGGCAACAACGCGTATCGGGCGTTCGTCGCGCTGTGGGCACTGTGCGCGCTGCGGATGACGGGCGGCGTCGATCTGCTGATCGACATGGACCGGATCGGACAGTCGCGCGACGAGGCAGCCACCATGCGCGCCGCGATTCACGCGCAATGCGGCGTCTCGCCCGACTTCGCCGGCGCGCGCGATCTGGTCGAAGAAACGAAGCGCAGCGCGCCGCGCATGAAGGGCATCGACGGCGGCGCCATGCGCACCGTGCACTCGGCGGCGCTGAAATTCATCAAGGCGCAGAGCGGCGTAAGCGCGGAATGGGCGGAAACGTTGCGGCAGAAAATGGTGCTCGCGAACGAATTGACCGAGCCGTGGCGCTGATTCGTTGGTTCGCGTTGCGTCGTCCGGCATGGTCGATGCCGCTGAAACATGCTGGAATGCTTCGCGCGCGTGGACGTCCCACATGTGCACGTCCACCATCGCGACGGCGCGAATGCATTAGCGGTTGCGCGTCCACGCAACGGAGCGCTTCGTTGCCTTCCGTCAAACCGTGACTTTCTTCGCGTGGGCCATGGTTTCGGCGCGCATCAGATCGTAGCTGTGTTTGTCGATCGGCACGGCATTGGGTTCGCCCAGATCGCTCAGTTTGACGCGGAACGGTTCGCGCGAACTCCATGCGGTCGCTGCCGCGACGATGGTGATGGCGAACGTGATGGTGCCGATGGTCATCGGCACGTTCTGCGATCCCGGCGGCGCGACGTAAGCGAACAGCGCCGGCAATAGTGCCGTGATGGTGGTGCCGACGTTCTGCCCGATTGCCATGGCGGAAACTCTCGAGCGGGTGGGGAAGAGTTCCGGATAGAAGCTCGGGAACGTCGCGTTGTAGCCTTGATAGACGATGCCCCACATGAGGATGGACATCACCATGGCGAGCGGGACGTTGCGAATGCTGATCGCGTACAGGTAGCCGAACGAAAGCAGCCCCGCACCGAGCGCGCCGACGATGATCGGCAAACGGCGGCCGATCCGGTCGGACAAATTGCCCACGTACGGAATCACCAGCACCGCGACGATGTTGCCGATCACGGGAATCCACAGGTACACGCTCTTGTGAAAGCCGATTCCATACGACGCCTGCACGGCATACGCCGCGCCGAAAATGGTTGCGACAACCGGAATCACATTCATCAGCGAGCAGCCGATTACGCGCAGCATGTCGCCCCAGTTATAGCGGAATGCTTCCGCGATCGGCGACTTCGGCACGCCGCCGCTGGCGTCTTCTTTCGTGAATGCCGGAGTTTCATGCACCTCGCGACGGATGATGTAACCCGCGATCAGCACGACCGAACTCAGCAGGAATGGAATGCGCCAGCCCCACGAATTGAAGGCGCTTTCTTCCATGTAGTAGGCGAGTGGTAAAAACACCGCTGCCGCGAGAATCTGACCGGCCTGCACGCCTTGCAAGGTGTAGCTCGCGTAATAGCCGCGTCGGCCGAACGGCGCGTGTTCGAGAATCATCGAGCTTGCGCCCGAAATCTCGCCGGCCACGGCGAAGCCCTGAATCAGTCGCAACACGACGAGCAGCCCTGGCGCCAGCAGCCCAACCTGCTGATAGGTGGGCAGCAGGCCCACCGCCATGGTCGAAAAACCCATCAGGAACATGCAGACCAGCAACACGTTCTTGCGGCCGTGCGTGTCGCCCCAATGCCCGAGCACGAATGCGCCGATTGGACGCGCGACGTAGCCCACGCCGTAAGTCGCGAGCGAGGCGACGATGGCGATCTTCGGGTTGCCCGACGGAAAGAACAGTTGAGGAAAGATCAGCGCCGCGGCCTGCGCGTAGATGAAGAAGTCGTAGTACTCGAGGGCCGAGCCGATCCAGCCGCTCGCGGTCGCCTTGCGCGCCTGCGTGCGATGCTCCTGAGCGCCGGCCAATGCGTCTGTTTGCATATCGTCTCCTGACCTGAAAATGTCCGCCCGGCTTCTACGGCAACGGTGGATGCCGGCGCTTTGTTATGCGTCTCTGGCTGCTTCGTCATTGACGTGCTTAACGTGAGTTTTTGCAAGCCAGGGCTTACAGGGGAGCAACAAAAGTCGGCGACGGTTTTGGGTGGGTTGCACTGTGCGCTGTCGGCGCAGTTATCGGTGTGCTTACCGGCAAGTTGGCTGGTGTTCGGATGGCTGTGCTTATCGGCGTGTCTGAACGCGCATTCATAGCCTGATCGTTGCCTGGCTATCCAAAACTTTGTGTGAGGGCGGGTTTGCACGCGCGTTCTACACGTTGACGGGCGTGAGAATCAACCGTTGCGGTTGAGTCGGCTTTCAGCGAGCCGGTGGTGGAATAAGCAAGGCACCGTTGCGGTGTGATCAAAGACATCGCCGCCAGTCGGCGCAAAGTCGAACGGCTGCGCGAAAACTTACGGGCGCATCGAATTTCTCAGTGAGCGGTTCACGAGCAAGGTAAGGCGTATTCAGATGCGATGGGCGGCCGCATCGCGTGACGGCCCATGACGGACGGCCGGCGATGCGCCGCCCGTCACGGGCCATGACGCGGCGGTGGCCGCGTGCTTACTTCTTGCCGAGTCCGCCGAGCAGGCCGCCCACCGCACCGGTGACGGGCGACAGGACGCCGCCCACCGCGCTGGTGCCACCCGCGGTTCCCGAGATGGCGGTCGTGGCGCCGGACGATGAGCCGCCCGACGTCTTGCCCGAGGTGCCCGTGGCCGAACTCACGCCGCCAAGCGTGCCGGCGACAGTCGAAACGAGTCCGCCGAGCGGCGACGCCGCGCCACTACCGGCACTCGTCGATCCGCCCAGCGGGCTGCTAAGCGGACTGCCGAGCGTGCTGCTGACCGTGGAAGCGAGCGCCGCGACCGGGTTGTTGGCCGCCGTGCCCGTCATGCCGGTGCCGCCGGTCAGCGCCGTCACGCTGGATAACGGCGCGGCGAGGCTGCCGCCGCCCGTCAGCAGGCCGCCGGCGGTGGCCGCCGTCTTGCCGGTGTCGGCAACCACGGCGCCGAGTCCGCCCGTGACCGGGTTGCCGCCGTTGCCAGCGAGCGTCGCGCCGCTCTTTTCGAGCGTGCCGCCGACCGTCGCCAGCACGCCGTTGACCGGCGCACCGATGCCCGTGCTGGTGCCGACGGCCTGCGTGGTCTGCACCAGCGCGACCTCGATCGGTACGATGGACGCGCTGGTCTGGCTCGTGAGCTGCTGCACCGGTCCCGTCGACAACGCCGTGGTGAGCGTGCCGCCGCCCTGCGTGACCGCATTGCCGAGCGCATCGACGGCGCCGCCCAGCGGCGTGGTGAGCGCCGAGGCGGGCGCCAGCGCGCCGGTCCCGAGGCTGCCGATCAGGTTGCCCGTGCTGGTCACGGCACGGCCCGCGTAACTCACCGCACCGCCCGCGCTCGCCACCGTGGTGCCGACGCCGTCGCTGCCGGAGCCAAGCTGGCCGATGCCTTGCGAGACGCCCGTGCCGAGTGTGGCGACCGCCGCGCCCACGTTCTGCACGATGCCGCCCGCCGCCTGCGTGGTCTGCGAATCGACGACCGGCAGGTTCTGCGAACCGATCACCGTGCCGACCCCGGAAACGGTATTGCCCGCGTCCGTGACGACGTTGCCGGACTGCGCGACGGTCTGGCTTAGCGCATTCGTGGTCGGCGCATTGCCGCCCGACCCGCCGCCCGAACCCGAGCCGCCGGTGGCGGCGGTCGAGCCCGCCGCGCCGCTGTTGGAACTCAGCGCGTTGCCGCCGCCGTTGCTGCCGGCGCCGGTGCCCGAACTGAGCGCGCCTGAGCCGCCGCAGGCTGCGAGAGAAAGCATCGCGGCCACCGACGCCGCGATCAAGGTACTGCGCAAAACAACATCCGTCGTTTGAATCTTCATGTGGCCCTCGGCTCTCGTGTGTCGTTATAAAAGTGCTGATTTTTTCAGCACCTGAGTTCGTCTACGGCACATCGATAAGAAACCGGAGAGCGGGTTTTCCCGCGTTTCGACAGGTTTAAACGGTGACGGAACGCAACACGTTGCTGGGCGAAGAATGGGGGATCGCGACGATTTGCACGATTTTCTTCAATCGAACGTATGAATGGCCGGGCCGCGGAGAAGCGGGCCGGGAAATAAGCCGGCAGCGTCGCGTCGATTGCGCTGGGGCCAGTACAGTTGTCGCGCAAAAAACAATACAGTGAGGCGCGGTTTTATTGTGCTGTATCGGGAATATGCCTGGTGCCGTCGATACAGTTGGCAGGTTCCGACGACGCCGGCCGCCGAGCGTTCCACCGCTCCCGACGCCGTGCGCCGTAGCCCGATTCTTTTGCCGACGAGCCGCCGCATCACGAGCGGCGGCCCATCCCGAACACGAGGTAACGACATGAATGCAGCAAACGAACAAGCCCGGCTGGCTGTCCAGCAACTCGGCCACTACATCGGCGGCGCGGCCGTGGCGGCGTCGAGCGGCCGTTTCAAGGACGTGTTCAATCCGGCCACGGGCAAGGTCAGCGGTTCGGTGGCGCTGGCGTCGGTCGAGGAAGTGGATGCCGCGGTAGCGGCCGCCAAGGCCGCGTTCCCGGCATGGAGCGAAACGGCGCCGATCAAGCGGGCCCGCATCCTGTTCAAGTTCAAGGAACTGCTCAACCAGCACCACGACGAACTGGCGATGCTCATCACGCGCGAGCACGGCAAGGTCTTCACCGACGCGCAAGGCGAAGTGGTGCGCGGCATCGAGGTGGTCGAATTCGCGTGCGGCATTCCCAACCTGCTGAAGACCGATTTCACCGACCAGATCGGCGGCGGCATCGACAACTGGAATCTGCGTCAGCCGCTCGGCGTCGTGGCGGGTATCACGCCGTTCAACTTCCCGGTCATGGTGCCGATGTGGATGTTCCCGGTCGCGCTCGCCTGCGGCAATACCTTCGTGCTGAAGCCGTCCGAACGCGATCCGTCGGCGTCGCTGCGGCTCGCTGAATTGCTGAAGGAAGCCGGCTTGCCCGACGGCGTGTTCAACGTGGTGAACGGCGACAAGGTCGCGGTCGACGCGCTGATCGAGCATCCGGACGTTGCGGCGCTGTCGTTCGTCGGCTCCACGCCGATTGCGGAATATATCTACACGGAAGCCACGAAACGCGGCAAGCGCGTGCAGGCGCTGGGCGGCGCGAAGAATCACCTGGTGGTGATGCCGGACGCCGATCTGGACCAGGCCGTCGACGCACTGATCGGCGCCGCTTACGGCTCGGCCGGCGAGCGCTGCATGGCGATCTCCGTGGCGGTCGCGGTGGGCAACGTGGCCGACGAACTGATCGAGCGCCTTGTGCCGCGCGTGAAGTCGCTCGTCATCAAGAACGGCGAAAACCTCGACGCGGAAATGGGCCCGCTCGTGACCGCCGAGCACAAGGCCAAGGTCACCGGCTACATCGATTCGGGCGTGGCGGAAGGCGCGAAGCTGGTCGTCGACGGCCGCGCGCATCCGGTGGCGAAAGAGGACGGCTTCTTCATCGGCGGCACGCTGTTCGATCAGGTGTCGACCAACATGAAGATCTACCAGGACGAAATTTTCGGACCGGTGCTGGCGGTGGTGCGTGTGCCCGACTTCGCGAGCGCGGTCGAACTGATCAACGCGCACGAGTTCGGCAACGGCGTGTCGCTGTTCACGTCGGACGGCGGCGTGGCGCGTGCATTCGGCCGGCAGATTCAGGTGGGCATGGTCGGCATCAACGTGCCGATTCCCGTGCCGATGGCGTGGCACTCGTTCGGCGGCTGGAAGCGTTCGCTGTTCGGCGACCATCATGCGTACGGCGAAGAGGGCGTGCGTTTCTACACGCGCTACAAGAGCATCATGCAGCGCTGGCCGGACAGCATCGCGAAGGGCGCTGAATTCACGATGCCGGTCGCGAAGTAAGCCGCTCCAGTACCGAAGTGCAGACGCGCTTCGGCATCTGCAGCACGCATGAAAAAAGCCGCACCTGATTCGTTCAGGTGCGGCTTTTTTTATTGGCCGTTCAATTGGTTGTTCAATCGGCCGACTCTTCTCGCTATTCCTCTTCAGCTTCGTTCAGCACCGCGTTGCGCACGGCAGTGACGGGCGACACCTGGAGCGGCGCGCGATACGGTTCGTCCATGCTGTAGCGCACGCGTCCTGCTTCGACGTAGACGCGCAAATGCCGGTACTTCACGAGATAAAGCAGGCCGACCAGCGCCGCCGCGAAGCCTGAGGCGGCGCCCACGCCGAGTGCCCAGCGCGGTCCGAAACGATCGGCAACCCAGCCGACCACGGGCGCGCCGAGCGGTGTGCCGCCGAGCGCGATGGCGAGCTGGATCGCGATCACGCGGCCGCGCATCGCCGGTTCCGTGGACAGTTGCACGAGGCTGTTGGTGGAGGTGGTGAAGGTCTGCGTCGACATGCCGATCAGGACGAGCGCCGCGGCGAACAGCATGTAGTTCGGCATCAGCGCGCCGGCCGTGCAGCCGACGCCGAACGCGCCGCCTGCGCCGAGCAGCAAGGCCATATGCGGCTTCGAGCGCCGCGCGGCGAGCAGCGCGCCGGTGACGGAGCCGATCGCCATGATCGAACTGAGCAGCCCATACTGGCTCGCGCCCGCATGAAACGCGGTGACCGACATGGTCGAAATGAAGATCGGGAAGTTGAGCCCGAACGTGCCGATCAGGAATAGCATCAGCATCGCGGCCTTCAGGTCGGGCCGCTTCCAGACATATTTGAAGCCTTCCAGGAAGCTGCCGCGCGTGCGGATGGCGAGCGGCTTCAGGCGCAATTCGCTCACGCGCAGCAGCCGCAGCGAGCCGAGCACGGCGCAGAACGAGAGTGCGTTGATAAGGAACACCCAGCCGGTGCCGACCGACGCAATCAGCACGCCGGCCACGGCCGGCCCGATCATGCGCGCCGCGTTGAACGACGTGGAATTCAACGCGACCGCGTTCGACAGATCGTCTTCGCCGACCAGATCGGACACGAAGGTCTGACGCGCGGGCGAGTCGAACGCCGTGACGCAGCCGAGCAGCAGCGCGAAGACGTACACCTGCCACAACTGCACAAGCCCCGTAACCGTGAGCAGACCAAGACCCAGCGCAAGCGCGCCCGACGCCGCCTGAGTGGCGAACAGCAGCTTGCGGCGATCGAAGTGATCGGCTGCGTAGCCGGTGAGCGGCAGCAACACCATTTGTGGTCCGAACTGCAGCGACATCACGATGCCCACGGCGGTGGCGTTGTGATGCGTGAGTTCGGTGAGCACGAGCCAGTCCTGCGCCGTGCGCTGCATCCACGTGCCGACGTTCGAGACGATCGCGCCGCTCGCCCAGACCCGGTAGTTGAAATTGCGCAGCGAACGGAACGTGCCTGTCACGAGCGGTTTCCCGTCGGGATCTTCACGGCGCGGCGGTCAGTGCATGGGTTCACGGGGATCATGCGTGGCTGCGTGCGAGCAGGTCGAGAACGTCCTGCGTCGTGCCGGTTTCGCCGAGGCGCGGAAAGATGCGCGTGACGCTGTTGTGATGAGCGTCCGCGTGCATATCGGTCATGGCGTCGATCACCAGCGTAACGTTGAAGCCGAGTTCGTTCGCAAAGCGCGCGGTCGACTCGATGCCGATGCTGGTCGCCACGCCGACCAGCACGATCTGCGTGACGCCTTCCTTGCGCAGATGCGCTTCGAGATCGGTGTTGGTGAAGGCGCCCCACGTGTGCTTGGTCACCAGATGATCGGAGGGCTGCTGCTTCAGTTCGGGCACCAGAACCGTGAATTCCGCCGGGAAATTGCCTGCGGGACGCGCCTGCTCCGCGCGGCCCGGCGCACCGCCCGCGACGTTGACGAGCACCACCGGCAGGCCGCGGCTGCGGAAAGCATCCAGCAGCGTGGCGGAGCGTTTCACCACGTCGCTGGTGGGATGCGCGGTCGGCAAGGCGACGATGCCTTGCTGAAGGTCGATGACGACGAGAGCGGTTTTTGCGTCGAGCGTGGTCAATGGCATGGTGAACTCCTACGTGTGGATGGGCGGAAAGAGAGGCGAAGCTGCGCGGTGGAAGACGCATCCGGCACGCGTCGAGCGTGCCGCGTTACGAATCGATCAGACGTTTGAGCAGGGCGACGCCAGTGGCGAGTTGTTGCTGCTCGGCCGGCGTGAAGCGGCTTTGCATGGTGCGAAACAGCCAGTCTTCGCGCGCCGCGCGGCTGGCTTTGACCTTCTTGCGAAACGCGGGCGTTAGCGACAGCACGGTTTGCCGGCCGTCGTTCGGATCGGGCGCGCCGCTGACGAGTCCGGCCGCCTTGAGCACCGACAGCGTCTCGCCCATCGATTGAGGCCGCATGCCGTGCGCACGCGCGAGCGCGCTGACCGTGGCGGGTCCTTCGCGTTCGAGCAGCAGCAGCACCTGAACTTGCGACGGCGTGAAATCGCCCACGTGCGACTGCTCGCGCAAACGCCGGCGCAGTTTGCCCAGCAGCACCCGCAAATCTTCAGCGGTGGCGTGCAGGGACTCGTCTTGCAACTGCGGCTCTGAAGTGGACATGCTGCCGAGATGTGAAGGTTACCTTCGTAGGTTACCTTCGTATTTCGACGAAGTCAAATCCGCGGGCCGGTCGGCGGCCGTGCTCAACCTGCGAGGCCGGTGATCGCGGACGCTTCGATCCACACGCGCCATTGCGCCACGAAGTCGAATGCGCTGTCGAGAGCGAAGGCCGCGTCGAGCGCGTCGTTCAATCTGGCGCCATTCATCAGCCGCTCGAATGCCGCGTGCGCGGCCGGGGTCTGCAGACGGATTTCGGCGTGCCATCGCGGGCGCACCACGAGCACCCGGTTCGGCGTATCGGGGTCGGCGGGAAGCGGGGCGCCGGTTCGATGCGCGGACCAGATGTCGCCGACGGCATACGGCGAAGCGACCAACGCGCAAGCGGGATGGATGGCGACGCGCGCGTCGAGCAGATCGTCGGGATGGATGGCGGCCCATGCTCGCGGCGTGAGCGCCGGTGCATCGGCGGCGAAATGCGCGCGATGCAGCGCCCATTCGAGACGTGCGAGGTCCGCGATATAGCGCAAGCGTGGCTGCCGTTCGTATCCGGCGATAAAGTCTGCAAGCGAAGCGCCGAAGGCGTTCAGATCGCCGCTTTGCGAAGGATGCACGCGCGCATAGGCCGCGCCGAGCGCGTCGAAATACGTCTCGCCGACGAGCGCGAGCAGAACCGGATAAGCACCCGCGAGCGCCGTATTCCGATGGCTATGCACGCTGCTGCGATAGAGGTCGAGTCGTTCGCGATGTGCGTGGTGAGGCGCGGCGAGCTGCGGGAATGGCGTGGACGTGTCCAGTGCCTCGGCGAACTCGCGCTGCAGCAAGGTGAGCGTGTCGAGCGGTTCAGGCTGTGCGCGCACCGTGAGTCTCCGGTCGGTTTTGCGCCGCTGAACTCGCACGTTCCTGCATGGCGCGGGCGCGTTGCGCTTCGTCGAGCAGCACCTCGAGCGGCGGCACGTCGGTGTCCCACTCGATGAGCGTCGGGACCGCACCGAAGCGCTGCAGCGCGTACTCGTACAAGGTCCACACTGCATCGGCTACGCGCGAGCCGTGATCGTCGATGACCGCCGTGCGTGTGACGCGATGCCCTGCCAGATGCATTTCGCCGATCGTGTCGACGGCCAGCGCGTTCATGGCGGCCACGGCGTCTTCGCCGTGATTGCACTGGTTGACGTACAGATTGTTCAAGTCGAGCAGGATGCCGCAGCCGGTGCGCGACGCGAGTTCGGCGAGAAAATTTGTTTCGCCATACTGATCGTCGCGAAAACGGACATACGTCGAGACGTTTTCGATCAGAACCGCTCGGCCCAGCGTGTTTTGCAATGCGTCGATACGCGAGGCGAGCAGGGCGAGTGCCGCGTCGGTGAGCGGCATGGGCAGCAGATCGTTCAGGTGACCGGCGGCGGTCGCGCCCCAGCACAGATGCTCGGACACCACGGCCGGCTCGACGCGCTCGACTAGCCGTTTGAGTTTCGCGACGTGCGTCGCATCCAGCGGCGTCGCCGAGCCGAGTCCCAGGCCGACGCCGTGCAGACTGACCGGCCGGTCGCGTCGCACGGTGTCGAGCACGTGCAGATCGAAACCGCCGTCGCCGAAATAATTTTCGCTGTGTACTTCGACCCAGTCGACGGCGGGCGTGGTCGCGAGGAAGTTCGCATAGTGCGCATGACGCAGCCCGATGCCGGTTCCCGGCGGCGCGCAGGCCAATGGACGAACGAGCTTCACGGCGGCTCAGGCGTCGGGCGTGCCGCCCATTTTTTCGCACGCGCCTTTCGGCATGGTCTTGAAGTCGCCCTTGTCATGATCGACTTTCGCTTCGCCTGCGCAACCGTGCACGCCGGTTTTGCTCGCGCAGTCGTTCTGACCGGCTTTGGCGACACCGTAGCACTGCACGGTCTGGTCGGCCTGCGCCGCGCTGACGCCCGCAGCGGCCAGACCCGCGAGCGCGGCGGCGACCAAGGCCGAGCGGCCAGATTTCGAGTTCATGGCGATTCTCCTGGTGAGGCGGCGCCCGCTTGCCGCGGCGCTGGACCGGACGCCGGAGCGTCCGGCGTCGACGATCCATTCTATGCCGCTAGCGCCGCGCGCAACAGGTATCGCGCGACTCAATGGCTCATCGACCCCGCGTTTTTTACCGTGCAGTTCGCGGTTATCTTCTCGCCGTCGCTGAAGGAGAATGTAAGGGGCAGCGTGGAGCCGATTTTCAGCGCCGCTTTGGGATGTTCGAGCATGACGTGATAGTTGCCCGGCGCAAACACCAGCGAGCCGTGCGCGGGCACCGTGACCTGCCCGATCATCGCCATCGACGACGTGCTGCCCTGGCTTTGCGTCTGATGCAGCATGGTCATGCCGAAAGCGTCCGAGCCGACACCCGTGAGATTCACGGGCTGGTCGCCGCGATTGCTCGCCTTGAAGTAGCCGCCCGAAGGCAGATCGCCCGGCAATGCGCGGATCCAGCAGTCTGAAATAGCCGCATTGGCAACGCCGGCCGCGTTTGCCTGAACCGACGCGGCGCACAGCAGTGCAGCGAGCAGCATGGAGTAGGAGTTTTTCATCGGAAGTCTCTCTGGTTGGTGAAATGTGGTTGAGATCAGGCGGTACGTTGGGTGGCGCGGCCGACGATCGCGCGATCGGCGATCCAGACGGCGAGCAGGGTCGCGCCCATCAGCGGAAAAACGACGCCGAGCAGCACGAGGCCGGTTTTCCAGCCGCGCATGGGCGGCGCGGCACGTTCGCGCGACGGCGCGCCGAGCGAGCGTGGCTGCTGTTTGGGACGGCGCTTCCACCACATCACGCATCCGGTGAACGCCATGCCGGCGAGTCCGAGCGAGATCGCGGCGCAAACAATCTGGTTGGCCACGCCGAAGTAGCGGCCCATGTGCAAGGACGTGCCATACGACACGGCTTTCGACACCGCGCCGTAGTCGCCGTAGCGGATGTCTTTCAGCACCTTGCCGCTGTACTGATCGATGTACAGCGTGCGTTCCGCTTTCGGATCGGCGGGGAAATACGACACCGTGTAGACGCCCGTCGACGACGCGGGCAGCACGATGTCATAGCCGTCCACGAGACCGAGCGAAGCGAGTTGCGCGACGACTTGCGAGAGCGGCAGTGGCTGGGGTTCGGCCGAACTTGCCGCGGACTGCGGCACCGGCGATTTGCCGACCGCCCACGGCGTGAGCGGCAAGGGCAGATCGTCCATCACCATGCCGGGCATCGAGTTGTCTTTCGTTTCGTGGCCTTGGTGTTGCGTGGGGTCGCCGGCGCCTGGTTGCGACGGCGTGGCGCCGGGCAGTACCGAGCGCAGGGGCAGGCCGCCCCACGATCCGGGCGGTGCGCCGAGATTCGCGGCGCTGGCGAGCGCCTTGAACTGCTGTCCCCACGACCCGGTCCACGGCAGTCCGCTCAGCACGAAGGCAAGCGCGCCGAGCGCGAGCCAGATGCCCATCACGGCGTGCAGGTTCTTCCACAGCGGACGTCCCTTGAGCGCGAAGCGGGGCAGCAGCGCCACGCGCAGCGTGGTTTTCTCGCGCGGCCACCATAGCGCGACGCCGGTGCCGATCATCACGAGCGTCCAGCATGCGGCGAGTTCCATCAGCAGTTCGCCCGGTTTGCCGAGCAGCAGTTTGCGATGCAGCATGCGGTCGATCTGCATGAAGCGATGCTCGACGCTCAGCGTGCCGAGTACTTCGCCGCTGTACGGATTCACATAGACGCTCTGCTTCTCGCCGTCCGCGAGACGAAACACGAACTCGCTGCTGCGATCCGGCGCGCGCTCGATGGACGCGGTCACGGCGCGCGCATCGGCCGGCATCGCGGCGCGTGCTTTGGCCAGCAGCGCGTCGTCGGGCAGGCGGGGCGCGGCTTGCGGCGCGACTTCGAGAAGCCGCGGATACAGCAGCGGCTCGATCTGCGGCTGGAAGCAGTAGAGCGTGCCGGTGATCGCCAGCACGACGAGAAACGGCATCACGAAGAGGCCCGCGTAAAAATGCCAGCGCCAGAGCGTGCGATAACCGGCGCTGCTGTTCGTTAGGGTGGACATGTCATCCTCCTGGAGTGTTGGGTCGACGGGCGAGCGCGGCGGGCTCACATGCGCAGCTTTGCTTCGACATAAAAGGTGCGGCCGGGATAGGGGTGATAGACGAAGTAGCGCGCGTCGAACAGGTTGTCGACGCCGACGCCGATCTCGCTCAGACGTGTGGGCCTGAACGTGAATTTCGCGTCGGCTACCGTGTACGAACTGGTGCCGCCGAACACGTCGGGGTTGGTGTCCGTATTGGTGAGCGTGTTGTACTGACGTCCCGAATAACGCGCGGCGAGCGTGAGCGCGGAGCGCTCGTCGATATGCCAGGTGGCGGCGAGATCGGCGCGCCACAGCGGAATGCGATAGAAGTACTTGCCCACGGTAGCCGGATTCTGCGCATTGGCGACGATCTTCGACTGCGTGTAGGCGACGCTCGCCAGCAGATCCAGTCCGCGCATGAACACGTCCTGCCCCGAGTAGCTCGTTTCCACGCCGCGCGAGCGTACCTTGCCGATGTTCTGGAAATTCGTCACGTTGGGAATGACGGTGGTATCGGTCTGGCTGAAGATTGTGTTCTTCACGTCGTCCTGAAACAGCGAGAAGCGGAACACGCCGTTCCAGTGGGCCCATTCGGCGCTCAACTCTTTCGAGAGGTCGTCTTCGGGCTTGAGGTTCGGGTTGTTGTTGACGATCGAGGAGCCATTGATCTGCCCTTGAAACAGTTCGCTCACCGTCGGAAAGCGATACGCCTTGCCGACCGACGCGCGCAACGTGAGGTCGTCGCTCACGTCGAACGAGAGCGAGGCTTTCGGCGAGAAATGCTGCTGGCTCACGTCGCTATACGGCAGCGTGGTGCCCGCGAGCGACTGCGTGCCGCCGTACGCCTGCCAGTCTTCGTAACGCACGCCGTAGACCAGTTTCCAGCGCGGCAGGAAGTGCCATGCGTCTTGCGCGTATAACGCCTGGGTCTGCGTTTTTCCCGCAAACGCATTGGCGAACGAGGCGGCCGCGCCGTCCCGCCAGTTCAGCGTGTTGTAGCTCTGGTTGTCGAGGAAATAGTTGTCGTAGTGGTAGCCGAAGCTGAGCGCGTGATTCGCGAGGCCCGCCGTGGGAGACGCGGGCGTGTAGGTGCTGCGCAGATCGAGCGTCTTCCAGCCGGTGCCGTCGCCGAAAATCACCGTGCCAGGACCGTTGCCCGGCGCGCCCGAATTCGCGGTGCGCGCCACGCTGTTGCTCACGTCGTAGTACGAAGCAATGGCTTCGCCGTTCCAGCCGGTCGCGTTGCGCGTTTTCAGGGACACGCCGTACAACCAGTTCTCGCTGTAGCCGAGGCTCGGCGCCAGCGCGGCGGCGGGAATCGTGTACTCGTAGCCGCCAATCGATACCCGGCCGCTGTACACGGGGTTGCCGTTGGCGTCGCGCAGAAAGGTCGAGGTCTGGCTGTTGTAGGTTTGATGCCAGTAGCCGAGCGTGAAGCCGGCCTGCAAGGTGGGCGTGAAGTCGTACTGTGTCTTCAGCTTGAACTGGTCTTGTACCGTGTGTTCGATACCTTCGCCGTTCACGCCGAGCACCACGGTCGGTGCATTCGTCTGGTTGTTGTAGACGTATGCGCCCGTGACCGGCGTGTCGCCGGCTTTCGCAGGTGTCGTGGACTGGCCGAGCGTGGCGAATTGCAGCGGCTGGCTGGTGTTGTCCAGATGATTCACGCCCAGCAGCCACGAGAACTTGCCGATCTTGTCGCCGATGGTCGCGCTGGCCTCGCTGCCGTTGAAGTTCTGATTCACGCCGAACAGGCTGAAGTGCTGCGTAAAGGCCTTGAGGTCCGCGTCCGCTTCGAACTGCTTCGGCATGCGCGTGCTGATGAGTACCGTCGCGCCGAGCGAATTGCCCGGATACAGCGCGGAAAACGGCCCGTAGATCACATCGACCTGCTGGATCTCATCGGGAAATACCATCGACCAGCGCGGCGGAAACGAGAAGCTGCTGCCGAGCAGGTTGCTGAGCAACAAACCGTCCGCATAGACGAGGCCGCGCGCGCTTTGCGAATTGCTGGTGCCGCGCACGGCGATGATCGAATTCAGGTCGCCGATGAAACGCTTGCGTACGGCCAGGTTCGGCAAATACTTCAGCACGTCTTCGGTGTTCACCACGTTCCAGTTGTCGAACTGCTCGCGTGTGACGGTCTCGACCGTGGCGGGCAGATTGGGATCGACGGCGCGCGGCGCGGCGCTCGTTTGCGCCGTGATGCTGAGCGCAGGGAGCGTGGCGTCGGCGGCCGGGTTGTCGGCATGGGCGGTGGCCGGCGCGAGCGCGGCGAAGAGCGCTGGCAGACATGCTGGCAAGCACGTGGGCAAAAACGCGGCAGACGGCAGCGTGGTAAGGCGAGTAATCGAAAAGCGCGTGATCGAAAAACGCGTGGACGTGATGGGGCGAGCGTCACGGCGCGCGCGACGGGACAGCCTTCGCGAAGCGAAGAGAGGCATGAACGTTTCCTCGATGCATTGAACGAACGATCGCGCGCACCTCGACGGATGCGACGACGGGCGCGATCAGGAACAACGGCGATCAGGAAACGGCAGGCGGGTCTCGGGGACGTCCGGAAGGGAATGCGCCGAGCGGCGTGAAGCGGGTGGAGAGAACGGGCGGCGCGACACCGGACAGCGCGAGCGCGGCCGGCGTGGCGACCACGGCGACACCCGGTATCGGCACATGATGTTCGAGCAGGTGGCAATAACCGCAGGCGCCGAAGGCGTCGTCATGGCTCAGATGAACCGGCGCGGGTTGGCCCGGCGCGGCATGTGCGCCCGGGTTCGAATCGGGCGATTGCAAGGCCGAACACAGAATGGCGATCGGCTCGTGCGCCCGGTTCGACACCAGCAATTGACTCACGACCGGCGCGAACACGACGAGCCACATGGCGACGAGGCCAAGCCATGCGGTCATGCGGTTGCGGGCGCGTAGAGTCATGATGATGAGCGGAAGGACGCCGGAATTCTAGCATCGCCGCCCCGCATTTTGCCGCGTAATGATGTTTATAGCAGCGGACAGGCAGGCTCGATCGCGCTCTGCGGAAGTCGCGTCCAACGCCGTTGCATCGCATCCGTTGCGATAGTCGCCGCGTGTCGGCGCGGCGACGCGGCGATCGTCAACGCGGCGGCTTCGGCATGAAGTAGTCGCCTTCACGCATGTCGGCCAGCAAGCCTTTTTCGCGCGGTTGCCAGCCTAGCGATTCGCGGGTCAGCGCGCTCGAGGTCGGATTGTCGATCGCGACGAAACGGGCCAGCCACTCGAAGTGCGCGGCTGCCTGATCTTCGGTGAGGCTGCGCGTGGGCAGGCCGAGTCCGGCACCGATCGTCTCCGCAATCTGGCGCATCGGAATGCCCGCTTCGCCCGTGCCGTGCAGACGCGAACCGGCCGGCGCCTTTTCCACCGCCAGCCGGTAAAGGCGCGCCGCGTCCAGCCGATGCACGGCGGGCCAGCGGTTTTCGCCGTCGCCGATATAGGCCGCGAATCCGGTGCGGCGGGCAATGTCGATCAGCCGCGGCACGAAGCCGTAATCGCCCGCGTCGTGCACGGAGGGCGCCAGACGCACGACGCTCGAGCGCACACCGCGGCCGGCGGCGGCCAGCACGATTTCTTCCGACGCGGAGCGCGGCGCGCCGCTGATGGCCGCGTCGTGTTCGGTCGCCGTGCCGTCGCGGCCGTGTCCGAGCAGGGCCGTTCCGGACGTGATGACGAGCGGCTTGCCGGACGCGTTCAGCGCCTCGGCGAGTGCCGCGACCGCGAGCCGGTCGGTTTCCACCGAGGCCTGAAAAGCGCTGAAATCGTGGATGAACGCCGTGTGGATCACGCCGTCGCAAACGCGCGCGGCGGCGGCGAGGCTGGCCGTGTCCGACAACTCGCCGCGATGTACTTCGATGCCCGCGCGCGTCAGCGCATCGGCTGCGGCGTCGTTGCGAGCCAGTCCAAGTACCGTATGACCGGCCGAGCCAAGCTCGTGTACGATGGCCTGACCGATGAAGCCCGTGGCTCCAGTGACGAATACACGCATTCCGAACTCCTTTGAAGATGAGCTACCCATGAGCGATGAATGCCGATTGTCCCGGACCGCCAGGCACAGTAAAAGCTGGGAGCGTATACGGTTATGACAGTTAACACCCTGCAGGACCCGCCCGTCGCATCGGACTGTCTGTCGCTCGGCAGCTTTCTGCGCGACCGCCGCTCGCGTTTGCAGCCGGCGCCCGAGGCGCGCAGCCGTCGCCGGACGCCGGGTCTGCGGCGCGAGGAAGTGGCGGCGCGCGCCAACGTCAGCGTGGCCTGGTACACGTGGCTGGAACAGGGACGCGGCGGGCCGCCGTCGAGCGAGGTGGTGGAGCGGCTCGCCCGCGCGCTCGAACTCGACGCGGCCGGTCGCGAACTGCTGTTTCTGCTCGCGCAGCAGCGGCCGCCGCCGCTCAGTCCGGTCGCGCCGCCGCCGGTCACGCCCGCTTTGCAGCGCGTGCTGGACGGCATGAAATGCAGCCCGGCGATCATCAAGACGCCGACGTGGGACGTGGTGGCCTGGAACGCGGCGGCGGTGGCCGTGCTGGGCGACTATGCGGCAGTGCCGGCGCGCGAGCGCAATGTGTTGCGGCGCGTGTTCGGCGACCCGCTTCTGCGCGAGTGCCAGCCCGACTGGGAAGAGAGCGCGCGTCTTGCGGTAGCGGTCTTTCGCATCGATATCGCGCGTACGGGCGGCAGCCCGGAAGCGGAATCGCTGACCGCCGAACTGCTCGCGACCAGCGCCGACTTCCGGCAGTTGTGGGCCGAGAACGACGTGCGCAGCCATTGGGTCGGACGAAAGCGCATGGTGCATTCGCAGGCCGGTCCGCTGACGCTCGAATATTCGGCCTTCGCCGTCGACAGCGCAGAGGGACTCAGCATGGTCGTGTTCACGCCGGCGTCATCCACCGACGAAGCGGCCATCGAAGCGCTGCTCGCGCAGAAGGCGCGCTCGGCGCATGCCGGCCAGTGATGTAAAAAGGCCGCAGAACAGGCGGTGAAATGCGCGGCCGGTATGTGTCAGCTATGCACTCAATGTGCACGCAGGCGCCGGCTGACGAAACGCCAGAGCGCGCTCAACACCAGCGAGCCGACGCCGAGTCCGACGCCTAGCAGCACGATCGAACTCATGTGGTCGCGCACCAGCGGCACGTTGCCGAACAGGTAACCGGCGGCCACCAGCGAGACGATCCACAACGCCGCACCGGCGCTCACGAAGGCGACGAAGCGCGCGAACGTCATGCGCGAGACGCCAGCGACGAACGGCGCGAAGGTTCGCACCACGGCGATGAACGGCGACGCGAGAAAGGTCAGGCCGCCGCGCGCTTCGTAAAACGCATGCGCGCGTCGCAGCGCCTGTTTGTCGAGCCAGCGATAGTTGGCGGTATAGACCTTCTCGCCGATGGCACGCCCGATCGCGTAGTCGACGATGCTGCCCGCCACGGTGGCCGCGAACAGCACCGGCACGACGAGCCACACGTTCAGCGCGCCGGTGGCGGCGAGACCGCCGCAGATGAAAATGAGCGGATCGCCCGGCAGAAAGAACAGCGGCAGGAAACCGATCTCGACGAAGATCACGAGAAACAGCATCGCGTAGACGGCCGTGCCGTATTGCACGATCAAACCGCTCAGGTGCCGGTCGAAATGCAGCGCGACCTGCAGGACATGCATCAGATCCATTGCGTGTCGAAGGAAATTCAGATGTTCAGCAGTTTAGTCCTGTGACGGCGCGCACACCTGTTTATTTCGTCACGGTGATGTCAATATCGAAGCTTCATGTTTGCCGATTCCGCACGCTCATGCAATGCGCTTTGTCCATCACGTTCCGTTTTGCCGCGCCCGGCGAGGCGCAGACCATCCGTGCAATCGAATTCGAAGCCGGTCAGCGGTTCGCCGAAGTCGGCATGGTGGGCATTGCCGATGCGCCGCCGATGGCGCTCGAGCTCGTCGGCCGCAAGATTGCGGCGCGCGAAATTATCGTGGCGGTGGCTCAGGGCGAAATCTGCGTCGGCTTCGTGATGTTCGAGCCGGAGGCCACCTGCTTTTACGTGCAGGAACTCGACGTGCTCACCACGCACGCCGGCCAGGGAATCGGCGCGGCGCTCATCGAACGCGTGGCGCAAACGGCGCTTGCGCAGCGGGTGACGCAACTCACTTTGTCCACTTATCGCGCTGTGCCGTGGAACGCGCCGTATTATCGGCGGCTCGGCTTTCGCGACATCGAAGAACATGAACTCGACGCAACATTGATCGCGCGGCGCGATGCGCACATCGCGCGTGGACTCGACGAATCGAAGCGCGTCTTCATGCGACGCGATCTGCTGTGAGTGCGCCGTGTGATGCGCCGTGTGATGTGCCCTGCAAATGCGAGCGCAAAAAAAAAACGGCGTGCGTGAGTGGATATTTCAATCCGCTCACGCCCGCCGCGTACTTCTATCTGGCCCGGTGCAGCCGTTATTGTGTTGCGGCTTCGTGCCGGGCTCGACCCTCCGCTGACGCCGCACGTTTCGTGCGGTTTGTCCGCTGTCTGCCGATGCCGCTTATTGCGCCGATTGTTCGGCCGTTTCCAGCGCCGGATAGTCGACGTAACCGGTTTCACCGCGTGCGTAGAACGTTGCCGGATTCGGCTTGTTCAAGGGCGCATTCGTGGCGAAGCGGCGCACCAGATCCGGATTCGCGATGAACAGCTTGCCCCATGCCACGGCATCGGCTTCGCCTGCGTCGAGCACTTGCTGCGCGCTTTCCGGCGTGAAGGCTTCGTTGGCGATATAGACGCCGCCGAATTCTTTTTTCAGTTGCGGGCCCAGACGGTCGTCGCCGAGCGCTTCGCGTGCGGCGATGAAAGCGATCTTGCGTTTGCCGAGTTCGCGCGCCACGTAACCGAAGGTTTCGGCCGGCGCGGAGTCGCCCATGTTGTGCGCGTCGCGACGCGGCGCCAGATGAACGCCGACGCGGCTTGCACCCCACACGTCGATACAGGCGTCCGTGACTTCGAGCAGCAGACGGGCGCGATTTTCGATCGGGCCGCCGTATGCGTCGGTGCGCTGATTGGTGCTGTCCTGCAGGAACTGGTCGAGCAGATAGCCGTTCGCGCCGTGCACTTCGACACCGTCGAAGCCGGCTGCCTTGGCGTTTTCCGCGCCTTGGCGGAACGCGTCGACCACACCGGCGATTTCGTCGAGTTCGAGCGCGCGCGGCGTGACGAACGCGCGTTCCGGACGCACCAGGCTCACGTTGCCTTGCGCGGCGATCGCGCTCGGCGCGACCGGCAGTTCGCCGTTGAGGAACACCGGATCGGAAATGCGGCCCACGTGCCACAACTGCAGGAAGATCTTGCCGCCGGCGTCATGCACGGCCCGCGTGACGAGCTTCCAGCCGTCCACCTGTTCCTGCGACCAGATGCCCGGCGTGTCCGCGTAGCCGATGCCTTGCGGCGTGACCGACGTGGCTTCGCTGAGAATGAGGCCGGCGCTGGCGCGCTCGGCGTAATACTTCGCCATCAGCGCGTTCGGCACGCGGATTTCTTCAGCGCGTTGACGCGTCAGTGGCGCCATGACGATGCGATTGGACAGCGTGATATCGCCAATTTGCAGCGGATCGAAAAGAGTCGGCATAAATGTTCACCTTGGTTGGCGGGCGCGAGCCCGGGCCACGAAAGACAGCGTGATGAAATGCGCGAAATGGCGGACGAAACGCGTGCAGCCGTGCTCAGAGTTGCGAGTTCATATGCTCGAGAAACGCCTGAATCACGGCCTCGTTGCGCTTGAAAAACACCCATTGCCCGACCCGTGTCGAACTGATCAGTCCCGCGCGCTGCAAAGCGGCGAGATGCGCCGACACGGTGGACTGCGACAGACCGCAACGCGCGTCGATCTTGCCGGCGCAGACGCCGTGATCGAGCGGCAGTGTCTGATCGCCGAAATGCGCGTACGGCTCCCGCAGCCAACCGAGAATTTCGCGGCGGACGGGATTGGCAAGCGCTTTGTGGATCGCGTCGATATCGATCGTCATGAGTGGGTTCGGGTGGTCCGCGCAGGCAGGGACAGCGCCATTCGGCGCAGCCGGCTGCATGCTTAAATCGCTACAAGACGAATCATATATCGGAATTTAACGATATGTGCGAAGGCATTGTTGGGGATGGGGTTTTAGTGGCATCGACCGCCGCGAAGCAGGACGGCCCAACGCCCGTCCCACGCTCCCTCGCCACTCACTCCAGCCCTCGCGGATTCGCGATCCGCAGCCTCCATCCACCGTCGCGTCCCAGCTCCATAACCTGCGTCGCGGTGCCGAGTTCTTCGCGCGTTTCGCCGTCCGGCAGCGTGACGCGCAGCGTCCAGTCCAGCAGGACCAGGGCGATATCGCCGCTGGTCAGCACGCGTCGCACTTCGTTGCGGATGTGCGGGCGCAGTGCAAGCAACCGGCCCATGGCGTCACGCAATTCGGCGGGGTTGTCCTCGACCTCCGTGCCATCGGTCATCCTCATCGTGGCCCGATTGCTGAACGTGGCGAGCAGAAGATCGAGGTCGCCCGCATTCAACGCGGCGTCGAACGCGACCGGAACCTGGGCGGGCATGCCGCACACGACTGATTTGTCTTCGATCGCCGCGACGAATCGCGCGATGAGCCGCGCCACGTCGGCCGGCGCCTCCAGCGGTGACAGGTGCCCCGTGCCAGGCAGTACATGCATCGCCGCGTGCGGGATGCGCGGCAGCAATTCCGTCTGCAACGTCGCGACGCGATCCACCTGGTCCAGCTCGCCGGAAATGACGACGGTCGGCACCTCGATCGACGCGGTCGCGGCGGTAATGTCTTCGCGCATGGCGATGTCCGGCCAGGCTGCTTTGGCTTGCGGCGCGCCGCGCAGGCTGTCTTCGATGACCTGCTCGCGGCGAGCGGCGTCGAGCGGCTTCGCGGTCAGGACGTGGTCGATCACGAACTCGACCGATTCGCGCGACTGATACGCGCCGCTCAGCGTCGCGCGTTGCTCGTCGGAGAGCAGCATCGGCGACGGCGGTGACGGCGCGACGAGCACGAGACCTTCGAGCCCGGCCGGTCGACGCGATGCGATGAGTTGCGCGACTTTCCCGCCCATCGAATGACCAACCAGCACATAGCGCCGCAGTCCGAGCGCTTCGATGACACCCTCGGCATCGGCGGCAAGATCGGCAAGGCGGTAGCCGTCGGCTGGGGCGTCCGAGTCGCCCCAGCCGCGATGATCGGTGGCGACGATCCGATACCGCTCGGGCAATGCGCTGACGACGCCGTCCCATGTGCGCGACGAGCCGCCGTAGTAGTGCAGAAACACCAGCGCCAACTCGCCGCTGCCGCGTTGCGTGACGTGAACCCGCGTGCCGTTCGACCTGATTTCCATTTTCATCCCTCGGTTTCTAGCTGATGGCTACATGGTAGTTTCGAGCCTCCAGTTTGATAATTGCCGAACGGGTGTCTTCAGTCGATAATCCTGTTATCGAATCGGAGATGAGGAACAAGGCGATGGACCGACTCACGAGCCTCGGCGTATTCGTCTCCGCGGTCGAAGAGGGCAGCCTGGCCGCGGCGGCGCGGCGCTTCGGACTGTCGGCGGCAATGGCGGGCAAACATGTCAGCGCCCTCGAGGCCGAACTGAACGCGCGGCTGCTCCAACGCACCACGCGGCGCCTGAGTCTGACCGATACCGGTCAGACCTACTACGAACGCTGCAAACGCATTCTCGAAGCCTTCGACGAAGCACGACGCGAAGCCAGCGATTCGCAGGGCACCGCGCGCGGCGTGCTGCGCGTCGCCGCGCCGGTCACGTTCGGCGCGATGCATCTTGGTGCGGTAGTGGCGCGCTATCTGGAAGATCATCCGCAGGTCAATGTGGAAGTGCTGCTTGGAGACCGCTATGTCGATCTCGTCGATGCGGGCGTGGACGTCGCCATCCGGATCGGACGGCTCGACGATCCCGGACTCGTGACGCGCCGGCTCGCGCCGTGCCGGATGGTGGTGTGTGCATCGCCCGCTTACCTCGAGCGCCACGGCACGCCGCGCAAGCCGAACGACCTGCTGCACGCGCAAAGACTTGCTTTCAGCGAAGCCGTCTCGGCCGGCGACTGGACCTTGCTCGATGCGAAAAACCGCGCGCACGTTATCGATGGTCCCTGCCGGATGGCCGCGAACAATACGCAGATGCTTCTGGCCGCGACGGTCGCCGGCGCGGGCATTGCGTACGGTCCGACCTTCGTGTTCGGCGAGCATCTCCGGCGCGGCGAACTCGTCGAACTGCTACCGGCCTATCGCGCGGCCGACCTGACGATTCAAGCGGTTTATCCGAGTGCGCAGCGCATTCCGCTCAAAGTGCGCCGGTTCGTCGATTACCTCGCCGAAGCGTTCGGCAACGAGCCGCCGTGGGATCACAAGCCAGCGGGTTAGGGAAGCGGCCACTGTCTGTCACCGCCCAACATGCACCACCTGTGTGTTGGGAGAGACCGCGCACGATTGCTCTCCGGTTTCGCTTCGCGCGGCCGGTGAAGCGCGAAATAGCGGGCAAAACAGGATCTTTCACGCAGGTCACGAGCCTGTTTCGAGTTGGCACGGATCGTGAGTCAAAGTGGGCGAGGGCAGAACAGCGCCACTCGACCGAAGTCAGAGATTTCCGTCTCACTACTTTTATTGGGTGAATCAAATGAGCGCACTAACTGTCGTTGACCTGCATCAGGTGAAGGATTTGTCTTCTGCCGATATGGCCCGTGTCGCCGGTGGACACGATATCGAAAAGGAAAAAGCGCTGGTCGAACTCTACGCTGCCATTCACAGCATGGATGTCACGGCGAACACACCCGACCCGGCGCCCGCGCACGTGTCGATGAAATTGCCTGGTTAGTGTTCATGCAACCAGGCCGGACGGGATCCGGCATAAGGGTTGGTTTGTGCGCCCACATGTTTTGATCCCCGTTCGCTATAGCGACGACTGCAAACCTTTGACGGCGGCCTTCAGGATTTTCGCCAATGCTTTTGGATTGCCGAGTCGCGCCGTTGGGCCGGCAACGGATATTGCTCCGCGAATCGCTTCTCCGCTGAACACCGGTACCGCGACGCAGGTCAATCCTTCGATCAGTTCTTCGGCATCCAGCGCATAACCTTGCTTGCGGATTTGCGCCAGTTCTGCCTGCAACTGCTCTTTCTTGACGATGGTGTTCGGCGTGAAGCGTTCAAGACCCTGATCGCAAATCTGCGAAAGGAGCTTCGCTTCGGTCGACGCGAGCAGCACCTTGCCCACGCCGGTTGCATGCAGCGGTCCGCGCCAGCCATTCTCGGAAAACATCCGGATGGGATGCGGCGAATCGACTTTCGCCAGGTACACGACGCGATCGCCGTCGAGCGCGGCCAGGTGCGCCGTTTCTCCCGTTTCATTGACCAGTTGATGCAGGAGCGGCGTGATTCGCGCGGCCAGAGCCGCTTCCGCACCCGCACCAGCGCCCTGGAAAAGTCCGGGAAGGCGAAAGCTTAGTCGGTATGTTTTGTCATCCTGAATAATCCACTCTCGCTGCGCCAAGGTTTTGAGCAGCCGATAAACCGTGGCCCGCGGCAGATCCAGCGACTGCGCGATCTGGCTAACGCCGAGGCCATTCGCCGACCCGGCTAGCAACTCGACGAGACGGATAGCGTGCTCGACGCTATTGACCGTTGCGATTTCACCCATAGCCGCTCTCCTCGAAAGTTCATTGAAGACAAAAAAGCACCGCTTGCCCAGGATCGGGCAAGCGAGTAGGATGTTCTTTATTGATACTATCATGTTCACTATAGATACACAAGGAGGCGTCAGTGAATGAGGTGAATAAAGAGGCCGCATGGACCGCCGCGGTCATTCAGGGAATCCCCGTTCCGTTCGATCAGCGGGCTACGCTGGTCAAAGTGGAGGAGTTGGTGGCGTCCGCGGTGTCGCAAAACGCCAGGCTGGTCGTGTTCCCGGAAGCATTCGTGGGCGGCTATCCGAAAGGCCATGTATTCGGGTCGTACGTGGGCGGCCGGAGCGATGAGGGCAGAGACGCCTACCGCGAATACTGGGAAGCGGCTATCGACGTACCCGGTCCCTGTGTCGACGAACTCGCTGCCATTGCGGCGCGCCACAAGGTTCATATGGTGATCGGCGTGATCGAGCGCGATGGCGGAACGCTGTATTGTTGCGTGCTCTTTTTCGGTCCGGCGGGCGAGTTTCTCGGCAAGCACCGCAAGCTGATGCCGACGGGAGCCGAGCGCCTCATCTGGGGATACGGTGACGGTTCGACCATGCCGGTGCTGGACACCGCACTCGGAAAACTCGGCGCCGTGATCTGTTGGGAGAACTACATGCCCATGATGCGCACGGCCATGTACGCCAAAGGCATTCAGATCTACTGCGCGCCGACAGCGGATTCGCGGCCGACGTGGGTCGCATCGATGCAGCACATCGCAGTCGAGGGCCGATGCTACGTGCTTGCAAGCAATCAGTTCCTCCGGCGAAGCGACTTTCCCGAGAGCTATCCGAGTCTGTTCGGCGACGATCCGGATGCAGTGGTGCAAGCAGGAGGTAGCTGCATCATCGATCCATTCGGCAAGATTCTGGCCGGCCCTGCATTCGGCGAGGAAACCATTCTTACCGCGGAAATCGACCTGCGAAACATCGCGCGCGGCAAATTCGATTTCGACGTCACGGGCCATTACAGCCGCCCGGATGTTTTTCGTTTGACGGTCGACGAGCGTCGTCAGTCGCCGGTCACCGTCATCTCTTCGACTACCCGATATGAAACGAATGACGAGGACCTGCTGAAATGATCACCCAGGAAGATATCCGCGCCGCTGCGCAGCGTGTGGCGCCCTACATTCGCACCACGCCGGTTATTCAGCTGGAGTCCAGCTGGTTCGACATTCCCGGCGATACGTTCCTGAAGCTGGAATCGCTTCAGGTGACGGGCTCGTTCAAGCCGCGAGGCGCGTTCAACCGTCTGCTCGGCCAGCCCATTCCGCCGGCTGGAGTGATCGCGGCGTCGGGCGGAAATCACGGCGTCGCCGTTGCGTACGCGGCACAAAAGCTCGGCGTCCGCGCAGAAATCTATGTGCCGAGCCTCGCAACCCCGCTCAAGCGCAAGATGCTCACGGATCTCGGCGCGCAGATCGTCACGGCGGGCAATACCTATGTCGAGGCGCTCGCGGCCAGCGAAGCGCGGGCCGCCGAATCCGGTGCGCTGAAAGTGCATGCCTTCGACGACGCCGCGACGGTGGCGGGTCAGGGAACCCTTGCTGTCGAACTCGACGCGCAGTTGCAGGACATCGACACCGTGCTGGTCTCCGTGGGCGGTGGGGGATTCATCGGCGGTATTGCGGCGTGGTTTGGTGGCCGCGTGAAAGTCGTCGCGGTCGAGCCGACGCGTTGTCCCACGTTGAATCGTGCCTTGCAGGCCGGCGAGCCCGTCGACGTCGAAACAGGCGGCATTGCCGCCGACTCGCTCGGTTGCAGGCGGATCGGCGGCGTGCCTTTTTCGGTTCTTCTGCCGACAGTGAGCGACTCCGTGCTGGTGTCGGACGAACAGATTCGCAACGCGCAACGCGTGCTGTGGGACAGGCTCAGAGTCGCGTCGGAGCCCGGCGGTGCGACCGCATTCGCGGCGCTGCTGTCGGGCGCTTATGTCCGCGCGCCCGGCGAGAAAGTCGCCGTGGTGATCTGCGGAGGGAATGCGGACCCAGCGTCGTTTGCCTAGGACGCGTGCGGACCGGACTGCGGTCGGCAAAACGGATCAAGGGCAGGGCGGCGTACTGGGTGCCGCCTTGCCCGTGAGTAAAAAGCGGCATCTGGCCTGTAAAAAACGAATACGGTTTTTAATCTGCTGTTTCCTGTGTGCAAGTTGTGCGCGCAAGCCGGGGGTGCGCGGTCCGATACGCCCAATCTTTTCGCCTCTCCAGTTCAAATTCTCGCCGTCAACTCTTATATAAGACATAAGACATTTGACCAGCGACGCCAATCCCCTTAAAATTGACCCAGAACACTACCCGGTACAGCCACGGCGGGCCGGGAAGCTCCCCTGAAACGCCAACATCAGCAGGTTCTTTCATGCTTGAAAACTTTCGCGCTCACGCAGCCGCACGCGCCGCGCTCGGTATTCCTCCCCTGCCGCTGACCGCCCAGCAAACCGCTGAGCTGGTGGAACTCCTCACCAACCCGCCCGCAGGCGAAGAGCAAACCCTGGTCGACCTGATCACGAACCGTGTGCCCGCCGGCGTGGACGAAGCCGCTCGCGTGAAGGCCGGCTTCCTCGCCGCCGTCGCTCAAGGCGAAACCGTCTGCACGCTGATTTCGCGCGCTCGCGCCACGGAACTGCTCGGCACCATGCTGGGCGGCTACAACATCCAGCCGCTGATCGGTTTGCTGTCGGACGCGGAAGTGGGCACGGTCGCCGCCGAAGCGCTGAAGAAAACCCTGCTGATGTTCGACGCGTTCCACGACGTCAAGGAACTCGCCGACAAGGGCAACGCCAACGCAAAGGCCGTGTTGCAGAGCTGGGCCGACGCCGAATGGTTCACGAGCCGTCCGGAAGTGCCGCAAAGCCTCACCATCACCGTGTTCAAGGTGACGGGCGAAACCAACACGGACGACCTCTCGCCGGCGCCGGACGCAACCACGCGCCCGGACATCCCGCTGCACGCGCTGGCCATGCTGAAGAACGCGCGTCCCGGCATCACGCCCGAAGAAGACGGCAAGCGCGGCCCGGTCAAGTTCATCGAATCGCTGAAGGAAAAGGGCCACCTGGTCGCCTACGTCGGCGACGTGGTCGGCACGGGCTCCTCGCGTAAGTCGGCCACCAACTCGGTGCTGTGGTTCACGGGCGAAGACATCCCCTTCATCCCGAACAAGCGCTTCGGTGGCGTGTGCCTCGGCGGCAAGATCGCTCCGATCTTCTACAACACCATGGAAGACGCGGGCGCGCTGCCGATCGAACTCGACGTGTCGCAAATGGAAATGGGCGACGTGGTCGAACTGCGTCCCTACGAAGGCAAGGCATTGAAGAACGGCGCGGTGATCGCCGAATTCCAGGTCAAGTCCGACGTGCTGTTCGACGAAGTGCGCGCGGGCGGCCGGATTCCCCTCATCATCGGCCGCGGCCTGACCGGCAAGGCGCGTGAAGCGCTCGGTCTGGCGCCGTCCACCCTGTTCCGCCTGCCGCAACAGCCAGCCAACAGCGGCAAGGGTTTCTCGCTCGCGCAGAAGATGGTCGGCCGTGCATGCGGTCTGCCGGAAGGCCAGGGCGTGCGTCCGGGCACCTACTGCGAACCGAAGATGACCTCGGTCGGCTCGCAGGACACCACCGGCCCGATGACCCGCGACGAACTGAAAGACCTGGCGTGCCTCGGCTTCTCCGCCGACCTCGTCATGCAATCGTTCTGCCACACCGCAGCGTATCCGAAGCCGGTGGACGTGAAGACGCACCAGACGCTGCCGGACTTCATCAGCAACCGCGGCGGTATCGCGCTGCGTCCGGGCGACGGCGTGATCCACTCGTGGCTGAACCGCATGCTGCTGCCCGACGCGGTCGGCACCGGCGGCGACTCGCACACGCGCTTCCCGATCGGCATCAGCTTCCCGGCGGGTTCGGGTCTGGTGGCGTTCGCCGCAGCCACCGGCACGATGCCGCTGGACATGCCGGAATCGGTGCTGGTTCGCTTCAAGGGCAAGATGCAGCCGGGCGTCACGCTGCGCGACCTCGTCAACGCGATCCCGCTGTACGCGATCAAGCAGGGCACGCTGACGGTCGCCAAGCAGGGCAAGAAGAACATTTTCTCGGGCCGCGTGCTCGAAATCGAAGGTCTGCCCGATCTCAAGGTGGAGCAGGCGTTCGAACTGTCGGATGCGTCCGCCGAGCGTTCGGCAGCCGGTTGCACGGTGCACCTGAACAAGGAACCGATCATCGAGTACCTGAACAGCAACGTCACGCTGCTCAAGTGGATGATCGCGCAAGGCTATCAGGACCCGCGCAGCCTGCAACGCCGTATCAAGGCAATGGAAGCATGGCTCGCCGACCCGCAACTGCTGTCGCCGGACGCGGACGCCGAGTACGCAGCGGTCATCGAAATCGATCTGGCCGACATTCACGAGCCGATCGTTGCCTGCCCGAACGACCCGGACGACGTGAAGACGCTGTCCGACGTGGCCGGTGCGAAGATCGACGAAGTGTTCATCGGTTCCTGCATGACCAACATCGGTCACTTCCGCGCCGCGTCGAAGTTGCTGGAAGGCAAGCGCGATATTCCGGTCAAGCTGTGGGTCGCGCCGCCGACCAAGATGGACCAGAAGCAACTGACCGAAGAAGGCCACTACGGCGTATTCGGCACGGCCGGTGCACGCACTGAAATGCCGGGCTGCTCGCTGTGCATGGGCAACCAGGCTCAGGTGCGTGAAGGCGCAACGGTCATGTCCACGTCGACGCGTAACTTCCCGAACCGTCTGGGCAAGAATACGAACGTGTACCTCGGTTCGGCTGAACTGGCGGCAATCTGCTCGCGTCTGGGCAAGATTCCGACCAAAGAGGAATACATGGCCGACATGGGCGTGCTGACCGCCAACGGCGACAAGATTTACCAGTACATGAACTTCGACCAGATCGAAGACTTCAAGGACGTGGCCGACACCGTCACCATGTAAATGTTGTGGCGAGCTGTGGCGTGCATTGCACGTTGCAGCTGTCGCAGAAGAAGCGCCGCGGGTGTCGAACCCGCGGCGCTTTTTTTCGTGTGGAAACTTTTGCCGGATCAGATCATTGTTTAGGCGTGAGGCTTTCTACGCAGGGCTTTGCCCGCGCCGAAGGCATGACCGGCTATCAGGCACATCGACTCATGACTGAAACAGAAAAGTTAAAGCGGGCGGTTCAGTGGCTCCGCGAGGCGGACGGTTTGCTCGTCACCGCGGGCGCGGGGATGGGCGTGGACTCGGGGCTGCCCGACTTTCGTGGCGCGGACGGGTTCTGGCGATCGTATCCAGCGTTGCGCCGGCACCAATTGACCTTCCAGGATATGGCGAATCCGCGCACGCTCGTCAGGTCGCCGGCATTGTCCTGGGGCTTCTATGGTCATCGGCTGCGGCTTTATCGGCGAACAGAGCCTCACGAAGGTTTTCATGTTCTACGCAGATGGGCCAGCCGGATGCCGAATGGCGCGGCCGTTTTCACCAGCAATGTCGACGGTCAGTTTCAGAAGGCCGGATTTCGCGACGACCTCGTCGCGGAGTGCCACGGGTCCATCCACATGATGCAGTGCTCCGAAGTCTGCACGGACGCAATATGGTCGGCGGCAGCGTTCGAGCCGATAGTGGACGACGTGGAGTGCCGTCTGCTCAATGCGCTGCCTGTTTGTCCGTATTGCGGCGCCGTGGCGAGGCCCAACATTCTTATGTTCGGCGACTACGACTGGATCGCGCTGCGAACCGAGGCGCAGGAGTCGCGTCTGAACGCGTGGCTCGGGTCTGTCGAACGTCCGGTTGTCGTGGAACTAGGCGCGGGAAAAACCATTCCGACCGTCCGCAATTTCAGCGAACGGGTCAGCGCGCGGGTCATCCGTATCAATCCTCGTGATTCAGGCATCGCTTCGCATCGTGGCGTTGGATTCGCAAGTGGTGCGCTTCACACGCTGCGGTTGCTGGACGAAACGTTGAGCGGCACCTGAATGTTCTCGTACGACAGACGCGTGTCGGCGCGATGTCGAAACTTGCGCCGAGCGTGTCGGCACGTCCAATTTTCCCGCTTCGAATAACACCGCACGAAGCTTAAGAAAACCTGAAGAAATAGCGCTTATTCGGCCTTTTTTCCATATCGACCCAGAACGCAAGGTCGTTAGTCAATCGAAGGAAATGGTTCATAAGGACGACTTAATTCGACTCCACATTGACGCTCTATTACTGAATATTTCGTCACCATTTTTCAAAGGAAAGGACATGAAGAAGATCAGGAGATGGAGCCGTGTACAGAACACCGTGGCAAGCGGTGTGGCGATGTTTGCCGCGCTGCATGCCGCAACCGCGACGGCGGATGATGCCGATAAGCATGGGCGTGAGCACGAGAAAGTCAGGCATGTACTGTTGATCAGCTTCGACGGTTTGCATGAACAGGACGTCGCGCGTTGCATCGGTTCGAATGCGTGTCCGAATCTGGCCTTGCTGGCGAAGTCCGGCACGACCTATACCAATGCGTACACGCCCGGTCTGTCCGATTCGTTTCCTGGTCTCGCCGCATTGGTGACGGGCGGATCGCCGAAGTCGGCGGGGCTCTTCTACGATGTCTCCTATGATCGAACGCTTTACGCGCCATCCGATACCAGTTGCACGGGCAACAAAGGCTGGAATGTCGTATTCGACGAAACGACCGGCGTGGACGGCGAGAATGGCGGTGCTCTGGTCCATCTCAATGGCGGCGGCGCGTTCAATCCTCAAGCCATTCCTCATGCACTGATCAACGGCGTCTGTCAGCCCGTTTATCCGCACAACTACATCAAGACCAATACCGTCTTCGAGGTGGTCAAGGAAAACAGACGCGACGCTCGCACGGCATGGGCCGACAAGCACGCGTGGGGCTACGATTGGCTCAACGGTCCTTCCGGTATCGGCGTGGACGATCTCTCGCGTACGGAGATCAATTCGATCGATCCCGCCACCAATACCAATTACACCGACGTCTATACGCACACGGAAAAATTCGACGATTTCCACGTGCAGTCACTGATTGCCGAGATCGACGGCAAGGACTCGACCGGTCAGGCTCGCGCCGACGTGCCCACGCTGTTCGGCACCAACTTCCAGACCTTGAGCGTTGCGCAGAAGGCGACTGTCGCGACGGGTGGCGGCTATCTGGACGCGAGCTTCACGCCGGGCCCGCAAGTCGCCGGTGCAATCAGCTATCTCGACGACAGGCTCGGTCGCATCGTGTCCGAACTCAAGCAACGCGGGCTCTATTCGTCCACCGCGATTATCGTCACGGCCAAGCACGGTCAGTCGCCGACCGATCATTCGAAGCTGATCAAGAACGGCGACACGCTCTCGAAGCTTCTGGAAGCCAATAACTATCTCGATCCGAATGGCAACTTCGGACAGAACGCGACGAAGAGCGGCAATCTGAACGACGGGACGGGTCTCGTCGGCACCGGCATGGTTCAGTCGGACGACGTCGGCCTGATCTGGCTGCGCGATCAAAGCCAGCTGGCGGCCGTCGTCAAAACGCTGAAGAGCAACCTCGCGTGCAATGCGCCGGGTATCTGCGCGGATGGGCCGCAAGCCTACATTCTGTACGGCCCGCAAATCGCTGCACGTTTCGGCGATCCGGCGCAAGGCCGCACGCCCGACATCATCGTGCAGCCGAATCCGGGCGTTATCTATACGTCGAGCACGTCCAAGGACGAAGAGCACGGCGGCAACGCGCCGGACGACAGCCATCTCGGTCTCGTGGTCTCCGTTCCAGGTGTTCGTCAATCCGGACGAACCGTGGACGAGCCCGTGCTGACCACGCAAGTTGCGCCGACTATTTTGCGCATGCTCGGAATTCGGCCGGAGCTTTTGCACTCGGTTGCGCTTGAAGGAACCCGCACGCTGCCGGGTTTCGAGCGCGACAGCTTTTAAGATCTGAAACTGGCGATCGCTCAGGCTCACGACGCAGGCGGCTGCGTCGTGGAAATCACGTGCGAGTCGATTCGCCAGTCCGTTTCTGCCTTGCGGATCACGTCGGCAATCCAGTCCACGAAAGCCCGAACAGTGGGTGAGAGGTGGCGGTTCCTCGGGTAAAGAACGGAAAGCGGGACAGCCGGCGCGGAGAAGTCGGTGAGCACGCGCTGAAGGCGTCCGCTCAGAACGTGCGGCAGCACCATATAACTGCCCGCGCGAATCAGACCGAGCCCTTCGACGCCACACGCAACGTACGCGTCGATATCATTGACGATCAGACGCTCCCGCATGCGGATGGAGCGGTCCTCGCCGTTCACCACGAAGTGCCAGTCCAGCGGGCGCGCGGTCCGGCTCGACAGGTAGCCGACGGCCTGATGCTCCGCGAGGTCCTCCAGCGACTTCGGCGTGCCGTGGAGAGCCAGATATTCCGGCGACGCGCAGGTCACCCAGTCGAACGCGCCGATTCGTCTTGCGACCAGCGTCGGCGAGTCTTCGGGCGTACCGGTTCGGATCACGCAGTCGATACCTTCCTGCACGAGTTCAACCGTCCGGTCGGCCATGGTCAACGTCAGTTCGACGTCCGGGAAACGGTTCTGAAAATCCTTGATGGACGGCAGCACCACCAGACGCGCGAGTGAGAGCGTCATGTCGACCCGCAAGCGGCCGCGAGGCTGTCCGGCGCTTCCGGGGAAGCTCGACTCGACGGCTTCGATGTCCGCCAGCAGTCTCCTGCAATGGTCGTAATAGAGCGTGCCGTCGGCGGTCAGGCTGATGTGGCGCGTAGTCCGTTGCAACAGACGCACACCGAGGAAGGTCTCCAGTTCCTTGACCGCGCGCGTGACGCGCGACGGCGGCAGGGAAAGGCTTTCGGCCGCCCGGCTGAAGCTGTGCATATCGACGACGCGCGCAAAGATCTGCATCGACTGGAAGCGATCCATTACCTCATTCTCCGGTGGGAATTTATTGCCGATTGGGCAATAACGCTACGTATTCTGGCTGCTGAATGGCGTTTGATTACCATCAAGATACCGTAGAGCGCGGCAATTATTCTAAATGAGGCAATAAAGTTCGCCAAATTTGATGCTGGAAGCCGATGGGCGGCGGGCGCAGACTGCGAGCCAGTCAACCTGGTTCAAGTCGTATGAACGCCCTCAATCTGCATCACCCGGCAGTCTCTACTGCTGTCTTCGCGGCGCCTGGCCGTGTTCCCCGCAGTCGCGACGTCGAAGCTCACGGCACGGCCGCAGCGGGAGGCCGGCCATGAACATCTCGAAGTTTTTTATCGACCGCCCGATCTTTGCGTGCGTGCTGTCCGCGCTGATTCTGCTCGCGGGCATCGTCGCGGCGTTCCACATGCCGGTCTCCGAATACCCGCAGGTCATCCCGCCGTCGGTCGTCATCCATGCGCAATATCCGGGCGCCAATGCGAAGACCATCGCGGAGACCGTTGCGGCGCCACTGGAGCAGTCCGTCAATGGCGTGGAAGACATGCTTTACATGGAGTCGAAGGCGAGCGGCGACGGCCACCTTTACCTCACGGTGACCTTCAAGCTGGGCACCGATCCGAACAAGGCGCAGCAGCTCGTGCAGACTCGCGTGTCGCAGGCTCAGCCGCGACTGCCCGAAGACGTGCAGCGTCTCGGCGTGACGGCGATCAAGAGTTCGCCCGTCATCAGCATCACCGTGCATATGGTCTCCCCGAAAGGAACCTATGACGGCAACTACCTGAGCAATTACGCCATCCTGCACGTGAAGGACCGGCTGGCCCGGATCGCTGGTGTCGGGGACGTGGTGCCATGGGGACCCGGCGGCTATGCCATGCGTGTCTGGCTGGACCCGGCCGCGCTGGCCGAGCGCGGTCTGAGTGCGAACGATGTCGCCAGCGCTATCCGGCGCCAGAATATCCAGGCCGCGGTAGGCACGATCGGCGGTGCGCCGACGTCGCCCAATACGGCCTTCCAGCTCGACGTCAGCGCGGACGGCCGTCTCAAGTCACCCGAAGAATTCAAAAGCATCGTCATCAAGTCCGATGCGCACGGGGCGATTACGCGTCTTCGTGACGTGGCGCGCGTCGAACTCGGCGCAGAGGACTACGGCATTCGCGCCACGCTGAACAACGAGCCCGCGATTGCGCTGGCCGTGGAGGAGGCGCCTGGCGCCAACTCGCTTCAGCTTTCTCGCGAAGTGCATCAGGTCATGCAGGAACTCGCGAAGGAGTTTCCCAAAGACCTGACCTACCGTGTCGTGTATGAACCGAGCCGCGCAGTGCAGGCGGGCATCGACGCGGTCGTGCATACGCTTCTGGAAGCCGTGGCACTGGTGGTACTGGTCGTGTTCCTTTTCCTGCAGACGTGGCGTGCGTCGATCATTCCGCTGCTCGCAGTGCCTGTTTCGATTGTCGGCACGTTCAGCTTCCTGCTGCTCGCGGGTTACTCCATCAACACGCTGTCGTTGTTCGGCCTCGTGGTCGCAATCGGCATCGTGGTGGACGACGCGATCGTGGTGGTGGAGAACGTGGAGCGCAACATCGCGCGCGGTCTGAGTCCTCGCGAAGCGACGTACCAGGCCATGCGCGAAGTCAGCGGGCCGATCATCGCCATCGCGTTGACGCTGTCCGCCGTGTTCCTGCCGCTGGCGTTTCTCAGCGGCCTGACTGGACAGTTCTACAAGCAGTTCGCGGTCACCATTGCGATCTCCACGCTCATCTCCGCGGTGAATTCGCTGACGCTGTCTCCGGCGCTGTCGGCGATGTTGCTGAAGCGTCACGGCGACGCCCCCGACGCATTGACTCGCGCGACGCAGAAGGTATTTGGCCGCTTCTTTGCGCGCTTCAATCAGACCTTCGATCGCGCTTCGGAAGGCTACGGCGGAAGCATCGGCGGTCTGCTGAAACACAAGGGCGCGTTGCTGGTCGTGTACGCGATTCTGCTCGCGGCAACCTGGTGGCTGACTGGTCACGTGCCGGGTGGTTTCGTCCCCGCGCAGGACAAGGAATACGTGGTGAGCCTCGCGCAATTGCCGGAAGGCGCGACCCTGGATCGTACCGAAGCGACCATGAAGCAGATGAATGCCGTCGCGCTCAAACATCCGGGCGTTCAGGAGACTGTGACGTACAGCGGTCTCTCCATCAACGGCGTCACGAAGAGTTCGAGCACGGCGCTGACGTTTGTCCTGCTCAAACCGTTCAAGGATCGCAAAGGCATTTCCGCCGACAAGGTCGCGGCCGATCTGAATCGCGAGTACGGCAGCATCCGTCATGCCTTTACGGCTGTCTTTCCGGCACCGCCGGTGTACGGGCTGGGAACGCTCGGCGGTTTCAAGCTACAGATCGAAGACCGCGCGGACCTCGGGTACGACGAACTCTACAAAGTGACGCAGGCATTCATCAAGAAGGCGTCGGCGGCACCGGAACTGAGTCCGCTCTTTTCCACCTATACGGTGAACGTGCCTCAACTGAAACTCGACATCGACCGTGCAAAGGCGCAGCAACTGGGTGTCGATACGCCGGCAGTGTTCGGCACGCTGCAGCAATTCCTCGGCTCGTATTACGTCAACGACTTCAATTTTCTGGGGCGTGTATATCAGGTGCGAATGCAGGCCGACAGCCGATTCCGCTCCACGCCGGATGACATCGGGCAACTGCGTGTGCGCAACGAGTCCGGTCAGATGGTGCCTCTCGCTTCGCTGCTGAAGGTGAGTCAGACCTACGGCCCCGATCAGGTGGTGCGCTACAACGGTTTCACCGCCGCCGACCTGAGCGGCAGTCCCGCGCCCGGCTACTCGTCGGATCAGGCCATGGCGGCCATCCAGCGAATCGCGGCCGAGACCTTGCCGCCGGGCATGACATACGAATGGACGGATCTGACGTACCAGCAAATCATTGCCGGTAACAGCGCGGTGTGGATTCTGCCGCTGTGCGTTCTGCTGGTGTTCTTCGTGCTGGCCGCCCAGTACGAAAGCGTGACGCTTCCGCTCGCCATTATTCTCATCATTCCGATGAGCGTGTTCTCCGCACTGCTCGGCGTGTGGCTGACCAAAGGTGACAACAACATCTTCACGCAGATCGGTCTCATCGTGCTTGTCGGCCTTGCATCGAAAAACGCGATCCTGATTGTCGAGTTCGCACGGGAGTTGGAGATGGCGGGAATGTCCACGCTCAAGGCCGTGATCGAAGCATGTCGTTTGCGCTTGCGGCCCATCCTGATGACGTCGCTCGCGTTCATCATGGGCGTGATACCGCTCGTGGCGTCGACGGGCGCAGGCGCGGAAATGCGTCGTGCGATGGGCATTTCCGTGTTCTTCGGCATGCTTGGCGTCACGTTGTTCGGTCTGTTTCTCACGCCTTTGTTTTACGTGGTTGTCCGGGCGCTGGGCAGAGGCAAGCCGCTGCATTCCGCCGCGCATCACGCTACACCCATGACTGTTCCTCACCACGCCGAAGTGCGGCGGACGGAGAGCAAGGTATGACCCGGCCATCACCGGCGAGCCAGCGGGCGGCGCGATTCTATCGGAACGCGCTCGCAATAACGGTTTCGCTAATCAGCGTGCTCGGCTGCCAGTCTGCCGATCTCGACCTGGAAAACAACTGGTTTTCGCGGTCATTCCTGTTGAGTCCGGTGATAGCCGCCGCCGTGAGCATGCCGATTCCTGGGCGGCCGCAACACCGCATCCTTCTTCGAGGCTCGTGGCCAATTTCGACACCATTGTGATTGGGAGATTATTTCGTGTCTGTTTCGGATTTATTTGAACCGCTTACGCTTTTGCATGGCCCGGCAATGAGCAATCGTTTCATGCTGGCGCCGCTTACCAATCAGCAAAGCGAACGCGGCGGCTTCGCGTCCGGATTCGATCAGGAATGGATCGAGCAGGTGGCGCGTGGCGGTTATGCATTGATCCAGACCTGTGCGACGACTGTCGAGGCGGGCGGCATCGCATTCGACCGTCAGTTGGGTATTCATAGCGATGCCCACCTGGACGGTTTGACCCGCATGGCCGCGTCGATCCGGAAAAGCGGTGGCTTGTCTGCCGTGCAGCTGCATCATGCAGGACACCGAGCCCGTCCGGAATTGGGCGGTGTTCCAGCCCCCGCGTCGGACGCCACGCTGCCGGGCATCAGAGCCTTGTCGACCGAACAGGTCGAACGAATCCGCGACAGCTTTATCGCCGCGGCGAAGAGAGCCGAACTGGCCGGGTTCGATGGCGTCGCCATTCACGGTGCGTTCGGATGGATTCTGTCGGAGTTCATGTCTCCCTTGCTCAACGACCGCACCGACAAATACGGCGGCACTGTCGAGAATCGCGCCCGACTCGTCATCGAAGTCATCGAAGGCATTCGCCGTACCTGTGGTCCGGCGTTTCAGATTGGCTGGCGCTTATCCGTCGAGCGTTATGGTTTGCGTCTGGAGGAGTTGCGCGAAATAACCGGCGAGATTCTCGGTCGGGAGTTGATCGACTATCTCGATCTGGCTCTGTGGGACTCCGCCCAGATCGTTCAGGAAGGCTCGTTCCGTGGACAGACCATGTTGAGCGTCTTTACAAGTCTGCCTCGCGGAGGCGTGCGTCTGGGCACGGCGGGAAAAATCATGAGCGCCCGACGTGCCGCACAACTTCTCGACGAGGGATGCGATTTCGTTCTGATTGGCCGGGCCGGCATTCTTCAGCGCGATTTTCCGCTTCAGGTCAAAGCAAACCCGTTCTACGACAGTCCGAAGCTGCCCGTTACCGCGGAGTACTTGCGCATGGGTGGACTGAGCGAGCGCTTCATCAATCACATGCGTGGATGGCCGAACTTCGTGTCGTCCAGTGAGCGTGTGCGTGCACGCTCGTCGTGAGTTCTTCGTTACTGCGAGGTTCAGATCGGGCTTTGCAAGTATTAAAGGAGCAATAGATGAGTCAAAAATTTGAAAATCAGCCGGCCGGCTACGTGCCGGATAAAGTTTGGCATCCGAACCATAAATATGGTGGCCAGTTCGGCGGCATCAATCGTCCGGTTTCGGGTTCCAGGTTCGAGCAGGAACTGCCGGTCGGCAAACATCCACTGCAGCTTTATTCGCAGGGAACACCGAATGGGCAGAAGGTCACGATCCTGCTCGAAGAGTTGCTGGCGGCAGGGCATTCGGGCGCCGAATACGACGCGTGGTTGATCGATATCTTCAAGGGAGACCAGTTCGGAAGCGGTTTCGTGGAGATCAATCCCAACTCGAAAATTCCCGCGCTCGTGGACCAGTCGACGGCTCCGGCTACTCGCGTATTCGAGAGCGGCTCGATTCTCGTCTACCTCGCGGAGCGGTTCGGCGCGTTCCTGCCGACCGAGCCTCGCGCACGCACCGAGACGTTCAACTGGCTGATGTGGCAAATGGGATCGGCGCCATTCGTCGGCGGTGGTCTGGGCCATTTTTACGCGTACGCGCCATTCAGGATCGAATACGCGATCGACCGCTACGCGATGGAAACGAAACGCCAGTTGCACGTGCTCGACACGCACCTGGCGTCGCACGAGTTCCTCGCGGGCGACGAATACACGATCGCCGATATCGCTGTGTGGCCGTGGTATCCCGGCAGTCTTTACGGCGTGTATGCCGCGCACGAATTTCTTGCTGTCGAGGAATACACGCATCTCCTGCGCTGGTACAACGCAATTGCCGCCCGCCCCGCAGTGGCGCGCGGAAGAATCGTCAACCGTACCTCGGGCGAGCCGGGCAGCTTTCTGCGCGAGCGCCACGACGCGTCCGATCTGGATGGCGTCCTTCGATAGAGATGGGATTGCCGGCTGCGCGTTCTCGCGACGTCGGGTTCTAAAAAGGCAATACGAAAACTTCTTCTGATTCTGGAGCATGCATGAAACTGTATTTTGCCGCTGGTTCCTGCGGACTCGCTTCGCAGATCGCATTGCGGGAAGCCGGGCAGGACTTCGATCTGGTCGAGGTCGACTTCAAGACCAAACGAACGGTCGAAGGGAGTTATTTCGACGTGACGCCGAAGGGTTTCGTGCCCGCGCTGAAGCTGGACAACGGCGAAATCATCACGGAAGGCGCGGTCATCCTGCAATGGATTGCAGATACGCATTCCGCTGGCAGGCTTCTGCCCGCCGCCGGTACGGCGGAGCGCTATCGCGCTCTGGAGTGGCTCAATTACGTGGCCACCGATCTGCACAAAGGCATGGCGGTGATGTTTTCACCTTTCGTCGACAAGGCTTCGAAAGTCGACTTTGCGAATGGCAATCTGGCTGAGCGATTCGCGTATATCGACAGTCATCTGGCGAAAAACGAGTACTTGCTGGGCGATAGATTTTCAGTCGCCGACGGCTATCTGTACAACGTGCTTTGCTGGCCGCCGCGCGTCGGCATCGACCTGTCCCGATACGCAGCGATAGAGCAATTCATGTTGCGCATGGAGCAACGGCCGAGCGTGCGCGCGTCCCGGGAAGCGGAAGGACTCGCACCGCGATAGCGTGGGGTCGCTGTCTATAGTCGGGCGCCGGCTTGAGTCAAGGCCGCGCGTTCGACTCTTCAAATAAGTACTGGCTTTTATCTTTACCGCTTTTCATAGCGCTCAATCAATGGAGTCATCAATGGACTGGAACGCCAATCGGGATCACGTGCTGGTGAATGTCGGCACGCTGCAGGCACTGTCGCCCGACACGGTGAAGGGCTATCTCATCGCGTCCGGTGCCGGCCGCAAGACCGCGCATCTGGACGAGAAGACGCGGCAACTCATTTCGCTCGCGGTTGCGGTGACCACGCGCTGCGACGGCTGCATTTCGATCCACAGCAACGAAGCGCTGAAAGCCGGCGCAACGCGCGAGGAACTCGCCGAAGCGCTCGGCGTCGCGATTGCAATGAACGCGGGGGCGGCGCTGGTCTATTCGACGCGTGCACTGGAAGCATTCGACAGCGCAACCGGCGCGTGACGGGTTGTAGCGGGTGGCGGCGAGAGCGAAGGCGCGGGCGAGCCAACGTTTTCTTTACGTGAATTGCCGTCGGTCGTGACGGCGAGTTCGACGAGTGCAGGGTTTCGCAGAAACGACGAAAATCCGGTGTGAGTGCATCGCGCGGTGAACTTTGACTACCATCGCGCTGCCCAATACGATGACTCGAATCGGACGACAGGACATGGTAAGCGTACTGCTGGTAGACGATGATCCGGAAGCTCTGGCTGCCTGGGGAGCATGCTGCGCTGCCGATGGCTTCGACGTAAAACTTGCAAGCGACGGCCACACGGCGCTCGCCATGTTCATCGAATCGCCGGTGGACATCGTGGTGGCCGACTGGCGCATGCCGGTCATGTCGGGCAGCGAGCTATGTCACCGGCTGCGTACGCTGCCGAAACTGGCCGACGTCGTCTTCATACTCGTTTCCGGCGAGCCGAGTCCACCCGCCTTTGTTACCTACGACGGCTTCCTTCGCAAGCCTGTCGACGGGCAAAATTTACTCGCTACCATGCGGCGGCTGCTCGCGGATCACGTCATGCATCGGTAGTGGGTGAGTGGGTGGCATCGGTCGAACGAGCCGCGTGCTACTGCGTCGGCCGTGAGCCGAGCAGAAGAATATCGACCAGCCGCTTCGCGCTCTGTTGCCAGTCCGGTGCGGACGCAACGTTCGACACACCGACCAGCGCGCGCAGCAGATCCAGCGGTTCGATATCCGGGCGGATGTCGCCGCTCTCGATCGCGCGCGTGACGAGCGCGTGAATCGCATCCTTGATCTGTGTGCCGGACGATTCGAATAACTTCGTCGGTCCGCCAACCATCGAATTCAAAGCCGGCGCGATGATCTTCTTCGTCGCGATGTAATCCACGAAAAGCAGCATCCATTCTCGCAACGCTTCGGCGGGCGGATGCGATTCGGACAGCCGGTGCTGTTCTCCGGCAAGCTTCGCCACTTCGGCGCGGTAGACGCTTTCCAGCAGCGCGTCGCGCGTCGGAAAGTGCCGGTACAGCGTGCCGGCGCCGACGCCCGCCTGGCGCGCCAACTCTTCCAGACTGATCTCTCCGCCGGCACGCGTGAAGGCCGCTTTCGCGTGTTCCAGGATGCGCTCGCGGTTGCGCTGGGCGTCTGCCCGGGGTTTTCGTTCTTTTGGCGTGGACTCGGTCATTTACATTCGCAGGCTTGCAAACGGAGGGTGTCTCCGTTTAGTATCGATAAAAACGGAGGTAGACTCCGTTTTTATCCCGGACGGGGAACGACGTCAATCTCATTTTGCTGGAGCGGTGGATATGACTAGGAATTTTGGAGCGACTTCGACAACCGACGACGTACTCGCGGGCGTCGATCTTCATGGCAAGCGCATTCTCGTGACCGGCGTGTCGGCGGGGCTGGGCGTGGAGACCGCGCGGGCGCTGGCGGCGCGTGGGGCGAGCGTAGTCGGCGCGGCCAGAGATCTGGAAAAGGCCGCGCAGGCGATCGCCGACGCGCGCCGCGAAGCCGCGGCGGCGGGCGGCAGCATCGAACTCGTCGAGCTCGATCTCGCCAACCTGGCGAGCGTCAGGCGTTGCGCCGACACGCTGGTGAAGCAGGGCAAACCGATCGACGTCGTGATCGCGAATGCCGGCGTGATGGCAGCGCCATTGGGCAAGACCGCGGACGGCTTCGAGACGCAGTTCGGCACGAATCACCTCGGACATTTCGTGCTGGTGAACCGCATCGCGTCGCTGATTCCCTCGGGCGGCCGGGTCGTGATGCTGGCCTCGTCGGGCCATCGTTTCGCCAACGTGGACCTCGAGGACCCCGGCTTCGAACGGACGCCGTACGAGCCGTTCGTGGCTTACGGGCGCGCCAAGACGGCGAATATTCTTTTCGCGGTGGCCTTCGACCAGCGGCATCGGGCGCGCGGGGTGCGCGCGGCTGCCGTGCATCCGGGCGGCATCCGGACGGAACTCGGCCGTCACATGGACGACGGTCAGTTGACGGCTATGGTCGACACGATCAACCGTCAACTCGAATCGGAAGGCAAGGCGCCGTTCCAGTTCAAGAGCGTGCCGCAAGGGGCGGCGACGTCCGTGTGGACCGCCGTGGTGGCGGACGCCGACGCCGTGGGCGGCCGGTACTGCGAGAACTGTCACGTCAGCGAAACGGTGGGCGACGATGTGGTGATCACGCCGGTCAGCGAAGGTGTGCGGCGCTATGCGCTCGATGCGTCGAATGCCGAGGCGCTCTGGCGCAAGAGTGAAGAGATGGTGGGCGAATCGTTCTGACGGTTTCGCGAGACACGCCGCACGGCGAGTCCGCCGGGGCGGCAATCACGCCGCGCCCATCCACTGCATAACCTGCTGCCAGCGCTGCGGCGTCATGGCGTCGAACCAGCTGTCGTGATCGGCGTTGGGCAGCAGCATGAGCTTCGCGAGGTCGTGCTGACCCGCGAAGCGGCGCGCATGCATGACGGGAATCAAGGTGTCCTGCTGCGCGCCGATGATCACGAGCGGCCCGTGATAACGCGAGAGCGCGGCGACCGAATCGAAGCCATCGTGCAGCAGCAGTCGAACCGGGAAGACCGGATATTTTTCCGCGGCCACGCTGGCGAGCGAATCCCACGGTGTAATCAGCACGACGCCGGCGACGGCCGCTTCCTGACCGCGAACCACCTGCGACGCCATGCCCGCGCCGAGCGACTCGCCCGCGAGATAAACCGGTCCGGGCCAACGGGCGACAGTGTCAGCGAGCGCATCGCGCGACGCATCGAGCGCGGCCTGCATGGTGCGCTCGCCGGGCCGGTTGCCGTGGCCGGGATATTCCACGACGAGTACGCGATAGCCGGCCTGAACGAATACGTCGGCCAGCGGCAGCTTGGTTTCCGCCGACTCTTCGTTACCGTGAAACACGATGAAGGTGCCGCGCGGTTGACGCGTCGTCGGCGTGATGATGTACCCCGCATAGTTGCCGCGCACGTGCCACAGGTCGATGCTGCTGCCGGTGTGCGCGGCGTCGCGCAAGTCGGCGGCCTTCGGCGTGGACGGCAGCAGCATGTCGTCCTGCATCAGATACAGTGCCAGCGCGGCGATCAGGTAGGCGGCGACAGCAAAGCTCACGGTGTAGGAAAGCACGCGCATGCCGGATCTCATGTGAGGGTTTTCGAATGTTTTCTGCGCCAGTATAAATACACTTGCGTGCGTGCTACGTTATCCGCACCACGCGACGTGCGAACCCGTCCAGACAGCGGCGGAAACCGTCAACGCGTCCCCGTTCCAACTGCTCACGCGGCGTCCCGCAGACCATGCACAACGCACCAGCCACCGCCGATCGGCCCGCGCCCTCGCTCCTGCGAGACGTGCGCTATACGATCGTTCCGCATCAGTTGCGAGGCGTCAGCGCGGGACTCGCCGCGCTCGACCTGGAAGCGAATCCCGGTGCGCTCGTGATGCCCGATCGCGGCGAAAACGCGGTGCGTCACGAGGAACTGGTGGCGTACACGCGGCCTGTGATCTGCGTCGCCGCCATGCATTGCCGCTCGCTCCTGCAATTTCTCGGTGTGGACTGCGGCGACGGGGCGGCAATGGATGTGGCAACGGACGCGACATCGGAAGCGGCGCCGGACATCTGGATCGGCACGTTCGACGGCAGAAACGGCCGGCGCCTCGAACCCGTGCCGCTGTCGGTGCTCGAGCGTTTCGGCGATTCGCAACGGGTGCAGCATGCCTGGACGGCGACCGCCCGATTCGCCGCGCAGGCGCTCGTCGACGCCATGAACGACCCGGCGTTGATCGACGGCACGCTCGCGCCGATGCTGCGCCGGACCTTCGAGACGGTTCCCGATGTAGTGAACCGATGGTTTTACGAGCGGGCCGTACTGGTGGCGAATCGCTGACCGGCCACTCAGATTGCGGGGGTGGTCAGCGATTTTTGTTTATGTATAATTGCGAATGATTCTCAATTGAGTCGGGCTGGCAGCACCGCTGGCATGCCCGCCGGCATCTTCACCGTCGCCCGGATTCTATGAAAACCTACCTCTGTAACGATCTGATCGAGCGCTTCGGATACGGCATGGCCGTCTATATTTCGGCGAAGGCGTCCGCGATGCAGCGAAGCATCGACACAATCAACGCCGAGCGCCAGGCGGCCGGCAACCGTCTGTTGCAGAGCGCGAGCGTGGACGAGATCGTTGGCGTATTGCGCAGGAAAGGGAAGTTGCCGGCCTGAAGGCGGGCGCTTTCAGTAAGCGAACTTCCGGTACGCTTCCGGCGCATCGGGCGACTGCACGCTGTCCACGCGCGGCATCGAGCGCAACAGGCGTCTGGCGCGAGCGCTTAGACGGGCATCCACGTCGGCCGGCACGTCGATGTGCACCTCGGGCCGGTAATACCAGCTCCGGCTATAACCGATCACCACCATCGGGCGCGGCTGATCCGTCCGGTTCGGCGTGCCGCGATGCAGCGCGCGCACATCGCGAATCATCACATCGCCGAGTTCCATTTCTATTGCTTTCAGTTCGACGCGGTTTTCGCGCCATGCTGTCATGGCGTCGTCAGGACGCATGCGATGCGTGCCCAGCGTCGTTTCGAATGGACCGTTTTCCAGCGTGACGTCGCACAGCGGGAAATTGACCGCCAGTTGAAACGAGGGCGTTTCGGGCTGATCGTCGAAGAGTGGCGGGGTGTCGCGATGAATGTCCTGATACGTCGAGCCGTCGAGTGGCGTGTCGGTGGCGAGTTGACACATCACCGGGTCTTCGCCCGCAACCCGTTCGACGATACCGAGAATCGCGGGGTCGCAAAAAATGCTTTCGTCGGCGAACACGCCCGCGAACGGCAGCGTGATGTAGTGCCGGTTGTCGCCCCTGACGGCCGTCGTGCCAGCGGCAATGCGCCCGCGCAATAGCGGCTCGAAGGCAGCGCGCCAGGCCTGCAGCGTCTCCGCGCGGAAGTGCCGTTTCAGGACGACCATCCCGTCACGTTCGAATTGCGCGGCGTACGCGTCGAGTTCACTGGCAGCGATGTCAGGCACGGTGTCTCCTTCGTTTTCGAATGGATAAGACGGCGATGCGGCCTATGATACCTGGTGTGACTTTGTTCGCGCGCGAGATAAACCATGCAAAGCGATGCCATACGTGAAGCCCTGAATGCGCACTGGCGCGCGTCGGCGGCGGGCGACCTCGACGCCGAGCACGCCATCTACGACGAAGACGCGGTCTGCGACTATCCGCAATCGGGCGAACGCATCGTCGGGCGAAAGAATTTGCAGGCGCTACGTGGGCATCATCCGGACAGGCCATCGGGTTTCGATGTCAGGCGGATGCAGGGAGAGGGCGACCTGTGGGTCACGGAATACACCATCACGTACGGCGGCCGGCCGGCGCTGACGGTGAGCATCATGGAATTCAGGAACGGCAAGGTCGTTCGTGAGACGCAGTATTTTTCGGAGCCGTTCGAGGCGCCGGCCTGGCGAAGCGGCTGGGTGCAGCGCATCGCCTGAGCGTGCGCCGCCCGATTCTTTGCGTGCGTGCGTCCGCGTTCGTCTAGTGGACGCCGGCGGGATTCGGCGGCGGCAGGTTCGGGTCGAGTTTCGCCGATTCCCTGACGAGCTGATCGGTCATTGCTGCTGCGACCGTATTCGAACTGCGATGAGGCTGGTCGTCGTGCACGAGCGGCGTGGCTGCCGCCGGCGGTGGCGGCAAGTTGGGGTCGAGCTTGGCCGATTCCCTGACGAGCGCATCCGTTTCAGACGACGATCCCGAAGACGACGATGACACCGACACCGGATTCACTCCGCGTCGGCCGAGATTGTCGCGTCCGCGTGCGCCTTGCGCGACGCCCGGCGCGGCGGCGGTATCGACGTTCACGGATGCGACGGCAGTGGATTCGCGTGGTCGCGCGCTTTTTTGCAAAGGCGCGGTGTCTTGCGGCGTGGCTTGAGCGGCCGTCTGCGCCGGCACATTCGCTGCGGGCGCGATGCGACCCTCAGTGGACTGGCCCGAGATGGCGGCCTGCGTGACCGAATTGGTAGCGCCTGCGCTGCTCTGCACGGCAATCGACGCGTCGTGCGAATTCACCGGCGTTGCGTTGGACTGCAGGTCGGCGGCGTGATTGACAGCGCCGCCCGTCGCGCTCGTCGACGGATCGCTTTTCGGCGACAGCAAATAGGCCGCGAACGCAACTTCCGCCAGCACGAGGCTGACCACCAATGTCTTGCCGATTTTCCTCATAACTGGCCAACCAATGCTCGATCGATACGATCGAAGCATGATAGTCAAGGGCTCGGCACAGGTCTGTAACGAGAGGTTGCGCACGTAACCAGATGGGACGGAGCTTGCGTTGTGGATATTTTTTGGGGTGGCGAAAGCCGGCCGAGTTACCCACAGAAAATGTTCGCAAGCCTGTGGACAACCCCCTGGCAATCGCGCCAACTACTTGATCGCAAACCGTTCTCGCGCCCGGTTCAGTAACCGTGCGCACAAGGTCAGCCACACGCTATTCGACGGGCGTCGCCAGCAGGGCCACCGGCATGCCGTGGCAGCTCACCTGCGCGACGAGCGAGGCGCCCAGCTCCGCCTCCGCGGCGCTCCGTGCCTCATGCGACGCCTTGGGCCGCTCGATCCGCAGAATATTGATGGGCCACGATGCGCGCGACAGACGCTCGTGCGCGAGCGCGCCGATCCACAGCGGCGTCGTCGAACTGCCGTTGTCGACGGCATAGCCGCTCGGCCAGAAGCGCAGCACGTCGCGTTCGTCGCGCGTGTCGCCCGGACGCATGAAGACGAGCGCCGACGGCACGCCGTTGTTCAGCTTCGGCAGCACCGGCAGCGACACGGCCGCCACGTTGGGCGACGCGAGCGAGAGCAGACTGTGCGCCGAGAGGTCGGTGCCTTCCACCCATCCCTGGGCGCGCAGTTGTCCCTTGATCGAATCGAGATTCGACATCCATTGCACGGTGATCGGCTCCTTGCGGTCGCCGCCCATGTCGGATCGGTAGCAGGGCAGGCTTTTCCACAGCGAGTGAGTCCATTGCGTCTGCGTGACGAGCATCGGCTGAGCGCGCGCGACCTGTTGCGGCGGCGGGACCGGCGGATGCACGCCGAGCTGCACGCCCACGCTCGCCAGCATGACGGCGAGGATGATGAGCGGCATGAAGCTGCGGGTGGGCGGCGGCTCGGGATGTCGCAGGATAGCCGTGAGCGAGACGATCGCGACCCACACGTAGGCGAGCGCGGCGCCGCCGATCGCGTCGGAGACCCAGTAGCGGCCGAAATACAAACCCGCCAGCGCGATCACGATCACCACGACGGTGCTGACGGTCGACACCAGCACGCCCTCCAGCGTACCCACGCGACGCGCCAGCAAAAATGCGAGAAAACCGTACACGATGACGGTGGCCGCGACGTGGTTGCTCGGAAACACGTAGGCGTTGGCCAGCATCTCGTCGGGCGGCGCGCGGTGCATCGCGAATTGCAGCGCGAAAATCAGCAATTGGGAAAACACCACGGCCGCGAGCCAGTAGCCGATGGTGCGCCAGCGGCGCTCCCACAGCATCCATATCACCACGGTGACGACCAGCGCGCCCAGCGTGGCGACGCTGCCGAGTGTCGCCAGTCCGGCGAGCACCGTGTCGCCCCACGGCGTGCGTACCGATTGCAGAAACTGATAGACCGACAGATCGACGCGCGTGAGCGGGTCGCCGCTGACGACGTCTTTGGCGACGCCGAAAAACAGCGCGCCCGACGCAAGCACGATCAGCGATGTCACCACGACGCTGCTCGCGTCCGGTTGCTCGGGGTCGAGCATTTTGCGGGCGAACCGCCCGACCGGACCCGGATGGCGGCAAGCCCAGTCGCCCAGATGCAGGCCGGCCGCGCTCGACCACGCGCTGGCATGCGAGAGCAGGAATCCCGCCGCGCGAAAGCTCAGCCAGACGATGCCCACCAGCAGCGCGATGACCACCACCAGCCGGAACGAGACCGCGCCCGCCAGCAGCACCGACGCCCCGAACACCACGCCCGGCAAAATGTGCGCGGGCGCCCACAACAGCGCGGACAACACGTTCATGGCGTAAAAGCGTGCGGGTGACATGCCCAGCATGCCCGCCACGACCGGCACGATGGCCCGCAGCGGACCGATGAAACGTGCGAACACGACACTCTTCGCACCGTGCTTCTGAAAAAAATGATGACCCGCGTCGAGTATCTGCGGATGTTTGCAGAACGGCCACAACTGGACGATGCGGTCCTTGTAGCGGCTGCCGAGCCAGAAGCTCAGGCCGTCGCCCGCGATCGCGCCCGCCACCGCCCACGCCAGCGCCCACCCGAGACTCAGCGAGCCGGTGCCGGCCAGCGCGCCGGCGAAGAACATGGCGGTGCTGCCGGGAATGAAGGTGCCGATGACGGCAATCGCTTCGAGAAATGCGGCGAGAAAGACGACCGTGAGCGTCCATGCCGGGTGGCCGGCAAGCTGATGCAACAGCTGTAGGTAGGCGTGCTCCATCGTGTGCGATCGGCCGTGTAGGCGCCGTGTTGGCGTAACGACCGATCATAACGCGCGCGCGAGTTTTGCTTATGCTTCGACGCATTCCCCGCGCCGCGCGGCGCGCCGGTTCAGATCTCGTCGGCGAATTCGTCGAGGAAACGCTGCAGGCGCGCGTGACGGAGCGCCGCCATGCGCGCGCCGGCCGAAGTCTGGAAGCCGGACGACAGCTTCAGCAGCTTGGTGTGGAAATGGTCCAGCGTGTAGCGCGTATCGTCGAGCGGACGGTGCGTGGCATGCGGGTCGGCGGGATCGTAGAGCGGACGTCCGAGACGGCCGGCCACGTAGAAACAGCGCGCCACGCCGAGCATGCCGAGCGCGTCGAGCCGATCGGCGTCCTGCAGCGTTCTGGCTTCGACACTGCGCGGCGCGACGCCGGCGGAAAAACTGTGCGCCTCGATCGCGTGCGACACCGCGGCGATACGCGCATCGGACCAGCCCGATGTGGTCAGCACACGTGCGGCTTTCTCCGCGGACAAACGCGAAGCCTGCGCACGCAGCGGCGAGTTTTTCTCGACCGTCACACAGTCGTGCAGCAGCGTGGCGGCGAACAGAACGTGCGCGTCGCCGCCTTCTTCTGCCTGAATGGCCGACGCATTTTTCCAGACGCGCTGCAGATGCGAGGTGTCGTGGGAACCGTCGAGGTTGCCGCTGTCGTGACTGAAAGCATGCGGCAGCAGTGTGCGAGCGAGGTCTTCGAATGGAGCGAAAGCGGTGGACGTCATCGATATTGCGAGTCGAAAGAGAGCCGCCGATTATCGCCGATCGCTCATCAAGCCCCGATTGATGTCATGAACAAAGCGTGTTCGTCGACGTCTTACTCTTCAGGCGCCCAGTAACGGCGCGATCCCGATGGAACGACGGAGCGGCTATGAAAATCGTGGCGAGCGGTGTAATGGCGTTGGTTTTGATAATCGGCCTGATCGACGGGGCGCAGGCGCAGTCGACGAGTCCCGGCGCGGGTGCGGCGAATGGTGCGCAAGCGGGTATGCAACCCGGCATGCAGAGCAGTCCGGCCGTGCCCGGCATCGGCGCGACGCCGGGTGTGAGCGGCGGCATGGGTACCAGCAGCGGCACTCACAGTGCGACAGGCGGTGGCCTCGGTGTCAGTCAGGCGCCGAACGACATGCGGGCGAACGGCACCAGCCTGAATCAGAGCGTCGACCCTCGCGCGCCGAACGTGGCGGGGCGAGGAGCGCCGTCGCGCTAGGTCGAATGCTACGGCCCACGCGGCGTAAAAGTTGGGTTGGTCTCTCGCGAATCGTCGATACGTGCGCAATGCCGTGTGCTCGTCCGGTCGGGCGAGCGCATGGCGTTGCGCGTAAGCGCGTTGCAATTTGCTTCTGACATGCAGCGGCCAACATTCAGCTACCAAAGTACAGTGAGCAGAAGCTCACCGGGCCGACGCAATTGTTGGGGTCCATCGTCATATGCGCCGGTGCGCGCTGACCTGTCGCGCTCGAGCCGGCCATGCTGCCGCCGACATCGGTGTCGCGAGATTGCGTGGCCTGTGCCTGCGTTTGCGCTTGTGCCTGTTCCTGAGCAGCCTGTTGCGCGTAGATCGGGTTGATCTCCGGATACGACGTGTCGGTCACCAGATTCAATCCGTTGTTCTCGGCCTGGATCAATTCCTGACGAACTTCGGCGCGGGTTTTTTCCTGCGCGGATGCGTTGGTCACTGCGCCGGCAGAGGCGAGAAGGATCATGGAGAGGGTGAGAGCGAGTCGGGTTTTCATGATGGATTCCTAAGTAATTTAAAATCTGCACCGTTGTCAGCGAGAAAGAAACACACCCGCGAGGGAGTGTGTTGCCCAATGTGGGACGTGTCCGTTAGCCGGGGGAACAGCGCCTGAGCGGCTGGGTATCCCGGCGGCGGTCGCGTCGCCTGATGTGCTGTCTACAGAACGGTAAACACAGCGTCGCGCCGCGTTATTCCCGTTTTTTCGCAGATATTTATTCGTGGACCATCATTCGCTTTGCAGCAGTTGTAGAACAATGCGTTTCGCCGAGGCGAGATGCGCGACGGTCATCGAACGCGCGAGGCGCGCGTTGCCGGCCTCGCAGGCCTGGAGAATGTCGAGATGTTCGTCCTGAAAGGCCGCCGTGTCGGCGAGCAGGGTGGACTGCAACCGCTCGTAGCGTTCCACCTGCGCGCGCAGCTCGCGAATCGCTTTCAATTGGCGAACATTTCCGCAAGGTCGGTACAGCAACTCGTGAAATTCACGGTTGAGTTCGCCCTGTTTCTGCGCGGTATCCGCCTCGCCGAGCAAGCGGTGTACGAGTTCCGCGCGTGACAGCGTCTCGCTGTCCATGCGTTTGACGGCGCGAAAAATCGCGTCGCCTTCGAGCAGTGAGCGCAAATCGTAGATTTCCGCCACGTCGATTTCCGTGAGCGTGCGCACCACTGCGCCGCGATTTCGTTGCAACTCGATCAGGCCTTCGCCTTCGAGCTTCTGGATCGCTTCTCTCATCGGCACCCGGCTCACGCCGAAGCGTTCGGCCAGTTCGCGTTCGACCAGTCTTGCGCCGTCCTGCAGATCGCCGGCGGCGATCAGTTCGCGCAGCGAGACTGCAATGGCGTCGGCGGTGGAATCGAGTCTGTTTTCCATGGCGGTCTGTTTCGTTTATCTGGAATAATGGTATACCAAAATGCCATTCTCTGGATAAAATGCTTTCCGGTTCGGCGCATCCTGCTCGACCGGAATCGACCAGATCGGAAAAAAGGAGATCGGCATGGCATTGGGTGAACACAAATACGCGGTACAGGTGCAATGGATCGGCAATCGTGGCACCGGCACGTCCGCTTATCGCGCATACGGGCGCGACCACATCATCAGCGCGGGCACGAAGCCGCCCATCGCCGGCTCGTCAGACGCAGCCTTTCTCGGCGACGCGAGCCGCTGGAATCCGGAAGATCTATTGGTGGCGTCGACCAGCGCGTGCCACAAACTCTGGTATCTGCATCTGTGTGCGGAGGCGGGTGTCGTCGTGCTGGAGTATCGCGATGAAGCCGAAGGCACGATGCTCGACAACAAGGAAGGAGGGCGTTTCTCGCAGATCGTTCTGCGTCCGCACGTGGTCGTTCAGGCGGGCAGCGACGCGGAGTTGGCCGGGCGTCTGCATCACGCGGCTCACGAGAAATGCTATGTCGCCAACTCGCTCAACTTTCCGATTACGTGCGAACCAGTCATCACGACCCGTGCCGTGTGAGGGGGGTGTGAACCGGCGGCGGCGCCGCTACTGGACTAGCGCTTTCGCGGCAGAGGGGCGCATGTGAAAGATCGTCGCGGCGTAATCCGGGCGATTGCAAATTCGCAACTAACGGTCAAGCCTAGACGGCGTCCTGGAATCGCGCGGCATCCGTCCAATCCGCTTCGGACGGCGCCGCTCGCGCCGCTGCGCCCTCGCTATCCAGCGCGGCGAGCGGCTAGGTCACTTACCGGTTGCCGTCAAGCAGATCGCCGAGCATTTCGTCGAAAGCGGCTTGCGCGTCTTCGAGCTCCTGCAGCGCGGCGTCGAAAGTTTGCAGGGCGAACTGCGATGGTTTGCCCTCGCCGGCCGGTGGGAATTGCGACTGCAGCGACGCGAATGCCGTCTGTACGCGCTTCGTCGCGTTCAAAACCCGCTCCATCGCGGCTGATTCTTCGGCTCGCGCCTTTTCGTGATCCATGGAAAACTCCGTGCGTGTCTGGTCGGCTCGCGCCGTATCGATTGGATGAAACTATGCCACGATTGCCGGCGCCTTCGCGTGCCGGCGTTCAGGTGAGCGGCAGGCCGCTGTTCGCCTTGACTTCGCGCAGCGACAACGCCGATTCCACCGACGTCACGCCAGGCAGACCGCGCAACTCGTCGCGCATGAAGGTGCCGTAATCGTCGAGGTCGCGCGCCACCACTTGCAGAATGTAGTCGGCGCTTCCCGACACATTGTGGCAACTAAGAATGCGCGAGATTGCCTGCACCTCGCGCTCGAAGCGCGTCGCGACTGCGCGGTCGTGCACGGCAAAACGCACGTAGACGAACGCGACCACACCGAAGCCGAGCGCGGAACGCGACAGCATGGCGCGATACCGGTCGATATAGCCGTCGTTCTCCAGCCGCTTGAGTCGCCGCGCGCAGGGCGTTTCGCTCAAGCCCACCGTTTCCGCCAGGCGCGCATTCGACATGCGCCCGTCGTTTTGCAGTGCGGCAAGGATGGCGCGGTCGGTTTTGTCGAGCTCGGTGGTCATCGTTCTGGAACGCCTGCAAACGGTTGGTGGATTGCGTTTCGCGAAGGCGGAATGTTAGCGCATTCCTCTAAAGCGTGCGCCGTCATGCTGGTAAATCGCCAGCAAAACCTCCGTCGACGAACGCAAGATAGAGGCCTCGAAAGCGAGGTTTCATCATGATTTCCGCCCATCTTCTGGTTGTATTTATTGCCGCGCTCGTCGTGGTGTATGCCGTGCCCGGACCGGACATGGCGCTGGTGTTGCAGACCAGTATCGGTCGCGGCGTGCGCAGCGGTTTTGCCGCCGCCGGCGGCCTCGGCGTGGCGCGAGCGGTGCACGTCACGCTGTCTGCTTGCGGCGTCGCCGCGCTGTTGCGCAATGCGCCGTGGCTCTACGAGATCGTGCGCTACGGCGGCGCGATCTATCTGGCGTGGGTCGGCATCCAGATCTTCCGCTCGCCGGTGTTCGCGTTGCCGGCAGGCGTACCGGCGGATACGGCGGCGAGCTCGTTGCGCGCGTCCTTCGTCAAAGGCTTGCTGACCAACCTGCTCAATCCGAAAGCGCTGCTGTTCTGCTCCGTGCTGCTACCGCAATTCGTGCGGCCCGAAGCGGGACCCGTCGCGTTCCAGATGATCGAACTGGGTGTGGTATTGCTGCTGATCGGCGCATGCTTCGACGCCATGTATGCAATCGGCGCGGCGCGCATCGCGGGCTGGATGCGGGCCCATCCGCTCGCGCAAACCCTTCAGCGCTGGACGTTTTCAGCAGCGCTGATCGGATTCGCGTTGCGGCTTTCACTCGATTGAAGTCCGGTTGCGGCTTTGTCGTGAGTGGGATCTGAACTCGTTATGAGTCGCGGCGCCCGAGCCGCCGCTCATGCTCACTTGTTGAGCTTGTGTTCGCGCCGCGAGCGATCTTCGATGATCTTCCGGCGGTGCTTGTCTTTCATCTTTTTCCAGCTTTTGCATTCGTCGCGCGTGCGCATGCAGCCGATGCAAAAACCGGTTTTGCTGTCGAACTTGCAGATGTCGATGCAGGGAGAATCTACGCTCATGACGGAGGGCTGACAGGTGAGAGATGCGAAGACTCTCGCATGTGCCATGCCCGCACGCCAAGTGATTGTGTTAATAAAGCCGATAGACCGCCAGTGAACGAAGAGCGGCGACACAACTCTTTTCTCCGTCGATGAAAACTTTTCTGCTTTATGTGGTAACCGCCGTTGCCGAGATTCTCGGCTGCTATCTACCGTGGCGCTGGCTCAAGGACGGGGGTTCCATCTGGCTGCTCGTGCCGGGCGCGTTGAGCCTCGCACTGTTCGCGTGGCTGTTGACCTTGCATGGCGCTGCCGCGGGTCGCGTTTATGCCGCTTACGGCGGCGTGTACGTGGCGGTGGCCATCGTCTGGCTCTGGTGCGTCGACAAAATGCGACCCACGCTTTGGGACGCCGCCGGGGTCGCGTTCACGCTTGCCGGCATGGCGATCATCGCTTTCCAGCCGCGCGTGTGAACGCGCGGCGGTGAGACGCCGCAAAGCACACCAACCTCTCCGGTATGCCCAACGGCGCGCTGCTCAGCGCGGCTGCACCGGGTATTACTTGATGCCGCCCAGGTAATCCAGCTTGCCGAGTTCCACGCCGTTATGACGCAGGATGTCGTAGGCCGTCGTGACGTGGAAGTAAAAATTCGGCAACACGAATCCCAGCAGATACGACATGCCGGTGAACTCGACCGCACCGCTGCGCATCTTCAACGTGACGGCGCGCGTTTCCGAGCCGTCGATCTGTTGTGCGTTGAATTCCTTCAGATAGTCGATCGTTTTTTGAAGGCGGGCTTGCAGTTCTTCAAAGGTCTGTTCGACGTCTTCATACTTCGGTGCTTCGACGTCCGCGAGACGCGCGACGCAGCCTTTCGCCGTGTCGCTTGCAATGTAGACCTGACGCGTGAGCGGCAGCATGTCCGGGGCGAGGCGGGCATTCGTGAATACGGACGGGTCGATCTGTTTCTCGGCAGCGTGAACTTCGGCCTTGCCGAGGATGGCTTGCAGGTTGGTCAGGCCACGCACCAGCACGGGCACTGATGCTTGATACATCGAAATTGACATGGGCTTCCTCTGATTCTCGGATCGTGCGCGCGGACAGCGCGCGAGGCAATGTAACGGCTGGATTGCCGCTGCAGCATGATAGCGCGAGCGCCTGCGCATCGGTGGGCGGACCCTGGCCATCCGGACGACTCCCGCGCGCGCCGGAACTGTGTTCGAATGGATTGGTCGGACGGTTGGATGCAGTCCTCGAAAAATAGCGACTTGCGGCGCCTGTCAGGCATCGAGGTTGCGAAGCTGCGTGCCATGCCGGGCTCGTGTAATCGATGCGTAATCGACACACAACCGATGCGCCATCGACATGCCATTGAGCTACGTCGACGCGCAGCCCGGCAGTCACGCTAACAGGAGAGTCGACACCATGGCCAACAAGCATGTGCTGCCAGGAAGCGAGCGAACGGTAGAGCAGGGTTCGAAGCTGATCGGACAATGCGATCCCGCGCAACAGATCGAAGTTTTCGTGGTGCTGCGCCGTCAGCAGCAGGCGCAGTTCGATGCGCTGATGGGCCGGATCGAGGCCGGCGACCCGAGCGTCAAGCCGCTGTCGCGCGAGGCGCTTGCCAAAGACTACGGCGCGGCGCCGGACGACGTTGCCAAAGTGAAGGCGTTCGCCGCCGCCCATGGTCTGAGCGTCGTGCGGGAAGACCCGGCGGCGCGCTCCGTGGCGCTGAGCGGCACGATCGCGCAGTTCGAGACGGCGTTCGGCGTCAAGCTCGAACATTACCAGCATCACACGGCGGCGCAGTTTCGCGGCCGCACCGGTTCGATCAGCGTACCGGACGATCTGCATGGCGTGGTCGAGGCGGTGCTCGGGCTCGACAACCGGCCGCAGGCGCGTCCGCATTTCCGCATCCGTCCGCCTTTCCAGCCGGCGCGCGGGCATCAGGTGTCGTTCACACCGCTGCAACTCGCTTCGCTCTACCAGTTTCCGCAAGGCGACGGCAGCGGCGAGTGCGTCGGCATCATAGAACTCGGCGGCGGCTACGAAACCAGCGATCTCAAGAGCTATTTCGCGAGTCTGGGCGTGACCTCGCCCACGGTGAAAGCGGTCGGTGTCGATCAGGGCAGCAATCAGCCGAGCGGCGATCCGAACGGGCCGGACGGCGAGGTCACGCTGGACATCGAGATCGTCGGCGCGATTGCGCCCGGCGCGACCATCGCGGTGTACTTCACGCAGAACAGCGACGCCGGTTTCATCGACGCGGTCAGCCGCGCGGTGCACGACACCGCCAACAAGCCTTCGGTGATTTCGATCAGCTGGGGCGGACCCGAGTCGAACTGGACCGCGCAATCGCTCAAGGCATTCAACGGCGTGCTGCAGTCGGCGGCGGCGCTCGGCGTCACCGTGTGCGCGGCATCGGGTGACAGCGGATCGAGCGACGGCTCCGGCGGCGACGTAGTCGACTTCCCGGCGTCGAGTCCGTACGTGCTGGCGTGCGGCGGCACCAACCTGAGCGCATCGGGCAATACGATCTCGCATGAGGTGGTCTGGAACGACGGCGCGCAAGGCGGCGCAACCGGCGGTGGCGTCAGCCGGGCGTTTCCCGTGCCGGTCTGGCAGAAGGGCCTGTCGGCGACGGCAACTGGCGGCGGCAAGACCGCGCTCAGCGGTCGCGGCGTGCCCGACGTGGCCGGCGACGCGTCGCCGGTGACCGGCTACAGCGTGCTGATAGACGGCACGCAGACCGTGGTCGGCGGCACCAGCGCGGTAGCGCCGCTGTGGGCCGCGCTGATCGCCCGGATCAACGCCACGAAAGGCCAGCCGGCCGGTCTCGTCAATCCGAAGCTGTACAAGGCGGCGGGAGTTTGCAACGACATCACGCAGGGCAACAACGGCAGCTTCGCGGCGTCGACCGGCTGGGATGCCTGCACGGGTCTCGGTAGTCCGAATGGTCAGAAGGTGGCGGCGGCACTATAGTCTGCAAAGCTGCAGGCAGGGCAGAACAAGGCAAAAACGCAGGACGTTCACGAACCCATGGAGCGATCATGACGAATACCGATTCAGCTTCTGTTAGTGCGCAGTCGTCACATAAAGCCGAGGCCGCCGGCGCGCATCATGCCGGCGATCAGCCGTTCTTCGATCCGGTGGCGTACGGCAACGGTCCAGATGACGCCGTGACCGACACCTCCGAGAGCGCGGCGATCACGCATCATGCCGCCACCATCGGCGGCAAGAAGATCAATTACACGGCCACGGTCGGGCATCTCGTGATCGTCGATCCGAGCAGTTCGCAGCCCGAGGCGAAGATGTTCTACGTGGCGTTCACGCAGGACAACCAGAAAGAAGAAGCACGGCCGCTGACGTTTTTCTATAACGGCGGTCCGGGTTCGTCGTCGGTATTCGTGCTGCTGGGATCGTTCGCGCCGCGCCGCATAAAGACGTCGATGCCGGGCTTCACGCCGCCCGCGCCGTATTCGATGGAAGACAACCCCGACAGCCTGCTCGACAAGAGCGACCTCGTGTTCATCAATCCCGTGGGCACGGGTTATTCGGCCGCCATCGCGCCGAAAAAGAACCGCGATTTCTGGGGCGTCGACCAGGACGCGGACTCGATCAAGCAGTTCATCAAGCGCTTCCTGACGAAGAACAACCGCTGGAATTCGCCGAAATACCTGTTCGGCGAGTCGTACGGCACCGCGCGCAGTTGCGTGCTCGCCTACCGCTTGCATGAAGACGGCGTCGATCTGAACGGCATAACGCTGCAGTCGTCGATTCTCGACTACACGCAGTCGGGCAATCCGGTCGGCGCGCTGCCGACCGCCGCCGCGGACGCGTGGTACCACAAGAAGCTCGGCATCGCGCCGCGTCCCACCGACCTCGGCGCGTTCGCCGAGGAAGTGGCGCAGTTCGCGCGCACCGATTATCTCGCGGCGTTGCGTAAATTTCCGACCACTGATTCCGCCACGGTGGAAAAGCTCAGCGAATACACCGGCATCGACAAAACCACCTTGCTGGCGTGGAGCCTCGACATCGCCTCTTACGACAGCCGCGGCAACTCGCTTTTTCTGACCACGCTGCTGAAGTCCAAAGGCGTTGCGCTCGGCGAATACGACGGCCGCGTCACGGCCATCAGCACGGGTATCGCCGGCAAGATCGATCCGAACTCGGGCGGCAACGACCCGACCATGACGGCGGTGACGGGCGTCTACACGACGATGTGGAACGTGTATCTGAACGAGCAGCTGAAATACACCTCGAACTCGTCGTTCACGGATCTGAATGACCAGGCGTTCCAGTACTGGGACTTCAGCCACATCGACCCGACCGGCGCGCAGAAGGGCGTGGACGCCAAGGGCAACATCATCCTCTACACCGCGGGCGATCTCGCGGCGGTGATGGCGCTCAATCCCGACCTCAAGGTGCTGTCGGCAAACGGCTTCTACGACTGGGTCACGCCGTTTTACCAGACCGTGCTGGATCTGCAGCAGATGCCGCTCGTCAGCCAGCAGGTCCGGCAGAATCTGTCGGCGCGCTTCTATCCGTCCGGGCACATGGTCTATCTGGACGGTGGCTCGCGCACGGCGCTCAAGGCCGATCTGGCGAAGATGTACGAAGCGACCGTGTCGGACACGCACGCGGTGTTGCGCATCCGCGCGCTGCAGGCGCGGGTGTCGAAGAGTTAGTGTGGCTGGCGTCCCGCAAGCGCCTGCCGCCAGCGCGAGTTTTTTACCTATTCATATTGAATGTGTTTTAATTAGTCTGCGAATTGAACCATTGCGCGCCGTTTCGGGTGCGCCAACGAATGAACGCAGGCATGGCAGACAGGCATCGCTTTCCGTCGGGAAGCGTTGCGGGCAACAGTAAAGACGAAGCGATTGCGCCGGCGCGGATGCGTCGGCGCGACTTCGTGCGCGGCGTCGGCGGGCCGCGCCTCGTGTCTCGCGTCGCGGTTCTTCTAGGCCTCGCGGCACTCTTCACCCTGCGTGTGGGCGACGCGTGCGCACAGGACGCGTCGATGCTCGACGAGCGCGTCACGGAGCAGTCCGTCAGCAAAACGATTTGCCGGCCCGGCTACGCGGACACCGTCGCTCCGCCACTCGATCAACTCATGGCGCACAAAGACCGTCTGCTCGCGGCGCGCGGTCTGGACAGCGAGGACGGTCTTGCACTCGCGCTCGACCGCCGCGTGCCGATCGTGCTCGGCGGGTCGCCGGATGCGCCGGCCAATCTCGATCTTTTGCCGTGGGCGGGCCATCAGGGCGAGCGTCGCAAGGCGCGCGCGGCCGTCATGCTCAAGCGCTGCGTCTGCGAAGGCAAGCTGAGTCTCGCTCAGGCGCAAGCAACCATCGTCGGACAATGGTCCGCGGTGTATTCGGGGTTCGGCCAGACGTCCTGCGATGTCAGCCGGCTCGATGTCGCCGGCGGCGAACGCGAACCGGCGGAGCACGACGGCGCGCCTTGATGCGCGAGATGGCTGTCCTGTGCTCGAACGCGTGCGCTCGAACGTGCATGCCGGGTTTCGTTGCTCTGGTTCGACGCATCCACCCAGTTATGCGGCGCGTCCTTCGCGACGCGCGGCTTTGTAATTTTTTCGGAGAATCTCGATGACCTATTCACGTCTTGCCGCTCTGGCCTGCGCCTGTGCCGCTTTGTTCGGCAGCACGGCGGCATTGGCCGCCGAACCGTCGCGCTGCGGCACCGCCGACGCGCTGCAGATTCGCGGCGACGTGCCGGCTGCGATCAGTTTCGATGTGTATCGCCAGTTGCGTCCGTTGAACGCGCAGCGCGTCGCGCTGTTCCAGGCGGCCGGGCAGGTGAAGCGTTTGCCGGACGGGCTCGCCGTGTGCGAAATCGCGGACGACGGCGTCGACGATCCGTCCGCCGTGCTGGTTCGACTGCCGAAGGGCGACAATGCGTGGTGGGTCAGCGCGGCCAATGTACAAGCAGCGGACTGACCGGTTGATCAGCCCGCTTTCAGGTGCGCTCTCCGCATGATGCGAAGTGCGCTTCCCCGTTTCGATGTAGACGGCGCGGCCCGGTTTTTGCGTCTGACGAAAGCGCGTGAACGAATGTTTTTGGTCGATGCCGGGTTTGCGTCACGGATTGCACATGTGTTTTGCGATTTTTTCCGGCGCTTATTCAGGTACAGTGCATTAACGGGCATTTAGCTTCGTTGTTTTACGACAATGTGTCACATCGCTTTCTCTGTTATTCAGGTCTATCCTGAAAACAGGACGAAATTCGAAGGGGAGATTTGAATGATTGCCTTCTACCTGACATTGGCCGCATTGGCCGCCGCCGGTGCCGCAGTAATCCGCGAACTCGCCGCGCAGCAGGAAAAGCAGCGCGCCGCGCTGCGTCCCGTGCGCGTGCAGTCTAACGATGGCCGCGGCTCGCGCCGAGGGTAGGCCGCATGAACCTGATCGTGCGCAACATAGCGGAATCGTGCAGCGAGCAGGAAGTGCGTGATTTTCTCAAGCAGGAGCTCGGGCACTACGCGAAACATATCGAAGTGGTGAACGTCGGCAAGCCCGACGCTTACGCCGCCGTCGAACTGGACGCGAACGTGCCGTATGTGGGCGACGTGATTGCGCGGCAGATCCACGGCAAGCAACTCGGCGGACTCGCGCTCGAAGCGAGCGCGGACCTGTTTTCGGACGAGCCGCCCGCCGCGGGTTGAACGTGCGAGGGCGTTGCCCGGCGGGCGTCAGCGCGGGTTATTTTTGCGGCGTCGGCCAGTCGAACGGCGTGTACGGCAGCGCGCGTTTGTGTTGCGTGAGGTCGTAGAAGCGCAGGATAGTCTCGCGCGCGGTGTCGCTTACCGGTTTGTCTTCCAGGAAGTCGTCGATGGCGTCGTAGGGAATGCCGTAGGCGTCTTCATCGGGTCGCAACGGGCGCAGCATTTCGAGGTCGGCCGTCGGCACCTTGTGGGCGAGCGCTTCGGGCGCGCCCAACGCTTTGGCCACCGCGCGTACGCGGCGCTTGTTCAGACCGGCCAAAGGCAAAATGTCAGCGCCGCCGTCGCCGAACTTCGTAAAAAATCCCATGACCGATTCCGCCGCGTGGTCCGTACCGATCACCACGCCGCTGCGTGCGCCGGCCACCGCGTATTGCGCGATCATGCGCTGGCGCGCCTTGATATTGCCGTGAATGAAATCCTGCTGGAAATCGTCCTTGAAACGAACGCCGCTGATATCCAGTGCGGCAAGCATGGCGTCGGCGGCGGGTTTAATATCGATGGAAAGATTTTCATCCGCGCGAATAAACTGTAATGCCAGTTGCGCATCGGCTTCGTCTTTCTGTATGCCGTAGGGCAAACGTATCGCGACGAAATGCGCGTTGTAATGTTCAGCGCGCAGTTTTTCCACCGACAGTTGCGCGAGCCGCCCGGCGGTTGTCGAATCGACGCCGCCGCTAATTCCCAGCACATAGGTTTTCAGGCCGCTGCTGCGCAGATAATCGGCCAGGAAGGCCACGCGGCGTTCGATTTCCTGCGTGGCGTTGAAGTCTGCGCCGACATGCATTTCCGCGGCGATGCGGGTCTGGCGTGCGGCTTGATCGGATTGCGTCATGGTTATTACCTTCTCCTCGAACTGTTTTGCGGACTGGCATTGCGCACGCGACGACTGCGCGTCAAAGAATTTAACAATTAAGCCGCTTTAATTCGCATTACACCTTTTCACCGTGCTTGCGCGATGTCAAAACTGACACGTTATTACAGCAAGATGATCCGGTTCATTGATTTTCGATCGACAGATTGCAATCCGCTGAGTAGCATCTTTGCTCCGAGTGCTGCAATAAGCGCGCGAAAGCCAATAATAAACAGGTTTAGTCAAATTAAGTGATGAACTACCCGAATCGGCCTGGCCAGCCTGTCTCGGACCGCCCTGATTCCGCGACGGTGAATCGTCGGGATGCATTGTCGTGTCCGGACGACCGAGCGGCGGCAGCGTGGGTCGCGCGCCTCGCGCGCAGACTGACTGCGCTGCTCCGTTTGACTCGTGCGTCAACTGCATCGCCTGCATCGCGTTTGCTGCGCCTTGCCGTTTGCACCTTATTCTGCACGTCGCTTTGGGCATTGTCGTGTGGTGCGGCCAGCGCCGCGCCGTCGCCCGCGGCCAGTCGTCCGCCGGCCGCGCTCGATGCCGCCGCGGTCGCCGCGCCGGATGCCGCTGGTGTCGTCGATCCGCGTCGCGCGTTTCTGTTGCGCGATGTGTTTGCGCAGGACGTCACGCGTCGCCTGAAGGTGCCGGCCGCCGAGCAGCGTGCATACGGCGAGCGTCTGGAAACCGCACTCGGCGCGCATACCTTGGGCGATCTGTCGGGCGAGTACGTGGTGCTGGTGGATCGCGATTCGAACACGCAGGCGCTCTTCATCTATTTTCGCGCCACGCCGTCCGACGTCTGGCAGATGATCGGCGCGGCGCCGGTGTCGACCGGACGTCCCGGCGAGCACGATCATTTCGTCACGCCGCTCGGCGTGTTCGAGCACACGCCGTCGAACATGGATTTTCGCTCCGAAGGCACCTTGAACGAAAACCGCATTCGCGGCTACGGCAAGCGCGACATGCGTATCTTCGATCTCGGTTGGGCGCAGGGCGAGCGCGGCTGGGGCAAGGGTGGCATGTCGCAGATGCGTTTTCAGATGCACGCAACCGATCCGGACCGCCTCGAACCCTTGCTCGGCATCCGTCACTCGAAAGGCTGCGTGCGGATTCCGGCGTCGCTCAACACGTTTCTCGACCACTACGGCATTCTCGACGCCGAGTACGTCGCGCTGGTCGATTCCGGCAAATCGTTGTGGCTACTCAAAAGCGATCGGCAGGTCATGCCGTGGGCGGGGCGCTACATCGTCGTGGTGGATTCGGCTCGCAAGGGCCGCCCGGCGTGGTCGCCGGCGCCGGGCAGCAAAGCGCGCGCAAAAATGCCGGCCGGTGGGGATACTGCCGACTGACGGGCGAGCAAACCGAGCAAACCGCGAAAACGCCGCATCCCCACGCTCACGAACGCGCCAGCATGACCCCCACCAGCGCCGCGACGAATCCCGCCAGCTGCACCGGCAGCAGCGTTTCGCCGAAACCCAGATAGCCCTCGAGTGCGGCAAGCGGCGGCGCGAGAAACACCAGCGCCGTGGCGCGCGCCGCATTGCCGCGTCTGACCATCCACACCAGCAACGTCACGCTGATACCCGACAGCATCACGATCCCCCACGCGAGCGACGCCCAGAGCGTCGGCGAGGCGATCCAGCGATGCTCGCCCAGCGCGAGCGCGAAAGTCGCGGCAACCACTGCGGCACCGAAATTCTGCACGGCGCTCGCGCTGCGAATATCGGCTTTGGCAAGCGACGTCTTCTGAAACAGGGTGCCCGCCGTGATCGCGCCGACCGCGACGATCGAAATGAGGACGACGAGCCAGGGCGGAGCGTCGCCATGCGGCGTCGGCGGTGCCGCGCTGGCGAGCTTCGGCTCGAGCACCAGCGCGACGCCGAGCAGACCGAGCGCCATACCCGCCCAGCCGCGTTTCGAGAGCCGCTCTCCGAAGAGCGGTGCCGCGACCGCCGCAGTGGCCAGCGGCTGCAGCGCGCCGAGCAGCGCCATTACGCCGGCGCTCAAACCTTGCGCCACGGCCCAGTAGCCTGCGCCCAGGTAGACGCCTTGCAGCAACGCGCCCGCTACCAGGTGTTTGCCGAGATCGCGTCCGCGCGGCCAGGCGGCGCGCGCCGCTAACGCGGCCAGTGCGAACAGCACCGCCGTGCCGCCGAAGCGCGCGAGCAGAAACAGATTGGGGTCGGCGTACGGCGTGATCGCGCGGGCGACCACGAAGCCGGTCGACCAGAGCACGACGAAGACGACAGCGCTAAGCGAAGCAAGCATGGAAGAACGAGCCAGGAAAAACCGCCATCATGACGACGCGCGGAAGGCTCGTCTTGTTCGAAGCTGCACAGCGCGGTTCAGGCGCTGTCACCGTCGGCCGAAGCCGTTCATTGCGTTCCGCCACGCGAGTCTTGTCAGCCAGTTCTGGCCAGCCAGTCCGGCAACGCGTCAACGCAACAGCAAGGCCGTGCCCGCGCCCAGCAGGCCGCCGCATACCGCGCAAGCCCATAACAGCGCGCGTGTGCGGCGGTATTCGCGCCGGACGTCCAGCATCAATTGCGCGTTTTGCCGGGGCGTGCGCGCGCGATCGTGTTCGTGTTGCAGATAGCGCACCGCCAGTTGCGGCACGCGCGGCAGCATGTGCGCGAGATGCGGCAGTTCGCGCGCGATGCGCTTGATCCAGCCGCGATGATCGACGTCGCGCTGGGCGATGCCCGAGAGCACGCCGCGCGCGATGTTCCACGTATCGACGCCCGGATGCAGCGCCCGTGCCAGCATCTCCGCCTGATGAAACGAACGCTGTGCCGTGGCGAGACGCGCGGGCACCGCGCCGTCGAATGGATGCACGGCGTGTAGCAGATGATGAAACAGCGAACCCGCCGAACGGTCTTCGGGCTCGGCGGCGAAATGCGCTTCGGCCCGCGTGCGCAATTCCGCTTCGAGCATTTCGGCGCGCGTGTCGTGCGGCACGTGGCCTGCATCGCGATGCAGTTCCGCAAGGCGCCCGTAATCCTGATCGAAGAGAGCGGTCGCGCCGTGCACGAAAAATTCGCGCTCGCCCGTGGAGAGACTCGACATGATCGAGAATTCCGCGAGCACCAGGCGGCCCAGGGTGTCCGGTTCGATGCTCACGCGTACCCGGCGGGCGTCCAGCGTGGCGTGAAAAAAGCCGTGCTCGAACGCCTGCTCGGTCACCACCTCGACGATATGCGCGGCGAGCGGCGCGAGTTTCACCCGATGCGCATGCAGACCGGGCAGGTCGTTGGCAGGCAGCGTGTTGATGCGCTGCATGGTGAGCGTGTAGTTCGTGCACAGGTCCCAGATCACGTCGGGCACCACGATGCGCTTGTCGCCGTCGAAGTGATGACCGGTCTGGCTGAGGTTGGCCGCTTCCGCGCGCAGATCGAAGCGGCGCTGGATGTCGTCGGAGAAGCTTTGCGCGAGCGCGCGCAACTGCAGGCGACGGGCGCTCGCCGAGAGTTTTTCCAGCCAGCGTGCGACCCAGCGCAGCAAGGCGAGTTCGTCGCCGATCTGCTGGAGGAGATCGACGCGCACGAGTTTGATCGCGACTTCGTCATGTCCGTTGACGGGCGAGAGGAGCCGCGCGAAATGCGTCTGTTCGGCGAAGCCGCCGCGCACCGCTACGAGGTCGACGGCGCTGAAGAGCGTGGCGAGCGGGCGATTGAAAGCATGTGCAAGCGCAATGGCGGCTTCATTCGGCGGCAACGGTGTTTCGAGGTGATCGATGGCGTCGATCGCGTCGTGCAGCGTGCCGCTCGCCAGCTCCGGCCGTTCGACCAGCACCTGCGCGAAGCGGCCCGCGAGCGGCCCGAGCGCGGGCAGCACGCCGTGCAGACTGTCGCGGCTGCGCTCCGACGCATGCACGCGTCCCACCAGTTGGATCATCCAGTGCAGTTTGTGATCGGCGGGAGCGGCCAGCCAGATCAGACGCGCGCCGTAACGCAGCGCGTGGAACAGCAGTAGTAGGCGGCGAAACAGTGGCGGCATCGGCAGTTCGGTTGACGGACCATGCGTTGCAGCAGAGGATCGGGATCGATCCGGCGCGGCAATCTGCGGTCAACGCGCGGTCAAGCCGTCAGGGTAGCAGGGAAGCGCACCGAAGAGGAGCATCGTCGCGCCACGCGTACTACAATACGCCGGCCTTCTTAAACCGTGGCGAAACCCAGGCACGCCGGCCTCCGGCTCTCAACAGATGCTCGCAGAACAACGTCACCAATACATCCTGGCGCAAGTCGCCAAAACCGGCGCGCTCTCCGTAGCGGAGCTGGTGCGCGAACTGAACGTGTCGCGCGAAACGATTCGCCGCGATCTCAATGCGCTCGCGGGGCGAGGGCTGCTGGTGACGACGCACGGCGGCGCGCTGTCCAGCGACCGCCGCGAGCCCGACCTCGACACGCGCGAAGCGGCCAACGCGGGCGCCAAGCGGGCGATCGGCGAACGCGCGGCGGAGTTCGTGCCGGACGGCGCGTCGCTCATCATCGATTCCGGCAGCACGACGCAAGCCGTGGCGCGCGCGCTGCTCGACCGGCATCGTCTCTCGGTCTATACCAACGACTGGCGCATCGCGCTGCTGCTCGGCCGTCGCAACGACAACCGCATCACGCTGCTGGGCGGCGAGCTGTCGGATATCGAAGACGCCACCTTCGGTCTCGATACCGTGCATCAGCTCACGCAGTATCACGCCGACTTCGCCTTCATCGGCGCGGGCGGAATCTCGCCCGACGGCTATCTGACCGATTACAGCCGCATGGCCGCCGAAGTGCGCAGCCGGATGATCGCCGCGGCCGACACGGTCGTCGTGGTCGCGGACCATTCGAAGTTCGGACGCGTGACGCCGGTGCGCATCAACGGTATCGAAGCGGCGCGCTATCTGGTCACCGAGCTCGCGCCCGACAAGGCGCTCGGCAAGGCGATCACGGCGCATGGTCCGGAAATCCTCATCGCGTAGCGCCGTCGTGTTCGACCGCGCATCAGGTCGCGCATTGGGCCACTCATAGGGCCACTTATCGGGCCGCGCCGCTCGGCGCGACGCGTCGGCCTCACTCGCGCGGCATCCGTCGCACCCTCGATCGCACCCACGCGATCCTCTTTGCCTGCAATATCCCGACCGGACGGGCACAATACGCGCCGTTGTCCGGAAGCGGCCCGCCACGTCGCCCGTGGCGCGAATCTGCCGCTGCCTCGAATCGATACGCTTAGACCGTCATTTTCGCCATGTAGCATCGCCCGATAGCCGGGTCGACATTCATCGCCGGGACACCGCTTGATACCGCTTGATGAAAAGTTTGACTTGGATATTATTGGCGAATTGTGTCATTTTTTGGAATTCGACAGAATCGTCATGGCGTTGTCACGGAAACCTGTGATCCTTGCCGTGCCCGTTCAGGCATGGCAGGCAGCGCGAGTGCGGTAGGTGAGCTGTAAGTCAGGCTGGGGAAGAGGCAGCAAAGTTGTCGGCAATCTGCAATCCACGCCGCGGTGCGACGAACGCACGGCGACGCGCCGCAAAACGCGAAACAGATGCACGGCCGCTGGCTGCGGGCAACACGCAAGCGGGGCGGCGCGACCGCCGTTCAAATCACAACAGGTATCGGGATATCCCGACCGTCTGGTTTTTTGCCTTTCGGAGAGAGCGACATGACAAAGACGAATTCCCTTCACGCCAAGGCTGGCCTCGCACGCAAGCTGTTGCCGGCGCTGGTCGCCGCAGCGGCATTCGGCGGCGTGGCAGTCCAGGCCCACGCGGCCGACGCAGTGGTGCTGTACACGGCCGATGGCCTCGAAAACCTCTACAAGGACGTGCTGCCCGCTTTCGAAAAGAAAGAAGGCGTGAAGGTCAACATCGTCACGGCAGGTAGCGGTGAAGTGGTGAACCGCGCCACCATCGAAAAAGACCAGCCGAAGGCCGACGTGCTCGTCACGCTGCCGCCGTTCATCCAGCAGGCCGACCAGGCTGGCTTGCTGCAGGCGTACCAGAGCGCCAACTACAAGAACGTGCCGGCCATCGCCAAGGCGCCGAACGGCGCGTGGGCGACCTTCGTGAACAACTACTTCTCGTTCGCGATCAACCCGGAAGTCACGAAGACCCAGCCGAAGACTTTCGCCGACCTGCTGCACCCGGACTTCACCGGCAAGATCGCTTACTCGAACCCGGCCACGGCCGGCGACGGCATGGCCGTCATCATCCTGACCTCGTCGCTGATGGGTGAAGACAAGGCGTTCGACTATCTCAAGAAGCTCGAAAACAGCGCCAAGTTCCACACCAAGGGCACGGGTTATCTCGACGTGCTGCTCTCGCGCAACGAAATCGCAGTGGCTAACGGCGACCTGCAGATGGACCTCGACGACGCAGCCAACGGCGGCCTGTCGCTCAAGCCGGTGTTCCTCGCCGCCAGCGCGGGCGGTCAGCCCACGACGTTCCAGTTGCCGTATGCAATCGGCCTGATCAAGGGCGGCCCGAACCAGGCCGAAGGCAAGAAGCTGATCGACTATCTGATGTCGACCGACGTGCAGGCCAAGGTGCCGGACATCTTCGGCATTCCGGGTCGCACCGACGTGCCGCTCGCCGGCAAGAACGGCGAAGCCGTCAAGCAGGCGATCGCCGGCGTCAAGCTGATTCCGGTGGACTGGAACCAGGTGATGGCGAAGAAGGCGGACTGGACCGCGCGCTGGAAGAACGACGTGATCGGTTCGTCGGGCAAGCAGATCGAAGTCGTCAAGCCGAAGTAAGCCGTCAGCAGAGTTTCAGGTAGTCGAATCAGGCGGCGTCCCGCTCGAAAGCGTGGGACGCCGCGTCAGCATTAATTCAGTTGGAGGATGAACCCGGTGAATACGGCCAGTCTTGCTCACCCAGGCGCGCTCGGCGCCTCACCGGACGCGCTCGATGCCGCGCGTTCGAACACGCCGGGCGGCGTGCAGATCGATCATCTGACCGTGCGTTTCGGTTCGCGCACCGTGCTCGACGATCTGTCGTTGACCATCCAGCGCGGCGAATTGCTGACCGTGCTCGGTCGCAGCGGCTGCGGCAAGACTACGCTGTTGCGTTTCATCGCCGGGTTTATCGAAGCGGACGGGCTCTCGGGTACGCTGACCGTCGCCGGTCACGATCTCACCCACGTGCCGCCGCACAAGCGCAATCTCGGCTTGCTGTTTCAAAGCTACGCGCTGTTTCCGCATCTCTCCGTATTCGATAACGTGGCATTCGGCCTGCGCGCGCGTCGCACGCCGGCCAAAGACGTCGCGCGACGCGTCGCCGACGCGCTCAAGCTGGTTCAACTCGGCGACGCCGGTCATGTAATGCCTGCGCAACTGTCCGGCGGCATGCAACAGCGCGTGGCGCTGGCGCGCGCGCTGGTGATCGAGCCGGACGTGCTGCTGCTCGACGAACCGCTTTCCGCGCTCGACGCCAACCTGCGCGCGTCGGTGCGCTCTGAGTTGAAGGCGCTGCACGAGCGCCTGCCGAACCTCACTATCGTGTGCGTGACGCACGACCAGGACGACGCGCTGGTGCTGTCCGATCGCACGCTGCTGATGCGCGAAGGCCGCATCGCCCAGCTCGGTACGCCGCAACAGCTGTACGACACGCCGAACGACGGCTTCGTCGCGCGTTATCTGGGCGCGGCCAATCTGCTGCCGCCGAAAGTCGCCTTCAGCCTCGGCGACGCCCGCTACAACGAACGCGAACGCGTCGCCTGTCTGCGGCCCGAAGCGCTGCGCATCGTGCCGCTCGGCGAAGGCCAGTTGCACGGAGCGATTGCTTCGGTGGAATGGTATGGCGCGGTGTTGTCGGTGTCGGTCGCGCTCGACGCGATGCCGAACGAACCGGTGCTCGTCACCATGCAGCGCGGTCACGGCATGATGCCGGAGAAGGGCGCGCGAGTTTCCCTGCGTTACGAGGCTGACGATGTCGTCCTTATCAACCCCTGATCTGTCCGCGTCGTCCGGCGCCGACGCTCAGGCGCGCCGCGATGCGAGCGCGGCTTCGCACGCAGCCTCGGTGAAGCGTCGCGAGCGCGCCGCGCAATGGCATCTGCTGTTCATCGCGGTCGTGATTCTCGGGCCGCTGGTGATCTATCCGCTCGTGCGTCTGGTGCTGTTGAGCCTGAGCGGGCCGCACGGTTTGAGCGTGCAGGCCTACTCGAACTTCTTCGGCAATCCGGAGACGCGCGGCGTGGTCGGCACGACCCTGTGGATTCTCTTTGCGAGCGCGGGTCTTGCTTCGCTGCTCGGCGTCGCGCTGGCTTCGCTGCTGTTCTTCAAGCCGTTTCCCGGCGCGCGCATGGTGACGCGTTTTCTCGAACTGTTCGTCGCGTTTCCGTCGTTTCTGGTGGCGTTCACGCTGATCTTTCTGTACGGCTCGCAAGGGTCGGTCAGTATCGGATTGCAGCGGCTGTTTCATCTGCAGGCGCCGCCGCTCGACTTCCTGTTCGGCGTGGGCGGCGTGATTCTCGCCGAGGTGGTGTTTTACGCGCCCTTCGTGGTGCGTCCCACGCTGGCGTCGTTCGCCACGCTCGACATGCGTCTGATCGAAGCCGCGCGCAGCCTCGGCGCGAACGGCTGGATGGTCGCGTACAAGGTGATCCTGCCGCTCGCGTGGCCGGGCATCGCCGCCGGCACGATTCTCTGTTTTCTGCTGACGCTCAACGAGTTCGGCATTCTGCTGGTGCTCGGCAGCGCGCATCTGATCACGTTGCCGGTCGCGATCTACAGTTCCGCCACCGTCGACCTCGATCTGCCGACGGCCGCCGCCGGCGCCGTCGTGATGCTGCTGATGTCTTTGTCGCTGTACGCGTTGTACCGCCAGGTCAACCGTCGCAAGGTGAAAGGAGCGGGCCATGGCCGTTGAACTCGACCCGACCGTTCTGCCGGTCATGCACAAGAAGGCGCGGCCGGTGCGCCGCAGCCTGCTGGTGCGCGTGCTCGGCAGTCTGTTTCTCGGCTTCGCCGCGCTGCTGTGCTTCTGGCTGTTCGTGCTGCCCGTGCTGGTGGTGGCGCTCTCGAGCGTGGCCGCGCACTGGTCCGGCACGATTCTGCCGGACGGTTTCAGCATGCGCTGGTTCGAGCGTCTCGGCTCCAGCGACTTCGACGCGCTCACCACGAGCCTCGAAATCGGCATGGGTGTGGCCGTCCTCGGCACGATCCTCGGCCTGTGGCTGGCGCTCGCGCTCGAAGGACGCGACCGGCGCGGCCTCGGTGCATTCGTCGACACCATCGCGATGATGCCGAACGGCGTGCCGAGCGTCGTGCTCGGGCTCGCCGTGCTGATCGCGTATCACAAGCGACCGGTCGATCTGTCGAGCTCGGCGGCGATCGTGGTGTTCGTCCAGCTCGCACTGGTGTTGCCGTTCTGCTATCGCTGCGCGGCCGCCGCGCTGCGCCCTGAATTGACCATCCTGCGCGAAGCGGCGGCGAGCCTCGGTGCGCCGCCTTCGATGGTGTTGCGCCGCGTCGTGCTGCCGCAACTGGTGCCGGCCATCCGCGCCAGTCTCGCGCTCGGCTTCGCGCTCTCGCTCGGCGAACTGGGCGCCACGCTCACCGTCTATCCGCCGGGTTTTGCGACCGTGCCGATCGTCGTGGTCGGACAGGTGGAGCGCGGTTATTACCTGCCGGCGTCCGCGCTTTCGCTGATCCTGCTGCTGGTCTCGCTCGCCGCGCTGCTGCTGATCGCCGCGCGTGTGCCACGCCGTCGGGCGGACTGACGCGCGACTTCCGATGAATGTGCCGGCGTGCTGTGACGGCACGCACGCATTCACCTTTCGATGTGCGATGTGGCAAAAGTTGCCAAAATGACCGAATTTATGCACACTGCTTCTGTCGATCCGATTGAGGTTGTACGCAGGCATTCGCTCACGACGCTGGTGCGCGAGGAAATCGAGCGGCACATCGTCGAAGGAGCGCTCGCGCCCGGCGACAAGCTCAACGAGGCCGACTGGGCGGCGCGGTTGCAGGTGTCGCGCGGTCCGGTGCGCGAGGCGTTCCGCGCGCTGGAGCAGGCGGGTCTGGTGCGCACCGAGAAGAATCGCGGCGTGTTCGTGCGGACGGTGTCGCTGGCGGAGGCCGACGAGATTTACGCGGTGCGCGCCGTGCTCGAAGAAGCGGCTTGCCGGATGCTGGCGCCGAACATCGACGCAAAGCGGCTCGCGGTGCTGCGCGAATGGCTCGACGGCATGCGCGCCGCGCTCGACGTGCAGGATCACGACGCTTACGCGCGTGCCAACGTGGCGTTTCACGACGCGCTCGTCGCGGCGGCGGGCAACGTCAAGCTCTACGAGACGTACCGCAGGCTGGTCAGCGAATTGAGTCTGTTTCGGCGTGCCGCGCTGGTGGCGCACGAAGGCGCGATGGAGCGTTCGCTCGCCGAGCATCGCGCGATTCTGACGGCACTCGCTTCGCGCGACGCCGAGCAGGCCGCCGCGCTGATGCAGGCGCATGTCGACGGCGGGTTGCGGCGCGCGCACGAAGCGTGCGAGACGGCGGGGCCGTCGGGGCCGCTCGGCGTCGTGTTGACGCCGGCGTCCGACGAGGGCGGTTGACGGGTTTTTCGATGACTGGGCTCACGCCCGGCATGCATGGAAGGAAACGATGGCACATTCAGACGAACGCACGATCGACGTCAACGGCCGCAGCTACCGGCTGTCCACGCAACCTACAGTCGTGGTGTGCGTCGACGGATGCGAATACGATTATCTCGAAGCCGCGGTCGCGGCCGGCGTCGCGCCGTTCATCGGCAGGATGCTGGAGCGCGGTTCGGCCTTCAAGGGCGACTGCGTCGTGCCGTCGTTCACCAATCCGAACAACCTGTCGATCGTGTGCGGCGTGCCGCCGTCGGTCCACGGCATCTGCGGCAACTATTTCTGGGACCCGGACGCGAACGGCGGCGAAGGCGCGGAAGTCATGATGAACGATCCGGCCTATCTGCGCGCCGGCACGTTGCTGGCTGCCGCCGCCAACGCGGGCGCGAAGGTCGCCGTGGTCACCGCGAAAGACAAGTTGCGCCGGTTGCTCGGCTGGCAGCTGAACGGCATCTGCTTCTCCGCCGAGAAAGCCGACAAGGTGACGCGCGAAGAAAACGGTATCGACGACGTGCTCGATCTGGTCGGCCTGCCCGTGCCGGACGTCTATAGCGCGGGCTTGTCCGAGTTCGTGTTTGCCGCCGGCGTGCGGCTCGCGCAGACCCGGCAACTCGATCTGATGTATCTGTCCACCACCGATTACATCCAGCACAAGTGGGCGCCCGGCACGCAAGGCGCGAACGATTTCTACGCGATGATGGATGGCTATCTCGCGAAGCTCGACGCGCTCGGCTGGGTGATCGGCCTGACCGCCGACCACGGCATGAACGCCAAGCACGACCCGCAGACCGGCGAGCCGAACGTGATCTATCTGCAGGACGTACTCGACGACTGGCTCGGTCACGGCAAGGCGCGCGTGATTCTGCCGATTACCGACCCGTACGTGGTGCATCACGGCGCGCTCGGTTCGTTCGCCACGATCTATCTGCCGCACGACGTGAGTGTTACGCAAGTGATCGAGCGGATCGGCGCGCTGCAGGGCATCGAAACCGTGCTCGACAATCGCGCCGCTTGCGAACGCTTCGAGTTGCCGAACGACCGCGTCGGCGACATCGTGGTGGTGAGCACGAAGCACGTGGTGCTCGGCACGCGTCGCGTGGAACACGATCTGTCCGGCCTGACGGTGCCGCTGCGTTCGCACGGCGGTATTTCGGAGCAGGAAGTGCCGTTGCTGTTCAACCGGCGCATCGAAGGGTTGTCGCCGGGCAAGCGTCTGCGCAACTTCGATATCTTCGATGTCGCGCTGAATCACGTGTCGGCATCATGAACGCGATGCTGCAGGACCATCCGGCGTTTCGCGCGGAAGCACTGCGGCTCAAAGGCGAGCGCGCCACGCGCGAACGCACGCTCGACGTGTTCGATCCGTATAGCGGAACGCGTGTCGGTACGGCGCCGCTTGCGAGCGTCGACGACGTGCGGGCCGCGTTCGATTATGCGGTTGCGTATCAGGCGAAGCTCACGCGCTACGAGCGTTCGCAGATTCTCGAACGGGCCGGAGCGCTGCTGCGCGAGCGCAGCGAGGAAGCGTCGGATCTGATTTCGCTCGAAGCGGGTTTGTCGAAGCAGGACTCGCGCTACGAGATCGGTCGTGTGGCCGACGTGTTCAAGTTCGCGTCGATCGAAGCCTTGCGCGACGACGCCCAGAGTTTTTCCTGCGATCTCACGCCGCATGGCAAGAAGCGCCGGGTGTTTTCGCAGCGCGAGCCGCTGGCGGGTGTGATCGTCGCGATCACGCCGTTCAACCATCCGATGAACCAGGTCGCGCACAAAATCGCGCCGGCAATCGCGACGAATAATCGCGTCGTGCTGAAGCCGTCCGAGAAAGTGCCGCTGTCGGCCTTCTATCTCGCGGACATTCTCTACGAAGCCGGTTTGCCCGCGCCGATGCTCCAGGTGTTGACCGGCGATCCGCGCGAAATCGCCGACGAGCTGATTACGCATCCGCTCGTCGAACTCGTTACGTTTACCGGCGGCGTGGCGATCGGCAAAGCCATCGCGTCGAAGGCGGCATACCGGCGCGTCGTGCTGGAACTCGGCGGCAACGATCCGCTGATCGTGCTCGACGACGCCGATCTCGAGCGCGCGGCGACACTCGCGGTGCAAGGCTCGTACAAGAACAGCGGGCAGCGCTGCACGGCGGTCAAGCGCATGCTCGTGCAGCGCGGCGTCGTGGACGAGTTCACGGAACTCGTCGTGGAGAAAACGCGTGCGTGGTCGTTCGGCGATCCGTTCGACGCGGCGAATCAGATGGGCACCGTGATCGACGTCGCCGCGGCCGAACTGTTCGAGGCGCGCGTCAACGAGGCGGTGGCGAGCGGGGCGCGTCTGTTGTGCGGCAACCAGCGCCGCGGCGCGCTCTATTCGCCGACCGTGCTCGACCGCGTCGATCCGTCGATGACGCTCGTGCGCGAGGAAACGTTCGGGCCGGTGTCGCCGATCATCGCCTTCGATACCCTCGACGACGCGATCGCGATCAGTAACGGCACGCCGTTCGGGTTGTCGTCGGGTGTCTGCACGAACCGACAGGACGCGATCACGCGCTTCGTCAACGAATTGCGCGTGGGGACGGTCAACGTATGGGAAGTGCCCGGCTATCGCACCGAGCTGACGCCGTTCGGCGGCATCAAGGATTCCGGGCTGGGCTACAAGGAAGGTGTTCAGGAGGCGATGAAAAGCTTCACCAATCTGAAGACCTTTTCATTACCGTGGGAGTAAGAACGTGGCATTGAGTTTGAGCGACATCCGCTCGCTATACGAGCAGTACGGCAACCTCGCCTATAGCGGCGAGCCGGTGACGCAACTTGAACATGCGTTGCAAAGCGGCGCATTGGCCGAAGCCGCGGGCGCGAACGACGAGCTGGTGGCCGCCGCGTTTCTGCACGACCTCGGCCATCTGCTGAATTTGCAAGGCGAAACGCCGACTGAGCGCGGCATCGACGATCTGCATCAATATTTTGCGTTGCCGTTTTTGCGGCCGGTGTTGTCGGACGCGGTGCTGGAGCCGATCCGCCTGCACGTCGACGCAAAGCGCTGCCTGTGCGCCATCGACGAAACCTATTTCGGCCAGCTTTCCGCCGACTCCGTGCGCAGCCTGGAATTGCAGGGCGGCATCTTCAGCAAGGAAGATGCGGCGACGTTCATGCAGAAGCCCTATGCGAACGACGCATTGAGCCTCCGCAGATGGGACGATCTTGCGAAAGAAGCGAATCGGGCCACGCCGGATCTGGACCATTTCTTGAGCGTGGTCGAACGCGTTATGACCAGTCGCGCGACGGCCTGAGCAACGAGCTTCGATCGAGTCTGTTTCCAACACTTCGTGCCAAGTCCGGCGCGATGTCTGTGCGTCAAAATAACGCTTGCCAGGCCCGTCGTGGGTCGCTAGAATCTCGCTCTTTCGTGCTTCGGATACCGGGGCACGGGGAAGCGGGAGAGCCAGCAATGGCGGGGGTTTGCGGTGAGTCGGGCGGGTTTGGGAAGTTAAAGAAACCTGTTGACGGCGAAGCGAAAGTTCTTCATAATCTCGTTTCTCTGCTGCTGATGCAGCGACGCAGAACGAAGCGGTGCCGGGTGGTGAGGTTGAAGTCCTCCGGTGCGGTTTGGGTAGT